>CALOBC010000034.1:0-123987 GCA_942491145.1 Myxococcota bacterium | reverse complement strand
TGCAATTACTTGATGTCTCAAAAGCAACTTAAATAAAGGAATGTTATTCTTAATTATTTCTTTAGCCAAATTTTGTGCTTCAATTAAAGGCTCTGGATCTCCAGGTCCATTTGATAAAAAGAAACCATCTGGTTTAAATTCATTCATTTCAGTAAAAGTAGCATTGAAAGGAAAAACTTTTATGCATAACCTCTTTTTAGCTAAGTTTCTTAAAATGTTTTTGTTTACCCAATATCTAAAGCAGAAATTCTTTAATTGAGTTTTCTATCACTATAAAAATATACGTTCTTAAGTTGAAATCTCATTAAGTCAACTTCTAGTTCCTTTCATTCTGGAATGGCTAATAATTTTCCCTTTAACTTTTTCAATATCTGTATTTCAGTTGAAATTACAGCATTCATAGCTCCTTTATCTCTAATATATCTAACTACTGCACGAGTGTCAATATCAGAAATCGCCATCAAATTTTGATCTTTAAAATAATTTTCTAAAGAATCCTGCGCATTATCTCTTGAAAAATTAAAACTGAAGTTTTTACAAACTAAACCAGAGATTTTTATAGAGTCAGACTCAACTTCATTTTGATTAACACCATAATTTCCAATATGAGCAGCCAGTAGTGTTACTAATTGTCCAAAATATGAAAGTCTGTACGGCTTCTTGGAATATCCTGTCATACAGTATTGTAGCAAATTTCTCCAAAAGCAGTTCCATCAGTACCAATTGATTTTCCTTCGAAGATGGTACCATCTGCTAAAAGTAAAATTGCTTTTTTTCTTTGTGTGTATTTCATGGTATAAATTGAAATTTAAATATAGATATTAAAGTTACTAAATAATTTTACGTTGAATTGTAACAATATATATTCAAGCATTTTAACTATATCTTCTTCTTTTTTATATGATAACCTTTCTTTTTTTACAAAATTTTCTAGCAATTCACTCTTCTCAAATAATTCTAAAATAGCTCTTTTATTTAATTCAATTCTTTTAAAAACATTTTCTGATTTTACTAGATATTGAAAATCTAACAAAGCCTTTTAGTCATTCCTGCTTTCCTGTAAAGTCTTTACTTTTACTTTCGAAATTCAATAGCATCTTTTTCAACAATTGATCATTTCTCATACAATACTTCTCATAAAAAGTGTTTCTTATTTTTGAATAATGAACTTATTTATTACAACTGAATCTATTTCTGAATTTTTAAAGGAAAATAATTTCTCTTTTTATTTCTGCTTCGATGCATTTTGAGGTACATTAAAATTTATATTTGATAATGATAAATTTTAATGTCCAGCAAATAAAGTTCCTTTTAATTATTCCAATTTAGAAAGTATAACATATCATTACTTATATCTTTTAACTTCTCTATAAATTCAACTCCTTCATTTGTTATTAATCTACTCTCAATAGTTTTTATTGTAATTTGCTGTGCAAAATTTGCACTATAAACCATACAAAGTAATAAAGTAAAATTTAATGTTTTTTTTATTCTTTTATATTTATAAAGTAATATACTGCAAAAAAGGATAAACTATTTTGCAGTTTATCTTTTATATTTTTTAATGTATCAACATTAATATCGTTCTTTTATCTTCAGTTGTTTCAACTGTTTCAGCAACTGTTTCGGCTTTTTTAACTTTACCTCTACGAGTTGTTTTCTTTTTCTTTTTACTGTTAGGGTTATAAATTGTGTTATAATCAACTAGTTTCAACTATGCCATAGGAGCGTTATCTCCTTGACGGTTTTCTAATTTTAATAATGCGAATACTATCTCCTGTCTATCAGCAACTTTTGTAGAAACTTCTCTAAATAATTCAGTTACACATGTACTTATTTTTTAAGTAGCACTAAATACAACTCTTCTGTTGTGAGTAGTATCAGTTTTAGACTTAGTAATTAACGGTTCAATATATTTTTGCAAAGCTTTAGCTTTTGCTACAGTTGTATTTACTCTTTTATGTTCAATAAGAGAACATGCCATATTAGCCAACATAGCTTTTCTATGTGGAGCTTTTCTGCTTAAATGATTAAATTTCTTTCCGTGTCTCATTTCTTATCTTATCTTATTTAAAAGCGAAGTTGATTAAATTAATCTTTATCTAATTCATATTTACTTAAATCCATTCCGAAATTTAAACCCTTTATTATGAACAAATTCATCTAATTCAGTTAAAGATTTTTTACCGAAATTACGGAACTTCATTAAATCGTTTTTGTTAAATGATACTAAATCACCTAAAGTATCAACCTCTGCAGCTTTTAAACAATTTAGTGCACGTACAGATAAATCCATATCCACTAATTTAGTTTTTAACAACTGACGCATATGTAAAGATTCTTCATCATAAGTTTCAGTTTGAGCAATCTCATCAGCTTCTAAAGTAATACGCTCATCAGAGAATAACATAAAGTGATGAATTAATATCTTTGCAGCTTCAGTTAAGGCGTCTTTTTGAGCAATGATCCACTGCAGTAATATCAAAAACTAATTTTTCATAATCTGTTTTTTGCTCTTTCACGGAAATTTTCTACAGCGTATTTTACATTCTTAATTGGTGTAAAAATTGAATCTGTAAAAATAGTTCCTAAAGCAACACCAGATTTTTTATTTTCTTCTGCTGGAACAAATCCTCTTCCTTTTTCAATTGTAATTTCGAAATCTAAATTTACTGATTTCTCCATATTGCAAATAATTCGAAACGTGTTTACCAATAGTGTCGGCATCAAGGTGGTTTGTGGGCTCGTCGAGCACCAGCAGGTCGGGCGCACCGAGCAGCGCACGGGCCAAGGCCAAGCGACGGCGCTCTCCCCCACTGAGGCGCTCGATGGCAGCGTCGCGGTCCTGCACGCCCAGCCGGTCCGCCATGGCCGCGACCTTGTGGCCAACCGTCCAGCCGACCTGGTCCAGCCGATCGTGCAGCCGGTTGGCGTCGGCGTGGCGCCCTGAGCTGGACGCCGCTTCAAAGTCGTTCACCAAGGTCTGGTGCCAGGCGATGGCCTCGTCGAGAGCATCGCCGACCGTGACTCCGGGCAGCTCCGGGTCCTGACCCAGCCAATTCAGCGGCCCCAGGACTTCTGCCCGGCCATGATCGGCGCCTTCCTCGCCCACGATGATGCGAAGGAGGGTGGTCTTGCCGGACCCGTTGATGCCCACGAGGCCGATGCGCTCGCCGAGATCAGCGGTGAGATCGGCACCACGGAGGATCGAGCGGTCGCCATAGGCTTTCTCGATGCCGGCAACGGTGAGGACGCGGCGCATGGGGCTCCAGCCTGACAAGGGGGGACGCGCCCCTATCCCTCCGCACCGCGCCTTGTCGCCGTCCCTTGGGCCCGCTACGGCCGGCTTGGCCCCCCGGTCCTGAATGGCGCTTCACTTCAGGACGGATGGCCGAGCCGGCTGGAGCAACGGGCCGGCGCACCCATAGGAGCCCTCGATGAACGGTGGAAAGCGTGTGGCAGAGGTCCTCCGGGCCCACGGTGTCGAGTTCCTGTTTACGCTGGTCGGCGGTCACATCTCGCCGATCTTGGTCGAGTCCAAGCGGGCCGGCATCCGGGTGATCGACGTGCGCCACGAGGTCAACGCCGTGTTTGCGGCGGACGCGGTGGCCCGGCTCACTGGTGTGCCCGGTGTGGCGGCGGTCACGGCGGGTCCGGGCGTGACCAACACGATCACCGCCATCAAGAATGCCCAGCTGGCGCAGTCCCCGCTGGTGCTGCTCGGCGGCGCCACGGCGACGATGCTCCGCGGCCGGGGCTCGCTGCAAGACATTGACCAGATGGCGCTGATCAAGCCCCATGTGAAGTGGTGCGCCCGCCCCGACCGGCTGCGGGACGTGGTGCCGGCCCTTGAAAAGGCCTTCGAGATGGCCCAAAAAGGTGTGCCTGGGCCTGTCTTCGTCGAGCTGGCGGTGGACCTGCTCTACGAAGAGAAGACGGTCCGCGAGTGGTACGCGAAGACCACCGACAAGGCCGACAAGACCCCCCTCGAGCACGTGCAAGCGGCCTACATCAAGGGCCACTTGGCCCAGCTCTTCGCGCTGTCCGCCGCCCCGGCGTTCACGGTGCCGGCGAAGGCTGTGCCCCGCAAGCCCGCGGGCACCGATGTGCGCAAGGCCGTCAAGATGCTCAAGGACGCCAAGCGGCCCCTCATGGTCCTGGGCAGCCAGTCCATGCTCCGGGCGGACCGGGTGGGCGAGCTGGTCGCTGCCGTCGAGAAGATGGGCATTCCGGTCTACCTGTCGGGCATGGCCCGCGGACTGCTGGGCAAGGACCACCCGCTCCAGAAGCGGCACAAGCGGCGCAACGCTCTGAAGGGCTGTGACGTCTGCATTCTCGCGGGCGTGCCGGCCGACTTTCGCTTGGACTACGGGTCCCACGTCAGCCGGGCCAAGGTCATCGGTGTGAACCTCTCCCGCGAAGATCTGAACAAGAACCGCCGCCCGGACCATGGGGTGTTGGCCGATCCCCACACCTTCTTGGTCGAAGTGGCCGCGTCGCTGGGCACGGTGAAGCCGTCACCGGAGTGGGGGCCCAAGCTCGACGAGGCGGACGCGGCCCGGGAGCTGGAGATCAGCAAGATGGCCGAGCAGGACACCGAGCTGTGCAACCCCCTGCAAGTCACCCGCGGGATGGACCGCCACCTGTCGGACAACAGCATCCTGGTGGGCGATGGCGGCGACTTTGTGGCCACCGCGGCCTACACCATGAGCCCCCGCAAGGCCCTGTCCTGGCTCGATCCCGGCGTGTTCGGCACCTTGGGCGTGGGCGCAGGCTTCGCGCTGGGGGCCAAGCTGGTGCGCCCCGACGCCGACGTGTGGTTGATCTGGGGCGACGGTGCTGCTGGGTTCAGCATCATGGAGTACGACACGTTTGCCCGCCACAACGTGCCGGTCATCGCGGTCATCGGCAATGACGCTGGGTGGACCCAGATCGAGCGGGACCAAGTGGTCATCCTCGAAGACGACGTGGCCTGCCGCCTCACCCACATGGCCTACGACAAGGTGGCCGAGGGCTGCGGCGGTGTGGGTCTTCGCATCGAGAAGCCCGAAGACATCGACGCCACGCTCGCAAAGGCGGTGGAGCTGTCCCGGGCCGGCAAGCCGGTGGTGGTCAACGCCATGATCGGCAAGACCGACTTCCGCAAGGGCTCCATCTCGATGTGAGCCCGTGGGTCTCTCGGGGCCTTCAAGACGAACGAACCGCCCACCCGGGAAAGCCCCAGGTGGGCGGTGTTCTCTTTGGGGGAAGCTCAGAACCAGACAGTGCTGCCCAGGCCGATGTGGAAGCTGCCCACGCTGTTCGGCGAGTCCGCACTGGCGCTCATGTTGGCCACCGTGAGGAGCCCGCCCAAGCTGCCATGGATCGACAACCCGGGAGTCACGCTGTAGTCGAAGCCGACGCGTGCCATGGGACCGCCGTAGGTGCCCGTCACCGGCCCGGACTCATCCAAGGCGCCCGGCTTGTCACCGTTGATCCATTGGAAGCCAATGCCGAGGTCGGCCGTGGGCGTGAACTGCTTCCTGGGGAAGAGCAGACCCCGCGCACCGAACGCGAACAGCCCCGCCGAGTCACCGCCCGAGACATACCCGCCGCCGCCCACAAAGCCGCCGATGTGCTTGCTCTTGCCCCGCACGAACAAGTCGAAGTCGAGGCCACCGAAGGGGGTGGTGCCGACCTCTTCCTGGCCGATGACATTGCCTGCGAGCCCCAGGCGAAGGGACCCCGGACCGCGGATCCGCGTGCGGGCCTTGGTGTGGGTGTGCCCGCCGCCTTTGCGCTTCTTCCCCCCGGACTTCTTGTGGGTCTTGCGGCCCTTGCCCGGAGGCGGAGGTGCGGACGAGGAGGATGACTCCGGCGAAGCGGACTTGGGGGCTGTGGGCTTTGGCGACGAGGATCCTGAGCTGGTCAGCTTGCCACCGCTGGAGCTGCTGCTCTTGGGCGGAGGGGCCACCATCGTGGAGCTGCCCGAGGACGACGGCTTGTGGGACGTCGGCTTCTTGCCACCTCTCGACGGCTTCTTGCCACCGCTGGAGGGCTTGGCGGCCGGAGCCACCAAGGCACCACTGCGGGCGTCATCGTCCTGCTCGCTCTTGGTTCCCGGGGGGGCAGGCTTGGCCGCATTGCTGGGCTTCTTTCCTGGGCCAGCCTTCGGCTTCTTTCCCTTCTTGGGCTTCTTCGCCTTCGGTGCATCGGCTGCGGGTCCGGAGCTTGGGGTGCCACGAGACACCGCGGGGCCGGCCATCGCGTCGCCGGCCAGCAGCACGGGAGATGCGAACAAACACAAAGCAGCAACAACGGAGAGTCGAGTCCAAGCCAAGATGAACCTCACAACTTATGGAACGCTGAGACCAACTCAACGCCGGGGTAACGGGCGGCCACACCGTGCGGCTCGGGGCGACAACGGCCGTGCACATCCGGTTCTTCGAGCCCGTTGCACCCGAAGACATTTCCATACACGTCCCTTACAGGGCAACTGTAAGAGTGCCCAATCTTACAGATGACTTGTAAGATGCGTTGCGATCCGGCCCCATGCCATGCCGGCCACCCAACTCAAGGCCAGATCAGCCCACACGCTGCACCACGCCCACGGGTCCACCGGCCCCCACCGGGGAGGACCGCCGCCCGGGTGGCAAGGTCAGCAGGACCCCACAGACCGCTCAAGTGCGGGTCGTGAGCGCCCATGCGGCGGGGGTCCACTGGGACAAGTCGTCCGCGCGGTCGGCGGCCGATGCCTGGAACAGATCGTACAGGTACTCCCACGGCCGAATGCCCAGCGCGCGGCAGCTCGCCACGAGGCTGCCCCACAACACGGTCTGTTCGACCTCACGGTCGCTCTGGAGCTCCCAAGTCGGCTCGAAGGTCTTGGGCAGCGGCCGCATCGGCGGCTCTTCGCTCAGCCCGCCGGACTCGTCCACCCACGTCATGCGCTCCCACATCGTGAGCGAGTGAATGATGGCGTACTGCAGGCCATTCTCGGCATCGTCGAACTCAGCGCGGCGAGCCAACAGCCACTCGTGCAGGGCCCGACACCGGTTGGCCAGCTCACCCCGATCGGTCACCCGCGCGTTCTCGATCGCGTAGGACAAGAACAAGGCGTAGGCCGCTTGCTGGGGATGGGTCACCAAGCACGCCGTGAAGCGCCGGCGGACCCCAGCCCAGATGCCCGCACGGTTCCAGCCGATGCGCTCCAAGAACAGGTCCCAGCAGAAGGTGCCGTTGGCCTTGGTGCGCCCCGGCGGGTTTAGCAGCGGAGAGAGCTCATCGCCCTCATCGGTGTGGACCAGCAGCACATGGGCCTTGGTCGACACGGCCTTGAGCTCACCCCGCTGGCGCCGCTTGGGAGTCGGCCGCAGTGTGGCAATGCCCTTGCCGTCGACTTGGCGGGTCTTCTCGGCGAGCACTTCGGCATGCATGATGTCGAGCACCGCACGACCCAAGGGCGCCGCGCCGTCGATGGCTTGCTCCAGGCGCTCGGCTTCGACTTCAAAGTTCTGACGGCCGATCTGGTTGGACAGGTCAACCAGCGTGGCGTGGTCGCCGAAGCGTGCCGCGACAACCTGCGCCAGCATGCCATTTCCGAGGGGCACCTTGCCCGAGATGAAGACCGGATCTCGGGTGACGTAATCCGAGCTGCCGAGCACACCCTTGAGCTTGTAGATGCCACGCCGCACGATCAGCATCTCGTAGCGCTGAAAGACGAATTCGAGGCGACGGTGGGTCTTCTCGCGGACGAGCTCGCGCTCGTAGCCCTCTTCGTCTTGCCGCTCGTCCGGCCGGGCGCGGCCCAGGATCTCCACCCGACGGGGAGCGACCGGCGTCCGGCCATCGAGCTCAAGCAGCTCGTCGTCTTCGAGCTCATCGTCCACCAAGCGCATGCGGTCGGCGCCGCGCATTCCCCGGTGGGGCATCAGGTCTTCGAGGCCCGTGGGCACGAGTCCCCGGTCGGTGCTCCCCCCGCGGTTGCGCAGGTCGTACCGACCGGCCTCGGCGAACGCCGCCGTGTTCAGATCTGGAATGGCGGAGTCGACGTCCACATGGGCCGGCACCGGCGACATGCGCCGGGTGCGGTCGCGGCTGAGCTGGAGCCCGCTGCCCGCAGGCACAGCGCCCGCAGCCGGTGCGTAGCCCAGCCGATCTTCACGCTCGCGAGAGGGGGCAAAGACGTCGGCGAGGTCGCCCACATCCAGCTCTCGCGGCTGGCGCAGCAGGCGGTCGCTGCGGTCTCGGGACAAGGACAGGTCGCCGCCGGCGGGCAGCGAGTCCCCTTCGGAGGCTCGGCCCACGCGGTCGCCGCGGTCACGGGACAGCACCAGCTCGCTGGGCGCCGCATTGGGATCACCCACCGGACGCCAGCCCATGCGGTCGCCACGGTCACGGGACAACACCAGCGCCACCGGCCCCGGCAGGTCTTCGTCCAGGGGACCCCGCCGCATTCGGTCCGCACGGTCTCGGGACAGCGCAAGCTCACCGGCCGCAGGACCGTCCACGTCGATGCCGGTCATCCGCTCGGAGCGGTCACGGGACAGCACAAGATCTGCACCAACCGTCCCTTCTGCCGCCTCACGCTGGCGGCCCATCCGGTCGCCACGGTCCCGGGACAGGGCAACATCCCCACCACCCGCACCCTCTTCAACGGTAGACGGACGACCCAACCGGTCACCACGGTCCTTGGACAGCGCGAGAGCACCACCCGCCGCGGCATCTTCGCCATCCACCGCACGGCCCATCCGGTCGCCACGGTCCTTCGACAGCGCGAGAGCACCGCCAGCCGCGGCATCTTCGCCATCCACCGCACGGCCCATCCGGTCGCCACGGTCCTTCGACAGCGCGAGAGCACCGCCAGCCGCGGCATCTTCGCCATCCACCGCACGGCCCATCCGGTCGCCACGGTCCTTCGACAGCGACAGATCCCCGCCCACCGGTCCCTCAGCGTCCCCGGGCGCACGGCCCATTCGGTCGCCTCGGTCCTTCGACAGCGACAGATCCCCGCCCACCGGCCCCTCAGCGTCCTCGGGCGCACGGCCCATCCGGTCGCCGCGGTCCTTCGACAGCGACAGATCCCCGCCCACCGGCCCCTCAGCGTCCTCGGGCGCACGACCCATCCGGTCGCCACGGTCCAGTGACACCGCCAGTGCTGCACCCACAGGCCCATCGCCGGGTCCCGGGGCCCGCCCGATGCGGTCGCCCCGATCCTGGGACACCGCGAGGTCACCGCCGGGGGCGCCGTCCCCTTCTTGGGCGGCCCGACCCATGCGCTCGCCACGATCAGTTGCGAGCGGCAGCGGCCCACCCACTTCTTCCGTGCCCCGCTGCACCGGACGCCAGCGCACCCGGTCTGTGCGGTCTTTGGAGAGCACAAGCGAGCCACCTGGCTCACCGTCTGGCTCGGGAGGCTGACCACCCATGCGATCCGCTCGGTCCCGAGACAACGCGAGATCCGCGCCAACAGGTGCGTCGGCCGAGCCCTGGGGACCCGACCGCACACGATCTTCCCGCCGGGAGGAGACGGCCAGAGCGCCGCCGGCAGCCGGCCCCTCGTCCACATCGGTTCCGGCGACGAAGCGATCGCTGCGGTCCCGGGAGGGATCCCCGTAGAAGCCCACGGGGGACGGACCCGCCGCAGCGGCCGCCGAAGTACCGAAAGAGATGCGCTCGTCCCGATCTTGGCTGAGCGGCAGCGCCCCACCGGGCGAGTCTGGCGCACCCGCGCAGTCCAGCGTGACCGGAAACCGCTCACCGGAGGCTTGGTCCAATGACTCCAGCTTTGACGGCCCAGCGGACGCGGGCTGCGCGCGGTCCCCGACGGGCATCCGGCCTTCCCGGACCGGGTTGCCCGCAGCCTCGATCACCGAGCCACCCTCGGGCGCTTGCTCTTCCCCACTCAAGGCCATCCGCAAGGCCGCGTCGATGGCCGCCGCAAAGGCGCCACCACCGGGCGCTGCGACACCACCGCCGCCACCGAAGGCCATGCGCGCGTCCCGCTCGAGCAGGGGACTCCAAGGCGCCTCGGACGAGGCATCCGGCCGGGGGACTTGGGCGATTCGGTTGGCAGAGTCCGAACCGGGATTGCCCGCGCCCTCCACCGTGGACCCACCGGGCACATCGTCGTCGTCATCGTCCGACGGCTTGCCCTTGCCCTTGCCCGCCCGCGTGCCCTGAGCGGCAAAGATGTCGTCGAGCCCCGGTTGGGTGGGATCGTGGGGCTCATGCACCACGTCCGCAGCTGGCGCCGCTCTCGACCCAGCAGCGGCAAAGGGGTCTTCGTCGTCCTCGACGGCCGGTGGAGGGTCACTCTTGCCCACCCGCGGGCCGCGACCCGCAAACAGATCTTCGAGACCTGGTTGCGTGGGATCAAGGGGCGCATGCACCACTTCCGCCGCTGGCGCCACCGGTAGGCGGGGCGCAGGAGGAGGGACCACGGTCGGCGCTGGCTCCGTCTGGGGCTTGGCGGGCGGCGCTCCGTCCGGCGAGTCCGACCCTTTGGCCACAGACGGCGCCACACCCAGAGCCGGTTCACCAGGCGCCGTCAAGTCGGGCGCGGTCGAGTTGGGCGCGGTCGAGACAGGCGCACTCGGGACCGGTGCAGCGGACGCGGCGTCACCCGCAGCGGCAGACACCTTCGCCTCGTCTTTGCCGACAGACACGCCATTGTCAGCGGCCGCCGCAGCGGACTGGGTCGACTTCGGCGCTGCAGGCGGAGCAGATGGGGGAACAGTGGACACGGGGGCAGCGGGCGAAGCCTTCGGCGGCGGTGCGATCGGCGCATCCCGCTTCAGTCGAGGACTTGCCGTGGGCAGCGGAGACGCACCCATGCGGCTGGAGCGCTCGGCGGTGTCGCCCGCCAACGCGTCCATCTCGCTCGCAGCCGGCGCAGGCGCTGAAGCATCCTTGCGTCGGCGACGAGAGCCGTGTTTGCCGAGCAGCTCGTCAAACTCTGGAGTGTCCGAACTGCCCACAGTACTCCCCGGCGGTCGCAGCGCCCGGAGCATACCGCAAGCCGGGCCGCGTGAGGTGCTGTGACGGGTTGTGAAAAGGAGGGGCCAAAGCAGGAGCATTCCCGCAGGTGGCCAGAACTCCGGATATCTCGCACACATCCGCAGGGAGAACGACCATGACTCGGAAGCCCACCTCGCCATCACAGCGCGTGTCGACCGTCGCCATCGCCCTCTTTACCATCGGCTGCGCGAGCGACTCCAGCTTGAAGCGCCAGAATGACGCGCCCACGGTCGTCGTGACGAGCCCTGGGCTCGGCGAAGTCTTCCGTCTGGGCAGTGCGCCAGTCCCGATGCGGGGCACGGTCGCCGACGAGTATGATCCCGTCGAGAACCTCGATGTTTACTGGATCCTCCCCGACGGCTCCCAGCTTGACGTCGACGACCTCGAAGAGGGCGCGGTCGCCGCCGATCTCCCGATCGATGGCTTCGAGCTTGGCGCATACGAGATCTCGCTGGTCGCCTTCGACACCAATGGTGACTCGGCTTCGGCATCGACGGTCTGGGAAGTCGCGGGCCCCCTCGGGGCGCCGGTGGTTGAGATCACCTGGCCGTCCGACGAGTCGACCTTCGACGTGGGCGAGAGCATCACGTTCCAAGGTGAAGGGCGCGACGAGACCACCCCCGCCGACGCGCTCAGCTTCGAGTGGTTCTCCAACATGGACGGCGCCTTGCCGGGCGCGATCAGCGCCGATGGGGCCTCGGTCCTCATCACGGGTGCGCTCTCCGAAGGTGAACACACCATCACCCTCGTGGCCACGGACGCCGACCTGGAACAGGGCTCCGACACCATCCAGATCAGCGTGGGCGTGCCCGAAGATGTGGTCATCACCGACCCGGTGGATGCCGAAGAGGGCGACCTCGTCTTCACCGAGATGATGGTCAACCCCGAGGCGGTCGAAGACCACCTGGGCGAGTGGGTGGAGCTCTACAACACCTCCGACTACCCCATCGACATCACGGGCTACAGCTTCCGGGATGACGACATCGACGAGTGGATCATGGACGGGGTCATCATCCCGCCCAAGTCCTACACGGTGCTCTGCGCCGACATGAGTCCCTCCCGCAACGGCGGCATCCCCTGCGATGGCTGGTTCCTGCGGGACTGGGAAGGCGAAGGCCTCGCGCTGGCCAACGGGCCCGACGAGCTGGTCCTCAGCCGCCCCGATGGTGTTGAGATCGACTGGCTGCACTACGACGGCAGCTGGTTCACGCCCACCTACGCCACCGGCGTCGACCCCGACTTCTTGGAGTTCGGGGCCAACGACGACGGCGCCAACTGGTGCAGCATGACGTCCAAGCTGGCCGGCATGCTCGAGTCCGGCACGCCCGGCTACGAAAACGACCACTGTGACTGAGTCTTCATGACTTGACGCACATCGAGGGGCGCCCAAGCGGGGGCCCCTCCACTGACAAGGGTCGCCTCAACAGCGGCCCTTCGTCAATTGTTCAGCGGCAGCCCGAGCCGCTCAGCAGCGGCTGGCGCGACTCAGTAGATGTACCCGTACCCATACTCGTAGTTCGAGTAGTAGTAGGTGTACCAGTAGTAGCTGTACGAGTAGTCCAGCAGCCCATTCCCGAACATCCAGACACCGCTGGAAGCGGAGTAGGAGGCGTTGCTCGTGATGGGGTACCACGTACCGTAGCTATTGGTCAGCACGTACCCCACACTGCCCGAGTAGTCGCTGTCCCAGGCCCATGTGGCCGAGAAGTCCCCGTAGGTGCAGCTTCCGTCGTCCCACGAGTAGGTGGTGTTGACCACAGCGTCGATGTCCAGCACAAAGTCACACCCGGGACAGGCCGTTGCAGAGCGCTCTCCCGAGGTGTCCCAGACCGCCTGGCAGTTGTAGTCGCCAGAGTAGTACCCCGCATACCCGTACCACCAGACCAGATAGCCGACGTAGTTGACGTCACAGGTGGCGCCGTCGTCGATGCCCCCGTCACAGTCGTTGTCCACGCCGTCGTCACACACTTCGGAAGCCGAGGGGCTCACCGCGGCGGCGCCATCGTTGCAGTCGCCAGAGCTGCGCACATAGCCGCTGCCTTCGGCGCACACGGTCGTCGCCACGGACGCATCGCCCCACCCGTCGCCGTCGCTGTCTCGGTACGCGGAGAAGCCGTCGATCAAGCCCGAGTCATCGGCGTCGATCTGGCCGTCGCAGTCGTTGTCGAAACCATCACAGTACTCGCCCGCACCGGGATGGATGGCCGCGTTGCCATCGTCACAGTCTGTGTCGCTGGTGTAGCCGTCGCCGTCTGCATCGGTGGCGCCGCCGGACCCGGAGCCGCCGTCGCCGCCATCGCCCGTGCTGCCATCACCGGAGCCACCATCGCCGGACCCACTGTCGCCCGAGCCGCCGTCGCCCCCGTCGGTGCCGCTGCCCGAGCCCCCGTCGGTGCCGCTGCCCGAGCCCCCGTCGGTGCCGCTGCCCGAGCCTCCGTCCGCACCGTCCCCGCCGGTCAGACCGGAGTCCACCGCGCCGTCGGCCCCACCATCGCCGCCATCGCCACCATCGCCTGCGCCGCTTGCGGACGCCGAGTCCACGTCCCCTTTCTCCAAGGACGTGATGCCAAGGCCGCATCCGGAGAGGGCCACCGCCAACAGCGCCACGCCTGTCGGCCAGATCAGAGTCGGGGCCATGGGCCCTCCAGCATGAGTTTCGTCCCGGACACGATAGTCGATCCCACCGAGGTGGAGACAGCGCAGTGATGTCAACACCGCCCCTCCGCCGCCGCCGCCCCCCCGAGTCCTTTGCGCCAGTTCCTCTCGATCGCCATCATCGGGGCATTCTCGACGAGCTGTACCCCCGCGCCGCCCCCGCCAGCGGTGGACTGTGTCGCGGCCTGGCGCCAGTCGAGCCAACCGGCCATCCCTGCACTCACGGAGCACCTGCGCCAAGGCCGCGTGGTGATCTTGGGGGAGCACCACGGGGATGCCCACGAGCTGGGGGTGCTCACGCGGCTCATTGCCCACGCCGCCAGCGCTGGTGTGCCCTTCGATCTCGCGATGGAGCTGGTGCCGGAGCATGCCGACGCCGAGCTGGGCGCACTGCAGACCTCGTGGACCGAGGCCGGCTGGGCCCGGTTGATCGCCCGCCGCACCTTCCCCGAGCCCTTCCAGCACGGGGCACTCGCCGGTCCGGTCCGCACGGCCTTGGGCGCTGGGGTGCCCGTCATCGGCTTGGCACCAGACTGCGGCATCCCCGCCGACCCCACGGACGCCCAGCTCGACCTCGCTATCGAGTGCTTCTCCACCCGCGATGCCCACATGGCCGCAGCACTGGTCGACCGACGCACGCCGGGTCGCGGAATGCTCATCAGCGCCGGGCTGTGGCACGGAGCCCAGCGCCGGCCCCACGCTGATCCCAGCCTCGCCGCACTGCTCGAGGCTGCCCTCAAAGACGACGTGCTCCAGGTCTTGATCAGCGGCGCGGAAGGCCCCGATCCCGCCGGTCCCGCCGGTGCCCCGGGCACGTGCCTCGGCCTGCCCGCTTGGCTCCAGAGTGACGCAGAGCACGACATCTTCGCGATGTTGAACACCCCGCCCTGGTCCTCACTGCCGGGCTCGTGTGTCGCCGACGGACACGGGCTGTCGCCGCGGCTGTCGGACCTCTTTGACGCCATCGTGGCGCCGGCGCCGACGACCGGCCCCCGCATGGGACCGCTGCTGCCCGACGCCACCTGGACCCACGTGCCCACCGCCCGCTTTGCGGCTTGGGACCGGCTCCAGACCACACTCATGGGCCGCCCCAGCTTGGGAACGGACCCCGCGGCCTGGGCCAAGGACCTCAACGCAAGGGCCGCCAAGCGGGACGGCGACATTGCGCGTCCCACCGACGTCTGTGCCGTGGTCGAGCGGCTCTCCGCGCCCAGGGTCCCTTGAAGCGACTCGCGCACGCGTGTATGGATAAGGTGACCCACGGGCTGGAGAACCCAAGGCTTCGCTCCCTGATTGCATCGGCTGCGCACGCACGTTGAAAAAGACGCTAGCCAGTGGCTGCATACTTCCCGGTCCATACCTACAACAAGTGCAAGTCCAAGTACAACAACTCATGCGGAGGGAGCAGCTGCCCCCGGTGCGGCGCCACATCCCGCGGGAAGTACGACGAAGCCTACGCCCGTTAGGTTGGATCCCCAGCCCAAGCGCCCAGCTTGGTCGGCAACACAAACCATGGCTCTGGCACCACACGGGTGTTCTGGCCCGCGGGCGGCTGATCGTGGAACAGCCCCCATCCATGCTCGACCACTGCCGCCACCACCAACACGCCGATCAACACCAGCAAGCGCCGCACGAGCCGCCGGGCATGGGCAGGCGTGCCCCCGCCCGCCGCCGCCGCCCACTGCCGCATGTAGCGGTCAATGCCGATGAACAGGGGCACACCCACGAGGCAAGCGAGCGGAAACCAGCCGGCCAGTGCGCCCGCCAAGGCCAGGACTGCCGCTCCGTTGAGCAGCCACCGCGCGGCCGACAGTGTCGCGGCAGGACCGTGGGTGGCCACCAGCGTGCGGTCCCCCCGGCCCCGGTCTTCGTCCGCTTGGAACGCTTGGGCAGCGAAGCTCAAGCCGCCCATGCCCAGCGCCATCACCATCAGCACCAGCACCGTGCGGGGCGACACACCCGCACCACCGGCCGCCATGCCCGCCAGCGGGGTCAGCAACCCATAGCCGAGCATGTTGATCACCGGTCCACCCACTGGGTGGGCCTTCAGGGCAATCTTGGGATGGCTATACGCGAGGCTGAGCAGGGCCGCGGCCGCTGCACAGCCCGCCAAGACGGGCCCCCCGGGAAGGGCCAGCATCCCACACAACACAAGGGCCAGAATGCCGACCAATGCAGCATTGTCCGGCACTGGAACAGCCTGTCCAAAGGCCACCGGTCCTTCGTCCTGGTCCCGTGCTGCGTTCAGCCACATCGTGCCGAAGTGCAGGGCCGTCCACGCCAGGAGCGCCCACCCCAGCGCGCGCAGCCCCCGCAAGTCGATCCCGGCCTCCCAGTGGCCCAGCATGAAGCCCACGCCCAAGGTCACCCACAGCAGCGGCAACATCCGCGGCCGCGCCAGCGCCCACCACCGCGTCCCCACCCTCACCGTGTCGTCCAGTCGCTTCCGGGCAGCGGACGCACATCGGACTTGGGGCCGAACCGAGGCGCATGAATGCCGGCCGACTCGATCAGCCGAACCACCCGACCACGATGGGGACGGTGGGGCTCAAGCAACGCCAACATGTCCACATCGCTGCCCCGGGCCTTGCCCGCAAGAGCCCACGCGATGGTGTTCTTGACATGGTAGTCGCCCTCGGGCACCGCATCCGCCCAGCCCGCCGCGTCCCGAGCGACGGCATTGGCGGTCCACGGGCCGATGCCCCGCACCGTCTGCAGCCGCTCCACCATGCCCGCCGGGGTCAGATCCAGCATCGCATCGAGGGTCGGACCCAAAGCCGCCACACGAGAGATGGTCGCGGCCTGGGCGCGGTGCACACCAAAGCGCGTCCACACATGGCCGGGAAGCCGCACCAGCAACCGTCGCTCCGGCATCAAGCGCAGCGGCAGGGGACCGGGCGCCGCCTCGCCCACTTGGGTCAGCAGGAGGCCCCAAGCCCGGCTCGCCTCGACCGTCGTGACCTTCTGGCCGAGGATGGTCGCCACCGCCGCCCGCAGCATGAGCCCCGTGCGGGCGAACCGAAAACCAGCGGCCTGGGCATGCAACCGGCGCAACAGCGGCAGCGTGGGCTGGAAGTCCCGCACATCGTCGAGCAGGCCCACCAGCCCCGGCACCCGCAGCAGCAGCTCCGCCGCCCCAGGCCCCCACGCTTCGGCCTGGACCGTGTCGGGGTCGCTGCGAAACAGGCGCAACGTGGCTGGCCCGGGGGGAAGGCGCGCCGCCAACCAGAACCCATCGGGCCGGAGTGCGGTGCTCGGGTCTCGTCCTGCCTTGCGCAAGGCGCCCAAGGTGGCGACCAGGTTGATCGTGGACGGCACAGGGAGCTGCAAGCGGGCATCACAGGTCTCGGTCATTGCAGGCTCCCCGGCCAGAGACCTTGAGAATACTGTACACATGCGCAAACACGTCAACTCCGACGCCCGCATCGGCCGACCGCGCCCACGCCCCCGCAGAGGCACACGACATTCCTATTGCACCGGGACAATGCTGCACATGGCACCCTCCAGGTGCTCGTTCAGGTTCTTTTCGCCATCGCTGTGGGCCACGCCGCCCGTGCACCCGGCGGCCACTTCGCACGGGTTGCCCTCCACGTTCGGGATCCGCAGCCGATGGATGGTACTCGCCCCGGAACCACACCCCAATGCCCAGCCCCCCCGCCCGGTCCCCCAGCCTGCGCGTACTTCGATGGAAGATCGCGCTCATCAGCATTGTGGCCTTCGCCAGCTGCAGGCTGCCCGAGCACACCACCGAGCAGGACACCGGCGCCCTCGCCGACGTGGATGCGGATCTGGACGGCTACCCGGTGTATGTCGACTGCGACGACCAGAACCCGTCCGTCTACCCGGGTGCGCCCGAGCTGTGCAACGGCGAGGACGAGGACTGCGACGGACTCATCGACGAAGACGCCGAGGACGCGACCCTCTGGTATGCCGACACGGACGCCGACGGCTTTGGCACCCCCCAGGCCACCGTCTGGGCATGTGAGGCGCCCCCTCGGCATGTGGGACTCGGCGGGGACTGTGATGACCTGAGTGCACGGCGGGGGCCCGACGAGCCGGAGCGCTGCAATGGCGTGGACGACAACTGCGATGGGCGCGTCGACGAGGACGATGTCTGCGGCAGCCCTGAGCCCTGAGCTCAGCGCCCTCCCTGCATCACGGCGACGATGGCCGCAGCGTTGTGGGCCCGCACCCCGTCTGGCCCAAAGAACGCTGTGATGCTCGCCACCCCGGCGGCACCAGCATCCCGCATGCCCGACGCCGCCTGCACACTCAGCCCCCCGAGGGCCACCACCGGCAAGGGCCCGACCGCCGCACTCAGGCCCGCCAGACCCAAGGTCGGCCGCCGGTCCCCTGGCTTGGATCCCGGCGCAAAGATGGGGGCCAGCGTCACAAAGTCGAAGCCGGCCGCCGCAGCATCCTGCACCCGCTGGCGGTCGTGGCAGCTGGCCGAGCGCAGACCACCCGAAGCACGGTCGAGCGGTGGCCAGTCGCGGTCGGGGAGGTGCAGCCCGAGACCATGGTCTGCCGCCCGCTGCCCATCGCCGTCGTCCACCCAGCGCAGCATCCGCACCGGAAAGCCCACGGTGGCTGCGATGACATCTTGGAGGCGGTGCCGATCCTCCAGAATCCTCACCAGCACGCCATCGACGCCGGCTTTGGCCAGGATCTCCAGCTCGGCGATCCAAGGCCCCGGCCGGGGGGGCGTGATGGCGAGCGTGCGGGGCACCCTCATCGCAGGGTCAGGAGCAACGCCACAATCCCCACCAACACGGGCACATGGCCCATGTAGAACAACAGGCTGTGGCGCCCCACCATCGCCAACACACGGGGCACTGGCGCCGTGACGGGCGCGGCAGCCCACGCTTGGGTCTCCAGCCAACGCGCCACCACCACCCCCAGCATCACCACACCCATCCAGGGGAAGAGGGGCTGCAGATCGAAGGTGGGCGGCACCTGAGGCGACAGTCCCGTCCAGTGGAGCCACGGGGTGTCAAAGGTGGCCAGCCCACCCACCTGGGCAAGGGCAACCCACGCCAACCCGAGCCCGACCACGGCGACGGAGGGCAAGCCGAGCACGGGCAGCACCAGCACTGAGCACGCCGCTATGGAGTGCAGGATGCCAAAGACCACCGCCCGGCGGGGATCCAACATCAGGCTGACCCCGGTCACCACCGCAGCCCCCCCCAGCACCCGGGCCAGCCGGCGCGCGAAGGGACGCCAGCGCACGCCTCGGCCACACGACAGGTGGAGGCTCACGCCGACCAACACAAAGAAGGTCGACGCGATGCTGCGCTGAAAGACGTGCCAACCGATGCTGCGGCGCACGGGAAGGTCGACCAGTCCCCCCTCGTTGGCAAACCATGCGAAGTGGTAGACCACCATCGCCACGACGGCCAGTCCGCGGAGCACATCCACGATGGGCAGTCGCTTCATGGCGTCGCCCATCCACACCGGCCGTCCGGCGCGCACACATCAGTGGTGGGAAGGGAGCCCGACATTCGCCGGCTGTATCCTTGCGCCCTGGGCCTTGCGCCGCGGGCCTCGCGACGGGGGCCCCGGTGTTCGGCAACCCGGTGGTCCGCACGCCCCACCGCGCGGATCCACCCCTGCCGGTGACAAGCGCCCCCAACCGTGCAAGATTCCCGCCCGCTGGAGGTTCCATGGACTGCGCCAAGACCCTGGGTCAGCTGATCCCAGGCCGCACCGCTCCGATGCTGGTGCTCGCCATCGCCATGGCCCTCCCCGTGCGGGTCTTGGCCAACCCCGTGGCATCCGCGGACGACAGCCACGCAAGCCTGGCCGACCTGAGCGAGACCTTGACCGGGCGCTGGGCTTGGTCGACCGAGAAGAGCGAGCGGGTCGCCCGAAACGCGTCCCTCGACAAGGCCGTGGCCGGGCTGCCACCCAAGACGGCGACGCCACTGAGGGAGGACCTCAGCCACCGCACCGCCATCGCGCCAGTCGCCGAGGTGTCCATCGCTGGCGACGTCTTGACCATCCGCTTGGACGGCCCCGAGGGCCCCCGTCACTACAGCGCCCCGTTCCATGGCGAGGCCGCGGCGGCCCACCTCGAGGCCACCCGCCGGGGGGACGGCATCGGGCTGGTGTCCAAGGAACATGGTGGCCGCCACAAGGTGATGTTGCGGCCGTCGACGACCGGTGAGACCCTCCAGCTCGTCGAGGTCATCTCCGAGCCCGGGCTCACCGCAGCGGCCCGGGTGGTGCTGACCTACCGCCGGCAGAGGTGAGGCAACTCCGCTCAAATACCCTGCTGGCCGGCATTCTCATGCTTGTCTGGTCGGGGTGTGCAGGCAAGAAGGCGCCGCCGTCTGCGCCGTGGTTGACCGACGCCCGCGTCCAAGGACAACAGGCCGACTGGGCAAGGCTGTACCCTCGGGACACGGGACTGCCCCCCACCACAACGGCAGAGCGGGGGCGCTCGGCAGCGCTGGAGACGTCCTGGGCCGCCCGGCTGGAGATGGAGCACGGCTTCCCCGCGTGGTGGGAGCAAGCGCCCTTCGCCCGGCGGTTCTACCCGCTGCCGTCGCTGGACCGGGAGGTCTTGGAAGCGGACCGACTGCGCATCCGGGACTGGTTCGTGGAGCAAGGCTGGATCGAGGCGGCGGTGGCCCTGACCATCGAACCTGACCCCACGTGGTGGGGGGAGCACGCCGAGCGCAAACAACCCGGCAGCGCATGGCGAGCCGTCTTTGTGGTGGTCCCCGGGCGGCGGTGGTCGGTGTCCCGGGTGGCGATGCAGGGTGCCGAGCCCCTGCCGAGCACACTGCGCCAACAGCTCGACGCCCAGCTGCCCACACCCCGTCCACACTACACCGGGTCCAACCGAGCTGACGCCGAAGATGGCCTGTGGCACACCCTTGCCAGCCATGGCTATCCCCGTCCCTACGTGACAAGTGTGCTCATTCCCGACGACCCCACCGGTCCGCGGGACCGCCGCACGGCGACCTTGCTGTTTCACGTCGATGCCGGCACCGCCGCCACCTTCGGCCCACTGGAGTTCCAGGGGCTCGAGGTCCTGGACCGGGGCCGCTTGCACCGGGCGATCCGCCCCCGCTTCGCCCCCGGGGACCCATGGGACGTGCGACAGGTCGAGGCGCTGGCGTACCAGCTCGACCGCCTGCCGGCCTTCGCCACCGTGCGCGTGAAGCCCGGCCAGCCGACGATCTCGGGCGATGTGCCCGTGCAGGTGAAGGTCTCCGAAGCGGACGCGGGGGGCTGGGCGCCCGTCGTGGGGGTCTCCAGCGAGGCATCGCTGTTCTCGGTCGAGCTGGGCGGCCGATGGCGCGGCAACCACATCGGCCGGGGACTGGCCAGCGCAGCGGTCTGGGGCCAAGCCGGCTACCGCGCGATGCCCGTCTTCTTCGGACCCGAGCGGTTCTTCGGCAACCACGGGCCCATCGGCCACGGCGGGGTGGAGGGCGAGTTCTTCATCCGACCCCTGGCCGGGCTGTCCATCTTTGCCGCCACCGATGCGTCTCTCGACACCTGGCGGGGCTACCACGAGGCCAACTTTGCCGCCCGGGCCGGCCTCCGCTGGCGCCCCCTCCGCCACCTCACAATGTCCATGTCGCCGGAGATCGCGTGGTGGCAGTCATTTGCAACACCATCGCAGCAAACGCTGTACGACAAGTGGTTTGTGGAAGACAGCGAGACCTTGCCCGAGATGTCGGGCATGCAGCGCCCCCGCTTCCGCAGCCAGACCCTCGCGGTGAGCCCCCGCTTGGACGTCAGCTACGTGCACCTCGACGATCGCAGCGACCCCCACTCCGGCGCCGTCGTGCTCGGGTCCTTGGTCCCCTGGGGCATGGCGTCCGGTGACCCGTGGAGCCGGGCATCCATCGAAGCGCACGGCTTCATCCCCACTCTCGCCAAGCGGCTGGTCATCGCCCCCCGGATGAGCGCCGGCTGGATGGCGTGGCACGGGGCGGACGCGGCCCAAGCGATGCCCACCCGCTTCTTCGCCGGGGGCGGTCGCACGGTGCGGGGCTGGTCCACCCGCATGCTCAATCCACCGGGCTGGGACGGCACCATCAACGACGTCAGAATCGGCGGGAACGTCCTGCTGACGGCCACAATGGAGGCCCGCTTTCGCATCTGGCCACAGCTCCACGTCATCAGCTTCGTCGACACGGGGCGGGTGTGGGAGCAGCTCCAGGAGCGCCGTGGACCGGACGGTGAGTTGCTGGTCGCCGGCGTCTCGCTGCAGGACCTCCAGACCAGCGCCGGGGCGGGGGTTCAGATCCCCTCGCCCATCGGCACGGTGGTCACGTCGGTGGCGGTCCGGCTGAACAAGTACACCGGCCTCGCCCTGCCGGTGGCCCCCTTCAACGTGCACTTCTCACTGACCGAGCACTTCTGATCCAGCCGGCCCAAGCGGGTGGATGTCCCCGGGAGCGCTGGCTTCAGTCCTCGGTGAAGAAGCGCACCAGCTCCTCTTCATGGGTCTTCGCGTCCGCGTGGCCCTGGGCCTCGATGCGCCCCGTGAACTCCCGATCAAAGTACAAGTAGCTGAGCAGGTCCGACTCTCCGCCGGCTTCGTTGGCCCGGTCGACCAGCAAGTTGAGCAACCACCGAAGCTGGGGCACATCGGCCGGCGGGTGGGCCCGGTACGTCGCATTGGCCACCGCGCCCAAGTCGATCTCGGGTTGGATGGTCAGGATGCGAATGCGCCGCAGGCCCAGATCTTCGGAGATGTTGTCGGCGAACCCAGGCCCGTAGCGGCGCATCCCCCACTCGATCAGCGCGTTGGTCTTCATGGCATTGGCCAGGTCCCGGTCCACGGGGTCTGCCATCAGCGCGTTGAGGCTCTTGCCGGCCAAGAACGCCAGTGTGGGCACAACCTCGTGGTCCTCCACGCTGACCCCGGCGCCCGCGTCTTTGGGGCTGTGGGGGGAGATGAGCAGCACCCGGTCCACGCCGGTGTGGAGAACCGGCCTCAGCGGGGTGTTCTGGCGAAGTCCACCATCCACGTACTTGCGGCCGTCGACGTCGACGGTCGGGAACAAGAACGGGAGCGCCGAGCTGGCGAGCAGGTGCTCCGGGCCGGTGTGTCCACGGCGCACGCAGGTGCCCGGCAACGGGTCCAGGTTCAAGTTGGGATCGGCCGTGTCCAAGAACAGGGTGTTGAGCCCGGTCTGGAGCTCGGTGGCGCTGAGGATCAGGGCGCGAATGGCCCCGCTGTCGATGCTCTCGCGGGCTCCCTCATACGGAAAGAGCCCGTTGACCAGCTTCACCAGCGGCGTCGAGTCCAACAAGGCCGAGCCTTGGGGACCGGCACCGAGGCCCGTCACCGACGACAGCACATCGCGCCCACGCACGGCGTAGATGTCTGGAATCCGCATCCGCTGCCAGACGCGAGAAAGGTAGACCATATACGTGGTACTACGTGGAACCAGGAAGATGCCGTTGAGGGCACCCACGCTGGTGCCGCTGATGACCTTCGGCCAGGGCGCCACGCCGAGCTGCTTGGGCAAGGTCCGGTACAGAAACCGCAGCACGCCGGCTTGGTAGGCACCGCGGGCCGCGCCGCCGCTGAGCACAATGCCGACGTCATGGATTTTGGGGGGCAAGGGCGGCTCCTGGTCGGGCGCAGCAGGGTACCGGAGGCGGATGGTCCTGTCCCCGGTGCGCCGGTGGGAAGGGCCAGACAGGCGACACACCAGCGAGGAGAGCAAGATGCCGAGATCGACAATTGGGCGCAAGATGGTCCAGGAGCGCCCATCGGCGTGGTGGCAGCGGCTGGGCAAGGTCGCAGCGATGCTGGTGCTCGCCCCCAGTGCGACCGGGTGGGCCGCTGACCCCGAATTCGAGACCCTCTCGCTGGTGATGTTGAAGCGGGGACCCGCGTGGAGCGCCGAAGAGTCTGCCGAAGCGAGCGCCCGCCAAGCGGCCCACATGGCCCACCTCAAGCGCATGTGGACCGAGGGCAAGGCCGAGGTGTGCGGTCCCGTGGCCGGAGATGCAGCCGACCAGGACCTGCGGGGGATCTGCCTGTACCGGGCGGATCGGCCGACCGCCCTCGAGCTGGCCAGCGCCGATCCCGCAGTTCAGTCGGGGCATCTCGCCATTGAAGTCCACGACTGGTACTTTGGTCCCGGACACTTGGCGTTCCCGATGCGCAGCCACGGGCCCGCCCACCGTGAAGGCGGACACGGAGAGGGACCGCACGGCAAGGGTGCTCACGGCAAGGGCGCCCACGGCGACGGGGCGACCGTCCACCACCGCTTCGACGACCCGGAGCGCTGGGCCCAAGTCTTCGACGACCCCGCACGGGATGCGTGGCAGCTGCCGGGCGTGTTGGTGGCCGGACTGGACATCCCCAAGCGGGCGACCGTCGCCGACATTGGCGCAGGCACGGGCTACTTCAACCCCTACCTTGCCGACGCCGTCGGCCGCCGAGGACACGTCATTGCGGTGGACGTCGAGCGCAACCTGGTCGACTGGATGACCGTGCGGGCCGAGCGCGACAACACCCCCCAAGTGCACCCACGGCTCGGGCGCTTTGAGGATCCGGCGCTGCTCAGGAAGGAAGCGGACCTCATCCTGATGGTCGACACCTACCACCACATCGACGATCGGCGGGCCTACTTCGGACGCCTCCGGGCGTCGGTCGCCGAGGGAGGGCGGCTGGCGATCGTCGACTTCAAGCCGGGCGAGCTGCCGGTCGGCCCCCCCCCGGAGCACCGCATCGCGGCCGAGCAAGTCGTCGACGAGCTCACGGCGGCCGGCTGGCGACTCGTGGACTCCCCGGACCTGCTGCCCCACCAGTTCATCCGGGTCTTTGTGCTGGCGGACGAGCGCACAGGCGACTGAAGACCGCGGGCCAGTGGGACACTCTTGCGACAGCGCCCCACGGCCCACCCGCGCCCAGCGATCCCCAAGAATTGGGGCTACGCTTCGGGCCCCCGGAAGCTCCTGGCTCACCATGCACCGCATCGCTGTACTGCCGTTTCTGTTTGCCCTGGGCTGCGCCTCGGACAAGCAGAACGCGCTGGCCGTCCACCCTCAGACCGCGTCCAATGATGTCTGGGATGGCACGGAAGCGTCCGAGGACGATGGCGATCGGGGGATGGACGACACTGGCGTCCCGACTGCCGACGGCAACCCGGAAGACGATGGCTATGGCCGTCCCAATGACGAAGATCTGGCCACTGGTGGGGACGCTGACGAGCCCTTCGGCGGCTTGGTCCCGACCCACATTCGGTTCGAGGACGAGTCGGGCGACGGCCTGCTCCAGCCCGGCGAGTTGGCCTCGCTAGAAGTCACCCTCCGCAATGACAGCGACCAGGACTTTGGGTCCAACCCGGGCCTCGTGCTCTCCGCCGACAGCGAGCTGGTCGTGCTCCCCGAGCCTTGCGCATGGGGCTGGCCGCTGGGTGCGGGTGAAGAAGTGGTGCTGTCGTTCTGGATCTTGGCGGTGCCCGACGTGGGGGACGGTGGTGATGTGCTGCTGACCACGACCGCGTCGGCCCAGGACTGTGGCACCGCTGACGTCCAGTGTCCCGAACCGAATGCCTTGTCCATCGCAGTGCACGTCATTCCCGAGCGCTGAGCTCGGTCGCTGCGGGCTCGTCGGCCCCGTACGGCACGTCCAAGATCTCGGCGGTCGGATCTGGGTGCTCAAAGTGCCACCACTCGCTCTCCAGCGGCCGGAAGCCCTCGGCCAGCAAGGCGGCCCGCAGGATGAGGCGGCGCTGAAGTGCGGCGCCGGTGACCCCACGCACATGGCTCTCGGGCACAAACGCATCAAAGGGGCTGCCCATGTCGAGCCAGTCGCCCGTGGTCGCGTCCACCAGCGAGAGATCGACTGCGAGACCACGGTTGTGCCGCGAGGGGCGGGCGATCCAGCCATCATCAAAGAGGTCGACGCGGCCGACTTCTTGGGCCCAACGCCACATATGGGCCGTGGCCCGGGCCGGACGGTAGGCATCGAAGATCACGATGGACAGGCCATCTTGGGCCAGACGATCCACCGCTCGACACAGGGCATCCGCTGCAGCCGCCCGCAACCAAGCCCCCGGTGCGCCGTACCCATCGAAGGGCCGACCCGCAAAGTTGTCGGGGGTTGCGTAGGCAATGCAGTAGCCAACATTGGGCAGGCACTGCCGAAGGTCACGCAAGCCAGGCGGCGGCGCTGAGAGCTTCATTCTTCAGATCCCGGGCGCGGCACGTCCGCACCGACCGAACGCAGGAACCCAACGCAAGGCACCGACACAGTGCGGGGCGGCGCAGGCACCCGTCGTGGGCCCCCGGCGGCGCTCCCCATCCCGGCTCAGTCGGCGAACTGGGCCTTGGTCTCGTAGGCGTCGACCCCAATCTGGTACTTGCAGATGTTCTTGCCGCAGTCTTCGGCGCGACGGTCGATGTGGATCCGCTCCACACCCTCGTAGCCCCGCTTGCGGGCTTCCTTTTCGGCCTTCTGGCGGGCGAGCGACTGGCGCTTTTCCCAGCTGGCGCTCACCGGCACACCGATGTCCATGTTGAACTTCACTTCGACCCGCTTGCGCTCGATGGCGACGGACTTCTTCTCGGGCTCGGCAGTGGGCGTCGGTTCCGGGGGGGGCTCGTCGGCGACGGGCTCGTCCACCGCGATCTCTTCGATCTCAGGGGCTTCTTCGTCGCCACCGCCACACGCAAGGATGAAGGCAACACTCAGGCCCATGGCGGGCAACAACCGGGAAAATGGCTTGCTGGACATCAGTCCCTCCTCAGCAGTCTGCAGGGGTGGCGCGCAACCCCCAGAGGAGCCGCGACCCGAACGCGCGTAACACGAATGTGTCGCCGAACCGCACCAGTGGCGGCAGCCCTGCTGCACGATTACGCCGCCGTCAGCGACCACCTCTATCGCAGCACCAATGCGGCGCGATCGAGGTCCGCCCCGCGGCACGCGGCCAATCCGCCGCCCCGCAGACAACCCCAGGAATATCGAGAACCCGGAGAGGGTGGACCACCCCCGAGGTTCCGCCGGGAGTGATTGGTGAACGAAGAAGACAAAACCCAGACCGAGCAGGCCGCCACGGCACCCGCCCCCAAGACGGCGGACAGCTCTGTCGCACCCGAGGCCTCCTCCTCGGATGCCCCCGCAGCCAAGACGGCCGCACCAGCTGCCGCCGATGGCGACGCAGCACCCCGCAAGAAGAAGCTGGTGAAGAAGAAGAAGAAGAAGGTCGTCAAGAAGACCGTCTCCGCCGATGGCGAAGCCAGCGACGACGCCGCTCCGGCGCCCCGCAAGAAGAAGCTCGTCAAGAAGACAGTCTCCGCCGACGCCCCTGAAGGCGAGGTCGCCAAGCCGGCGCCGCGCAAGAAGAAGGTCGTCAAGAAGACCGTGGCCAAGCCGGCCGCGGATGCGGACGCATCGGCAAAGGACGACGCGGATGGGGCCCCCAAGGGCCGGGTCAGCGACTACATCTCCGACCGCTCGTTCACCGACTTCCCCCTGTCGCCGGAAGTCCTCCAGGGCATCCTCGACAAGGGCTACACCGTCGCCACCGCCGTACAGGCCGCAACCCTCGAGACCGCTCTTGCGGGCAATGATCTCGTCGTGCGCTCCAAGACCGGCACCGGCAAGACGGCGGCGTTCTGCATCCCGATGGTCGAGATGATCCCCGCGGGCACTCGCAAGCCCAGCGCCATCGTCCTCGCCCCCACCCGTGAGCTGGCTCGCCAGGTCGCGGCCGAGTGCGCCGAGATCGCTGCCCACAAGGACATCCGCATCTCCTGCATCTACGGCGGCGTGGGCTTCGGCCAGCAGGAACAGGACCTCAAAGAAGGCTGCGAGATCATCGTCGGTACCCCCGGCCGGATCCTCGACCACCTCCGCCGCGGCAACCTGGACCTCTCGCAAGCCAAGTTCGCGACCCTCGATGAAGCCGACGAGATGCTCTCCATGGGCTTCTTCGAGGATGTCACGAAGATCCTGGACCAGACGCCGGAAGACCGCCAGTGCCTGTTCTTCAGCGCCACCGTCGATGACCGGGTCCGCTCGCTCATCCACAAGTACGCGAAGGATCCGAAGGATATCCGGCTTTCTACGGATACCGACAAGGTCGACGGGATCACGCACGTGATCTACGAGACCACGCCGGACTTCCACAAGGCCCGGGCGCTGCTGGCGATTCTCGACCAGGAAGAGCCCAAGAGCGCGATCATCTTCTGCAACACCCGCGAAGACACATCGACGGTCGCTTCTTACCTCCAGCGCCAGGGCCTCGATGCCGAGCTGATCTCGGGCGAGCTGCCCCAGAACAAGCGCGAGCAGGTCATGGAGCGGGTGAAGAAGGGCGAGACCCAGTTCTTGGTCGCCACTGACGTGGCCGCACGGGGCATCGACATCAGCAACTTGACCCACGTGGTCAACTACTCGCTGCCCGACGACCCCGCGGTCTACATGCACCGCACCGGTCGCACCGGCCGCATCGGCAAGAAGGGCACGGCCATCTCCTTGGCTGGCGGCGCCGACATCAGCACCCGCGGTGTTCTCGAGCAGAAGTTCGAGATCGCCTTTGTGCCCCGTCCGCTCCCGACCGCCGAAGAAGCCGCGCAAGCCCGTCTGGCCCGCCAGATCGCCATCATCAAGAAGGCCATCGGCACCATGGCCTTCGAGTCCTACATCGGCACCGTGCGCGCGCTCAAGCAGCGCCCGGATGGAGACTTCCTGCTGGCCGCCGCGCTGCGTGGGTTCTTCATGTGGGACCGCATGCGCAAGCTGGCGTCTGGCGAGATGAGCGACTCGGTCGAAGCGGTCCAAGAAGCCCGCGACGAGCGCAACCGCAGCCGGGGCAGCCGGGACGGTGATCGCCGTGGTGGTGGTGGTCGGGACCGTGACCGCGGTGGCGACCGTGGTGGCTCCCGTGGTGGTGGTCGGGATCGTGACCGCGGTGGTGACCGTGGCGGCTCCCGTGGTCGGTCCTCGGGCCGTGGCAAGCCCCGCTCTTGAGTTGATCTGCTGAGGGAGGGGCCAAGCCAACGGCCAACCTCTCCCTCTCTGCACAATGTGAGTGCCCCTCCGGTCAGCGCTTGGCCGGGGGGGCATTCATCATGGACTTGTAGGGGCACGCGTCGGGGACCTTGGACTCCGACATCGAGAGCAGCGCCGCCGTGGCCCCCGCCATCATGCACGGCAGCACCGCGCCGGCTTGGTCCGGGTTCATCAGCTTGGACGGCGCGTTGGCCGGCAACCGATCGCTGTGTTGCTCGACACACAGGCCAATGTCGTGGCGCACGCGCTCGGGACAGGACGCCGGGGTCTCGAGCCCGCACAGCTCCAGAACGCCCCGTGGGCCACAGCTCCCGCTCAACACCGCCGGCATGATGGCCGAGACCCACGCGTCCATCCGCTCAGCGGGGGGAGCAGGCTCCAGCGGCGGTGGGGCAGCCGGCAAGCGGGGCGCCCACGAGCTGGTCGACATTGGCGCGGTGATGGGCGTCACCCGGTAGCCGCTCTTCTGCAGCAGGGAGACCAGTCCCTTTCCGCCCAGCATGTGGCCGGCCCCCACCGCCAACAGCACACCGCCTTGGGCAAACTCCGGCCCGAGGCGGGTCATCCACCGCTGGTTGCGCTCTGAGAGCAGCGCCGCATCCAGCTCGGCCGGCAGCGAGCGCACCACACGGGCGACCGCGACGGGATCGGTGTCGGCACACGCCTGAAGCAAGTCTTGTTGGTCACTCCAGGCCGCGCGCACCGGATCGGAGGTCGACCGAAGCTCTCTGACCAGGTCGTCCTCATACGCCACCAGCAGCGCAGCTTGGGACGCCAGCGACTCCAAGCCCAAGTACGGGAGGTTGGCGCCCTGGGCCGCTTGCATCACGGCGAGGTCCATCGGCAGCGACCCCGGCGAGTCGGTGCGCCCATTGGCCGACATCAGCAGCGAGCTGGCGATCCACGGCGACATCCGATCGAGGGCGGTGGCCGGCACGGTGTCTCGCACACGCACCGACAGCGCACGAAAGGGCTCGGCGCCGATGCGCTCCCGCAAGCTGCGCGACGAGAAGGCCAGCGACATGGTGCTGTCCAGGTCTTCCTTCTGCATGTCGATCTCGCCCACCACAATCCGGGACGTGGAGAAGATGTCCGCCCGCATCGGGTTGGGCATGGCATGGGACAGCGGCATCGGGATGTGGCAGGTGCCCAGCAGGTGCGAGACCACACCCTCCCGCTCCACTTCCCACAGCAGCAGTGGCCGCTCCCCCGGCGGCACCGCCTTGGGCCCGCAGCTCGCCAGCACACCGACCGCACTCAGCCCACCCAACATTGTCAGAGTCCGCACAGATCCGTCCCCAAGTCGCCAACCGACGACAGTGTTCGTCTCGCGCGGTGTATCGTCCTGCGGGGTTGGACGTCCTGTCCAGCACACTGCTTCGGGAGGCGCAAGGTGCTGTTGTTGCAACTTCTCGGGGTGCTCACCGTTGCCTTGATGCTCGCCGGTTGTGTGGTGGCCGTGGGGCTTGAGGGCCGGGAGTGAGCGCTGTGTTTCCCTTCGAAGTCCATCCCTGGCAGCTCCAGTGCGGAGAGCTGTCGCCCGACCGCATCCTCGACATGCGAGACCCGCCGGCCTTCGCCAAGGCCCACCTCCACGCTTCCGAGAACGTGCCCTACCACCAGTTCCAAGTCGACTGCTTGCCGCTGCTCTTGCCCGAACAGACCGTGCTCGTCGTCGATCCCGGCGGGGCCCGCGCGGCCGAGATGGCCACGTGGTTGCGGCGCCAGGGGGTCCAGGCGGGGTATCTGTCCGGCGGACTGGCGGCGTGGACCGGAACGCTGCACCGCCCCCGCCAGCGGTCCCCCCGGAGGCGCGATGTCGACTGAGCTCCCCTTGCATGATTTTGCCAATCGCTTCGATGCGTTGCTGGCCCACCAAGGTCCGCCAGCGCTGTTCACCGTCGACGCCGATGGGGAGCTGCGCCTCTCTCCCGACCGCACCCGCGACACCCTCGAGCATGTCGGTGACGACCCGATGCCGATGCGCTGGTGCCACCTGCTCGTCCGCGACCAAGCCACCGGCTGGGTGCAGTACATCCTCGCGACCTCGCCCGACATCATCCCCCACATCGGCGGCTGTGAGGTCCGAGAGGTCGCCAGTCAGCAGGAAGCCCAGCGCCAGCTTGACGCGCTGGGACCACTGCCGCTGGCACCCACCCCTTGGCACACCCCAGACGCCTGAGGGCAGCACACCCGCCAAGTCGGGGCTAAGGTGGCCGCACTTGGAGACACGAATGCGCAACGGCCTCACTCTCGCCGCGGTCTCGACCGCTGCCTGCTTCGCTCTCGCCTGCACCGACGAGGACAAGTCTTCGCCGGCTGTCGACGACACCGATGACTCCCCGATCGAAGACACGTCCAGCGCGACCGGCGACACCACTTGGTACGCCGACGTCCAGCCCATGCTGGCGACGCACTGCACCCGCTGCCACCACGAGGGCGGCCTGGGCCCCGGTGACTTCACCGATCCCGACATCGTCATGCCGCTCGCCGACGCCATGTTGGCGGCCATCGATGACGGCCGGATGCCCCCCGCGGCCTCCGACCCCAGCTGCCAGCCCTACGAGGGCTCCGACATCCTCACGCTGCCCAGCAGCGCACGGGACACCCTCGCGGCCTGGATCACGGGCGACAAGCCCATGGGGTCCCCCGAAGACGCCACCCCCACGAAGGTGGTCTCGGGCGAGCTGGTCGAACCCGACTTCATCATGCCGATGCCCGAGCCCTACGCGCCAACCTACGGCGACGACCGCAACCCGGGCAATGAGTACCGTTGCTTTGCGCTCGACCCCGGTGAAGCCGCGGGCCGCTACATCACGTCCATGGCGCCCACCGTCGACCAAGAGTCGCTGGTCCACCACGTGGTGCTGTTCTCGGTTCCCAAAGACGAGCTCGACGAGCGCTACACCGGCCCACAGGGCTGGGACTGCATCGACGGCGAGGGCGGCAGCGCCACCGACGGCATGATCGCCGCATGGGCACCGGGCATGCTGCCCATCGAGTTCCCCGAGAACACGGGCTTGCCGGTTCCCGAAGACAGCTACCTTGTGTTGCAGATGCACTACTTTGCGAACGGCGGCGCTGAGCCCGGCACCGCCGACCAGTCTGGGTATGCCTTCAACCTTGCCGACTCGGTCAGCAGCGTGGTCTACCTCGCGCCCCTGGGCAACTACAGCTTCCGCATCCCGGCCGGGAACGCCGACCACACGGTCACTGACACCTTCCGCAACACCTACACCGACTTCACGGTGCTCGGCATGTTCCCCCACATGCACAAGCTCGGCACACGCTTCAATGCCAGGATCTTGCATGAGGATGGCGCTGAGACATGTCTGGTCGATGGTACCTATGACTTCGACAACCAGATGACGTACATGTTCTCCGAACCGCCGGCGTTCAAGACCGGCGACACGGTGGAGTACAGCTGCACCTGGGACAACTCCGAGGGCACCAATCAGGTCACCTACGGCGAGCGCACCGACGAAGAGATGTGCTTCTTCTTTACGTTCGTCAAGCTGTAGACACGGCCCAAGTCCAGCCTGAAGCATCAAGGCTCAAACCAATGACAATGGCCCGCAGGACGTGATCCTGGGGGCCATTGTTGTCGTTGTGATGTGACGAGCCCAGCCTCCCCCACACCAACGCGCTACGCGACCCCATGAACGCTGGAACTGCCGCCCTTGTGTCTTGGTGCCTCGACGAAGGCTTCTTCTGTCTGGAGCCCGGCAAGCTGGTCACCGGCTTTGTCAATCAGGCCGTCCAGGCGGGCGTTCCCATCGACCGCTTGTCGGTCACCCTGCGCACCCTCCACCCCCAGCTGTCGGCGGTGGGTTGGTTCTGGGAGACGGGCAGCCCGTTCGTCGAGCGGCAGTATCGGGCGGTGAGCACCCGCCTCGAAGACTTCAAGAAGAGCCCGGTCAAGCCCCTCTTGGAGGGCACCGAGTCCGTCATCCGGGTGCGGCTGGAGGGCGACGACATCGAGCGCTACCCCATCACCCAACAGCTCCATGCCCGGGGCCACACCGACTACGTCGCGGTCGCCATCCTGGGCGGGGACCGCCGCCCCAACGTCGTGACGCTGTCCACCAAGGCGCCGGGCGGCTTCAGCCCCGAGCACCTCGAGATGCTCCGGGGGGCGATGTCCGCATTTGGCGCGCTGCTCGACCGGGCCGCCCTGCGCCTCATCGCCCACAACATCTGCACCACCTACATTGGCCCCAACACCGGCCCCCGGGTGCTCGACGGGGCCATCCAACGCGGGGCCATCGAGCGGGTGCGGGCCGCCATCTGGTTCAGCGACCTGCGGGGCTTCACCGCACGCACCCAGAAGCTCGGCACAGAGGGCACCGTCGCCCTGCTCAACCAGTGGTTCGGCGTGGTCGGGGACGCGGTGCAAGCCGAGGGCGGTGAGATTCTCAAGTTCATCGGGGATGCCGCGCTGGTGGTCTTTGCGGTGGAGGACGGCGACGACGGCACCGCCTGCACCCGCGCCCTGGCCGGGGCCGCCCGCACCCGCGCCGGCGTGGCCACCCTCGACACCCCCGACGGCTTGCCGATCGACTTCGGCGTGGGACTCCACTTGGGCGAGGTGGCCTACGGCAACATCGGCAGCGCTCAGCGTCTCGACTTCACCGTCATCGGCCACACCGTCAACATCGCGTCCCGACTCGAAGGCCTCTGCAGCCAGCTGGGCCGGTCCGTCCTGGCCTCCCGCGCCTTCGCCGACGCACTCCCCGAAGCGATGGCACCCGTCGGCCGCTTCGACCTGAAGGGCGTGGACGGCGCCGAGGATGTCTTCGCGCCGCAGTAGGGCCCCTGGGGGGGGCGAACGGTGACCAGGACCGTGCTTTCCTCAAGGCTCCGCGTCCTTCATAGTGGTTCCGTGCGTCCCGCCCTCACCGGTCCGGTTGCCGGAAGCACACTGTCGACACAGCACTGAAGGGGTCTCGGGGGACTCCCGAGGCCCTCTATCGAGGTTCCCCTTATGTTTCAGCGGTCCCCAAGCGCCTGCTCGCTGCTCGTCGCGGTCCTGCTCACCGGGTGTGGCACCACGTGGAAGGAGCTCACCGCGTCGGACCAAGACGCCGATGGGGACGGCTACAGCCCCGCCGATGGCGACTGTTGGGACGCCCCCGGCTCCATCATCATCGACGGGCTGGAGGTGGGACTCGACGCAGCCGCCGTGCACCCCGGCGCCGACGACCTGCCCTACGACGGCTTCGATGCGGACTGCCAAGGCGACGACGACTTTGACGCGGACGGCGACGGCTTCGTGCCCGCAGAGTACCTGTCGACGGGCATTGTCAACAATCCATCCTTCGACATCGGCTCCCGCAACCAAGAAGCCGACTGCGCCGACACGCCCTCCGACTTCACCGATGCAACGGGCCACTACCCCGTCTCCACCGCCTCGCTGCCCGCGCCCGAGACGGTGTTCCCCGGCGCCGACACCGAAGCTTGGTACGACGGCATCGACTCGGACTGCCGCGGTGGTGACGACTTTGACCAAGACGGCGACGGCTTTGACAGCGCCGAGCACCCCCAGGCCGACGCCAGCTTCGGCGACGATTGCGATGACCTCGATCTCACCATCAACCCGTCGGCCACCGAGGTCTGCGACGACATCGACAACGACTGCGACGCCTTGGTGGACGGGGACGATCCCGGCTTCGATCCCGCCACCTTGCGCGAGTGGTTCGCCGACGAAGACAACGATGGGCACGGCAATCCCGACGCCATCGAGCTGAGCTGCTCCCCGCTGGAGGGCCACGTCTCCCTCGACGACGACTGCGACGACACCAACGCCGACATCAACCCCGACGCCGACGAGATCTGCGACGAAGACGACGTTGACGAGGACTGCAACGGGCTCGCGGACGACCTCGACCCTGACACCCTCGCGGAAGGCACCACCACCGTCTGGGCGGACCTCGACGACGATGGCTACGGCGATCCCGAGGCGGGCGACCGGTTCTGTGACGTGCCCGAGACCGGCTGGGCCGACAACAGCGACGACTGCGACGACACCCTCGACACCATCAACCCCGGTGTGGCCGAGGTCTGCGACGACGGCGACGTGGACGAGAACTGCAACAGCACCGCCGACGACAACGACCCCACCGTCAACGCCGCCACCCAGACCACCCACTACCTGGACAGCGACAGCGACAGCTTCGGCGACCCGGCGATGGGGCAGCTCCGGTGCGATCCGGGGGCAAGCTACGTGGCCGTGGCCGAGGACTGCGACGACGGCCGAGCGGACGTGAACCCCGCCGCCACCGAGATCTGCGACGCCGCCGACACCGACGAGGACTGCGATGGCCTCGTCGATGATGCCGACGACTCCATCGATCCCAGCTCCCAGCAGTCCTTCTTTGTGGACGACGACGGCGACACCTACGGCGACAGCGCCGACCCCGGGGTCTTCTTCTGCGACGGTGACGCCCCCACCGGCTTGGTCGACAACGCCACCGACTGCGACGACACCGACGGCACCATCAACCCCGCAGCGACCGAGGTCTGCGACGCCGACGATGTCGACGAGGACTGCGATGGCTTGGCCGATGACGCCGACAGCTCCGTCGATGCCACCACCCAGACCACCCACTACACGGACGGCGACGGCGATGGGTTTGGCGACGCGACGGACGCTGGCACCTTGTATTGTGCGGGCGACGCCCCATCTGGCAACACAACCGACAACACGGACTGCGACGACAGCGCTTCGGGGGTAAACCCAGACGCCGCCGAGATCTGCGATGCCGCCGACGTGGATGAGAACTGCAATGGGTTGGCCGATGATGCCGACAGCACCCTCGACACGTCCACCCAAGACGCCTTCACGATCGACGATGACGGCGATGGCTACGGGGACGCCAGCGCATCGGCCCAGCTGTTCTGTGATGGGGACGAGCCATCGGGTGTGGTGGCCGACGCCACCGACTGCGATGACAGCCTGGCGGCCATCAACCCCGGGGCCACCGAGATCTGCGATGCAGACGACACCGACGAGGACTGCGATGGCTTGGCCGATGACGCAGACAGCTCGGTCGACCCCACCACCCAGACCACGTACTACCTTGACGATGATGACGATGGATACGGCGATCTCACCGACTCCGGCACACTGTATTGTGAGGACGACCAGCCCGCCCTGCGGGTGCTCGACCAGACCGACTGCGACGACTCGGACGAGGACATCAACCCGGCGGCCACCGAGGTCTGCGACGACGCCGATGTGGATGAGAACTGCAACGGAACGGCCGATGACGGCGACACCACCCTCGATCTGAGCACCCAGCTCGACTACTACACCGACACGGACGGCGATGGCTTCGGCGCCATCTCAGCGACGGCGGTCGGCTACTGCGAGAACGACCAGCCTGCTGCCTTGTCGTTGCTGAACACCGACTGCGACGACGGTGTGGCAGCCATCAACCCAGGTGCCACCGAGATCTGCGACAGCGCCGACACGGACGAGAACTGCAACGGCTTCGCCGACGACGCCGACAGCGAGCTGGACCCCGCGTCCCAGACCCTGTACTACTTCGACGACGATGTTGATGGATACGGTGATCTCGCGGACTCCGGCGCCCTGTACTGCGCCAACGACGAGCCCGCCGGAACCGTGACCGACAACACCGACTGCAACGACGGGGTGTTCGCCATCAACCCCGGTGCCACCGAGGTCTGCGATGCGTCGGACACCGACGAGGACTGCGATGGTGACATCGATGACGACGACGCCTCGCTCGATCTGAGCTCCCGGCTGACCTTCTACGTCGACGCCGATCTGGACGGCGTGGGCGACCCGGCCACCACGACGCTCGCCTGCGACGAGTCGGCCGGCGTGAGTGCCCTGAACACCGACTGTGACGACACCGACAGCTTGGTCTTCCCCGAGGCGGGCGAGACGTGCAACGACTTGGTCGACACCGACTGCGACGGGGACGGCCTGACCGAGACCTACGGCGGCACCACCGAAGACGTGTGCATCTTCGAGAGCCAGGACCTCGATGCGGCCGTGCGCACCGGCATCACCGACAGCGGCTCGGGCACCGACGGGGCCCTCGGCTGGGCGCTGGCGGCCGGTGACCTGGACGGGTCTGCCGATGGGGTCAATGAGCTGGTGATGGGTGCGCCGGGGGCAAACACGGGCGCCTACGCCGACAACGGCGTGGTGTGGCTCATGGCCAGCTTCGACGGCGAGGTGGTCGACGGCGACACCGACGAAGACCTCACCCTCGACTCGACGGCCACCACCGGCAACGCGATGATGCTGTCGGCCGAAGAAGACGACGCTTGGGGCGGCAGCGCACTCGCGATCGGCGACGTGGATGATGACGGCTATGATGACCTGCTGATCGGTGTTCCCGGGGCCCTGCGCACCGGTGGAGGCAATCCCAAGGGCGCGGTCTACCTGCTCAATGGTCCCGTGACGTCCCTGACGGGCAGCGCCGCGCTGGCGGATGTGGCCGACGTCTCGGTGGGCACCACCAGCCACGGCCTGCTCGGCAACGCCATCGAGATCGGCGGCGACGCGGACAACGACGGCACGGCGGGCGACATGCTCATCGGCTCGATGGCGTGCATGGACACCATGTACACGCCCGACGGCACCGACTACGGCGGCAAGGTGATGTTTGTGGCCGCCGGTGCGAGCCCCCTGCCCGCCAGCCTGAGCACCACCACCGCCGACTTCTACTGGCAGGGCACCCGCTGCGCCGGCTGGGCCTTGGCGTGGGCGGACATGGACGGCGATGGCATCCCGTCTGCCGTCATCAGCGAGCCCGACAACACCCGCCGCGGACGCATCTACATCGACGACGTGCCCTCCACCGGCACCTCGGTGGCGCTGTCCAATGTGGACCGAATCGACGGGCCCAGGAACGATGCCTTGGTCGGCGACGCCTTTGAGGTCGGCGACCTCAACGCTGATGGCTACGAAGACTTGCTGGTGGGGGCCACCGCCGACGGCTCGGGCACTGGAGAGGTCTACCTGCTCAACGGCAGCGCGACGTTCAGCTACAGCGACGGCGATGACATCCACAACATCGACGACGCGACCATCGAGGATGTGACCAACAACACCCGCTTTGGGGCGGCCATCAGCGTGGCCGGCGACATGGACGGCGACGGCGCCGACGACCTGCTCGTGGGTGCCCGGGAAGGCTCGGGAGACGACGGCAACGCATGGCTGTTGTACGGCCCATTCTCGGGAGCGGTGACCACGACCACGGCGGACGGCATCCGGTGGGATGGCGAGAAAGACAGCCAAGGCGGGCGAGCCGTACTCGGCGGCCAAGACCTCAACAACGACGGCTACCCCGACATTGTGGTGGGTGCGCCGTTTGACGATGAGGCCGCATCCAACACCGGCCGCGTCTTCGTGCTGTGGGGCCTCGGCCTGTAGGGCAGCACCACGCCACCGGTCTCCGGGGACGGGTGCGGAAGAACTCCGGGAGATGCGTTGCGCTCTGGACCCCAGGGCGCCACACTCTCGCCATGCGAACTGCCCTCCCCCTTCTCGTTCTCGCCGCCTGTTCCACCACTGACGGCGCCGGCGGTGACAAGCCCGCCGACACCCAAGTCGAAGACGGCTGGGTGTCCCCCGACGTCAGCGAGGTCCTGGGCGAAGGAGAGGTCCGCGCGGGCATTGTCGCGGACGGCAACGCCCTGTTTGGCGGCGTCAGCGCCGAAGGCCGCGAGGGTGACTTCAAGATCTACAATGACCGGGTCCAGTTCATCATCCAGTCCGACCGGGACGGCGACTACTACGAGACCTACGGCGGTGGTGTCATCGACGCCGACATCGTACGTCCCGAGGGCCAGCCGGGCCGCGACATGGTCGATGAGCTGTGGGTGATGGTGGGCCTCGGCCGCATCGTGGACCCCACGTCGGTCGAGGTCATCTCCGACGGCACCGATGGCAGCGCCGCCGTCGTTCGGGTGACCGGCAAGGGCGCCCCGATGACCTTGCTGACCGGGGCGGTGGAGACCCCCGCGATTGTCGAAGACCTCGATGTCGACATCGTCACCGACTACACTCTGCAACCGGGGGCTTGGCTGCTGGAGGCCACCACCACGGTCACCTGGAACGATGTGGAGTCGTCGGTGCAGATCGGCGACGTGTCGATGGTGGGCATGGAGGTCGCGGACGCCGTCTTCTCGGGACGGGGGCTCGAGACCGGCGACGTGCTCGAGACCGGCGACTGGGTCAGTGTCGTGGGCCGCAACAACGAAGCGGCCTTCGCCCTGCTGTCGGGCGACGCACCCTTCGCCAGCGGGGCCATCGCGCGCTTGCTCGCCGAGGTCGGACCGGTCATCGCTGGCTTCGCACCGGCCCAGACCCTCAACACCGGCGACACCGCCACAGTCACCCGCAGCATCGGCGTGGGGCCCGATCTCGCCACCATCACGGCAGCCTGGCGGGAAGCCCAGGGTGTGGCCACCACCACCGTGGGCGGCACGGTCACCGCCGACGGCAACCCGGTCCCCGGCGCACGGGTGCACCTCCACAGCGGCACCAACCTCGAGACCATCGCGGTCACGGGCGAAGACGGCGTCTGGTCCGCATCGGTCGCCGGTGACGGCCACACCGCGACCGCCACCGGCCGGGGCCACGGCAACATCCTGGACCTGCCCACGGGGGCGGGTTGGGTCGCGCCCTACGCCCATGAGGTGCCCGCCGCCACCGCCCTCACCTCCCTCGAAGTGGGCGCGCTCGCGGCACCCTTTGCCGAGGGCTACGGCATCTCCGTGCCCGCCACCGCAGCGGCCGACACGGCGCTCACCCTCACCGCCCCCGGCGCCCTGCACATCGGGGTGGCCGACGGCGGCCCGGCGGTCGTCATCGTCTCGTTCGCCAGCGGCGACCCGTCCACCGGCGGTGCGGGCCTCGTCCCCGGCCGTCCCAGCGGTGCAGTGGCCTACGGCTATGTGCGGGACGGTGATCTCGAGATGCCCATCGAGCCCGGCGACTACAACGTCACGGTCCACCGGGGCTTGCGGTGGGAACCCCACACCGAGGCGGTGTCCATGACCAGCGGCGGCACCGCCGATGTCAACGCCGACCTCGTGCTGGTCGTCCGCCCCGAGGGTGTGCTCGCCCTCGACCCCCACAGCCACGCGTCCCCCAGCGGCGATGGCCAGATCGCCATGTCCCACCGGCTGATCACCCACGCCGCCAACGGCGTGCAAGTCCACTTTGGCACCGACCACGACCATGTGGCCGACTATCGCCCCCTGCTCGCCCCCCTCGGCCTCCAGTCGTGGATGACCACCATCGTCGCCGACGAGATCAGCCCCGTGCTGCGCGGCCACATGAACGTCTACCCAATCGAAGCGGTGGCCGGACAACCCAACGGCGGCGCCCCCCGGTGGTGGGACGGCATCGAGACCACCGACCTGTTCTACCAACAGATCCGCACGCGGGTGGGCCCCGACGCCATCATGCAAGTCAACCACCCCGACGGCAGCAGCGGGATGTTCGGGCTGGCCGACTACAACCCCACCAATGGCACGGTGGGCTCGCCGGACAAGTTCTCCGAAGGCTTCGACGCCATGGAGGTTCTCAACGACGGCCAGTACGACGACTTCTTCCCGTTCTACGTGGACTTGAACCGCCGGGGCTACCGCGTCATCGCCACCGGCGTCTCGGACAGCCATGGCTACCGCAACGGTGTGGGCGAGAACCTGACGTGGCTGGACGTGGGCGTGGATGACCCGGCGGACCTCACCAATGCCGCGTTGACTGACGCCATGCGCGAGCGCCGCACAGTGGTGTCCCGCGGTCCCTACTTGGACGTGCGCGCTGGCGGACAGTGGGCCCCCGGCCAGCTGCTCACCGGCTCGGTCACCCTCACGGTGGATGTGCTGTCGGCGTCCTTCGTCCAGGTCGACACGGTGGACCTGATCCGGGACGGTGAGATCATCGAGTCCGTGGCCTGGGAGGGCGACCCGCTCAGCTTCGAGCTGCCCGAAGATGGCGACAGCAGCTACATTGTCATCGCACACGGGGCCACGAGCATGGCGCCGGTCTACACCCAGACCCCGTGGGCCATGGCCGCTGCGATCCAGCACGACGTCGACGGCGACGGATGGACCGCTCCATTTCCCCGCCTTGAGATGGACTGATCCCAGGCCGCTGGCAAGCACCCCCATGGGTTGTGAGCGGGCCAACCCAACGGGGCTGAACTCAACAACTCAAGACGGGCCAAGCCGCGGCTGGATTCAGGCCTCGCCGTCGTCGCCAATGGCCTCGACCGGGCAATTCTCGAGCGCTTCATAACACTGCGCGAGCTCTTCTTCGTTCTCGGGCTGCTTGTAGCAGATGTCGTGGTCTTCGGCGTCGCTCATCCGAAAGTTGTTGGGCGCAGCGTCGGAGCAGACCGAACACAAGATGCACTCCATGTCGACATAGAACGAGATCTTGCGCCCATTGAGCAAGACATCACCCTTGATGTTGTCTTGCCAGAGCTGAGTCGGGTCGGCCATGTTCGCCTCCGGGCCCGGTTCACCTTGCGGCCCTGGCCGCTCTACCCGAGCGCTGTGGGAACTGCAACGGCCACCGCCGCCACCGCATCGCGGCATTCGTGGCCGGCTCGGTTACACTCCGGGCATGGCCATCCTCAAGATCGCCCGTATGGGCCACCCTGTGCTGCGCCAGATCGCAGCCCCTGTTCCCCCTGAGCTCATCACCTCGGACGAAGTCCAGCGCCTGATCGACGACATGCTCGACACGGTGGACGATGCCAATGGTGCAGGTCTCGCGGCCCCCCAAGTGCACGAGTCCGTGCGCATTGTGGTGCTGGAGTTGTCCGCTGAGCGCGGGATGGAAGTCTGGATCAACCCGGTCCTCACCCCCGTCGCCGACGACATCACCGAGAGTGACGACAGCGAAGGCATTGACGACGAATCCAACGAAGAAGAGGACGACCTCGAGGGGCAGCTGCTCTACACCTACGAGGGCTGCCTGAGCGTGCCGGGTCTGCGGGGCCTGGTCGGTCGCATTCCCGCCATCGACGTCCGGGGGCGGCGCCGCGATGGCAGCCGCTTCCACATGGAATTGCGGGGATTCGCAGCGGTGGTGGCACAACATGAGTGCGACCACCTGGACGGCGTGCTCTACGTGGACAAGGTGGAGCCACAGACGCTCGCCTTTGTCGAAGAACACCGTCGGTACGGACTCGGCGCTGGCGAGGAGGAGGAGTGATGGGGTTCTTGAGCCGACTCTTTGGGACCGACGCCGACAGCCGGGTCGCCCGCACGAAGCGCTTCTTGGAGCGGGGCGAGTACAACGAAGCCCGGATGGAGATCGACGATGTGATCCACCCCCAAGCCGCCGCCCTCCAGGAAGAAGCGCTCAACGGTCTTGTGGGCCTGAACCTCCAGGAAGCCAGCGCCCGCTTCAACGCTGGCGACGGGGACGGTGGGCGGGAACACTTGGCCATGGCCAAGCAGTTTGGCGCCACGCCGGCACAGCTTCGGGAAGCCCGCCGCGAGGCTCGGGTGGTCCGTGACCGCTTGCGCCAGGAAGCCGAAGACGCCGCCGCTGCCGAAGCCGAGGCCACCGCGCCCGAGGGCAGCGACCCGCTGTGGGGCTTGCCGCCCGACGACCCCCGCCTGCGCTACGCGATGCTGCTCGAAGCGTGGCCCGAGCACCTCCGGGAGCGCCTGGCCGCACTGGGTGCCGACTTCGCCAAGGCCGTGCTGCTCACCGAAGAAGGCAAGGGCGGCGAGGCCTTGATGGCGCTCGGTGCGTTTGTCGAGCGAGAGCCAGCCGCGCGCTACGAGCGTGCCCGTGCCGCCCTGCAAGCCGGAAAGCTGCCGGCTGCGGTGAGCGATCTGCAGTCCTTCGGCGACGCGGTCGGCCACCTGCGCATCGGTCCGGTCCACACCGGCATCATGCTGGCCCAGCTCCAAGCCCGCCTGGGCCGGGGTCCTGACGCCTTGTCCACCCTCGACAACCTGCTCGCCGCCGGCGATGACCTCGCGGTCCGTGGCTCCCGGGCCGGCTTGCTCGAGTCGATGGGTCGCCACGAAGATGCCCGCAAAGAAGCCGAGAAGCTGCTGCTGGTCGCGCCCAAAGACCAAGGCCTCTACCGCATGCTCGCCCGCACCCGTCTGCGGGCCGGCGACCGCATGGGGGCCGTCATGGCGCTGGAGGGCGGGCTGGCCAAGACGTGCTCGAACCCCGGCAAGTGTGGCAACCAAGCATTCGACGTGGTGGCCGGTCGCATGCTGCTTCAGGTGTACCTGGAAGACCGCATGGAGCCCGATCGCACCAAAGAGCTGCTTCGGGACATCTCCCGGGCCAACCAGGGTCCGCCCCAGTGGGAGGACCGCTACATCGCCGCCCTCGCCGCCCGGAATGACGGTGCCATCGGGATCTCCGACATGGCCGCCCAGCTGCTGCGCGAGCTCCCTGCCGGCGACCCCCGGCGGTCCAAGGTGGCCACGGCCTTCCCGGCTCAGCTCGCGGGCTGACCGCCGACCCGGGCGTCCATGCCCGCCCGCTGGGCCTCGTCTTTGGCTTGCCAGCGGGCAAAGAAGGCGTCCCGGCGCTCGATCGACAGGTCGGTGCCGACCAGTGCCCGACGGCGCTCGGCCACCCGGTACAAGATGCACGTCGCTGCCGAGGCCACATTGAGGGACTCGGTCAGCCCGCGCATCGGCACACAGATCGCACCGTCCGACATCCGCTTGGCGTCATCACTGACCCCCACCACTTCCGAGCCGAACAACAGCGCGACGGGGTGGTCCACGGGCACCGTGTCCGGCGTGTGGGCGGTGTCGTCGAGGTCGGCGACATAGATGTGGAAGCCCCGGGCACGAAGCGCTTCGAGAACCGGCACGGTCTCTTCATGTTGGTGCACTTCCATCCACCGCTCTGAGCCCCGGGCGGCGCCCTTGGACGGCCGGAAGTTGCGGGTGATCAAGTGGACCTCGTGGACCCCAAACGCCTCGCACGAGCGCAGGATGGCGCTGGCGTTGTGGCGACGATGCACCGCCTCGATGACCACCACCACGCTGCCCAGCCGGTGCCCCAGGGCCTCGTGGATGCGGGCCGTGCGCAGCGCCCGGGACGTCTCCGGGTCGACGGGTGCACGGGCGGGCTCGGGCTTGCGACCCGCGAACTTCTTGGGCTTTGCCATACCTGGCTCCTGCACTGGGAGGGCTTCACCGCACTCCGCCCGCCCCCTAATCTCCACCGCCCCGCTATCCGGCGAAGATCTGGGGACGCGCTCGCCTCGCCCGGGGTCCGTCGGCTGCATAGTCCGGGGGACCCCTGCTGGCGCCACAGGGGTCCAGGCCCTGCAGGAGGAGCCATGCCCACCCCACCCGACGACCCCAGCACTCTCCGGGACATGGTGAAGGACTGGGCCCTCGCCATTGCGGTCGCCGCGGGCATCTTCGCTGCGGTGGGTCTGCTGGGCCGCTCCCAGTCCACGGGCCCGCTGGACGCCGCGCCCCCGTTCGAGGTGGTGAGCCTGGACGGTGAGGCGTTGTCCCTGGCGGCCATGTCTGAAGGGACCGTCGTGCTCAACTTCTGGGCGAGCTGGTGCGGTCCCTGCCGCGCAGAGATCCCGGATCTGGCGCGCTTCGCCCGGGACTACCCCGACGTGCACATGGTGGGCTTGGCCATGGACTCCGGTGGGCCCGACGCCGTGGCCCGAGCAGCCGCACGCTTCGGCATCACGTGGCCGGTGGCCATCGCCGATCGATCCCTCACGTCCAGCTACGGCGTGTCGGTCTTGCCCACAACCGTGATCGTGGCGCCAGGCGGCCAAGTGCACGCCACCCATGTGGGCCAGATGACCTACCAACAGCTGGTTTCCGCACTCCCCTGAGGGTGAGGCGGTCCAAACCGTGTCAGCAGAGACATGGTTGTGGTGACACCCGCCACAATCCGTCCGGAGTCCACAGCCGTGCCGGATTCTCGTTGACACACCTGCCCGAAAACGCCCCCCCCATCAGGATTTTCGAAAAGCAAAGCCGCGAAGAAGTGCTGTAGGTCCCCACCCGACAGAACGATGCTGTCTTCGAGTGGCCGGCGCCCCCGCCGAGCCTTCTACCTACCCACTGGAGGACCCATGCGCCGATCTGCGCTTCTGCTTCCTGCTTCGATTGCCATGATGCTCATCGCCTGCGGCGACAAGAGTGAGGCGGGCCCATCCGGCCAGGATGATCCCATCAACGTCGCCCCCACCGCGAGCATCACCTCGCACGCAGCTGGAGACACCGAGCGCCAGGGCTACCCCTTCGCCCTGACCGGCTCCGTCGCCGATGCCGACAACTCCAGCGCCGAGCTGCAGGTCACCTGGACTGCCGACGGCAACATCCTGTGTGAGGCCGCGGCCCCCGCTGAAGACGGCACCTCCACCTGCGACGCAGACCTCGCCCCCGGCGACGTCGAGATCGCGATGGAAGTGGTCGACCCGAGCGGCGACTCCGCAGCCGCGTCCGTCTCGCTGACGGTCAACCCCACCGACGCACCCACCGCTGAGATCACCTCGCCGGACACCAACGGCGTGTTCTACTCGAACTACGAAGTGGACCTTGTGGCCGTCGTCGGCGACACCGAGGACGACATCGGCGACTTGGTCGTCGAGTGGACCAGCAGCCTCAACCCCGGCGTGGCGCTCGACATTGAGGTCGACAGCGACGGCACGGTGACCGGCTCCGTCCTCCTCGCCGCGGGCAGCCACGTGCTGACCCTCAGCGTGACCGACACGTCCGGCAACACCGCCCAGTCCAGCGTCGACATCACCGTCGCCGCCGACAACAACGCCCCCGTCTGCGCGATTGGCACCCCCCTGAACGGGTCCAACCACCTGGAAGGCGCCAGCATCAGCTTCGCGGGCTCCGCAGCCGACGCCGACCTCGACTCCACGAGCCTGGACATCGTCTGGACGAGCGACGTCGACGGTGTGCTGAGCACCGACAGCGCCGCCGCAGACGGCTCCGTCTCCTTCGCCACCGGCGCCCTGAGCCTCGGCGACCACAACGTCACCCTCACCGCCACCGACGAGCGCGGCGAGGCCTGCGAAGCCACCGTCTCGACCTTTGTGGGTCAGGCCCCGGTCGCCATCATCGACGGACCCGCCGACGGCGAGACCTTCGACGAGGGCCGCGACATCAGCTTCGCCGGCACCGTCAATGACCTGGAAGACGGCGTGACGGACCTGGACATCCTCTGGCAGACCGCCGAGGGCGTCACCCTGGACACCACGAGTGCCGACAGCGACGGACTCGCGGGCTTCTCCACCGCCGAGCTTGGCTGGGGTGAGTACACCGTCATCTTCAGCGTCACCGACAGCCACGGCTTCCAGAGCAGCGATGAGATCGACATCATCGTCAACGGCTTGCCGTCAGCTCCCACGATCTCCTTGGCATCCACGGACGTCAACACCACCAGCGACCTCGTCATCAACATCGACGCCGACGCAGTGGACCCCGAAGGCGACACGGTCACCCACCTGTACAGCTGGTCCGTCGACGGCGTGCCGAGCACCCTCAGCACCACCGCGACCCTGCCCGCATCGGCCACCACCCGCGGTGAGACCTGGTCGGTCGCCGTGTCCGGCATGGACGCCCGCGTCGCTGGCCCCTCCACCGAAGTGTCCGTGACCATCGGCAATGCCGCACCGGCCATGACCGGCGTGGCCCTCTCCCCGAGCGACGTCAGCGTCACCGAGGACATCGTCTGCTCGCCCACCAGCAGCGATGCAGATGGCGACAGCATCAGCCACACCTTCGCATGGAGCATCGACGGCATCGCAGTGTCCGAGACCAGCAACACCCTCGCCGCGGGCAGCGCGCTCGCCGGCCAGACGGTGGTCTGCACGGTCACGCCCAACGATGGCTTGGACGACGGCGCCGCCCTGGCGTCTGCCGGCCTCATCGTTGGCAACGCTGCCCCCGAGATCAGCGCAGTGGACCTGTCGGCATCGGCACCCACCACGGACGAGAGCATCGTCTGCTCCGTCACGTCCAGCGATGTGGACGGGGACAGCCTGACCACCAGCTACACCTGGCTCGTCAACGGCACCGACGCCGGCGTCTCCGGCGACACCCTCGACCCCTCGTTCTTCTTCAAGGGCGACAGCGTCGTCTGTGAAGCCACCGTCGACGACGGCACCGACAGCAGCGACCCCGTCGCGTCGGCCGCCGCCACCATCTCGAACTCCACGCCCACCATCTCCAGCGCCATCGTCGGGCCCAGCCCCGCCAAGATTGCCGACGACCTGACCTGTGCAGTGGTCTCTGACGACGCCGACGGCGACACGGTCGCCCTCACCTACGCGTGGACGGTCAACAGCACGTCGGCCGCTTCGACCTCGGCCACCCTGGCCACGGGCAACTTCAGCAAGGGCGACGCGGTCACCTGCACCGCCACCCCCGACGACGGCACGGCCACCGGCGCCGCCGTCACCTCCGCCGCACTCACCATCAGCAACACCGCCCCCACGGTCAAGACCCTCGTGCTTGGCCCGACCAGCCCCACCAGCGCCGACACGCTCACGTGCACGGCGACGGGTGCGGACGCGGACCACGACGGCGTGGGCTTCCGCTACTCCTGGTTGGTCGACGGTGTTGACGCCGGCATCACCAGCTCCACGCTGGGCCCGGCGTACCACGCCCGCGGCTCGGTCGTGACCTGCACCGTGGAGCCCTACGACAGCACGGAGTCCGGCCCGACCCGGACCTCGGCGGCACGCACCATCACCAACGGGTCCCCGTCGGTGGACAGCATCGCCATCAGCCCCGCCAGCGTCTACGCCGGCGACACCTTGTCCTGCGACACGGTGGGCACCGACCCCGATGGCGACGCCGTCACGATGACCTTCGCATGGTCCATCAACGGCGCCGACGCGGGCATCACCACGAGCACACTGTCCACTGGGTTCAGCAAGACCGATGTGATCACTTGCTCGGCGACGCCCACCGACGGCACGGCAGTCGGCAGCGTGGCCACCTCGGCGTCCATCACGGTGTCCAACTCGGCACCCGAGCTGACCGGCATCGCGCTCAGCCCGACCACCGCGTACACCAACAACACCCTGACCTGCGCGCCCTCCGCCACGGACGGCGACGGCGACACGGTGACCTACAGCTACGACTGGACGGTCAACGGGGCCAACGTGGGTGTGCCCACGGCGACGCTGCTCTCGTCCAACTTCGACCGGGACGATGTGGTCCGCTGCACGGTGGTCCCCACCGACGGCAGCACCCCTGGCACCTCGGACTTCGCCGAGATCACCATCGCCAACTCGGCACCGGTGCTCAGCAGCGCCAGCATCTCGAACAGCAGCCCGACCACGGACACGGTGCTCTCGGTCGGCGGCGCCTCCAGCGACCTCGACGGCGACACGGTCAGCATGACCTGGGACTGGTACGTCAACGGTCTCTCGGTGCAGAACTCCGCCAGCAGCTCGCTCGCCGGTGTCACCTTCTTCGACCGCGGCGACACGGTCTACGCCATCGGCACACCCTCGGACGGCAGCCTCTCGGGCACCCCGGTGACCACCGCATCCGTCACGGTCGGCAACACCGCGCCCACCGCGCCCCTGGTGCTCATCGACCCCGCTGATCCCACCGAGGACGACGATCTGCTCTGCATCATCGACGATGCCTCGACAGACGCGGACGGCGACAGCATCAGCTACACCATCAGCTGGGAAGTGGACGGTGTGGCCTGGGCTGGCGCCACCTCGACCACGGCCATCGCGGGCGACACCATCTCCTACGTCGACACCCTCGGCGACGAAGAGTGGGTCTGCACCGCGGTGCCCAGCGACGGCACGGCTTCGGGCAGCTTCGGAGATGACGTGGTCATCGTGCTTCCCATCGAGCGTGTCTACGACATCGACGCGGTGGACCTGCTCACGGGCGGCGCGTCCTGCAACGGCACCGAGGGCACCGACGCCAACCGGTACTACATCGGCACCGACATGGGCTTCGACTGGATGGACGAAGACACCCGCACGCCCGTCGCCATCACGGTTGACATCGGCTGGGGCTGGGACTGCGACGCTCTCTTCATCGGGGCCACCACCAAGGACGTCCAGTTCAACGGTGCCTCGGTCGACAGCATCCCATTGGTCGGCTCGGACTGCACGTGCACCGCGACCGACAGCATCGAGTTCGTCCACTCCACGACCATCAACCCGGTGGACTACCTCGTGGATGACGTCAACGAGGTTCGCTTCCCGGCCTCGACTGGTCCGCTCAACTACCAGGCGCTGTCCCGGATGGCCACGCTCGACGGCTTCTACGGTCGCGTCACCGTCGAGTACTAAGTCCCACACTTCTGAACAGGCCGCGCCCCCCGGCATGATTGGCCTCGCCGCCCTGGTTCTTCCAGGGCGGCCTTCGCTGTCTTGGGCACCCCGGCAGCGTCGGCACTGCGGATCGCGGGTCCCCCGGGGAGGGGCCAACTGGATACGCCGACCGGAGGAGGGCGCCATGTCGAGACTGTCCAGCCTGCCCCCGGCGGCCGATCCCGAAGGGGTGCATGTGCACTCCAAGGCCCACGGCGCGCTCGGCGCCATCTCCCGCCAGATGATGCATCAACGCTGCGCTTCGGGCGAGATCGAGGCCGATGATCTGTTCTGGTGCGCCGGGATGGACGCTTGGGGTGAGGTGGGGGACCACCCAGAGCTGTTTGAGGACCTCAAGCCACAGGTGCCCGAGCCAGTCCTCGCCCCGGACCTCACACCGGACCCCGCACCGGTGGGCCCAGCGCCGGCTCCTGCACCAGCGCCGGCTCCTGCTCCTGCACCAGCGCCTGCACCGGCTCCTGTGCCCCACACCCAGCTCCTCCCGGCCCCGACGATCGAGGGCGAGACCGAGCGGGTGTCCGCTGTGGCAGCAAACCCCGAAGATGACCACCTGGACGCCATCTTCGGCGACTTGGTGACCAAGAGCTGGGACTGGTACAGCGACCACACCTTCGCCCGCAGCATCGACGAGGTGCTGGTCGGCGCCACCATCACGGGTGTGCTCGACTTGGGCCATGTGCTGATCGATCTCACCAGCGACGGCACCCACCACTTCCTGCGCTTCGAGAACACCGACGACCAGTCCCGTCTCGCGGTGCGCTTGCACCACCTCACCGGCGACCTCACCACCGCCAAGGTGCAAGGCCACAAGGCCAGCGTGGTGGTCGGCTATGGCGAGCGGGTGCGGGACTTCACGAAGGTCTGGCAAGCCATCAAGGCCGAGCTCAAGTCCGGGCTGGTGGCCCGCGACGAACCCGGCGCCATCAGCGTGGACGGTGACGCGACCACCCAGTACGTCTATGTCCAGTGTCGGCTGATCCTCGACGTCGACAACTACGTCTCGCGGGACTGGTCCGTCAACACCGACCTGCTCAGCACCCACCTCGGCGCATGCCGCCATGCCCTGCGCAAGTACCTGCGGGGTCGGTTTGCTTGAGCCCTGCCCCGTCGGCCCCGGAGCGTACCCATGTTCGATCTGATCGCCAACTTCAAGTACAAGGCCGAGCTGCGCGAGAGCAAGGACGAGATCCTGGTCGGCGAGCTGGTGCGGGCCATGTCGCGGATCGGCTGGCCGACCATCGCCTTTCGGGCCGGCAATGACCGCCAAGTGGTCGGCTTTCGTGCGGTGGGCCACCCGGTCCTCCACACGGTGTCCGTCACCCTGGACCGCCGCACGGGCACGGGCGCCTTGTCCCAAGCGGTCTTCGGGTCCAAAGCCACGCTGCGCATCACCGCCGAGGTGAAGAACCGCATGTCCGACCCGGACGACTTGCTCGAGATGTACCGCACCGACCTGGCCAACTTGTTCAAGATGCCCATGCTCGGCGGCATCAAGCTGAACCACGAGCTCAACTCGGTGTTCGCGACCACCACCACCATCATCGAGATCGATGAGTACGTGGGCAAAGGCGAAGCCGGGGTCGACGCGCTGCGGACCTTGCTGCAAGACACCGTCGACAAGCTGGTCGAGAAGCTGGGGCCCTACAAGCGCTGAGCCCCCCGTGCCGCCCGATCAGAACACCCGGGCTTGGTAGCCGATGGCCCGCTGGACCGCGCGGGTGAGCAGCTCCGACGAGAACACCCACCGCAGCTTCCACACAGGCGAGTGGCTGTCTTCGAGGGGGATCTCGCCCGACCACACCTTGCACAGGGCCTCGGCGCCCTTGTCCGACAAGATGTCCAGGAAGGCCTCCCCAAACTCGGCCGAGGCGAGGCTGGGCGTGCCCGACCACGTGTGTTCCTCGTAGTAGTGCAGCTTCGCGAGCAGGGCTCGGATGAGCACCGGCATCGTGGGCTTGCCGTCAAAGGCCACGCTCACCTTGCCCGCTTTCTCCCGCGCGATGTGCACGCTGTTGCGGTCGGTCTGGGCGTAGACCGGGCGCACATGCTGACCGAGAAGGTGCAGCATCAGGCTGGTCTCGATCATGCCGCCGTGGGCATCACCCCGGAGCTGCTCGGCTTCCACACCGGGCACCACGCTGAGCACCTCGGCGAGGTCGGTGCCGCCGCCGGTCAGGTGCTTCATCATCAGCGCAAACACCGAGATCATGCGGGTGTTGAAGCGCCGATTGGTCTTCTCCAGGGCGATCTCGACGGGCACGAAGTGGCGAGGGCCGCCGTGGAAGCCGCCGACCCAGACATGCTTGAAGCCCTGGCGCGCGAGGCTCTGGCCCAGGTCCTCGAACACCCGCTGGATGGTCGACTGGCGAAACATCAGGGAGCCCACATGGGGCAGCACATCGGCCGCCACGTAGATGGGGGGCAGCCGCAGGAACTGGAGCTGGGGGTGCTTGGCCTTCACCTTGCGGGCCACTTGCTCGGTGATGCCCTCGGCCTCGCAGATGTCGGTGATCGTGGGCAGGTGGGGACCGTGCACCTCGATGGGCGAGCTCGTCACGAGGATCACGGTGGTGTCCCGATCACACGCGTCGATCTCGGCGCCGGTCAGGTGGTGCCAGTCCCGCCAAGGGGGGGGAGAAGCGGCGGTCATGGGGCGTTCCCGGTCGACAGGTGCAGCGCCCGGGAACCCACCGTCCCCGGACGTGCTTGCTTCTACTTCATCGCTGCGGCGATGGGTCGAGATCGGGCCAGATCCCGCGCGATCTCGCACTTTTGCGCCTCGATGGCCGCGGGAGGGATGCCGGTGGCCTTGGGCTGTCGATCCTCCGTCACGACGCGATACGGGCAGCACGCCGCATTGTGATCTCGAGGGGTACAATCATGCAGGATACTGACCCACACGCCATCTTGAGCCAGCTTGGGGTGGCCGGGCTGCGCTGCGCTGTGGTGGTGTTGAGTCTCGGGTGTGGGGGCAAAGCGCCCGTTGCCCCACCCGCGACAGACGCGGCGGTCCAGGCCGTCCCGATGGTCGGCGTCACCGTGGTGCAGCAGCACGGGAACGTCGAGTACGGATGGAAGGCGGACCATCCGCCCGACGAGCCGGACTCGCCGGAGGTGGTGCTGGTGCGCCGGACGGTGGGGGCCGAGTGGACCGTGGTGGAGCGGCTGCCGTCCCGACCCTCCTCGCTGGCGGTGGCCGCCGATGGCACCGTGGCCATGGTGCTGCAGAGCTCGGAGCACCTCGATGAGCTGCGGGTTGGCAAGACGCAACTGTCGTCTGGAGCGCTGCCCGAGCTACCGGTCCGAGACGCCATGGTCTGGCGAGACCCCGCCCCAAGCGGCGCGCAGCGGCTGACCTACACGGGCACGGAGCTGGACGGCTCGACGCGCACTGTGTGGGTGGTGGCCCACGACGGGGGCTGGGTGGTCGACCCCAACCGCGACGACTGCGGTGCCCTCACGCCGCTCCCGGACGAGGAGAGGGTGCAGCGGGTGACCTGGCGGGGCACGGAGGGCCAGGTGCGCGCCCACCAAGACCTCAATGGGGACGGCGACAACGAGTACATCCTGGTTGAGTCGAGCTCCTGCGGGACGGGCGGGTGCAGCACGCCGATCCTCCAGTCGTGCGGACCGGTCACCGGTGGGTATCGGGTGATCGGCAACCCCGAAGCGTGGGGCGAGATCACCGTGCTGCAGACCCGCACCGACGGCTGGCTGGACGTCCAGTTCGAGGCACGGGGAAAGCCGGGCGACACGGTGGCCGAAATACGGAAATACACTTACCCCGACCCCGTATACACGGGACAGTAGCGATGGGGGCACGCGCTGGGTTGATCCCGCCCGGCCCCTGCGCTGCCGCCTACTTCATCGCTGCGGCGTACTCACGGCTCGCTGCCGGATCCTGTGCGATCTCGTACATCAGCGCCTCAAAGGCCTCGCGGCTCGTGCCGGCGTCCTTGAGGATCTTGTCCGCCCCGCTGGGGTTCGCTTGGATCTTCTTGGCGAGGGCTGCCGCCGCCTTGGGCGACATCGGCGCTGCCTCCACAGTGGCGTCACCACCGGTGCACGCCACCAGGAAGACGGGAGAGAGGAAAGCCACGGAAGTGGCGACCATCAGGCTCTTCAGAGTGTGATTCATCGTCCTTTCCCCTTGCCTTTTCCACCACCGCCGCCCTTGCTCTTGTCGCTTTGGCCGCTCTTTCCGTTGCCGCCGCCCTGGCCGTTGCCACCGCCCTGTCCCTTGGCGCCCTTGCCGTCACCGCCCCCCTTGCCACCACCGCCGCCTTGGCTGTTCTTGGCGCCCTTGCCACTGCCGTGGTCGGCGTTGTCCTTGCCATGACCCTTGCCGTGGTCGTCGTCGTGACCAGCCTTGTCCTTGCCCTGCCCACGCTCACCGTCGTGGCCCTTGCCACCCTTGCCGTCATGGCCCTTGCCGCCCTTGCTGTGGCCCTTGCCCTGGCCCCGGCTCTCGTGCTCGGCCTTGATGGCCGCCGCAAGCTCCTGGCCCCGCAGGCCCTCGTCGAGCTTGTCGTTGACGAAGCTGCCGAAGTTGTCGATGCGCCCATGAGCCCGGGCGCCCGCATCGGCGCTCTCCAGGGCTTGTTCGGCCTCGCCAGCCTTGAGCCCGTGATCCCGCGCCGACCGCACAGCCTGGGCCACCTCGGCGTCCGGAACACCGTCGCGACGCAGATCGTCGGCCACCACTGGCAGCCGCGTGGCCGCCACCAGCGAGTCTTCATCCGCCGCTTGGGCGACCTGCAGCATCAGCGCCGCACTCAAGAATCCTGACACCACAAGCATGGAACCTCCCCAGGCCCGCACAACAAGTGCCGACCACCGCTGGCCCTATGTCCGCCGGGGCCGAAATGCACGGCGGGGGGCAACGGCACCACCACCGATCGGGGGGGATGGCCACCGTGCTGACTGCGGCGCCAGCCCCCACCGAGCAGCCCGACTCGCTCAGGTGGCTGCAAGGCCCTGAAAGGCACTGTACGAGGCCGTAATCGACGAATAGAGGCCCCCCAAAGTACTTGTGAATGTGAAGCCGAGGCCGGGAAGGGCTTGCCCAGAACGTCGAGCGGCCCACACCAAGCTCAACCCTACGCAGCGCCCGACCCCCAACCCAACACGCGCTGTCGCCAGCTCAAGGACCACCGATGACACTTCCGACCCTCACTGTCTCTCTGGCGCTGGCCCTCGGTGGGGTCGCCGCGGCCGCCGGACCGGACGGGGCCCCTCATGCGTTGTTCCCGTCGACAATCAGCACCAAGAAGGGGGGCAAAAACAAGAAGCGAAGCAAGAAGAAGAAGCGCACCGACACCCCCTTTGAGAGCAGCGATGTGCTCCTGACGGCAGGGGCCTTTGGCAGCGCCGGCTCCATGCGGGAGGCGGCCTGGGTGCTGCCCCCCGATGCCGGTCCAGAAGATGCCGAGTGGCAAGCATGCGAGCAAGACCCGAGCTGCGACATCACAGACAGCGACAACAACGCCGCCAGCGGCTTCGGCTATGGCTGGGATCTGGGCATCTGGCGCGCCAATGCCTTCGAAAATCCCGGGTTAAACCTCGGGGTCTTCTACCGACGGGACGCTTCGGTGCTGGAGGGCCAGACCCACATGGTGCCCGTGGACAAGGGCTCCACATCGGTGTTTCAGGAGTACGAAGGCGACCAAGCCACCTATGATGTGAACCTCAATTCCATCAACCTTGGGGTGTTGTTCCAACCTTGGCTGGCGCGCGGCTCCCGAGTCTACGGACAGGTGCGGTTCGGGGTGGGGGGCGGCTGGACGCAGGTCTCCACCGTGCGCGACGCCAAGCCGAACAAAGTGGCCGAGGGCACGATGGGGGCGTTTGGGGTCATGGACCTGGACTTGGGCATCGGCCTGCGCATCGGCAAGCACCTGGGACTCACTGTGTTGCCGGTGGGCTTGAGCGTGCTGACCGGGCGGCCGAACAGCCATCCGGCCGACTACATGCCCTTCTTGGACGAGGACGACGCGACCCAGTGGCGCTTTCGCATGGGGGCGCAGATGACCGTGGCGCTGTGAAGAAGGGGGGGACCCAGGAACGGGGAGGGGCCGAGGGCGGACCCGGGACGGCAGGACTGGACACAAGCCTGCGTCGTGCCCCCAGCCTCCCCAGAGCCCCCCCACCGCGCTACACCGTGGGCATGCACCAACGCGCCGCCTGGATCGCTTGCTTGTGGATGGGATGCTCCGGCGCCCAGCCCTGCGTCAAGCAATGCAAGAACGACGAGGCCTTCTTCGAGCAGTGCTGGCCGACCTTCCGCGAAGCGGGCCTCAACCTCAGCTGCTACGACCAAGTTGAGGGCATGGCCGACGCCCTCACCGAAGCCGGCGAAGACCCCGTCAAGCAAGCCGCCGTGTACCAAGAGTGGCGCACCGCCGGCCGCAGCCGCCCGTGCAAGAGCGCCGCCGAGCTGACCGACCAGTGCGTCATCTTGACCAAGGCCGAGTTCAAGGGCCTGTCCGATGATGCCAAGGACACCCGCGCCGACGAGTGTGACCCGGACGGCCCCGACACCGGCGCGCCCGATCCGGTGAGAGAAGCCATCGACAATGACGACTGCGGCGCCTTCATGGAGGCGTTGGGGATCCCTTGAGCGGCGGCAGCGGCGGGAGCTCGCTGTTGTCCCCCCACGGCACCATCAAGCGGGGTGCAGGCCCGGGGCTGGACTGGCCACCGATGTGGGGAGGCACACCGGGAATGTCCTGACGGCGCCGATAGCCACCGGAATAGGGCGGCGGACGGGTCAGCTTGGCCGTGCGCATCTGGGCCCAGCTTGGGTCCGGTCCCGTGTCCCAAGTCATCAGCGCATACGGCGCCAGCGCGGCCACCGTGCGGGCCCCCGGCATGGCCTCCGCCCACTTCACCAGCGTGGTCTGACGGGTATCGACAATCAAGTGGGTGCCAGCGGCGAGGCCCTGCTGGGGAGCCTTGTACGCGAGGCTGCCGTCGACCGTGTAGCTGCGTGCCCAGTGGCTCACCACAAGGCTGGTGTCCTTAGTGGCGATGGGCACGGCATCCTCAGGAATGCGCTTGGCCAAGGTCCACGCCGGATGCACCCACGCGGGGTTGGTGGGCACGGCCGCGACCACCAAGTTCTGCTCGTCAGCCCACTGGGACCAGCTCCGCGCCGTCACCAGCACCATGATGGCGATGAGCACGGTGCCCACGACCGCCCGGGGACGCCGCGCCCGGGGCAAGATCCACCGCAGCAGCCGCCCGCCCCCGAGCACCCCCGCCAACGCCGCAAAGGCCGCCGCCGGTGCCATGTGATGGGAGTGCCCCGCCCACACCCGGTCGACGCCATGGCCCACGGGCACGGTCATGTGGAGCACAACCAGGGCCAGCGCCGCCACCAGCGCTTCAGGACCGAGCAACAGCAGCGTCCCCAGCGGGACCAGCAACAGCCCGTAGAAGCTCCAGCGCCAGGGCCAGCCATCGAGGAAGACGGCCCGCTCCCCGCCCAGGATGGACCGCAGCGCGTTCTCCAGCGGCATGTCGTGGCCAGACCCCGAGATCGGGTAGGCGGACTCGGCCCAGCTCGCATAGGCCACCGCGAGAATAACCGTCCCCACGAGGTTCCCGAGCCATCTTGTCCAGTTGGGCCGCCCCCGGCGCATCGGCACCGCCAGCACCGCGATGCCCACCACCATGGGCACACACTCCTCTCGCGGGGCCATCCCCACCACCGCCCCCAGCATCGCCACCATCCAGAAGCGGCTGCCCATGCCCCACCACGCAAAGACCAGCGCCGAGGTGGCGAAGCACAGGTCCTGGTAGCCCTGCAAGGCCATCGCCATCACCACCGGCCCGCCCAGGTAGGCCAGCGCCCCCGCCGCCGCCCCAAAGGACGACCCCGACACCCGGCGCCCCAGCAATGACGCCGGCACCACCCCCAGCAACGTCGCGAAGATGAGCACCCGGGCCAGCCCAAAGGGGCTCGGGGACAGCGGATACAGCCAGCCGCTCATCGGCAGGGTCAGCGCCCGGTGGCCCGACCAGGTCCACGCATCGTCGTAGCCTTTGTGCACCGTCTGGAAGAAGGCGCCGTCGAAGCCGAAGTTGCGGATGAGCTGCTCATGCACCGCAAATGCGTAGGGTTCCACCGTGAACAGGCTGCTGATCAACGCAATCGACGTGGACGCGGCGGTGGACCACCACACCCAGGCCAGCGCCGCCACGAAGACGGTCGCCAAGAGCGGCCCGGGCTGGCGGAGGATGCGTGGCACGGCGCCACTGTAGTGGGTGGGGCGCCGTCCGTGGGCTCCGCACCCGGACATGCCGCCGCCCACCCCTCGAACCCCGCCCGCAGGCTGTCCCACGACGCACCCCACGCTGGGGCCACCGAAGCGCTCAGCCCTCGTCGAGCATGAAGGCCGGCCGGCCGATCATGTCGAAGCCAATCGACAGCTCCACGCACTCGCCAGCTTCGTCGGGAAAGAGGTCGGCCGTCGACTCCAGCAGCGGCGGGATGACGTCTTGCAGCCCACCCAGGTCGTCGATGGCCCCGATCTGGCCCGCGAGCTCGTCCACGGGCACTCCCCCGGCGAAGAAGCCCTGCACATCACCATCTTCGAGCATGTCGAACGCAAACGAGGCGCTGGCCACATTGAAGACCAAGAATTCGTCCAAGATCTGGACCGGCAGCGACAAGTCCACGTTGTCGGCGCGGAAGTGCCCCCCCTCGATGCGGCCCTGGACCGTGCCCGAGCTGGGGTAGGTCGTGTCTTTGCCGAAGGTCTGGTCCACCAGGATGCGCCCGTCGGTGCCCAAGATCGGCGCGCCGGCCCCCCGGTGCAGCGTGAAGGTGACGCAGTCGTCGTTGAGGTCCGGCGACAGCGGCCCGTCCAGCCCCGTCAGCTCCACCAAGATCAACAGGTCCCCGGAGTCGACCGCCCCCTGCACGAGTCCGGCCACCGCGCCCGCGCCCAGCCCCTCCAGCAGCGGCGCCAGACCGGCAAAGGCCGAGTCCACGCCCGTCTCACCATCGGGGGACACCGCGTCGCCATGCCCACAGCCCGCCGGGTCGCCGTCGGTGCTCGTGATGCCGTCCAGATCGAAGCCCGCCACATTGCCCGACTCGTCGGGAACGGTGAAGCCCAGCTCACTCACAACAAGCACCGCCGTCAGTCCAGCCTCACAGCTCGCGTCCGCGCCATCCCCGGAGTCCTTCGCACGCTCGTCGGCGCCCGCGCAGCCCAAGGCCAGCCCGCCCACCAGCATCGTCCAGCGCATCAGGCCCCCTCAATGGCCGACAGCCCATCGGTGGTGCGGCTCTCGTCCACGCCGAGGCTCTCGATGGTCAGGCCCATCCCGCGCAGGATGCTCAAGCTGGCCTTGTTGATGTTTTCTTGGCTGTAGCTGCGGTAGTGCACGCCCGTCTTCAGGGCGCCACAGGCCCCACCCGCGATGACCAGCGGGATGTCGTCCAGCGAGTGGGTCTTGCCTTCGCTCACATCGCTTGTCGCCACCACGCAGCAGTTGTCGAGCAGGGTGCCCTCACCTTCGGGGATCGCGTCGAGCGCCTGGAGCAGGTAGCTGTACTCGGTGATGATCTGGACCGTGATGTTGTGGACCTGTTCCTGCACCCCGCCCTCGTTGTGGGTGAGCGTGTGGTGGCCGTCCGACGCATCGGGGAACAGCGTGTTGCGCACGGGGTAGCCGAACGTGAAGCCGAAGACGCGGGTCTGGTCGCACGCCAAGGACATGGCCAGCAAGTCCGCAAACGCCCGGGACCGCGCCGCGAGCTGGGGCCGCCCGTCGATGTCGGGGTAGCTCTCCAGCGGGGCATCCGCGCGGGAGCAGCTCTCCAAGCTGGGCGGGTCTTCTTCGAGGCGAGCCAGCCGGGTCTCGAGGTCGCGGATGCCATCAAAGTGGCGCTCCAGACGCTCTTTGTCTTCGGTGCCCACCTTGTTCTGGAGCGTGCGGATGTCGCCCATCACGGCGTCGAGCACACTGCGCCGCCAGCCGAGAGAGGGGTCGGGCAGCCCATCGTCGCCGGGCTCCCGGAAGCTCGCGCCGAAGATGCGCTCGTAGAAGTGGTAGGGGTCTTCATCGGCCGGGTATTGGGCGCTGGGACCGGCCCAAGACATCGACCGGTCGGTGTTGATGCCCACTTCGAGCGACCGATAGATGGTGTCGCCGCCGATGGTCTGGGCGAGGCGCTGGTCGATGGTGGGCTCGGCCACGTCCCAGTCGCTGTCGAGGCCCACCAAGGGGCGGCCGGTGAGCTGGCCAATCGCACCGGACCAGTGGGGTGAGATGTTGTCGGCCTTGACCGACATGCCCGACACCACACTGATCTTGTCCTTCACCGGTGCCAGCGGCATCAGCTCTTCGGACAAGGACCAGTCGGTGCCTTCGCCCGTCGGCGTCCAGAAGTCGGGCCGGTTGCCGTTGCCCCAGAAGAACATGCCGAAGCGCCGGGGAAAGCCGTTGGCGCATGTGCTCGCCCGGGCCGTCGACGAGTACGCCAGCAGCGGCGGCAGACCCACCGTGACCACGCTGCCCTGGAGCAGGCCTCGCAGCACCGTGCGCCGAGACAGGCCCTCGTGCAGGTGGCTGCCTTCGGTGTGGAGCCGGCGGCGACCGAGGTTCCAGCGGGGGACGGGGGCCCACCAGGGCAAGATGCGGGAGCTCATTGGATCTCTCCGACCTGACGAAACGCCGGGCTGTCAATCAAGTGCAGCAGTAGGTCTTGCACCCGGTGGCCCTCATGGGCGAAGGCGTCCCCCAGCCAGTCCACGGCGTCTTCTTCACCCGTGTCGACCGCGTGGCCGACGGCATAGCTGTAGAGGTTGCGGGCGAAGCAGGGCCCCAGCTCGGCATTGTCGGCCAGCACCGATCCCAGCTCCCAGGCGTCGCCGAAGCTCTGGCCATCCAAGTCGCCTGAAGTATCGATGGTCACGCCATTCTCGGTGACTCGCCACCGCCCCATCGCGTCGAAGTTCTCCATGCCGAGCCCGATGGGATCCATCAGGTTGTGGCACGAGGCGCAAGTGGGCTCTTCCAAGTGCACCGCGACGCGCTCTCGCATGGTGCGCGCGTTCTCGTCGGCCTCAGGGATGGACGTGTCGACGTCGCCGGGCGGGGGCGGCATCGTCTGGCACAGCAGCACCTCGCGCACGAACTTGCCGCGCAGGGTCACGGAGGTGGTCAGGCTGTGGGCGTTGAGCATCAAGAAGCTGGCCGAGCCCAGAAAGCCCCGGCGCATGCCGTCGCTGGGCCACCACGCCTCGGCGGCCCCGTCCAGCGAGGGGGCAGCGATGCCATAGACCGCGGCCAACCGTCGGTCGGGAAAGGCCCGCCGGGTGGTGAAGAAGGTGCGGTAGTCGGCGGGCTCTTCAAAGACGATGGCGTTGAGCACATGGAGGGTCTCGGCGCGGGCGACCGGACCGAGCTCGGGGCTGAACTGGGCGAAGATGAGGGGGTCCTTCGACAGGTCGTCGAGCAGGTCCAGCTCCAGCAACTCGGTGAAGAAGCTGGCTAGGCCGTCCTGGGCCCGGGGGTCCGACAACAAGCGCTCGGCTTGGGCCCGCAGTCCCTCGGCAGTGGCCAGCTCACCGGCTTCGGCGGCGCTCAGCAGCACTTCGTCGGGCCCGGTGTTCCAGAGCAGAAACGACAGGCGGCTCGCCAGCTCAAGGTCGGTCAGCTCTTGGCGGCCGTCGCGCTGGGCCCCGAGCTCTTCACGGTAGAGGAAGGCAGGGGCCTGGATCAGGTAAGCGAGGCCATACTCGAGCCCCGTGTAGAAGTCATCATCGGCGGCCCCGATGGCGGCAGCGAGGTCGACGACCCGGCTGAGCTCATTGTCGGTGAGCGGTCGACGCCATGCCCGCCGGCCGACCGCGCTGAGCACTTCTTCGGCACACGCGCGGTCCCCTGCGGACTCGGGGGCGCACGTCAGCCAGGTCGACTCGAAGGCGGGCAGATCCACGAGCTGGCGGGCCACCTCAAACGCGGCTTGCTCGTACTGTTCCACCCCCCGGGGGGAGATGGCCGTCGACGACGCACCCACGCTCTGGAGCCCCGCGTCGCGCAGGTCCGGCTCCAGCTGAGTCGGGATCACCAAGCCCGCGCCGAACAAGTCGCGCAGCACGTTGGTGTATTGGGGGCGGGTGAGGCGCCGCAGCCGCGGGGTGGGCGGCGCGGCATCGGGCGCAGCGCTCAGGCCCACTGCATCGCCCGTCTCGACGGACGCTTTGTCGGTGGCGCAGCCCGCCACCGCGGCGAGGGTCGCCAGAACAGACACAGATCGTGCAAAGCCGTGCATCATCATGCCTCCCGAGTACCACAACCCGCCCGGGGGTAGCAACGCAAAGGCCGATGCACCGCGGCGAGACACCAACAGCGCGTTAGCATGCTGGGCTCCCGGAGAAATCATGTCCCTGCTCGTTGTCTCAGCCGTCGCCAGCGCGGTCTTGCTCCACTCTACCGCTTGGGCCGGTGAGGCACCGCCGCCCCCGCCCGTGGACTTCGAGGCCTGCGAGCGGGAGGCACTGGCCCTGCCCGCCGACACCGAAGCGGCCCGCAGCGGCGTGCTTGCGGTGCGCACCCCAGACGGGATCGGCGCAGCGGTGGTGATTAGCCCCGATGGCACCGCACTCACGGCGGCCCACGTGGTGGGCACCCACAAGTCGGTGGACGTGCGCACCCCCCAAGGCCTGGAGCTGACGGCCGAGGTGCTCTGGGCCGACGACGAGAGCGACATCGCCGTCATCGACGTGGCCGGCAAGGGCCACACATGCTTGGTGCCCGCCGACGAGCGCTTGGTGGCGGGGGCGGACGTCTTTGCCATCGGCTCCCCCGCCGACGAAGCGCTGGCGTTCAGCATCTCGAAGGGGGTCGTCTCCGGCCACCCCAACGTCAACGGGGGCACCTTCCTCCAGACCGATGCGAGCCTCAACCCCGGCAACAGCGGCGGGCCCCTGCTCGGCAGCGACGGCACGGTGGCGGCCATTGTGAGCTGGAAGGTGGCCGCCAAAGAGTTCGAGGGGCTGGGCTTCGGCATCCCCATGGACGTCATCCGCGCCCGCCTCGAAGGCACCGCAGTCCTTGGCTCCATGGAGCCCGGCGGCCTGGGCACCCGCGGCCGCAAGGACCTCGCCAAGGTGAAGTTCACCACCCCCGGCGACGGCGTGACCATCGGGCTGTCGATGATGTCGAGCGCGTCGGTGTCCACCCAGTACGGCACGGGTGTCATCAACCAGACGGCGGTGGACGACGTGTGCATCGCCCCGTGCGAGCATGACTTCAAGCCCGACGTCTACACGTTTGTGGCCTACAGCGACAAGTACCAGCCGACCACCCACAAGGTCCAGCTGAAGGCGGGCACGACGCGGGACTTCACGGTCAATCCCCGCCACCGTGCCGTCGGCCAGCTCTCGAACGGCCTGCTCAGCGTGGGCACCTTGTCGGCCATTGTGGGCGCCTCGTTCTGGGGCGTGGGCGCGCTGCTCGGCGACGCGGGCGGCACCGGGATCACGCGCAGCGGCGTGGGTATGACGGTGGGCGGCTTGGTGGCTGTGTTGGGTGGCGTGGGCATCAACATTGGCACGAAGCCCAAGTGGACCGAAGCCACTGCGGCGGCGGACGATCAGTAGGTCTGGCGGGCAGTGAAGGGCACGACAATGGTCTAAAACAGGGCATTGTCGCACCGACCCGGTCACCACCTCATCGAGCAGGTTGGGGTCGCGCGAAGCATCCCCACCTCACACCTTGTGGGCACCCTCGGGCACCACAATCGGGTCGAGCTGCACGTCCAGCTCGCCGCCCTCCGCCCGCAACAGCACTGCCCGGATCCGGCCGATCGCGTCGCCCTCGGACCACTGGCCCAGCTCCACAAGCTGCACGATGCGCCCATCCAAGGCGGCCCGGCGGGCAAGCTCGGCCCGCGCCCAGCCCAAGGCCTTGCGGCGCACCTTGAGCACTTCTCCCGTCGCCACGGCGTCGGTGGCCACGTCATCGGTCTGTTGTTCGGCCATCTGGGCATCCTCGGTGATGGGGAGTGTCGGCGGTCCACGCAGCTCAGTCGTCCACCCAGGCATCCAGGCCCCGCCAAGCCCGCTCACGGAACCACAGATTGGCGATCCACTTCACCCCCGCGTCCACCGGCTCACCGGCATGCAGCGACAGGGGATGGGGCTCTTGGGTGTTGTCACCGCAATTCTGGAAGACCAGCAGCCGCCCCAGCAGCGGCGCCACCGTGAGCTCCAGCCGGGGGAACCGGGTCGCGCCGCCGGCCTCCGGCGGGTGCAGGTACAACAACGCCGTCGCGATGCGCTGCCCCCCCCGCGCCGTGCACCGCTTGCCCACGCGCGTGGACCGGTCATACGAGTCGAAGTGGGCCAGATAGCGCTGGCCCGGGTGGTACCGGACGACCTGGAGCTGCTCGGCATGGCTGAGCGGCTGGTTGAGCACCCCGGCCACCCGCATGCACAAGGTCTCCACCACGGCATCATGGTCGTGCAACAGCCACGCCAGGTCCCCCGTGCGCACGGTCTTGTCTTCCCCGAGCTCCTCCCCGCTGACCAAGGGCGGGCCCAGCTGCTGCTCGGCAATGCGCCGGATGGCCGCGCACTCCTCCGGGCTCGCGAAGTTGTCGAGAATCTTGATCTGCGGGTCATCACAGACGACTTGAACTGTAGCTGAGGGCACCGGTGACTCCGCTGTCGACCAGGGCAGCTAATGACCCGTCCCCGTGCGCGCATACCCGAGACCACCAAAACACCAGCCCGGCCGCCCACACCGCGCACCTACAGGGGGTGTTCGGCACCCTCGATGGCCAGCCCGAGGCCCGCAACCTTCACCGCTGTCGCCGCCGCCGAGTCCTCCACCAAGGCCGGGTTGGTGTGGTTCAAGTGGATGAACTGCACCTTCGCGCGCTCGCTCGCCGGCAGCGCCTTGAAGCGGGCCATGGTCTCCACCATGAAGGGATGGGGCACCTCCGCCATGTCGCGGCCGGGCAGCTCCGTGCCGTCGTAGAAGGTGCCGTCCAAAAAGGCCACATCCACCGTGCGCACCACGTCTTCGATGGCCGTCGACCACCGGGACCACTTGTCGATGTCGGGCAAGTAGAGCACCCGGCGGGACGGTCCCTCGACCACAAGGCCCACGGTCTCGCTGAATTCATCGCGGTGGGGCACGAGCAGCGGCGTCACCCGCAGGCTCGGGGAGATCTGGACCGGCTGACCCGCGACAATGTCCTGTATCACGATGTTCTTGAGGTCCACGAGCTGACTCCAGGGACCGCTGGACCGCAGAAACGACCCCATGCGGGGCATCGCCCAGACCGGCACGTCCTTGGCCCCCATCGCCTCGCGGCCCAGGTACATCAGCCCCGTGTAGTGGCCGATGTGGGCGTGGGTGAGCACGATGCCGGCCAGCGTGCCCGGCAGGTCATGGTCCTGGGCCGGCAAGTCCGGTGTCGCATCGAGCAACCAGTGCTGGCCCGTGTCGGGATCGACGAGCCCCAGGCTGCTCACGCGGTGTCCACCGTCGGACCATGCCGCCGCACAGCACGTCCTCGAACACCCGATCTGGGGGTGTCCGGCGTCCTGGGCCACCCCGAGCACCACGACATACGGCGCCGCCGCGAGCGCCGTGCCCTGCAGTCCCCCACTCAGCAGTCGCGCACCCAGCAAAGACGCGCTCAGCATGGGGCCTCCCGATGCAGGAGGGGGTCTCCCGAGATCACCCAGCCGTCCTCCGGCGGACACCCGTCGCTCGCTGCCTTCGCCACCCCCATGAGCGCCGTCTCCCAGTCCGCCATGAACACCGGCAGCGAGAACAAGGGATGGCCCTCGCGCAGCGCCTGAATCCGAGACCGCAGCGCCAAGCGCCGAGGGGCGTCCGACAGCAGCTCACTGGCGATGTGCAAGTAGCCGGGCAGGTCTTCGGCGATCAGCTCGTCCAGTCCCGCCGCCCGCAGCAAGCCCGTGCCCACCCGAGAGGCCATCTGGTCCCCCGCGACGGTCACAAACGGCACCCCCGCCCACAGCAGCTCTCGGGCCGTCGTGTGGGCGCCCCAGGTGCGAGAGTCCAGCCCCAGGTCCACATGGGCCAACCGGGCGAGGTGGGCCGCGTGGTCCACATACCCGGCAAAGATCAGCCGCTTCGGATCCACACCCGCAGCGGCCACCGCCCGCAGCAAGTTCTGCCGAGACGCATCCGGTCGGGCGATCTGCCAGAGCACCGCCCGGGGATGGTCCCGCAGCAAGCCCATCCACGCATCAAATAGCGCCGGCCCGATCTTGTAGCACTGGCTGAAGCTACCGATGATCAGGGCATCTTCGGGCAGTCCCAGCTCCCCTCGGGACGGGAGCTTGCCCGCCCGCCAGCTCGGGTTTGGCGGTTGGTAGCTGTGGGGCATCACGATGCGCCGCTCGCTGAACCAGGCGGCATCCCGCCCGGTGTCGCCGTCCACCACCACATGGTCGAAGCAGTCCCCGCCGGTGGTGCCCGGGTAGCCCAGCCACGTGATCTGGACTGGGGCCAGCCCTTCGGCACATGCCAGCATCGCGTCGCCTTGGGTGTGACCCATGAGGTCGACCAAGACATCCAGGTCCACCGCCCGGACCGCCTCCACGACCTCGGCCACCGTAAGGCCACTCAGCTCGATCCACTCGGGCACACCCGCCCGCATCCGCCGCTGCACCACGTCGTCGTCGTCCCGGGGGGCCAACGAGAGCGCCACCACGGCCACCCGCTCTGGGTCGTGGGCACACATCACGCCGCCCATCAGGTGGCCCATCGCATGGTTGCGGTAGTCGGCGCTCAGGTAGCCCACACGCAGGGGCCGGCCGGCCAAGATCGCCTTCGCCACCGGGCGGGGTCCGGTCACCGGTGGGCACCAGCTGCGGGCCACGACCTTGTGGGTCGCGCTGTCCTCAAACAACGCCAGAAACTGCCCCGGCGGCAGGGGCGAGCGCTGGCCGGCTTCCATGGCCTTGAGCACCTGGGCATGCGCGACCGTCCGCAGCCGGTCATGGTCCCGCCAGTCCGCAATATTTCTCAATGGAATCAATGATATACATGCCAAATCCTCCACCGAGGCCCCCCGGGCCAGCGCCGACCGAAAGCCCGCCGCCGCCCCCGACAGGTCCTTGAGGCGCAACAGCTGGTGCGCCTGCCGCACATGCAGAATCGGCCGCCCCGGGGCCAGCAGGATGGCGCGCCCGAATGCCGCCGCCGAAGCTTCCGCTTCACCGAGCACCCCCAGCGCCTCGCCCAGCGCCGCCGGGATGTAGGGGTTGTCCGGGCTCAGGCCCTCGGCGTGCACAAAGGCCTCCACCGCTTCACTGTGGGCAGCCCGCAGCACCAGCGCCCGCCCCAGCAGGGTCCACAGCCGAGCCCGCGCCGGGAACCGTCCCAAGCAGCTCATGGCCAGGTCCCTGGCCTTCGCCGGACGCTTGAGCTCCAGCAGCAGGTTGACCAGCTCCTCCCAGAGCTCCGGCCGCTCGGGGCTGCGCTGGATCCCGTCCTGCAACAGCGCGATCGCCTCGGCGGCCTCGACGGGTCCCTGGCGGGTCATCGACAGCGCAACCCGGGCCTCGGTGTCCTGGGGCCCCCCGAGCCCACGATGAAACGCGGCACGGGCGCCGTCCCGATCCCCTGCGCGGTGCCGGGCCCAGCCCGCTCCCACCACAGACGCGCCACTCAACAGGGCCCCCAAGCGGGCAATCCGCCACGCCCGACCACCGCCGCATCCAACCATGAACCCGATATGGGCATGCATCCTCCGGACTGTGCGCCCCCGCCTCAGCATGGATGCTTCGCCAAGCCGCCCCGTCCCGTCAAGTACAGCCACCCCACAGACGGGGCCACCGATCGGTCGCAGGCCCGCTCAGAGCGCCGGCCGCCGCACCTCGGCACCGACGCCCAGCCCATCCACCACTTCCACATAGATGCCGTCGGACAGGCCGAGGGTCAGGTCCTGCCGCCGCACCCCGGCATCGCCCCCCCCCAGCTCCACGAAGGGCTTGCCTTGGTCGAACTGGAGCGCACCTTCGCGCAACGCCACCACTCCGGCCCTGCGGTCCAGCTCAATCATCGCGTTGGCGCTCATCCCGGCCCGCACAAAGCGCCCGTCTTGGGGCAGGCTCAGCGCGGCCTGAATCTCGAACTGGACGGCACCCTGGACGTCCTGACCCTTGGGCGCGATGCGCTCGAGCACGGCCGACAGCTCCTGGTCCGGCCATGCCGCCAGCGTCACCACGATCTGCATGCCTTCGTGCACCCGGCCGACCTCCAGCTCGTCGAGAACACCCACAAACAACAGATCAGACATGTCCGCGAGCGTGGCGATGGTGGTGCCCTCGTTGAACGCATTGGCCTCGATCACCGTGGACCCCGCTTCCACTGGGAGCTCCAACACCATGCCCGCCACCGTGGCCTGCACCTCGGTGGCCCGGGCGCCATGTTTCTGGGCCGCACCGTCCCGCACAATGGCGAGGTTGGTGAGGGAGGCGGTGTGCTGCGAGCGGCGCAGCGACAGGTTTGTGGCGGCAGTGTCCAGCTCGCCCGAAGACACGGCGCCTTGACCGGCCAGCGCGGCCAGCTTGCCGTGGTCCCGCTCCGCCTCACTCAGCCGAATCCGGGCTTCTTGAACCGCTGCGCGAGCGCTCGCCACCTGGGCCGTGTCGGGCACCACCCGCAGGTCCGCGATGGGCTGACCCACCCGGACCACGTCGCCGGGCTTCACGTGGAGGGTCTCCAGGATGCCGCCCACAGAGGGCTTCACGGCGACCTCGACCCGGGGCAGCACCGAGCCTGTGGCCACCGTGTTGAGCACAATGTCGCGCTCCACGGCGGTCTCCAGGACGTACTGACCCTCGGCATCGCCGGACTGACGCCACAGCAAGACCGCAGCCGCCACACCCACCGCCAACACAGCCAGTCCCACGAGCGCAGGAAGCAGAGGATGTCGACCACGTGCCACGAAGACCCCAGGGAAGCGCCGAGCCATGGCCGGTCTGAAGTGCGCGCCAGACCGGCCCAGCCGCCCGGACACTAACGCAACCTCGACCGCCAACCGCTGGCCGTCGTCGCCCTTGCGCAGGCCTCACCGACGGCTGCCACCTGACCCCGACCAGCTTGACTCCCCGTGCCGAACGAACAGGCCTCTGCCCCTCACGATCTGGGCGCTCCGGTCCGTTGTCCCGCGGCAAGCAGGATGGACAGATGAGACCACGCACAATCGTCTTGGGCACGTTGCTGATCGGCCCAGGCTGCGGTGACTTCGCCGGCACTGCTGGGCTCGGGCCACGCACCGCCGCGACACCGGGGCCCGTCGGGGTCTCGATCGATGCCGTTGCGGGCGAAGGCAGCGCGGGCCTGCGGGCCGACCGTGTGCTCGTCGCGCCGGTCGTCCCCGGGACCTTGCCCGAGATCGCCGTCGACCACGACTCCGCAGTGGTCAGCGCCCCCAAGGGCAGTGCCTACGGCGCCCTCGCTGTTCCCGACAACACTGATCCCAGCGACTTTCTCGAAGCCTTGCTGAGCGACCCGCGGGTGAGCGGCACCGTGCGGGAGTCGTGGTTTCGGGGGGCCAGCCACTGGTCCGCCGACCAGCTCACCGACGCCACCCGCCAGCACCTCGACCTCACCGGTGCGCTGGCCGCACCCCCGCCCGGCATCGCCGACATCGTCGTGGCCGTGCTCGACAGCGGGGTCGCCCTCGCCGGAGACGCCGGGGGCGCCGGACCCGTGGCCGCATCCCTCGGCGGCAGCCCCATCCACTCCCCCTGGGACTTCATCGATGGCGATGCATGGCCCCAAGATGAGCACCAGCACGGCACCCACATCGCCAGCCTGATCGCCGCAGACGGCGAGGCCCGGGGCATGGCACCGGGGGTGGGGCTGATGCCGTTGCGGGTGCTCGATGCCCACAACGCCGGCACCGAGCTGGATCTCGTCGAAGCCTTGTACCTCGCCGTCGACGGCGGGGCCGACGTCATCAACCTGAGCCTCTCATTCTGGCCCGACTACGCGCCCACCCCGGCCCTCCAAGAAGCCCTCACCTACGCCCACAGCGCCGGGGTGCTGGTGGTCGCCGCCGCCGGAAACCAGGGACTCGATGTGGTGAGCTGGCCGGCCGCCAGCCCGGTGACCCTGGCCGTGGGCAGCTTCTGCATGGACACGGGCGGCGACTGGCGCGTGGCCCCTTACAGCAACCACGGCCTCGAAGTGGACGTGCTCGCACCCGGCGGCTGCCTGGACCTCGATGCCAACGAAGATGGCTTGGCCGACGGTGTTGTGGGCGAGACAATTGTGCCCGGGACCGCCGACCAGACCGGGCTGTACCTGTGGGCCGGCACCAGCCAAGCCGCTGCGGTCGTCTCCGGTGCCGCTGCCCGGCTGATGGCGCTCGGACTCGACGCGACCGAAGCGCGGGACCTGCTGCTCAGCACGGCCGAAGCCGACGTGCGGCCCGCCACCCAGGACCGCACCGCGCTGCAGGCCCACCTCGACGGCGGCCTGGGCATGGGGCGGTTGCAAGTCGGCGTCGCCGAAGCCCAGAGCCTGTCGACTCAAGACCCCGCCCCGACCTACCTGGGGGCCGTGCTCCCCTTCTTTGAGCTCGCTGCCGACGGACCCCACGCCGCCGCGCTGGCCACCGTGGTCGACCCGACCCTCGGCACCGGGGTGTCCGGCGTGACCGCGATGGTGGAGCTCGTGGCCGACTCGGGCGAGACCACCACCTTGTCGTGCACCACCGCGGCCTCCGGGACCTGTCGGGTCTGGGCGAGCACGCCCACCCAACGGGACACACTCGCCTCATGGACCGTGTCCCTGCCCGCGGTGCTCACCCCGGCGCCAGACACCACCGCCGGCGCCCACCTCAGCCGACCGGGCATGTTCACGATGGCCGTCGAGGGGCTGTCCGCACTCATCGATGGCGCCGAAGCAGCCGGCCAAGACCCCGGCCTGCTCGGCTTTCAGTGGTCCGAGGGCACCGATCCGGTGCTGGGTGCGGTGGGCGAAGGCTGGAGCTTCATCGACCTGCGCGCCGGCTTCGTCAGCACCCCGAGCGGCACACTGCTGACCCCGGCCACGATGGACGCGCTGGCCGAAGTGTCCGCGTCCAGTATTGACGTGAACGGCGACCAGTCCAGCATTCTGGAGTATCGCTTTGATGGGTCCGGCCTGTCGTCAAGCCCCCTGGGCCACAACGGACTGCCCGGCATGGCCCTGGGGGTCGATGGCCTCGTCGATGGCGCCTTTGGCTTCCACCCGACCGACAGCCAGACCGTGGAGGGCTCGGGGCTGTCGTCGAGTCCCCTCGGCTACACCAGCGGCCCGGTGGACCTCAACACCGGCCACATGCTCGATGGCGCCGAGGTCGACGGTGCCCTTGGCGACAAGCTGAACCAGGGAGGCTGGCGCTCGGCCGGCGGCCTGGACGCCCCCTCGGCCCTGCAGTCTGCAGGTGCCGGTGACCAACGAGTCGTGGTGGTGGCCCGAGACGCCGGCATCGGCCCGGCCCAAGAGGTGAGCCAATGAACACACCCGCCCTGATCGCCCTGCTGCTGGCGCCCGCTTGGGCCGACAAGCAAGGCGAATGCGGAGACAGCGACGTCGACCTCAGCGAGGAGGAGTGCGACGACGGAAACACCGACAGCGACGACGGGTGCAGCGACACCTGCACGGTGGAGATCGGTTGGTCCTGCTGGCAAGACGCGGCGGATGGCACCCAATCCGAGACCGTGGATGCCAACAGCGTGGAGTACGCACCGATCATCTCCATGTGGAATCCGATGTCGTACCGCAGCTTCGCCACCCTCGACAATGGCGTGCCCTCCCTGCGCCACATGGGCTGGCCCGACGACACCAACGGGCTCTACACCCGGTTCCATGCCTACGATGAGAGCAAGCAAGGCGCGGTCGGCGTGGCGATCGGTGTCGCTGTGGGCGAGACCATCGAAGATGACGCGGACTGGCTGCTCGTCTCCCTTCACCAGGGTGCAGCCGTCCACAGCGCCTTCGGCACACCCCTGCCAGCGCTGCGCCTGCTGCACATCCAGGGCGCCACGTCGATGGAGGACCTCTGGACCAACACCGGCTCCGTGACCGTGCTCGCCGAGCTGGAGGTCCCCGGGGGCACGGGCTGGAATCCCTACACCGACCACACCCTGCTGGTCCGGACCACCCCGGACCGGGTGGTGGTGAGCATCGACGAAGTGGTCGAGATGGTCGTCGACGTGGCCGTTCCCGAGGGAGGGCTGGCGCTGTATACCTACGCCAATGGCACCATCGAGTTCGAGCTCGGCCGGCCCGCGAGCGAGCCCTACTGCTGGCTCACCGACGAAGACACCGATGGCGACGGTCTCACCGACCATGACGAAGCCACCGTCTGGCACACCGACCCGGACAACGTCGACACGGACAGCGACGGGCTCGACGACGGCAACGAAGCGCTGAACCTGGGCACCGATCCCAACAGCGTGGACACGGACGGCGACGGGCTGGATGACGGCGTGGAGGTGCTGACCCTCCAGACCGATCCCAACCTTCGCGACACCGATGGCGACGGGCTCGACGACGGCGATGAAGTCAACGTCCACCAGACCTCCCCGCTGCACGCCGACAGCGATGCCGACGGCCTCAGCGACTACGCAGAGCTGATGGTGGTCTTCACCAATCCCAACAGTGCAGACTCCGACGCCGACGGCCTCAACGACGGCACCGAGGTCAGCGAGCTCGGCACCGATCCCAACCGGAGTGACTCCGACGGCGACGGGATCAGCGACTACGACGAGGTCGACGAGTTCGGCACCAATCCCCTGTCTCAAGACACCGACGACGACGGCATCTCCGACCACACGGAGCTCATCGTCCACCACACCAGCCCCACGTCCGCCGACTCGGACAGCGACGGGCTCACCGACGGTGAGGAGGTCCAGAGCTGGCGAACCGACCCGAACGTGGAGGACACCGACGGCGACACGCTGAGCGACGGCGATGAGGTCATCATCCACCAGACCAGCCCGACATCCGTCGACTCCGATGGCGACGGACTGACCGACGGCGACGAGCTGCGCACCTGGGACACCGATCCGCTGCGGGTGGACACCGATGGTGACCTGCTGGAGGACGGCAAAGAGGTGAACATCCTGGGCACCGACCCCCGCGAGACGGACACCGACGGCGACACCCTGGACGACGGCGAAGAGCTGGCCACCTGGGGCACCGACCCCTTGCAGCAGGACTCCGACGGCGACGGCGTTGACGACCCCACTGAGCTGCTGCGGCGCATGACCAGCCCGCTGTCGACGGACAGCGACAGCGACGGGCTCGACGACGGCGACGAGGTGTACGTCCACGGCACCTCACCTTCCCTGGCCGACACCGACGGCGATGGGCTGACCGACGCCGACGAGCTGGCCGCCCGCACGAACCCGCTGGCCCGGGACACCGACCACGACGGGCTGAATGACGGACACGAGCTGGACCAAGGCACCGACCCCCGCAGTGCCGACAGCGACAGCGACGGCCTCAGCGATGGCCAGGAGCACCTCTTCGGCACGGACGCACTCAACCAAGACACCGACCACGACGGCATTGTCGACGGCACCGAGGTCGCCCTGGGCCTCGACCCGAGCGACCCGGACTCCGACGAAGATGGGCTGTGGGACGGCGAAGAGCTCGCGCTGGGGCTGGACCCCAGCCGGCCCGACACCGACATGGACGGGCTCACCGATGGCGAAGAGGTCCGGATCGTGGGCAGCGACGCCCGGGACGCCGACTCCGATGGGGACGGCTGCACCGATGGCGCCGAGCACTGGGTGAACCTCACCGATCCCACAGACAGCGACGACTGCACCGGCACGGGCACCCTCGAACACGATGCCGACCGGGATGGCCTCAGCACCGATGAAGAGGCCACTGCCGGCACAGATCCGACCCGCGCCGACAGCGATCGTGACGGCCTCAGCGATGGCCTGGAGCTGGCGCTGGGGCTGGACCCCCGGTCGCCGGACAGCGACCACGACGGGCTCACCGACGGCTGGGAGATCCGGGTGAGCGGGACCGATCCCCTCGCGGAAGACAGCGATGATGACGGCACCCTCGACGGCGCAGACGCCCACCCCTTGCGGGCCGACCGGGACGGAGACGGCCTGACCGATGCCGAGGAGTGGGCTGCCGGGACCGACCCCGACCTCGCGGACTCCGACTTCGACGGCCTGAGCGATGCACTGGAGCTCGACCTCGAAGACCGGGACCCGGCCCAGTGGGAAGCGTGGACCAGCGCACAGCCGGACCAAGACGGCGACGGGCTCTCCGACAGCCTGGAGGCGGCCCTGGGCCTGGACCCGACGCTCGCCGACTCGGATGGCGATGGCCTGAGCGACGGCGATGAGGCCCACTTGGGCAGCCACGCCGGGCGGGCAGACTCCGACAATGACGGGATCGACGATGGGGCAGAGCACGAGGCCGGCCTGAGCCCCTGGCGGCCCGACACGGACGGCGACGGCATCACCGATGGTGAAGAGCTGCGGCTGGGCACCGATCCCACGGCGGTCGACAGCGACCACGACGGCTTGAGCGACAGCGACGAGCTGTGGGTGCACCTCACCGACCCCACCACCCGCGACACCGACGGCGACGGGCTGTCGGACTGGATGGCGGTGATGGTCCACCCGCTCCAGCCCACCGTCGTCACCGAGCAAGAAGGTGGGGCGAGCCTGGCGGACCCGGACGGCGAAGCGAGCGGGACCAGCGCCGGGGAGAGCACCACCACCGACGCCGACGAGGTGGGCGGCGGCGAGCGAGCGCCGATCCTCCAGACCAGCGCAGCAGAGGATGTTCACACCGGGTGCAGCACCGCGCGCTCCCCCGCCACAGGCTGGGCCCTGATGCTGAGCGTGGCCCTCCTCGGGTTCCGTCGCAAGGACTGACCTGTTGGGCAGCGCGGCGGGTGTTCCCGGGCAACCTGCGCCGGCGCAGCCAAAGTGAAACGTGTTCTCGACTTCCCCCTCCGGGCAGCCCAGCCCAGTCCCCCCAGTGTGCTAGAACCCCGCACACTGGAGGAGACTGCATGTTCGCCGGCATCCCCCGGGTCACCGCCCGGGACATCTCATGGAACTTCCTGATCCCGTTTGTGCTCATCCACGTGATGTGCCTGGGTGTGTTCTGGACCGGCGTGAGCTGGCCGACGCTGACCGCGGCCTTGGCGATCTACTTGCTGCGGATGTTCGGCATCACGGCCGGCTACCACCGCCTCTATAGCCACCGCGCCTACCACATTCCCAGCGTCGCCCTGCGGGTGGTGATGTGGTTCCTCGCGACGTCGTCCGCCCAGCGGCACGTGCGCTGGTGGGCGTCTCATCATCGGTACCACCACCGCCACAGTGACGATGAGCACGACCTTCACAGCCCCAAGCACATGGGTGTGTGGTCCCACGTGGGCTGGCAGTACCACAAGAACGCCGCGGACTGGGACACCACCACCATCCGCGACTTCGACAAGGCCTTTCCCGAGCTGGCCCACATCGACCGCTTCGCGTGGGCCAGCCCCATCGTGCTGGCGGTGGCGTGCACGATGGCGTGGGGCTGGGAGGGCTTCATCGTGGCGTTCTGTTGGAGCACCGTGGCCAACTGGCATGCGACGTTCACCATCAACTCGCTGTGCCACGTGTGGGGCAGCCGCAAGTTTGAGACGACCGACACCAGCCGCAACAACCTGTTTCTCGCGCTGATCACCCTGGGTGAGGGCTGGCACAACAACCACCACGCCTTTCAGTCGTCGTGCCGCCAGGGGCATCTGTGGTGGCAGATCGACATCTCGTGGCTGGTGCTGCGGCTGGGCGAGCGCCTGGGGCTGGTCACCCAGATGAAGGTGCCGCCGGCGCGGGCCATGAAGGCCTGGGAGACCTGATCCCGGACCAGCGCACCCGATGACTGGGGCCGCTGCACGTGCCATCTGACCGAGGGGCTGATTCAACGGGCTGCCGGATCCGTTTCCCTGCTCAAGAGCCAACTCAAGCTTCGCACCCGCCCGACCCTGGTCTGGCGTGGAGGACCGCGCGAAGCCATGGTGTCCAAAGTGGGCACAGGGTCGGCATTCTGGAGCGCCCATGAACGATCTCGGCCCACCACGCACCGCCCCTCGACTGGACCTTGTGGACCTGATGGGCTTGACCGCCGTGTTCAGCACGCTCGACCTTGAGGGCCGCGCAGTGCTCGCCCGGTTCTTCACGCCGGTGGATCTCAGCGCTGGAGCACGGCTGATCACCCAAGGGGAGGACGCCGACACGCTGTACATCATCGCGGCGGGATCGGTGGAGGTGGTGGCGGAAGAAGACGGCCAGCATGTGCGCCTGGTGCGGCTGGGACCGGGCGAAGTGCTCGGCGAGACGGCGCTCAACCACCGCGGCCCCCGCAACGCATCGGTGGACGTGATGGAGGATGGGCTGGCCTGGGAGATGCCGGTGGCCGCCTTCCAGGCCCTCGCCAGCGCCGGTGATCCGGTCGCGCCTGCGGTGCTTCAGGGGCTGGGTCGGGTGTTGTGCCAGCGCCTGCGGGCCACCGACCAGCGGATCGCCGACCGGACCGAAGAGGAGCCCCTGCCGCCGGCGCTGACCGCCCAAGTGCAAAGTCCCCAAGGCACCCAGGCCATCGCCCCCGCGGGCCCCGAGCTCTTGCCGCTGATGCGCACCCTGCCGATCTTCGCGGGCGCGGCGGCCCGCAGCATGGACGACCTCACCCGCCTGCTGCCCTTCCTGCGCGTCTGGACCTTGCCGGCTGGTGGTGCGCTGTTTACCGAGGGAGCACCGGGGACCTCGGCGTTCCTGTTGCTGCGCGGCGTGGTGGAGGTGACCGTGGAGCGGGGCCTGGAGCAGCAGCGGCTGGCCATTCTCGGCCCCGGCCGCTTGTTCGGGGAAGTCAGCCTGATCGACGGCGCCCCTCGGTCGGCGAGCTGCACGGCAGTCCAGCCGGCGGTGGTGCTGGAGCTGGACCAAGCCCAGTTCGCGGAGATGGTCTACTCCGAGAGCACCCTCGCGGCGCGGCTGATCCGGGTGATGAACCGCAACCTGTCCGCCGCTTTGGCGGGCGCACGGCAGACCCTGCTCGCGATGACGAGCCCCGCCGTGCCCAGCCCCCCCACATCGGTCCCCGCAGCTCGCGAGCAGCCCGACGCCCCCGTGCCCCCCACCGCCCTCGAGGCCGTGTGCGCGGCCGTCCCCACCGCCGAGCGCCGCGGCACAGACCCCTGCTCAGTGCTGCGCCTGAGCGCGGGTGAGCGGGGATGGCCGAGCCCGACGATCGAAGCCGCGGCCCAGGCCATGCTCGTCCACCCCGCCGACCAGCTGCGGCCCATGTTGGAAGCCCGCGTGCGCGAGCGCTTCGGTGCACGACCGGACGATGCGCTGGTGACACTGGGCACGGGAGGCCCCACCGATGGTGTGCTGGAGCTGCTTCAGCTCGCGGTGCCCCACGCGATCCTGGAGGCCTTCGAGCTGCGGACACAGCTCACGCCCGACAACCGACCGGCCTTGTTCATCCCGCGAGACCTGCCGCCGGCCTGGGCCGATCCCCTCCGCGAGACCGTGTGCGACACCGTCGGCCTCGCCGTCCACCACGACGGCCGACCGGACGTCGAGGCGATGGAAGCGGCGTTGCTGCACCATGGCCACCGCCCCGCGCGGGTGGTCGTGTTGCCCATCACCCACCCCAACACCGGCGTGGTGCTGGACCAGCCAGGGCTCAGCCAGGTGGCCCATGCCTGCGGCGCGGTCATTGTCTGGATCGGGCGGGAGGCATCGGCCAACCCGCCGTGCCAGCTTCGTCCCTTGCCAGGGACACCCGGCGCCCAGGCGTACAGCGACGTGTTGTGTGTGGATCTGGCGAGCCTGCCGGGGGGCGCGGGCGGACCTGCGATCGCCCTCGTGGGGCAGCACTTGGTGGAGCTGGGCGCGCGGTTGAGGCCGGTGCCGCTGGTGGCCTTGGCCCGGGCGGTGTGTGCCCTGGACCTCATCGAGGGGGTCGGTCCCAAGGGCACAGCACAGATGCAAGAACGCGCCCGGAATGCCGTGATAGAGGCCATTGTCGATGAACCCAACCTCAGACTGGTCGGCACCCCCCAAGCCAACCGGCGGGGACGGCTCATCTTCCGAGCTCGGGGTCGCACGGGCTCGATCCCGGCACCGCTCGCCAAGCGCATTGCACTGGACCACTTCGCCCTGGAGCTGGGCACACTCGACGACAACGGAGCCCTGGTCGCGGACGTGCCGTGGTGGTTGTCGGACGCCGCCCTGCAGCATGCCGCGTGGGCCCTCACACAGCTCGCCCGGCACGCCAACAGCCTCCGTGAGCAGTACCGACAGGACGCGCTGGGCGACTGGCAGCACCGAGATGCCACGGGGCCGGCGCTGCTCAGCTCGGTGGGCACGCCGGGCCCAGAGGCGGACTGGACGGAGCTTGCGGCCCAGTGGGCGAGTGCGGAGCGCTGCACGGGGTGAGCCGGCGGCCCACGCCATGGGCTCTTGAGTGGGTTGTGGACTCGCTGGACCGACGCCTGCGGTCGGCCAGACTTCTTCATGGTCCAGATCTTCGGGTCCAGCATGTTCATTGCCACCAGTGCCATGCACGCGCTGGTGATGGTTCTCATCGCCGGACCCTTGCGAGCACGCCTGGAGGTCGCCCCCCACCCCACCCGCCCGCGGGACCCAACCAGCCGGCTGACACGGCACCCTACAGCTCCACCCAGAGCCCCGTTCGCCGCGCCGAGTGGTGCCCAAAGTCAACATCCTGACTCCACGCCAGCACCATCCACACCCGCTGTCCCGGGGCCAGCACCACCAGGTCCGGCACCTTCGGATCGAGCGGTATCCGCACCACCACCTGCGTGGGCGGGCCGGTCCCGGACACACCCGTGGCCCGCGCACCCTCCGTTCGTGCCGGATGCGCGGGCGGCCGAGCCACGTGTTCTTCCACCCGCAGCCCACTCTCGGTGACGGAGGCCATCACCAGGCGCGCACCGGCAAGCGTGGGCTTCGCGTGCAGACCCACGGCCACCCAGCCCGGGCCCGGCGACTGGAGGTGGACCTCGAGGTGGTCGTCCACCACCTGCCAGCGGGCGGTCATGCCGATGGCGTCCACCTCACCCGACCACGCGGCCAAGACCATGGTCACCGCCAGACTTGGGGCGCTCACGGCACGCCTTCGAGGGTGACGGCCATCGCGACAATACTCCACTGGTCGCCTTTCTGGACGAGCATGACGGCGTCGTGGAAGGTCAGCTCGCCGGCGGTGCGGGTCTGCCGCACCAGCGCTTGGCCGCCAGACACATCAATGCCGTGGAGGGTGCGCACCGTGGGGGTGCCGCCGATGGTGCCGGCTTCGAGCAGGGACAGGTAGGCGGGCGTCTCGATGACTTCCAGCTTGCCGCCAATGCGAACGAACTGGCGGGCGTCGGCGTGGAGGGTGGCGCGCACCTGAGCGACCTCGCGGGCAGCCACACCCTCGGTGAAGGCGGTGAGGGTGGACTCAATGGCCGGAACTGCCGCGGGAAGCGGGCCGGCGGCGAGGGCGGTGGACAGCAACAAGGTCAGCATGGGAACTCCAGGTGTCGCGGGGAATGAATGCATTTGCGTGCACACGCAAATGTTTGGGCGGGCAAGTCAGCCCGGCAACGCGAGCTGGCTCTCGAGCTGGGAGAGGGCTTGGTAGAGCCCATCGAGTGCTTGGGGGGACAGACCTCCGAAGAGGCGCAGGCGTTCTTCAACGGCCAGAGCGAGGAGCTGATCGGTGATCTCCCGCCCCGCAGGGGTGAGGACGACCCGCTTCGAGCGGCGGTCATCGGGGTCGGTCCGACGCTCGATCCAACCCAACCGCTCCATCGAGCCAAGCTGGCGGCTGACATTGGGTCGGTCGCCGAGACTGCTGTCGACCAGGCCGGCCTGGGTGCACCCCTCATCCGACTCATGCAGACGGAACAGCAGATAAAACTGCTCCGGGCTCACCCCCAGCGGCCGCAGCACTTGGGACAGGTGGATGCGCAGCAGGCGCGCCGCACGCGTGATCCGCCAAGCAAGCGCGTCGTCGAGGGAGTCGGTGCGGGTCTGGTCAATGGACATGCACACTTTATTGCGTGCGCACGCATCGTTGTCAAGCCGGACCGGCCATCCGAGGGCAGGTCGGCTGGCTCAGCCTTCGCGCACCCACTCCGCGGAGCCCTTGGGCGTCCCCCACAGCCGGGGCTTCACCACTCTCGGGGGTGTACCGGAGGCGGCGCACGGGGCCCGACAGCGCCCGAGCAGAGTTGCTCGATGGGGCGACGAGTGGTGCGGCGAGCGCAGCCTGCCTCAAGACTGCAAGTGACAACAGCATCGGTGAACCCAACCTCGGCCAAAGGGGGCAATCTTGATTGCTGCGAGCCCGTCGACAGTCGCTGATCAGTCTTGTGTGTCGACTGCGCGCCCACCGACCGACCCTGTACACAACAGGGCAACCCCGCGCTCAACACACCAGAGCCGCGCACTGGGTTGGTCGATCCCACCGGTCGCCCCCAACCTGACCCGTGTCGCCAACACCGACACACCGAACAACAACCATCGAAAACACCCACATTCCGCGCACTCTGGCGCAGACAACTCAACGGGAGGGGCACCGGATGTCCAGTCGGCCAAGCGGCGATTCATGTGCGCCGAACGGCCCATCAAGTCAACCCATGGCCATCGCGACCGCCGCCCAACGCAACGATCAGGGCGCGCGCGAGCGGACTCTTGCGTCGCACAGGGACACCCGCCGGCTCCACCGTCATAGCGGTGCCGTCAACGGGCCCCGCCAACCCAACGAAGGCTAAGGCGCCGGTGTCAAGCTGGTCTGAATGGCCGCCGTCACCTCTTTTTCGGACCAAGCTTGCAGCAACCCCGCCACGGCGGACTCCACCAGCTGGCCCAGCCCCACCAGCGCGCTGCTGTAGGTCTCCTTGCTGTGGGCCTTGCCCGCGAAGGAGAACAGGTACGCATCCGCACCCGAGGGCCGCACCGCGAAGCCCCACTGCATCTCCATCACATTGTAGGTCAGGCCGCCCACGTCGATGGGGCTGAGCTGCACCCGGTCCACCTTGACGTCGGCCACCATGTGGGGACCCTCGGGCAGAGGGGCGCCAGGGGCCAGCACCGTGACGGTCGTGAAGTAGGTCTCCATCGCCTTCTTGAGGTCACGGGAGACGAAGGTGTCCCAGTCGGCCACCGCGTACTTCTTGTGCATGGGCCACGAGTCGGGCACCTTGGCCGGATCGAGGATGATGACGAGGGGTGCGTCGATCTTCTTGGCCACCATCAGGCTCATCGGCGAGGCGGTCACCTCGGTGAGGCTGAGCACCCGGGGCTTGGCGTGGGCGCCCAGCGGTGCCACCAGAGCGACGGTGAGGAACAGGCACGGGAACAGGCGGGAGACGATGGACACGGGCACTCGGGGGTACGAAGACCCAACCCATGTAGCCTGCCCCCACGGGTGGGGCCTGCGCCGAGGAAGCCCCGGTAGCACAACGCTGAGAACATTGATGAACAAGACATTGTAGCAGAACCACAACATTAGCAGAGGCCCCAACTACTCACCAGCAACGGTCGGCCGACCCTCCAGCCGGTCACACTGTCGCAAGGCTGCCGGGCAACGGTCCCCAGCGTATGTGGTTCGCCGAGGCCTCAACCACTGAGCCGCACCGCACAACCCGGATCGGTCCGCTCGGGCCAAGTCTGCTGCAACACGCCCGCGAGCTCAAAGCGGTTCGCAACGCCCAGCCGGCGATAGGCGCTCTTGAGGTGGGTCCGCACGGTCTCGAAGCCAAGGCCCAGCGCGCTCGCGACCTCGGCCGAAGTGGCGCCGCCCGAAGCGAGCCGGCACACGTCGAGCTGGCGGGGCGACAGCTCACCATAGATGGGCTCGTGCAGCGGCTCAAAGGGCAAAAGCCGCACGAGCGCGGCGGCCCCGCACTGCCCGCCAAGTCGCTCAAGGTGCACCACACCCGACAGCGTGCCCAGCCGCATCGTCCGGTGGGCAGTGCTCAGAAAGGCGGACACCTGGGACTTGAGCTCCCCACGCATCCCGGGCACATCCAGCCAAGCCTGCGCTGGGCCGGTGTGGGCCCACACGGTGCCGTCGTGTTGCATCACAAGCGCGGCGGCCGGAAGCGTGGGCTGGCCGGCTGGATCGAGGAACAGCCCGATCGGCTCCGCAGCCAAGCGCCAGCACTGGAGCAGCCGACGGCGGGAAGGCAAGCCCAGCGGCCCCGCCTCCAGCCCCAACCAGCCCAGCACGCGGCCCTCGTGGGCGACCAGCCCCCCGGCGACCTCCCAGGCCCCCCCCGGCACCGCCATCCGGCGACGGTGCGGGCCGTCGACGGGCATCAGATCGGCGGCCGACCAGCCCAGCTCGGCGAGGGTCTGTCGCTCTGCAGCTGCCCGGGTGAGACCCGTTGGCACAGGGCCGACCGCGATGCAGCCCGTGAGCCCCACATCGACCGTGGCCCCACCCGCGGGCAGGCCAGCCAAGCCGATGAACACCGCTGCGCGCGCGCGGGTGTCGCGCTGGAGCGTCTCAAGGGCGGATTGCAGCACACGGGTGCGACGAGCGGCGTCGAGCGGGACCGGGGGCGAGGGCAGGCTGGAGGGGGGCTCGAGGGTCACGTCGCACTCCGGAGGGGCTTCCGAGAGACGCCTCCTCACCTGGACTACGAGTCCGACTGGACAGACGAAACGGGGCCAGTGAATGTCCCAACTCAACCGGCTGGGGGACCTCTCGACACGCCGCCCTGGCGAGCTTCGCGCTCACCGGCACCGCAGCCTCGGGAGCCGGACGGAGGGAACGGAGCCGAGCCGACGGAGCAGGCGACGCCCCTTGGGTCCAGGTCAGGCCCGACGTGCCCACGACGCCGGCGGGCGACCCGTGGGGAGCGGCGCTGCCGGGGAGCAGCCCGAGCGGTGGTTCAGTTGCAGCCCGTCGCGGTACAGGAGAACGAGGACGTGCCCCAGGTGTCGGAGTCGGGGCTGCCGTAGTTGTAGTTGTATGTGTCGTAGGCGCTGTTGCCCGACATTGAGTTGTTCGTGACGGTCGCAGTCGAGACGACCAAGTAGATGGCGCCGCCAGACGTTGCGGCGTTGTTTGTCCAGGAAGATCCGGTCGAGATCAGGCTCGCGGTGTTCAAGAAGACCGCACCGCCGTAGGTTGCAGTGTTGCTGGCGAAGCTCACGTTGCGGAAGGTCGCGTCGGTCACGCGCAGCCAAGCCGCGCCTCCATAAACCCGTCGTATTCACCGCGTCCTGAAAACCCCATCCCCGCCTAGCCGAGAAGTACGAAGCACACTATGTGTTCGCTGTATCTAACAACCCACAGCGAGGCGGGAATGGGTGAACAGCAAGGTACCCTCTTCCGGTCAAACTTCAACCGTTCGATCCGTGTGGAGGCGTCGAAGTGTCCGCTGACCGAGGACGCTGGTGCATTGCCTCTTCGGGACGTCGCGGACAGCTTGGGGCTGCGCCGTGTCGCAGGTTCGCTGGTCGACCACCGGGTCCAGGACCGCATCACCCACCCGCTGTACGAACTGGTGTTGTCGCGGGTCCTGCTGATGGCGCAAGGCTGGCAAGACCAGGACGATGCCGACATTCTGCGAGATGACCCGGCCTTCCGCATTGCCGTGTCCGAGCGCGGCGGAGACCGGTCGCTTCGTGCAGCGGAGAGGCCTCGCGAGCCGGACGGCCTCTCCTCGCAACCCACCCAGTCGCGGATGACGGCGATGCTGGGCAGCGAACAGAACCGGCGGTCGCTGGCCCAAGGTCTGCTCGACATCGGCCGGGAGCGAATGCGGCGCCAAGATAAACGCCGCAAGCGCATCATCCTCGACGTGGACTCGTTTCCGCACGAGACCCACGGCCGCCAGGATGGCGGGGCGTACAACGGGCACTACCGCATCGAGTGCTACCACCCGCTCATCGCCATCACGGACACCGGCGACGTCGTCGGCGTGATGCTCCGACCGGGCAACGTGCACACGGCCAAGGACGTGCGGCGGTTCCTCACGCCGATCATCATGGCCCTGCAGGAGGACTGCGCCGAGGTCTTGGTTCGCATCGACGCGGGCTACGCGGACGGCAAGCTCTTCGCTTGGCTGGCCAACCGGGGCGTCCGGTTCGTGACCCGGCTCCGCAAGAACCCCGTGCTGCAAAGGGCCATCGAGCATTGGGAGAAGAAGGTCCTCGCAGACTGGGCCGCCAACCCCACCCCCGACGGGCAGCCTCGCCACACGACCCGGGAGTTCTGGCACCGCGCGAAGACTTGGACCTCGGTCCTCCGCGTGGTCGCTGTCGTCGTGGAGCGGGACACGCGCCAGGGCGAGCTGCTGCACCACACCTTCTACCTGGCCACCAACCTCGCCCGGCCCCAGGCCACGTCGGAGACCATCCTCGAGACCTACCGCAAACGCGGCACTGCCGAGGCCCACATCGGCGAGTTTAAGCGCGTCATCGCCCCGCGGCTCTCGAGCGTGCAACGTCACCGCAAGGGCGCCCCTCATCGAAAGCGAGAGGTCGGTATGGCCGAGAACGAGGTCACACTCATCCTCGCCGCCATCGCCTACGAGCTGGTCCACGCCGTCCGCTGCCTGCTGGAGGACGCCACTGGAGACGGCTTCTCGCTGGACCGAATCCGGGAGCGCGTCCTGAAGGCCGCCACCTCGGTGGTCCGCCACGCCCGGGCCGTCCACTTCCGCATCTCCGCCGCGAAAGCCGCGCTCTGGAGGGCGCTCGCGGACGCCATGCCCGCCTTCCTCGCTGCCGAAGAGGTGCCCGCCTGAGCTCTCGGCGTGGCTCGCCGCTCGAACACCAAGACGTAAACGCACTGGCGCGACCGGAGGTGGACTCGTGCGTCTCGGATTGGCCAACGTCTACGTTGGCGCCGGAAACAAGCCAGTCAAAGGCCGACGCACCCCAACGGGCCCCGCATCAGGAGGGGCTGGTGAATACGACGGGCTGAGCGGTGTTCGCGCGGACATGCTGGATGCCAAGTGCGACGGGCTCGAGGTGCGCGCGGGGTGACCAGTCAAGGAAGCCGGGAACACACCCGCATGACTGATCCCCAAACGCGTCACGCGCGCCCAACTTCGCGCTGTACTCTCGGTGGACTGTCAGCGTGAGCAGCGCTGGCGAGCAGCCAAGACGGTCGCGACGAGTGTCCCGGTGCTCGAAGTGCCACATCAAGTCGGTCTCGACGTCAACTCCGCCTCCTTGGCCGTCCGGACGACGCCCAGCAGCGTGGCCCAGCGCTCAGTCCCGCGGATGATTCCGGCGAACAGCGATGCATGCTGCAGCGTGGCGGGGTGCTGGAACTCCTGCTCGGCGCCCTTGTGGTCGAGGGGCACTTCGGGGATGGCGACACAGCGGGTAAGTCCATCCCCATGCGCCAAGGTGTACCGCACCAGTCGGCCCACGGGGCCAGGGCCAGGGGGCGGAGATGGCGGGGCCGATGTTGGACTTGGGTCGGTGGGACTGGACAGCATCCCCCAGTGACCGGGACAAACCCTCCGCACCCGAGCACTCCGCAGCCGACGAGACAGGTTCGGGAGTCGAACAGGGTGTCGCTTGGACCTGCCCGGCGACACAGCCGGGTTCGTCGGTCGCCGAGGCCTCGTCACTACAACAAATCTACACGCTACGTGTCTCAGCTTTGTTGAGACGTTCCACACGAAGGGGGTCCCCCACACGGGGGAGGGTCGTCTTCCAACTCAGCTGCTAAGGTGACCTGTCCGACACCCTGGAGAGAACTGTGAAGACCCGCAAGCTGATCGCGAGGGGCATCTGTCTGCCCGCGCTGGCCACTCTTCCCGTCACCGTGGCCTTGGCGGAAGACAACGAGCCAGACCCTCCCCAGGATGGCTGGACCTTTGGCCCGGTGCTTGGGCTCACGTCGGCGAACACCCTGAGCTTTGTGCCCGGCTATGGCGGGTACTACGAGTTCAAGAGCCGCACGGGCATCGCCATCGGTGCATCTGCCCGCAAGTTCCGCAAGTTCAACCAGAAGGGCACCGCCGAGAAGTTTTTCGCCCCCGAGCTCGGCTACCGTGCCTTTGGCATGCGCATGGAGGAAGACGACGTCTCGATGAGCTTGAACGAGAACCAGATCGCCGCATCCTTTCTATTTCAGACTCGCTGGGGCAACGACAAAGGCTGGCAGGTGCTCCCCCACTTCACGTGGGGTCCTCAGCTTGGCTATGCGCTCAGCTACAAGGCCGAGGCCTGCTACGACGATGACTGCACCGACTATGACTTTGCCGAGTCTGCAGCGGCCTACTTTGGGGGCATCGTTCGCGTCGGGCTGGGCATGAACATTGGCGCAGGCGTGAACCTCCAGGTCAGCGGCAAGACCGTGGACGTGTCCCTTCGGTACTATCAGGGACTGGCTCCGCGGCTCGCCGGGGGAGGCCCCGGCGGCAACACTCAGTTTGGGCTCTTCGGGGGGATCTACTTTTGATCATCGTCAGCGGGCCGAAGCGCTCGGGCACCAGCATGTGGATGCAGATCCTCGATGCCGCGGGCTTTCCTGTCATCGGCGAGGCCTTCCCACGCAACTGGGAGACCCGACTCAAGGACGCAAACCCCAAGGGATTCTATGAGTCAACCCTGCGCCGGGGCATCAACTTTGAGACCAACCCAGATCCCAAGACAGGGTTCTATCTCCACCCCCTCGAGACCCAAGACCACGCAGCAAAGGTCTTCCTGAGCGCCCTGCCGCGCACGGAGCACGCCTTTCTCGGACGGGTCATCATCACCGTGCGCGACTGGCGGGCATACGCCCAGAGCATGGCCCGCCTCGATGCCCTCCAGCATGGCGACGACCAGCCCCATCCCGAGGCGCCCTTCCAAGCCGCCATCGAGTGGTGGGTCGAGGTCTCGGGGGGGATCCGAGATGTGTTGCTGCGGCGTTATCCCTGCCACCTCACGTCCTACGCCTCGGTGGTCGAAAACCCGGCCCACATCCGAGAGACCTTGGCCTGGATCGGCCAGCCTTGCGACATGGAGGCCGCGGTTGCCGCCGTCGACCCTACTCTCCACCGAGCCGAGCCCATCAAAGCGCCGCCCGAGCTGGATCCGGCTTCGGTCGAGGTCTTCGACGAGCTCTACCACCGCATCCACCTTGGCAAGCAGCTCAACCCGGGCTTTGTCCAGCGACTTAACCGCACCCAGGAGCGCTTGCTGCCCGTTGCCCAGGAGCTCTTCCGCCGGGCAGAGCTACGCCGCCTGGCCCGCAGAAGTGCTGTAGCCCCCGCGGCCACCGCTCCCCGCTAGGCCTGCTGCCGCGGCCCCCTGGAAGGCTGACTCAATGGAGTTCGACACCCCCCACCGCGACCTCGGCCGGGTGCCCCTGCGGGCACTGCGGCTGTGGGCTCGGGATGCCCCGGAAGAGGTCTGGATGGAGGACACACTCCGCCAGGACACTTTCCGTGTACACGCCCGCACCCAGAGCGTCATCCTGCTCTGGACCGACCACAAGGAGTACCCGCGCTTGTACTGCAAGACGTGGCCCCGCTGGTCAGAGCTGCGACCCTTGCTCTGGCCGGCCGTGGTCTGGGCACGGCGCCAGACGGGTGCCCAGGGTCCGCTGTGCACTTCCATGTTGGCGCGCCTCCTGCCCGGGCAACACATCACCCCTCACACTGACTCGGCACCCTTCTTCGCGGCAGCACGACGCTTCCACGTGCCCCTGCTGACCCACCCGGATGTGGACTTCGAGGTGGACGGCGCCCGCGTGCCCATGGTGGCCTCCCACCTGGTGGAGATCGACAACCGCCGTCACCACGCCGTCTCGAACCGGAGCCTGGAGCCTCGCGTGCACTTCATCTTCGACATCATCGACCGGCCGGCCGACCTATGACCAAGCACTGGCCCTGCGCCGTCGTGAGCACCGTCGTGCGCGGCTCCCTCGAGGGCGAGGGGCACGGTGCCCTCCACGTGGTCGACCTCGAATTCGACGAGTCCCGCGAGCTCTTCCGCTGGGACGAGACCGAGATCTCCTGGATCGGCCGCGGAGGGGATCGGGGCCTGCGCGGGGTGGTTGTGTTGCACGACCGAGTCCTGGTGGCCGCAAGCCAATGCTTGATCGAGCTGGACCCGGACGGAACGGAGCGGGCTCGGCACCGCAACCCCTACCTCGGACTCGCCCACGAGATGACCGTGCACAAGGGGGTGGTCTACGTGGTCTCCACCGCCTTCGACAGCATTCTTGGCTTCGATCCTGGCCAGCGACGCTTCGTCTGGGGCATGTGCATCCGGGGCGAAGACGGTCCCCAGGCGCAGGTCTTTGACCCCAACAGCACGGCGGGCCCGCAGCGGGGCGACACGGCACACTTCAACCAGGTTCACGGCAACAGTGCGGGCCTCTGGATGTCGGCCCTGCGTCGCCACTGGCTCGTCCAGCTCCAAGACGGCTGTCTCCTGGGCGAAGACAGCCTCCCCCTGGGGACCCACAATGCCCGCAGACTCGACGATGGGCGCCTGCTCTTCAACGACACCCGTAGTGACACGGTGGTGTTGCGAGGAGAGGACGCCGCGGTGCGCATCGCCGTGCCCCGGCGGCCGCTCCGAGAGCTCAAGTCTTCGGTAGTCGCCAACCCCAAGCTGGCGCGGCCCGGCTTCGCACGGGGCCTGCTCTGGCTCGGTGAGGACCGTGCCATCGGCGGCTTTAGTCCGGCAGGCGTCGCGGGCTACGACTTCTCCACCGGCATGGCCGGCCCGGTGCACTGGCTCTCTGCGGAAGTCTCTCACGCTGTGCACGGCATCGCCCGGTGGCCCTTCGACGGCTGAGGCTCCGCCCCTATCCCGCAAGAGGCAGACGGCTTCCTGCTCGACCTCGAGGCGGTGCTGTCCGGTCTTCCTTGCCATGAGGCCGGCTGTCTTCCTGACCGGGCGGCAGACTGGGACACCTTCGGCAAGCCGGACCCACCTCACGGCTCACCGCTGGGCCCCGTCCATCCCGGTGGCGGCGACACCGGCCACCCGTAAACACCACACCGCCCGACCACCAACACAACACCCGCAACCCCACCTACTCCGCAGCACCCGCCGGCCGACCCTCCAGGCGGTCACGCTGTCGCTGCAGCGCCACCACCACCATGTCCCGGAACAGCCGCAAGCGGGGATTGCGGCGCAGGTCGGGATGCACCAACACCCACACGTCGAGACCCGGCTTCGGCTCGGTGCGCCGCTCCAAGCTGCCGTCGGCCACAAAACAAGGCAAGTGGGCCATGCCGAGGCCCGCCGCGCACGCCCGGCGCAGGAGCGCCCCATCCATGATGGCACCTTTGATGGGCAGATCGGGCCAAGGGGTGCGGGCCACCCATGCCTTGTCGTGTTCGGCACCCCGCTGGCCGATCCAACAGTCTCCATGGCCATACACCGCAACATAAGCGTTGCCGACACGACGCCCGTGCAGCGCGGGGTCCGGCGCGACACCCGTCGGCATGAACCGCACCGCGACGTCGGCTTGCTGGGCGGCGAGGCTCTCCAGCGAGTAGGCGCCCGAGATGTCGAGCTGGATCTGGGGCCAGCGCCGACAGAACGCCACAAAGTCGTCCATGAGCAGCTCTTCGGCGACGATGGCGGGCACGGTCACCCGCACGGTCCCGCGCAGCTCCGGGTCGGCACCTTGGGCTTCCCGGGTGAGCCCTTGCACCGCCCGCTCGACCTCTTCGGCCCGGGGAAACAGCGCACCCGCGGCGGCCGTGGCGTTCAGCCCGTCGGGGCGTCGGTCAAAGAGGGCCAGTCCGAGGCGCCCTTCGAGCACCGAGAGGCGCCGGGCGGCGGTGGGGCGGCTCACCCCGAGCTGGACAGCAGCCGCGCGCAAGCTGCCGGCCCGCATCAGCGCCAGGAACAGGCGGATGTCATCCCACTGGAGCTCGTTCGGCTTGACCATGCACACCAGTGTACACCCCTGGTCAACTTGTGGCCCTTCTTCTTGCCCGGCCGGAGCCATACGGTCCGCTTCCCCAACCGGCGAGCACAGCTCGCGCCCCACAGGAGAGACCGCCATGACCGAGATGACCATCCACACCACCATGAACATTGCCGCGCCCGCCACCGATGCATGGCGGCTGTTCGGCGAGGCGTTTGCGGACTGGGCCGACTGGGCCCCGGGCATCGAGAGCTCCACGCTGGAAGGCCCCCTGGACATCGGCGTCGTCCGGGTCAACAACACAGCGGCCCTGGGCACAGTGCGGCAGGAGCTGGTGCACTTCGATCGCCAAGCCCAGGCCCTGGCGTACGAAGTGCGCGACGGGCTGCCCCCGTTCCTGCTGGGCATGCGCAATGACTGGGTGGTCGAAGCCCTGGGCCCGGACCGCTGCCGACTGGCGGGCGTCGCTGTGTTTCAGCTCACCGAGCAGGCCGCACCCATGCGTCCCAAGCTGCAAGGCAAGATGGGCATGTCGCTGGAAGCCTTCGCCGCAGCGTTTCGTGAGAAGCTTGAAGGCGCCGCCTGATCGTTCGCGGCCCGGAGCAGCCTTGGGTCCACGCATCGTCCCCGTCGAGCCCCACGGCCCCCTGCACGAGGTGCTGCCTGGACTGCACCTTGTGCGGGGCCGCATGGGCTTTGGCCCGGCGCGGTTCAGCCGCAACATGACTGTCGTGAAACACCAACAAGGTCTGGTCCTCGTCAACTCGGTGCGCCTGGACGAGGCCGGTCTGCACGCCCTCAACACACTGGGCCGGGTCACCGATGTCATTCGGTTGGCCGGTGGGCACGGGCGAGACGACCCATTCTACAAACAACACTACGGCGCCACCGTCTGGGCAGTGCGCGGCCAGCGCTACTTTGTGGGCACCGCCCCCAAGCGTGGCCGGACCTACTTCGAGCCGGACCGCTGGCTCGACGAGGGTGCAGTGCCGCCGCTGCCCGGTGCTGAGCTGCTGACCCTGGGCGGCAGCCCCCCCGAAGCGGTGTTGGTGTTGCCCGTTCACGGCGGGACGGTCATCGCAGGCGACAGCCTCCAGAACTGGGCCACCACGACGGGGCACTTCAACCTCGCTGGCGGCATCATGTTCCGCGTGATGGGCTTCATCGGCCCGCACCGGCTGGGAAAGGGCTGGGTGGACGGCTGCTCCCCAGACCCCCGCCGGCTGCACGCACTGCTCGACCGGCGCTTCGACAACGTGCTGCCCGCCCACGGCGATCCGGTCCTGGGGGGCGCACACCTCAAGTATCGGCCCGCCATCGCGGCGCTGTCGGCTCAGGGGTGACCTGGGGCCGGCCGGCGACATGCCCGGGCCCACCCACGACTGTGCACACCGCCGAACCCGCTCCCCGACGCGTGTGGTTCACTGCCCCCGATGCCCAGCCACCGCAGCCCCCGCCCCAGCTCCCGACAAGCCTCCCCGCGCCGGGCGCTCTGGGCCGTGGTGTTGGCGTTTATTGGTGTTCTCGCCGGTGTCGGTGCCGCCCACCAGCAACACATGCTCCACTTGCAGGAGGGTCCGGCGGGGTGGACGCGCACAGAGCAGGACATCCCGGTGCAGCTCGCGGCGCTGACGGGCGGCGCATCGGCACCGACGGCGGGCTGGCCACTCGACGACCACGCCGAGCTGCGGAGTCCCGTGGTGTCGCCCCACCGGCTCCAGGCCCGGTTCTGGTTGCCCACGGATGCCACCTTGGAGCTCATCTTCGAGTCGCGCGACGGGATCGCCAGCGTGATGGCCAAGCGCCAAGACCCTGCGATGGTGAGGTACTTCGCCGGCCAGGGCGGGCGCCGACTGGAGCCCCAGACCTGCGATGACCCGCTGCGGTTGCCGCCCGCAGACCAGCCGATCGACCTCACCCTGGACCTCTCCGGCCGCACCCCACAAGTGACCCTCAATGGCGTGGTGGCCCACTGTGGCACCCCCTCCGCCACGGCATGGACCAGCGCGCGGGTCCGGGCGGGGGTGCGCCAGGTCAAGCTGCTCGAGCTCCGGGCGAGCGGGCCCGGTGAGCCACACGTTCAGACCGCCCCTCCGCTTCCCATCTGGACCCTCGGCCTCGGCGGTGTGCTCGGCGCTGCCTTGCTGCTCGCCGCCGGCGGGTCGCTCGGGTTTCGTCGGATGGTGGGGGTGGCCAGCCCGCTGGTGCTGGTCCCCGTGCTCGCGTGGGCAGACCTGCCGGCCATGCTGCAGAGTGCACGCATTGTGGCGGTCCACCCGGCACTGTGGGCGATGGGACTGCCGCTGGCACTGAGCCTGGGGCTCGGACTGCTCAGCCTCGCCGTGCGGCTCTCCCACCGCGACAACACCCTGCCCATCGGCTTCTCGGCAGCGTGTGGGGCCGCGCTCGGCGGGGTTGCAGTGCCGGTCTATGGGCCCGTGATTGGCGGGGTCATGGTCGGCGGCAGTGCCCTCGCAGGGGTGATCTTCGTGGTGTTGGGCCGCAGGCTGTGGGGCCTCGACCGCGGTGTCGGGTGGGGGCTGGTCTCCGCCACTGTGCTCGGTCTGGCCGCCGGCGCCGCCGCTCTGGCGATGGCCCCCCGCCACCCGATGGCCGCGATCTTCGCAACCGAGGCGGGCGCGGTGTGTGGCTTGGTGGTGTGGGCCAACGTGCGCCACGTCCGCGGCTTCAACCTCGTGAGCTTGGCGGGCGTGGCCCTCGTCGCGTCACTGCTGAACACCGCCCTGCTCTGGACGGACTACGGCGGGCGGGTGCTGGGCCGATCGGCGCGGGCAGAGACCCAGACTCCCGATGCCCACGGGCAAGACGTGGACCGGGAGGGCCGCACCGGCGCCTGGGAGAGCTTCTCCCAGCTCGAGATCACTCAGAATCACCCAGAGTACCCCGCTTTCGGCTACCCCGTGGTGCCCGCGCCCCGTCGCCCGGGGGCCGTGCGGGTGGTCGCGATGGGCGGCAGCAGCACCGGCGGCGCATGGCAGAACGACGACCTGGACGAGTTCTGGCCCGCCGAGCTGGAGCGGCAGCTTGGGGACCGGGTGCAGGTGGTGAACCAAGGCGTCGGGGGCTGGACCAGCTTCCACGCACGGCGCTACCTGCAGACCCGCTGGGACGACGTGGACCCCGACATTGTGGTGATGTACGTCGGTCACAACGATCTGAACTCCCGCACGCCAGTGACCTATGCCCGGCTCTTCGCGGCATGGCAGCGTCGAGACGACTGGCGCACGCGGGCGTCCGCGCGACTCGGCGACGTGGCGCTGTACCAAGCCCTGCGCTTCGGGCTGTTGGCGGTCCTGCGGCCCCCAAACACGCGGGCCGTCATCCCCTCCGAGTTCGATGAGAACATCGCAATCATCGAGTCTCTCTTGCGACCCCGGGGCGGTCGATTGGTGCTCGCGCTGGAGGGCATCTCCCCCCTCCCCGACGGCCTGCAAGCCTGGGCCGATGTGATGAAGACCCACGCGAAGGCCGATGACGTGGCCTTTGTCGACACGGCTGCGGCCCTCGATGAGCCCGGCATGGAGCAAGCCTTCATCGACTCCTGCCACCTGTCCCCTCTGGGCCACCGCACGGTTGCCGAGAAGGTCGGCGAGGCCTTGGTGTTGGAGGGCTTCGTCCCCGACCGGTGAGGCCGGTGGTGGCGGTCCCACAGCGGGCAGCCGGACCGCCCGCGTTACCCGTCGCGGACCGGTCCCGGCGTGCGCCTGCGGGACCGAGCCCTCCACCAAGGACTCCATCTTGACTTCCAATGCACTCAAGCCCAACACCCTGTTTATTGAGGTCTCGGGCTCCGGTCTGCCCGAGGTTGATGGGCTCTTTGTGCCGTCCACCGCGCCGGCGGCCGAGTCCGAGTCCGGCACGGTGTCGAGCCTGGGCTACTGGAACGGCAAGATGGCGTGGGACCGCGCCGACGGAAAGTGCGCCCGCAGCCCTGCGTTGTCCTACTCCAACAGCTACTCATCGTGGCGAATCTGTCGTCTCGACGGCCACCTCGCCTACGACATTACGTGCGACGATGCATTGCCCCCCACCGACCGGGCGTGGCATGTCTACAAGAAGGGTGTCGCGCCGGCACCGAAGGTTGTGGTGCACCAGTTCGACCCCCGCAAGCCCCTGCCCAAGCGCAATGTCGTCTTTGTGTTGGGTGGACCGGGCAGCGGCAAGGGCACGATGTGTTCGCTTGCATCCACCCAGCTCGGGTGGACCCACTTGTCGACCGGAGACCTGCTGCGCGCCGAGCGGGAGGCCGGCGGCGAGACGGCGGCGACCATCGAGTCGTACATCACCGCAGGCGAGCTGGTGCCCAACGAGATCACGGTGACACTGCTCAAGAAGGCGATGGACAAGGCCACGCACCAACACGGCAAGCTGAACTTCCTGCTGGACGGCTTTCCCCGCTCACTCGACAACATGGACGGTTGGTACGAGGTGTTCGAGCGGGAGGCGGAGCTGCCGAAGATGCTGTACTTTGAGTGCCCCTTCAGTGTGTTGGAGCAACGCATCTTGGGTCGTGCCAAGTACTCGGGGCGCAGCGACGACAACATCGAGAGCATGAAGCTTCGGTTCGACACGTTCAAGGCCAAGGCGCTGCCGACGCTGGACCTGTTCCGCAGCCAGAACATGGTGGTCGAGGTGGACGCCAGCCTGGGCCGAGAGGACGTCTATGCTGTGGTCAAGGCGAGTCTTGCGGCCCACACAGATCCGGCGCTGGCGGCCCAGCCGCTGACGGAGAAGTCGGAGATGCTTCTTGGGTTGCGGCCGTATCCGAAGCGGAGCTAGTTCATGGGCTCGCAAGTAGCGAGCCCATGAACTAGCCCATTCTTGGCTGGGGACACCCCGGCACCGCGCCCACGGGGCGCTCCCCCACGGCAACCTCGTGCCGAGGCTGCAGCCGTCCGGTCGGGGACCGAAGGGGTTCACCACATCGGATGCGCTGAACTCCTTTTGAACCAGTGCGTTGTCGGCAGAGCCCCCCCCCCCAACACCTCGGCCCCCCGTCCTCCCTCAAAGCCCACCTCCCCCGCTCCCTGTCAGGCTTTTGTGCACCCCACGCCAGGGGTGCACGCCGGGCGTACCATCCCGCCTCCCTGCCACTGGAGGTCGGTTGCTGTTTTCCTTGCTGTTGCTGCTCGCCTGCAGTGGCGGAAGCCCCGACTGCGGCTCACTGACCGGCGCCCCCCGGCAACAGTGCCTCACGGATGCCGCCCAGCGCGTGCAAGACGAAGACCCCGCCGCCGCGGAGTCCCTCATTCGTCAGCTTGATCCGGGCCCGGACCGCGACCTCGCGTGGATGAGCTTCGCCCGCAGCACCACACTGCCGGTGTGTGGGGAGATCGGCGACACGGTCCTCCGCGAGAGCTGCCAGAGCATCGCCGGCCGCATGCACCTGCGCGCAGACGCCGGCCACCGACCCGAAGCGCGGGCGCGGGGTGAGGTGGTGGGGTGCCCGCCCGATGGCCCTCCCCGGGAGCGCTGCATCCGTGAGCGCGCCCTCCAGAGCACCGACCCCAAGGCGATTCAGGGCTATTGCGCCGCGTTGACCGACCCCCACGACGCCCAGAGCTGCAGCGTCGACGCCGCAGGACTCGCAGGTGAGAGTGCCCGCCATCAGGACGGTGTCGCGCTGTGCACCTCGCTGGACGAGGCCCGCTGGCAGAGCGAGTGCTGGTTCCGCCTGGCCGAGTCCGCCGCCCAGGCCCCCATCAAGGCCCGGGCCGCCTGGTGCCGCAGCTCGGGGCTGTACTCCGACCAGTGCGCCGTTCACTTGCTCGACGAGACGGCCCGTTCTCTCGCCAACGCCCACGCCGAGGGCTCCCTGGAGGACCTGGTCACCGCAGCAAGCACCGCGTGGACCGGGCTCGCCGCCGCCGGACTGGACCAGGGTCAGGGTGACGACCGCGAGGGCTTGTTCTGGGTGCAAGTGCTCCACCAAGCGGTCTTGATGGCCGCCGACCCCTCTCGCCCGGCCCCCTCGCTGATGTCGTGGTCGCCGGCCTTGCCCCCCACGCTGCACCCCGAGCTGGAAGACCTCTTGCTGCGCCACTGGCTGCACCACCAGCCCGGTGCCGTCGCCGCCGTGCTCGACCCCCAGGATCCCCTCGGGGCCATCCTCACCGAGTTCCATCGCATCGCCGACACCGGCCCACCCGCCGCCCGCCAGCCCCTGCGCAACCAGCGCGTCGCGGCGCCCCAACACCGGGGTGGCCACCGCAGCACACTCGGCAAGATGCCCTGGCCGATGGCCCGCGCGGAGGGGTGCACCGTGTCCCCCGACGAGCGGGCGCGCATCGCCCTGGCCTGGGGAGCAGCATCGCTCGAAGATGTCGTAGCAATCAGCATCTTGGATGGTGCTGCCTCCGACCCATCCACCATCGTCCGGGCCTTTGCCCTCAGCGCCATCGAAGAGCGGCTGTTTGAGTGGGACCGCGGGGGCGAGCTGCCCCGGGACGGCGTGGCTGAGCTACTGGCACGTCGCGCTGGCCAAGAGACCGTGCCCGCCCTGCGCGAGCGCGCCATCTTGCTGACCGAGTCCTTGCTCACCCGCCAGCCGCTCCCCCCGTTCAACGACCACCACCTGTGCAAGCCCCACGCCCCGCCAGGCTCCCCAGCCCCGACCGGCGGGCCCTGAGCCAGCGCCTGATGCACGTGCTGACCCTCACCAGTGCCCTCGGCTGCGGGTCCCACACGACGGTCCCGGCGCCGTCCTTGCCCAATGCGCCCCCCCTCCCCGATGCCGTGCTGGACGCCATGGCGGCCCGGTCCATGCCCACAGAGGCCAGCGCCCACCCCACCCGCCACACCGCCCCGGACGGCACCCCGCGGTTCACGAACCGGCTGGTGTTGGAGCGCAGCCCCTACCTGCAGCAACACGCCCACAACCCCGTCGACTGGTACCCCTGGGGCGACGAGGCCTTCGACGCCGCCCGCCGCCTCAACCGGCCGGTGCTGCTGAGCATCGGGTACTCCACGTGCCACTGGTGCCACGTCATGGCCGACGAGAGCTTCGAAGATCTGGAGATCGCGGCCTACCTGAACGCCCACTACATCTGCATCAAGGTGGACCGGGAAGAGCGACCCGACATCGACGCGGTCTACATGGCGGCGGTCCAAGCGCTGACCGGGCAGGGCGGCTGGCCGATGACCGTCTGGCTCACCCCCGACCGGCTGCCGTTCTACGGGGGCACCTACTTCCCGGCCCGCACCGGCGACCGAGGGGGCGGACGACCCGGCTTCAAGGAGCTGTCCCAGAGCATCGCCGAGCGCTACGCCACCGGTGCCGACGGAGCCGCCGAAGCAGCCTCATCATTGTCGAAAGAGGTCGCCCGGCGGCTCACCTTGGGTCCATCGGGCGCGGTCCCTGGCCAACCGGCCCTCGATGCGGCGTTGGCATCGGTGTTGGCCGGACTCGACCGGGTACGCGGCGGCATGCGGCGGGCGCCCAAGTTCCCGAGCACCACACCCCTGCGCTTGATGCTGCGCCAGCACTGGCGAGCGGGCGACCCGGCACTGCTCGAAGCCGCGAGCCTGACCCTGGACCAGATGGCGCGGGGGGGCATCCACGACGCCCTCGGTGGGGGCTTTCACCGCTACAGCACCGACGTGGACTGGCGGGTGCCCCACTTCGAGAAGATGCTCTACAACCTCACGAAGATCACAAGAGCCCCATCAATACAGGCGTTCTCGCCGAACCGGTAGGGGCAGAATACCCCCTGGTAGGACTGGATTCGACCCCAACCCCTACCAAGACCCCTACCGTTCAGACGGGGGTCGAGTGGATGGTCGTCCCCGGTACGGGCGGCGGTGGACGCAGCAATGCGCACCCGTTCGGGTCGCTGGACCTGGCGCTCCAGGGTGCGACCACGCTCTCCCGGCGGCGGCCGGAAGTGCCACAGTGGACGGTCTACAAAGTCCGCAATGATCGCTGGCAGAAGGTGGGCGCGGTCCGGCCGGTGAGCCTGTCGCGGGTGCTGGCCCGGGTGGTGGGGAGGACACGATGAGCCTCCACCTGCTGAAGGCACGCCAGCCGACGAGCCTGGTCGACATCGCGAAGCGCGAGCTTGGAATGTCCCGCCGGGACTGTGCCGCTGCTGAAGAATCCCTCCTTCAGCGGGCTGCTCGGATGCGCGAGACGGCCGCGAAGCTGGGCGCTGCGGCGACTTGCTACTCCGAGGACAGCCACACCCAGGCCGAGACTGCGGCCCAGTGCAGGTTGTTGGCGGGGCTGCTGGAGGAAGCGGCGCGGTCGGCGAAGACGGCCCGCGAGTGGGCGAAGGGGCCTCGGCCGTCGTTGCCGGCAGTGCCCCGGGGGGATGGGCCATGAGCGACTACCGGCGCGTCCTCTCCGTCCCCATCACCGACATCGAGGTGGGCCTGCTCAGCCATGCCCTCGGCTGGCCGGATCCGCTTGCCTACATTCGTCGTGGCCGGTCCCGCCGCGGACGCAGGCCCCGGTGGGCGTCTCCCTACCGCAATGGGTTTGTCGCCACGATTGGCGGGACCACGGCTGCCACCTGGGACCGACTGGTCGAGACGGGCCTCGCCAAGCGCGGGCAGGACGCAACGCACCTCCGCGACATGGTCGCGTACTCAGTGACCAGGCGGGGGATGGCGGTCTGCAGGATTCACCTGGAGGCGCACCGTCTCGCGTTTCCCCTTGCAGGACAGGACGGAGCAGCCCTCCGCGATCTCACACAGAAGACCGCCATCCAGGCTGATCTCCTCGCACGCGCCCTCGGATGGCCCCTCACCGCGACCTTGGCGGCGGGAGGTTCCTCCGCCGGGGTGAAGTGGGCGAAGCCACTGCGAAACACATGGGCGCGAGCGGGAGGCGATCGACGCTGGGAGCGCTTGGTGGAATCCGGCCTCGCCGTCCACATCTCACCACCGAGTGGCCGGCCGGGCCAACTGACCTCCTGGCGGGTCACGCCGACCGGTCAGGCCGTCGCTCGTTTGCACCTGCTCGCGACATGGCTCGACGCTCGCCTCCCCCCAGGGCGCCCGAACGTCGCCGGCGAGACCACCCCGGTGATGCCATGAGCCGCCGACGTCTCTCGGCATTGCTCGCACTGGCAGCGTCCTTCCCAGGCTCCGCCTCCCCGTTCTACGACTTCCTCTTCTTGCGCTCCCGCAGGCGCAAGGTCGTCGAGAACGCCACCACGGTCGAGTGCCCCCGATGCCACGCGGCCGTCGGGGAGGACTGTGACCGGCGCACCCTCGGCCGCTGGGCACAGCACATGGCTCGGGTTGAGCTGCTGCGGGCGCGAAAGCAGCGGGCAGCGGAGGAGCAGCACCGGGCCACAATGGCCGTCTATCGGTCGATCTGGGGGCCCCGATGGTGAGCCCTCACGCGCCGCTCCCGAGCCAGAACTCCACCGTGTTTGCGGCCTTGGAGTCCACCCGTGCCGCCCTCCTGAAGTCCCCGCCAGCGGGCGTCACCAAGCGGGAGATTCTCGACTGGTGGACCCAGAACGTGGCCCGGATTGCGACCGAGCTCCACCAGCGGGTGACCCCCGGCGCCCCCCTCCGCTCCACCTTCGGTGCGCTGGCCGGGCCTCAGCTTGGCCAGCGACGGGTGAGCCCCATGCGCCCGGAGTGGGTCCTCTCGATGGACCTCGCACAGGTCCTTCTGGTGCAGGCGTCCCTTCACTGGGAGGAGCCCGAGACCGCGTCATCGTGGGCCCGCTGGCAGTCGGCTGGGTTCGAGTGTGACGAGGCTGAGCCCCTTGGCGACCTCCTGGGCATCCCGCTGGAGATTCCGGCGGGGCCCACCACCGAGGACCAGCGCGACGACCTGGCGGCGCTCGCGTTGAGGCTGCACGCCCACACCCAGGGCTTGTGGGGGCACGAGGGCCAGGACTGGACCATCGGACACGGGGACGCCGCCTCGCGGGTGGGCTCGGACGACGATGGCTCGCTGGCCCCGTGGGCCGCTGAAGCGGTGCTCACCGATGCCTTGAGCGGCGAACGCAAGGCCAACCTCACGGCCGTCTCGGCCAAGACCGCCGCTGCCTTCATCAAGCAGCACCACAGCCACCTTCCCAAGGCCAACCTGCGCGGCTTGCTCTACGCGCTGGGCGTCCGACGCGGGGGCCGGCTGGTGTGTGTCGGCACCGTGGGCACGCCGACCGGGCGATGGGCCGAGCCCGCCGCGGTTGTGGAGCTGACGCGGGTGGCCTGCGACGGCTCGGTGCGCGGGGCCCCCTCGGCACTGGTCGCCCGCGTGATTGACGCGCTGCCGCTCGTGGCACCCCGGGGCCCCACCACGGCGTTGCCGGTGCTGGTGACCTACTCGCTGACCAGCGAAGAAGCGACGGTCTACCGCGCCCTCGAAGACAAGGGGCTGCGTCCCACCACCATCATTCGTGGCCGAGCTCCCGCCGGAGCCCGGGGTGGCAGCGACCGCTCGTTGGCCCGGGTGGCCAAGATTCGCTGGGAAGCTGGCCCGGGCGCGGGTCCCGCGGACTGGTCCCTCTTGGAGGCCGCGTGAGCCCCTTGCGTTGCACTTGCGTCACGCGCTCGCCGGATTCTGTGACGCGAGGCGAACGATGAACGCCCCCATCCACGTCGCCGGCATTCGGCGCTGCGCGGTGTGCGAGGCCAGCCTCGAAGGTCGCCATCCTCGGACTCGGTTCTGCTCTTCACGGTGCAGAAGCAGGGCCCACCGCAATCCCGACGGGCCGAGCGCGCTGGCCCTCTGCATGGGCTGCGGCGAGACCTTCCACCGCAGGACCCGGCGGCAGCGCTGGTGCAGCGGGCGGTGTCGGAGCCGTGGCTGGCGGGGCACCGCGTCTCGGTCCCGGGCGCTGGCCTCCCAGTGGGACCTCGAAGCCAGGGACTTCTGGCGGACGCCCCCGTGGCTGTTCACCCGACTCGATGGCGAGTACCACTTCGGGCTCGATGCAGCCTCGGCCGGGCCCTCAGATGCGTTGTGCGAGCGCTTCCTGACGCCGAACGATGACGCGCTCACCTGCACCTGGCGCGACCACTGCGACCCCGAGCGCTTGGCCGTCTTCAACAACCCGCCCTACTCCCGAAAGGGTGGGCGAGGAGAGGGCTTGTTGGCCTGGGCCAGGGCTGCGGTGCGGGCCCGTGACACGGGCCTCGTGGTGGCGATGCTGGTCCCACCCTCGCCGGGCACTCGGTACCACCGGTTGCTGCACTGCGAGGCTGTTGAGTTGCGGATGCCGGACCGCCGCCTTGCCTTTCTTCACCCCGACACCGGCAAACCCACGGCCGGCAATCGCGGGGACTCCATGGTGGCCATCCTTCGTCCTGGGCAGTCCGGGCCGGCGGTGACCACATACTTCAGCCGACAGGAAGCTCCATGAACACCGACACTCCCTCGACCTCCCCACCCGCTGACACCGACCCCGACACCAACCCGCCGTCCACCGACACCGGCCTCCCCTGGCCCTGGATTGCCGCCCACGAGTGGATCGACCTCTGCCCGGACCCCGAGAAGTGGGACGAACCCGACCAGGAGGTGGAGGGCTGGTTGCTCCGGACCACGACGATGGATGACGGCTGCCAGGTCGACCACGTCGTCGTCCACCGCACCAAGGGCGGACAACCCGACCAGTACACCATCCTCGTCCGCCTGGATGGAGGGGAGGAACTGCGAATCGGTGCCCAAGGGAAGCACGAAGCGGCGGCGCTGCGGAGCGGGCTGTTGTCGCTTGCCATCCTCCTGGGCGACATCATCATCGATCTCAACGAAGGGATCGAGGGCCTGGATTCCGGCCGGATCTTCGAGGCCGACTCGGTGGCCATCCGAAGCACAGGGCGCTTTGTGACCGACGGCGAGCCTCCCGCCCGCATGTGCGACCCCGACGACAACGAAGAGTAGCCACCGTTCTTGACGGCCCGTCACCTCGTGTCGCCCTGCTTGCTCTGGCGACACGAGGCAGCGGGTCACCACTTCGGAGTGATGCGATGGGCAGCAAGCGTGATGGTGTGCCGGTTCCTTCGGCAAAGCATGGCGACCGACCGGCGCGGGCGGTCCGGGCCAGCGTGCGCGCCAGAAAACACTCGAGCGTGGCGGACGAGGCACCGCGATGCAAGCGGCGCAGTCGCACAAAGCGCTTCGCGGTGGAGTACCGCGGCGATGGCGCCCAAGGCTGGAAGCGATGGTTCGGCCGCTACGAGACCCCAGGGGCAGCCAGACAGTCCGGCCAGTGGCTCGCGGAGGGAGGCTCGGGGCTCGTGCGTGGGCCCATCGAGACCCGGGTGGTGAAGCTCGACATCCTCAACCGGCTGCTCCTTGTGGTGCCCGACGTCGACGGTGACTCGTGACGCGCGTGGCGCTCTACGCCCGGGTCTCGACTGCGCACCACGGCCAGGACGTCGGGCTCCAGCTCGACGAGCTACGCCAGGTCGCGACCCAGCGGGACTGGGACGTGGTGGCTGAGCATGTGGACCACGGATTGTCCGGCGGCGACCGCGACCGCCCCGCCTTGGCGGCCGCGCTTGACCAAGCTCGTCGCGGGAGAGTCGACTTGGTTGCCGTGTGGAAGCTGGACCGCCTCGCCCGAGACATCCGGCACTTGCTTGCCCTCGTGTCGGACCTGGAGTCCTGGGGAGTCGGCCTGGTCTCTCTCCGAGACGCCAACGTCGACACCACCAGTGCCCAAGGTCGATTCTCGCTCCAGATACTCGGCAGCGTCGCTGAGCTAGAACGCGCGATGGCGCGGGAGAGGGTGGTCGCAGGACTGGAGCGTGCCAGACGCCAAGGCAAGGTGCTCGGCCGCCCACGCCGCCGCCTGGACATGCGCCCGGTGAAGGCGATGCTCCGGCAGGGCCACAGCATCCGCGAGACTGCGCGGGCGCTGGGAGTGTCGGAGCGCACCCTCCGGCGCCGGATAGCCAAGGCTTCCGATGCCGACTGAACACCACCTCGTCATCGTGACTCTGGACACCACGAAGGTCGCCATGGAGCGCCTTGGGCGCGTGGTCGTACAGCACGACGTTGGCGTGTATGGCACCTGGCGGCTCGGGAACTATGTCCTCGGCCGAGGCGTGAGCGCGCAGGTGACGCTTCGGGTACCCCAGATCATGCTGCCAGTCTGTGAGCAGCGCGAAGCACGAGGTCTTTCGGCGTGCTGGGGCGATGGCCTTGTGCGCTCGAAGACTGCGGTCAGCAGCATGTCAGGGAAAAGGCGTGGGAGGGGGCTGTGGGATCGGGATCCACAGTTCTGTCCGTTTTTCATCCACATAGACGTTGGGGACTTGACGGGCTTAGCCCCGTGAGAAGATGCAGTCAGTAGCTCAAACTTCCAGAGGGTAGCATGTCCGATTTCAACTTTTCCTCCGGCGACATTGTGGTTCTCAAGTCAGGCGGTCCGCCGATGACAGTAGAGACTGTCGAGAACGACTGGGTCGAGGTCGTGTGGTTCATCAACAACGATCTGAAGCGCGGCTCCTTCAGTTCGGCCACACTGAGGAAGTCCGAGCCCCCCAAGCCGACCACCCTGGGCTGAGGTGGCGGCGGGAGCGTAGGTATTCGGTCCAGGCTTCCGACTAGGGTTTGGACCCCGGCTTGATCGACAGACCCGAGACGTGGTCACCAGGTTTGGTGGTCGAACAATCCGTCCGGGCCAGATCCCGGCTTGTCGAGATCCTCGAACTCAACCACCAGCTGCGCCGCCGGCTCGGGGCAATTGACTGGCCATGAGCCCACACCCACTCGCATATGCCCCCGAGTGGGTGTGGTTGCTTGCAGGTCGCGGTGGCGCAAGCCTCGCCCTCGCCGAGCTGCTCATGGCCGCACCGACCAGCGGGCCCGTGTACGAGTGCCACCGGTGCCAGCATCACCCGATAGCCGTCGGGCTGAGGCGCTGCCCCCAATGCGGGAAGCACTTCGTCTGGCATCGGCCAGCCAGCCCGAGGTGGGCAGATCCAGGCCGGGAGGGTGCGGCAAAAACCCCTTCCAGAAACGTGCCCTGAAGGCCCGGCTGGGGTGCGGCAAAAACCCCCTTCCTGGCTGCGGCAAAAACATATGTTTTTGCCGCAGGTGGACGCGAGCGTCGAAACTTGCCGGGCTTGCTCGCGATTCTCTTCAAGGGTGGAGGGAACCGCAGGGCCCTCGTGCGGCGTCGCCGCCCGGCGGTTGCCGCCCACGGAACTTCAAGCGTCATCGTCACCGCCGACTTGCGAACTACTGCCGCCTGTAGTACCCGGGGAAATGGCTCGCATTCCCAGACTTGAGCGCCGAGTACTCTCCTTGTTGTGGAAGGGTGGAGCGTGGTCGGTCCGAGAGGTCCACGCCGCCACCGGTGAAGGGCGAGCCTACACAACAATTGCCACGGTGCTTTCCCGCCTGTACCAGAAGGACATGACCACCCGGGCCCGTCGGGGCACTGCATGGGAATATAGAGCCAGACGGACTCAAAGGGTTGAAGTCGCGGATCGAATCGCGCTGCTCCTGGCTGAGCTGCCAAAGATCGACAACGCGATGCTTAGCGCGCTCCTCCTGCGGCTAGAGTGCGATGACCCCACGGTCATAGTGCGCCTGAAGGATCTCCTGCAGGGGTGGGAGCCAGAGCCTGGGGAGTGACCCAGAAAATACGCGGGTCCGGATCTGGACTTGGTCTACGATGTGCGATAGTAGATGCAGTGTCCTCTTCGACTCCGAATTGCGCGGGAGAGCTGGTTTGAACCCACTTGGCGACCTTGAATCCCTCGTCATGGACGTGGCCTGGAGCCAGCCGTCTCTCACGGTACGCGAGCTCTGCCGACTCATGAGCGGCGAGCGGAAGCGGGCCTACACCACGATCATGACAACAATGGACCGTCTGCATACCAAGGGACTGTTGACCCGGGCCAAGGACGGAAATGCTTGGCGGTACACGCCTGCGGTTTCCCGCGGACAGTTTGAGCATGCCCTCGCAGATCAGCTCGCCGCTGAGATTGTCACGGTTCACGGAGAGGTCGGACTCGCGGCCTTTGTCGACGCTGCAAGCGCCGATCCAGAGATGTTGGATCGGCTTGAGGCCATGATTGCGGCGCGCCGAAGTGGCCAATGACAGGGTGGTTGGCCGGCTCGCTGGAGGCCGTCGCGATCTCGGCAGCCGCGTCGGTGCTGGCATCCGCTTTGGTGACGTTGTCATTGGGGAACACCATCCGCGTTCGGTCCGCAGCGCGGCGGGCTGACGCGGTCTTCCTCCTTGGGTTGTTACCCATGGCAGTCGCCATCCTATCGTGGGCCGCCTTGATGCTGCCCTCGGTGCTACATGTGACAGGTCTAAGGGCTGACCACTGTGGTCTACACAGCCACCATGCGCACCTGTGTGCCTTACATGCAGGCGGACACCACGTCGTGCTGGTGATTCTTGGGGCAGCGACCCTCGTACTATTCACGATTCGCGCCGCAGCGCTCGCGCGTGCGCAGTGGGCTTCGGGCCGACTGATTGCGCAACTCGAAGCCCTTGGGCAACCCGACCAGACGGGCCCCTTTCCATTGGTCAGCGTTCCTGGGTCGCCTTGGCTGTGTGTGGCGGCGGGCACATGGCGGCGGCGGATCATCATCAGCGAGTCCCTCGCCCTCCAGATGCAACCGCACCAAGTCAACGCCGTCTTGGCACACGAGTATGCGCACCTCAGTCGCAACGATCCATTTTCGAAGGTGATGCTCGCTTGGGCAGGCCTGTTTGCAATGCCCGTGATGGCCCGACGGGTCCAAGACCATTTTGGTGACGCGGCAGAAGAGGCCAGCGACGCTGAGGCCGCACTTGTTGTCGGCCCGCTTGAATTGGCCGCGAGCTTGGTGTCCGTAGCTCGAATCGTTCGGTCCAATGCCCCGGCGACGGGCATGGCGATCGGCGGCTCTTCGCTGGAACGGCGGGTTGCCACACTTCTGCAGCAGCCTTCAGATGTGCGTCCCAGTCAGGCGGCACGGCTGGGGATCGGGCTGGCCCTCGTTGGCACGGCTGCCATCCCGCTGAGCGCGGACACCATCCACCACGCTGTCGAGACGCTGCTGGGATTCTTCGCATAGAGCCGAGTAGTCCCGTCCTTGACTCGTTCTACTATCAGCTATAGTAGAACGGCTGTGCTCGGGCTCTCTCCCCAGCCTGGTGCCAAGGAGCTCTACCTGATGTCTGAACCTACCGAGGCCACGGCGACAGCCTGGGCCTTGCGCACCCTCCTGATCTCAGCCGCCATCTTCATCCCGTCGCTGGCCCTCGCGCACGGCGTCGCCGATGGAGACCAGCTCTTTATCGAAGAGAGCGCGGGCAGCCAGCTCCTGGCGTTCACCTACCTGGGCGCCAAGCATATGGTGACGGGGTACGATCACCTACTCTTCCTGGTTGGAGTAATATTCTTCCTATACCGGATGAGAGAAGTGACGATGTATGTGTCCCTGTTTGCATTGGGGCATAGCGCCACGCTGTTGTTCGGCGTGTTCAGCGGAACCAACGTCAACCCATACATCATTGACGCCATCATTGGCTTCTCGGTGATCTACAAGGGACTCGACAACATGGGCCTGCTCAAGCAGTGGGTCGGGCGCCAGCCCAACACCAAGGTCGCGGTGCTGGTGTTTGGTCTGTTTCACGGGCTCGGCTTGGCCACCAAGCTGCAGGACTTTTCGCTTTCGCCAGACGGTCTCATCGGCAACATCCTCGCGTTCAACGTGGGTGTGGAGCTCGGCCAGTTTCTCGCTCTCGGGATGATTCTCATCGCCATGGGCTTCTGGCGACGCACCGCCTCGTTCCAGCGCGGAGCTTGGGCCGCCAACGCCGCGCTCATCGTCGCCGGCATCGCCCTGGTGGTCTTCCAAGTTCGCGGCTTCCTGAACTCCTGACTTGAGGTCACCATGAGCGACATACCCAATGTGGACCCGAAGGACCTGCCTTCGCTCCCGGAACTCTACCGAGCGACAGCGGCTGCGTTTGTGGTCGCCACAGGGCTCGCCGTCATGGTTGTGCTGCCCGCTGAGCGTGGACTCGATCCCACCGGAGTCGGTGGGTGGCTTGGCCTCACCGCTCTTGGGGAGCTCAAGACTCGCGCTGCTCTCCACGTACAGCCAGAGGAGGGCGAAGTCGCGGTGAAACCCATCGAGGGGGTCGACGCAGTCGATTTTCGCACCGACGAGCTGGAGCTGACCTTGCAGCCAGGCGAGGGAGCCGAGATCAAAGCCATCATGCGCGAAGGTGATCAGCTCATCTACACCTGGACTGCGGACCAGGGCGAGCTCTTCTTCGACTTCCATGGAGAGCCGAAGGGCGCGCCATCGAGCGTGTTCACGAGCTTCGAGAAGGGCACCAAGAGTGCGGCCGAAGGTGAGTTCGACGCTCCTTTCGAGGGCACCCACGGGTGGTACTGGAAGAACAAGACTGCATCGCCCGTCACTGTGACGTTGAAGACGAGCGGCGTCTATCTTTCCATCGGCAGGAAGTAGACCAAATTGGCCAGCAGGAGACCAACATGAACCTCACTCTACCGATCCTCGCCAGTGGGCTGATGCTCTCCGGCGCCGCCTACGCTCACCCCAGGCACGGTCACAGCCCCACGCCGGCGCCGGTTCCGGCCGAAGAGCCGTCCGCCAACCCCTCTCCAGAGAGCTACCCTGAGTTGGTTGCGGCACTCGCTGACGAGCTCATTGCGGCCGAAACAGCCCTGGCGAACACGAAAATCGCTGACTTCATAAGGGCGTGTCGCCAAATCGAAGACTTGACGGAGACCCTCCCCGCCAGGGCGACCAGCTTGCCCGAAGACAAGCGCAAGACGGCAGAAGCGACGTCTGTCAGCCTGACAGCGAAGGTGGTGGCGGTGGTCGGCCAGGCCCGAGCTGGGGACCTGACCAAAGCGAAGGCCGGCTTGGCTGACATGAAGGCCGATGTGACCGCGCTCAACGGCCTATCGAAGTAGGGCCACTCGCTCCTTGACGGCCTCTACTATCGTCGATAGTAGAGGCCGTCTTTACCGGAGCGCACATGCGACTGCACCTCGCGAGGCTGGTCTTTGCCTTGGCGATTCTCGTCCCCACCCCCGGCTGCGGGGGAACCACCGGCACACCCAACACGGCGGGGGAGGATGAAGATGAGGGAGACGGCCGCCCCGACCGGGCTGTCACCCTCTACCAAGGCTCTCTCGAGCTCTTCATGGAGTACCCGGCCCTCGTGTTGGGGCTGGAATCCCCACTCATCGCGCACTTCACGGACACACGCTCCAGCGAAGCGTTTGAGTGGGTGACCTCGGGGAGAGTGGTTGCGAGGCTTGCCTACGAGGATGGCACCGAAGTGTCAAGGCTCGCCCAAAGTATCCAGTGTTCGGCTCGCCCAAAGTATCCATGTCTGACCACCCGCCCGACCCGCGTCAGCCCCACCGCCCAACCGCGCTGGACCATCCCCATCAAAGAGGGGGATGGACCTGTCCATCCCCCTCATGAAAAGCAAGGCCGCGCAGTGGAGGCGCCGTCCACCCGGGCCCACAGGTCGTCCCAGCCCACCAGCTCCAGCTTCTGCCCCCCGACCACTTGGAACAGCCCCCCGGCCTCGTCCCGCTCCCGGCGCCAGTGCGACCCGCCGAGGTCTGTCCGGCGGCGCAGGTAGCCGTGGCGGTCGCTCAGCTTGACGAGTTCACGTTGGGGACTCGGGGCGGGCGGCCACACTCAGTCATCGTTCGCTTCGAGAACGGTCCGCCAAACTTAGGAAAGGTCTTTGTCCGTTCCGAACGGTGCGGGTGATGCGAATGGTCGATGGACCAAATTCTCGGTCGATAGTCTTTTTGCAGGTGCAGCGCCGGCAGCGCTGTGCTAGGCTCCGACGCAATGCGCCTCCTCCGCCAGATCCTTCGCCACCTGCTCACGATAGTGCTTGTGGTGTCTTTGGTGCCTGGTCTCGGAGACTTGGTGGAATCGGCAGAGCATCTGCTGCACGGCGGACACTTGCCGCACAGCGAGCAGGCTCAAGCGGAGGAAGCGCACACCGGCGAGGTAGCGGAAGAGCACGGCTGCACCCCCATGTCGCACCACTGCAGCTGTCACGTCTCCACACCGGCGACCCTCCCCACCACGATCCTGCCTGAGCGGACAGACCACCTCGAGGTCGCCCGATTCCATCCGCGTGGGGATCGCGTTTTGCTGTCGGGGGCACCTGCTCCGCCGACCCGGCCCCCCATCGCCTGAGTCCGACCAATCGCTGATGCCGCGAGCGCGCTGCTCGCTGTGTCGTTGCTGATTCCAATCGACTCAGGCCCCAACCATGTCAGTCCTTCCCCTCCGCGGGGCAGGGTGTGCCTTGGCGCTGGTGCTGGCGTTTCGTCCTGCCGTTGTGGCAGCGAGCTCGCCGGCGGAACCGCGCCCATCGCACACCCCCACCGCACCTGCGTTGTCAATCGATGACGCGATAATCTCGTCTCTCGCCGTTCATCCCACAGTTCTTGATGCTCAGGCCGCGCTGGCCCAAGCCCACGGTTCCGCCTCACAGACGTCGACGTGGCTCTCCAACCCGACAGTCTCGACCAACCTGTCCCTTGACGGCACGCGGTGGGGAGCCTCCCTCAACCAACCAATCTCCCTGACGGGCGAAGGCATCGCTGCACGCAGGACCGCCACTGCCCAGGTCCTGGCCGCCGAGGCTCGACTGGCACGCGCCCAGCGGGTCGCCGCTGCTGATGTCCGGGTCGCGTACGCCGACGCGGTGGTGAAACGCGGGCAGGTCACGGTCGCAGAGGACGGGGTGGCAATAGCCATCCGCCTGCGAGATGCCGTCGCGCTGCAGCACAAGGAGGGAGAAGCCTCTCTGCTGGAGCTGCGCTTGGCGCACCTGTCCGTGGTCCAGGCATCTGCTCGTCTCCTCAGTGGGCGGGAGTCGGAAGCCGAAGCGGTGCGGACCCTCGCAGCGCTCATCGGCAGCCCCGTGACGCGTGACAGGCTCCCAGCCGACCCATTGATCGCCTCTCCAAATCCGTCACTCGCCTTCCCGGAACTCACACTTGCCTCGGCGAGGCAGCGGTCGGACGTCCGCGCCGCAGCCGCCTCCCTGCGAGCAGCCGAGGCCAACTTCACCCAACAGCGTGCTGCTGGATTCGCGCCGGTTCAAATCGGGGCCTTTGTTGAGGTTGAGGACGGACGAACCTTCGTGGGGCCGGCCGTCGGCCTGCAGCTTCCATTGTTCGATCGCAACCAAGCGCAGCGTGGAGCGGCCGATGGCGCCGTCGCTGTGCGCTCCGCCGACCACACCAGGTTGGTTGCAAGAGCCGCCACTGAGCAGCAGACGGCCCGCGTGCGCATGGCAGAGGCTGCGGCCCTCCAAGAGGCCCTCCAAACCGACCCGCTGGTCGAGGCCCAGGCGGCTCTGACCAGCATCGAGGCTGGCTACCGGGCTGGCGAGATCGACCTACCCAGCACCGTGCTCCTCCAAGACCAGGTGCTGGACGGCGAAAGCGCGGTGCTCGTGCTCATGGGTGGTATCGCCCGTGCCCGACTCGACCTCCTGCTCGCCATGGACGACGACCGCCTTCTTCCTTCCCCCACTGACACCCGGAGTGCGCCATGAAGACGCCCCTCTCCTTCGTGGCGGCGCTTCTACTCGCCTCCTGCGCCGCGGAACTGCCCACCTCCCATGACGACCATGACGACCATGACGACCATGACGACCATGACGACCATGACGACCATGACGACCATGACGACCACAATGACGCGAACGGCGGCCAGGACGACCACGACGAGCCGGAAGGCAAACATGGTGTCGTAGAGCTGAGCCAGGTGGCCGTCGCCGCCGCCCGCGTCAAGGTCGCGCCCGCTGTGGAAGGCCGACTGTCGCCCACTCTCAGTCTCCCCGGTCGCATCGCCCTGGACCCCCGAAAGGAAGCCCTGGTGAGTGCCTGGATGGCCGGCCAGGTCGACGACATCTCGGTGCGTCCAGGCGACACGGTGCGGCGCGGCGCGTTGCTCGGCACGGTCCAGTCGCCGGAGCTCGGCGAGGCCATCGCGGCGTATCGCTCCGCCCTTGCTCGCGATCGGGCTGCTGACGCACAGCTAGAGCGACTGCAGAACCTCGAGGCTCAGGGTGTGTCCTCCCGCTCGCAAGTCCTTGAAGCCTCAGCCTCCGACTCAGAAGCTGAGGGGGCTTTGGAGGCCGCCGAAGAGCGCCTCCGCATCCTGGGCGTCGACCCCTCCGTCGGGGACCCACACGAGGGTGGGCACTACGTTTCCCACGTGCCAGTCCGAAGCCCGATTGCGGGCAAGGTGCTGAGAGCCAATGCCGCCGTTGGGCGCAATGTGGCGCCCGGAGAGACCCTCTTCCACATCGGCGACTTGTCCCGCGTGTGGCTGCTGATGGATGTCTACGAGCGAGACCTCGGTCACGTACAGCAGGACCAGGCTGTCTCCTTCACCGTTCCAGCATGGCCAGGAGAGTCCTTCGTGGGGACAGTAGAGCAGGTGGGCGACTGGATCGAGCCCGATGCGCGAACCATCGAGGTGCGTGTGGTGGTCGACAATCCTGACGGTCGGCTGAAGCCCAACATGTTTGCCACAGCCACTCTGTCAGTCGAAGCAGTGGGCGCATCCTCCGGCATCGCGCTGCCCGTTGACGCCGTCACGGAAGTGGACGGTCAAACGGTCGTCTTCGTCCAGACCCGAGAGGGCCGCTTCGAGATGCATCCGGTCACCGTCACTGAGAAGAACTCCACGGAAGCCCTCATCACGGTCGGCATCGATCCGGGCGACCTCGTGGTGGTTGAAGGCACCTTCGCACTGAAGAGCGAGCTCGAAAAGGGCGAACTGGGGGAAGGTCATGCGCACTGAAAACCAAGAGCTGTTGGCTGGCGGCGGCCCTGGCATCCTAGACAAGTTCCTCGCAGCGATGCTCCGCAGCAAGGCGTTGGTCTTGATCGGTGTCGTCCTGTGGATCGTCATTGGCGCGCAGGCCGCCACCGAGCTGCCCATTGACGCAGTCCCGGATGTAACCAACGTCCAAGTCCAGATTCTGACGGACTCGCCCGGACTGTCCCCACTCGAGGTCGAGCGCTTCGTCACTTGGCCTGTGGAGACGGCCATGTCCGGCCTTCCCGAGACGGAGGAGGTCCGGTCCCTGTCACGGTTCGGCCTGTCCGTGGTGACCGTCGTCTTTGAGGACGGCACAGATCTCTGGTGGGCTCGCCAGCTCGTCTCTGAGCGCCTCGCCGATGCCAGAGACAGCATCCCCGAGGGCTACGGCGAGCCAGAGATGGGACCGCCTTCAACGGGCCTTGGCGAGATCTTCCAGTTCGAGGTTCGCGTAGAACCAGGCTATGAAGGCGAGCTTAGCCTGATGGACCTCCGGGACGTCTTGGAATGGCAGGTGGCACCACGACTTCGGTCGGTGCCTGGAGTCGTTGAGATCAATGCATTCGGTGGTGAACTTCGTACCTACCAGGTCGAGGTCGACCCCAAGCGACTGGTCGCCCACGACCTACTCCTTTCAGACGTCTTTTCGGCACTCTCGACCAACAACCTGACGGTGGGTGGCGGCTACATTGAGCGTGGCCGCGAGCAAATGCTGGTCCGTGGGACGGCGCTGTTCGAAGGCCTGGAAGACATCGCCGCAGTGGCTGTCGCCACCACACCCGACGGCACGCCCATCACAATCGGTGCGCTCGGGGAGGTGCGGTTCGCTCCCCTCATCCGCCAGGGCGCCGTCACGCGCGATGGGCGCGGTGAAGCCGTCATCGGCATTGCAATGATGGGGTACGGCGAGAATGCCCGAGTGGTCGCGGAAGACCTTGCCGCCGCGGTGGAGGCGCTTCAGCCGAGCATGCCGGAGGGCGTGGCCATCGACGTCTTCTATGACCGCACCGACCTCGTGGACCGCACAATCGAGACCGTACAGCGGAACCTACTGGAGGGAGGACTGCTGGTCATTGCGGTCCTGTTCTTGCTGCTGGGGAACATTCGAGGTGGGATCGTGGTGGCCATCGCCATCCCCCTGTCGATGCTGTTTGCATTTATCGGAATGGTTGCTTCCGGGCTGTCCGGCAACCTCATGAGTCTGGGCGCCATCGACTTCGGCATCATCGTCGACGGTTCGGTCGTAATGGTCGAGAACGTGGTTCGGGTGGTTGGGAATCGACGTCGTGACGGGAAGGCCGTCGATGACGCCACCATCCTCGGTGCGACACGGGAAGTCGCGCGCCCCGTTGTCATCGCGGTGGGGATCATCATTCTCGTGTACCTGCCGTTGCTCGCCCTCACAGGAATCGAGGGCAAGATGTTCGGCCCCATGGCGCTGACGGTCGTCTTCGCGCTGGTGGGCTCGCTCATCATCGCGATGACCCTCGTGCCGGTGCTCGCGTCCATCTTTCTCAAGGACGTTCGGGAGAAGGAGACTTGGGCCATGCGGTTGGCGCACGCCCTCTACGACCCACTGGTCGGGCGGGCGCTGCGCCATCCGTACATCACCGGGGCGACCGCGATGGTCGCATTCGCGTGCAGTCTGGGGTTGGCTCCGCTGCTTGGGGCGGAGTTTGTGCCCAAGCTCGACGAAGGCAGCATCGCGCTTCAGATCATCCGCCCGCCCTCGGTGTCTCTCGAGGAGTCAATCGCCCAGGCCACCGCAGTGGAGCGAGTGCTCTTGGCGGAGTTCCCCGATGAGGCTCGGACGGTCATCAGCCGGACCGGCAGGGCGGAGATCGCGACCGACCCAATGGGCGTGGACTTCTCGGATGTCTACGTCATGCTCAAGCCAGACGACGAGTGGTCCCGCGCCGAGTCCCAGGCCGAGCTGGTCACCCAGATGCAGGAAGTGCTGGAATCCTCGGTCCCCGGCGTCAACTTCGCCTTTTCGCAACCTATCGAGCTCCGGGTCAACGAGCTCATCGAAGGGGTCCGATCCGACGTCGCGCTGTTCCTGTACGGCGAAGACTTGTCACAGCTCAAGGAGGTTGGCGACGACCTCGTTCAAACACTGTCTTCCATCGATGGGGCACAGGACGTGAAGGTCGAGAAGCTCGCCGGGCTGCCGATGCTTGACGTGAAGGTGGACCGCCGGGCCATCTCCCGCTTGGGCATCGACGCACGCGACGTTCTCGACGCCGTCGAGGCAGTGGGGGGCCGACCCGCAGGTGAGGTCCTAGTCGGGCAGCGGCGCTTCGCCCTTCAAGTCCGCTTCCCCGAGGCCGCACGCGCGAACCCCGAAGTGCTGGAGCGGGTGCTCGTCGGGAGCCCCGGGGGTGCACAAGTGCCGCTGGGCCAGGTTGCAGAGTTCCGGGTAGCAGAGGGTCCACTCCAGATCGGCAGGGAGAATGTCCAACGACGCCTCACGATCGAGATGAACGTACGCGGTCGGGACGTGGCTGGGTTCGTCGCGGAGGCCCAGGCCCGCATCGCCGACGAAGGCTCGATTCCGTCTGGAGTGCTGCCCCAGTGGGGAGGGTCCTTTGAGAACCTTGAAGAAGCCAGTGCGCGGCTCGCCGTGCTGGTACCCCTCGTGCTCCTGCTGATCTTCGTGCTCCTGCAAGCCAACTTTCGGTCCACTCGGGTCACTCTCTTGGTCTATGCCAACGTGCCCCTGGCAGTCACTGGTGGGCTGATCGCTCTGTTCGTCCGAGGCCTCCCACTCTCGATCTCCGCCGCGGTGGGCTTCATCGCGCTGTTCGGAATTGCGGTGATGAACGGCGTCGTGCTGGTCTCCTGCATCCGAGACCTCCAGGCTGCAGGGAGCTCTCCCTTGGCGGCGTCGCTTGAGGGAGCGAAGCGTCGTCTGCGTCCCGTGCTGATGACGGCGCTGACGGACGCCATCGGCTTTTTGCCGATGGCGATCTCCACCTCTGCGGGCGCTGAGGTCCAGCGTCCACTCGCCACTGTGGTGATTGGAGGTCTCGTGACCAGTACACTGCTGACACTGTTCGTGCTGCCTGCGCTGTACGCACGCTGGGTGCCGGGGACCCAAGAGGAGGCCGCCGATGCGGGATGACGGACGGGCGTTCTGGGAGCGCACTGTGGCCCGCTACGACCTCTCCATGTTCCTGTTGGGCGGTCCGTTAAATGCCATGCTGCCCCTGGTGGTGGAGGAGGTCTCCGGGCTTGACCGTGTACTGGAAGTGGCCGCAGGGACTGGGCTGGTCACTCGAGCGGTCGCTCCTGTGGTCCGTTCACTCGTGGCCACAGACTACGCTCATGCAATGGTGGAGCGGCTCGCCCAGCGGGTCCGCGACGACCGCCTGGATAACGTCGAGGTCCAACGCCTCGATGTGCTCGATCTCAACGGTGGTGAGCGCTACGATGCGGTGATCGCGGCCAATGTGCTGCACTTGCTCCCCGATCTCGACTCCGCGCTCGCGGCGATGAACCGAGCCCTGATTCCAGGTGGCAGACTGGTCGTTCCGACCTACTGCCATGCCGAGACGGCCGTGTCCCGGACGACTTCCCAGTTGCTGGCGCTGGGCGGCTTCCCCGGCCAGCGTCAGTTCACGCTGGCACGGTTGGTGGCTTCCCTCGAGGGCCATGAGTTGGAGGTTCTACGCGCCGTGGTGGTCCCAGGGTTGCTGCCCATTGGGTTCGTCTCATTGACGAAGCCACTTGACGCATGACAAAAACCTCATATGATATTTTCATCAAGTGAGGTCCCATGACTCCAGACCCTATCCCCCGTGCGGTGGTTCTCCTGTCGTGCATGGCGCATCCAGTCCGCCTTGCCGTGCTGGCCCGGCTGCATCGCGTCGGCCCCGCCGACGTCGGGACGCTGCGGGGAGAGCTCGCCGTCGACCAGAGCGGCTTGTCCCACCATCTCCGCCAGCTCCGCGAGGCCCGCCTCGTGGTCGGCGAGCGCGCTGGCCGGCGAGTGGTGTACCGCCTCCACGATGCCCACGTCGGAAGCATCGTGGAAGACACGTTGGCCCACGCTGCCGAGCTGCACGAAGGGGAGGCTGAATGAGCCATGACCACCAGAAGGACCACAGCTCGGCGGGCGGCCGACTCAGTCTCGCCTTCACCCTCAATGTGACATTCACCCTGATTGAGCTGGTGGGTGCCTGGGCCACCAACAGCACGGCCATCGCCGCAGACGCCCTGCACGATCTCGGCGACAGCCTCTCGCTGGGCTTCGCGTGGGGCATGGAGCGGTTGGCGGGAAGGGGCCCCACGTCCACCTACTCCTACGGGCTCAAGCGCCTGTCGCTGCTTGGCGCGCTAGCGAACGCTGCCATGCTGCTCGGCGGTGGCATGGTCGTGCTCACCGAGTCGGTGCCGCGTCTTCTCGACCCTGGCCAGCCTGACGCGAAGGGCATGCTCGGGCTGGCGGTCCTAGGTGTCGTTGTCAATGGCGCGGCAGTTTTGCGCGTCCGACACGGCAAGAGCCTCAACGAACGTGTGGTGACCTGGCACCTGCTTGAGGACGTGCTCGGTTGGGTGGCCGTGCTGGTGGTGAGCATCGTCATGCTGTTCGTCGACCTGCCCATCCTCGACCCCCTGCTGTCCATCTGCATCACCGTTTGGGTTGGAGTAAACGCAGCCCGCAACCTGTCGCGCACGGTGGAAGTCTTCCTGCAGGCCGTGCCCGCGGACATCGACATTGAGGCTGTCCGCGAGGCCAGTCGTGCGGTGCCTGGCGTGGTGGACCTCCGCCACTTGCATGTGTGGTCGCAGGAGGGCGAGCACCACGTGCTCACGGCCAACCTCGTGGTGGGGTGCACGTCGCTGCGGGAAGCGGAGGGACTGGCTGAAAAGGTCCGCAAGGTGCTTCGCGAGGAAGGCATCGGTCACGCCACCCTTGAGCTGACCTCTGCTGATGCAGCGGCGGTTGGCGTCGACCCCTGCGGCTGAGGAGGCCAAGTGAAGCTCAAAGATGTCTCTCGAAACTACGACCACCTGGCGCCATTCTACGACCTCGGCGACCGCTGGATCTCCCAGCCAATCGCCGACATGGCCTCCCTCCGGACGGAGACTGTCGCGCGTCTATACCTGCGGCCTGGAGATCGCGTCCTCGACATTGGCTGCGGGACGGGCCTGAATCTGCCCCTTCTCCTGAGGACCGTTGGGGCGACCGGGCAGGTGTGTGGGCTCGACTACTCGGCAGGCATGCTCGCCCAAGCGCGCAAGCGCGTCCGAGAGGCCGGCTGGGAAAATGTGGACCTGATCCTGGGCGACGCCGCGGACCTCGCCGGCGTTGCGGGCCCCTTCGATGCCGTCATCAGCACGTGGGCCCTGGGCATCGTCGACGACCTGCCGGCCGCCCTCAAGTCCGCGGTCTCGGCACTAAGGCCAGGGGGACGGCTCGCGGTCCTCGACCTTCACCGCACGCGGGCTCCATCGGGCCTTCGTCGAACGCTGGTGGATCCCATCCTCCACGCCTTGCTGCGGTGGTCTGGCGCAGACTCGCCGGAGGACCTCGACGATGAGCGATTGCGGAAGCGATGGGCGGCGGGCAAGGCGTACCTCCGGGACGCTCTACTGGACGTCAACGAGCTGGACAACGTCGAAGGGGCAGGCTTTCTACTGTGGGGACGGGCTCCCGGCGCAACCCAGGAACGCCTGGACGACGACGAGGTCGATTCCAGCAGGTTCGATGATGTCGAAGACCCCTACGGGTCGTCCACCGTGCTCTCCATCCGAGGAGCCCAACAGCTCGGCGCCGACCGCCCTCACCTCACCCCAACCGCCGCCCCCACCAGAACCGCGCCACCTGGCGCCCTTCCGCCACCGACCACCGCGGCTTCTTCACCGCCCGCTCCCGCTCCCAGACCTTCAGGAACCGGCACCAGCCCTTGAGCGTCGGCGACAGCAGCTCCCCACCGCCGTCCACGCGGGCCCACAGGTCGTCCCAGCCCACCAGCTCCAGCCGGCCCCCCTCGACCACCGGGAACAGCCCCCCGGCCTCGTCCCGCTGCTCGCGCCAGAACGACCCGCCGATGTCTGCCCGCCGGCGCAGGTAGCCGTGGCGGTCGCTCAGCTTGGGCCAGATGGCCGGCCACATCTGCTCGGCCACCGGGTCCGGCAGGTCGCGGAAGCCGATCTCGGCCCACGTCGTCTGCCAGCTCCGGAGCTGGTCCAGGCGCGCCACCCACCGCTCGGTCTCGGTCGCCAGGTCCAGCCAGGGCACGTCGTCGAAGGCCGCCGGATCCAAGGCCGCCAGCTCCTCGCCCAGGCCCGACTCCCGCAGGTCCATGCCCGTCGGCCCCAGCATTCCTGCGGACCGCAGGGGCACCGCGCCCGTGGCCGCAATGGGCCCGTCCAGGCGGCCCACCTCCATCACCCGCTTGCCGAGCAACAGCCGCTGCCCGGTGAACAGCGGCGGGCCCTTCGTCGGCACCAGCGCCCGCTCTTCGCGCACCCGCAGCCCTTGGCTGAACCAGGGCCACGCGGCCGTGCTCACCCGCGCGAGCTCGCCGAGGATGGCCTCGGCCTCCCCTCGCAAGCGTTCGGCTGCCGCCGGCTCGGACCGGAACGCCCGCATGAAGCGGTCCGCCGCAGCCAAGAGCCGACTGTTCGCCGCCCGGGACGTCCGCTGGCGCCGGGCCGCTTCCTGGGCCAGGCGGTCCTGCTCTGCCCACTTGAGGGCTTCTGCGCGCTGCTCGGGACTGGCCAGCTCGGCGACAATCTCGGCCACCGTGAGGTCTGAGCCCGCCGCCGGGTTGTTGGTCGCCCGGTCCTGGCTCGACACCAGCGACTTCATCCAGCTCTGCTTCGTGTCGATCTTCATCAGCCGGCGCACGTCGAGCGAGCCCCGCGCCAAGTAGTACGTGATGGAGATCTCGGTGGCCATGGCCCCCTGGCGCACCCCGCGGCCGTTGCGTTGCTGCAAGGTCGCCGGCTCCCAGGGCAGGTCCAGGTGGTGAATCGCGCAGGTGCGGCGCTGCAAGTCCACGCCCTCGTAGGCGACGGCATTGCAGATGATGACGTCATAGGCGGGCTCTGCATACTCGTCGTCGTCGGGACAACCCACGCCGTTGAACGCCTCGGCAATCTGTTGCCGCTTCTCCATGTCCTTGGCAACCTTGGCGTTTAGAATCGCAATGCGCTTCGCCGGGACCCCACCCTCCACGAGCAGGCGCTTGACCCACTCGTGGACCGCGATGTTCTCGACGAAGATGATGTGGGCGCAGCTGAAACACACCCGCGAAGCGCAGCCCGTGGGGGGCTCGGAGCACACGCCGTCCCGCTTCATCGACGCGATGACGTTGCGGGCGCAGGCTTCGAGCTTGGGCGCGTGGCCCCGGATGGGGATGGTGGGCGAGGTCTTCTTGTTGAACTTCTTGCCCGAGTGGTTCGGCAGCTCGGTGTGTTGGGCCACCAGGTCGATGCGACCCGACAGGCCCATCACCCGCAGCCGCAGGGCCTCGATGGCCCCTCGGCTCCCCGGCAACTGGGCCGCCAGCTTGCGGATCTTCTCCTGGATGTCGGCAATCTCGCTGAGAATGGCCTGAATGGCGGCTTGCTGGCTGGGCGCGAGGTCGACGTGCTCCTGGCGCACGATGGCGTCGGGAATCCGCAGGCCCACCTCTTCGGCGGTCCGGAACTCCGCCTGGTCGAACAACACGTCCCGCAGCTCCGGCAGGTTGCCAAAGGCCCGCACCGCAGAGCGCACCTCCAGCTTGCCGTCGGGCTTCTGGGCGATGGCTTGCTCGGTCAGGCAGTACCGCGAGATGAAGGTCTCGGGATCGGTGATGCCCACCCGCTCGAAGGCGTGGGGATCGACGATGGCGACGGCGTTGTAGAACTCCAGCGGGCTGTTCTTGGCCGGTGTGGCGCTCAGCAGCATGACGCCGGCGCCCCCGGTCCGGCGGCGGACCGCATGGGCCCGGAAGGCCAGGTGCCACGCTCGCTTTGAGGCGTTGCCGCTGCCCAGTCCGTCGGGCACACCGCCCTCGCGCTGCTCGGCCATGAACAGGTTCTTGAAGTTCTGGGACTCGTCGACGGCCAACAAGTCAATGCCCAGCTCCTCCCAAGTGAGCCCGGGATCGTAGTCCTGGCCCACGTTGCCCTGGAGCATCCCCATGAGCCAGCCGGCCGATGCCTCCTCCTCCACGGCTTCCTTGCGCTCAGAGCGGCCCTTGGCCTTGCCGTCCCGGCCGTCGTCCTCCTGGCGGGCGAGCGCGGCCATGCGGCGGATGCTCGCGACCCCTTGGGCGAAGTCCACCAGGGTCTCTTCCTGAATCCGGGTGCGGCCAATCATGGACTGGGTGATGAGCACCAGATCGTAGGCGCCGGCCTGGAATGCCCGCCACTTCTTCGCGCGGTCCTCGGGGCTGTCGGTCTCGCTCGCCCACTTGCCCTTGCGGGGGCCCCGCGTGAGCTTCTTGCGGTTCGAGCCCACGACAAGCACGCGGTAGTCGGGCAGCACGCGCTTGATGTCCCGCCACCACTTCCACACCAGGCTGTTGGGGACCACGACGGCCGCCCGACGGGCCCAGCCCTCCTGACGGGCCCGGGCGAGCGTGAAGATGAGGGTGTAGGTCTTGCCGAGGCCCACGTCGAAGGCGAGCACGCCCTTGCGGTTCTGGAGCAGCCGCTTGGAGGCCGCCATCTGGTAGGGGTGCAGCGTGATGGGGCTGTCCCAGCGGGCCACCGTGACGGGATCGGTGTCGACCCGACGGGGCCGGTAGCCACGCACGGTGCGGTTGTAGTGGGTCTCGATGGCCTCTTGGGCCGCCGGGTTGCCCTGGATCCAGCTCCGGAAGTGCAGCACCCAGCTTGTCGCCACGCGAACCCGCGCCGCGTCGACGGTCTCGGTGGTCTGCTCGCCGTCTTCAGAGAACAGCTTGGCCGCCCGGGGCTTCCACAGCTTGCGGTCGTTGTTGGCCCAGCCGATGAAGTTCAGCAGCGCCTTGCGGCCGTCGCCGTCGTCCACGTCGTCGGGCTCTTCGACTTCGAGGTCGACCCGTCCCTCCTTGGTGGTCGGCAGGGCGCTGTAGGCCAGCCCTTCGACCATGAGCGTGCCCCGCTCCCAGACCAGCTCCAGCGGCTCACCACCGCCGAACAGGGGGTTGTCCCGCTGCCAGTCCATGATGATGTCGGCGGGCACGAAGCGGTCTCGGGGGGTGAGCCCGCCGTCGCCGAGCACGTCATCGTCGGAGTCCCGCACGATGGCCGGGGCCAGGATGTCGGACCAGGTGAGCGGGCCGATGGCCTGAATCAGCAGGTTGCGCTGACGGGCAGCACGCTCCGGATCTCGGGCTTCGAGGGCATCGAGGGCGTCGTGCTTGGGCCACAAGTAGCCGGTGGTGTAGTCGTCGGCGGAGACCCAGCGGCCGTCCTCGCCCTCGCACCAGCCGGCCTCGTCGAGGGCCTGGGCCACAGCGGCGGGCTTCATCGAGCCCCCACCCCGAGACACCCACAGCTCGGCCACACGGGCCAGCTCGGCGCCGCCTTCTTGGCGCACCAGCCAGCTCGCGATGGCGGTCACCTCCGGCGGGCCCTGGTAGCGGTTGCTCAGCTCGGGCTCGGTCACCAGGGCCGGCCCCAGCCCCTCGGGACCGTTGGTCGAGGCCAAGAACGCCTCCACGCCGCTCACCCGCTGGCGGGCTGCGACGGCCAGACCATCGTGCTCGTGGGGCAGGCCATGGGCCGACACCCAGTCCCCCACGTCGGCCACGAGCTCGCCGCGCACCGTGAGCAGGTCCCGGTCGGGGCTCTCGGCCTGGAGGGCAGCCAGGTAGGCCGCAATGCGGTGACCGAGGGCATCGGCCACGCGCACGTCGACGCCGGCGTCGGCCGAGACCCGCACGGCCTGGGCGACCACGCTCCCCCGCTGGTGACTGGCGGTGACCGGTGCGTCGGCACCCCGGGCGGCCGACATCTCCCGCACGGTCTCGCCGATGACCAAGTCTGGCAGACCGGTGAAGTCCCCGCGGATCGAGTAGCCCCACCGTCCCTTTCGGGTCTTGCCCGAGTCGTCCTCTTCGTCGTCTGCACCGAGCTCTTCGCCGAGCACATGCTCAGGGAATGCCTTGAAGTAGCCGCCCTCGGCGATGGCCTGGTCTTCCGGCAGCACGGCATCCAAAGTGCCCGCCCGCTTGGTGAAGAACACGAGGTCCACGACGAGGTTGGCGCCGGGGAACAGGTCGGTCTTGCCGTCGATGGAGACCGAGGGCAGCCGGAAGGCGGACGACAGGTGGGCGGTCCGGAGCAGGGCCTCGCGGAGCTTCACCAGCTTGCGGCTGGTGCCGGTGAGCAGCCCGCCGGGCACGAGGAAGACCCCAAGGCCGTGGGGCTCCAGCAGGCCCACCGCACGGCTCACAAAGTAGTGGTAGGCCGCGCGAATGTCCTGACCGACGCTGTCCTCGGCCTTGGACGCACCCCGCGCACCGTAGGGCGGGTTGCAGACCACGAGATCGAAGCGACGGGTGTCGTTGTAGGCCACCCAGCGCTCGAAGGGGCCGTGGTAGACGGTGGCGTCGGGCGAGAACCGCGCCCGCAGCACGCGCTCGGACACGGCGCTGTACTCAACGGCGGTCCAGTCGGCCGGCACGCCCGCTTGCTGGAATCCGGCGAGGAAGCGGCCGATGCCAGCGGAGGGTTCGAGGGCCCGGAAGGGCAGGCCGGCGCCCGGTCGGGACAGCTCGGCGGGCCAGGTGGCGACGGCGTCAGCGACGGACCGGGCCACGTCGGAGCGGGTGTAGTATTCGTGGATGAGCCCCCGCGTCTCGGGCACCGGGAAGCCCTCGGGGAAGCGGTCGGCCACCTTGCGCAACGACAGCCCACCCCAGCCCGAGTAGGTCGCGAGCACCTGATGCTCGGCTCGGGTGTAGGGCCCGTCGGGCTTGGTCGACAGCAGCAGCATCGCCGCGAGGTTGGCCTCGGTGCGGTCCTTCACGCCCATCAGCTCGGCGGGGAGCTCGGTGGGCAGCTCGGGCGCAGCGGCGGGCGCAGGCTGCCCACCCATGCGGGCCAGGATCTGCCGCTCGTAGGGCCGCATGGACTCGGCCAGATCGGCCACGGCGGTGTGTTGGTTCCGCTCCCAGAAGCCCCAGACGTCATCGGGGCTCAGCCCCTCCGGTGGGGACTGGGCGATGGACGTGATGGCGAGGTTGGCGACCTGGGCCGCCAGCAACATGATCTGGTCGACGGCATCGAGGCCGGCGAGGTCTTCGTCTTCCATCACCGTGCACCTCCGAGCAGCTTGGCGAGGGCGTCATCCATGCTGGACTTCATGGCCTGGCCGATGGCGGCGTCCTTCTGGGCTTGGGTGAGCGCCTTGGTGGACGGCGCCGACCGGGGCTTGCGTGCCGGCTTGGGGGCCGTGGCCTGGGGGCTGGCTTGCGTTGCGCTTGCGTTGCTGGGACGGGACCGCTTGGTGACGCGCGGCGAACGCTTGGGGGCTGGCTTGGGTTCGGCCTTGGGTGCGGGTGCGGGCACCGGCGCGCGACCACCGAACAACGCACGCTGGCCGGCCGCGCAGTCCGACGCGAGCCGCAGGGCACTGAAGCCCAAGACCTGCAGGGCCTCCTTCTGCGAGGCGTCCGCCTTGGCTCGACTGAGCGCATCGGCGGCCTTCTGGATCGCCTTGGCCACGGCCACCCGCTCGGGTGCGCGACAGCTCGGCCGGTCCACGAGCTCGCGGGCCCGGGTGATGAGCTTGCGGGTGCGCCAGGTCCAGCGCGGCGTGGCCTCCAGGTAGGTCCGGAGGTCTTGGCCACGCTCGGCCCAGTCCGCCGGCACCGTGCGCTTCTTGCCCTTCACGGCGTTGTCGAGCTCCTCCATCAGCTCGTCGACGGTTGCCTTGTCCCCGCTGATCTTGCCGTCGAACAGCCACCCTTCGAGAATCCACGGCGTGGGGTGGTCTGACTTGAACATCGCCCGCAGGAAGGCCAAGGCGTTCTGCACTGGCGCCGCTCGGACCGGCCGCCCGATGGACTCGCCCCGGTCGATGGCGTCGAGAATCTCCACGGCAGCGTCCGCCACGGCCTTGGCCTCCACGGCCATGGGTGCCGTCTGAGGTGCAGGTGCCGGTGCCGGGGCTGCCTTGCGGGCCCGGGGCTTCCGAGGTGCCTTCGTCCCGGGGCTCCAGTCCTCCGAGAGTCCACGTCCCGCACGAGTCTTCGACGGCACCGCTGCGCCACGGGTGCCCGTGTACCCATCGTCGAGCGCACCCCGCCGCCGGGTGTCCCGCTGAGAGCACGCTTCAGCCGCCAGATCGGTCGCCGTCCGGACCGCCGCGAGCACCGCCGCCGAGAGCTGCTTGCTCGACTGCACCGGCGACTGGCGGGGCTCGGCAAACCACCGGGGGCTCCGCGTGATCTGCCAAGACCAGCCCCTGCCCTCGTTCCACACGCGAATCGTGACGTAGGCGAGCTTGCGCTCCAGCTCAACGAGCGGCCCATCGGGCGAGCACGTCATCCACGCCCGCCACTCCCCCCGAAGTGCGATGGCGCCCACCGGCCCGAGATCGTCGCTCAGTAGGGTCTTGATGGCCGCGACCTCAGCCTCAACGCTGGCCACCGCACCCTTGGGCATGGCCACGGCATCGGAGTGTGCCTCCCCCCGCCATGCCCGAGGTGAACCGTCCTTCGGCACCAGCACCAACAGTGCTTGACCGGTGAGCGGACGCAACACAAGCCCCCACTCCCCACGGTCGGGGGTCTTCCCGCCACCGTGAATCACACGGGGAACGGTCTCTGCGGCATTGTCAATCTTGAGCCGGGTGCGGCTGGGCTTGTGGGCCATGGTGGGTGTCCCTGGGGCTGTCAGGTGGGGGTGTCGTCGGCGGACTCACGAACATGTCGGTGCTCGACAATGACGTGGGGACGCCACTTGGCGAGGGCGGTGAGCGTGCGCCCGAGCTGGCTTCCGAAGACCACCATGGCCACCGGCAAGGTGATGTTGCCGAGGGCCAAGTCACCCAAGGGCGAGGCCACAACCTGGGTGCCCGGGGCATCTTGGGCGTAGGCCAGACCGATCAAGCCGAAGCCCACCGGAATGCGAATCCAGGCGGGGATCAGCTCGGCGCTGAGGAAGGACTGGGACATCAAGGCCCCCCCACCGGCACGGGCGACGGCGGCGGCGGTGGGCCAACCTCGGGTGCGTCCACGCGGGCTTCGATGACCGCCCACATCAGCGTCAGGCCGGCCCGAATCAACGGACCGTCCACCGCTTCGAGGGCCACACCGGCAGGACCGGGGACCACGGCTTGCAAGGGCATC
>CALOBC010000033.1:0-29614 GCA_942491145.1 Myxococcota bacterium | reverse complement strand
AAACTCAGGCTCGTTCATGTGGTCCCAATACAAGACCGGACGGCGCCGCTGGTAGATGAAGGTGTAGGGCTGTTCTTCGTGGACGAGGCGATGGAACGCGTGGCATAGGTCCTTGCGCTCGGCGGGGTCGAAGCTGGCGCGCAGCTGCTCTGCGATGCGGTCGGCGTCGGGGTTGCGGAAGCGGAAAAAAAAATTTAACTCGGTTTGTCCGCCTCGGAAGAGTGCCAGATCTGCATCAGGTCGACCGGCATGGAGAGCATCCTCGCTCTTGAGTAGACCTCGAACTCGCGGTCGGCCATGCGCTTGAGCATCGTCGACCACTCCACCGCGCTCGGCACCATCTTGACGCCGATGCTGAGCAGATCTTCGCGGTACACGTCCGCGAGCGTGACCCACTCGTTGGAGTTTCCGTAGATCAGGAACGTGAACTCAAAGTCGACCTTCTGGCCGTCGATGACCTTGTCGCGGATGCCGTCGCCGTCGGTGTCGGTCCAGCCAGCACCCTCCAGCAGCGTGCGGGCTTGCTTCAAGTCGAAGGGCCAGGGCTTGATGGTGCTGTCGTAGCAGTCGTCCTGCATCGCGAACGGCCCACTGGTGACCTCACCCAGCCCGTGAAAGACGTTGCTCACGATCTTTTCGCGGTTCAGGGCCATCGTCAGGGCCCGCCGCACCATCTTGTCGGAGAACTTGGGGTTGCTGGCGTTCCAGCCCAAGTAGAAGTAGCCGAGGGTGTCCTGCAGCTTGTACTTGATGTGCTCGTTTCCGAGGTAGACGCCGGTTGTGTTGTCCTTGATCTTGTCTGCATTGTTCAGGCTGGAGTCGCGTGATGTCGGCCTCGCCGGCCTTGAGCTTGCGGGGCCAGGACTGTTGGTCCTGCACGAGCTTCATCTGGACGGTGTCGAAGGGCGGCCGAGCGCCCCAATACTCGGCGTTGGCTTCCATCTCGATGACCACGCCGGGCTCCCACCGCACAAACCGGTAGGGTCCTGTTCCAATGCCTTTCTGGTTGTACCAGTGCTCGTTGAGCTTCAGGCCCCAGGTGGCCTTGTCGAACTCATTGCCGTCCTCATCGTACATGTAGAGCCAGCGGGGGCTCGGATGCAGGCCCACCACGATGCCCAAGTTCGTGTAGACACGCTCGGTGTACTCGATCTCAAAGGTGTACCGGTCGATCTGGCGGACTTCCTTGAGCTTGTCCATGTATGGACGCAAGTTGCTGATGCGACCCGACACTTGGGCGTTGGCGAACATGTCGAAGACAAACATGTAGTCGTCTGCGGTCAGCTCGTGCTGTCCGTCGGGGCGGTCACTTCTTGAGCCAGTCGTGGCGCCCGTCGCTCCAGTCGACCGCGGGAAGGTGCCACAGCACGCGTTCTTCTCAGCTCTTGCAACCGGGAGGTCAGGCCCTTGTCGGGGGTGGTAATCCTTGGTGGCGAGCATCGGGAAGTACTGGGTCTGGTCCTCGAAGTTTGGCCAGGGCCAGCGTGTCGTTGAAGTACGTGTTGTACTCGGCGTTGTCGGCACCGTTCGCGATGTAGGGGTTCAACCCTTGGGGGTCGGAGCCGATGATGCGCTTGAGGGTGCCGCCGTACTCAATGTGGGGAGCATTGGCGAAGTCGTTGGGCCGGGGCACCAACAGGTTGGTGGTATCCTTGAGCGCCTCCGCTTCTTGGGTGGAGTGGGGTCCAGGAGTTGTTCGAGCCCTTCGGACAGCGCATGCCGTGGCTGCCCCCGCTGCCCATGCTCCTGCCCACCACACGTCGATTCTTCTGCAGCTCAGTGAGCTGCTTCTGGTTGTCGATAACGATCGACTCAAGGTTGTGAAGCTGTGCCGCGTTGAACAGGGGGAACGTTACCGAGTGCGCCCAGGCTGATCATCACAAAGCCCGAGCGGGCCATCTTGCTCATTTGCCGATCTCCATGAGGGCGGGAGGGTAGCAGAGTCGGCCGACAGTGCTGGGGTGGGGCGGGCGTCCGAGGGGGAGGAGCGCCCCGGTGGGCCATTCCTGGAATCCTGTCGGCACTCCGGGCCGCTCATGTAGCCGAGGGCGCAGAGCTGCCGTTTGAAACGTCGCCCCGGCGCCTTCGGCCGCCGTTCTGTGCCCGTTCGCCACGGACCTGACCCCGGCGTCGCCGGTCTGGCAGTCCGCGCTTCGCCCGGGTCGGCCTCGGTGATCGCACTGTAAATACCGCGCTTTCGCCGGGTCTCGATGACCTTCTCGACCGGGTTGCGGGCGCTGGTCTGGGGGTTGCCGTACAGGTTGCCCGCCGCCTTGACCACGCGGTCGTCGGGCACGGACTGGCGGAGGTCGAGCCTCGTCTCGCCCATGCCGGGATTGGGCAGGCCGGCGATGGCCCGCAGCGTGGCGTGATGTCCAGCAGCGACGCCTTCTGTGGATCGTGCTCCGCGCGAGCCCGGGTGCGACGATGGCGAGCGCCAGCACGCGCACCTCGCGGCATGGGCATGCTCAACCCCCAACGTTCCCACAGCTCCTCGCCATGGTCCGAAGTGAACACGAGCGCCTGCGTCTCCGAAGAAGCCCTGCGCGTCGAGGGCTTTGAGCAAGCGCAGGGTCTGTTCGTCGGCGTAGTCGACTTCCATCTGGTAGGCCTCGCGGACCGCGGCCTTGAGCTTGCGGGTGGCCTTGAGCTTGCTGCATGAGCTGCTCATGCTTCACTCAGGCGCTTCTAGGCCCATCGGGCAGTGGCTGGTCGGGAAGGTGGGGGTCAACAGGTGAAATCCCACAGCATCCAGCTCCTCTGCTCGGGCATCCACCTGCCAGCCGAGGGCATGGTCCACGACGACCTTCCGTCCCGTCCGGGCAAAGGCCATGCTCGCCAAAATAGCGAGGGGCTGGGCGGACATCCTCGTCTGGATTGAGGTCGCTTCCGGCAAAGCCCAGTGACGTCGAGACGAACGGGTTCACGGTGAAGGCTTGGGTGCGGGTAGCCTTGCCCTTGAGCCGCCGGGCAAATGGTCGGTACCTCTTCGTGCAGCGACGAGAAGCCCCCTGCGGGTATCTTTCCCGCCCCGTGATCGGGCCGGCAGCAGCCTGCGACCAAGGAGCCCACCGACGGCACGGTCCAGCTGGCGGTGGTCATCGCCCGGCTGTCCCAGGTGGCCGCCCGCTCGGCGAGAAAGGCCCAGGTCTTGGTGTTCACGGCGTGGTCATGATCGCAAGGTGTCGATGGTGAGCAGCACCACAGGCCCGCCGGACGCGACGGGGCCCGGTGGCATCAGTGTCTCGAAGGGCACCACGAGGTCGGTGGCGAGCTGGGGGAGGGGGTGGCCACGCGGGTGCCGAAGATGGTGAGGGCCTGCTCGGAGATGCCGCCCATCACGGCAAAGACGAGCGCAGCCACCAGTGGGGGGCAGCCGCCCGGTGACGTCGTGGAGGACGCGCACCACAACCACCGCGACGAGGGGCACTGCGACCAGCGCAGGCCACCACGCCCAGTCGGCGATGAGGTCGCCCCGGAGCGCACCCGAGCAAGCCAAGATCGCCGCCGGTGTCGCCAGCCCGGCCTTCCATGTGCGGGCGGGCGTGACCCAGGCCCGAAGTGCGCCGAGGGCGACCCAGACCAGCAAGTGGGCGACTGCGACACCCAGGGTGGGCCTGACAGCGGCGTGGGCCGCAAAGAGCAGCTCCGCGAGGCCGGCGGTGAGCTGTGCCACCACCAGCGCCACACGCCACGGCCGGGCGGACTCGGAAGAGGGGGGGGGGACCATGCGGTACTCACAGGAGCAGGGGCGGGGCCGAGCTTCGGTGGACGGCCGATGAGCGCGGTGTTCTCGGGCCGGGCGGTGCCGTGTTCTGCCGGCCGTGGAGGGCCGGGCCAGGGGCACCGTCGGGCGTCCGTGGGATCCGGCAGGCCACCATCGAGGACCGCGGCCTGCCCGGCGGACCGGCGGGGGCTAACGTGCGAGCAGTGAGCCGCCCCCCTGCCGTCCCTGCGCCTGCCCCCACGTCACCCCCACTGGGGATGCTGGGGGTGCTCTATCTGACGGCGGTGGCCTTCCATGGCGCATGGGCCACGTCGGTGCCGCAGCCCCTGGACTGGGATCCCGCCTACTACCGGGATGTGGCCCGCTCCATCGCGGCTGGTCTCTGTGCCCAGAGTGGCGCGCTCTGGTACCGCCTCGGGCCCGATCTGGATCTGCCGATGCTGGCGGACCTGCACTGGATGCCGCTGCCCTCGCGCCTGTTGGTGCCGGGTCTCTGGTTGTGGCCCGCGCACGGGGATGCCGTGGTCACGGTCATTGTTGCCGCTGCCTGGGGACCGCTGGCCGCCGTGCTGGCCGGTCGGCTGGGTGGCGCCCGCTCGGTGCAGTGGGCGGCAGGGCTGCTCGGGGTGCTAGGGGGCGGCTAGGTGCGCTTCTTGTCCACCCCCGACAGCATCGCGCTGTACGGCATCTTGGCTGGGCTGGGCTGGCTGATGGCGGACCGGGGCCACGTCGCCCTGACGGCCCTTCTGGCGGGCCTCTTGGCGCTCACCCGGGGCGATGGCTTCCTGATGGCCCCGTGCCTCGCGCTGGTGCTCAGTGGACCCCCGCTGCCCCGCTTGGCCGTTGCGGCTGCGGGACCGGCGGTGTGGCTCGGGTGGCAGGTCCGGGGGCTGCTTGAGGTGGGCCCGGCGGTGCTCTAGACCCGAAGGGCCATGGCCTCGGCCGTGCACATTGACGAGGTCCTGACCGGCGTGGTGGCGGGGGCCGGTGTGGGTATGCGGGCGCTCGTCGTGGTCCAGGAACTGGGAGAAGTCATCCAGACTGCCCTGGTGGTGGGTATCTTCATGCTTCCCCTGGCAGCCCTCGGCGGCGCTTGGCGGCTCCGGCGGGCACCCCTATTGTGGGGTGTGCTGGCCTATGCGGTGCTGATGCCCGTGGTGACCCTCTGCCTCGCCCCGGCCATTGCGGCGTCTGGCACGCCGTTTCGGTCCGGTGCGGCGCTCTACATCCCCGCCTGCGCGCTGGCGGCCCTCGGTGTGGGGCGCTTGGGCGCGTGGGGCCACCGGGTGCGGGGCTACCCGAGGTTCCTGCTGCTGGGCGGCTTTGTGGCGGCCATGGCGGTCGGCACCGTGGGCTTTGGTCAAGCGATGGTGCGTGCCCGGCCAGGTCCCTTGGTGGACTGTGACGTGGTGAAGGACCTTCCCGACGGTGCGGTGGTCTTCACCGGCCGCCCGCTGGAGCTGCGGGGCACGTGCGGTGTGTTGGCGGTCCTCATGCGGGCGGACGACACCCCCGAGAGCCTGCGCACCCAAGCGGCTCGCCATGGTGTCGCGTGGGCCATCCTGCCCGCGCAGGACCCCGATCCCACCGTGGCGACCGACAACGATGGGGAGCGGCTGTTGCCCGGGTGGAGCGCGGTGGCCCCGGGGCTGTGGGCCCGCCCCGACTGAAGCGTCCCTCAAGCCTACATTGGCTCAGGCCTCTTGGTAGTCGTCTTCGGTGTTGACGGCCCAGATGGCATCTCGGTCCAGTGTGCCGGCGGCCAACCCATCCACCGCCACCATTGCGCTCAGCATCGAGTGGTCCTGGTTGTTGTAGCGGTGCATCCCATTTCGGCCGATGAGCACGAGGTTGTCGATGCCGTCGGTCCACTCTCGCAGGGTGGCGAAGCGGTCATAGCTGCCGAAGTAGGCCGGGTAGGCTTGGGGCATGCGCACCACCACCGAGTCCCGCACCAAGGTTGGGTCGAGGATGCCGATCTGGTGGGCTTCCTGGATGGCAAACTCCGTCAGGTCTTCGTCGCTGCGCGCCCACATGTCGTCGTGAACGGAGCAGAAGTACTCCAACCCAATCCATGTCTGGTCTGGGTTCGCCACCATCCACGGGCTCCAGTTGTTGAAGATCTGGATCCGCCCCATGACGACGTTGGGTTCTTGCACATAGATCCAGTTGTCTCGGATCCGCACCCGGCGGCCATTCTCGATGTCGTGTACTTGAAGGTGGTCCGCCAACAGCCCCACGGTGAGGAAGTCCCGATAGCGCAGCCCGGTGGCGACTTGCTGCACCGCCTCGGGCACCACCATGGTGGGTTGCAGGGCCTTGACCAGAGCCCGAACGGGCATGGTCGAGAAGAACAAGTCCGCCGACCAGTCCCGGCGCTCGCCATCCGCGGTCTCGGTCTGCGCTGCTGTCAGGTGTCCCTCAGTGTCGGCCTGCAGCGAAGTCACCCTGTGGCCCAGATGCAGCTCCCCACCCTTGTCCACCACCCGCCGGGCGACCTCGTCCCACAGCTGGCCAGGGCCCCGCTTGGGATAGAGAAACTGCTCGATCAGGGACGTCTCGCCCTGTCGGATGTCGCGGGTGCCCCCGGTCGGGATGGCGTTTCGCAAGAAGTGCGCGAGGGCCCCCCGCAAGCTCAGCCCCTTGATGCGCTGGGCCCCCCAGTCCGCGCTGATCTCGGCGCAGGGCACCCCCCAGACCTTCTCGGTGTAGTCCTTGAAGAAGGTCCGGTAGAGCTGGGTGCCGAAGCGGTTGATGAGGAAGTCCTCCAGCGTGAGCTCGGGAAGCCGGGGCCGCACGTGGGCCCTTGTGTAGCTGGCGCCTATGCGCAAGGCGTTGGTCATGCCCAGCTTGGCGAGGGTCTGGGGCGTGAGCTGGAGGGGGTAGTCAAAGAACAGAGAACGATGATAGATACGTGATTTTCGTGGCCTCAGCAACATCACCGCTTCGGTGGTCTCCGGGTCGGGGCCGCCGCCCGAGCCCGCGAGTGTGTGGCTCTTGTGTTGGTAGGTCAACGCAACGTTGGGGTCGTCGGCGACCCGTTGCTCCAGCGGCAGCTTGTCCAACCACCAGTCGAGCACACGGTCGGACTTCGAGAAGAACCGGTGCCCACCGATGTCGAGGCGGTTGCCCCCGTGCTGCACAGTCTGGGACAAGCCGCCGATGGCGTGGCTGGCTTCGACGATGATTGGCCGGATGTCGGTGCGGTCCAACAGCTCCAGCGCAGCGGTCAGTCCAGCCGGTCCGGCCCCGATGATGAGGGCGGTTCGGCTCAAGCGGACGGTCCGGCGGCCAGTGCAGCAAGGCGCAGGTCGCTTGCGACGGCTTCAGCTTGTTCCGGGAGGGTGTCAAAGCACGCTTCGAGGACCACACTGGCCTCCAAGAGCGCCCCGACGTGCACACGCTGGACGTCGGCGCGGGCGGCCGGGAGCACACGGGGGTCGGCCGCAAGCCAAGCTTCCAAGGCGTCGCGAACACCGACCACTTGGGCATTGCGGGGCAGGGGCAGCAAGACCCGCTGGGTGCGACGCCCCGTGCGGCTGAGGTTGCGCATCGCCGAGAAGAGGATGAGCACACTGGCGAGGGTGAGCAGGTGCCCTTCGTCGGTGCGCAGCGTGGTCGTCCACAGGTCGAGGCGCTCGACAGTGCCCTCCTGACGGGCAAGCTGGACACGGTCGCCAAGGGAATACGGCCGCAAGCTCAGCAGCATCGCGCCCGCGCCACCGTTGGCGAGCACCACCAGCGCGGTCGCCGGAATGACCCAAGCCAACGTGGACACCACCCGAATGGCGCCCACCCCCAGGACCTCCATCGCCAGGGCCACCGCCACAACCATGATCGTGGGGAGGATGGCCCGTGCCAGGAGTCGGCGCACGAGGGGGTCCACCGAGGTGCCCTCCAGCAGCGCCTTGGTTGCGGTGGTGCCCAGGCGGCCGATGAGCCAGCCGACCCCCACGACCACCGCCGCTCCGACCATCGACAGCATCATGCTGGCCACACCTGGCGCCATGGGGACCTCCAACGTTGCGGCCCGCTATCCTGTCGGCGGGGCGCGGATGGCGCAAGGGGCCAACAGGGGCCTGCGCTGTGGGTGTCGGGGGCCCGCCGGCGTGGGTTGGACGGGCCCGCGCTGGCGTCTGGGGCACACCCTGGGCCACCAAAGCCGGCCAAGGTGCACCTTCCGCTACCGTCCTGCGGTGAGGATGGTACGGTCAGAGGGCCCGAAGGGCGCCTGCTGGGCGAGGCTTGCAACGGCAACGCCACCCCGCTCCACCGGGCAGTTCTTCGAACCCCAAACTTCTCGACGAGGCAACCGTGGCCAAGCGAACCCGTGTGCAGTTCATCAAGTACCACGAAGCCGCCGACCAGCAGCCCCTCTCCAAGAAGGCTGCCGAGAAGCTGGGCATCTTTCCGAGCCTTGCGCTTGCGGGCCTTGCGGCGTGGGTGCGCCAGAACGGCTTCAAGGTCGATCTGATTGATCTGCACGTCGAGAACCTCTATCCCCAGGACGCTTCGGGCCGGGTGCGCGACTTCGACCCCCAGATCGTCGCGCTGACGTCCAAGACCTTGGGCTGGCCAGCGGTGATTGAGATCGCCCAGATGGCCCGACAGGCTGCGCCCAACGCCGTCATCGTGATCGGTGGGCCCCACATGTCCATCTACGCGAAGGAGTCCTTGACCTGGGACTGCTTCGACATCGCGGTGGTGGGCGACGGTGAAGAGACCATGCTCGAGATCTGCGAGGCGGTCGAGCAGGGCTGCTCCGTCGACGACATGAAGAACTTGCTGGGCACGGTGGTGCGCACGTCCACGGGCGAGATTGTGCAGAACCCCCCGCGGCCGCTGCCCCGGGACATCAACCGCTACCCGATGGCCGCGTGGGACCTCATTCCCGTGCCCGACTACCACTGCCTGACGCTGCTCAAGCCCTTCGCCACGATGGTGACCACGCGGGGTTGCCCCTGGCACTGCGGCTACTGCTCCCAGGTCTACTCCGAGAAGCTCCGGTTCCGCTCTGTTGAGCTGGTCGTCGACGAGATGGAGTACTTGGAGAAGACCTTTGGTGTGCGCGAGATCGTCTTCTTCGACGAGACGTTCACCATCGGCAAGAAGCGGATGCGCAAGTTTGCCCACGAGGTCCAGCGCCGCGGGCTGACGGTCAAGTTCAACATCCGCGCCCGTGTCGACACGGTGGACCGTGAAGTGGTCCGCGAGCTCAAGAAGGCCGGCCTGCGCAGCATTCACATGGGTGTTGAAGCGGGGACCGACCGCGTCCTCAAGATCATGAACAAGCAGATCACCCGCGAACAGACCGAGCGGGCGTTCCGCATCTGTCGCGAGGAAGGCATCGACACCCGCGGCTACTTCATGGTCGGCTACTACGACGCGGTGCCCGATGATGTCGAAGACATGATCAAGTTTGCGGCCGGCCTCGGGCTGGACTGGGCGAGCTTCTCGGTGGCCACGGCACTGCCTGCGACCGACTTGTACCGGATTGCCCAAGAGCGCGGCTATGTCGATGGAGACTTCTGGAAGCAGTACACCATCGACGGGGGCGGCGCGATTCCCCAGCTCGAGACCGAGACCTTCTCTGCCGAGCAGCTTCGGGCCTACCGCACCAAGGCCTACATGAAGTTCTACCTGCGGCCCGACCTCATCCGGCGGAAGCTCTCGAAGTCCGAAGGGCGGGAAGAGCTCTTCGAGATGTTCGGTGGGGCGACCGTTCTCAGCGAGATCGTCAAGGCCCAGGTGCTCAAGCGCATCCCGAAGGTCGGCCTCGGCAAGTGGGGCACGGTCTGAGGACTGGCGTGGTGCTTGGGGCTTGGCTCAGGTTGGCGGGGATGCTCGGCGACCGCTGACCACTCGGTCTCGGCGGCCCAGATCTTGGTGGACCGTTACGTCGGTCAAGCCCGCCTGGGTGAACAGCTCGGCGACGGCTTGGCCTTGGTCGTGGCCGATCTCGACCAGCACCCCCACCCGTGCGCGCTGGGCCGCGGCGGGGATCAAGGCCCGGTAGATGTCGAGGCCGTCGGTGCCACCGTCGAGGGCGAGGCGGGGCTCGTGGGCACGCACTTCAGGCTCCAGCGTGTCGAGCGTGGCGCTGGCAACATAGGGCGGGTTGCTCACGACGATGTCGATGTTGCGGTTGTCGGGAATGGGCTCCAGCAGGCTTCCTTGGAGCACGGCCACACGCTTGTCCAAGCCCAGCATCGCGACGTTTTCACGGGTGTTGGCCAAGGCCGCATCGCTGAGGTCGACCGCGAACAAGCGCACGGCGGGACGGGCGGCGGCGATGCTCAGTCCGACCACGCCGGTGCCTGCGCCCACATCGGCCACGAAGAAGGGGGCATCGCTGTCCTCGGGAATGAGCTTGAGCGCTTCAATCACGAGGGCTTCGGTGTCGGGGCGGGGCACGAGCACCCCGGGCCGAACGATGAAGTCATCGTGCTCATAGAAGCCGATGGTGCCGAGGATCCAGTGCAGGGGCTCGCGGCGACCGCGGCGGGCAACCAAGGGGCGCACAGCGATGAGCTCGGGCTCGCTGAGCGGCTTCTCGAACTGGAGGTAGACGTCCATCCGCGACAGGCCCAGCGCGTGGCCAAGGAGTAGCTCCGCCTCGCGCCGAGGCTGGGGAATGCCCCGGGCACCAAGGAACGCCTCGGTCTTTCTCAGCACCTCGACAAGGCTCGGCATCACTGGGCTCCCGGCGTCGTCGGGCGGGTAGCCAGCGGACGGCGGGGGCGCCAGCCCCCAGCTTGTGTCGCGGGAGGGAACCGGGCGGGGTGGGTGTGGTCGGAGCCTGCATCGGCCATGGCGGCCGTTGGGAGGTGACCATGTCGCGTGTTCTGGGTGTGTGCTGTGTGTTGGGTCTGGCGTTGTCCGCGTCGGATGCTGCGGCGTGTGGGATGAAGATGGCGGGCAGTGGGACCGTGCGGATCGTCGGCGTGCTGGAGTCGCTGCGGGGCCCGACGGTGGCGCCGGTGACCGAAGGGATTGCGGTTGTTCGGACCGTTGTGCCCATCGACAGTGCGGTGGCGGGCCCGCCGGTGGTGGAGGCGCCGCCAGCGGTGGTCAGTCCCCAGCCGACGAGCTGAGCGGTGTGGTGGCTGGGGGTGGCGCTGGCGGGGGCGCCCGACGCGGTGCAGGTCGGCGACTGTGCGCTGTGTCACACCCATCCCGACATGGCCCCCGCTGCGCAGGACGAGAGCTGCGCCGGGTGCCACGCCTTCCTCCGTGAGGTCGCGGCAGACCCGGCGCGCTCGGCCCGGGCGGCGGCCGTCTTTCCGCTGTGGGACCGCTATGTCGCCAACCTCAGCAGCTACCTCGCGGTGCCTGACCTTGGGGCGGCCTCTCGGCTGGAGCCGGCTGCGGTGCAAGCTTGGCTGGGGAGCCCCCACGACGTCCGGCCGGCGATGCCGGAGACCATGCCGCGGCTGAACCTCAGTGCCGACCAGCTCCAGGAGATCGCGGCTTGGCTGGCCTCCTCCCGCCCCGCGGTCGCAGCGGTCCCGCCCCCGGATCCGGCCCGAGTGGCGGTGGGGGCCCAGGTCTATGTCCGTGGCGGTTGTGGGGGCTGTCACGCGTTTGGGTCGGTGGACACCATTGCGGAGCTGCCCGCAGCGCCGGATCTCCAGTACGCCCGGCACCGCATGGACCCGGACGTGGCGTTTGCGTGGATCCAGAACCCCCAGCGGTTCTCCACTGGCGCCACGATGCCCGCGCTGCCCTTGTCGGACGACGATGTTCTCGCTGTGCGGGACTTCGTGTGGTTGGCCGAAGCGGAGGCGCCGGCCTGGACAGTGCCTGAGCTTGTGGCGACCCCGAGCGATGCGTCAGTGACTTGGGTCGAGGTGGAGGCCCGGGTGTTCGGCAAGATCTGCGTGCACTGCCACATGGACCCGACCCAGAATGGCGGTCGCGCCGGGCCGGGCAATGCTGGCGGCTTTGGCTGGCCTGCGTCCGGGGTTCAGCTCGAGACCCACGCCGGGGTGGTGGCGGCCGCGGACCGCATTCCCGCTGCACTGTTGCGCCGTCGTGCCGAAGCCGCCCGGGACGACGTGCCGGTGGGCCACCGGGCGAATGCAGTGGCCCACACGGGGAAGCCGGGCATGCCGCTGGGGCTGCCGCCGCTCAGCGACGAGGACCTGAGCCTGGTGCTGCGTTGGATCGCCCAGGGCATGCCGGAGTGAGCAGCAGGCTCAGCGAATGCGCCAGACCGTCGGCGCCAGGATGGTCTCGCCTCCGCGGCCGTCGCTGCGCCGCAGCACGGTGGGGCCGGAGCTCAGCTCCCCGGCAAGGGTGGGGACCACCGGCACCGACACCTTGGCCATGCCGGTCCGGGCGTCAGCGCGCACGGTCAGCGTCAAGGATGCGTCGTTGGCGGTCCAGGCCTCAATGACGGACCCCTTGCGCTTGTCGAGCGCAGCAGCATCGATCTGAACGCCCGCTGGCAGGGCGATCTCGACGTCCACTGAGAGCCCCGCCGTGGTGCCCAGCGCCACATTCAGCTCGCTGGTGTGGCCGACCCTGAGACCGGTGGGAGGGGTCTGCTCCAGCTCCAGTCCGGCGGTGGTCGGCGGGTGGGTCCAGGGGTCCCGGGCCGTGTGGGTGAGGGAGTAGCCGAGCCCAGGCATCGGGGGCGTGCTGGTGATGGTCCAGTCCCTGCCGCCCTGGACCCCGTCGAGAGACCGCTCCAACACGTGCACAGAGCGCAGCGAGCGGGCATCGAGGGTCTCTTCGACGATGACCGTCTCGCCTTGGCGGAGCGTGAGGCGCAGGGTCTCGGGGGGCGCACTGCCGAGCAGCTCGGTCACCACCGTGAGCGCGTGCACATCGGCCACGCCGTCCCCCCAGCCCCGGCCCGGTCGCCATGCCGACAGCACCGCCGCACTGAGCTCGGAGGTGAGGTCTGCATGGTCGGGTGACCCGGACAAGGCGAGGGCCGACAATGCCGTCAAGTCCAGTGTTCCTGGGCGTTGTCCATCCGCGCGGACCACATCGACGGGCACCGTCACGGTGGCACCGCCGGAGGGTGAAGACACCGCTGCGGCTTGGATGAGAGCCCGCAGCCCAGCGGCGGTCTCGGGCTCCAAGACGCCGGTCTGGAGCGCGAGCGCGGCGGTGTAAGGGTCGGCGATGCGGGGGGCGCTGCGCTCCAGGGCCCCGGCGGCCCGCACCAAGATCTGCTTGGCCAGCACCGAACGCTGCTCCCGCACTGCATCAGAAGCGGGGGCGTCGAGGATCTGGCGGGCGGCGGTGGCGCCTTCTGCGGTGGCGGCGATGACCCGCTGCATGGTCCATGTGCCGTCCGTGGATCCGCCGAAGGTGCCGTCTGGGCGCTGGTTGTCTGCCATCCAGGACAGCATGCGGTCCGCGAGTCCCGTCAGCAGGGCGTCGCCGTTGTGGCGGGCGGCGCCGGGGCCAAGCTGGAGGGCGGTGTCCAGCGTCGTCGAGCGGCTGAGGAGCAGTGCTTCTTGGGTGGCCAGCATGCGCAGGTCGCGCAGGGCCTTGCCGCGAGCCCGGGCTTCAGGGTCGTCGCCGTCGTTGCGAACGGGTGCGCCCAGGCTCTCCAGCACGGCCGGGCCGTCGGCGGCCAAGCGCAGCCCGTGGGCCACATGGGCGGCTGAGCGGCCCAGTCGGGACGCCGACGCCAGCAGCTCGTTCTCGACAATGGCCAAGGCGCCGGGCACCACGACCAGCCGGATGCGGTGGTCGGTGGCCTGGGCGCTGCCGGGTGCCTCGAGGGTCACCGTGCGGGGAGCCCCGAGTGTGCCGGCCGCGCTGCGCTCCACCGGACGTCCAATGGCCTCGACGGGAATTTCCCGCACCACGTCATCTCCGGCGCCTTCACCCCGGATCTCTGCCCGCACCTTGACCATGCCCGCCCGAGGGGTGGACAAGGTCACCGCCGACATGCTGCCCCCGCCGGTCGGCAAGCTGAGCTGCTCTCGGCCGCCGCTGAGGGTGCCGCCCTCCGAAGAGACCGTCAGCGCGACGTTTTGCACCGTGTCGGTGGTGTTGACGGCCTGGATGGGCAGGTTGATGGTGTCGCCTGCGCGCAGGAAGGGAGGCACCACGGGGTCGACATAGACCGGCAGCCGCCCGGGCAAGCGGGCGACCGCACCGCCGAGCGCGCCGTCCCGGCTGTGGGCCAGCGCCAGCACCCGCCACGTGGTCAGCCGGTCTGGGATGGTCGTCGTGATCGATGCCTTGCCCGCTGAATCTGTCACGACAAGGGGCTCAAACAGGAAGGTCTCGGGGAACCATGCACGGGTCTTCGGGGCCTCGGCAGCCGCGGCCATGTCTTTGGCGCCGCTGCCCTTGCGCTCGCCCTCTTTGTCGCTCTGGCTGACGATCCCATCGTCCATGGCAGTCGACCCGGACCCGAAGGCGGCTGCGGCTTCAGTGGGCACTGCGGCAGGTGCCGGGCTGTCGGCTCGGGAGTTTCGGCGGGCCTTCTTGGGCGAGCGTGGCGAGGGCATCTGGTCCTCCTCCGCCAGCTCCTCCATCTCCATCGCTTTGCTCTCGGAGGCGGGGAAGCCGGGTGCCTGGTCGGCAGTCTGCATGCCACAAGCACTGAAGCCCAGCAGGACCAAGAGGTGGGGATAGCGGCGCATCAGGGCTGCTCCTTGACCACGAAGGCGGTCCAGTTCTCGACGTCTTCGGGCAGTCGGGTGCCGTCGATGGCGACACTGCGGGGGTCGGTCAGTGCGAGCAGATCGCCCGGGAGCAGGTGCAAGCGCAGCCGTCGGTTGAAGGCGTCCACCACGGGTTCTCCCCGGGCCTCCACGGTGTCCACGGCGGCCGCCCACAGGGCTGCGGTCTTCTGGGCGGTGAGGTGGTCCTTGGGCGGGGCGGTGCGCTCCCAGTGGCGCACTTGCTTCTGAAGCTCGGCCAGCACAGTGTAGAAGCGGGACACCAGCACCACCTCTGGGGTGAAGCTGCGCGTAGTGAAGGCCGAGACCGGGCGGTCCAGCGCGGCGGGACCGGGGACCTGGCTGACCTTGAGAATGACGGCTTCACGGGCATTCTCGCCGCGGATCATGCCGCGGCCCAGCGCGGCGGCGTCCAATGCGCCAAACGCCAGCCCGGTCGTCTGGATGGCGGGGCGCAGCGCGGCCAAGGTGTCGGCGCCGGGCAACGCTGCGATCTGGGCCAAGCTCTCGTCCACGCCGATCAGGCCGACTGCAGCGGGCACACCCTTGCCGCTGCGGGTGGTTCGGATGGCGAGGATGGCCTCGTCACCGGGGGCATAGGCCTCTCGGTTCGGTGTGAGGGCGACGTCCACCACGTCATCGGCGGGCACATACACCCGCGCTTGGGCGCCGTGGGCGGCGATGGTCCACCAGCCGTGGGCGTCATCGGGCAGCACAAACCGGAGCTCCCGGCTGTCCTTGGCTCGCTTGGTCAACACCGCGCGCCCGTCGCTGTGGGTCAGCCGGTACTCCTTGCCCAGCTCGCCAGAGAAGTCGGGACCGCGCAGGAGCTCCACGGTGATGGTCTCCTTGGCCCGGGCCACGACGGGGGATGCCCGCAAGCGCATGGCGGGCACCGTGCCGGGGGACACGTGCAGCGTGGTGGTGCCGAGCTTCTCGTTGTCCACCGTGGCCGTGAGCTCCAGGGCGTAGCCGAGCATGGTGCGGGGGCTCGGGCGGCGACTGATGCGGCTGGGGCGTGCGGTCGTCGACACCACGAGCAGTCCCAGGGCATCGGCGGTCGCGGGCTTGGGCAACGTCGCCCGGTCCAAGGTGGACTCGATGCACCGTGCCGCAGACTCGGTGAGGCCCGCCCGGTGGATGGTCCCGACTCGCACGGCGGTGGTGCCCTGGGTCATGCGCCACCGCAGCACGTGGGCCCGGCCGCTGCTGCGCTGGTCCGCGGACAGGCACGCCCGGGCAGCGGGAAGCAACGGCTCCCACAGTCCCGAGACCTCGGCGGGCGTGGACGGCACGCCGTCGACCGAGATGCCGATTGTGGGCAGGTCTTGGGCACTCAGGGTCAGCGCTTGTTCGAGCATCCGGTCGGCCCCGGAGGGGAAGCGCATCCGCCGCGCAGCGTCCTGCAGGCAGGCCCGGTCCAGCGAGCTTGTGCCGCCGTCCACCAGCGCGTCTGCGACCGCCCCCGAGGCCCGCACATCGAGCACCAGCACGCGGGTGTTGCTGCCGTGCTGCACCCAGCGGGCGCACGCACCGAGGCTGGCCTGCTGGGTCTCCATGGCCCGCCGGTCGCCGAGGGTGGCGTTCTGGTTGGCCAGCCGGTCGCGGGTCATGCTGAGCGTCACTGGCTCGGGCGGCGGCGTGGGCCGAATGGGCGGGGTCGGCAGCTCCAAGTTGACCGGCGAGCCCGGATCGAGCTGCAGGCGGGCCACACCGTCGGCGTCGGTGAGCATCGTGGTGCCCGGATCGGCGGCGTCCCACTGGCGGCGCACTTGCAAGCTCACGTCCCGCAGCGGGCTGCCATCGGGTCGGGTGAGGCGCACCCATGCCCGGTTGTTGAAGCCCTCCAGCAGGGTGTCCCCGGTCTCGGTCACCAGCTCGCCGGCGATGGCGTCCGCGCTCAGCAGCACAGAGACCGTCGACTGCTGGCGGTCCCCCGAGGGATCCACCACCGACACGTCTGCGATCAGCGTGGCTTTGCCGACCAGATCGTCCGGTATCTGCGGCAGGTCCACCGTGAACGTGCCGCGGCGGTCGGTCCGCGCCGTGCGAGGAAGCCCATCGGACTGCCAGTCGTTCGGCATCGGCCATGCGCCGCTCAACCGCCAGGACAGGTCCACGTCGGCATCCGCGACCGGCGCACCGCTCGCATAGGTGGCACTCCCCAGGACCCGGGGCGCGTCGCCCGCGACGTACCAGCTCTGGTCCGCGGTGGTCTCGATGGCAAAGCGGGGCAGGGTGAACGGGGCCACCACAAACTGGGCTTCAACACTGTCGCTGCCGGACTCCCAACGCGCGGTCCAGGTGCCCTCGGTGGCGCTGGCGGCCAGGGGCATAGACCCCGCAACCACGCCCCAGTCGCCGGTCTGGGCCGGCTCGTCCATCACCACCGTGCCATCCGGATCCCGCACCTTGAGGCGCCCGGGACGGTGCTCCAGCGGGCTCAAGTCGGCGGCCCGGAGCACCACGGCCCGAAAGAGCACCGTGTTGCCGGCTTCGTAGCGCGGGCGGTCCGTGAGCAGGTTGGCGACCGCCGGTGCGAAGACGGGAAGGTCCATCTCGACGGTCTCTTCGGCAATCCTGGAGCCCACATGGACCACCAGCGTGTGCACCCCATCCGGCAGATCGGGGGGAAGCTGGATCCGCCGTTGCTGGCCCCGTCCGTTCCACGTGTCTTCCCAGTCGCCATCCCAGGGGTCGTGGTCCACCTCGGGGAAGCTCTCGAGGGTCTCGCTGCCGTTATATTCGCGCTGATTGCGGCCGGAGCCTCCTACTTTTATCTGCAGTTAAAGGCTAACGCCCTGGAGAAAAAGCAGGGCCAGAAAATGCCTCAGGTGACCGTTCTGGTCCCCCGTACCGATCTGCCCAGGGGGACGGTGCTCGGGGCTAATAACCTGACCCAGCGACCCATCGATATCGATCTGGCACACGACGACGTGGTCACCGGTGCCAACTTCAACAGTGTCAGGGGGAAACTGCTGGTCCAGCCGCTGGGTCGTGGCCGGCCTCTACTGCGACGATTTGTTGAAAGTAGCGGTGCCGACCAGTTTTCAGACACCATCACCGCTGGTCGCCGCGGTATTACCATCCAGATCGACGAGATCAACTCCTTCGATGGCATGCTCCGTCCGGGTGACCGGGTCGATCTTTATTTACGCCTCGACCAGGACGACCTGCCCGCGGAAGTCTATGCCGATGGCGTCACCGAAGATGTGCTCATGCCGGTGATGCAGGACCTGCTGGTAATGGCCACCGGTACGGAGGCCCACGGTGAATTCCGTGAAAAATATGGCCGCCTGGCCCAGGCTCGTCGGGGTGATGGTTATTCCACCGTCACTGTCGACGTTACTCCCAAACAGGGGGCACTGCTGTCCACCGCCGAGGAACAGGGCGACCTGGTCGCCATGCTCCGAAACCGCAAAGACCGTAGCCTGGCAGATTTTGACAAGGTATTACCCAGCGACCTGTTCGCTTACGCGAAGGAAATGGCAGAAAAAGCGGCGCTACAGGCAGCTGAGATGCGTAACAAGCCCCTTACTCGTGACGACATTATTATTAATGCCGACGGCACCGTTACCGACAAATACGGTAATCCGATTCTTGGTCCAGACGGCAAACCACTGACCAAAGACGATGTCGTCTTCAACCCCGACGGCACGCTGGCCATGAAGGGGACCGGATTGGTCGGCGCAGACGGCAAGGCGCTTACCATGGACGACATCACCGTGGGCGCGGATGGCATCCTGCGCGACAAGGATGGCAACCCAATCCTGGGTCCGGACGGCAAGCCGCTGACGGAAAATGACATCGTCATCAATCCCGACGGTTCAATATCAACCCGTGGCAAGCCCCTGACCGCCGGCAGCGCAACACCCACGCTCAATAGCGACGACGTCACTATCGGTGCTGACGGGATTCTGCGCGACAAGGCCGGCAACCCAATCCTGGGTGCCGACGGCAAGCCGCTAACCAAGGATGATGTCGTCTTTAATGCCGATGGCAGCATTAGTGTGAAAGGCGCCGGCTTAACTCAAACCGTTGAAAAAGTGCTTTCCGCCGATGACGTAACGGTGGGTGAAGATGGCATTCTGCGCGACAAGGACGGCAATCCGATTCTTGGCGCGGATGGCAAACCACTGACCAAGGACGATGTCGTCTTTAATGCCGATGGCAGCATCACCGTTAAAGGCCCAACGCTAAACGGACCCAACGGCGAACCGCTTTCCGCCGATGACGTAACGGTGGGTGAAGATGGCATCCTGAGAGACAAGGACGGCAACCCGATTCTTGGACCGGATGGCAAACCACTCACCAAAGATGACGTGATCTTTAACGAAGACGGCACCATCTCGATGAAAGGTGGCCCGCTGAGCACTCAGGTCGAGGAACCCCTGAACATCGACGATGTGACCATCGGTGAAGATGGCATTCTGCGAGACAAGGATGGCAACCCGATTCTTGGAGCAGATGGCCAACCGCTCACTAAAGATGACGTGGTCTTTAACGAAGATGGCACCATCTCGATGAAAGGCGGTCCGCTTGGCGGCACCGCGCCGGGACCGAAACCGCTAGTGGGTGCCAACGGCGAGCCACTAAGTGCCGATGACATCCAGGTCGGCGACGATGGCATCGTCCGCGACAAGGATGGCAACCCGATCCTTGGTCCGGATGGCAAACCGCTTACCGCAGCAGATATTGAAATTGATGCTAACGGCAACGTGATCATGCGCGTCAGGGAGGATGCCGGTGGTGAAATAACCGCGGTGGACTTCCTGGCCGGCGGCAACAGCAAAGGCGGTGTGGCCGAAGTCACCACCCTGCCAGTGCTGAAATAACCGGGGCGCCATCATGAGTAAATTCGGACACGACCCATTAAACAGCGGAGACAACAAGATGAATAATGCGATGCTCCGGCGGCCCGGACTGCAATCGAGCGCAGCCATCAATCTACTGTGGCTGTTCGCCGGTCTGTTACTGGCCGTCAGCGCACAGGCCACGCCGAAATATCTCGACCTCTACATCGGTCAGGCCAAAATCCTGTATATCGGCAACATCGACCGGGTAGCGGTCGGCAATGGCAGTCTGCTGAGCACCTCCATTACCCAGAGTGGTCAGTTGATCATCCTGCCGGAATCCAGCGGCGATACCAATCTGCATATCTGGAAAACCACCGGTGTCGAAGAAGATATTCAGGTGAGGATTCGCGAGACCAACAGTTCACGCGAAACCGCCGAGATCGGAAACCTGATTGAACACATACCCAATCTGAGCGTCCGCGAACTCGGTGGCCACACCGTACTCGAGGGGGAACTGCACCCCGATTACGAAAAAGTGGTTGAAGCCATTGCCGCGGCTTATCCCGGTATTCTCAACATTACTCGTCCGCCCAAGGTGGCGATCGAGAAAGATGATCTACATGAACGTAAAGATTACCGAGTTCAACACTAATCGGCTGAAGAACCTGGGTATCGACTGGTCGAATCCGATCAACGGTCCCTCCATCGGCTATGCGAACGAGGGCCATTTTGGCAGCACTGCCGGCCGAGGCGAAGCCAGCGTGTTGCGTAATGCCAGTGGCGGTAATGGCGTGGTAGTCGATAGCGCTACCGATGCTCTCAAGAGCGTCGGTTATTTCGGTATTTCCACCGAGATCATCTCACTGATTAATTTCGCAGTTAACCGAGGGGATGCGCTTATTCTTGCCGAACCTCGACTATCCGCCCACAGCGGCGGCGAAGCCGAATTTCTCTCTGGCGGGGAGGTACCACTGCCCTCCACCAATACCACCGGTCAGTCGAACGTGGAATTTAAGAAATTCGGTATTTCACTGCTGATCAAACCCTTCGCCGATGACCAGGGCAACATCACCGGTAATGTCGAAACCGAAGTCAGTACGGTCGACCCGTCACTGGCGGTTAGCGGTATCCCGGGTTTTCGTAGCCGGAAAACAGTCACCGATGTCAGTATGCGCGATGGCGAAACCCTGGTGCTGTCCGGGTTGATTAATCAGGAACTCGGCAAGGATGTTTCCAGCCTGGCCTGGCTGGGTGATCTGCCGGTGCTCGGCCCGCTATTTCGATCCAACAATTTTCGTAACAATAAAAGCGAACTCGTCATTTTTGTCACGCCCGCAGTGGTCGATGCTGATTCATCCATCAATCAGGCGGAAGTGGCCCGTGAAGAGCGGATGATTAACACTTTTCGCGAAAATGTTGGCAACGACCCGATTATTGACTGAGTAATAAACCATGTTTGAAGTCATCGTTAAAACCGATAAAGGCAAAGCCATCGGCCAACACCAGATCAACGCCCGAGAGATCATGCTCGGCAAGGCCCGCGGTTGTGATATTCAGCTCAAGGGCTGGTCGGTGGGGGGTCAACACGCCAAACTGATCAAGCAGCATGACGGGGTCTATATTGAGGATACCGGCGCCGGCTCCGGGTTGCAGATCAACGGCATGACCGCTAAACGTTACGGCCCTCTCGAACTGGCAGACGAAATTGCCATCGGTAGTTACCGGCTTAATATCGTCTCTGGTGAGGCTGTAAAGGCGGCCCAGGCGCCGCAACCAGCTTCGCCAGGCAACGGCGCGACGGCCCCCTCAGCCGCTGCACCAGCCGCACCTGCTTCTGCGCCAATCGTGGATAGCAGCTTCGATGAAGACGAAGAGATGCGCACCAAGATCGGTGTGCGCAAACACAACATTCCCACCGACACCACCGTATTTCGCGAGGAGCGGTTTCGCTGGCGCAACGAGGTTCACAGCGAATTACTCAACCTGATGGACCTGCGCCGTACCGACGTGGGCAGCATGGACGAAGACGAGCTGCGTGACTCAATTCGCGACCTGATTGCCGAAATCATTACCCAGAAAGAGAATATTCTGCCCGCCTCGGTAGACCGGACAACGCTGGCCAAAGAGGTGCTCAACGAAGCAGTGGGCCTGGGACCACTGGAAGAGCTGCTCGCCGATGACAGCGTCACCGAAATCATGGTGAATCGTTACGACGACATTTTTATCGAGCAGGCCGGCAATCTCACCAAGAGCGGCGTCACCTTCAGTAGTGACGATGCCGTCATGTCGGCCATTGAGCGCATTGTTTCACCACTGGGCCGGCGTATCGATGAAAGCTCACCCATGGTTGACGCGCGGCTCAAGGATGGCTCGCGAGTCAATGCCATCATTCCACCGCTGGCGCTAAAAGGCCCCTGCATTACCATCCGCAAATTTGCCAAACAGAAACTCACGGCTCAGGATCTGGTGGGCTTCGGCGCCCTCGACCCGCGCATGGTGACTTTCCTCGAAACGGCGGTGGTACAGGCCAAAAACATCGTTATTTCTGGCGGCACCGGCAGCGGCAAAACCACCCTGCTGAACGTACTCTCTAACTTTATCCCACCGTCCGACCGCATTGTCACGGTCGAGGATGCCGCTGAGCTAAAACTGGTCCAGCCTCACCTGGTTTCGCTGGAAGCTCGGCCCCCTAACCTTGAAGGCAAAGGCGGAATCCCGATTCGGGATCTGGTTAAAAACTGCCTGCGGATGCGACCTGACCGTATTGTCGTCGGCGAGTGCCGTGGCGGCGAAGCGCTGGACATGCTCCAGGCAATGAACACTGGCCATGACGGCTCCCTGACAACGGCCCATGCCAACACACCACGGGATTTACTATCTCGTCTCGAAGTTATGGTGATGATGTCAGGGATGGATTTACCGATCAAAGCGATCCGTGACCAGATAAGCTCAGCCGTGCACCTGGTGGTGCAGCAGAGTCGATTCTCAGATGGTAGTCGCCGGGTCACCGCGATTAGTGAACTTACCGGCATGGAAGGCGACATCATCCAGATGCAGGAAATTTTTAAATATCAGCAGGAAGGGTTTGACGAAAATGGTCGCGTAAAAGGGCGCTTTGTGGCCACCGGTCGGGTACCGGAATTTTACGAGGAACTGCAGCAGCGAGGAATTGCTGTGGATATGTCTATTTTTAATTGAAGCCATTGCCATGAGCGGAATCATTCTAATTATTAGTGCTTCACTTTGGGGACTCACCGCCGGGTTACTGGCGTGGCGGGTACTCAGCTCAAGTGGTGAAGCCATGGCCAACTACCGGGCCACTTTCACTGAGTCCGCCTCGGACAACCTGTCCGATATGTTTGTGTTTATCGATCCCGGCAAGATTTTTTACATGAACATGCTGGCGCTGGTGCTGTCATTCCCGCTGGTCTGGCTATTAACCGGCAGTCTGCTCATGGGCGCTGGAGCTGCCGTTATCGTCTGGCTGCTACCCCAGTGGGCCTATCGACGATTACACCGGATGCGCCTGGAGCGCTTTATGATTCAGTTACCCGACGGTCTGGCCATGCTTTCCGGCTCCATGCAGGCCGGTGCCAGCCTCAACATGGCGCTTGAAGGACTGGTCAAGGAACAGCCGGCACCCATGAGTCAGGAATTTGAACTGCTGCTGCGAGAACAACGTATCGGCGTAGACATGGAAGTAGCCCTGCAACACATGGAAGCGAGAATCAAAAACAGCGATTTCGCCATGGTCATCACTGCGCTGTTAATTTCCCGGGAGGTCGGGGGCAACCTGGCCGAGGTACTCGACACCCTGGCGGACACGCTGCGCCGCAAACTGGCGATGGAGGACAAGGTCAACAGCCTGACCGCCCAGGGGAAGATGCAGGGTATCGTCATGGCCCTGCTACCGCTGTTTTTAGGCGGCATATTGATGTTCATCGAACCCGAGGCAATGGGCAAAATGTTCACCACGGTTCCCGGCTACTTCACCGTCGCCTTCGTGCTCATCTGGGAAGCCATCGGTTTCATGTTCATTAACCGCATTACTTCCGTCGACATATAACGGCCAGCGACCATGTCAATACTCTCTGAACTGCTCCACTCCACCGCCGCTCTGGCCACCGGGGCCTGGGTGTTTTGTCTGCTACTGGCAATCATGCTGCTCAATGCCCGCGTTCCTGACGATGACCGCTCCTACATGGATCCGATCAGTGGGCGGATGAAACTGGTGTGGCCGCTGATCAGGATTTTTGCCTATTACGTCTGCACTAACCTCTCCAATGACTACCTGGAACGCACCGATAAGCAGCTACAGCGTACCGGCGTGGGTTATGTGCTCAATGCCGAACAGTTTGTGGCGCTGCGGTTTGTCTCCTCACTGCTAACACTGGCCTTTTTCTGGTTCCTGATTACCGCCCTGCAGTGGCATGCGCCGGTGCTCTACCTGTTTGCGCCGGTGATCGGTTTTATGCTGCCGCTGCTGTGGCTAAGTGATACCCGCAAACGTCGCGAGAAAGACGTGATCATGGCAATGCCCTCTTTTCTCGATTTCATTACCATGGCGGTGGAAGCGGGTCTAAACCTGACCGGCGCGCTTGGACAGGCAATGGACAAGGGCCCCACCGGACCATTACGCAACGAATTTGCCATCGTGTTACGCGACCTGCGCTCCGGCGTACCCCGCAGTGATGCCCTGCGGCGCATGGCTGAGCGGCTCGATATCAATGAAGTCACCAGCTTTGTTAGCGCCATGATTCAGGCCGAACGCATGGGCTCAAGCCTGGCCAAGGTGCTGCGAGTGCAATCAGAGCAGCGCCGTAACGAGCGCTTCTCCCGAGCTGAGAAAACTGCCATGGAGGCACCGGTTAAACTGGTTTTCCCGCTGATCGTGTTTATTTTTCCGGTAACCTTCGTCGTCCTTGGGTTCCCCATTGTGATGAAGTTTATGGCGGAAGGAATGTTTTGATTCATGGCCAGTTTCTCAGCGATCAGGGCGAACTCCTGATAACCGATGCCATGCGTACCGAATCCGCACTGGAAAGAATGCGTGGTCTGTTAGGCCGATCACCCCTGCAGGGCTCCGAGGCGTTATGGATCACCCCCTGCAATTCGGTGCACAGTCTGTTCATGGGCTACCCACTCGACCTTGTCTATCTCAACCGCCGACTGAGCGTCGTCAAAATCATCGAGCGGATGAAACCCTGGCGATTTTCAGCTCGACCTGCCGCCCATTCGGTGATCGAACTGGCCGCTGGTCGCGCAACAAGGGTGGGGATAACCACCGGCACGCAACTGGTCTGGCAACCATGCGCGGGCTAACTAAAGCCACTATTAGCCGGTCCGGCAAAATCACCCTTCTGCTGGGAATCAGTGTGGTCGCCCTGCTCGCTGGCGGCTGTACACCGAGACCCGATTCGCGGCCGGCATTTACTGCTGAACAGCAACTGGAGCGCGGTGTAAAAGCCTACTACGACGGCCAATACTCCCTGGCTGAAAGAGATCTGCTCGAAGTCACCCGGCGAGTACCCGGTGACGGCACCGCCTGGTTTCGCCTGGGAAACCTCTATATGCGCCAGCAGAAACTTGATCAGGCCGCAGAAGCGTATCAGCAGGCGCTGGTGCGTCAAAGCAGCCTCGACAAGGCCTGGCATAACCTGGGGGTCGTTCAGCTCCAGCTTGCCCAGCGCCACTTCCAGCAGCTGCACGGCAGGCTGCCGGTCAACAGCCCTTTGCGCCTGCGAACAGATTACTTCGATAAGGCCATCGGCCAGTTACTGGCCGAAATCCCCGCTAACCCGGAAGCAGACCCGGAAGATGAATAGCCGTCGACATAATCAACCACCCAGTTTCCGTGGACAGGCAGCGGTGGAATTTATGATCGTCACACCGATTATGCTGCTGCTACTGCTGGGGGCCTTTCAGTTTGCACTGATTTACAACGCCAAAATTACCCTCAACCATGCGACCTTTATCGCCACCCGCACGGGTGCGCTCAACAGCGCCACCCGCGACGCCATTGACCTGGCCCTGGCCCGAGGGCTGGCGCCACTGTTCACCAACGACAATACGGTTAACGAAGTTTTCCAGGGGCGTCAGCAGGTGCTCGACGACATTGGCAACGACTTTATCTGTGTCGAACGACTCAACCCAACCGACAGCGCGTTTTCTGATTTCGGCGTCCCCGACAGTACCGGCGTTATTCCCAACGACAATCTCATGTACCGCGACTCGGTGGCGGGGCCCCTCTCAGGGCTGAGCATCCAGGACTCCAACCTGCTAAAACTGCGCGTCACCTACTGCTATCCCATGGTCGTACCCATTGTGGGCCGTACCGTGCGCCAGCTACGGCTGGGCACCCTGCCTCCGGCAACTCGGGACACGATCGCCAACTGGAGCGAGGGCGTGCCCTCCACCTTTAATCCCAATGCACCGGGAAATTTTCAGGCGTGGTGCCTGGTTAACACCCGCCTGCCTATCGTCGCCCAGGGGATTTTGCGCATGCAGTCAGCAGCCCGTAACGACATTACCTTCGACACCAACTGCAATTAAATTTAACCCGCCAAAACGGCTCTGGGCGCTTTTTAACTCACCAAAAAACACCCGACACGCTAGAATAGTGCTCCCGTGTTTTTAACCTGACGGCTAGCCCTGACCGCCACCGCAGAACTCCGACAACCCCCTACGACACTACCCATGCTAATTTTTGAAATCAGTGAAACTGGTCGTGTAAACACGGCTCAATCCGGTGGAATGGTCCGTGATAAAGCCAGCGCGATCACCAGCGACCTGCCCCCCGAGTTACTAAGAGAGGAACTGACCGGCCTGCCGGAAGTCTCTGAATTGCAGGCAGTCCGTCATTACACCCGGCTATCGCAACTTAATTTTGCTATCGATACCCAGTTCTACCCGCTTGGCTCCTGCACGATGAAATACAACCCGCGGGCCTGCAATAGTCTGGCGTCACTGCCCGGTTTTCTAGATTCGCACCCGCTGGCGCCAGCCGAAAATAGTCAGGGGTTTCTGCATTGCATGTTTGAGCTGCAGCAGATGCTCGGTGAGGTCACCGGCATGGCCGGATTTTCACTCACCCCACTGGCCGGCGCCCAGGGTGAATTTGCCGGTATTGCAATGATTCGCGCCTACCACCGCGCCCAGAATGACGATGCCCGCAGCGAAATACTTGTCCCGGATGCCGCCCACGGCACCAACCCTGCCAGCGCCGTCATGTGTGGTTATAAAGTCAAAGAGATTCCCACCGACACTGACGGCAACGTTGACCTGGAGGCACTTCGCAAACAAGTCGGGCCACAAACGGCCGGACTCATGCTCACCAACCCATCAACACTGGGCGTGTTTGAACAGCAGATCAGCGAGATGGCGCAGATTGTCCACGACGCGGGTGGCCTGCTGTACTACGACGGTGCCAACCTCAACGCCATACTGGGCAAGGTAAAACCGGGCGACATGGGCTTTGATGTCATTCACATCAACCTGCACAAAACCTTTTCTACCCCTCACGGCGGCGGCGGTCCCGGGGCCGGACCCGTTGGGGTCAACAAGCGGCTACTGCCCCACCTGCCGATTCCCTTTGTCATTGAAGGGGACGACGGTTTCAGGCTGGCGAACGAACAGGACTGCCCGCAGACCATGGGCCGCCTATCGGCGTTTGCAGGAAACTCCGGAGTGCTACTGCGGGCCTATATCTACATGCGTCTGCTGGGCCGCGAAGGCATGGTGCGGGTGGCTGAATTCGCCACTTTGAATGCTAATTACCTGCTAAAACGGCTGGAACAGGCTGGCTTTGAAGCGGCCTTCCCCAACCGCCGGGCCAGTCATGAATTCATTATTACGTTGCGTCGTCAGGCCAAAGAGCTCAATGTCACTGCCCGGGATTTTGCCAAACGGCTGCTCGACTATGGCATCCACGCGCCGACCACCTATTTCCCCATGCTGGTGCCAGAATGTCTGCTAATTGAGCCCACCGAAACCGAAGATAAGGCGACCCTCGATAACTTTATCGATGCCATGATCGCCATCTGGAAAGAGGCGGAAGAGAATGCAGAACTGCTGCAGACCGCTCCGCACACGCTGCCGGTGACCCGTCTCGATGAGACCCGCGCAGCCAAACAACTCGACCTCATCTGGCAACCCGGCACCGAGCCATCCACTAACTGAGAAACTCATGTCAGCACTGATTTGCGGCTCCTACGCCTACGACACCATCATGGTCTTTCAGGACCATTTTAAAAATCACATACTGCCGGACCAGGTGCACATCCTTAATGTCTCCTTCCTGGTGCCCTCCCTGCGTAAGGAGTTCGGCGGCTGTGCCGGCAATATTGCCTACAATCTGAAATTGATTGGTGGCGACCCGCTACCCATGGCCACCGTGGGTAACGACTTTTTACCCTACCGCGAATGGATGAAACGCCACGGCATTAATGACCGCTACGTGACACTGGCTGAAGGCACCCACACGGGCCAGGCGTTTATTACCACCGACCTCGACGACAACCAGATTACTGCCTTTCATCCCGGCGCCATGGGCGAGTCCCATCAAAACCGGGTAGGCGATGCTACCGAGGCAACCATCGGCATAGTCTCACCCGATGGCCGCGACGGCATGATCGAACACGCGGCTCAATTCGCTGCCGCTGGCATTCCGTTCGTTTTTGACCCGGGCCAGGGATTACCCATGTTTGGCGGCGAAGAGTTACTCACCTTTGTCGACCAGGCCACCTGGGTCACCCTTAACGACTATGAATCTAAAATGTTGCTGGAGCGCACCGGCCTGAGTGAGGCTGAACTGGCGGAACGGGTCGATGCCCTGATTATTACCCGTGGTGGTGAAGGCTCCACTATCCACGCAGAAGGCACTCAGATCACTATCCCTGTCGTACCGGCTAGCGCAACCGCCGACCCCACGGGTTGTGGCGATGCCTACCGCGCCGGCATTCTGTTTGGGTTAATGAATGATCTGGACTGGGCCACTACTGGTCGTATCGCGTCACTGCTTGGCAGCATCAAAATAGCCAGCGAAGGCACCCAGAATCATTTTTTTACTGCCGAGGAGTTTGAGCAGCGGTTTCTGGAAGTGTTTGAGTACAGTTATTAACGATTGGTTAAAACCGAACTGGGAAACACCGATTGCCGCTGTTTAAGGTTTTACCCAATTACAGAAACATTCACCATTAAACTGACCAGCTCACGGCCTCTCGCACCTGCTGTTCGGTACTTTCGACCCAGTCGCTGCCAGCCGGCACGACCACACCAACGCTGCCCTTTCCGGAGGGGAACATCACCACCTCGTGACCATCAATCTCATGACTGATGCGTTGTTCAAGAGGCTGGTTAGGCATCAGGAACAGGGTGTAGCGTCCCATGTCGGTGTTCACCAGCAGGTGCACGGCCATGCGCCCGTGAATACGGCAGTGACCAGCGTAACGGATATCACTCAGGCTGGTTAACTGGGCGCCCAGACCACCGGCGATCTGACTAACTTTAGCCAGCGGCATTGGCTGATCAGCGGCGCTACGGTAGGCGTGGGATTCCAGCGCGTGGGCGAGCAACGCCTCATCCAGGGGTGCCGGGCCGTAAAACAGCCGTAACCCCGCGCCCACACTGAGCAACAGCATCGCTACCATGGCGTAGTGCCGAATATTCCAGCGTGGCGCAAAGGATTTGCGCAGCTTGATTCGCGACACCAGAGCCTCTGGCACAGGTACGGCCATTGCGCTGGCCAGGAGCGACTCGAACCGGGTCTGATGCTGAAAAAAGCGCTGGCACTCGGAACAGGTTTCCAGATGCGCCGTCGCCGGTTGATCGAGGAGCACCCCCTCCTGTAAACAGTGGCGCCGAAATTCCACGCAATTCATCCCGTGACTCCCTGAACCACCGATTGACCGCCGGCGGACATTAATTCCATTAACTGTTTACGGGCACGAAACACCCGGGTGTTGACCGTACCGGGGGTTAAATCAAGAATCTCTGCAATCTCCTTACTACTGTAGCCAGCGATCACCTGCAAGGTGAGTGGTTCCCGATATTCATCGGCGAGCATATTGATGCTTTCACGTAGCTGCGCCACCTGCTCATCGTCTTCATTAGCGTCGTCGGCGACGCCATCAAAATCGTAATCATCAACAAAACCAGGGGGAGTAACGCTCATACTGACGGGCATTCTCCCGGCGGAGTATGGTGAACAACCAGGTCTTTGCTGCTTTGTCATCGCGAAGTGAATGCAACGACTTCCAGGCTCGCAGAAAGGTCTCCTGCACAAGATCTTCTGCCATCGGTCGATGACGGCAAAGCCACAGTGCATAGCGGAAAAGGTCCGCTGAGTAGACCGTCACCAGTGCGTCATACCGTTCCTGTTTATTACCCATGGAATTAGAGACCGTGGTTTGGACCATATCATTACAACCCTGACAGGA
>CALOBC010000032.1:0-92297 GCA_942491145.1 Myxococcota bacterium | reverse complement strand
CCAATCCTCAGGTTCGCCGGAGTCCTGAGGAGCAAGAACACAGGGAACCGGGAGGGAGGGTCGTACGGCAGGAGTTTCGTCGAGCGATGGCAGGAACGAACCTGCCGCCGACTTCCCAAGCCACAGTCCTTGGACTCGGACTCGAGTCCGACTCGAGTCCCGTTTTTGCTGGACTCGGACTCGGACTCGAGTCCCGCGCACTTGGACTCGGACTTGACTCGGACTCGCGACCTTGCGGATCGACGCCCCCCAGGATGTCCCCCAGCCGCTCTGGAGATCAGCGCTCGGGGTGCGCCGCTGGTCGCCCTTCAGACCCGGCTGTCGCAAGGCGGCGAGGGCTCATCCACCTTGGCGCTGACCGTGGAGAACCAAGGGGCCCGCTCCATCACCGATGTGGAGGTCAAGGTACGGCTCCTCAAGGCGGACGTGCTGGAGCTGTCGTCCGACGATGTGGTCGGCGGCGCGGTGGCGCCCGGGGAGTCGGTCGAGCTGAGCCTGGACGCGGTCTGGGTGGACGGCGTGATTCCCCAAGATGTGCTGGCTCGGGTGACGGTGCATGCCGAGCCCTGGGGCCGGCTGGGCTCGTTCCCAGTCACGCTGTCGCCGGATGGTCGGGTGAGCCGCTTGCGTCCCCCGGAGCTGGAGGGCCAAGTGCCGCTGCGGCTGCCCGAGGGTCCGGCTGCGGTGAAGATCCTCGCCCGCGACGACTGGGAAGTGGCCAGCGTCAGTGCTTGGTACGCCGGTGACCAGCTGCTGTGGAAGGCTCCCCATGCTGCCGCAGTGGAGCTGCCGGTGGAGTTTGTGGTGCGCGCGGGCGGCGCCGCACTCGTGGTGGAGGCCACCGACGAGCAAGGTGTGGAGACCCGCCGGGAGTGGTGGGTGCGTGGGCTGTCGGGGGACGACGCCCTGGTCGAGACCGGTGTCGATCTACCGCCCCAGATTCAGCTGCTGGAGGGCGATCAGGACGTCACACCGGTGCCGCCTCAGCGCTGAGATGCCCTCGGCGTGACCCGACGCAGCCCAGCGGGGGAACGTCGGCATCAGCGTCCGGCGGTGCCCACGAGCACGGTGTCTTCGCCCACGACAGCCACAACAATGCTGCTGTCGTCGTCGAGGATCCAGGCCCCAACTTCGGTGGCAATGAAGCCATCCGGCGTGTTCAGCTCCACCACGGTGAAGCCGTCCGTCGGGTCGCCCCAGGCAATCCACGCGCCTCCGGTGGCGTCGGCAGCGCCGAGGACCAGCTCGGGAGCGGCGGCCGACGAAGCATCGGTGGCGGACAGGTTGACCTTCACCGGCTGGGAGATGCCCACCACCGTGACGGCCCCGGACTCGTCCGCGACGTACAGCGAACCGTCGGTGTCGGCGACAGCCAGCCAGCGGTCATCCGTGTCCCGGGCCACCGACGTGTCGATGGGGTCCAGGGCAGAGAACAGCGCACCCGCGTTGAAGGTCGGGCTGGTGGTGCTGGGCAGGAAGGTGAACTGGTGGGTCGATCCGGACTCGGCGTAGGTCACCGTGCCAGCGGTGCCGCTGACGAAGTCGAGCTCGCACAGCGAGGTGGACTGGGTCAGCTCCCAAGCGTTGGTGACTTGGCCCTTGGCGAGATCGCCCGGCTCACCAGCGATGACTTGCATCACGCCGTCGGTGGACTCGCAGCCGACCGCCCACGCGTCGCCCGTCACGCTGACGCCCACTTGGATGTCATCGAACTCGGCCGCAGCGGTGGTGGCGGTTGCGCCGCCGCCGATGCGGCTGTTCAAGCCCAGGTTCCACCCACCGAGGCGGAGCTGACGTTCGCCAGACCGCAGGAGCCCAAAGGCCCCGTACAGGTAGCCATTGGTGGCGACGAGGTCGTGCCCGGGGGTCAGGGTGGTGTCGGTCGGCGGGGTGGGGTTGCGGAACCAGGGCACCACGCGGGTGAAGCCTTCGGTGGGGGCCGCGACCGGAAGGCCGAACGCCACGACACTCTCGTAGCTGGTCTCGGTGTCCGAAGACGTCGTGATGTCGACTTGGGCAGCGGCGACCGAGAGCCAGAGCGTGTTGTTGTTGCCAGCAAAGCGGACGTCTGATGGGCCCAGCCACTGGATGTCTTCGATCAGCCCGGAGCGGTCGGCGAGGGAGCCGAGCACAAAGGAGTCGATGCCCCCGTCACAGTCGCTGTCGACCGCGTCGCCAATGAACTCGACGGCGCCCGGGAAGGTGTCGGGGTTGTCGTCGTCGCAGTCCGGCGAGCCGCCGCTCACTTCGTCGGCTGGAACGCCGTCTCCGTCCTGATCGAACTCCACGGTCGCAGGGTTGCAGTCGTCGTCCGTGCCGTTGTAGAAGTCCTCGGTGATCCCCGGACCGATCAGCGGGTCCGTGTCGTCACAGTCACCGCCTTCGAGGCTGCCGCTTCCGGCCACATAGAGCGTGGCGCGCCCGACGTATTGGTCCGGCACCGCGTCGTCGTCGTCGGCATCGAAGTCTTCGTTGCCGGAGCAGTTGGCGTCGATCCCGTCGTAGGGGGAGTCGGTGATCCCCGGGTTGACCTGGCTCTCGTCGTCGTCGCAGTCGCCGCCCGGGAGCGCACCGGAGGCCTCGACGTTGGTGGTCGCCAAGCCGGCGTACTCCGTGGGCACGTACCCATCGCCATCGGCGTCGAAGTCGTCGGCACCGTCGCAGTTGGTGTCGTCGCCGTCGTACCAAGTGTCCGTCAGTCCGGGGTGGACGTCGGCGTCCAGATCGCTGCAGTCGCCGGAGGGGAGGCTGCCCGTGCCGGGGGCGCCGGCGGTCGGGAGGCCTCCGTAGCCATCGGGCACATACCCGTCGGCGTCCGCGTCGTAGTCATCGTCGAGGGCACAGTCCTGGTCGATGCCGTCGTACCAAGCTTCTTGGGCTTCGGGGTTGACTTGGGGGTCGCCGTCATCGCAGTCGACCGCCGCAACAAAGCCGTCGCCGTCGTTGTCCACGGAGGACTGCTTCGCTTGGAGGTCGGCCTCGCTCACCCAGGTGCACGCGGAGCCCAGACAGGCCAACGACGCGCACAGCAGCGCGCTGTGGGTGGGCATCCGGCGCTTGTTCTTCTGCATGACCATCACTACTCCGGTGCGCTTGGCGTGCGCAGACCTCAGCGGGGGCAAGGTACCATGTTGTCGGGCAGAACTCGTGCGTGTGCCCTGGTCATCATCACTCTTCGCCCGTGGGCACAGGGCTGGCGGCGGGGCCTGGAGCGGGGCTGGTGCGGCGATTGACGCGGGGGATGAGGGGTGCCCGAGCGCGGGGCGCGGCAAGGGCTTCCTCGAACCAGCCTGCGGCGCGTGCGGGCAGGCCGCGGCGGGTGCTCAGGACCCAGCGGCCGGACCACTGGCGAATGAGGCCGTGGCCATCGCGCACACTCCACACCAAGCTGGGCATCGCAGCAGCGAGCTGGTTCAGCGCGTCCACGACAGGCACGATGAGGTCGGGCCGGTCGGGGTCGATGTGGCCCTCTGCGACCAGTCCTGCCGCTGAGAATCGTGTGGTGACAGTGAACTCAGAGAACGCCGCCCCGATGCGTCGCTGGTCGTCCGGGCCCATTAGCGAGCGGGACATCGCCCGCAGGCGCAGTCGCCCGTCTGGAGGCGGGGCGCGGAGCTGGCGGCCGGTCACCAGGGAGTCGAGTGCCACCCGGCCGCGGAGGTCGTCCCTGGCGGCGAGGCGGCGCAGCACAGGCACGGCCCGCTGGTCACCACACTCGGCCAGGGCCCGGACGGCCGAGAGTGCGGTGGGCAGATCGGTGTCGAGCGCGAGCTCCACCAGCACGGGTGTGGCCGCCCGCAGCCCGAGGCGGCGCATGCACTCGGCGACGGCGTCACGGAGCTCGGGATCACTGTGTTGGGAGAGCTTCAGCAGCTCCGGCCACGCATCGATGCGGCCGGCCATCCCCAGTGCCAGGACGTCCGCGGCGGTGGAGGGATGGCCCACCCGGCCGTGGGCCCGGGACAGGGGACCGGTCGCGACGGCCCGGGGATCGAGCCCGGCGTCGAGCTGGAGGCGAGCTGCGGCCACGGCGTCGCAGGACGGAGCGGTCGCCGCAGCACTACGAAGTGCAGGGAGCGCACCGACGTCGTCCAACCGAGCCAGCGCGCGGGCGGCTGCCGTGCGCAGCGCCGGACGCCCGAGGGCCTCGCGAAGGGCCAGTCTGCCGGGGCCAGCCGCGCGCAGTGACAGCGCGTGGCAGGCGGCAATTGCTGCAGGGTCGTTGTTGGAGACGGCCTCTGTCAGGGTGTTCTCGGCGTCAGAACGCCCCAGCAACGCGAGGGCGTCGGCCGCACATTGGCGGACGACGGGGGGCACGTCCGCCCGCATCACGGTGGAGAGCACCGCACCGATCCCCGCCACGGCAGACACGGGCCATGCGCCGCAAGCGAGCAGCAGCGCGGCGCCGGCCTGGCCCTCGGGCTCGCCCTGAAGCATCGCTACCACGGCTTCTCCGCCCGGGAAGGGGGGCGGGCCCAGGCCGGGCAGGGGGGCCACGGTGGCCATGGTCCGTCGGGCCACCGGTTCGTGGACGGTGTGTTTCTGGGGGCCGCCGGGCGCCAGCTCATCGAGCAGCAGGTCATCTTCCCAGTCGATGTCGTCATCGCCAAGGTCCCCGCTGTCCCCGTCGAGGGCGTCTTCGTCGCCGTCGAGCAGGAGGTCCAGGTCGCCTTCATCCACGACGCCGCTCGCCCGCAGGAGCGCGTCGCCGATGGTGATGACGTCCCGGGGATCGGGGGGCCCGGGCGGCCGAGGGGTGGACCGAGGCCGCAGCGCGAGCAGGACGGACGCGGCAGCGGCGCGCTCCAGGCGGTCACCGTCCGTCCAGCGTCGCACAGCGATCGAGCGCAGCCCCTCGGGAATCGGGAACCGATCGTCCACCAAAGCCGCGAGCAAGTGCATCGATGAGTCGGCGATAACGCCCACCTCGACGTTGTTCAAGAGGTTTGCTCCCTCCGCCATCGCGACCGGGATGGCCACCCGGATGAGGGCGGGGTGGGGGCCTGTGGCGTGGAGGACTTGCACAAGATCGGCGAGCTCGGCCGCCGACCGCGGGACGGGCAGGCGTGGGGGCGCGGATGGGGGAAGGACCGGCACCACCACGGCGGCTGGCGGGACCGGAGGCGGGGCTGAGTGCTCGGGGCCGTCCACCGCCACGGCGCCATCTGGGCTCAGTGCCAGCACACGACGGCCGTCGTCGATGTGGGCCGTGGCGCCGGGAAGCGCGCAGGCGATCTGGCCGGCGATGTGGGCCAGAGCGGTGTGTTCGGCGGCCCCCGAGTCCACACCCTCGACGTCCCACCGAAGCTGCAGTCGCCAAGGGTGCCAGTCCTCCAGGTGGTCAATGCGCACGTGCACTATCGCGTGCCAGTCGTGATCCCTCACCGTCAGGGCAACCTCATGGACCGCTGCTCGTTCACTCTGGGTGAGGGACGTGGCGCGGGACCACACGATGCGGCTGGGCGGTGAGGGCACGCTCACGGCGTGGCCTTCACGGGTGCGCCGTGGCGGTCGACCACCATCCAGGCGCCGGGATGGGCGCTCTTCACCGCGTCACCGATGGCGGCCAAGTCACCCACCACCACAACCAGTGCACCGTCCACGCGGATGTCGTTGAGGGCTGCGTTGACTGTCGTGAGGTCGGCGGACATGGCGGCATTCATCTCGCGCAGCGCGTTGTCGGGGGCCAGCCCGTCGATCATGGCCGAGGTGAGCGCATCTGCGAGGGACGACCGAGAGGCCGCCGTCTCGATGGCGTCCGTGCGGGTTCCGCTGCGGGCCTTGTCGAGCTCCGCATCCACGATGCCGGCGCTGGCGTCCTTGAGGAGTGCCATGAGGTCGGCCAGTGCGGGACCGGTCTGGTCGACGAAGACGTTGGTCCCCGCCGCGGTCAGGCCGTAGGTCGGGCCGGACTGCTGCCACGCACGGGCGCCGTAGGTGTAGCCCTTCTCTTCCCGCAGCAGACGGTTCATCCGGGACGTGAACGAGCCGCCGAGGGCAAAGACGCCGAGGCCCGCTGCGGTGCGCCTGGGATCAGCGACTGTGGCGCCGGGAAGGTTGACCCGCAGCACCGTCTGGGCAGCGCCGGGCTGGTCCACCATGTAGAGGCCGGCGTGGCCTTGGAAGATGGCCGCGCCCGCGGGGGCGACGGGCCGGTCTGCTGAACCCGTCCAGCCGGAGAAGTGGCGGTCAATGGTCTCGATGAGGGCGTCGGTCTCGACATCCCCGACCACGACGAAGCGTGCGCCTGCCGTGCGTCGGGTGTCCCAGCTCTTGCGCAGGGCCGCCGCGTCGAGCGACGCAATGCCCTCAACGGTGCCGCCGGTGGGGCTGCCATACGGCGTGTCGAGCCCAAACCACAGCCCCCACGCGAGCTGGGACGCCACGGTGCGGGGGTCATCGAGCCCTTCCTTGATGTGGTTGACCTGTTGTTCCAAGGTGCGGGCGACCTCGTCCTGGTCAAACCGGGGCCGCAGCGTGGCGTCCGCCAGCAGGGACAAGGCGTTGTCCAGCTCGTCGCTGGTGCAGTCCGCCTCCAGCACCGTGGCCTCTTTTGAGGTCCACACCCGCAGCTGGATGGCCCGACGCTCCGCCTCCGCCGAGAACGCCGTGGCGTCCCGCTCTCCAGCGCCGCGGAGCAACAGATCGTTGGACAGGGAAGTCAGGCCCGGGTGGTCGGATGGATCGAGGGTGGACCCGCCGGGAATGACAACCCGCAGGCTGATCAGGGGAAGATCCGTCTTGGGCAACACCCACAGGTCGTGGCCGGTCTGGGTCTGGGTGCTGACGGGCACGGGCGGCACGAACTCGGGCGCCGGCGCGGGCATCGGGGGGGTGTCGGAGATGCCCTCGAGCATGAGCTGGATGGGCGCCTTGGGGCCGCAGCCGGCGAGCAGGGTGAGGCAGACAAGTGCTGTGGTTGCGATGGACGGGCGCATCTACTTGTCCTCGGTGGGGGCGGGGTGGACGCGGAGGGTCGCCCGGCTGTCCGGCGTGAGGCCGCTCGCAGCAGCGGACACGGCGGCGGCGTCCACGCTCAGGTACCGGTTGAGGTCACGGGCGACGAAGTCGCTGTCACCCACCAGGCTGTTGTAGCGATTCAGCATGGACGCCCGGGCGTGCAAGCTCTCCAGACTGGCCAGAAAGTCGTATTTGTAGCCGTTCCGGGCCCGCACGAGCTCGTCGTCCGTGGGCCCCTCGGCGCCGAGCTTGGTGAGCTCTTCCTGGGCGATGGCTTCGAGCCGCTCCAGCGACACCCCCTCGGCGGGGGTCAGCTCCATGCCGAAGAGGCTGCCGAGCCGCTGGCTGTACTGGAAGGCGCTGACTTCTGTGGCGACCTTGTCTTCGACCACGAGACGGGTGTAGAGGCGGCTCGCCCGTCCCCCACCCAGGATGCTCGCGAGCATGTCCATGTCAGCATCGCCGGGCTGAAGGGCGGCCGGGGAGTGCCAGAACATCCACGTCTTGGCGGTCTCGACATCGTCCTCAAGCTCGGTCAGCGCAGCTTGGGGGGCTGAGAGCGCCGTGGGGCTGGGGTGGGCCGGGCTGGACCCCCGGGCGAGTCCGCCGAAGAGCTGCACCACCAGGGGCTTGATGGCGTCGGGATCGAAGTCGCCCGCGATCACCAAGCTGGCGTTGTCAGGGGTGTACCAAGTGGTGAAGAATTCCTGCACATCGGACAATGCGGCGGCTTCCAGATCGGTGTGGCTGCCGATGACGGTGTGCGCGTAGGGGTGGCCCTTAGGGTACATCACCGTCGGCAGGGAGAGCCACATGACCCCATAGGGGCTGTCCTCATAGCTCTGGCGTCGCTCATTGCGGACCACATCGCGCTGCTTGTTGACCTTTTCGTCCGTCATGGCGCGGGCGAGGCCGTCCATCCGGTCGGCTTCCATCCACAGCAGTGTGGGCAGAAGCTCGGCGGGGCCGGCGTCGTAGTAGTCGGTGGCGTCTTCGGACGTCCAGGCATTGTTCCAGCCGCCGCGGGCCTCCATGAGGTCGTCGAAGCCGGAGCCGGGCAGCCGGTCGGTGCCCATGAACATCAAGTGCTCGAAGAGGTGAGCAAAGCCGGTTCGGCCCTCTCGCTCATCCTTGGCCCCCACCTCGTACCAGATGTTCACCACCACTTGGGGCAGTGATGTGTCGACGTGAAGAATGACGTCGAGGCCATTGTCGAGCTCGAAGCGCTCGTGGGGGATGGTGGGTTCCGCAGCGGAGGCCGCCAACGTGAACGCGATCAGTCCGAGTGCAGGACCAGGCAAGTGTGACTCCAGCGCGGGGCGGCCAGGGGAGGCCAACGGAAGGGGGGCAGACTATCCCGCAGCGGTGGGCGGGACTGCAGCGCACAAGCGGGGGAACCCTGGGACTCCCGGCTGGGGGACCTCCCCGGGCCAGCGGGGTGCACCTTGGGAGCGCGGCGCCAGGGTGGTCCGGGCGGGGCGCCGGGTCGGGGGGTGCGTGCCCGGTGGGGAGGTTGTCCGCAGGAGGCTGTCCCTCGTTACCGAGTGTGGAGCAGCGGAGCGCAACGGTTGGACATCCTGCATGTGGACAGCGCAGTGGAGTGGCGGGGGGGGCAGCAGCTCCTGTTTCGGCTCGCGCGGGGCCAAGCTCGACTTGGGCAGGATGTGGCGGTGGCTTGCCCGCCGGCGGGTCGGCTGTGGCAGGAGCTGGGTGCGGCCGGAGTGGCGCGGGTGCCCATCGCATCTGGAGGTTCGCTGCGCGCGCTGGGCCAGCTCCACCGGGCGGGGGCACGACTTCATGTTGCCCACACCAGCCACGCCCACGGCAATTGCGTGGCGCTGCCCACGCCGCTTGTGGTGCATCGCTGGGTCGATCGCTCGCCGACTCTGGGCCCCCTGGGGCGCCTGAAGTACGGTCGGCCGGCCGCGTACATCGCTTGTTCTCGCGCGGTCGCTTTGGTGCTGGAGTCGCTGGGCTTGGGCCCCGTCCATGTGGTCTACGGGGGCACCGACCTTCCTGCCGAAGGGGTGGCCGCAGACGCACCCGACGTGTTGGCGTTGGGGGCAAATGTTCACCACAAGGGGCATGACGTGCTCGTGCGGGCCGCGCGGATGCTTCGGGCGGGCGGGTGGCCGGGGGTGGACGTGGGGGTCGCGGGCCCCGGTGCGGTGCATGGGGCTCCGGTGCGGAGCTTGGGCCAGCGGGAGGATGTGGGTCCGCTGTTGCGGGGCTGCTCGGTGTTCGTCCAGCCCTCGCGGTCCGAAGGCCTCGGCATGGCGGTGGTGGAAGCCATGATGTTGGGCCGTCCGGTGGTGGCATCGGCCGTGGGTGGCATCGTCGAGGTGGTGGAAGCGGACGGTGTCTTGGTGCCCGCCGGATCTCCGGAGGCCCTCGCCAATGCCATTCTCCACGCCCGTGGTCTGCCCCGCGCCCAGCTGGACACGGCAGCCGTCCGGGTGCGGGCGCAGTTCTCCACATCGGCCATGGTCAGTGGTGCGATGGCTGTCTATGACGAGGTTCTCAGGGCGACGGGCTAAGCGGACCTGGCGCCGGCCCAGCGCTCAGGACTCGGGCGGCAGCCGCTCGATCTCGATCCGCCGGATGCGCAGGCCTTGCCAGGCACGCTGGAGGATCGGCATGCCTTGGCTGACGCGCCCGAACGCGGTGTAGTCGCCGTCGAGGTGGGGCTGGGCCGACAGCGTGATGAACCACTGGCTGCCGCCGGTGTCCGGGCCCGCCAGCGCCATGCCGAGGGTGCCTTCGCGGTAGGGCATGTCGTTGATCTCATCGGGGATTGTCCACGCCGGCCCCCCCATGCCGTCACCGCGGGGGTCACCCGCCTGGACCACAAAGTCCGGCACCACTCGGTGGAAGACGATGCCGTCGTAGAAGTGGCTCTCGGCGAGGTACACGAAGTTGGCCACCGTGAGCGGCGCGGCGTCGGGATCGAGCGACACGACCACGTCGCCCAGCGAGGTGCGAATTCGCGCAGAGCGAACGTCGAGGATGCTGCGGATGTCGACGGGTGCGGGCTCGGCGGGCGAAAGGGCCACCCGGAGCTTGTGCTGGGCCGCGAGCAGTCCTGCGGCGTCTCGCACAGGTTGGCTGGGGTGGGCGCCGAGGGGGCGCAGCAGCTCGGAGAGCCCCGCTGGTGGGCGCCGTGGGATCGTTGAGTCCCCGACCAAGAGCGCAGCGAGAATGCCGGCGAGCGCGTCAGGTTCGTCGACATTGGCCAGCGCTGCGATCAGCGCATCCACCACCTGCGGGTCGGTGCGATCGTCGAGCTCAGCGATTCCCGAAGCCGCGATGGCGACCACCATCTGGTCGTTGGCTTCGAGCAACGTGAGCAGGCGCTCGGCGCTTGGCTTGAGGGCGACGAGGGCGCTCGCTGCTGCGGTGCGCACCTGGATCTCCCCGTCCTCGACCGCAAGCTTGGCGAGGCGGGCCGGGGACTTCACCAGGCTGCACGCCGCGGCGCGGACCGGGGTGGGGGCGGCTGGCGCCAGAAGGCTGCTCAGGCTGGCAGGGGGCAGGCGCTCGTCGGCCACGGCCAGCGCGGCGATCGCAGCCGCGGCCTCCAGCACGGCGGTGTCATGGGAGTGGGCCAAGGCCTCGGCGGCTTCCGTCGTGGCGCCAGCCTCGACAATGGGCTGCAGCAGAGTGCGGTGGGGTAGTCCAGCGGTGGCGCCCACCGTGGCGATCGCTTGGATGCGAACGGCCGGCTCGCTGTCGGTCAGCAGCGCCGAGGCACCCGCCCAGTGGGTTGAAGAACCCGCACGAAGGGCCGCCACACGGACCCCCACATCGGCGTGTTGGGCAGCCGCCTGGAGGACCGCAGCGAGGCCCTCAGGGTCACCGGCCACCGTTGCGGAGGCCCGCACCAGCAGCGACCGAGCGGTCGGGTCCGCTTCGGTGCGTGCGGCGTCAAAGAGCCGTGTGCGAGCGTTGTCGTCCACCTCGGTGGGCCGAATGCGCGCCAGTGCGAAGGCGACGAGGATGCGCAGCTCTCGATCGGGTCGAGCGAGCTGATCCAAGAGGCCATGGATCACCTCGGGTCGGCGGACGCCATCGACCTCTTGGAGTGCCATGCGACCGATGGCCCAGGCCGCTGCATGAGCCTCCGGCGACGGCCGCAGCAGGTCACCGGGGGTCGACAAAGCGTCGACCACCACTCGCAAGCTTGCCGCACGTCCCTGGCGGCCCAGCGCCCGCAGCGTGGCGGCTCGGACATCCACGTCGGTCTCAGCCAGCAGAACTGGCAGCAGCAGCCGCTCGCTGTCTGGGGTCTGACCCAGCGCGGTCACCGCCGCGATGCGCACGCCGGCATCGGGATCGGACGCCAGCTGGGCAAGCAGTGTGTGGGCGGACAAGGTGCGCAAGCGTCCCAGCGCCTGGGCCGTGCGTGCCCGGGTCTCGGGCAGCTCGCTGCGGGCGAAGGATGTGAACGCACTGGAGTCCGCGCGAACCATCTCCAGATCGATGATCTCGCGAAATGGAACCCTGCGGGGGTCTGCCGGCGGCGCGGCCTCGGACTCGTCGCCCGTCGGGGCGTCTGGGGCGCCCAGCGCGGCCGTGGACCAAGCGGCCAGCCAGACGGAGGCGAACCAGAAGAGGGGCGCTGGCATGAGCATGTCCAAGGCAGTGCGGAGCAATGTCGGTATCCCGCAGGTCGCGGGTGGGCATCGGCCAGCCCGCTCACCGCCGGCCGGCTGGATAGGGTGCCCCTGTTCGGCAGTGTCCTTGTGCGCCACGGTGGTGCCCGGGACCGCGGACCTGCCGCAGCGCAGGGAGCAGTGCCCCATGCCCGCCCGCCCACCTCGGCCCGGTCCCCGTCGCCCCGGCGCCTCCCGTGCGAAGCGCCGGTCTGACGGCCCGAAGTGTGCTGCCGCGTCGGGACCCACACCCGCGACCGCCAGGGCGGCGCTCGAGGCCCAGCTCGATGGGCTGGGCTCTCGGGGCAAGGTCAAGGCCTTTGCCCGCACCGTCGACGAAGATCCTGTGCTGCGCAGTGATCTGGAGGCCTTGGCCGCAGCCAAGGGGCTGGGGGATGCGTCGGCTTGGCCCGCCAAGCGCATGGTGCGGGCGCTGCTGGATCGTGACCAAGATGCCCAGGTGCGGGGCAACCCCATCCGCCGGGATCCGCCGTTTGTTTGTGGGTTCTGCGGTCGGTTTGTGCCCGAGGGCGGCAAGCGGGTGCGGGACCACTGCCCAAGCTGCCTCCGGAGCCTCCACGTCGACGTGATCCCCGGCGATCGGGCGGCGGACTGTGGGGGCATTCTGGCTCCGATCTCGTTCACCCTGGAAGGGCGGGCAGGGGTGGTCATCCACCACCGATGTGAGACTTGTGGGGCGGAGCGGCGGGTGCGGGCCCACCCCGACGACCAGCTCCCGGTGGGACTGGATGTGGCGCTGCTTCCCGGGGCTGGCACCTGTGTCGGGCTGGGGGCAGGCGCCGAGGGCATGGACGAGGCGTTGCTCCAGCGGGCCCGCACCCTGCCGGCACGGGTGGGGGAGGCGGTGCACCGGCTGGGCCTCTGGCAGCGCGGCGAGCGCGTGGTGCTTGCGGTGTCCGGCGGGCTGGACAGCACCGTGATGATGGAGGTCATGGCAGAGCTCGGCGGTCTGGGTGCGCAGCTGGAGGTCGCGAGCATCGACCACGGGCTGCGGCCGGAGTCGGTGGCGGAAGTGGCCCAGGTGGGCCGTCGGGCACGGGAGCTGGGCCTGCCCTTCCATGCCCTGGAGCTGCAGCTCGCTTCTGGACCCAATCTGCAGGCCCGCGCGCGGGAGGCGCGGCGGGGGGTGTTGCTCGCTTTGGGCGCCGATCGCATCGCGACGGCTCACCACGAGGATGATCAGGCCGAGACCGTGCTTCAGCACTTGCTGCGCGGCGGGGGAATGAGCGGGCTCCGGGGCATGCGGGCACACGCTGGCGCCTGGGTGAGGCCCCTGCTTCGGGAGCCCCGCGCGGTGCTCCAGGCGTGGGCCGAGCTGCGTGGCCTGCGCTGGTTCGAGGACCCCACCAATGAAGGCTCACAGCGGGGACGGCTTCGAGACCTGATGCCCTCGCTCGACGGCATCCACGGGGGTGCGTCCGGTGCCCTGGCGCGAAGTGCCCGCCTGCTCGCCCGGGAGGACGCGCTCGTGGCTGAGCTCGCCGATGGGGCTTGGGCCCGGGTGTGCCGAGACGGCGGAAGCGCCGTCGATCGAAGCGAGTGGGCGGCCTTGCACCCAGCGCTCAAGATGCGGGTGCTGCGCCGGCTGGTGTCGCCAGTCGGGCTGTTGGTTCGTGCGGACCAGTTGGAGGCACTGTTGCTGGGCACCTTGCAGACCGGCGCTGTGTTCACCCTTCCGGGGGGCTGGGGCCTGGCGGTGGCCGACGACCGGCTGGTGCTGGTGGCAAGGGAGCCAGGGGATCTGCCCGGCCCCTGAGCAGCTGCCCGAGCGCGATGCGCAGGGGCTCGGTGTCCCCGCTCATGATTCGGCGCTGGTCCTCGGGCGACAGGGGCCCCAACCGAAGCTCCGCCCCCAACATCAGGGCTTCGCGGAGGCCTTGGCGGTGCCCGCGGCGGTGGTGGGCGGCGGCGATGGTGCACAGCGTGTCTGTCAGTCGCCGCAAGCCGTGGGGGCCGGGGGTCAACAGCGGCAGCAGGCGCCGTGCCGTGTGGTCGAGAGAGGCGTGGGACACCAGGAGCTCCAGGGTTGGACTCGGGCCCCAAGCACATCGTGTGCCAGCCGGTAATATATTGATCTTATTGAAGATGGGTGCCGGAATTCGGCACCCCCTGTCCGATCAAAGTCGGCAGCTTCGTCGCTCGGGAACATCCGCTTATTAATACGCTGACTTCCGCAGGTTTGCCCCTTGGGCGGCACCACTCAGCGCTGCCCGTGCCGCTCGCATCCCGTCCAACAAGTCCGAGGCGCTGCCGTCCTCGGGCATGTGCTCGGCCGCGGCACCGTGGAGCCAGACCCCGAGCCCTGCCGCTTCCTGTGGACGCAGCTTCAGGGCCAAGAAGCCACCGATGAGTCCAGCCAGCACGTCCCCGCTGCCGGCGGTGGCCAAGCGACCATCGGCAACCGGCGAGACCCAGGGGCACGGCGGGGGCTGCTCGGGATCAGCGGCACCGCTGGGGCCCACGAGGGTGTGGGGGCCCTTGAGGACGACCGACCCGAAGGCGCGGAGCTCGTGAAGGGCCGTCCATCGATCAGCCTCCACCGTGCTCCGCCGGCTCTTCAGCAGCCGTGCCGCCTCGGCGCTGTGGGGGGTGATCACCCGGGGCTGGTTGCCAACGGGCACCGTGGTCTCTTCGGCGAGAATGCTCAGCGCGTCGGCGTCAGCGACCACGGGGCCGGGCCAGCGACTCCAGAGATCCCGCACGATGCGTGCGCCGTCCTTGCCCAGGCCGGGGCCCATGACCAGGACGTCGTGGCGACGGGGGTTGAGGTGGGCTGGCTCCATCAAGATGACCTCGGGCCACAGTCCGTGCAGCTCCGGCCAGCGCCCTCGGGGGACCGCCAGACTGACCAGCCCGGCACCGGCCCGCAGTGCCCCGTGGCACGCAAGAATCGCCGCCCCTCCGCCGCCCATGACCGCCACATGCCCCCGGTTCCACTTGGCCTCCCCCGGCTCTCGACGGGGCATCAGCTTCAGTGCATGGGCCCGGTCCATCAGCCGTGCCTTGGGCGGGGCCTCGGTGGTGCCCAGGCCGAGCTCAAAGCCGAGGTCCACCACGTGCACATCACCAGCGAGGGCTGCGCCGGGCATGCACAACAGACCGGGCTTCCACGCGCCAAACGTCACGGTCAGTGTGGCGGCCACCGCTTCGTCGGCACTGCCGAGGGGCTGGCCGGTGTCGGCGTGCACCCCGGTCGGCAGGTCCAGCGCGACGACCGGGATGCCGGCTTCCGCGACAATGCGTGCGGCGACCACACCCTCCAAGACGGTCCCGCCCGGGGCGCTGCGCTGTCCGGTGCCCAGCAGGGCGTCCACCACAACACCCGCGCCCGCGATCGCCCGGGTCAGCGGCGTCGCGTGCAGACCGATCTTTTTGCAGACCTGTTGGTTGGCCCGAGCCGCGTCTGTGGAGGGTGGACGGCTGCTCCAGATCCGCACATCGTGGCCCCAGGTGTGCAGCCAGCGAGCCACGACAAAGCCGTCGCCGCCGTTGTTCCCAGGACCGCAGAGCACCGCGACACTCGCGGTCGGCCACCTCTTGTGGATCTCCACCGCGGCCTCTCGGCCTGCGACCTCCATCAAGACCCGCCCAGGGATGCCCATGGTCTCGATCAGGCGTTCATCGAGGTCGCGGACTTGGGCCGCGGTGCGGATGGCGTGCATGGAGGTCCGGGGGCAGGTGGGGTGGGGTGCGCACCGGATCAGCGGACGGCCGGGAGTGCGGCCAGCGCGCGCTCAAACTGCTGGCGAATGGCCCGACAGTGGTGGGCTGCCGCATCGCCGTCTGGTCCTTCGACCAAGATGCGCAGCTTGGGCTCGGTGCCCGAGTACCGGACCACCAAGCGCATCCCCGCGGCGTCTGCCACGCCCAGTGCCGACAGCGAGGCGAGCTCGATCCGGGGGCCGGAGAACCGCACCGCGTCTTGAACCTGAGGCCAGCGGGTCCACGCTGGGGCAGGCAGCCGCCGGGGGGAGCCCAGTGTGTCGAGAACCCGCAATGCGGCGTACAACCCGTCGCCCGTGGGCATGCCGTCGGCGAACAACACATGGCCAGATGCCTCGGCCCCGATCCGGGCGCCCGACGACACCATGAGTGCAGCGACGTTCTGGTCGCCGACACTCGACCGCAGCAGGCGCCCTGCCAGCGCGGCCTCGAGCCCGCCGTTGCTCATCACCGTCCCCACAATCGGCCCGTCCACTTGGCCGCTGAGCATCCACAGAATGTCGTCGCCGTCGAGCACGCCGCGGTCGGGATCCACAAACAACACCCGGTCGGCGTCCCCGTCCAGGCAGATGGCAAAGTCGGCCCCCGCGGCCTGCACATCGGCCGCAGTCGGCGGGTGCATGGCCCCCACACCCGCATTGATATTGCGGCCGTCGGGCGCACACCCCCGGCGGACGACCCGCGCACCCAGGGCCTCCAGCACAGCGGGGGCGAGGTGAGACGCCGCACCGTGGGCCGCGTCCAGCAAGACACAGCGCCCGGTCAGGTCCGGCTTGGGCATCGCGTCTCGCCATGGCGCCGCCGGGGCCTCGACCACCACGACTTTGCCGCCTGGCGCGGTCTTCAGGTGGTGGAATGCAGCTTCGAGCCCAGCGGTGTCGCGGGGCTTGGTGCCGTCCCGGCCGAGCACCTTGATCCCGTTGTCGGCCCACGGGTTGTGGCTCGCGGTGATCATCACGCCGGCATCCGCATCGGTGGCGGCGACCAGCGCGGAGACACCGGCGGTGGGGAGCACGCCCGCCAAGCGCACCTCAGCGCCACCCCGGACCAGCCCTTGGGTGAGTGCGACGGCCAGATCCGGGCCGCTTAGGCGGCTGTCCATGCCCACCACGACGCGGGCCCCCATGCCGGAAGCGGCCCAGCTCGCAATGCCTTGGCCAATCTGAGCGGCGCCGGCTGGGTCGATGGGGAAGTGTCCAACCGGGCCGCGGACACCGTCGGTTCCAAACTGAATTGGGGCGGTGGGGTTCAAAGCAAGTCCTTGCGTTGTCTACAGTTCGTCGTCCATCTCATCGGGTGCCGGTCCCGCCGGCGTCAAGACAAACGTGCGGGGAACCATGTCCACCACGGTCACTTCGTCGGCCGCGCCCCCGTGGGAGATCTGGACGGGGCCTTCGACCTTGGGGTCCCAGGTCACCGTGACCGACTCGTCGAAGGGCACGGCGGGGGGCAGATCGAGCGTGATGTTGACCTTGTTGTCCCGCAGCCGTCCGACGGACTTCTTCGGCCCCTCCACCCGGACGAGTGCCCGTGTGGTGGTGCTGATCCAGCCGGGGGCCCTGACCAGCACCGGCACCTCGGGGAAGGTCCGATCGGTGATCTCCGGGAACACCTCGACCTCCACCTTGAAGGTGCCGTCGGTCGTCGCTTGCACGGTCCGTGGGTTGAAGATCAAGCCCACCTCGGCCACCCGATCTTCGTGGGCAGCAGAGATGTCGATGATGTCCGTGCTCACTTCGGTGATGCCGCGAAGCAGTGACTGGGCACCCTCGATCTCGACGATGGGCGGGTCGACCTTGATCGCGCCGAGCAGCCAGCCCTCGGCCACCTCGCCGATCACATTGGGCTTCACCCGCACCTGGCGGCGGGCCAGCCGGTCCAGCGAGATGTCCACCAACGGCGGCGTGAACTGGACCACCCGCAAGCCGTCGGGAAGGCCCGTCAGCGCTTGTTCGCGGAAGTCGATCTGGACCGGTCCTTCGTCGGCGTTGGACAGGTCCACGTTGAGGATGAGGCGCCGTTTTTCCAGCGCCCGAACCCGTCCCTGAGGGCCACTGACCGTCACCGACACACTCTTCGGCACCTCTTCCACCCGCGCCAGCTCGGCGGGGAAGTTGTACTGCACCCGCGCACGGGCCCGCCGCTCGACCACCTGTTCGCTCTGCAACCATGCCCAGGTGGCAATGGAGAGGCACAGCGACATGAGCTTCAGGCCGAGGTTCTCGGTCGCGAGGCGCACCAGCCAACTCCGCACGGCCATGCGGCTGACGGGGGACTTGAACTTCATCGCGCACCGGCGGGATGGGCGGTCGCGAGGGGGGAGTCGGCCACCGTGTTCAGCAAGCGCTGCAGCTTCTCGCGCAGGTCATTGGCGTCATCGCATGGGGTCAGCTGGCCGTTTTGGACCAGCGACACCACGCCCCGTTCCTCACTGACGATAATCACCACCGTGTCCGCCTCTTCGGTCAAGCCAATCGCCGCGCGGTGGCGGGTTCCGTAGAACCGGCTGATGTTCTTGTTTTGGGTCAGCGGCAGGAACGCTGAAGCGGCTGCAATGCGGCCCTTCTGCACGATCACGGCGCCATCGTGGAGCGGACTTGTCGGATGGAAGATGGCCAACAGCAAGTCGTTGCTGATCTCGGCGTCCAGCTTGGTGGCGGGCTCGACATACTCGGCCAGCGATCCCGCGCGCTCGATGGCGATCAACGCCCCGACCCGTCGGGAGGCCATCGCGAAGCTCGCCCGCACCAGCTCTTCCACCTTGGGCAGGGTCAGCGAAGAGCCTGACCGCGAAGTGGTGAAGAACAAGCGCCCGCCCGCGCGGGCGAGGGCCTTGCGGATGTCCTGCTGGAACAGAATGATGACCGCGAGCACGATGTAGACGAAGAACTTTTCGAGCAACCAGTGGATGCTGATGAGATCCAGCTGTTCTGCGATGGCGTACAGCACGATGAGCACCATCAGGCCCACCATCGTCTGGATGGCCCGCGTGCCCCGCATCACCAGCAGCGTTCGGTAGAGCACCCACGTCATCAGGCCGATGTCGACGACATCCGTCCAGCGAAAGGTCTCCAGCAGCCAGACGTTCATCCTGCCCTTGGGAGGCCCCGTGCATGGCGGGCCTCAGCGTGGCGGCAGTCTAACCCCAGGCGCCCAATGCGGGGGGCACCGCGCGGCCGGCAGCGTCGATTGCAAGCAGCATGTCGAGTAGCTGGCGCGTGGGGCCGACGTCGTGCACCCGGACGGCGCGGGCCCCTTGTTGCCAAGTGGCAGCAGCGGCCGCGAGAGACCCGTGGAGGCGGTCTTCCGCACTTGGCAGGCCGAGGGTGTGACCGATGAAGCTCTTGCGGGAGGCCCCGATGTAGACCGGCAGGCCGGTGTTCACGAGCACCGACGTGTGGGCGAGCAAGGCGAGCGACTGGGCGGCAGTCTTGGCGAAGCCAATGCCGGGGTCGATCCACACTTCGGGGGACCGGGCCCGGCCGGCCGCTTCCACCAAGGCGTCGCGAACGTGCGCCACCACGTCGTCGTAGCCAGTCAGCGTGGACATCGTCCGCGGGGTGCCCCGCATGTGCATGACCACGGTCTTCTGGGCGTCCGCGGACACCGCCTGCATCTCGGGGTCCACGAGGCCACTGACGTCGTTGATGACCGTGGCGCCGGCCTTCAGCGCTGCCGCGGCGACGGAAGCCTTGGTGGTGTCGATGCACAGCACCGCTTGGGTCTCGCGGGCCAGGGCAAGCAGCACAGGGAGCACCCGACGGCACTCTTCTTCGGGGTCCACGTCCGGGGCGCCCGGTCGCGTGGACTCTCCGCCAATGTCGATCCAGTCGGCACCTTCGGCAAGCATGCGCCGAGCATGGTCGAGCTGGGCGTCGAGGGGGCCGTGGCGCCCGCCATCGTAGAAGGAGTCTGGGGTGCAATTCAGGACGCCGACGACGGTGGCCCGCCGGAGTGTCATGCGGGGCTCGCCGGGAACTGGACGGGAACCAAGCCACTCACCAGCGCCTCAAACTCGACACCGCCCACGGTCTCCTTCTCCAAGAGCAGCTCGGCCATGCCCTCCAAGATGTGGAGGTTCGCGCGCAGAATGCCGATGGCGAGGGCGTCCGCTTCGTACAAGAACCGCTTGATCTCTTCGTCGATCAGCCGCGAGGTCGCTTCGCTGAGCGAGGTGCCCGTGCGCCCGAGGTCCCGCCCGAGGAAGGGCTCATTGCCCGAAGCCACGCTCATCGGCCCGACCGCAGGGCTCATGCCGTACTCGGTGACCATCGCGCGGGCGATGCGGGTGGCTTGCTGGAGGTCGTTGCTGGCGCCGGTGCTGATCTCGTCAAACGCGATGATCTCGGCCGCCCGGCCGCCCATGGCCACCGCCAAGCGGGCGACCAGCTGTTGGGCGGTGGCGCTCAAGCGGTCTTCCTCGGGGAGCATCATCGTGACGCCCAGCGCCCGACCCCGGGGCACGATGGTGACCTTGTGGACGCCGTCGGCTTCAGGGAGCATCCGCGCGACAATGGCGTGCCCCGCCTCGTGGTAGGCGGTGCGGCGACGCTCCCTCAGCGGGACCACCATGCTGGTGCGCGCCACACCCATGCTCACCTTGTCTTTGGCTTCCTCGAAGTCCTCCATCTGGAGGCTGTCTCGGCTGCTGCGTGCTGCGAGCAAAGCAGCCTCATTGACGAGGTTCTCGAGGTCAGCGCCGGAGAATCCGGGGGTTCCCTTGGCGACCGATCCCAGCTCGACATCGTCGTTGAGCGGGGTCTTGCGGGTGTGGACCTTGAGGATGCCCAAGCGCCCGTTCACATCGGGGTTGGAGACCACCACCCGGCGGTCGAAGCGGCCTGGGCGGAGCAGCGCCGGGTCGAGCACATCCGGCCGGTTGGTGGCGGCCATCAAGATGACCCCCTCGCTGCTCTCGAAGCCGTCCATCTCGACCAGCAGCTGGTTGAGGGTCTGTTCCCGCTCGTCGTTTCCGCCGCCCATGCCCGTGCCACGGTGGCGACCCACAGCGTCGATCTCATCGATAAAGATGATGCAGGGGGCCTGACGCTTGCCTTGCTCAAACAGGTCGCGCACTCGGCTGGCACCGACGCCCACAAACATCTCGACGAAGTCGGACCCGGAGATGCTGAAGAAGGGCACCCCCGCTTCGCCGGCGACCGCCCGGGCCAGGAGGGTCTTGCCCGTGCCCGGAGGCCCCATCATCAGCACACCCTTGGGGATTCGGCCCCCCAGACGGGTGAACTTCTCGGGTTCCTTGAGGAAGTGGATGATCTCGTCGAGCTCGGTCTTCGCTTCGTCGCAGCCGGCCACGTCGTCAAACGTGATGCGCTTGTGGCGCTCATTGAGCAGCTTCGCCCGGGACTTGCCGAAGCTCATCGCCCGGCCACCCCCAACCTGGACTTGGCGCATGAACAGCATGAACAGGCCCACAAGCACAATGATGGGCAGCGCCGACGAGACCACATCCATCAGGGTGAGGCTGGGCTCGGCTTCGAAGCTGACCTCAACCCCGTGGTCATCCACCAGATCGACGAACCAGTCGGTCCCGGCAGGCCCGGTGGTGCGCACCCGTGTGCGGTCGTTGAGCAGGCCCCGGATGGTCCGCCCTTCAATGCTCAGCTCGGCGACCCGCCCGTCCTTGATCTGTTGCACCAACCGGGAGAACGGAACCTGTTCTTCAGCGAGCCCGTCCGTGCCGCTCACCACCGTGAACGCGAGCATCAACACGAGCATCAAAAAGACCCAGAGGAACATGCCCTTGCTGTAGTTCTTCATGGGCATCACCGAGCGGGGGGGCGGGAGGCGTCAGACGGGGCTTGCGAGTCGGCGCACTGCCACCCACACCCCGACGTGCCTCAAGTCCATAGCCGCCGATGGGCCGCCGTACACCCCCCGCACCCGTGCCAGGGGGTCACGCCGCCGGTTAGCCGGGGCGCTCTCGCGCAGTGACGACGGCGAGAGGAAGGGGAGGCACCGTGGCAGACATCGAGCGACCGGCACCAGGCCGCACTGTTGTGTTGGCGGGGGGCGGCACGGGCGGCCATGTCTACCCGGCATTGGCAATGGGGGCGGCACTCCAGACCCTCGGTCACTCGCTCGTATACTTGGGTGATGCCCGAAGGCTGGAGGGGCGTGTGGTCCCGGCGCGGGGCATCCCATTCCATCCGGTGCCCGCCGTGCAGTTCCCGCGCTCCGGCTTGTTGGCGAAGGCGTCGTTTGGTGTGGGCCTGCTGCGGTCGATCATGCACAGCCGCAAGCTGCTCAAAAATGTCCGTGCTGACGTTGTTCTCGGGGTTGGTGGCTACGTCTCGGCCCCGCCTGTGCTGGCGGCTTGGACGCTGGGCATTCCCACGGCCGTGCACGAGGCCAACGTGACCCCCGGGCTGGCCAACCGGCTGTGTGCCCGCGTGGCCGATTTGGTGCTGCTCACGTACGAAGGCACCCGTGCTCGGCTCAAGACCCAGGGCCAGGTGGAGCTGGTCGGCTGCCCAGTGAACCGGGCCATCTTGGAGGGCGACGCCGCTGCCGCTGCCCAACGGTACGGGCTCGCGCTGGATCAGCCCACGCTCTTGATTGTGGGCGGCAGCCTCGGCGCCGAGACCATCAACACCCTCGCAGTGGCGCTGGCGAGAGACCCCAACCGCACAATGCAGCTCGCGGTGGTGACCGGCCCCAAGTACGAGGGCCGGGTGAAGGAGCAGCTGGGCGAGCTTCCGCCTGGGGTGGGCGTCATCGGCTACGAGGACCGGATGGCGGACGCCTACGCACTGGCGTCGATGGTGCTGTGCCGAGCGGGCAGCTCGACGCTGGCCGAGGTCACCGCGCTGGGTCTGCCGTCCATCTTGGTGCCGTCCCCGAATGTGACGGACAACCACCAGGAGGGCAACGCAAGAGGCCTCGAAGCGGTGGGCGCTGCTGTGGTGGTCGTCGAGCGCGATCTCGACGTGGACGATGTTGTGGCCCGCGTGCGCGCGCTCATGGCCGACCCTGCTGCATTGAAGCAGATGGGCGAGGCTGCGCAGGGGCTGGCCCGTCTCGACACGGCCGAGCGGGTGGCGGGCCTCGTCGATGGGCTGCTTCGATAGCGCTCAAGACGCAGAACCCCCGGCCCTTTTTGAGGCCAGGGGCTCAGTCACACTGCGCGGGGCTCAGTGATCAGCGAGGTACTTTGCGACGCCGTCGGGGTTGGCCGACATGGTGTCCGAGCCCTCTTCCCAGTTGGCGGGGCAGACTTCACCGTCGTGGCTGGTGACGTACTGGAAGGCCTTCAGGGTGCGAAGGACCTCGTTGACATTGCGGCCGACGGGAAGGTTGTTGATGATCGACGACTGGACCACGCCCTCGGGGTCGAGCAGGAAGACGCCACGGAACGCCACGCCAGCGTCCTCATTGAGGCAGTCGTAGCCGCGGGCGATGCCCTTGTTGAGGTCGGACACCAGGGGGATGTTGATCTCGCCGAGACCACCCTGGTTCTTGGGGGTGCGGGTCCAGGCGTAGTGGCTGAACTGGCTGTCCACGGAGACCGCGACAACTTCGCAGTTCAGGGCGGTGAACTGGGCGGCTGCGTCCGAGAATGCGAGGATTTCGGTGGGGCAGACGAAGGTGAAGTCGAGGGGGTAGAAGAAGACCACTGCCCACTTGCCGCGGAGATCCTCACTGTTGAAGGTGCCGAGCAGGTTGTCGACGACGGCGGGAGCCTTGAAGTCGGGTGCCTTTTTGCCAATCAGGGACATGGAGTTCTCCGAAGATGGTGGGATTGAGGTTGTTCCGGGTGCCCGCTGTTCTGGACTCAAGTGTGTGAGCTCAGGTGCGAAACCACGAGGAACACCAAACGGTGCTGTGGCCAGACCGAGGTGGACCGGCGTCGGGTACGCCGGATTTGGGTTGCGGCTTACCCTGGCCGCCCACCAACGCAAGCCACGCCAAGGTGGCGGAGGGGACTTTGCGGTCGGTGCACCGTCGGGTGGTCAGCGGGTGAAGCGAAAGGTCGCGTTGTCGCGGGTGGAGGGCGAGACCGAGCCGCTCAGCCCGCCCCCCTGGAGCGAGCCCGTCCACGTTGCCCGGTTGCCGCCACCGGACTGTTGAAGCTCGATGCTGCCGTCATCTTCGACCTGTCCACGGACCGAGTAGCGGACCGTGCGGCTGGCGACCCTCAGGGACACCGTGCCCCGTGCGCTGTGGTTGCTGTCGACCTGGAGATCCAGAACGGCCGGGTAGCCCATGGCGGTGCCGGTCCAGCGGCCTGCCAGATCGATCGGGGACGGTGCCTCAGCTGCGGCGGGGACCGGCTCGTTCGCCGTGGACGGGTCAGGTTCCGGTCGGGCGGTGCCTTCGGTGTCTTCGGGTGCGGGGATGGGGGGGCTTCCCTGCTCGGTGTCCTCGCCGTCCTCCGTGTCAGCTTCGCTGGGAATAGCCTCTGCTACGGTGTCCTCGTCGGGTTCTGTCGAGGTGGGGGGCGCCTCTCGTGAGGGCGCTGGGCTGGCGGCCGCGTGGCTGGGTTCCGGCGGGGCAGCAGGGCGGCTGTCCGCCGGTGGGGCCTCCGGGGCGGGTGGATCCACAACGTCGGCCACTGCGGCTTCGTCGGCGACGGGGACCATCGGCGCGGCCACAGCGCTCGGCTGAACCGTGAGCGGCTGAGCCACCGGTGGGGCGCTGGACAGCGAGGGAGACCCCGGCCGGAACAGCTCGGCCACATTGGTCACCGTCGCCAGCAGCCCGGCGCCTGCAAATAGGCACAGCAGCCCCAAGATCAGGGCAGCCACCGGCCACCAGTGCGGGAGCGGGGAGCGGCTGGTCTTCGCCGGGGACTCGTCCGGGGACGGTGCGATGGGTGCGGGGCGGGGCGGGGCCAGCTGCGGTGCGCCGAGGGCGGCGATGACGGCTCTGGCAGACGGTGGCCGGGCACCCTGATTCCGATCCACAAGCTGGTGGACGAGGTCCTGAAGGTGCGCCGGCAGGTCCGGGCGCTCTTTGACGGTGAGCACAGGACCAGCGACCGCGTGGACCCAACGGCGATCCCGTCCGTCGGTGCCCGGATCGTCGCCGTTGAGCATCGCAACCATCAGGTAGCCAAGCCCAAACAGGTCGCTGCCGGGGTCTGGGGTGTCCCCCATGCGCACCTCGGGCGCGACCCCCTCCAGCCATGGGCCCGCGGGCACTGCCGGGATCTCCACCAGCAAGGGGCGCCGGTGTCCATCTTCCTGTCGGGCGGCCTGAAGCAGCACTCGGTCGGGTGTCAGGTGGCCGTGCACAATGCCCCGTGCGTGCAGTGCCGCCAGACCTTCGGCGAGCTCTCGGGCGATGGACTGGACTTCCTCGACGTCCATGGGCCCCCGACGCCAGACCAAGGCGCGCACAGTCTCCCCAGGGACATGCTGCTCAATGCGCAGCGGTCGGCCCCGGAAGTGTCCTGAGGTGGCCACCGCCGGAATCGTCCCGTGCCGCACACCGGACAGGACGCTGGACCGGGCTTCCATCACCGGGAACAGCGCATTCTCCGAGACTTGCATCGAGATGCCGGCCAGCGGCGGCCCGCCAGGTCGGGGAGGAGGGCCGGCGACCCGGTTGCGGATGACCGGCCCGTGGGGGGCCAGCGGGGCACCGAGGCGAAATCCGGCGAGGCCCTTGAGCTCATCACCGAGGGGAGGCTGGGTGATCCAGCCGCCGCGGGGCAGGGGCAAGGCGCACCGCGTGCAGCGATCGTCGGCATCCGCCCGCTGGCTGCCACAGCCGGGACAGACTGGGAGCGGCGGTGCGACATGCAGTGCGGTGCTGGGCATCAAGAACCTTGTCGCGAGGGCGCAGTGCAGCAGGCTGTCCACACGACGCGGACGGGAGCGCAACCACGGGCGATGACAGGATGCTGAGGGTACCCCGAGGTTGTGCACTCTTGGGGGCCAACTCGCGCCCCTTGCGTGCGCTTGGCTTGTGGCCGCGACCCCGTGGCGCTGCCGGCATCGCCGCTGTGCCCAGCGGTTCAGGTCCCGACGGGTGCGCCATGTGGGAAGCTGCCGCCGAGCGGACCCACCGGACCGCCTTCCCCGCTTGATCCAGGATGGCGCATGTCCTCCCTCCGGGTTTCCCAGAGTCTCCCCTCCACGCCGACGCACGCGGGGAGCACGGCCATCCGCGCGCCGAGCTTGGGTGCCCCTGCGATGGGCAGGACAGCCCCCCCGCGTCGGTCGGCCTGCGGTGGCCGGCTGGGTGTGGTCGGCGCTTGCGTTGTGGGCCTGTTGGTGGCCTCTCCGGCATCGGCGGGGGAAGGCCCCTGGACGGTCTCGGCGGGGGACCACACCCTCTTCTTGGGCGGTGACTGGGGCCGGTGGCAGGACTACCGGGGCGGCAGTGGTGATCCCCAGTCGCTGGGTCCCGGTGTCAGCCGAGGCGGCGGTCTGGGCGTGTGGACCGCTGGCATCCGAGAGGGGCTGGACGTCGAGATCTCGGTCCCGTTCCAGACCGTGCGGGTCGACGATCCCCAGGCGGCCGCCTGCACCGGGGCCCCCCGCGCGGGCTGGTGTGCGACCACCCAGGGCGTTGGGCGGATGAGCTTGATGGCGAAGCTGCGGCTGGTCGACGAGGTGTTTCGCCCGCCGGTGACGCTGTCCTTGGTGGGCGGGCTCGAGACCGGCGAGCACACTGCGCGCTATCGGGGGCGGCTCACCAACCTAGGCGAAGGCCAGAGTGACGCATTGGCGGGTATTTCCATGGGGCACTCATCCCGAGCGGGGGACCAGGGAGGCTGGTTCCGTGCCCACCTCACCGCGCTCACCGCCTTGCGGGCCGGGCTGGTCGGGGAGGGCTTCGACAAGGTGCCTGGCAACGAGCTTCGCGCCCAGGCGGGAGCGATGTGGTCTCCCCGGGGGCACGTGGGGATCGGGCTGGGCGCGTACGGCTTCCACCGCCTGTCGGGGGACGACATCGGGGACGTGTCTCTCGACTCCCCCAACGGCTTTGCCCAGCTCGCGTCCACCCAGGTGTCGGCCGGCCTGAAGGTGCACGTCGCGAGTGAACACCACATGCCCTCGCTCAACGTGAGCGTGTTCCGGTCGGTGGTTGCGCGCAATGCACCGAGCGATGAGCTCACGGTGGGGGCGGGCCTCGGCTGGAATTTCCCTCGGATCCGGGACGACCCCTTCGAGCCTTGAGGGGCGGTTGGTCCTGAAGAGGGTGACGATCAGTCGTCTCGGCGGCGGCCCGCGAGGGCAAAGGCCAGCATCCCGACCAGTCCAACAGGCACGGCGCCGGGCGCAGCCGCACAGACCCGGCCGGCGGTCCGCGTGGGGGCGCTGACCTTCAGCGTTGCCCCCTCGATGAGGCGCACGCCGTCATCGGCCACGACGCGGTGGCTGCCGGTCGGCGCATCGGGGCTGGCAGCGACCCGAATCTCAATGGAGCGGCCGTCTTCGTACAAGGGGCGGATGGTCTCCACGATGATGCCTTCGCCGAGGTTCAGCTCGGGCACCCCGGCCGGTGGACTGGAGAAGGCGAGCACCAGGGTGCGCCGTTCCCCCAGGATGATGGTGTCCGGTGTCAGTGCGCGGATGCGGGGACGGGTGGCGCCATCGTCGACCGCAAAGCCACCGGGAAGGTCCACGCGGAGGCCACCCGAGCGAATGGTGACCGTGCGGGGGCCGGTGGTGGCTGCGCGGTCCACCGCGACGGTGGCGACGAGGGTGGCCGCGTCCAACACCTCGATGCTGTCCACCAGGGTGCCCGCGCCCAGGCTGACACTCAGGTCATGTTCAGCGAAGAGCAAGTACTCGCCGGTGATGGAGACGCGCACCCGGTCCCCTTGCCATGCGCGATCCGGCTCGACCGCGGTGACCTGGGGGACCGACGCGATGACCCGCACGGCGGCCGAGCGGTCACCCTCGAACGTGCCAGCGGGGGTGTCGAAGCGGGCGCTGACCGCGAACGTGTCGACCGGTCCCGACAGGGGCGCATCGGCCATCGCTTCGGCCACGGTGGCGACGACCGTGTCTTCGCGCCAGACGCGGTAGTCGACGATGGTGTAGGGCGACGCAGGGGGCTCCCACGACAGCCTCGCCGTCTGGCCGATGACCCGGTCGCTCGGTCCTTGGAGCCCGGTCGGTGCGGGGAGGAAGACCCGAAAGCTGCGGGGCACCGTGGTGGCCGCGTTGACGCCGTCGGACGCCTCTACCCACCACAGCACCGTGCTGCCCGGCTGTTGCAGGGGGATTCGCCCTAGCCAGCGGTCATCGAAAGTGGCCGTCATCAGGGCTTCTTGGCGGGAGCCTCCGTCCACGATCCAGTGGAGGGTGACCGTGCCCACCGCCACGTCGTCCTGCACCCGGACCTGCACCTCGTGGGGGGCGTCGAGGCTGCTGGTGTCGACGGGTGCGGTGACCACGTCGATGCGGGGCGGGATGGGGTCACCATCCTCGATGGTCAGGGTGCCGAGCACCCAACCGGGGGCGGCCACCGCCACATCGCTCGTGAACCGCAGGCGCACGTCGGCCGCGTCATCGATGCCCGCGAGCTCAAACCAGTGGCTGTCCCAGCCTTGGGAGTCGCCGGAGAAGCCCCCGGATGCCGGGTAGCCATAGACCGGATCCAAGGGCATCCACGCATCGCCGGTCCACCACTCGAGGCGGCCGAGGTCACCGGGGGCAGCGATCTGGTACCAGTGCACCAAGCCAAGCACTGGCCGCTCGGCGCCTCGGAGGTCCAGCGGTGGCAGCGTGAGGTGGTCGTCAGCGTCGTTCATGGTGGGTGCGTCGAGCCGGGTGGCCCACGCGTGGGGGCCCTCCAGTCCAGCGCCGGGTCCCATGTCTTCGGCCACCTCGCCCCACTCCCACTGCATCGGGTCGCCGCCAGACACCATGCCGCCGTCGTCCACGCTGAAGTCGAGGGCCAGCAGCGGCGCGGCGCTTGCCGAGGTCAGCAGTCCGACCATCCAGCCCACCAGCACGGGCATCACAGCAACCGGTCCTGCCGCCTCATGGCGTGCTCCCGAGCTGGTACCGAACGATGATGGTGGCCGCCGGCGGGGGTGGGGTGGTGAAGACCAGCGCCGCCCGAGCAGTGGTGCCGGTGTCGCTCTCTTCGAGTTGTTCCACTTGCCAGCCGGAGCTGCGCAGGGTGCCGTTGACCGCGACTTGCACCGTGCCGGGCTCTGGCACCGCCTGGAGGGGGAAGCTCACCGCCCAGTCCACCGAGATGTCGCCCACCGCCTGGATCACCGGGGCGAGATCGGTGTCGCAGACCGAGCCGATCACGCCGCCCGTGGCCTCGGCCACATCCAGGTAGCGGTCGCCGGGCAGGGCCGTGCCGTCGGGGCCAGAGCATCCTGTTCCCCGGTCGCCCACCACCGCCGAAAGCCGGGTGCTCCGGCCGGCGCGATCCGACTCTTGGTCCAGCACGGACAGCGCGGCGGCGACCGGGTTTGCGCCGAGCACGTCTTCACTCTGGTCGTCGCTGTCGGAGACCACGATGACATGCAGTGCCGCATCCGGCCGCCTGAAGCCCCGGTTGAAGCCATCGGCCAGCGCCGGGCCAATCGCCAACGCTGCGGCGCCGAGGCCCCCACTGGGCTCCCGTCCCGACAGGTCACCCATCGTGGTGATCAGGACCCCTTCGGCATTGTCGGTGGATGGGGTGAGAATCCAGGGGTCGCCCCGCAGCACTCCTGGGTAGGCGCCGGACACATCGGTGGTCACCACACCGATCTGCCAGGACAAGCCACGGCCATCCAGCGTGTCGAGAAAGCCGATGAGCCCCTGTTGGAGGGAGGCGATGGCCGTGCGCATGGACGGCGTGCCGTCGACGACCCACAAGATGTCGACTTGGGGCAGGGGCACTTGGGAGAAGCGCTCGGTGACCTGGACCGGGGGCGCCTCGGTCTCGATCGCTTCCTGGAGCACAAACTCATTGCAGGCCGTGATCCCCCACGCCACGGCGCCCAGCAGCAGCGCTGTCGGGGTGCGGGGGGCTCGCAGGCTGGGGGTCAGGAGGGGCCATCCGTGGGGACTGCGCAGGGGAGGCAGGCCACCAAGAACCCGCCAATCATCCTATTGTTGCCACAGTGCGGCCATGGGCGCACGTCACAACCTGCTCTTGGGGCAAGCGCGGGCGGGTCAGCGGCGGTTGACGTGCTCACCGGGCAGCCACTTCCAGACTTCGACCCCGGTCACCAGCTCGTTGCGGCGGCTCTGGCGGAACATGCGAATGCGCCGGAACCCACGCTCATGGTTCAGCCGGTAGTCCCGGTGGGTGGGGATGGACTCGCCGACCTGGGGCGGCAGGCCCATGACCCGCATCACGTCGGCCCGGCGCATGGGCTCCGGCAGGTCGAAGGCGAGCATGTAGATGCGGCCGTCCAGGGCCCGCACGCGACCCCGCTCGAGCACGAGCTCTTCGCCCTTGCCGTCCTCCAGCACCGCCGCAGACTTCAGCTCGCCAAGCTGTTCCTTGAGGTCCTGGCGCACCTCGGTGAGGGGCCGTCCTGTCAGATGCTGGATGTCCACCAAGACGCCCGCTGGCAGCTCATAGCCGGCTTCCGCGAGATCTGAGGTGGTCGCAGGTTGGGCTGTGCTGGGCTTCAGCACCGGCTGGCGCTCGACCCCACGGAGAACGGGCTCTGGGTCGGTGCACCCGAGCATCCAGATCGCGGCGATCAGGGTCGAGAAGGTGGCGGCCCCGCGCTGGCGAGGCGCAGTGGGGAGTGGCGGGGGGAGGGGTCGCACAGCGGCAATGTATCAGCCGGGCATCAGCCTGGGTTCAAACCGCCGGGCGGACGATGCGCTGGTTAGGCGGACGGCCACAGTGGCTCCCGGCTGGGACCACCGCCTTGTGGTGAAGTCAGTGCAGGGCGCAGGGTTGCGGTTGCCGCAGCCCAACTGCAATTGCGTGTCAGGGATGGCCGGGTCGTGCCCGCCGGTCCCGGTGGAGAGGCCTGATGGCGATGGAACCGAGCTCCCCCGTGCCGGGCAAGGCGGTCCTGGTGCGGTACTTCGCGATGCTCCGAGAGCGCCGAGGGCTCGACCACGAGACCGTGGTGGTGCTGCCAGGCGAGACGGCCGGCGCGCTCTACGCCCGCTTGTTCCCGGTCGAGTTCGCGGGCGGGCTGCCCGTGGGGTTTGCCGTAGACGACGCGTATGTCGGGGCCGAACATGTGCTCCAGCCGGGGCAAGAGCTCGTGTTCATCCCGCCGGTCGGGGGCGGCTGATGTTTGTCATCACTGCCGATCCGATCGATGCCATGGCTGTTCATGCCGCGGTCAACCACCCCGGCGCCGGCGCCATTGTGCTGTTCGTCGGTGTGACCCGTGACCACTTCGGTGGCCGCGCGGTGACCCGGCTCGAGTACGAAGCGTGGCCCGCCATGGCCGTGCCAGAGATGCAGAAGATCGGCGCGGAGATTGCGACAGCGTGGCCGGGCGCCAAGGTCGCGATCAGCCACCGGACTGGCGTTGTGGAGATTGGCGAACCCAGCGTGGTCATCGCCGTCTCTGCGCCCCACCGCGCCGAGGCCTATGCCGCGAGCCGGTTCGCCATCGACACCCTGAAGGTCCGCGTGCCGGTCTGGAAGAAAGAGCACTACGCCGATGAGGGCGCGGCCTGGAAGGCCAATTCGCAGTCGGCGTCCACCCTCGGTGATGGAGAGGCCCCATGAGCCACCACAGCCGCACCCGCCGGCGCTTCGCCGACCGTGCACTCGACGAATACCCGCTGCCCGACCTGAATCCCTACCTCAAGCTCCACTTGGAGTACGGCCCGCCCGTGCTGACAGCGGAGCAGGCCGGCACCTTTGAGGGGCGCTGGTCCGATGCGTTTCCGTCGGACCAACCGCTTCACCTCGAGATCGGCAGCGGCAACGGCTTCTTCCTTGCGGGCATGGCGGCGCGCCACCCGGATCGGAACTGGCTGGGCATCGAGATTCGCTTCAAGCGTGTGATCCTCTGTGCGCGCAAGATCCAAGCTGCAGGCGTGTCGAACGCCCGCATCGCCCGCTACGACGCATGGTGGATGGACGACCTCTTCGGACCGGGCTCGGTGTCGGCGCTCTACGTCAACCATCCCGACCCCTGGGAGAAGGCCCGCCACGAGAAGAACCGGCTCATGGGTACGTATTTTGCCGGATTTGCGGCGCGGGCGCTCAAGGTCGGTGCTGAGTTTCGTCTGAAGACTGACCATCTGGTCAATGTGGATGGGTTGGAGCGGGCGGTCGAGGGCTTGCCGCTCGAAGTGGTGGCCCGCGTGGAGGACTTCGGGGCCAACGGCACCCCCTGGGAAGCCGAAGACGACATCCGCACCAACTACCAGAGCAAGTTCGAGAAGCGCGATGAGCCCGTGCATGCGCTGCTGTTGCGGCGGGTGCCCGGCGAGGCGCCTCCCCGCCCGCCCCAAGTGGACTGAGGCCCAGACGACTTGCCAAGTGCAGTAGGAGCGGCGACCGAGCGTGCCCCCATGGGTTGAGCCGACGCTGCCCGGTGCTGTGCCATGACGACAAAGTGCGCAGACCGGGCCGCAGTGGCGCCTTGGTGGTGCCCCAAGGGCTCGGGGCGCCTGGGCAGAGGACGGGGGCAGCGGCTCAAGCGGACAGAATCGGTCCGCTCCCGACGGCGGCGGCTGGATACCCAGTGCGCTGCCTGGTGGCCTGCGTCTGGTTGTCGGTCCAGCACAGGTGTGTGCCTCACTCGGGAGGTATACGAGCGCACCCAGCGCCAGCGCCGCGCCCCCCGCCGGGGCGTTGCTGAGTCACCCACGCGCCCCCCTCGACCCAGGAGGTGAACATGAAAGAAGTCTCAGGCAAAGTCCTGAAATTGTTCGCTTCTTTGGTTGGTCCTGGTGAACATGGGGCGCTCTTTGCGGGCACTGCCTTCTCGGCGGATGGCGACGTGGACCGAGTCGACTGGGACGAGTTCTGCGTGCTCATTGCGCGGGTGGAGCAGCTGATCGGTGGACCGGATGCGCTGAGGGTGGCGGGTCGCTCGATCGCGGGCAGCCCCGTCGTGGGGGGCCAGACCCGCATCTTGGCCCTGTTGGCCAGCCCGACCACGCTGTACTGGGCCAGCAATCGGTGGGGCGGGCCGTCGCTGTTTGCCAACGTGCAAAATGCGATGCGTGTGGTGGGCCGCAACCGGCTTGAGCTTGAGCTTCGGATTCCGGATGCGTTTCGGGACTGTCCCCAGCTCTTCGCCATGAACGCCGGTGTGTTCGAGAGCTTGCCCGCCTTGCTTGGGCTTCCCCACTCCATCGTGACCATCGATGTGATGCCCCGTCGGTCCACCTAGTGGATCGTGCTCCCCCCCTCGCTGACCCTGTGGTCGCGCCTGAGACGGGCGATGATGGCCCTGTTCAGCACCCGCATGGTCATCGAAGAGCTGGCGACCCAGCAGCTTGAGCTGAAAGAGCGGTACCTCTCGTTGGAGGCCGCCCACCGGCAAGCCCAGGAACAACAGCGCACGGCCGAGCTTGCCCGGGATGTGGCCGAGGACGCGCTCAAGGCCAAAGCAGAGTTCTTGACGACAGTTGGCCACGAGCTTCGCACCCCGCTCAACGGCATTCTGGGGATGTGTGAGGTCTTGCGGGGGACGTCGCTCACGGCAGTCCAGCGGGAATGCGCCGACAGCATGAAGGTCAGCGGATCCGCCTTGTTGGGCATGGTGGAGGATGTCCTCCGGTTCTCCCAGATCGAGGCCGGCCGCACCGGGAAGGGTGCGGAGCGCTTTGTCATGGATGCGCTGGTCGAGGGGCTTGTGGACGAGTTTCGGGAGCCCGCGCGCCAGTCGCGAGTTGAGCTGTGCGTGGCGATCGACGCCGCGGTGCCCACCGCAGTGGACGGTCAGCCCACAGCGATCCGGCACGTCTTGCGCCAGCTGGTCGGCAATGCGGTCAAGTTCACCCACGAGGGCGAGGTCTCTGTTTCCGTGGCGCTCGATCGGACGGACGGGGATGTCTGCTGGGTGCGCTGGGTGGTCCGCGACACGGGCATTGGCATCGAACCGGCGCTGTTGCCCCGACTGTTCGAGCCGTTCCACCAGGGCGATGGGTCCGCCACGCGGCGGTACGGAGGGCTCGGCCTTGGGCTGGCGCTGTGTCGGGGCTTGGTGGGCCAGCTCGGGGGCACCCTCACGGTCCAGAGTGAGGTGGGGACGGGATCTTCCTTCACGGTGCTGCTCCCGCTCCGCCGCAGTGAGGACGAGGCCGCGGCTGCGCTGCTGCCGGCGCCCTTGGTCGAGCGCGGCTTGTGGGTGCTGGTCGTGGACGACAACCGCACCACCCGGCTCAACCTCCTCGCAGCGATTGAACGGCTGGGGCTGCGGGCTTGGGGGGAGGACGGCGGCGAGGCAGCCATCGCGGCTGTGGGGGCTGGGCGGGCGGTGGATCTGGTGCTGATGGACGTCGAGATGCCGGGCATGGACGGGGTGACGGCTGCGGCGCGGCTGAGAGCACTCCCGGGCCATGACGCCCTGCCCGTCGTGTTGCTGTGCGCCGCTGCCGGGACGGTGGACGTGCTGCCGGCCCATGTCTTGGGGGTGCTGTCCAAGCCCGTGCGCTTCGCCGAACTGGCGAGCTGCATCGGCCATCTGGGCGTGGGGATGGACAACCCGACGGAACCGCTCGCGCCGTCCGGTGCTGCCGATCGGGACCCGTCGGCCCCCGCCGCCCGACACGTGTTGGTGGTGGAGGACAACCCCATCAACCAGCGGGTGCTGCAGTTCACGCTCGAGGGCCTGGGGCTCGGCGTCGAGGTGGCCGACAATGGCGCAGTGGCGGTCGATCTGGTGCGAGAGCGGGGCGCCGACTTCGATCTGGTGCTGATGGACTGCCACATGCCGGTGCTCGATGGCCTCGACGCGACCCGTGCCATCCGGGCGATGGGGGGTGTGGGCCTGCAGGTCCCGATCGTTGGGGTGACCGCCGATGCCCAGGCCGGCACTCGGGAGCGCTGCATCGCGGCCGGGATGTCCGACTACATGACCAAGCCGATCAGCCGCGCCCGGATGTCCGCTGTGCTCAAGAAGTGGCTGCCCACCCTCGTGCCCAAGTGAGTGAGGCCGGTGGCTCAGGGCGCCTGCGGGGGTGAGTCTGCGCTGGGTGCACCGCGCCACGCCCGCCGCACGATCTCGCGGGGGCTCAGCCGGTCGACCGCCAAGAACCAAGCGGCGGTGCTGGACTGCACCAAGTGGATGCCCCAGTGCATCGTCAGCGCAAAGGCGAGGGCCAGCCCGTCGAGGCTGGGGCCGTCGATGCCGTGGGGGCGGGTTTCGCCGACCACGCCGTACAGCGCAAGACCCAAGCGGGCGAAGGCTTCGTAGGTGCCGGCAAACCCGGGGGCCGAGGGCACCGCCATGCCGACCATGGTGAACCCAAGAATGCCGATGCCTTCGCGCATCCCGATAAACTCAGACAGCCCGAGGGCCATGGCCAGGGCAGGGTACATCGCGATGGTCACCCCCCACGTGAGCAAGGTGGTGGCGAGGACCAGACCGATGGTGCCGGCGGATCTCTTGGCCGACAGCGCGGTCCCGAAGCCGAGGCCCACGCTCGCGACCCGGCGCCGCACCGCACGCAAGGTGGCTGGGCCTCGGTCGGGCCACAGTGCCATCAACCCGCCGACCACCTTCGGGCCTGCAAACAGGGCCGTGATGAGGACTCCGGCGATGAGTGGCATCCCAACAGCGGCCATCCATCGGCCCATGGTGAGGGCGCTTCCGCCCCCCGGAAGGCGGAGCTGCTCGCCGGCGCTGTCGGGCAGGGTGACCGCCGCAATGCCGACCATGGCGCACATGGCGGTGAGGTCCAGCAGCCGCTCGATGAAGACCATCGCGAAGCCGGCGCCCAGGGGGATGTTGTCTCGCTCCAGCAGCAGCATCGGCCGGACCACCTCGCCGGTGCGTGCAGGCAGCACATTGATGAAGAAGAAGCTGACGCAGAGGACGGACAGGCTGCTGCGAAAAGTGTGGTCGGGGTGGGTGGACCGCAGCAGCGCCATCTGGCGGACGGAGCGGACCACCTGTTGAAACAGGAAGAGGCACGCGGGAATGACCAGCCACGTGGGGTTCACGTCGCGCAGCGCCATGCCGATGTCGGCGAGCGGCACCCCCCACAGCGCCAGTCCGAGGGCCACGCCACCGAAGACCAGCCCGATGGCAGCGCTCCGCCAGCGGTGTGTGGGGGCGGCCACGGGGCTCAGCGCCGTCGACGGAGCAGGGGCACCGGCAGCAGCAGCAACCACGCCACACTTGACGCACCGCAGCCACAGCTCAAGGTCGGGCTGCCTTCCTGGGGGTCGGTGCCGAGCCGGAACTCATCGAGGTTGGTGTACTCGTCCCCGTCGGGATCTTCGTAGGCGTCGTTGCGGGTGGGGTCCAGGTTGTGCGCGCGCTCCCACGTGTCGCCCATCTCGTCCTGGTCATTGTCGATCTGGAGCACCAGCTCGATGTTGTCGATGCGCTCGCCGGCGCCGAGGGGCAGGAGCTCCTGCCAGTCCGGGTTGACTGTGTCGCCCCAGTATTGGGTGACATACGAGGGGTCCTGAGGACAATACGGGGAATGCTCGGCCCACAGCTGCCACGCGTCGGCCCCCAAGCCGCCGATGGCGAAGTTGCCGTCTTCATCGGACCGCTCCGCCTCGCCGCTGCCGTCGGCCCGCAAGGCCACAATCGCCGCATTGTTGATGGGTAGGCCGTTTTCGTCAATGACCCGCCCGCTGATGACGCTGGCCTTGGGCACCGGCAGCACGAACTCCTGGTCTGTCTCTTCAGGGATCACGTCGATCAGGAGCTGCTCACCAACATCATCGAGCAAGAAGCCGTCGGCGTAGCCCTGCTCTGAGGCCCAGACGAAGACGAACCAGGGACCGCCGTACATCCCCAGGATCTCCAGCACGCCGTCGGTGTCGGCTTGTGCGCCCAAGCCCACCGTCTGGGTGTCGTTGTAGAGCAGTCCGCCGGCTTCGGCGATGCCCGTGCCCGTCGCTTCGTCGATGAGCGTGATGCGCACGGTCGCTTCGGGGGGGGCGTCGAGGTCCATGCCGGCGACCGCTTCGCCCTCTTCGGTGGCGGACCCAAAGGTCGTCGGTCGGTCGTGGTCGGGCCAATAGGTGAGGGCGAGGCCCGGTGCGCTCACCCACGGCAGGATGTCCCCAGGGGGCAGGCCGGCCGCGAGGTAGGTGCTGTCGCCTTGGATGGGCACGCTCTGCACCTGACCACCGGCGTAGACGTGCACGGTGCCGACGGTGACGGGCTCGCCCTTGGACGACACGCTGCCCGACACGGAGATGCCCCGGAGCAAGGCGTGTTCGCCGATGTCGAGGGTGCCGCGGACATCGGGGTTGTGGAGGGTGCCTTCGTCCTCTTCGTAGACTGCGCCCAGGTACTGCTCTGGCCAGCCTTCGCCCGCGACCCCGACCGCCCAGGACGGCAGGCCGGAGGCCACGTCCAGTCCACGAATGGCAAAAGCGCCGTCGCTGTCGGTGAACCCGGCCCGCAAGCGGGAAGCCGACTCGTCATCGGGGCTGATGGCCCACACCGTCATGCCCGCGAGCCCGGTGCCCCCATCGTCCACCAGGCGACCCGTGAGGGTCGAGCCCGAGGGCAGCGCCAGCAAGATGTTGTCGAAGACGTCGTCCTCGTCGATGACATCGAAGATGGAGCCCTCGCAGAAGGTCGTGACTTGAGGGTGATAGCGCCACACCTCATCGCGGCCGTGGTCGGGCAGAGCGCGCAGGCGGTAGCGACCCGGCGGCAGCCCACTGAAGGCAAAGTGGCCGTCACCATCGGTGCGAAGCTCGGCGCCCCGCAGGTGTTGGTCGATCACTTGCACCGCAACGTCGTTGAGCGGCATCCCGTCGGTGTTCTCGAGTGTTCCGGCGATGGTGGCAGCCGCGGCCGAGGGGGCGAGCAGCCACACCAAAGTGCTGGTCATCACGGGGTCCGGGGACAAGAGTGGGGGTGAGTCACCATCTGCCAGATGCGGCCTGACTGTCCACCCGTTGCACCAATGCGTGCAAGGTCCGCAAGCTGGACTCGGGGTCTTGCCCCCCGCCGCGCAGTGAGATGGCCCGCCACCCACAGCTTCGTGCGCGCTCGCCGGGGCTCGACGGCTGCAGCGCGGTGCCGGTGGTCTCGACGATGCCCACGGCCTTGACCGCCCGCACCAAAACCGACGACGCAACCGCATCGCCACGGGCGCCGTCTGCCACCACGGCAGTGAGCGGCCCAGGGCCTGGGGTCCAGACCACCACGAGCGTGTGCTCCGGTGCAAAGAGCGGACGGTTGCACGTGAGCAGCGTCTCGATGGGATCAAACCAGGGCTCGAGCCCACCCACCGCGGCGAGGCACACGCGGGTGTTCTTGTTGGGCGTGCTGCGGAGTGCGCCGCCAAGCTGGCGGACCAAAGACGCGGTGCCGGGGCGTTGGTTGGCGACGCGGGTGCGGCGGCGACACGAGATGGCGCTCGTGAGGGCCAGGAAGGTCAGCGCCGGAAAGGCCACGAGGACGAAGGCGTCTTGAGCGTCGGTCGGCATCAGGCCGGACATCGCGACGACCCCTGCCATCACGACGGCGAGGCGCGCGGCGAGGGGGTGGGGACCCGGTTCACCAATGCGAGCGGGCAGGACCACCAGCACCCCGCGCTGGGCGTCTACCGCGGAGGGGGTCTGGGGTGCGCCACCAGGACCCGGTGGCAAAGCGAGGGGTGGGGGAGGGGCGCCACCGGGCCAGACCAGCAATGTGCGGCTCGCCCGCCGCGGAAGCAGCCGACGGACGATGCTCTGGTGACCGGAGAGGTCTGCCAAGACCGCCGCGGCGACCAGCATCAGCACCGCGCCGGAGATGAGGGGACGGGCGGTCGCGGTCAGGCAAGCGGCCGCGCTCAGCGCCAAGAGCAGCGCAACGATGGGTGTTCCGCCGGTGTGGACCACCGTTCCCTGGAGGTCGACCGCCCAGCCGTCCAGCGCCATCTGCCGTGCCATCAGGTTCATGGCCCCGCGGAGATCGCCGGTCGAGGTGTGCACCCGACGGTGGGACTCGGGCACCGGTCCGGGGGCGGGCCCACCGGGTGCGGCGGGCCCCTCGCTGCCTGCGACAGGGGCGGATGGTGCGCTCCGAGGCGGGCTGGCGGACTCACGCACGGGGGCTCCCGGGGAAGCAGCAGTGCCCGAATGGTGCCAGCGCGCGCGATGCACCGGGGGCGGAGTGGGGCGGCCCGCAGATGTTGCGACGCCAAGCCCTTGGCTTGCCGGTTCGCGTATCGCCTCCGACAGGGGCTTGTCGCATGCGTCCTCGCGGGGGGGGGCCCGCGGCGTGGGGGCTGGCTTGTCGCGGAGGGCGGGAGCCTGTACCTTGAGCGACAACTCAGCGTGGGCAGCGGCGGTCCGTGCAGAGGGCTGCGCTACCAAACACAGGGTCTGAAATGCGTTTTCGCGGCAGAGAATACACCGGAAAAGGCGTGGTGGTCGCCGTCATCGACAGCGGCATTGACCAGTCGGACCCCCGGATGCAGGGCGTGAAGGTCTCGGGGTGGCGCATCCAGCTCAACGCCACGGGCCACGCCGGCATTGGCGGCGACTTTCACGACGACAATGGCCACGGCACGGACATTGCCGCGGCGGTGCTGCGCGTTGCCCCCGAAGCCGAGATCGTGGGCATCAAGATCATGGATCGCCGCCTGTACACCAGCGCCGATCTGATGGCTGCGGGCATCGAGACGGCTTTCCGGCACGGTGCCGACATCATCAACCTGTCCGCAGGCACCCCCAACATGGGCAAGGCGCTGCTGCTGCGAGACTGTTGTGCGATGGCCAGCGAGTCCGGTGCGGTGGTGCTCGCGGCGGCCCACCCCAAGGGCGACCGGGCCTACCCTGCGGATCTGCCCGAGACGGTCGGTGTGGCGACCCATCCCGACTGTCCGCTGGAGAAGGTCTACTACTTTTCTCCCCGGCGCTTTCCGCGGTCGGAGTGGGGCAGCCTCACGGACAAGTTCCTCACCCACGGGTACGAGATCAAGGACAAGGCCGGTGAGCAGCGGGTCTTCAAGGGCTCGGGCATTGCGACGGCCTACCTGGCGGGGCGCTTTGCCTGCCTGCGTGAAGCCGACCGGGACGTGCCGTCGTCCGCGCTGATCGAGATGATGCGCCAGCTCTCGCTGACCCCGGTCCCTGAGATTGGCTACGCCTGATCGGGTGCGCTGCGCAACTCCACGGCGATCGTGTGCGCCCTGGGGCGGCTTCGGGCGTGCCGGAATCAGCTGACATTTGAGTGCAGGCACCGATCGTCGACGGTGTCCCTGGAGGCTGGGGCGGCCGGCTTCGCTGCACTGCGGCTGCAGTCGATGAGCTGGCGCCAGCGGGCTGCCCAACGTGCTTGGCACTGGCCTGTGTCACCACCGGGGGATCGGCCGGGACCGGTGCCCCACTCGACCGAGTGGGCCGGATAGAGTGGCCGGACGCGCAGGGGCGGAGCCGCCGCCGCGCACGATCCCCTTCGACGAGCAGGGACCTTCCATGGTGGACCACGCCGCAGCCGATGCTTCTTCTTCCCCCCTGGGTGTGCACGCTGGGGTGGTCGGGGGAACCGTCACCCGCCTCGGCCAGTGGGCGGCCTCGCTCCAGCCTGAAGCGTTGTCAGCGGGGCTGCGTGAGCGGGCGCTGCTCCAGCTCCTCAGCGCGGCGGGCGCCTTGCATGCGTCGTCGAAGTGGTCCGTTCTGTCACCATTCTCGATGGAAGATGCCGCCTCTCGGGCGGGCCGCATCGGCTGGCTTCAGACCGGCGATCGGCTGTTGATGTCGGATGGTCCTGCGGCTGCGGTTGCTGCGGCTTGGTCCGGCGTGGAAGCGACCCCGGTGGACCGCCGTCCGGCGCTGGGCCGGGTGCTCATTGCCCTCATCGCTGCCAATGAGGTGTCGTCTCGCCTGGGGCTCTCGGCGCTCCTGGCCCCGGTCCGTGCCCAAGGTGCACAGCGGGCGGCTGCTGCGGCGGTGGCCCGGGGTGTGGTCGACGGCGTGGATGGCGCCACTCTGGCCCACGGCCTCGCGCTGGCTCTGGTGATGGCGAGCGGCGCCCGTGGGGTCCATGGTGGGGCGGCCGCGGTGCTCGACATGTCGGTGCCCACCCGCTTGGGCCTCGAAGCGATGGCACTGGCCAGGGCTGGCGTGCAGGGGCCCCTGGGCATCCTGGACCGACCCGTGGACGGCATCCAGCGCCTCGCGACGGCCTTCACTGGCCTCGGCACCGCGTGGCTGAGCCAGTCGCTGTCGTTTGGTCTCGACCCGCTGAGCCCCGGCATCCAGGTGCCGGTCCAAGGGGTGCAAGAGATCTTGCGCCGCCACATCAAGGCGGCCGACAAGCGGCTGCGCGCCGATCAGGTCGAGCGGGTGGTGATTCGCGCCAGCCTGCCCACGGTGGATCAAGTGCACCGCGAAGGGCGGCCGCTCGGTCCACTCGACTCCAGCAAGGTGCCATGGCAGCTCGCCAACGCAGTCGCTCTGCGCATCGTCACCCACGAGTCCGGCGTGGACGCCCTCGAGCCATCGGCACTGGCCAAGGCGGCGCTGGCTGTGGCCGACGTGGCCCAGCGCGTCGAGGTTCACCACGATCCCGCGCGCACGGCACTGGTCCTCGCCCACCGCTGTGAGGTCCTCGCGCCGCTCCTCAGTGGCCTGGGCCCCGGGGACTTGAAGAGGGCGATGGGCGATCTGGTGAAGCCCGGGTCCTTGCGGGGCTCCGGTGGGGATCCGTGGAAGCCGGCGCTGCACATGCTGGCCCTGCGGCCGGACCGCTTGTTGGCGCGGGTGCGACGGGCGAGCCCCGATCTGGGTGCGGTTGACGTGGATGCTTGGCGAGAGCGGGCCGACTGTGAGGTGGTGCTGGACACCACCCGGGGTGGTCGCTGGCCCGAGCGCCGGGAGCTTCCCGAGGGCAGCCCAGGGTGGCCGTGGGCCGACACGGTGGATCGGGTCTGTGGACGCTTTGCGGGCGATGAACCCGACCGCGACGCCGCCGCGCAGGCGATCCTCGCGGCGGGGGACGGAGATGATGCTGGCGACGTGTGTGAGCAGCTTCTCGCCTGAGGCGCTGCCCCGACAATGGGGTGCGCGAGGGTCCTCTGCCCCACCGCAAGTGGGGTCGGCTCAGTGGGTGAGCCGGACGATGCACCTCGGGCCGCTTGGGGGGCAGGGATGGGGTCGGCGGTCCACTTCGACCGGCACTTCGGGTAGGATTCCGGCCGAGACCCTGTCCCCGGAATCGCCGGCGACATCCCCAGCTCACGAGGCGCGACGATGGCGGACGACAACAGTCGACTTGGAGAGCTGCTCGTCAAAGAGCAGCTGATCACCCACCTCCAGCTTCGCAAGGCGATGGACACGCAGCGAGGCTCTGGCGGGCGGCTCGGCCATGAGCTGACCAAGCTTGGCTACATCGACGAAAACGAGCTGACGAGCTTCCTGTCCAAGCAGTACGGCGTCCCCAGCGTCAACTTGGGCGACATTGAGCTCGACCCCGATGTGCTCAAGCTGATCTCAAAAGAGGTGGTCACCCGCCACCAAGTCATCCCGGTCAACCGGTCTGGCAACACGCTCATCGTCGCCATGGCCGACCCGAGCAACATCTTCGCCATCGATGACCTGAAGTTCATCACGAAGTTCAACATCGAGGTGGTGGTCGCCAGCGAGCAAGCCATCGCCGACGCCATCGAGCAGTACTACACGTCCACCGTGTCGTTCGACGAAGTCATGATGGACTTCGACGCCGACGATGAAGAGTTCGAGGTCGATGAAGGGGACGACGAGGACATCAATGTTCTCGACTTGGAAAAGAGCGCTGGCGACGCCCCGGTGGTCAAGCTGGTCAACCTGATCCTGCTCGACGCGATCCGGAAGAACGCCAGTGACATCCACGTGGAGCCCTACGAGAAGTCGATGCGCATCCGGTATCGGATCGACGGCATTCTCTACGAGGTGATGAAGCCGCCCATGAAGCTGAAGAACGCGATCATCTCGCGCTTCAAGATCATGAGCAACCTCGACATTGCCGAGCGCCGCCTGCCCCAGGATGGTCGCATCAAGATGAAGCTGGGCCGCGGCAAAGAAATGGACTTCCGCGTCAGCGTGCTGCCGGTGCTCTGGGGCGAGAAGGTCGTCCTGCGGCTGTTGGACAAGTCCAACTTGCAGCTCGACATGACCAAGCTGGGCTTCGAGCCCAAGGTGCTGGCGGAGTACAAGGCCAACATCCAGAAGCCATACGGAATGATCCTTATCACGGGTCCCACCGGCTCTGGCAAGACGACGACGCTGTACTCGACGCTGTCGGAGCTCAACAAGAGCACCACCAACATCTGTACCGCTGAGGATCCCGTCGAGTTCAACCTCTACGGCATCAACCAGGTCCAGATGCACGATGACATCGGCCTCAACTTCGCCAGCAGCCTGCGGTCCTTCCTGCGCCAAGATCCCGACATCATCATGGTGGGTGAGATCCGGGACTTCGAGACCGCCGAGATCGCGGTCAAGGCGGCGCTCACGGGCCACCTCGTGCTCAGCACCCTGCACACCAACGATGCGCCGAGCAGCGTCAGCCGCATGCTGAACATGGGCATCGAGCCGTTCTTGGTGGCCAGCTCCGTCAACGTCATCGGTGCCCAGCGCCTGTGCCGGAAGATCTGCGTCGAGTGTCGGGAACCCATCGAAGTGCCCGAGCAAGTGCTCATCGACTTGGGTGTCCCGCCCGACGAGCTCGGCGAGTTCAAGGTCTTTCGGGGCGCGGGCTGTGGCAACTGCAACAACACCGGCTACCGCGGCCGCATCGCCGTCTACGAGATCATGTTCTTCAACGATGAGGTCTCGGAGTTCATCTTGAATGGTGCTTCGACCTTGGAGCTGAAGCGGGAAGCCATCCGCCAGGGCATGCGCAGCCTCCGAATGTCGGCACTGAAGAAGCTGGGCGAGGGCATGACCACCATCGAAGAGGTCGTGCGAACGACGTCTGCGGACTGAGCACGGGGCCGCACTGGCCCTGGCCATCCCCGCGCATCGGGAGACTTCGGGAGACTTGAACCGGGTCCCGCGACGGTGGTACCCTGCACAGAATCCTGACTGGCCCCCCCGGTCGAGCAAGCTCAGAGGTCGCGCCAATGGCAGTGTTTGCCTACGAGGGTCGGACATCCGGCGGAGAAGTGCGGAAAGGCGAGGTCGAAGCGGCCAACGCTGACGCCGCGCGCAACATCCTCCGCCAGCGCCAGATCAGCGCCACGTCGGTGAAGCCGAAAGGTGGCTTGGGCTCGATGGAAATCAAGCTCAAGATGCCTGACTTCCTCAAGCCGAGGGTCACCAACAAGGACCTCGTCATCTTCGTGCGTCAGTTCGCGACGATGATCGACTCAGGGCTGCCGTTGGTGCAGTGCCTCGACATCCAGAGCAAGCAGGCCCCGAACGAGACCTTCCGCCTCCAGCTCACGAGCATCAAAGAGCAGGTCGAGAGCGGCTCGACCTTCGCCGATGCCCTCAAGAAGTACCCGGACACCTTTGATGAGCTGTTCCGGAACATGGTCGCCGCGGGCGAAGTTGGCGGCATCCTCGACACCATCCTCAACCGCCTCGCCCAGTATCTGGAGAAGGCCGAGCGGCTGAAGCGCCAGATCAAGGGCGCGATGATGTATCCGCTGATCGTCATGATCGTGGCCACCATCGTCGTCACTGTGCTGCTGCTCAAGGTCGTGCCCACCTTCGAAGAGATGTTCGCTGAGTTCGGTCAGACCCTGCCGGCTCCCACCCAGTTCGTCATCGGTTTGTCTCAGTGGCTTCAAGCGAACTTCATCTTCTTGGTCCTCGGGCTCGGGGTCGTCTACACCGGTGTGCGCCAGTTCTACAAGACGTCCCGTGGGCATGTGCTCATCGACGGGCTGATGCTCAAGCTGCCGGTCTTTGGCACGCTCCTCATCCGGGTGGCAGTGGCGCGGTTCTGCCGGACGCTCGGTACGATGATCTCGTCCGGTGTGCCCATCCTGGAAGCCCTCGACATCTGTGCGCGGACGTCCGGCAACAAGGTCATCGAGAAGGCCGTGCTCAACGTGCGTGAGGCGATCTCCGAAGGCCGCACCATCGCGGAGCCCTTGTCGGAGTCCAAGATCTTCCCCGAGATGGTCTGCCAGATGATCAGCGTCGGCGAGGCCACCGGCGCTCTCGACGTCATGCTCAACAAGGTCGCGGACTTCTACGAGGATGAGGTCGACCAGGCGGTCGAGAACCTCACCAGCATGATGGAGCCGCTGATCATCCTGTTCCTCGGTGTCATCATCGGTGGTCTGGTCATCGCGATGTACATGCCGATCTTCTCGATGGCTTCGGGCATTTGAGCGAAGAAGGAACGGACGAAGCGGGCGGGGGCACACTTCCAGAGGGCAACCGGGCGGCCGAAGTCCGCGAGTCCTCCCGGCCTCTGGCCATCTACATCCTGCTGCGGTTGCTGCTCGGCCTGGGCTTGTTGGGCTTGGCTGTGCTGGTCCTGCTGGACCACCCCGGCGACATGCAAGCCATGCGCCCGAAGCTGGCGCTGGCCGCCAGCTTGTTCCTGGTCATGGGCATCAGCGCGTCGCTGCTGCCGCGGTTTGGCGAGCATGTGTGGTTCCCCTGGAGCCAGCTGGTGCTGGACGCGCTGTTTGCCCTGGTGCTGGTGTCCGGCACTGGCGGGCCCATCTCGCCGTTCTTCCCGCTGTTCTTCGTCAACATCTTGGCGGCGGCATTTCTGCTGCCGCCTCGGGGAGCGCTGGCTGCGGCCCTGCTCGACAGTGTGCTGTACGTCGCGTTGATCGGCTTTCAGGGCTTCGCCTGGCTCCAGCTGCAGTACGGTGGCGACGTCCTGCTCGCCTACTCCCAGATGCTGCTCCAGGGCTTCGCGTTTGTGCTGGTGGGGCTGCTCTCGGCGGTGCTCAGCGGCAATGTGCGGCGGGCCCGGGTCGCGCTCGAGAAGCAGCTTCGGGTGACCACCCAGCTCCGTGCTCGGCACGAGATGATCCTCGAGAAGGTCGAGTCCGGCGTCATGGTCGTGGATGTTGACGGCAGCATCACCGACAGCAACCGGGCCGCGAGGCGCCTGCTTGGGGTGGTCGAGGGCAATCGGCTGGAGCACTTGCTGGCCGTGGATGGGCGAAGCTGGGAACAGGTCTTCCCCCGGGGCGACGCGCTCGTGAACCTGATGTGCAGCCGGATTCCCCTCGAAGACGGTGGTGACGTCGTTCTCATCGAGGACGTGACACGCGTGCGGAATATGGAGCGGGACATCGCCCATCAGGAGCGCCTGGGGGCGGTGGGGCGCCTGGCGGCTGGGCTGGCCCATGAGATCCGCAACCCGCTGGCGAGCTTGTCGGGCAGTGTGCAGCTGCTCCGCGACGAGGGAAGCAGCCCCCTGCACGACATCGTGCTCCGGGAAGTGAAGCGCCTCAATGAGCTGGTGGAGGAGTTTCTCGACAGTGCTCGGCCGGTCCGGCTCGACATCGCCCCCAACGACGCGGGCAAGATCATCGGCGAGGTGGCGTCCACCTTTCGCAACGATGCTCGCTACAAAGGTCGGCTGGTGCTCCGCACGTCTGCGAGCCGGCTGCCCCCGGTCCACATGGACGGCAGTCGGTTTCGGCAGGTGCTCTGGAACCTCATCCTCAACGCGGCCCAGGCCACGCCGGACTACGGCACCATCGCCATCTCCGCGACCGTCGACGGTGACGACCTCTTGGTGGTGGTCGAAGACGACGGCGTGGGCATCGACGCCATCGGCCTGTCCCGCATCTTCGACCCGTTCTACACGACCCGCTCCGGGGGCACAGGCCTCGGACTGGCCAACGTCGAGCGTGTGGTGGTGGGGCATGGCGGCACGGTGCGGGTGAGCAGTGTGCCCGGAGAAGGCACCCGGTTCGCGCTGCGCTTCCCGCTGGTCGGTCCGCCGCCCACGCTGGCCACACCCATGGATGCCGCCCAGACCCCGGCTGGAGAGACCCCATGACCGCCCCCCGCGCCCGCATCCTCATCGTGGACGACGACCTCTCGATGCGGCAGTTCCTGGAGATCTTGCTGACGCGCGATGGCTACGAGGTCGACACCGTGGCGTCCGGCGAGGCGGCCCTGGCGATGGTCGAGCACCGTTGGCCCCACCTCGTGCTCACCGATCTGAACATGCCGGGGATGTCCGGCATGGACCTGATGTCTGAGCTGAAGACCCGGGCAGCTCAGCGGGGAGCTGACCTCGAGGTCGTGATGGTGACCGCTTACGGCACCACCGAGTCCGCCATCGAAGCGCTGAAGCGCGGGGCCCGGGACTACGTGCTCAAGCCCTTCAACAACGATGAGCTGCGGCTGATTGTGCGTCGGGCGCTGGAGCGGGCCCTCCTCGAAGAAGAGAACGTCCGGCTCAAGACCGAAGTGCAGGACCAGCTCCACTTTGGATGTCTGATCGGTTCCTCGCCGGCCATGCAAGCGGTCTACGACATGGTTCGTCGGATCAAGGACACACCCATCAATTGCTTGCTGGTGGGCGAGAGCGGCACCGGCAAAGAGCTGGTCGCCCGCGCGGTCCACCAAGAAGGGGTCCGCAGCGGGGACTTCGTGGCAGTCAACTGCGGCGCAATCCCCGAGAACCTCGTGGAGAGCGAGCTCTTCGGGCATGTCAAGGGTGCGTTCACTGGGGCGTCCCGCGACAAGCGGGGCCTCGTGCCGTCGGCGCACCAGGGCACCTTGTTCCTCGATGAGGTCAACTCGCTGCCACTGGCAGCTCAGGTGAAGCTGCTGCGGGTGCTTCAGGAGCGTCGGGTGCTGCCGGTGGGCGCCACGCGGGAAGAAGCCGTGGACCTGCGGGTCATTGCCGCCTCCAACGCAAATCTTGAAGAGATGGTCCGCGCCGGAGAATTTCGTGAGGATCTGTACTATCGCATCAACGTGGTTCAGCTTGCGTTGCCACCGCTGCGGGAACGTCTGAGCGACATTCCCGAGCTGCTGCGCCACTTCGTGCATCGCTACGCTGATGAGTACAACAAGCCGGCCAAGGGATTCAGCCCCAGCGCCGTTGGGCACCTCCGACGCTGGAGCTGGCCGGGCAACGTGCGCGAGCTCCAGAACACCGTGGCGCGGGCAATCGCGCTGAGCGACGCCGAGCTGATTCAGGTGCGGGACCTGCCCGCTCGCCTCGTGGGGCCCGACGCGCCCCTCGACCTGGGCTTGGGCAACCGGGAGTCCTCCGACGGTGGTGGGCTGTCCCTTCCGTCCACGATTCCGGCGGACGGTCTCGATATAGAGCAGGTGATGGCCGATGTGGAGATGCGCTTGCTGACCATGGCGCTGGAGTCTGCCGACGGGAACAAGACTCGTGCTGCCCGCTTGCTCCAACTGTCGTTTCGGAGCTTCCGCTACCGGCTCGCCAAGTACGACCTGGATCTGGAGGCATGAGCCCACGCCTGTCGCAATCCGTCAGGGGTGACGGAAATTGTCAGTGCCGACTGACGCGAATTGTCGGTTCTGTGGGCCGCGCTCCCGTTGGTTGCTGAGGATCTGCTGTTCATGGCGAGGCCACTCTTGGATTCGGATTGGCACGCTACTTGCTTAAGACCAAGTCGACCCGGCGCTCAGAACCGCTGATGCCGGGACGCTGGAGAGCCCACCGCTTGTGGTCGGCTCCCCAGGTTGCTCCCGGCCCGCACTGCGCTGGCAAACACTTCGGGACTCTTCCCACAGCCCTCGCCCCCACAGGAGAACACGATGTTCAACAAGAAAGGTTTCACGCTCGTCGAGCTGATGATCGTCGTCGCCATCATCGGCATCCTCGCCGCCATCGCCATTCCGAACTTCGTGGCGATGCAGTACCGCGCCAAGCGCGCAGAAGTGCCGAGCAACGTGGACGGCATCAAGACCGCCCAGCTCGCCTACGATGCTGCATTCGACACCTTCATCGAGGAAGCCGCTGAGAAGCCCGACGCAGCTCCCGGCAAGAAGCAGCGCCCCTGGAACCTCGCCGCTGCTGGTGGCTTCCTGACCCTTGGTTGGGGCCCCGATGGCCAGGTTCGCGGCAGCTACAAGGTCGCTTCGACCAGCACCACGGACTTCCTCGTCACCGGTACCTGCGATGTGGACGGCGACGCAACGAACTCCCAGTTCACCGCGACCAAGTCGATCAACGCGGTCATGACCACCAAGAACGACACCTACTGAGTCGTCTGGTCGTCAATCAGGCTGCTGCTGCAGCCTGATGCCCTCGGGGGCGGTATCTTCGGATGCCGCCCCTTTGTGTGTTGGGGCGACCGGTCCGTGTGGGTTGCGGGGAGCGCGTGTGGCGGTCGACGGCAAGGACGCGAGCGACGGGGGAGCTGCCCTGGTGGCCGTGCTGTTGGGGGTGGCTCTGGCCTACAGCGGGGTGCTGCGGGCCGGGTTTGTGTGGGACGATCTGGGCATCGTGGTGGGCAATTCGCTGACGGCGGACCTGTCCCGGTGGCCCGAGTACTTCGTGTCGGATCTCTGGCGGGGCACCCCCGATGGATCGGGCGGGACCTCCGAAGGCGACAGTGGGTACTACCGGCCGCTGATGGTGCTCAGCTTGGCGCTGGAGCGCCGCTTGTTTGGGCTGAGTCCATGGGTGGCCCACGTCCACTCGGTGCTGTGGCACTTGCTCGCCACCGCGATGGTGTGGCGGTTGCTCCGGCGAGTGCTCGGGGAGAACCCGGCGTCGGTGCCGCCCTTGGGGGTGGTGGGGGCGAGCGCGGCGGGTGCGTTGCTGTTTGGCTTGCACCCCATCCAGAGTGAGGCGGTCATCTGGGTTGCGGCACGAAACGACCTGATGGCGGCTGCGCTGGGGATGGTGGCACTGGACCGGGGGTTGCAGCACCGGCCCACCCTCGTTGACCGTGGGATCGCCCTGTTGGCGACCATTCTCGCTGGTTTGACCAAAGAGTCGGTGGTGTTGCTGCCGTTGTTGCTCGCTTGTCTGCACCACGCCGTGGGGTGGCGGCTGCGCGACCGCAAGGGTGACTACCCGGCGCTGGTGCTGGGCATCGCGTTGGTGCTGGTGATGCGGATGTTCGCCGGTGTACACGGTGCGGGCATGCCTCCAGCCGAGGGTTGGCGGCTGCTCGCGAGCCGGCTGGTGTGGGTCTGGGGGGAGCTCGGCGCCTTTGTCTTCGTGCCGTGGCCGCTGTCGGTGGCCCACGTGCTCGAGTACCTGAACCGCGGCGCCCTGTTGCGTGTGCTGGTTGGCGGGCTGCTGCTCGTGTTGGGCTTCGGGGCGGCCCTTGTGAAGGGTGGCCCCCGTGGCCGGGCGGCGGTGGGCTGGTTTGTGCTCGCGGTGGCGCCTGCAGTGATCTCGGTCGCCGACAAAGGCTGGATTGGGGAGCGCTACCTGTACTTGGGGCTGGTCGGTCCCGCATGGTGGGTCGCGGGCTGGCTGCCCCGGCGTGCGGCGGTGCCCGGCGTGGTGCTGGCCGTCGGAATGGGTTTGCTGGTGCAGGTTCGCACGCTAGACTGGACCGACGATGTCGCCCTGTGGTCGGCCGCTTGGCGCCACACGCCGTCCCCGTTTGTGGCGGACGGGCTGGGCCGTGCCCACAGAGCGGACCTCGACCCCGAGGCCTCTTTGGTGTGGTTCAGCCGTGCGCTCGACGACCCTGAAGCATGGAGCGAGTCCTGTGTGCAGCTGGTGTCGGCGGCCAATCGCTTGGACAAGGGCCAGCTCGCGGTGCAGCTTGCCGAGTGGGCATCGGCCCAGGGGTGTGGGGGATCGGAGTTCAGTGGTCACCATCGCTTGGCCTTGGCGGCGGCGGGTCGCTGGGATCGGGTGGCCCTCTTGCTGGCTGGCCCGCCGGTCGCAGACAACCGGGGGGCTGCACTGGTGGAGGCGGCGCACTGGGTTCGGTTGGGGGATCCTCGTGCGGGCGCCATCGTCCAAGAGTGGGCCGAGGACGGGACCTTCGCGGAGCAAGTGGAGCGACTGGCGGGGCAGGAGCGCCGGCAGTCCGGCCCGTGAGCACTGGGCAGCGGCCGGTTAGGGGGAAAAGATGGACCGACAACCTTCCCGTTCGGCTCGAGACCTGGGGCTCTCCCTGCTTCGATGGCTGGGGGTAGGCCTGCTGTTCGCTTGCGCCCACGTCGCTCATCGCACGGCCGACGAAGTGCGGTTCGAAAATGCCGAGCTGCGGATGCAGTTGGTCCCGTCGCCGGCTGCGCTGCGGGCGGTGAGCATGGGTCAGCCCACGATGTTGGCGGACCTGATGTGGATGCGCTCGGTGCTCCAGTTCGTGGATGTCTTCGAGCATCCATCTGCAAAGAAGATCAGCTGGCTGTTCCACATGGTCCAGTCCGTCAATGTGCTCGATCCGCACTGGCGCTCGGCGTGGTTCTACGGCGGCTCCTTCATGCGGGTGGTGGGTGCGATCGAAGAGAGCGACGCCATCTTCAGGGGCGCCCGCGAGGTGATCCCGGATGACCCCTTCTTTCCCTTCGCGCTGGGCATGAACGCCTACCTGGACCGGGATGACGCGGTCGAAGCGGCCCGGCTCATCCGCGAAGCCGCCGAGATTCCCGGCGCGCCCCCCTGGTACCGAGCGGCTGCGGCCGGACTCATCGACCGCAACGGCGAGCGACGTGCGGCCCTGCGTTACCTCCGGCAAGAGCTCGACACCGTCGATGATCCCCGGGTGCGCCTCGCCCTCGAGACCAAGATCACCGATCTCGCTCATGAAGAGTGGGTGTCGTTGATCGCCGAGCGCAGGGAGAAGACGGAGGCGCAGCTGGGGCGGCCCATCGCGGATGTCGCCGAGCTGGGCACGCTGCCGGAGGACCCCTACGGTGAGGGCTGGATCTTGGCGCCGGACGGTGTAGTGCGAAGTGCGGCTGTCGACCGCGATCTGGCCCGGCAGGCCGTCCGCAACGAGCGCAGCTTCCTGCTCAAGAAGCCGTATTGGTGAGTACTCCGGTGGGGGTGCCCGCCCTGATTGCGTTCGGCTCGTCGCTGGGCGATCGGCGCCGTCAGCTGCGCCTGGCGGTCGCGTGCCTGCGGGCCACCGCGGGGGTGGATGTGGAGGCCGTCAGCCGGCCGGTTCGCTCCGTTCCGCTCGGGCCGGCGCGTCACCCGTTTCTCAATGCGGTGATTCGGGTGCGCACCCGCCGCAGCCCCCGGGGCCTGCTCGGCGTGCTGCAGCGCATTGAAGGCCGACTGGGCCGCCGGCGGAGCTGCCGCTGGTTTGACCGGCGCATTGACCTCGATCTGCTCATGGTCGGTGATGTGCGGCACCAGGGCAGGGGACTGTGGCTGCCGCACCCCGAGATGCTGAACCGGGGCTTTGTGCTCGGGCCTGCACAAGAAGTGGGCGCGGATCTGCGCCACCCTGGCTTGGGCCGGGTGCTGGGTGAGCTGCCCTTGCCCCGCGCCGGTGGCACGTTTCTGTGCAACCCGGGGCCGGCGCTTGCCCGTCGCAGAGGCCTGGAGTATTCGGCCCGCCCCATGGCCGATGGGCAACCGATTCTTGCCCGCCCCGACTCCCGCCGCCTCCCAGGATCCGCGATGCTCTTCTTCCTCGACACCGCCAACATCGACCAGATCCGTGAGGCCGCCTCCTGGGGCATCCTCGACGGCGTGACCACCAACCCCAGCCTCGTGGCCCGGGAGGGTGGCGACTTCATCTCGATGATCCATCAGATCTGTGAGCTGGTTCAGGGGCCGGTGTCCGCCGAGACGGTGGCCGCCGATGCTGCGGGCATGATTCGAGAAGGCCGGCTGCTGGCCCAGGTCAGTGAGCACGTGGTGGTGAAGGTGCCCCTGACCGTCGAGGGCCTCAAGGCCACGCGCGCGCTGTCGGACGATGGCATCGCAGTCAACGTCACCCTTTGCTTCCAGTCGAACCAAGCGCTGTTGGCGGCCAAAGCTGGCGCGACCTACATCTCGCCGTTCCTGGGCCGGCTGGACGATGTGGGCACCGACGGGGTGCAGCTCATCGAAGAGATCGTGCAGATCTACAACAACTACCCGGCGCTCACGACCAAGGTGCTGGCGGCGAGCATCCGCCACCCGATGCACATGAGCCAAGTGGCCCTCGCCGGCGCCCACGTGGCGACGCTGCCCTTCTCGGTGCTGGAAAAGATGATCCACCATCCGCTGACCGACAGCGGGAACAAGAAGTTCATGGCGGACTGGGCCACCGTGCCGGACCGGGACATCGCGGGCCAGGTGGAACGCTGGTTGGCCGCGAAGGGCAAGTGAAGGCCAGCGCCGCTGCGGCTGCCCGATGACGGGTGCGCGACGCAGCGGTCTGGTGCTTGTGCTGATCGCCGTCCTGGCGGGCCTTCCCTATGTGATGGGAGGGCCGGTCTGGGACGATCACGACCTGATCTTGGGTCGCTTGGTCGCCTTGGATGGTCCCGGACTGGCGGGCTTGTGGGGTGCTCCGGTGGGCCAGGGGCTCGTCGGCGACACCTACTTCCGCCCGGTTGCGCTCACGGTGCTGGCCATCGTTGGGCGGTTGGGCATTCCTGCGGTGCATGCACTGGCGGTGGGCCTTCACGCGGGCAGCGCTTGGCTGGTGCACCGACTCTTGGGCGCCACGCCGGCGGCTCTCCTTGGCGCCGTGGTGTTTGCGGTGCACCCCCTGGTCAGCGAGGTGCTCGGCTGGGCATCGGCGCTCCCGGATGTGCTGGCGGTGCACCTCTCGCTTCTCGCTGTGACGGTGCTGGGGCGGTCGGCCGTGGCCGGCGGTGCGGCGGCACTCTTGGCGGTGCTGTCCAAAGAGAGCGCCTTTGTGCTGATCCCGGGCTTGTTGTGGGCGACTGGTGCTGGACGGAAGGCTTGGCTTGCAGCGGCCGCTGCGGTCGTTGCAGGACTGGGGTGGCGGGGGCTTGCCGGTGTGAGCGCTGGCACCGCGCTGCAGATGCGCCCAGCGCTGGCCGCACGGGCGATCGTTCACGGCCTCGGCTTGTTGGTGCTGCCAGCGCCGATGTCGGCCATCCGAGATCTGCGCACGCCTGACCTGATGGGCCTGCTGGCGGGGCTTCCCGTGTTGGCCGCGCTGGGCATGGGGCTGCGGTCCGCCCCGACCCGTGCTGGCGTCCTGCTGGTGGCCATGCCCCTGGTGATCGCGATGCCGACGGTGCTCTCGGGCTACCTCCTCGGCGAGCGCTACCTCTACCCGGCACTGCTTGGCGTGGCGGTGCTGACCCAGCGGCTGGCTGGCCCGGGCATCGAAGCGCTGGCCGAGCTCCCGGTCGTGCGAGGGATGGCGGTGGTGGGGCTCGGCTCTGCCCTGCTGGTGCATGTGCTGCGGGGTCCGGCCTGGTCCACCGACGAGGCGTTGTTCAGCGCAGCGACCCGCGCCCGCCCGCTGGATTCCTCGGCTTGGCACATGTCCGGCGAGGCAAGCTGGCGAGCCGCGCGGCCTCTGGACGCAGCGCGGGCCTACGAGGCGGCGGTGGCCACGGGGCATCCCTACCCGGGAGACCGCCAGAAGGTCGTCGTGATGAGGGTCCTGGGGGGAGACCATCGGGGAGCCTTGGCCTGGGCCGAAGCGGGTCCCACCGACGGACTGACCGCCGATGACCTGGCGTGGTGGGCTCGAGCCGCGATGGGGGCTGGGGACGCGGTGCGGGCCGCAGCGGTCATGGCCCCGCTGCGCACGGACGACGGCTGGGCCGGTCCGCCTTGGGTGCCGGCGCTGGCGGATCAGGTGGCTTCGTCGCGGCGGCCCTCCCCCGGTCGAGACTGACGCGGGTCGGTCACACTGCGGCGATCGGCCCACCTGTGTGTGTGGAGTTGACGAGAATATTCTAACATAGGCTGTTCTCACGGATGTTGTTCGGGCCTTGTGCGCGGCCTTGCACGGCGTCCGGCGCTCCGCTATCCACTGAATCCCATTCACTGAATCGCCATTCACTTTCTGGGCCGGCGGGGTCCTCGACCCCAGCGCCGCCTCAAAGTCCGGCGACTCGCTCACTCAGCCCGTGCCAGCTGGCTGGAGTCACTGCCCCATGGCCGCCAACAAGCGCTCCGAGCCAGCAGGTTCCCGAACCTCCCGCGAAGAGAAGCGCGCCAACATCGTGGACGCTGCCGTCGAGGTCTTTGCCGAGAAGGGCTACCGGTCCGCACGGATCTCGGACATCGCACGGCGGGCTGGCGTCGCAGACGGCACGATCTACCTGTACTTCCGCAACAAAGAAGACCTGTTGCTCACCATCTTTGAAGAGAAGATGGAAGAGCTGCTCGCCTCGATCGAAGCAGCGGTGCGGGCGGCACCGGAACCCATCTCCCAAGTGCGGGCCTACGCCCGGTTCCACTTCGACGCGATCCGCAACCAACCGGCCTTGGCGCAAGTGCTCCAAGTCGAGCTCCGCCAGTCCAGCCGCTTCGTTCGTGAGTACCGGCCTGAGCGCCTGTGGCAGTACCTCGATGTATTCCAACAGATCGTGCGCCAGGGTCAGCAGACCGGCGTGTTTCGCGACGACGTGGATGCCTTCCTCGTTAAGTGGGCGTTCTTCGGAGCGCTCGACGAGCTCTCCATCCAGTGGGTCGTTGCCCGCCGCCGCGACCGCTTTGATCTCGACCGTGCAGCCGACCAGGTTGTCGACATCTTTCTCCGCGGCATGGTCAATGACCCCGCCGCGCTCCCCCGTACACCGACCCCCAGGAGGGCCCCGTGAAAGTCGGAGTGTGTCTCAAGCAAGTGCCGCCCAGCGGCGACTCGCTCAAGGTCTCGTCGGAAGGCGTCGACCTCACCGATGTCAAGATGGAAATCAACGCCTACGACGAATTCGCTCTGGAAGAAGCGCTTCGCCTGAAGGACAGCAAGGTGGCTTCGGAAGTCATCGTGTTCAGCATCGGCGGCAAAGACGTCGAAGCACGGATGCGCGATGGCCTGGCCCGGGGTGCGGACCGCGCCGTCCGGATCGACGACGCAGCCATCAGCGCGGGCGACAACCTCGTCCAAGCCCGGGCCATCGCGGCCGCCGCGAAGGATGCCGGCTGTGAGCTGGTCCTCGCGGGCATGCTGACCATCGACGACGACGACAGCCAGATCCCGGCCATGGTGGCTGAGGTTCTTGGCTGGCCGCAGATCCTCGTGGTCGACAAGCTTGAGATTGGTGATGGACAGGCGAAGGCCTGGCGTCAGGCTGGCAGCGGCACCCGTGAAGTGGTGACTTGCGCCCTTCCTGCCGTGATCTCCGCGGACAAGGGGCTCAACGAGCCGCGCTACGCGAAGCTCAAGGGCATCATGATGGCCAAGCGCAAGAAGATCGAAGTGAAGGACGCCAGCGCCCTCGGGCTCGATGCGGCCACCCTCGGTTCCCAGGTCACGGTCAGCAACTACGGTCCGCCTGCAGCCCGCCCCGCGGGTCGCATCCTCAGCGGTTCGACGGCCGAACAGGTCAAAGAGCTGGTCAGCCTCCTTCGCAACGAGGCCAAGGTCATCTGACCGCGCCCATCTCTCTGGAGAATCCGAAATGTCGAACGGAATCCTCGTTCTCTGTGAACACGACGGTGGGACCTTCAAGAAGACCGCCGCCGAGCTGCTCTCGAAGGCTCGCGCCCTCGGTCAGGGCCCCGTCACCGCACTGGTACTCGGCCACGATGGTGGCGCTGAGCTCGGTGTCTTTGGTGCCGACAAGGTGCTGACGGTCACTGGCGAAGCGTTTGCCCACCACACCACCGGCGCGTTTGTCAGCGCTGTCGCTGCAGCCATCGCGGCCGTGTCGCCGGCTGCTGTGCTTGCTCCGGCAAGTGCTGCCACGCTCGACGGCATGCCTCGCCTCGCTGCCCGCCTCGGCCTTGGCTTGGCCACCGAGATCTCTGAGCTTCGCAGCGAAGATGGTCTGGTCGCCCGCCGCCGGGTCTTCGGTGGTCGTGCCTTCGCCGACGTCCGCATTGCATCCACCCCGTCGCTGTACACGGCCCGCCCGAACTCGTTCGGCAAGCCGGCGGCCACGGGTGCCAATGCGCCGGTTGAGGCCTTGGCCGTGACCGTCGCGGGTGTGCTGACGAAGGTGGTGGACACCGAAGCGCCCCAGTCCACTGTGACCGACCTCACCGAGGCCGATCGCATCGTCTCGGGTGGTCGCTCGGTCAAGTCGTCCGAGCAGTACGACAGCCTCATTCGGCCGATCGCCGCAACGCTTGGGGCCACGCCCGGCGCCAGCCGTGCTGCGGTCGACGCTGGCTACGCGCCCCACTCGCACCAGGTGGGCCAGACCGGCAAGACGGTCAACCCGAGCCTCTACATCGCGATGGGCATCTCCGGCGCGATTCAGCACCTCGCGGGCATGCGCTCGTCCAAGATCATCGTCGCGGTCAACACCGATGCCGATGCGCCCATCTTCCAGCACGCCACCTATGGGCTGGTGGCCGACATGTTCGAAGTCGGCCCCCTCCTCAAGGCCGAGCTGGAGCAGGCGCTCAAGGGCTGAGCAAGGCGAATTGGGTGCCGGCTTGACCTGGGCTGGCACCCCTTGCTCCCACGGGGGCCGGGGCTCGCTCCGGGCCCCGTGCTATGTTTTGGAGGATCAGGATCCGCGGCGGCAGAGAGGCTGTCGGGGATGTCCACCGGCCGCTCATGAGGCGCAATGTTGACGCCAGGGCCCGCTGCTGCGCACGACCCGCCCGGGCCTGATGCCTTGGATGGCGTGGTGCGCCAGCTTGAAGCGGGCGCCGACCATGTGGGCATTGTTCGACTGGTGGACCGATGGTCCCAGGATGGCCAACCCACCCGAACGGCACGAATGGCGGAAGCCCGCGCGCTGATCGCCTTGTGCCTGATGGATCGGGCGTGGGCGCGGCTTCGCGAGCTGACTGTCGAAGATCCCGAGGACGCCGCAGCCATCCGGTTGACTGCAGAGATGTTCCTCCAGCGAGGCTGGCCGGCGCGTGCCCGTCGCCTCGTCGATCGGCTCAACGAGCTGGTTCCGGACGCTCCGTGGCTCGAAGATCTGCGGGTGCAGGCCGATGCCGCCCCTGCTTCTGCGCCGTCCAACCCCGCTCTTGCTGGGACCGACCGGCTGGAAGCCGCCCGCCAGCTCTTGTCTGCGGGCAAGGTGATCCGGGCGCGGGGGCTGCTGGAACAGCTCCGCCGGGAGTCCCCGAAAGACCCCCAGATCCACGCGCTGCTCTGGGCGGTGCGGGGCGACAGCAACACCCGTGATGTCAGTCTGTCTCAGCTGATTCAGGAGCTCCTCGCTGGGCTGGCCGCTGGCGGCTGGGAGGGCAACGAACACACCGAGCTGAGCACCATCGACGGGCTGGTGGGCGACGACCCCGAGACGGCCGAGGTCAGCAAGGTGCTGTCGGCGTCGCGGATGGGTGCGGGTGGGTTTCCGTCCCTGTTTCGTGCTGAGGAGGGGATTCGCACGTCATTCATGGCGGAGCAGGACGATGTGACCATGGCGGTGGTCATGGCCAGCGCCGAACAGCTGGTCGAGCCGCCCACGGCCGATGTGACCGACCCGGACGTCTACGATCTGTCCGGCGTCGAGGCCGGCGACACGCAGATCATGCAAGTGATCAACCGCCCCGATGGCAGTGTCGGGGTGGTGCCTGTCGACGGGGTGGTCGGGAAGGACGAGCCTGCCGACAGCCGCCAGCCTCTCGACCTGCGCGCTTGGCAACAGCGCCAAGACGGCGAAGCACTGGCCGACACGCTGGACGACGACATTGACGAGGACGACGATCTCGTCGAGATGCGGTCCCGGGCTCCGGCGGTGGCTTCCGCCCCCCATCCCGCTCCAGCTGCAGGTCCCATCAACGTCATCGAGCGGTTCCCGGTCCCCGACCCCATCCCGGACCTGCCGGGTGAGGACGAGGACACACCGCCGGTTCAGGGCTCTCCTGTGCCCCGGTCGGCGCTCGCGTCCGCACCACCGCCACGGATGCGCCGAACCCCGGCCACCGACCAGCCTGAGGCGGACCTCCCGGCCCCCGATCGGCGGCTGATGCCGTTTGTGGTGGCCGCTGCTGCGCTGGCGATTGCGGTCACGCTGCTGGCGGCCTTTGGGGTCAGCGCGATCCTCGCCGCCCAGCGCCAAGAATCCGTCCAGAACGCCGTGATGGACGCTGATCCGGACGGGCTGCGCCAAGCCCGCGCCAGCCTCCGGGCCGAGCTGCAGTCGTCGGCGGGCAAAGGCCACCCCGAGATGGCCTCCTGGCTGGTCGTCACCGATGTGCTGCTCTGGGCCTACTGGGAAGGTGACCTCTCGTTGCTCGAAGAAGCCCGAGGGCTGGTTGACAGCGGGGCGACGGGCACCGGCCTGCCGGCTGAGCGGGCCCGCGCGCACCTGCTCTGGGCCAACGGGGAGCGGGAAGCTGTCCAGAAGCTGACCAGCTCGGCATCGGACGCGGCGATGCGTCTTCTCCTCGCGGATGTGCAGCTCTCCGCCCACGATGGGGATGCCGCGAAGGCCGCACTCGCGGGTGCCGACGAGCTCGGCGTCCGGGGCCAAGTGCTGCTGGACCAGGCGTCCGGTGGATCGCCCCGCTCCGGCGCGGCTGCGGCTGTCCATCCCCTTGGTGTGCTGGCTCGTGCTGGCGACAGCAAGATCGACGACGCCCGACGGTTGTCTGAGCTGGCGCAGCTTCGCAAGTCGGTGTCTCCCGACGACCGCCGGATGATCGCGCGCGCGTGGGCTGCCGAAGCCCGTCTGCACGGCGTCGCTGGCCGGCGGGAAGCGGCCCGTGACGCCTGGGAGAAGGCCCGCCAAGCGGATCCCAACGACACCTTTGTCCTCAATGGGGGTGCGGCTTCGGTTGCTGCTGACGGTCGGTTCGACCTTGCTCGGGGCCGGCTGGAGCGCTGCCTGGAGCTGCGGGCGGCCCACGCGGACTGTCAGCGTGGTCTGGTCCAAGTCCTGCTGGTCGGTGATGAGCTCGCGGCGGCGGTCAGTCTGACGGACAAGTGGCGTGACAATGGCGTGGACATGGGCCTCTTGGGCCCGTGGGTTGACCTGCTGGCTCGCACGCGGGTGGGGCGGGCGCGGGCGGCCGTGGAGGCGATTGAGGCTGCCGGTGGGGAGCCGGATCCCCGCAACACGATGGGGCTGGCCGTGTACTTGCTCGGGCTTGCCCAACCCGACAGCGCTCGTGCGGCCGACGACTTGGCGCGGGCGAGTGGGCTGCTGAAGGACTCGGCCAATGACTGGGACGGTGTTCTCGCTCCTTTGGCGACGCGCCTCGCGGCCGAACGGCGCGGCTCCAATGGCCGCTGAACGTTGCACCTCGTGGTGCCTCGGGTGGGCCGTGGTCCTGGCCGCCGTGGGATGCGCGGAAGAGCCCGTCGAGCCCGCGCTGGCGATCCTGGTCCAGGACGACCCTGACGTCAGCTTTGCCACCGATGAGCCGCCGACCTGGGCCGGCGAAGTGCCGTTTGTGATCGACGCCTGGGCGTGCTCCTTCCAGTTTGCGACTCGCGATGGTGGGATGGCTGAGCCCCGGGGTGTTCCTGGCCAGCTCCAGCTCCACTTCTTCGCATTGGCGGACTTCCCGGAAGGGCCGACCTTGGATCAGCTGCCGTCCCAGACTCGCATCTGCACGTGCACGGTGGACCTGCTTGCGGCTGCGCCCGACGGCACATTCTGGTCGACGGACGACGCCGTTGCCGGCTGGCAGCTGCCAGCGGATGCCGTGGCGGCCAGCGTGTGTGGTGGCGTCTGTGGTGCTGCGGATGCGACCGCGCTGGGGGACGACGTGGTGACTTGGGCGGCTGCTCGACAGTGGTGGGTCGGCATGCAGTCCTTGGATGAGTCGCAGGCGGTGGCCGCGGCTGCGCAGTTCCGCGACTGGGACCGGTGGTCGGGCAGCGCAGCGACAGGCCGGGTGGGCTGGGTCGACCCCGATGGGGTGCGGATTGAGTCGGACGACATCTTGGTGCTCGGCGCTGAGACCCGCGACGACGAGCTGGTCTTGGACGACGAGGGACGGCGAACACCGCTGCCACTGGGCTCGCCGCTCACGCTGGTCGACGGGCACTGGACCGGTGTGCCGCTGGGCATGGCAACTGGAATTGGTCTTGAGACCGGTTCCGACACCGGCGCACCCGCCGACTCGGGGGTGGAGTGATGGATGCGAACGCGGTCTCATTCTGGCCTGTGGGGCGCCGATGTGCGCTCGGTTGGGCGTTGCTGGCAGCTGGACTTGTGGGCTGCGGCGGCGGCGACCCCGAAGCCTGGGGGATGCTCCACGGCCACCTCAGTGCCGATGGTGACGCTGTTCACGGCTATGCGGTCTGGGAGTTTTATTCGCCGGAGTGGGGCCGACGAGGGGGCGAGGACCGCCACCAGTGTGCCCGGGTGCTGGAGCTCAGCGGCGACGCGGTGGATGTGGACGTGCTCGCCAATTGTCCGGAGTGCACCCATGTGTGGGAGCTCTCGGCGGCCGAAGTGGACCACGACTGTCGGGACAGCGCTGGCACGGCGCCCGCGCTTGCGGCCATGACCCACTTGGCCCTCGCACCGCGCCTTCCGGCCGACAAGGGCATCGGAGAACACCCCGACAGCCAGCTCTCTGCGCTCTGGTCCTGGGACGGTGCGTCTGCGAGCCCGGCGGGGGTGGTCTGGGATGAGTCGCTGGACCATGGAAGCCCATCGTCTGACCCCGACCGCTGGACCGATGGGCGACGCTACGTGTTGTGGCCAGGAGACGTCTGGCGCTTGAAGGGCTCGGCACTGGCCAATCGTGCAGTGGCGGACACCGGATCCAGTGACTAGTGTGGGCCCGTCAGGGTCCGGCAAGGAGCCGGTGATGAACACATCCAAGAAGTCCAACGCCACTTGGCGGGTCGCGATGCGCGGGTCGTGCAGCATGGGCTTGTTGTTGCTCGCCTGCTGCTCGGCAAGCTCGTCGGACGAGGGCAAGGCCGACACGGGGGCCGGTGCCGACATGGAAGATGGTGGCGGTGGCGATGACACCGGGGTGGGGGACGCTCAGGACGCCCGATGGTGGCGTCTGGCGGCCACCTTCGACGTGGTGGACGGCGTGCCGTCGCCAGCGGGTGCGGCCTTGCGGGTGGGCCGTGTGGATGAGCTCGGCGTGGAAGTCTGCTCCGGTCAGGCGCCGGTGCTCACCTTTGAGCCCAAGGCAGAGCCCGTCGTGGACGGGGTGTTGGTCTGGTGGCAGGTAGTGCCTGGCGAGTGGACGTCGAATTGCTCGGGCGCCTTGTCGGTGAGCCCGCTGCCGCAGGCCTTCTTGCTGGGGGTGGGCAACCTCCACATCGAGATCGCCGCCCAGATGGGCAACACTGGGGTGGAGGCGTCGCTCGCCGACCACCTGAACGGGGCGTACTTCGGGGCCGATGGCGACGAGGACGTGGTGGTCTTTGGTCTCGCGGGACCGGCCGCCGCCTACTCGGGCACGGGCCTGCCTGCGTCCACCGCTCCGCTGGCCGACGGTGAGTGGCAGATCCGGCCGGTGTATTCACTGCTCTAGGGTGCCCGAGGGTGCCCATGGGTGCACGATTCCCGTCGACTGACAGTAGAACCAGTCCGGACTGAGGCTTGGCTCGGCAGTGCCGCCGCAGCGGGCAAGCACCCAGCCCACACCGGGCGCAAGCGGGTTGTCAGGAATGCCCGACGGCAGCCACGGCACGCCCTCGGGGTCTGTGGCCTCCAGCGCATCGACGGGGAGCGGACGCCCACTCCGCCGTTCCCGCGCGTTGTCCAGCTCGTTCTGCAGCGAGGCCCAGCGCTGATGGACAACCTGGAGCTCGGCTGGCGTCGGCAAGCGAACCTCCGCAGCAGGGGCCGGCGGCACCTCGTGGGTGGGCGGACCGAGGGCGTTGCGGACGGTGAGCACCCCAGAAACGAGCAACGCCGAGCCCCACAAGAGGACCCGGCGCAGATCGGCGAAGTGCACTGCCAAGGCTAGACCAAGTAGATGAAGGTCACCATGACGAACACGGGCAGCAGGATGACCGTCGACCAGCCCATGTAGCCGAAGAAGCTGGGCATCTTGTACCCATTTTCCTCCGCAATCGCACGGACCATGAAGTTCGGACCGTTGCCGATGTAGCTGTTCGCGCCCATGAACACAGCACCCAGTGAGATCGCGACCAGCAGCGGCTGGCCCGTCGTGCTCGAGGCCAGTGTGCCAAGCTGTTCAGCAGACGTACACTCGGCGATGCCACCACAGGCGACGGCGGCGAAGGTCACGTAGGTCGGGGCATTGTCGAGGAAGCTCGACAGGACGCCAGTCGCCCAGAAGTACTGCCAGGGCTCCGTCAGACCGAGAGCCGCACCATTGGCTTGGAGCAGCATCGTCGCGGGAATCATCGTGACGAAGATTCCGCAGAACAGCGCTGCAACCTCCAGAATCGGGCCGAATGTGAAGCCGTTTTCGGAGCGGAGCGAGGCGGTGGTGCGCCACATGCTGATCCCGGCCAGCCCGAACATTGCGATCTCGCGAGCGTAGTAGTCGCGGAACCCGGGGGCCTCGGGGTCGGGAGAGAGCAGCAGCACCGACGCGATGACACCACCGAGGAGCAGGAAGTTGAAGGTCCCCTGAAACTCGATGGGCTGGACATTGTCCTTGTCGAGCTCGACAGCGGTCTTGTTCTCTTTGCCGTAGAAGAAGGTGTCGATGGCGAAGAAGACGACCAACAGCACCACGATGGGGAACAGCCACACGTGCCAGAGGTGCTCCAGCGTCCAGAAGAAGGGGACGCCGCGGAGGTAGCCGAGGAAGAGGGGCGGGTCGCCGATGGGTGTCAGCGCACCACCGATGTTCGACACCAGGAAGATGAAGAACAGCGGGATGTGCTTGGTGTACTCACGCTGGTTGTTGGTCCGCAGCATGGGCCGGATCAGCAGCATCGAGGCACCAGTGGTGCCGATGAGGTTTGATGCGACCGCGCCCACTGCGAGGAACGCCGTGTTGACCCAGGGCTTGCCCTCAAGGTCACCCTTTAGTAGGATGCCGCCCGAGATGACAAAGAGGCTGCCCAACAGCGCGATGAAGGAGAGGTACTCCTCAAAGGCGTGGGTGAGGCCGTGGGTGGCTTCGTGGGCGTGGTGCCCGGTGGCGACGAGCCAGCCCATGAACGCCAAGATGGGTGCCGACCAGACCGCCGACACCAGAAACTGATTTCGGTGCTGCTCCCACCAGTGATGTGCCACCATTGGGCAGATCGCGATGGACAGCAGCATCCCTGCGAACGGCAGCGTCCAAAGCGCCGACATGGTCGAGCCCAGACTCTCTCCGGCGTCGCCGCCAGTTGCCCAAGCCGTACTTGTGGCCAGTATCCACAGTGTGGAACCCACTCCGCTCATGCTTGTACCCCTTCTCTGCGGCCGCGAGAGTACCACAGCAGTTCAGCCCCGTCGGGACGTCGATTGGAATGGATAGCGGTGTGGCGGTCCCGGAATTGCACCCAAAATGAGCTGAAGATTCGGCGGCGCACTCGGGTGCACCCGTACCAGGCGCGGCTTGTCTCGTATGCATCGGCCTTGTTGCACAGCCATCGCCCTTGGGCCCGCCGCGGATCGGCCGATGAGGGGGGCAGGGGAGGGCCGAGCACGACGCACTCGTGGAGTTCCGTCCTCGCTGGCCATGGGTGGGCTTGTCCAAAGAACGTCCGGCGGCAGCTGGCGGTCCGGCACGATCAAGCGACACACACGGCTGAGAGAATTCGCTGGTGAGGCACTCGTCCGAAAGAATTGGGGCATTCTGAATCTGTCAAGGTATACTGTAGGTGCGTTCAGGACAGAATATGTCCGCAGTGGTGAAATGCGCGGAGATAGTTGCGGGTCACCTGTTCAGGAGGACTCATGTCGCCCCTTCCCCTCGATGTTCCTGCTCTTCGCACCGACCTGCGTGGCAACACGGTTGTCACACGCTGGGGTTCGGTCTGCGGATTCACCTTCCGGGCTGGCGATCGGGTGGTCGTCGGCCCGGAGCATGGTGGGGGCCTCGTGCTCCTGCGGCCTCGGGGCTACGGCTGGCCGATGCTGGGCCGGAGGTCGGCCGGGGGTCTCGTCGCTGAACCTGGGGGCGTGCCCGCGGCGGCCCAGCGATGGGAGGTTGTCGGGGGTGTCCTGGCGGTCGAGCGGGAGCTTGAGCGGGCGGTGTCGGATGGGGGCGAGTGGTTTGTGTCGGTGCGCATCCGCCAGTCCGACAGCCGTGAGCCCGTGGGCGTGGACTGCCTGAGCTCTCGGGTGGCCAAGCGGTTTGCGGGCGGTCGGCTGACGGCGCCGGAGCTCGACGCCCTGTGCTTGCGGGCGGCCCTCGCGCCGGAACAGTTTGGGCTCGAGCTTGCGATTGGCGCGTCCCAAGATCCTCTGATGGCCGATGCTCTGGGGGGCGGCGCTTCGTTTGGCTGCGTGGCAGTTGATGTCCGAGGCGGTATTCAGGACTGCGGCGCGGGCCGGGTCATCATCGGCCCCTGGGCCGAAGCGGCGCTCCCGTCCAGCGCGGGCCTCGCCGCGGTGTCGGCCGCCCGCGACGCCGTGCAACTCAACCTGTTTGGAGGCGGACCCCCCGATGACCACAGCACCCCCGAGCGCTGGCTCCGTCGATCCAGCTAGCGCCGTTCGGCCTTCTGCTCCTGCCGCGCCACTGCGCATCTACGGCGTGGTCCACTTGCTGCCCCTGCCTGGTGGGCCCTGTCCCTCACCCGGCCTCCCGGCGGTCTTGGCGCGTGCTGCTCACGACGCCGAAGCGCTGTTCCAGGGTGGCGCTCACGGGGTCGTCGTCGAAAACTTCGGGGATGCGCCGTTTCCGGCGGGGCGCTCGGATCCCCATGTCGTGGCCATGATGACCCGGGCCGCTGCGGAGGTTCAGGCGCACGCGCCGGGGCTCCAGCTTGGCATCAACGTGCTCCGCAACGACGCATTTGCTGCGTTGGGCATTGCCGCGGCAGTGGGCGCCGACTTTGTCCGGGTCAATGTGCTCAGTGGTGCAAGCTGGACCGACCAAGGCTTGATCGAGGGTCAGGCCCACGCGTTGCTGTGCTACCGGCGCCGGCTGGGTTGTGAGCCTGGCGGTGACCACCCGGTCGAGATCTTCGCGGACGTGCTCGTCAAGCACGGCGTGCCGGCGGGCGAGTCCGATCCCCAGCGGGCAGCCGAAGAAGCGGCAAAGCGGGCCGGTGCCGATGCGCTGATCGTCACGGGTGCGGGCACGGGCCAGCCCACGGACCTGGGTGTGCTCACCGCGGCCGTCCGCGGGGCGGGTGGAGTGCCGGTGCTGGTGGGCAGCGGCGTCGAACCAGCCCGCATTGCTGCATTCCAGGAGGCCGGTGCCCGCGGGTTGATTGTCGGTACATTTCTGCATGAAGACGCCGACATCCGGCGTCCGCTCGACCGCGCTCGGATCGAGCTGGTCTGTGCGACGGCCAAGCGCGGCCGCACGGCCGCACGGCCAAGTTGAAGTGATCCCCAGTCCCTGAGAGCGTGATCTCGGAAGGGCTTGGGGACGCCATAGATCCGGTCTCAAGACGCGAACGCCCCTGGACGCCACCCAGCCGCGCCCCAGTTGCTGGGGTCGCGTTGGATGGTGTCCAGGGGCAGGAGCTCGCGGGCGGGTGCCGATGAAATCGGTGTACGGGACGGACCTGGCCCCTGTGGAGGGGTGAGGTCGACTGTCACCATCGCGATCGCGATGGCGGTGCGGCAGGGCGAGGGGCCTTGGGTACTGTCCTTGCGGTGACCACCCTCCAGACGAGCCGGCCGAAGCCAAGGCCGCATGGTGTGGGGTCACAGGGGACGTTGTGGGACAAGTTCGGCTTATGTTGACAAGTCAACGGGTTGACGAACCAACACTTACCAAGTCCAACCATTGAGCGGGAGCGTGCAGCAGACTGGGACAAGCCAAGTCCGCCGCTTGCTCGATGTCAATGGAAGGCACAACAGTGCCTCTCCGGGTCAGAATGCCGTCACAGGCTTCCGCTGGGGAAGGAGTGAAAACACTTTGACGACGGAACTCTTGGGCAACGCGAAGCCAGACTGGGTAGGACTACCCAGCTCGACCTCGCCAATCGCTCAGCGCACAATCTTTGTACTGGACCCCGCGATGCCCGGCAAGGACCCAGGCCTGTTGAGTTTGCAGCCTTCTCCAGAAGGGGGTCTGTTGCGTTGCTCTCAACTGCAGCTTGTTGTGTTGGGCTCATGCGATCTTGGGTGCAGAGTCGATCGATCGGCAAGAAACAAAGAGGCCCTGCGCGGTGGCAGGGCCCTCGGTCTCCGGTGGAGATCAGTGTGTCAGGAAGAGGTCTGGGGGGTGCCGGCGGAGGTGCCCCCGAAGATCTCATTGACCGACGGATAGATGCGGGTCATTCCGGACCGGCTGACCTGAACCACGTAGTCCTCGGTCTTGCCCTGGAACCGCGCTGCCTTGTTCACGAAGGTCAAGGTGATGAACCCGTCGACGCCAAAGTCGCCGGCCGGGTTCGTGACGAAGCCCCGGGGGCCGATGACGATCCGGTCCGAGTTGCCGACGCCGGGTCCAGCAAGCCCTGTCCACTGCTCGATGCCCACGTGGCGAGCGTAGTAGTTGCCGCCGTCGTCGCTGAGGTCGACGAGACCCACACTGGTGTCGTCATCCGTGCCGTCGCTCTCGGAGTCCACCGGCAACAGATCCCACGTGGTGCTGTTCGTCGATGCGTCGCCCATGCCCACCCAGTAGGCCCCGCTGTTGGTGCTCATGTCCGCGAGGCTGCCATCGGACGACACCAGCCAGACGGAGCACTCGCGGTTCGACTGGATCGCGATGTTCCGACAGCGCTGGATCAAGCTGGAGAACTGCCGTGCGGCGCGCTCGGTGCGGTGCCGAGGAATGAGGTCTCGGGACAACCCGATGCCGTAGCCGGTGAGCACGAGCATGATGGCCACCACGATCATCAGCTCGATGAGCGTGAATCCAGATTGGAGCCGCCGCGGACGACAGCGAGAGGATGGAGGCATCGGGGCGCCCTGGGACGGAGCGAAGGAGCGGCGCGGGAAAAGCGCGCCAGCGGGGCGGCCACACGCGGGCTCGCGCGGACTGCAATCACAGGCTACCCCGGGTGGTCAAGCATCTCAAGACCCTGTCCACGTGGGGACAGTCAAGCGCGACCGCGCTTGGGCTCGCACGGGGCCGAGATGGCGCGAGCAGCGCCCCCACCAGCATTGACGCATCCCCCGGCACCAGATAACTGCGCGGGCCGGCTGGCCTCAACGTCACCTCGCCGGACCGATTCCCCAGATTGCCGTGGAACAGGCTTGACTCACTGGATGCCCGACCTTGGGTGCCAGCGAACGAGCACCTCCGCGGACGGCGCCCGAACCGTCGTTCAAGTCTGCGGGGGGCTGATCGGTCCTTGAGAACGCTGTGGTTGGCCCAGGAAAACCGTCAGATCCTTGGGATTGGGCTCCTCACCTCGTCCCAAGACCGTCCAACTGCCTCAACTCCGGCGGGGGCACTTCAAGCCCTCAATCTGCAGGGCAACCTCGGCAACCCCAGCAACCAGAACCACGCTGCGGTCGTCGACGTCCGAACCACCCGCCAGAAGTCCTGAACACCTATTCTGTCGCTCGTTTCGCGAGAGGAATGCCATCATGGCCCGCTACATCGGACCCCGCCTCAAGCGCTGCCGCGCCCTGGGCACCATCCTTCCCGGCCTCACCACGGCCGCCACGCTCGACCGGCCCTACCCGCCGGGCCAGCACGGTGCTCGTCGTCGTCGCAAGGACTCCGACTACAAGACCCGCCTCATCGAGAAGCAGAAGTTCCGCTACCACTTCGGCGTCCTCGAGAAGCAGTTCCAGCGCTACGTGGCCGAGGCCTCCCGTCGTCGGGGCCCGACCGGCGAGGTGCTTGCACTCGTCCTTGAGTCCCGCCTTGACAACATCGTCTGGCGCCTTGGCCTCGCTGCCACCATCCCCGCTGCCCGTCAGCTTGTGGTCCATCGCCACATTCTCGTGAACGGCAAGCGCGTGGACCGGCCCAGCTTCCAGGTCCGTCCCGGTGACGAGATCGCGGTTCGCGAGAAGAGCCGGGTCAAGCCCTTCATCGAGGAAGCCCTCGGTGCCAGCACCGCACGGGTGCGTCCCGCTTACCTCGAGTTCGACCCCTCCAAGGCGTCGGGCAAGATGGTGTCCCCCCCGGGCCGCGCGGATCTTCCCTTTGAGGCCAACACCCAGGCCGTCATCGAGTTCTACAGCCAGAAGCTCTGATTGCGGATGACGGGGGGCGCTGGCCTCCCGTCCACTCCATCAGGCAAGTGCCTGCCGTCCTGCGGCGGGCATTTCTGTTCTTGGGAGGCCGCGGGTCTGCTGCGCTCGGGATGCCGGGCGGTCCAACCACCTCGCCACCAGGATCCGACCCTCAAGAACGCAGAGCGGGCAGACCCCGAAGGATCTGCCCGCCTGTTTCGCTGCGCCGAGGGGGCGAGCTACTTGATCTCACGGTGCAGCGTGTGGCGCTTGAGGTACTTGTTGTACTTCATGAGCTCGATGCGTCCGGGAGTGTTCTTCTTGTTCTTCTGCGTGGTGTAGCGGCTGACGCCGGGCACGCCGGACTTGCGGCTCTCGGTGCACTCAAGGTGAATGACCTGGCGAGCAACGCCCTTCTTCTTGGCCATGGGATTTTGCCTCGGATGGGATTCGGAGAGGTAGAGGACGGGAGCGTGGGGTTGAGCTCGGCGCGTTGGCGCCGCAAAGAGCCCATCCACCGAAGACAAGCCCGCCCAAGGGGACAATCGCCGCGCGGATTAACGTGCATCCGCGGGAAGCGCCAAGCCCCATACCACGGTGTGCGGCCGCGGCGCGGCTCATCTGGTCTGAACCGCCAGGAGATCCGGCGGCCGCCGGTGAGGTGACCGGTCCGGCCGGTGCGCTGCGGGGCACGACGCTGGGAAGGGGGACCCGTGCTTGAGGCTTGCTTGGGGCAGCGAGCACTGCCGGTGATCTGCAATTGGCGAGAGTCGTCGAGAACACCGTTCAATACGGGTTTATCGCCGGGTTCGCTGGAGTGGTCAGGGCTGGTGAAGTCCTTCGGACGGGCAGTGCAGCGCACCTACGCCGGCTTGCTCGAACCAGTCGAGTGGTAGTCTTGACGCTGACAGGTGCACACCTCACCTCTGAGGAGATACGCTCCGCGACGAGAACGGACATCATGACTTCGCTTCGAGACCTGCTGCTATTGTGCGTTCTCGGCTGTTCGGCCGGGTGGGTGTCGGGGTGCGGCAAGAAAAAACGGCCACGACCGCCTGCCGCCCGGGGCGAGACGGTCCGAAAGATTAAATTTGATGGAAACGGCCGGTTCGGGTCGGGCCGCACCGACTTTGCGGTCCGTGCTGCCATGGAACAGGGGAAGAACCCGCCCTTGACATGGCTGGTGACGCCCCGTCGGCGCCGCGTCTTCCTCGATCGGGAGACCCTCGAGCTTGACGCTTGGCGCATTGAGACCTGGTACGCGCATCAGGGGTTTTACGATGCTGCGGTTCAGGGCTGGGACGTGCACCACGTCGCAAAGGGCAAGAAGTTCCTGTTCTGGGATCCGCCGCCCCGCGTGAAGATCACGGGCGTCGTGAAAGAGGGCAAGCCCACGGTCCTCAAGTCCCTGGACTTTGAGGGCATGGACATCATCGGCAAGCCGTTGCTGATGTCGCTCGAGGCCGAAGCGCCGCTCCAGATCGATGCTCCCTTCAATGTCGACAGCCTGCATGCGACCGAGGCGTTGGCCCTGAACAAGCTGCAGGAGCGCAGCTTCGCCTACGCCCAGATCGACACCCAAGTGGATGTCTTCCCAGGCAAGCACGAGGCTGAGGTGCGCCTGGTGGGCACGCCCGGTCCGTCGTGCAAATTCGGCGAAGTGACCATCGTGTACTTGGGCAGCGGCGCGAAGGATGCGCCGGTCATCGATCCCAAGCGCATTGAGCAGGAGCTGCTGGTCAATGAGGGCGACCGGTACAGCATCAGCGCCATGTCCAAGACCCGCCAGCGGCTGTTCGGCCTGGGGGTCTTTAGTGTCGTCAATGTGCTTCCCGAGCTCAAGGATCCGGACAGCGACGTCGTTCCCATTCGGGTCGAGCTGGCCCGTGCGAACGACCGCCAGCTCCGGGTTGGTGGCGGTGTGCTCATCGAGACCGGCAAGCAGGACGTGCACGTCTCTGGCGACTTTGAGCACGTCAACCTGTTCAACCGTCTTGTCCGCCTCGGCTGGGAAAATCGGGTTGGCTACACCACTCTCGCCCAGGTTGGTGACATTGGAACGGACGGTGTCAGCGCCATCACGAAGTACAGCGGTCCCACCATCGACTCGACCCTGACGGTGACCATCCCGCGGTTCCCTAGCCGTCGCTGGACCGTGGGCACCGAGCTGAACTTCGAGATGGGCGTGGAGCAGGGCTACAAGTACACGAGCCAGGGCCTCGGTCCGTCGATTCAGGGCCGCCTGACGGACCGCCTCAGCCTCGACCTCGGCTACAACCTCGTGCTGTTCCAGTTCCGGGACCTGACCCTCGACCCCTCGGAGTACAGCAACACTGCCCTGGGGCTGGACTTTGTCGAGCGCTACATGTTGACGTATCTGCGTCAGGGCATCACCTGGGATGACCGCAACGACATATTCGCGCCCACTCGGGGCCAATACGCGCGCTACGAAGTGGCCGAAGCATCCCGCTACCTGGGTGGCGACTTCAACTACGTGCGCATGAAGGGCGACCACCGCTTCTACTTCTCGCTGAAGCGGCTGCTGGGCAAGTCGCTGCGGGGCACGCTGGCGACGCGTCTGGGTGGCGGTCTGATTCAGACCTACGGTGACGAAAACTACGCCCTGGTGCCCACTTCCGAGCGGCTTTACCTGGGCGGATCCACAGATGTTCGAGGGTGGGCCCGGCGGCATCTGGGGCCCTACCTCTACGCGAACTCCAACCTCAACCGCGACGCCTCGGCGCTCGGGGTGGCCCAGATCAGCGACGAAGTCATCCCGGTCGGTGGGCTCGTGATGGCCCACGCCACCATCGAGCCGCGCATCTACCAGGGCAGCATGGGCTTCGCTGCCTTCTTGGATGCGGGCATGGTCTGGTCGGAGCTTGACCAGGTCTACGAGCCGGACAAGGGCGGCCTGCCCATCACGCTGGTCCCGACGACGGGTGTGGGCTTCCGCTACCTGCTGGACTTCGCGGTGATTCGATTGGATGTGGCGAGGCGGCTCGACGATGAGCCGATGTTTGCGAAGGAGTCCCGCTGGGGCTTCCACTTCTCGCTGTCGGAGGCCTTCTGATGGCCACAAAGCGCCGACTCATCCGCACAATCGCTCTGGCATCCGTGGTTCTCGTTGGCGGCACCGGAGTGGTCGGTCTGCTCCTGGCCGGCGGTGGTGTGCTCTGGCTGCGGACCGACAGCGGCAATGAGTTCATTCGTGAGCAAGCGCTCAGCAATGCCGCTCCGTTCATTCCCAACGGCACACTTGAGGTGGCCGAGCTCGACACGGACCTGTTCACCGGCATTCGGCTGAGTGGCATCGCCCTCAAGGATGCGGAGGGCCATCCGCTGGTTCAGGCCGACTCGTTGGTGCTTGGCTACAACTTGCGCCACGCGCTCGACTCCAAGGTGGAAGTGACGCAGCTGGTGCTCAACAAGCCCGTGATCGACGTGGGGGCGGACAAAGACGGGGTGCTCGACATCCTCCGGGCGCTCGGGCTGGACGAAGAGACGAACGAAGAGGAACCACCATCCGAGCCGGCCCCGTGGATCGACATTCCCGCCGACATCAAGGTCACCAAGGTGGCCATTGTCGACGGCAGCCTGCGCTACCGCGATTTGTCGAACTCGGACGCACCGATGGATGTGCGGGTCGGAGGCCTCAATTTCAAGGGGGCAGCCACGGTTGCGGGCCGCAAAGCCGCGCTCCAGAGCCTCCAGCTCGATGTGGCGACCGTCGATGGCATCGAGGGGGTCGCCGTGCCCCAGCCGATCGGCCTGAAGCTTGACGCGGCCTACGATGAGAGCCAGCTCGCGCTCAACGCACTGTCGCTGGACGCCGGCGGCATTCGTGTGCGGATGGACGGCAGCGTCGCCGACGTGGACACTGACCACTTGGACCTCAACCTCGTGCTGAAGGAGCTGTTCCTGCCAGAGGGCGAGGTCGAGGCACTGGCCGGTCCCGACTTTGGCGTGGATGGCGTGCTGTGGGGTGATCTCGCACTGAATGGCACGGTCAACGGGCCGCTCTCGGCGCTGGTGGCGGACATTCGGGCCCAGACCCCGGGCGGTGAGTTCACTCTGAAGGCGGGCGCCGACACCTCCAAAGAGGTGATGCCCTGGAACGTGGCGTTCTCGACGAGCTCCCTAAAAGTGGAGAAGATCACGCCCCAAGTGCCCGAGCCAGTGCACCTGGCCTTCGACCTGACGGCCGTGGGCGAAGGGGTGGGCGGCGTCGACGACATGCTCATCGACTTCAAGCTGCGCGCAAAGAAGCAGGTGGTCTGGAACGAGCCTCTGCACCAGCTTCGGGTGACCGGTCGCCTCGACCACGGCTCGCTGGACCTCCAGGAGCTGTTCGCGGTGCACGACGTGGGCACGGTGTCGGCTCGCGGGACCATCGGCATCACCAACGAGTCGGTGTTCATCAGCGAATTGCAAGCCGACGTGCCCGACCTGCGGCGCCTGTCTCGGTTTGGTGTCTCGGGAATCGGCGGGCGGGTGGCCTACCGTGGCGCGGTGACGGTCGATGGGTTCGGCGAAGGCGGCGTGCTGGTGGCCGATGGCCAGGTGGATGTTGATGCGCTGGCGGTGGAAGACGCGGCGTCCGTCCAGCGCATCTCGGGCCCCCTCAAGGCCCGTGTGGAGCTGGACACCAACCGCGTCGATGCGTCCGGCCAGATCGAGCTGCTCGGCATCGCTGCGCCCACCACCACGTTGGACCGGCTGGCGGTGGACCTGTCTGCGATTGTGCTGCCCAGCGGTGTCGTGAGTGCCGAGGCTGGGCTGGAGATCGACAAGCTCTCCGTCGCCGATGGTGCCGTGGCCATCGACCATATTCGCACCGCCGCCGAGCAGCGGGTCAAGGGCGGAGTGGACGCTTCGGGCAAGCCCTGGGCGACCGGCGGGCTGGTGATCAGTGACATGCTGTTCGGCACGGCCCGCTACGCCGCGGAGGGAGGGCCCATTGGCTTCGCCTTCCGGGATCCGGCCGATCCCGAGGCGCAACGGGAAGAACGGCTGGCCATCGACTTCAACTTGGACCGCAGAGGGGATCAGTCCTTCTTTCATGGTGATGTGTCCGGTGATCTACTTACAAATGAGTGGAGAATCGACGGTCTGGTCATCGCACCGACGGACGAGAGCCCGCTGGTTGCTGCCGAGCCTGTCACCTTCAGGCTCGCCGATGGCGGGGCGCGGGACATCAAGGCCCGCTTGGTCAGTGATGTCGGCATCGTGGATGTTCGCGGGAACTGGGTGCCGGACGCCACCAACGAGACCGATCTGAGCGCAGTCATCGAGAAGGTCAACCTGCCCCACGTCTCGAAGGTGTTCAGCCTGTTCGTCGCCCCCGACGAAGAGACTGGCAAGGGCGCGTTGGACGGGCTCGAGGGGCTGGCCAGCGTCTACATCTCCCTCAAGGACAACGGCGGGCCGATGTATGTCGACCTGGGCGTCGACTTGGAAGACGTGTCATTTCCCGGCGCGGTCAAGGACCTGACGGTCGAGGCCACGGTGCGGGGCCCCCAGACCCGCCCAGCCCTCAAGGCGAAGATCAGCGGACCCGACGGGCTGCTGGCAGCGATCAACGGTGCCGCGCCCTTGGCCTGGCCCGAGGGTGCTCCCCAGCTCGACTGTGCGGAGGACCTCGAGCTCCAGTTCTTCGTCACGCCTGGCAACCTGGAACGATTCGCCCGGATTGCGCCTGGGGTCGAGGTTCCCGATGCCCTCCTCTCCGCGGAGATCTCCGCGGGTGGGGACGCCTGTGACCCGGACATCACCCTCGTCTCTGCGCTGAGCGCCCCCGTGGGCTCAAGTGGCGAGCGGGTGCGGGTGGACTTCGATCTGGCCCGAAGGGCGGGCGATCTCAAGTTCCGCGGCGGCGTGGAACAAGGTCTGGTCCGCATTCTCGACATCAACGGCGGGGCGAGCACCGAGCTGTCTTCGGTGTTTGAGGGGGTCTTCGCGGGCGCAGAGATGCCACCGCTCGACCAGCTCTCCACCTTCGCCAGCCAGTTCGACATCAATGTGGTGCCCCTGGGCATCCCGCTTCAGAGCCTCAACGCATTCGTGGAGCTTCCGGCGACCGTCACCGGGATGATCGGTGGCGGCCTCAACTTCTCCGGCACCCCGTCGGCTCCCCGGCTGCAGGGTGGTCTGGTCTGGACTGGCGGCACGGTCGGGGACGTGAAGCTCGACGATGCCCACTTCTACATTGTGCCGGTGGAGGGGGGCTACAAGCTGGACGGCCGCCTCGGCTTCGACAGGACGGGCGAGCTGGCCATCGACGGCTTCTTGCCGCTGGAGCTGGACCTCGACCGCGGCGGCGACCAGGATCTCGATCGGGAAGGGCTGACCGTCAAGATCAAGGGCAGCACAATCCCACTGGCTGCCCTGCGGGGGACGGTGGACGGGGTCTTGGATGCCAGCGGCGATCTGTCGATGACGGGCAGCCTCTCCGGGACCTTGTCCGACCCCAAGCCCCGGCTCGGGCTCTCGCTGTCCGACGGCCTGCTCTCCTTTGAGACGACCGGCCTGACCTACCAGGACATCGGCGGCCAGATCGACTTTGATGGGTCGGCCCTCAAGATCACCGACTTGTCGATGGGTGCCGAGCCAATCTGGGGCATCACCATCCCCAGCCAGAAGGATGGCAAGCTCACCATCGACGGGACGGTTCAGCTCGACTCCGGGTACTCGCCCACCGAGCTCGACATCTTGACCAAGACCGACGGGTTCTGGCTGATCTACACGCCAGAGACCCAGATGCGGGCGGACAGCCGGGTCAAGGTGGCCGGCACCTACCCCAAGCTCAAGGTGTCCGGCCGGGCCATGCTTCTCGACGGGAAGGTGACGCTGGGCCAGGACGTGTTCCTCCCCCAAAGCGACCTGGCGCTGGACCCAGTGCTGGTGATTCACCGCAAGTCTGAGGAGATTGCCCGCAAGAAGGTCGCCAAGGACGGGCCGGACGTCGTCCAAGAAATGGAAGTCGACCTCAAGCTCGACCTGTCCCAGGGCTTGCGCTTGATGGTCGACATGCCGCTCGATGCCCAGTCGGGGGCCACGGCCGCGCTGTCGACCACGACGGTCGACATGAAGCTCCTGTCGCCCATGCTGAAGATCTCGATGGAGAACGGCGAACCGAGCATCTCCGGTGAGGTCTCGATGGAGCGGGGCAGCATGACGCTGCTGGGGTCCAACTTCGAGATTGCATCGGGCTCAACACTGAATTTCACCGGGGCCGACTATGGCAACCCGGTGTTGAACGTCGAAGCGGTGCGCCACACGGGCCGGTATGGCGACGTGTCGGCGGTGGTTCGAGGCACGCCGGCTGCACTGGAGCTTGAGTTCAAGTCGGACGACTACCCCGACCAAACCGACATCATCAGCATTCTCGTGATGGGCAAGCCCGCCAGCGAGCTGACCGAGTCGGAAGGGCAGGCGGGGGCCGGGATGCTGATGGCCGCTGCTTCGATGGCCGCCGGCTCTGCATTCAAGGGAGCGTCGTCCGTGCTCAGCAACGTGGAGCTCGACGAAGAGGCCGTGCGGGTGGGCTTTCCGCTCACCGAGAAGACCTTCTTGTCCTTCGAGCGGGCCAACAATGCCGAGGAAGACGAAAACATCTTCTCGGTGTCCCTAGAGTGGCTGATCAACCGACGCATGTACGCGGAGATGGTGACGGGAGATCGCGGTCAGTCCTCCGGTGACATCTATATGCGGTGGCGGTTTTAGTCTTACTTTGGCTCTGTTGCTGATTGGAGCTCGATGCGGGCGAGCTCTGGCGGGCAGCGCCACCGCACGGGTGCGATGCTCCAGCCGAGGCCTCGACCCACGAACAGCCAGCTCTGGTGGACCGAGTACCATCCGCCGACGTACTGGCCGGTGCCCATCGGGACCCAGAGTGCACCTAGGCCGGGCACCCGCACCTGTCCGGCGTGGGAGTGTCCCGCCAAGACCAAGCTGGCGCCCGCCCGGGCGAGTGCTGGTGCGAGGGCAGGGGAGTGGGTGAGGGCGAGCAGCGGCAGGTCCCGGTCCCACGCTTGGATGGTGCGGCCGATGTGGGCGGTGCCGGCAAGGTGGTCGTCGGTGCCTGCGATGTGCAGTGGGCCGATGTTCATGCCTTCGTTGAGCAGCAGTCGAACCCCCTGATCTTCCAAGCGTTTGGCCCAATCCGTGGGCTTCACTCCGGACCAGTGCTCCCAGTTGCCCATGATTGCGAAGGTGCCCATGTGCGCCTTGGGGAGGGCACGCAAGAGCTGGTCGACGGCTTCATCGGTCCAGCCGCGGGTGACCACATCACCCGTCAAGACCACCAGATCGGCCGGCTCCAGCGTGCTCAGGGCGCCGCAGAGTGCGTCGAGGTGCGCACCCTTGGCCCGCAGGTGGAGGTCGGTGAAGTGCCAGATGCTCAGCGGTCGAGTGAGACCGGGAATTGCCGCACGGTGCACGGTCTGGGTGAATTCCGAGACCTGGTTTCCCCTGCCAACGGGGCTGCACGCGCTGCCGAGTGGGGCTGGCTGTGCCGGCGGCGCGCTGCGGTCTGGAAAGAAGGCCCCCCTGGACAGCCCCTTTGACAGGCTGCGTGCAAAGCCCAGTCCTGAGCGGAGCTTTGGCGGGATCAGGGACACTGGGCCCGCACACAGCGCAGGTCAACCGGCCCTTGGGCCGCGGCAGTCATGCCGTGCACATACAAGATTGCGTCATCCACCCCGACCTCGGGCGGGATGGCGAACACCAGGCGTTGGTCCTCGGCGATGGCCAGTGCCTGACGTTGTGCGTCGTCATCGACAACATCGACCAGCAGCACAACACAGGGGATGAGTCCTTCCCTCGCGGCCGGTCTTGCGAGAAACCCGTAGACGTCGCCGACCCGAACACGTGAGCCGACTGCGGCAGCTTGGGTGCGGGCCGGGGGGGGAAGCTCGGCGGGCGACGGATCGCAGGCGAACATCCAGAACACCGCAATCCACGGCTTCATGGCTCGCTCGACGGTGGAGCGCCAGCTGCATCCAAGCGCAGGTGGACCAGCTCTTCCACGTTGCCGCTCTTGGCGCCCGGCACGGTGGACCGGACCAGCCCCAGGACCGTGCAGCCCAGCCCCTCCGCGGCCTCCACGACCCCCTGAATGGCGTTGGTCCGCACTTCTTCGTCGCGTACGCGCCCACCCTTTCCGATGCCTTCACGGCCCGCTTCAAATTGGGGCTTGATGAGCAGCACGGCCTCGGCGCCGGGCTGGGCGATGCGCAAGATGGCGGGCAGGATCAGGCGCAGCGAGATGAACGACAGGTCACCCACGATGAGTGAGGGGGCCTGGGGGAGGCTCTCCAGCAGGCGAGCATTGGTGCGCTCCATCACCACCACTCGCTCGTCCTGGCGCAGCTTCCAGGCGAGCTGGCCGTAGCCGACGTCCACGGCGAAGACCTTGGTGGCCCCACGCTGGAGCAGGCAGTCGGTGAACCCCCCGGTGCTCGCACCAAGGTCGGCGCAGGTGTGGCCCGCCGGCTCGACCTGAAATGCGTCGAGGGCGTGGGCGAGCTTGCGCCCCCCGCGGCTCACATAGGGCTCAGGATCGGCGGTTAGGGCAACGGCCACATCAGGTGTGACTTGGCAGGCGGGGCGGTCGCGGACCATCCCACTGACGGTGACCGCGCCGGCCTTGATCAGCGCTTGGGCTTGGTTGCGGGTCTCGACCAGTCCGCGGTCAAGCAGCAGCCGATCCAGACGAACTCGCCGGGGGCCTGCCACCTCAGTGGTCGCGGTCGACGATGAACCGCGCGATGGCGTGGAGTGCGTCTGGACGGGGAAGGCCAGCGACCGCATCCAGCGCTCGGTCCCGCTCCGCACACGCCCGGCGAAGGGTCTCGTCGACGCCAAGCAGCCGCACATAGCTGGGCGGACCGTCGTCTGCGACGTCTTCGTCTTTGTCGAGAACATCGTCTGCAAGCTGAAAGGCGAGGCCCACCGCTTCCCCATAGGTGCGCAGTGCTGCGACCTGGTCGGGGCTGGCACTTGCGGCCATCCCGCCCATGACCACCGACGCTCGAATGAGCGCACCGGTCTTTGCTCGATGGACCTGCATCAGCCCTTGCTCGTCTCGCACCGGTCCATCGACCCCGATGTCGAGTGCTTGTCCCCCGACCATGCCTTGGTGGCCGCTTGCAACAGCGAGCTGGGCGACCATGGCCAGACCGGTGGCCGGGGGACTGACGCTGGACAGTACCTCAAAGGCACCAGTCAGCAGCGCATCCCCGACCAGGATCGCCGTGGCCTCGCCGAAGGCCTTGTGGACCGCCGGTCGCCCCCGGCGCATGTCGTCATCGTCCATGGCCGGAAGGTCGTCGTGCACCAGCGAGTAGGTGTGCACCAGCTCGACCGCTACCGCCGCCGCCCAGACGGCTGGCCCGGGCTCGACGGTGCCGCAGGCCCGCGCTCCCGCCAGCGCCAGCAGGGGGCGAACACGCTTTCCACCGGTCTGGAGTGGGTAGACGCAGGCGTCCACAAATCCAGGGGGAAACCCGGTCGAGAACGGCGCTGTGAGCTTGGGGAGCAAGGCTGCACGCAGCGGGACCGCCCAGGGCTCAAGTTGGAACTGCGCGCGTTCGGGCGTCATCGGAAAACTCCAAACCCGCCGAGGTGGCGGGCGCGTGGACGCGGACAGCAGCGCGCTGTCCGTTGGGTCCAAGGTCTGGGGACTCGAGTGTTCGTGAGGCCAAGCCGCGTGGCATCAATGGCGAGGCCCCTGTGGTCCCACGATCTCAGCCCGCTGCTGGCACTCCACCCTCGGGGGCCGGCGCAGGAGCCGCCGCAGCCGGGGTGCACGCACGGAACTCTTCGTCGGTCTTTAGGCTCGCGAGACCGAGCTTCTCAGCGCCGGACTCCTTCACCGTGTCCATCAGCTGCACCATCTTGTCGTAGGGCGCGTCCGGATGGCCGTCGACGAAGATGACCTTGCTGGTTCGACCTCGCAGTCGTCGAGTGACTTGATCCGAGAGCTCTTCAATGCTCATCTTCTTGGTGTTCAGCGCAAACTGGCCGTCTTTGCAGACCGCTGCAACCAGCTGCTTCTGGGGGACCGAATCTTGCTCCACCGTCTCCGTGTTGTCCGGCAGCTTTGCTTGCAGCTGGGACACGGTCGGGGGAGTGATCAACATGAAGATGATGAGCATCACGAGCATGATGTCGATCAACGGGGTGACGTTGATCTCGTTCATGCCCTCCTTGCTGTCACCGCCGGTGCTCATGCCCATGGCTCAGTTCCCCCCCTTCTCTTTTTCAACGGCGAGAAGCATGGTGGACATGCCATTGTCGTGAAGTCGCTGCATCACTGCGTGTACGCTCTTCCACGTCAGCCGGCGGTCCGCCTTGATCAGCAGACTACGGTTGCCGTCAGCGGCGTACTCGTTGTTGATGTCGGTGATCAGGTCGTCCATGGTGGTCGGAAGCTGTTCCACAAAGAGCGACTCGTCGTTCTTCACGGCAATCGCGATGTGCTGGCCCACGTCTTGGCTGTCGTCGCCGGTCTGGGCGCGGGGCAGGTTCACCGCCACACCCGAGGTAAGCACCGGCGTGATGACCATGAAGATGATGATCAACACCAGCATGACGTCGACAAGCGGCGTCACGTTGATGTCGGCCATCGGGCCACCACCACCACCGCCTCCGCCCCCACTGCTCATGGCCATGTTGGACCTCCGGTCTGGTTCCGGTCTGGTGGGTCCACTGCGCTCGCCGGGGCCAGCGCAGTGAGGCTCACTAGGCGTTGGTGGGGGTGGCCTCGTCGACGTCCGAAGCGGACAGGACGCGCTTCTCGAACCAGTCCATGAGCTCAAGCTCGGACGTGTTCATGTCGAGGGTGATCTTGCCGACCTGGGCATTGAACCAGTTGAACAACCAGACACCGACAATCGCAACACCGATGCCGATGGCGGTCGCGATGAGGGCTTCTGCAATGGGGACGAGCAGGGCGTTGAGATCGCCGCCGTCCGCCATTGCCTGGAATGCGCCGATGATGCCGAAGATGGTGCCGACCAAGCCCACGAAGGGACAGGTCGCGCCAGTGGTGGCCAGCACGCCGAAGCCGCGACGAAGGTTGGCGTCTTCGTCAATGTTGGCACGGCGAAGCGCACGCTCAGCGGCTTCGATGCCGTGGCGGTCCTGCCGCTCCACGAACTCGCCCAGTCCCGCTTTGAGAATGCGGGACAGGTAGGCCGACTTGAACTCGTCGCCCTGGGCAATCTTGAGCGCGCCCGAGGGGTCGCCCTGTTGGAAGGCTGCGCCGATGGCCTCTGCGAGGCTGCGACTCTGGGACTTGGACCGGGAGAGCGCAATGCTGCGCTCGATGGCGACGTAGATGGAGCCAATGCCCATCAGGACCATCGTGAGGAGTACGACCTTGACGGGCATGGTCGCCTGGCCCCAGATCTCGAAGAGATCGATATGCACGGTGTCCTCGCGGGGTTCAGTTGGTGATCTTGAAGGTGTAGACAAACTTGGTGGACATCTTGACCGGCTTCCCATTGACCTTGTGGGGGTAGAAGCGGGTCGCCAGGGCAGCCTTGCGGATTTCCTGGTGGAAGATGTTGGGACAGTCGGCGACCTTGACGTCGAAGGGCTTGCCCTTCTCGTCGACGCTGATGGTGGCCACGCAGCGCGAGGTCTTCAGGCCCAGATCCTGGGCGGCCTGCGGCATCTTGGGATCGACGCGCCGCTTGACCTTGGCTTGGGAGTGGTGGACCGCCGTGAGGCCGGTGCCCCCGAGCTGACCACCGATGACACCGCCGACGACGCCACCAATGACACCACCGACCACGCCACCTTCGACACCACCTTCCACCCCACCCACAACGCCGGCATCAGCCGCCGCTTCTTCGGGTTCTTCCTCGGGCACTTCTTCCGGGATCTCTTCCGGGAGCTCTTCGGGCTCGGGATCAGGCTCAACTTCGACCGGGTCAGGCTTCTTTTCCTTCTTGGTCTCGGTCTTCGGTGTGGTGCTCCCACCAGCGGGAGGCGGTGGGGGCGGCGGAGGGGGAGGGGCTGCGTCGTAGAAGGTGACTTCCAGCAGCTCCTCGACTTCCAAGATCTCGTCCGCAAACTGCTGGCCAGCCCACCACAGCCCTCCCATGCCACCCGCGGTGACGAAGAGGGAGAGCAGTGCCGACAGACCCTGCTGGACGGGGTTCTGTTTCCGGGAGCGGCCGACGGTATCGAACATGGGCTTCCGGTGGGCGTGAGAGGTTCAGAGAGTGCCCGGCACAGAGGGCCGGGCGTGGGGGACGGGGGAGCATACCCCTTCAGACCAACAGACTGAAGGGGCCTCAGTCAGCAGCCGACGGGCCAGTGGCGGGCACGCTCAGCTCTTCAATTCGCCGTTCGGTGGCGTCGAGCAGTTCCTGGCAAGTCCGCTGAAGGGCGACCCCACGCTCAAAGACGCGGAGTGAGTCTTCCAGACCGAGGCTGCCGTCGTCGAGCTTCCGAACGCAGTCTTCGAGCGCTGCCAACGCTTCGTCAAAGGTCGAAGGCGACGGGGATTCTGTGGAACTGGCAGTCACTTCGACCTCCTCTCAAGCAGTGGGCCGCGGGCCGGCCGGTGCAAACGTCCGGTCTCAGTCGCGGGCCTTGAACAGGGCCAAGCGCTCGATCTGGACAATCTGGTAGGACAGCCGGTCGCCCTTTTCAAGGTCGCGGGCCACGAGGACCTGCGCGCCCTGCTGGTTGACGGCCAGACGCTCCGGTGCCACCCGCAGCATCTTTCGTTGCTGATCCCGAGTGACATACAGCATCTCGATGTGCTGGCCCAGCGCGATCGCCCGCTCGGACAGCTCGCGCACTTCGCGGGGGCTGCGTCGGGGGGGCAGGTCGTCCTTGCGTCGCTTCTTCTGGCGGAGCTGGTGGCCGGACCCAGGCACGGAGCACAACAGCTCGGGCTGGGAGTCAGCGTCGTGGGTGCGCCGGATCAGCTCTTCCCGCTCGGTGCGGGCATTCGCGACTTGGTCGAGCATCCGACCGCGGGCATCGGCTTGCTGGGGGTCGTTCGGGTACTTGCGGGTCTGTTGTGAGGGGCTGAACCCATGCTCGATCAGCAAGGCGTTCAGCTCCGCGACGCGCGCCCGATCGACGCCGTACATGCCGGGCACGAAGCGATGCAGCAGGTACGGCTTGAGCTGGCGATTCGACTCCAACCGTCGGATCTGGGTGCGGTGGACGGTGAGCAGCAGAACATCGTGGTACTCGATGTCTCCGTAGTGGCCCATCCAGCCCCGGAGGGTCTGTTCGACGTTCTCCGGCAGCCCGATCTGGCTGTTGTCCCGGAGGAACTCAAAGACGTCGTCTCGACGCCAGCCCCGGTCCAGCGACTGCTCGATCGTGACTTCGGTGATCTTATACGTGTTTGCCCGGTCACATGCGGTGAGCTCGGCCAACTCACCGATTCGGTACAAGGTCATGGCAGACATGCCTGCCGGCGCCATGATCTCGAAGTTTGGCGTGAGGTAGAACTCCTTGAACGAGTCTTCCTCTTCGGTCTCCAACAGCCGCCGCGCCCGGGGGGTCAAGCGGTAGAATTTTTCTTGGCCCCAGGTGCCCAGCTCCAGCATGCCGGCGTTGACCAGCGGTGCAAACGAGAAGCTCTCGCGGCTTGCAGCACGGGGCGCCGCCCACTGGTCCTTGTGGAACCGGTCGCGCCAGTCCTCACCCCGACGCCACCGCCGGTAGATCGCTTGGAGGGGCCGCTCGGGCACCCATGCACCACCCACATCGTGGATGGCCCAGAAGACCCACTCGGCCATCGGGAAGCGCCGTTCCATCGCGGCGAAGAACAGGTCGCGCTGGTCTTCTTCGTCGAGGAGCATCCACTCTTCGACCACCGCACGGTTCACGCTGAGGCGGTCCCCCTTGAGCTCCACCAGTCCCTGCATCATCAGGAACTCGATGTGGAAGCTGAACAGCTCACTGTCCGACGCCCAGAGCTGGGCGAAGAACTGGTCCATCTCGTCTTTGTGGACCTTGAAGATCTCGTGGCGCTGGGTCAGCCGCGGGGGGTGTTGATCGATGTAGGTGATCAGCGAGACCAAGCTGAAGTCGAGCGGCGGACAGAACGGGCGCTCGTCCACCACCTTGACATCGGGGTGGTCGAAGCTCGGCAGGATGAGGTCTTCGCTGAGGTGATCGAGCAGGTGGTCGATCAGCGGCTCAGGCACGACGTAGAAGAACTCGCCCTCCCGCTCATCCGTCGCAGCACAGAGGCCACGGTCGCCGAGGGTCGACATCACCTTGGACCACTCACGCTCGTGACCGCCGAGGCTGAGGATCAGCTCCTGGCGGAACTCGTCGTGGTGCACAAGCCCGCCGCACTGCAGCAGGATGGCCAAGGCCTGACGGTCCCGCTGGTGGAGGGAGCGAATCAGGGTGCCCAACCGGTTGCCCTGGGCCACGGCACGCACCGTCAGCTGGATCATCCGATCCTTGCTCGGCACCCGCCCTGGCTGGCCGCCCAGTCCGGAGTAGACCTGAGCCACCAGCTGGTCGGGCAGGCGATTCAGGAAGTTGGCCAGGTCGTCCATTTCCGCGCGGCTGGGTCGCCGACGACGGGTGGTGGCACTGGCAGCGGGGCCTCGTGCAGGGTGCACGGCCAAGCGCCGACGGGGCACACGACCGGTCCGCGGCAGCGCAACCGAGACCCGCGCCTCTTCAGGCCGGGGTCCGGTGCGTCGGCGGAGCGGGCGGCTGGGCCGCTCTTGCTGCTCCGTTTCCACCCGCGGATTGGGTGCGCGGCGGCTCCGGCGCCGACGACGTCGACGACGGCGAGCGCCATCCGGGTCCGAACGATCCATTTGTCCCGATCCCATCTATGTTCTCACCAACAGCAGGTTGGAGGGTCAGGCGGGGCTTCAGCCCTGGGCCCGGTCGTCGATGTGGTAGCGATAGCCTTGCTCAGTGAGAAAGAGCTGCCGCTTCATGGCGAAGTCTTGTTCCTTGGTGTCGCCCGACACCACCGTGTAGAACACGGCGGTCTTCTTCTTTGGGCGAAGGATGCGGCCGAGCCGCTGTGCTTCTTCCTGTCGGCTGCCGAAGGTTCCGCTGACCTGGATCGCGACGTTGGCGTCGGGCAGGTCGATGGAGAAATTCGCCACTTTGCTCACAACAAGGACCTTGATGGTGCCCTTGCGGAACTTTCCGAACAGGACCTCACGTTCACTGTGAGGGGTCTTTCCGGTGATGAGGGGCGTCCGGAACCGCTTTGCGATGGTGTGGAGCTGGTCCACGTAGGTGCCGATGATCAGCACGTTGTCTTCTCGGTGCTGCCGGAGCAGTTCCTGGATGACATCGAGCTTGGCCGGATTGGCGCTGGCAATCCGGAACTTTTCGGCTTCCCGCGCCGCCTCATAGCGGTTGAACACCGCACGGGGAAGGGGAACCCGAATCTCGACGCAGCGCGTGTCGGCAATGAAGCCCTTTTGCTGCAGCGTCTGCCAGGGCAGGTCGTAACGCTTCGGGCCCACCAGCGCGAAGACATCGCCTTCTCGGCCATCTTCGCGGACGAGCGTGGCGGTCAGGCCGAGTCGACGGCGGCCCTGAAGGGTGGCGGTTGCACCAAACACAGGGGCCGGCAACAGGTGAACTTCATCGTAGATGATCAAGCCCCAGTCCTGATCCTCGAAGAGGTGCAGGTGCTCGAACTCGGCCTTCTTTGACCGGCGCCACGTCAGGATCTGGTAGGTCGCGATGGTGACCGGTGAGATCGTCTTGTGGGACCCCGTGTACATCCCGACGTCATCTTCGGTGAGGTGGGTCTTGTCGAGCAGCTCTCGACGCCACTGGGACACCGCAGCTTGGTTGGTGGCCAAGATGAGTGTCTTGGTCTGGACCAGGCTCATCGCGGTCATGGCGACGATGGTCTTGCCGGCGCCGCACGCAAGCACCACCACACCACATCCGCCGGAGGGGTGGCCGTCTTGCCACCAACGGCTGGCGGCCTCGACCTGGTAGTGGCGGGGCTTGAAGGGCTTGCCATTGCCGACCATGGTGTCGCGCAGCACGGTCTCAAGGGGCTCACCTTCGCGGAAGCCAGCGATGTCTTCGACGGGCCAGCCCGCTTGAAGCGCCCGCTGCTTGAAGATGCCGCGATGGCCCGCAAGGATGTTCCAGTGGCGCCGACCATCGGGGACCACAAATTCCTTGAGCGTGGGCTCATTTGCGATCAGCTTGGCGACGTAGCCGCTGGAAAATTGCAGCCGCAGGTGGTCTGGGTCGTCCTTCGGATGGGGGACGATCTTGACCAGTCCGTAGCGCTCGATGGTGTCTCGAATCGTGTCGAGAACGTCCTGTGGCACGTCGAACTTGGAATACCCGCGCAGACCGTCGATGATGACATCGACATCGAGACCAGCAGAGGCCGCGTTCCACAAGGACAGCGGACCAATCCGGTACGTGTGCAGCAGCTCCGGTGAGGCTTCAAGCTCGGCGAAGCGCCCAAGGAAGTCGCGGACTTCCTCGTAGCGGGGGTGCTTCGTCTCAAGCAGAACCTTGCCGTCACCCTGGACGATCAGTGGGTTGTCAGGCTTGATTTGCATCAAACATCGGGCGGGCCTCCCACCGAGACAATCGACGACCCCGGGGACGCCGTCGTCTCGCTGCCCTTGCTGTGTGGATCCGTGCCGGCTCCGCGACTCGGCGCTTGATGGTGCGCCGCACGCCCGCCCTATGAGTGGGCAGGTTCAATCATTGGAGCATGCGCAGAAGACGCCACGGCGGCGCCCTCAATGCTGCACCCAAGGGGTGCTCTTACAGGCTGGTCAGACACTCGCTGCACACACGGGGCGAAGCGGGCTGGCCAGGGGCGCATGATATCCGACCGATGGGTACTGTCAAGCCCAACGGCCGGGTTCGGACCAATCCTCGGCCCCCACGCGCCCCGGGTCACCCCCTTGCGCCAGCGCTCACCCGTGGAAGGGATAGCGCCAATCGGTGGGCGGGCAGAGGTTTTCCTTCACGCTTCTGGGGGAGACCCACCGCAGCAGGTTGAAGACGGAGCCGGCCTTGTCGTTGGTGCCCGAGCCCCGGGCGCCCCCGAACGGCTGCTGGCCCACGACGGCGCCAGTGGGCTTGTCATTGATGTAGAAGTTGCCTGCGCTCTGTTGCAGGCGGGTGGAGGCTTCGGAGATGGCCGACCGGTCCCGCGCGAAGACGGCCCCCGTGAGGGCGTAGGGGCTGGTGCTGTCGACCAGGTCGAGGGCTTCGGTCCACCGGGCGTCTTCGTAGACGAACACTGACAAAAACGGTCCGAAGATCTCCTCGGCCATCAGGCGATGCTTGGGGTCGTCAACCTCGACCAAGGTGGGCTCGATAAACCACCCTGTGCTGCGGTCGCCGCCGCCGCCTTGGATGACACTGGCTGTCGTGCGTCCAAGTTCCTGATATTCCCGGTGTCTGGTCCAGGCCCGCTCGTCGATGACCGCGCCGAGGAACTTGGAGAAGTCCCGGGTGTCGCCCATGCTCATCTCGCGCATGCCCTCCACGACAGCCTCGCGCACCTGGGGCCACAGGCTGCGGGGGATGTAGGCCCGGCTGGCTGCGGAGCACTTCTGGCCTTGGAATTCGAAGGCGCCGCGCAACAACGCGACGGCCAACGCTGCGGGATCGGCGCTGCGGTGGGCAATCACGAAGTCCTTGCCACCGGTCTCGCCGACGATGCGGGGGTAGGTCCGGTAGTTGCTGATGTTGTCGCCGATCTTGCGCCAGAGGTGCTGGAACGTGGCGGTGCTGCCCGTGAAGTGCAGGCCCGCGAGGTGAGGGGACGCGATGACGGGGTCGCCCACATCGGCGCCGTCACCGGGCAAGAAGTCGATGACCCCTGGCGGCAGGCCGGCTTCACGCATAAGCCGATACCCGTACCATGCGCTGTGGAGCTGCGTGTTTGACGGCTTCCAGATGGCGACGTTGCCCAGCATGGCGGGCGCCGACGGGAGGTTCAGCGCGATGCTGGTGAAATTGAAGGGTGTGACGGCAAAGACGACGCCTTCGAGGGGGCGCAGCTCGCTGCGGTTCCAAATGGCCGGGCTGTTCCGCGGCGGTTGCTGGGACAAGAGCTCGCGGTGGTAGCTGGCGTTGAAGCGCCAGAAGTCGATCAGCTCGCAGGACGCGTCGATGTCGGCTTGGTGGCAGGTCTTGGCTTGGCCCAGCATCGTGGACGCATTGAGCCGGTCCCGCCACGGGCCAGCCAACAGCTCAGCCGCCCTGAGAAAGACGGCGGTACGGGCATCCCAGCTCAGGGCAGCCCACTGGGGGGCGGCGGCGCGGGTGGCGTTCAACGAACGGGCGACCACTTCGGGGGTGGCGAGGTGGGCGCGGGCGATCACGTGGCCGTGGTCGCAGGGCATGGTGATGTCGACCGTCCGGCCCGTGAAGATCTCTTCGCCGCCGACCACACAGGGAATCTCGAGAACCTCACCCGCCTGGCGGGCCAGCTCCGCTTGAAGTCGGGCGCGAGCGGCGGAACCCGGCGCGAAGCCGAGCACTGGCTCATTTTGGGGAGCGGGCGGGGTGAAGATGCCAGACAGGGCGCTCATGGGGGCTCCGGGCAGGTGCAGAAAGGGACGGGGGCCGGTGTCGTGGACTGGCCGGCGGGCACTGAAGAAGCGGACGGGGAGGGCAATGTTGGGTACAAGCGAACCGGGCGAGGGGCCGATCAGGTCCCGTTCGGTGCGGCCTCAGGCCAGCGAGCCCGACGGGAAGTGCTTTGAACCAGACCCCACGCCGTCACCCCATCCTACCCTCTGTGGTGGATCTGCTCGCCCAGGATGCCGCAGAGGTGGGCGGGAAGGCCATGGGGCTGGCGCTTCTGGGGACGAGCGGGATGCCGGTGCCCGACGCTGTGGTGATCCCCGTGCGGTGGTTCTGGCGCCACTTGGAGCAGTCTGGACTCGACCCCCGGGTCCCCGGTGGCCCCGATGCAGCAGCAATTGCCGCTGCACTGCCTGGCACCACGCTCGACTCGGAGCTTGCCGGGGCGCTGCGGGAGGTGGGCGCCTCGTTCGGGCCTCGCGTGGCAGTCCGCTCGTCGGCAGTCGGTGAAGATGCGGCGGCAGCCAGCCATGCCGGTCAGTACGCCACGCTCCTGGGTGTGCGGCCCGGAGATGACCTGGAGCAGGCGGTTGTCAGCTGTTGGGCATCGGCCTTCAGCGGACATGTCCAGGTGTACCGGGAAGCCCGCGCGGGGCGAGGGTCCACGGTCGCCGGGATGGCGGTGGTGGTGCAGAAGATGATTGAGCCCCGGTGCGCGGGCGTCGTGTTCACCATCAACCCGTCCACGGGATCTTGGGCCGAGATGACGGTCGAGGCCGCGTGGGGCCTCGGCGAAGCGGTGGTCAGTGGGCGGGTGGTGCCGGACTTCTATGGGGTCCGGCGGCCGCGGCGCCTTCCGCGGGTGGTACAGCGACTGGTGGCCCATGTGCGACTGGAGGAGACCACCCGGGAAGTGCAGTCCCAGGACCGCCAGCTCATCGGCGTGGGCTCGGGTGTGGAGGACGTACCGGTGCCGGTCGAGCTGCGGGCCCAACCCAAGCTCACGACGGACCAAGTGCTGCGGCTGTGTCGGCTGGCGCTGCGGGTGGAGGCCCGCGCCGGACTGCCCCAGGACATTGAGTGGGCGATGGACGACAATGGCGCATTTTACGTGCTTCAGGCCCGTCCGGTGACCACCGCTCGTGAGGTGCGCCCGTCCGGCGCGCAGGTGTGGACCCGCCGCTTTGTGGGGGAGCGCTGGACCGAGCCGGCCACGCCGCTGGGATGGTCGCTCATGGGCGGCCTTCTCGACTGGTTCGTGGACTACCCGGAAGTCAGCCGCAAGTACCTGGGCGGAGGCGCAGCGACGCGGCTGTACCGCTCGGCGCCCTACCTGAACACCACGGTCTTTCGCCACCTGGCGTTCAAGGCGCCGGGTACCCGTCCGCCGCGCTTCATGCTGGAGCTGCTGCCGCCCCACGAAGAGCTGGACTGGCTGCGACGGCGGGCCCAGATGCCCGATCTGCGGGTCTACGGGGCCATCTTCGCCACCACCTTCAAGGAGCGTCGCTGGCGTCGGTTCCGGTGGAATCCGGTGCGCAATCCGGTCCACTGGGACGCCTATGAGCGGCTCCTCGACGACGCGCTGGTGCCCATGGCTTCGCCCTGCCAGTCCCGTGCCGAGGCGGTTGCACGCACCGACCGCTGCATGGATCTGGCGCGCGAGTACATCAAAGTGCACGTGTGCAGCCTGCTCTTCGCAAATCTCTGGTACGAGGTGGCGGGGGCGATGTTGGTGTCGAGGGGGGCGGGCGACCCGGACCTGTTGTTGCGCCCGGCTGCGCCCACGTGGACCGTCCAGACCGCCCATGCCTTGTGGGCTCTCGGTGCGGGCAAGCTCTCCGAACCCGACCTCCTTGCCCGATTTGGACATCGCTCCACGAGCTCGTGGGCCCTGTTTGCAGTGCGCTGGTCCGAGCAACCCGAGATGGTCCGTCAGTTGGTCGAGAGCACCGTCGGTGGAGGCGATCCCTTGCCGCCGGTTGTGCGCGCGGTGGCCCAAGCGGACGAGGCGATGGCGGGTAGATTAAGTAGACTGATAAGTATGAATACTAAATCAACTACAGGTACCGGTTCGGTATTATTTGTTCCTCATGGTGCAGGGCCATTGCCTCTACTAGGCGATAAAGCCCATCAGGGTATGGTGGATTTTCTGAAAGAAATAAAATCTGAGATAGAAAATCCATCAGCTATCATTGTGATAAGTGCACATTGGGAAGCGGATAAGGTAACCATAACAAGTGGAAAAAATCCGCCGCTGATTTACGATTTTTCTGGCTTTCCTGATGAAGCATATGATATTGAATACCCGGTAACTGGCAACACACAGTTAGCAGAGAAAATTTATCAGTTATTAAACCTTAACGGTATCGATGCAAGGTTAGATGAGCAACGCGGTTTTGATCATGGTTTGTTTGTGCCATTAAAAATCATGTATCCCGATGCAACCATTCCCTGTGTACAAATTTCATTGGTTAAAACACTGGACCCAGAAACGCATATAAAAATCGGTAAGGCACTGGCCGAATTAAAAAATGAAAACATATTAATTATTGGATCCGGTTTTACATTTCATAACCTCAGGGCTTTTACTCAACAAGAAATTAATACCGTAGATAAGGACAACGAGCTATTTGAAAACTGGCTTGTTGAGACCTGTACAAGTAAAGCTATTAACGCGAATGAAAGAGAGTCCAGGCTGATTAAATGGAGTGAAGCTCCTTCTGCCCGGTATTGTCATCCGCGAGAAGAACACTTATTACCATTGCATGTTTGTTATGGCGTGTCGGAATCTGAAGCCAGGCTTGTTTTTCATGATGATGTTATGGGTAAAAAGCGAGCGCTTTTATGTGGTGATTACTTTAGTATTTGTTTTAACGTGTGTAATAAAACTGGAGAATATTAATGATTAGAAAAATTGCTGCAATTTCACTTGCAATCTCTTTCCTTGCGATGGCGACCAGCGGCTTAATGATGTTTGTTATTGAAAAACCCTCTTTCACTATTCAAATGCACCCGGTACATAAACTGTTTGGTTTGCTTATGATCGTGGCTGCCGTTACACACATATCATTTAATTTTAAAGCCTTGTTAAATCATATTAAAACAAAATCAGCATCTATCTATGGCAGCGTTCTGGTTGTTATTCTTGTTCTGCTTTATGGTGTGGCATTGAATAATGCGGTACCGGATGCATTGGCGGAGCAAATGGATTCGGCCGCTGCCCAGGTAGAAGGTAAAGATAATTAGAGGTTAAACAATTTCATCAATGCCATGCTCGGTTGTCATGGCATCTTTATCGGCTTTATCCGTTTTTGTACGCCTGTCATGAGTGCTGCGGGTGTCGAGCAAAACCTCCTGGTTTACTTTTCGACGATCGCTATGACGGCGATGGGGATGGGGCGTTTCGAAATTCTTTCGCGGGTTTGCTTCAGTCCGTAGCGGTAGGTTTTCAGGTGATTTTTGTAGCGGATTACTGGCTTTTACGGGCTGTAATGGACCCGTGATGACAGGTGTTTTATTTCCCTCCTGTAATCCACGAACGCCAATATCATCATTTGTAATCTTAAACGTAGTCATAGCTATCACATAAAATCCTCTACTCCTCTATTAATTTTATGCCAGATTCTGGCTTTTTAAAGGGGTATATATCTAAATAAATAGGTGTATATCGCGAAAAATCGTCACTATTTTCTTTAAGCCGATCAAGTTTTTCCTGGATTACCCGATACATAAAATAAAATAGCCGCTATTTTGTAATATATTGATATGTAAGAAAAAGTAACAATTCGCAAGGAACATTGTTATATAAGTCATGTCTATGCCATAACAGAAAATATATCTGGAGAGCATTTTGTTTCGATCATTAAAAGTACAAATAGGAACAGCTTTAGCTATTCAGTTCATTGTCCTGGTTGTGATTGTTTCTAGCACGCTCTATTTATTAAACCTGCGTAAGCATGATTACCTGATCCTGAATCTCTCGGGACAGCTAAGAGTCATCAGCCAGTTAATTGTCAATCACAGTTCAGCCTATGCCGAAAATGCGCCAAGAGATTACCCAAGTTATTACCGCGATGTCGCGCTTTACCAGGAGCAACTTAATACACTAATCGGGCGTTACGATAAAATTATCGATTCCTTCAAGGCCAGGGAACTCGCGCCCGAGCTATTTCAAAATGAGTTTTTATCTATTCGCCGAAAAGAAAAAAGTATCCCGAAAATTTCAGAGCAGGTCGATCCGTTTTCTTGTAACTGGAATAAAACCGCGCGCAATGAACTGGTGATTGCATCGAAGTCATGGGATAACTT
>CALOBC010000031.1:0-13448 GCA_942491145.1 Myxococcota bacterium | reverse complement strand
CCAGATCTGCGGGCGGTGGTGGGGCTCACCCGCCGCTACCTCCAGCTTCGGGAAGACCAGCGCTTTCACTTTGACCGCTTGCTGGCCTGCTGGAAGGACGCTTGGGTGTTCTTGGAGCGCGAAGAAGGCGTCGAGCTGCGCTTTCTCGACTCAGCTGAGGCCAATGCATTACTTGGGGGCACGCTCAGTCGAGGCGACGTCGCCGAGCGGGTGGCCCGGCGAAAGGGGGAGTGGTCCGACGAGGTCCGGCGGTGGGCGGAAGGCGACGGGCCGCCAACCTTCCTCGGGGGCGATGGGACCGCAGAGCCCGATGGTGCACGCATCCAAGGTCTCGGCATCAGCTCGGGAACGGCGAAGGGCCTGGTCCGGGTGATTCGCCACCTCGGGGAAGCCCACTTGCTGCGTCCCGGGGAGATCCTCGTTGCTCGCGCCACCGACCCCGGCTGGACCCCCCTGTTCCTGCGGGCCAGCGGCATGGTGCTTGAGCTCGGCGGGATGCTGAGCCACGGGGCGGTCGTGGCCCGAGAGCTCGGCTTGCCCGCAGTGGTCAACGTCTCCGACGCTTGCCGTCGACTCCAGACCGGTCAAGCGGTGACCATCGACGGCAGCCGCGGCCGGGTCTACGTCCACTAGGGCCCCACACCGCGCGCCTATAAGAAGCGCTCGATGTTGCGTTGAAACTCGATGCGGTCGGCGAGATCGGTCAGGTAGTCCATGTTCTCGCTGTCCCACACCATCACGGGGCTCTGGTCCCAGCCCTCGATCCACTCTTCGTACAAGCCGTTCAAGCGCCGCAGGTAGCGGGCCGGGATCTCCTGCTCGCTGGTGCGGCCCCGCTGCTTGATGCGCTTGCGGATCGCCCGGACGCTGCACCGCAAGTAGATCACCAGATCGGGCGGCTGAAGCGCCGTGGACATCGTCCGGTACAGCGTGATGTAGGTCTCGTAGTCCCGCTTGGACATCTTCCGCGACCGGTACAGGTTGGTCGCGAAGATCTCGGCGTCTTCGTAGATCGTGCGGTCCTGCACACACGTCGTGCTCGCGCGGTTCAGCTCCATGTGGAGCTGGAACTTGTGCGTGAGGAAGAACAGCTGCGAGTGGAACCCCCAGGACTTCATGTCTTTGTAGAAGTCGTCCAAGTAGGGGTTGTTGATGTAGGGCTCCCACACTGGCTCAAGGCCGTAGCGCTTGTGCAGGAACTGCACGAGGGAGGTCTTCCCGACGCCCATGTTGCCGGCGACGGCGATGAATTTTTTCACAGCGGACCCAAGGCGAAGGGGGCGACGGCCTATCCGGCAGGCAGTGCAATCGTGCCGCTGTTTCCCCAACCGTCGGTGACGGTGAGTGACACGGCGCCGGTCGGTGGGCTTGCGTCTCCGACCCCCCAACCTCCCGTGGCGGTCAGGGTCACAGCTTCATCGACAACGCTGTCGTCATCGAGCGTCCAGGTGAGTGTCACGTCGCGGACGGGGTTGGCGCCCCGGGAGTCGCCCTCGCCGTCGATGAGCCGGTAGCCCCAGCTCGGCCCCACCAAAGCGGCGCTCAGCACGCCATCCTCGAGGGTGATCGAGATCTCTGCCGGCACGACCTCAAACTCGTCGCTGAACACCTCGTAGGGCGCGGAGTCCCACGGCCACACGCTGCCGCCGACGAGGGTGCTGCCCTGGATGCGCAAGCGGTAGACGCCGGTGGGAAGCCCCGGCCGGTCGAGCACATGGCCAAGAACCTGCCAGCCGGCCCACCAGCGATGGCTCTGGACGTCTTCGGATGGGTAGAGCGGATCGGGCAGGTGAAGCAGCAGGATGTCGGGCTTGGACTCGGTGATCGTGCGGCCTGCCAAGCTCGTGTGGGCGGACCAAGTGCCGTCGCCCTCGCGCACCTCGATCGTGACCTCAGGATCGTCCACCGCGGGGTCGCCGCCGTACCAGATGAGCTGGGCGATGCCGGTCACGCGGGACACGGTGGGCTCGGGCTGGATCTGGGCCACGTAGTCGTCGGGGAAGGGCAGCCAGAGCTCATCCGGCACAGCGCTCACGACGGTCCCCGCATCGGGGGTGGTGTCTGGGGACTTCGTGGTCTGGGGGATGTCGGGGTAGAGCGAGCCGGCGGGTGTGCCGTGAGGGTCAATGGGCTCGGCAATGTCGGTGGTGAGCAAGTGCTCCTTTGCCATCTCGAGCAAGCCCTCCATGATGTGCTCGCCGTGCAGCGGTCCCCAGATGTTGATGTTGGGCTCGTATCCGCCCATCAGCCAGTCTTCGGGGATGAGCAGGTAGCCCTCGTGGTCCTGGGCGTAGCCGACCGCAATGGCGTGATCGATGCCCAGCTCGGCCGATGCCCGGCGCCGAAACTGTTCGGTGTACATCGCGGTGGTCTCGCCGGGGAAGAAGCCCCACAGCACGTCATCTTCGACAATCGTGCCGTCCGGTTCGCGGATCTGGAGGGGGCCGATTCGGGAGGCCGAGACGTCGGCGAATTCGCTCTCGGGGAGCGGGAGGGTCGCGCTGCCCAGCTGGAAGAATGCAGCGATGACATTGCTGATGGCTTCGACGTCCACGCAGGAGCTGTAGGGGTAGACCTCGGCCCCCACGCCGAACCCGGGGATGAGCGGGTCTTCGTCGCCGCAGAACGCACCGCCGTACTGGGTGTTGAACTCGTCGATGGGACTGACGATGTCGCCATTGTCGTCGTAGACGATGTTGTCGGGCGTCATAGTGGCATCGTAGGGGGCGTACCGAAGGTCGGTGGTGCCGTCCCGGGTGACCCTGATGAGATCCCGACTGGTGGGGATTGTCCGGCTGACGGTCTCGAGCACGATGGGGGCGCTGCTGGTCGGGGTGTTGGACCAGAGCTCGTAGATGGCGTCAGCTGCGCGGTCTCCGACGCTCTCCATCCGGGCGAAGCTGCGATCGGAGCCAGCCGGGGACGCATCCCCACCACCGTGCTGCCACATGCCGACGACGAGCGGCTCGTCAAAGCGCTCCATCAGTGCGTTCTCGGTGTGGGCGCCGGCTTCGATGGACGACAGCGGGTTGGCCTCACCTTCGACCGTGCCGTGGATGCCGAAGCCGTAGAACATGCCCATGGGGTGGCCGTCAGCGGTGTCCACGCGCAGCATCGTCAGCCACGGGTCTTTGTAGGGGCCGGCCGGAATGTCATCGAAGAACGCCAGCTCGTCGTTGTCGCTGCGGCGGTCCCGGTAGACGCGGTCGTCCGGATCCCAGTCTTTCGCGAGTCCGAGGCCGATGGCAGCGGGCTCACGGACGGACCACGCGTCCACGGCGATGTCGGCAAGCTGACCGGCGAGGCGGTCGAAGACTTCTTGGTCATAGCGGTCGCCGCCCAGGAACCAGGTCATGCCCTTGTCGTAGTTGGAGGGGCCGGCATGGGTGTGGGTCGTGGCGACGATCACCTTGCCGTGCATGTCCTGGCCAGTCTCAGCGGTCAGCCGTTCTTCGACGGCCGTGACCAGGCCCTCGAAGGAATAGATGATGTCCGTCTTGAGCATCATCACGGCTTGGTCGCCGTTCTCGAGCCAGAGCGCCGCCACGTGGGGGCGTGTCTGGACGCCGAACGAGGGGATGAACGCCATCGTGTAGTCGCTGTCGCGGTTGTCCAGCTCTTCGCGGGCCAGGGCCACCCCACCAAAGCAACGGCACCGGCTCGTGTACCCACCAAGGGGGCTGCCGATGGGCAGGTGGACGTGTCCTTCGGCCATTCCGGCGATCGGTGCACCCGGGACAAGAGGCACAGGGTCGCGGTCGCCAGGTTTTCCAGGACCGTCGGCCTCGGTGGAGCAGGCGACCAAGGTCAGGAGCAGCGGGAGGACGCGCAGGCGTGGGGGCATGGACTCACGTGGGGCGGGGGCAGCCGAATGATGTCCTGTGGGGTCCCATGGGGCAAGGGAGACGGGGTAGCTGACAGCCTTCCTACGTCTGCGTGCGCCGTCGCGGTGTGCATTGGGCGGCGATGCGAGGAGCCAAGTGCCGGACCAGCCCCCCACTGAGGCCACCTCTGCGTCCGGATTGCGCTGGTTGGCGAGCCCGTGGCTGTGGGCCTTTTTGGCGATGGCCGTGGTGCTGGCCGGTGGAGATCCGCTGGCGCTCCAGGCCGATCCCCTCGGTGAAGGCTCCAACCATCTCTGGATGTTCTGGCGAGCCTTGGAGCGCATGGGCGGGCGGACGGGCGCGCTGGCCAACGTGCCGGTGGGGCTGCAGCTGCCGTTGATGGATCCGGTGAACCTACCTGCGTTCTCGGCGCTGGGCTGGGTGCACCCGGCGCTGGGCTGGCGGGCGATGGAGGCCTGGAATGTGGGGTTGGCGATGGCCGGCTGCTACGCGCTTGCGCGCCCGTTCACGTCCCAGAGTGGCGCGGTGGTGGCCATGGTCGCCGGTGGCAGTGCCCCGTTTCTCGCGGGGGTGATGGACTTCGGGATCACCGAGAGCTGGCCGCTTGGCTGGTTTGGTCTGCACGCGGCCTGTCTGGTGCGCTACTCCCGCGAAGGTGACGTGCGGCACGCCATTGTCGCGGGTCTCTGTCTGGGGATGGTGGCGCTGAGCGGCTGGTACCACGCGGTCTACGGGCTGGTCTTCGAGCTCGTCTGGGTCCCGGCGCTGCTGTGGCGTTCTCGCAGGTTGGGGCTGCTGTGGCAGGGCGGACTCGCACTGGTGATGACGTTGCCGTCACTGTGGGCCTTCTTGCCGGTTCGGGGCCAGTGGGCGCCCCGGCTTCGTTGGCCGGCACCAGGCCCGCCGGGACCCCGCCCGGACTGGGCGGAGCTGCCGGTGTTTGGGGCGGACTTGCTCACGTTTGTGGTGCCCCACCCAGCGGCTGTCCACCCGAGCAAGTCCACCTACTTGGGGCTGGTGGTGCTGGTCTTGGCCGTGGTTGGGGTGGTCCGCCGACGGTCTGCTCGATGGCTCGTGCTGGGGGCTGTCCCCTTCTTGGTGCTGGCGCTTGGGTACTGGCCGACGGTGGGTGGTGTGGCGATGGGGGTGCCGGGGCCGGCCCGCGCGCTGGTTCATGCGGTGCCCGCGCTGCTGGGGATGTCCCACTGGCAGCGTGCCGTCGGTCCGGCAGTCGTGCTGTTGGCGGCGGCGGCAGGGGTGGGCGCGGGGCCATGGGTGCGGCGGCATCCGGCCGTGCTCGCGCTGGTCTGCAGTGCCCTGATGATGGACGGCATCTGGGGGGGCGGCACGGCTTGGCCACGCACAGTCGCGCCTTTGGAGCTTCCGGCAAGTCTGGCGGCCGTGGCCGAGCCCGGCGGCCTGCTCCAGATTCCCTTTGACAATGGACGGCGGCCGTTCACCGATGAGCCGCCCCGCTTGTACCAGCAGTGGCAGGTGATCCATGGTCGGGCGATCAGCGAGAACTACGAGGGAGTCGATGTTCTGTTGGACACGGTGCCCACGGTGGCCTTCATCGACGAGTCATGCTCCGTCGCCACCACACTGCCGCCCTACTACCAGCCGCGTCCCGAAATGCGGGGCCAGGGCGAGCCAACCGACCTGCCGGGTGACCTTGCCGAGTTGCGTGCGGCCGGCCTGCGCTGGTTGGTCTTGCACCGGGATCGATGCCGCACGCCGGCGAAGGCCATTCGCCGAATCGAGGGCATGCTGGGGCCCCGCCGCGACCTGCCGGGTGGCGATGCGCTGTGGGACTTGCAGTAGTCCACCCGCAAAAAAGCCGGCACGAGGCCGGCAGACAAGCGGAGGGTGTCCCGACGACACCCACATGGGGACACTCTCAGGGGATCAGCACCTTGGCGGGCGCTTCGGGCGTCTCAGCGACGGCGGCGCTCAGTGCCGAGAGGCCAAGCCAAGCCACAGCGAGCAGCAGGAAGACATTGAGCAGTGACGAAGTAGCGGGCGCTTCTTCGTGCTTGACGTTGAGGGAGCGAGCCATGGCGGGGTCCGGGGAGGCGGGGAAGGGTGGCCGACCCTAGCGCGACACATGTGGACGTGTCAAGGGTGGCCCGGGAGGTCACTTCAGGGGCAGGCGCGAGCGCTCAGGCGTCCCCCCTCGGCGGGGGGCCGGAGTATTTCGATTGCCGGGCCCCGCCCACAGGCAAGGGTGGCGATCGTGGGCAATTTCATCCCTGCTTACGGAATCTTCCCTTCAAGAACAAAGCAAGCCGCCCGAAGGCGGCTTGGTGGCGAGCGGTCTGTGGCTCAGTTGAGCGCGACGTCCTTCTCAGACTGGACCTTGACCTCGTAGCCTTTCTCGGCCCACTGCTTCTCGAGCCCCTCGACCCAGCCGTCGATCTCTTTGGCAGTCTTCACGGGCTCAGGCGTCGTTGCGACCGGCCATGCGCCCGCGTCGCCGGAGCAGTTCTTGAGCTTGGGCTTCATGCCCTTCATGGCGGTCTCGACGTCCGACATGATCAGCCAGCGCTTGCCGGGCTCGGACACTTCGGCAACATGCAACACCGCGAGCTTCTCGCCCTTGCACTCGCCAGACTCGACCGCTGCTGCGCCGTAGAGGAAGCCACCGCTGGACTGCAGGCGGTCCGGGTAGATCCGGGGGAGCAGGCGTGCGGCAGCGGCACCGGCACCGGCCGTGGCCAAGCGGTCGGCCACCGCGCGGGCCTTCTCGGCATTGACGTTGCTGGCGACCTCGACGAGGGCTGCCTCAAGTGCCTGCTTGTCTTCCGTCGAGATCTCGCCGCCCAGCTCAGCTGCCACGGCCTCGTCCATCTGCATGAGCAGCGCATCGTAGGGGCCGCCGTCAGCCGCTTGGATGGCGCCCTTCGTCAAGCTCGGCAGTGCAGCCGCGCCGTGCTTCTTCACGTAGATCGACACGATGCCGTTGTACTTCTCGTCGAACATCTTGTTTGGCGGTGCGACAACTTGCTCCACCAGCCACTTGTCCAGCTCGTCGCTGTCGCAGTTCTGGAAGGCTTTTTCCCACCGCTGGAACTCGATGTCCCGAAGCGCGAGGTAGGCCGATGTCAAGAATGTGATGATCTTGGGCTTCTCGGCACACTCACCGCCGATTCGTTCGGTCACTTGGTCGCGGACCCCGTACTCGAGGAACTCCAGCTGCTTCCAGACCGGGTTCCAGATCTCACGGTCAAGAGCGGCCATGGACAGCCCATGGAGGGTGTCCGTGTCGGTCGCGCTCTTCATGAACGACTTGTACTCATTCTCGGCAAGGGTTTTGTCGCAGTCTGCGAGGCGGCCATAGGCGCTCACCAGATCGGGACCCTTGGCCGTCGCGGCGAGCTTTGCGATCGAAGCGCAATTCGCAGCGTGGGCGGGAGGGGTGCTGAGGGCGAGGCCCAGGGTGGACGCGATGGCGAGTGCCGGGACCATGGAACACCTCGGTGCTGGAGACACGTAGAGTGGGGGGCGTTGGGGACCGTGTGCTGCGCGCCCGCCAGTCATGACGGGGTAGCGCGGGCTTCGGCCCGATCTCGGGGGGACCAACTCAGCGTCAGGAATCCTGGGTGCTGGTCGATGTGACCGGAGGGTCGGGGTTGGCTTGACAAGGCCGGCCGGTGCTTACCGGATTCTGACCGCTTCGTCGAGTTCGTCAGCCGAGGCATGGACACCACGTGTGCCGGGGCCCTTCCGGCAGACGGCCGAGATGTCTGCTTCGTGTAAGGTTTGGTGGCCGGACGGACGCCCGCCGCGCGGTCCAGCCTTCACGCACGGTGCGCAGGCATCGCAACCCCAGACGTTGCGATGTCACAGTGTGCATTGGGGATTGCCGGTGGCGCCTCGCTCGGCATAGTGTGCGAACAACGGGCCATCGCGCCTCTCTTTACCGTGCCCTCACATCTGGAGTGCCCCATGAACAAGCTCATCGCCTCGTTTGTTGTCCTCGGACTTGCCACCGCTGGTGTTGCCTTTGCGGATGATGCGCCCAAGGACGACACCCAGGAAGTGGCCGAGGACTGCACCAAGCTTGACGGCGACGCCAAGCAGAAGTGCGAGGACGACGCCAAGGCCAAGGCCGAAGGTGAGGCCAAGCCCAAGGGCAAGTCGATGAAGAAGTCGAAGGACGGCAACATGGAAGGCTTGCCCAACGAGTAGGGCGCCGTCGACGTGTGTGGAGGCCCGGCATGTCCGGGCCTCTGTCATTCTTGGGGGGCCCGTCGCCAGCCCGCTGCACACACATCCGGCGCGCGCACGGGTCTCAGGCCAGGATCATTCGTGTATAGGCGCCCACGAAGAACGTGAGAATGATGATGCCCAGGAATGTCTCGAGGGTGTTGAGGTACTGGAAGCGTGCGTCGTCTTCGCCGAAGTCCCAGCCTGTGTTGAACGCGCCGATGGTCTGCAGTGAGATGTAGACCAAGCCGTGCCAGGGGATGTCCCGCATGGGGACGTCTTTGCCTCGGTACACGACGACAGTGTCCGGACAGAAGACCCGGTAGATCCAAGCGAAGACCAAGGTGGTGATGGACAAGGTCCACGCCAAGTTGCCCAGTCGCACGCCCCAGCCGAACGCGAGCTCAAAGATTGGCCAACCGATCAGCCAAGCGGCGGCGGCGGCCTTCAGGCCCAGGTAGCCCCGGCGGGCTTCCATCAGCTCGGTGTGTTTGATCCACCAGTAGGCCCAGTCTTCGTCGGTGGTCATCGACCGGTCGCCGAAGCTGGCCTTCAACGTGACGTACTCGTCGATGGCCCGGTCGTGGCAGACCCGCCGCACGTCGTGCTCGGTCAGCGTGTGTTGGCGCTCCAACCGCTGCACGCGAATGTCGCTGTGGTCGATGGGCTCGCCGGCCGCGCACCGCTCGTAGAACAGCCGATGCTTCTCGGTGAACCAGCCATCGTCTTTGGGCGAGTCGAGCTGCTCACGGCTGATCTGGAGGCTGGCAAGCTCGGCGCCGTACAGGCTGAAGTCGGCGGTGTCGTCAAAGTGGGCGTCGGTGAGGGTCAGCCGGCCGGCCACGTTGGCATCGTCGAAGATGAGCGAGTTGTGGAAGGTCGCTTCATTCAGCGACATCTCGTTGGAGAAGATGGTCGTGAAGTCGGCTGAGCTGTAGAAGTGGGTGCGCTCGAAGTGCGCTTCACCCTGAAACTGGGTGTTGTAGAACTCCGCGCGGGTGGTGTGGCCCGGTCGTCCAAAGCTGACCCGCTCGAAGATGCAGAAGCCTTCGAAGACGCTGTTGGCGAACGAGATGTCGCCGTCAATGCGCGCCACCAAGTCATCCACGGTCTCGACGCCGTAGCTGGAGCGTCGCGTGAGGGGCTCTGCTCGGTCCTTGTCGCCCTGCCACTGGCGGTACAGCGGGAGCAGTGGCGACGGGTCGTCCAGGTGCTGGGCGCGGGTGATGTCGTCGAGTGAGAAGCGCACCTTGCCGGCAAAGACGACGTCGACGAAGCTGGCGCGGGCCTGCAGCCAAGCGCCGATGAGGTCGAGGCCGCCGATGCGCATCTCTTTGAGCTCGAGCTCGTCGGTGAAGACGGTGCGGCTCATGTTCATTCGGCCGCCCACCTCGGTGTTCCGGAAGGTCACCGGTCCCTCGAAGCGGCCGTTTTCAAACGTCACGTCCCGGGCCCACTCGCACCCGTCAAAGCGCGCAGCTTGCTCGAAGTAGACGCTGTTCAGGTAGACCATCTGTTCGCTGAACATGCCGCGGAAGGTCGTGTCCGCGCTGTACCGCGTGTGGCCCAGGTAGACTTGGTCCGTGAACAGCGCATTCTTGAAGTTGGCCCCGCCGCCAAACACCGAGAAGCGGTAGTCGGCCATGCCTTGGACCACCGTGTCGCGAAAGTCGGCCATGCCCTCAAAGCTCGACAGCACCCAGTAGCCGATGCGGCCGAGGACCTTGACCTCCTGGAAGTTGGCCCGGCCCAGAATCACGCTCTCGCGAATCATCATGGTGCCGAAGCGAGACCCGGGAATGGCGATGGAGCTGTTCACCTCGCCTTCCCAGGTCTTGCCCAGATCCACGTCTCCGAAGACGATGGCCTTGAGCTTGAAGTCGTCGATGTCCCGGTCGCTGATGCGGATGCTCCCGACCACGCAGCGGTTCAGGAAGATGTCGCGGGGAATCTCGGCTTGGGGAACGCTGCTCAGATCGAGCTTGTCGATGTAGCAATAGGGCAGGTAGCCCGACGGGGTGTCGCGCAAGGTCTGGACCACGGCGTCGTCGGGAATGACGTTCAGGAAGCGTTCTGCGCCGGTGCTCGTGTGGTAGATGAGGGCGTCTTCGCCGGCCTTGGCCCGGGTGACTTGAGCGCGGACGTACGTGAGCGCTTCTTGGACCAGCAGCTCTCGATCGGGATGCTCCGAGTCGATGCGCAGGGCCAGGATAGCCGTGAGAACGTCGTCATTGCCGTCCTTTTCATCCCACCCCATACGCCACTGCGCCGCCGCTCCCGCCGGATCGCCCATGCGCTCCAACAACAGGGCCTCTTTGGCGTAGTCGCGGATGCTCAAGTAGGTCTGGAGCTCGTCGAGGCCCTGGGCCCGCTCAAAGAGCTTGCGCGCCAGGTCCGGCTTCTGGTGCGCCAGCCAGTAGTCACCAGCCCGGGTCAGCGTGCGGGGATCTTCCAGGTCCGCCGCGTCCTCCCAGGTCTGGATCTTGGGCGGGCGCCGGTCGGAGCTCACCGCCGCCAGCGGGGCCGACGCTGGTTCCACCATGCAGCTGGTTATTTCTGGCCGTTTCATTGATCGGCAGTTCTGCTCTAGCACTTCCATCAGTTCGAATTTTCCTCCATCAATCCCGTTTGCATATCTTGAACGCATCGAAAGAGGATCTCCTTTATGATGTAGTTGTCCACCGCGTCGAACCCAAGGGTTACGTTTTTCTATATTGCCATCTTTATCCAAGGTACCAGGGATAGCCGGGATTACGGCTCCGTAATTGGTAACGTAAACTTCCATCCCGGCTTCATTACTCAAGCGGTAGAGGTCGTTTTTGTTTCCGTCAATGGTTTTCTGGAATCCGGCAGCATCGAGGTACCATTCATCTTGAGGCGGATTCTCGAGGCAGTCTCTCAGACCTCTTGCCGGATTTCAGTTTTTGACAGGAACTTCCGGCTAGAAGCAGGATCATGATTAAGATGGAAGCAATTGTTCTCATAGTACTAGTTTTAATTACTTGGTTCATTTGATTGTTCGGGTAAAATTAAAAAATATTAATGTCCAGCAAACTTTTCCCCGCTTCAGTACGAACGGTCAGGATATTTTCCTAGGGTGGAAAGGGACAGGTAGCGAATGGAGTAAACGCACAGGGTGGATTGTGAGCCCTGTTGAAATCAATAATCAGCTTTACCGTCTTTCTCGGTCCACCCGTCTAAAGGAACCTTCCCTCCTCCGTATGTTTCATCTCCGCTGGTCTCATCAGCGAATACAATAAAAAAGCCCTTTCGGAGAATGTAGGATAGAGGACCTGATCCTCGGTACCGATACGGAACCGGAGAATGCCCGGACAACTATTCTTATCGTCGGTGCCAAGCACGTCAGGTATCAAAATTTCTCTGGGTTCATCGAACTTTCGCATCTCGGCTTCTATTCTCCAATCCTTATTCAGAGGAAGGATTCGATTCCATCTGAAAGCCATGGATGGCAGGATGTTCATAATCACTTAAACGAATCCCATACTGCCCGCGCTCTCGATGATAAACCATGCCAGGCTTCCTGTTTCAATCACTGTCGCATTTCCTGGTTTATCAGTCATTATTTCCATCCCGGTGACTGGAATACCTTCCGATACTGATACCTGAACCGGGTCTGGGATAAAGGGATCTTTCCTTCTTAGGAATTATATGTTTCCAATCTGGGCGGGGGCTTTCCAGGAAAGATAATTGTATTGGATGAGTCAGAACCTATTGTATTTTCTCTTCTTCAGGCCATTAGAGTCCGGCCAGGTTGAGCCAGCCCGTTTCTGACTTCAGGCTTTCTACCCTTTCTTTCTGCCACTGGAGGTGGTTCTCTTCAAAAGAAATACTCCATTTTATGCGGATTGTTGCAAGCTGAGAAGGAAGTAATTATTGTAAGTAACAGGACTTTGCGTTCATTTATATTGATTTTAAACAAGATCTAAATATATAGAAAAACGTGCTACTAGAAGCTTTCAGTCTGAAATGGAATGTTGATGCACTCATATGAATGATGAAAACTGCCATGGTTATATTGAATGAAATATTTTTACTTTTTTATAAGCTTTAATCGATCTATACAATGTTTTTTGTCCTTAACTAAATACTGAACCTATGGAACCATCTTTCAATTTGGGCTGGATTGACTATACGCATTATGGTGATTTGCTTCAGCTTTGTACTTGGAATCGGCTGGGCACTGAAGAGGTATATGAAATCCTCAACAGATTTCCTTGAGGCTGGACGAGTCAATTCCAGCCTGGATCGCTGGACTGGCTTTCATTGCCACTAACCTAGGTGCACTTGAAGTAATTGGAATGGCTAACCTCAGGGGCTAAATATGGGATGACGACAGTACATTTTTACTGGATCGGCGCCATTCCGGCAATGATCTTTCTGGCCATATTTATGATGCCCATTTCTACTATGGCTCTAAAGCAAGGTCCGTACCTGAATACCTAAAACTCCGGTTTGATGAAAAGACAAGGGGTTTCAATGCTTTCTCATTTGCAGTAATGACCATATTTGCATCCGGGATTTCCATGTACGCCCTTGCTTTACTGATGGAAACCCTGCTCGGCTGGGACTTTAACTTCAGTCTGGTGATTTCTGCTGTTATCGTACTGGTTTATGTATACCTGGGAGGGTTGACATCTGCAATCTACAATGGTACTGCAGTTTTTCCTGGTTGCTGTGGGTTTGCTCCACTGGTTATCCTGGGACTGATAAGCATTGGAGTGTGGATGGGAAGGACTGAGAGTGAAAGCCTTGTTGATGTAGCTACCGGAACGGATATGAAGGAGGTGCCTGGAGCAAGTCCTGGAAATATGCAGGGGATAGTACATCGAATCCCATAGGAGGTGAATGGATGGGGATTATTGTGGGACTTGGATTCGTACTTTCATTTGGATACTGGTGTACTAATTTCCTTGTTGTACAAGGAGCTATGGCAGCAGACTCCATGGCCGGAGCAAGAAAAACTCCACTGATCGGTGCAATGCCTCAAAATGTTTCTTCCTTCTCTCGTTATAGTCCCTGGTATGATCGCAATTGCACTGGCTTCACATGCCTGAATCCGGGTTTGAACTTCCGTCTGAAAGGCACAGGTTACGACTACCCGATAAGGTAATTCCCGCGTACTGTCGGACATTATTTTCCTACAGGAGTGCTTGGACTCGGATACAGCCCTGATGGCTTCATTTATGTCAGGTATGACAGGGAATGTCACGGCCTTTAATACTGTAGTTACCTACGATATTTACCAGAGCTATATCAATAAAGATAAATCGGATAAACATTATCTCAGAGTTGGACAGTTGACTACTATCTTTGGTGTATTAGTCAGTATTGCAGCCGCCTATATGGCACGGATGTTTAATAATGTAATGGATTTCC
>CALOBC010000030.1:0-342633 GCA_942491145.1 Myxococcota bacterium | reverse complement strand
GTCCGCACCGCTTCCGTTGCCTCCGGCCGGGCGCAGACCTGGATCTGCTCGGCCCAGGTTGCACGATGTCCGTGCTCCGTTGGAGCTTGACCACCGTGGCCTATTGCTTAGGTGCCGGCTGCCAGGTGCCGGACGGGCTCAGGCGTTCAGCTCAACTGGGCCGCGTGCGCTGTGTACTGCGCCAGGGCCTCAGGGTTCGCCAGGGCTTCGGTGTTGGTGACCGGTTGTCCGTGCAACACCTTGCGCACCGCAAGCTCCGTGATCTTGCCGCTTCGAGTGCGGGGGATGTCGGTGACCTGCAGGATGACTGCAGGGATGTGCCTGGGTGTGGCGCCTTGTCGGATGGTGCTTCGAATGGTGGCTTCGAGCGACTCAGACAGCTCGACCCCGTCCCTCAACCGCACGAACAGCACCACCCGCACATCACCCTCGTGGCGTTGTCCCACGACCACACTCTCGACCACCGCGTCGAGCTGCTCCACCAGACGGTAGATCTCGGCCGTGCCGATCCGCACGCCGCCGGGGTTCAGCGTGGCGTCGGAGCGACCGTGGATGATGAAGCCGCCTCGGACTGTCTTCTCAACCCAGTCGCCGTGACACCACACCCCGGGGAAGCGCTCAAAGTACGCGGACCGGTAGCGGCCGCCCTCGGGGTCGTTCCAGAAGAACACCGGCATCGACGGGAATGGAACCGTGCAAACGAGCTCCCCAGCGGTGCCCGGTGGGAGCGGCTCGCCGGCCTCGTCCCAGATCTCCACCGCCATGCCAAGGGCCGCCCGCTGGATCTCTCCCCGCCACACTGGACTCGTGGGGTCACCCAACACAAAACAGCCGATGATGTCGGTGCCGCCAGAGATGCTGCAGAGCTGCACGTCGGACTTGATGTCTCGGTAGACGTAGTCGAAGCTCTCGGGCACGAGGGGGGAACCCGTGCTGGCCATCACCCGAACGGTCGACAGGCTGTGGGTCTCGCGGGGGACCCGATGGCCCTTGGCCAGTGCGTCGATGAACTTCGCCGATGTGCCAAAGAAGGTGATGCCCACTTCATCGCTGAGGTCGAACAACACATCGGGAGAGGGATGGAAGGGGTTGCCGTCGTACAGCACCAAGCTGGCGCCCACGCTCAATGCGCTGACCAGCCAGTTCCACATCATCCATCCGCATGTCGTGTAGTAGAAGACCTTGTCTCCGGCCTTGGTGTCGCACTGCAGGTGGTGTTCTTCCATGTGCTTGAGCAGCGTGCCGCCGGCGCCATGGACGATGCACTTGGGGCGGCCCGTGGTCCCCGAGCTGTACATGATGTAGAGCGGATGGTCGAAAGGGAGCTGTGCGAAGGCAATCTCTCGCTCTTGTCGGCCCCGCAGTAGCGTGTCCCAAGGCGTGGCTCCTCCACCTGGTGCGGGACACCCCTCGTAGGACACGGCGATCTGGACTGCCGGCTGGAGCGCGGCGACAACTTGGTCCATCTTCTCTCGAATGTCGACCACGCGCCCTTTCCAGTGGTACCCGCCCACGGCAACCAGCACCTTGGGTTCCACTTGGCCGAACCGGTCGAGGATGCCTTGCACGCCGAAGTCGGGTGAGCACGAGGTGAACACACCGCCGACGGCTGCGGTGGCCAGCATCACAATCAGCGTCTCGGGCACATTGGGCAGCACTGCCGCCACACGGTCCCCCGGCCCCACGCCCAGTGCGGTCAGTGCATCGGCGAGCTGGGCGACCTGGGTCCAGAGCTCTGCACGGGTGAGGTCGCGCTGGACCCGGTCTTCCCCGCGAAACTCGAGGGCCACAGTGGGGTCGTCTCGAAATGGGCCCGCCGTGGAGTGCAGCAGGTTCTCCGCGAAGTTCAGTCGGGCGTCCGGGAACCAACGCACCCCGGGGACCCCCCCGGGCTGGTCATCCGCCGAGGTCAACACGGGAATGCCCCAGTCAGATGCCCGCAGACCGCAGTGGGTGATGAGGTGGTCCCGCAGGCTCAGCCAGAACTGCTCCGGGTGGCGAACGGACCACTCCCAGAGATCTTCGTAGTCGGCGAAGACGGCGTCCCAGTCGATGTTTGCGGCTGCTGCAAACGCGCGAAGGTTGCTGTCTTCAAGCTGGCTATCGCTCGGTGTCCAGAGGGGTCCTGACACGGTCTCTCCTAGGGGTGCGGCCAGGGCACGGGAGGCCCGGCCGGGCAGAGCTCAGTCTGCGCAGCAGGTGTAGGTCAAGGTGGCGCGGGACTGGGTGCCCTCGGCGCCGACGACCGCGACGATCTCCCAGGCACCAGGCATGTGGAACAGCATCCCCTCCGTGGTCCAGCCGTCGCTGGTCTCCACGGTGCTGGGTGTGGTGTTCATTCCGTGGCCATGCTCCGGCATCCAGCCATCGACCGCCAGCGTCTGAACGTCCGGAGACGCGCCGTCCACCCGCTCCACCTGCCAGCGGATGACGAAGTCTTCACTCAGTGGGATTGGGCTGGGATCGGTCGTGTAGCGCACAACATGGACGCCATCTTCGGTCTGCGCCTCGGTCGGCCCCCCCAAAGGCGCGTCCCCGTCGGACGCCGAGTCTTTGGTCGGCTCGGCGCACCCGCCCAGGGCAACCGCGGCCACCCAGACTGCGCATCGCCGTGTCGACGCAGAGGCGTCCGTGCGGGTGCGCCCGCTCGCTGCATGCCATGTCAAGGGAACCTCCCGGGCCGCGAGGAGTGTATCGTGGCCCCTTGTCCCCGGCGGCATCTGTCGGACAGGAGCGTGACCCGTGGCGACCGGTTCTTCCCCTGTTGATGCGCTCACCTCAGCGGTGGTGCGCTTCGCTTGGACCCGGGACACCGGGGTGGACGCCGGCCGGATGGGTCCGGTCTGGCTGGAAGCGCTGTCCATTGAGCGGCAGCGACATCCGCTGGGTGCGATGCTCGCGGGAGAGGTGACGCTGATCGCCCACACCACTGGGGGCTTGCCCCAGGGAGCGACCCTTCGCTTCACCGCCCGCGACGCACTTGGCGGACCGGTGGCGGTGGACTGGGAGGAGCTGCCCGCGCTGATTGCCGGTCAGCAGGCCACTCTCAACGTGCGGTGGATCGTGCCCGAGTCGGTCTCGGTGCGGGCCATCTCACTGTCGCTGGAGTCCCGCGCCGAGTGCCGGTGGACGGGGGTGCACTGCCCGGTGGAGACCGTTCACCCGGGTCTGTTGGTGGCGTCGGAGGGCTCGCTGCAGTTGGCCCATGCGCGTGTGTCGGTGGGGGACACGGACGAAGACGACGACACCGAGCTGCGGCTCTTTGTGGACGCGGACAACGATGGGCCGGTCCTCTCCGACCTGGACCTGTTGGTCACCGTTCATGCGGCATCCGGAGAAGAGTGGTCCCGGGAGCGGGTGACCGGCCCCCCCGTGCTGGTGGGTGCCCAGGTGCTTGCGTTTGAGGTCTGGACGGCACTCTCACCACCGTTTCGCCAAGTGGAGTGGGAGCTGCGTGCCTCCCATGCGGCACTTCATCCGGGCCCCACGGTTCCCGCGCTCGTTCCTGGGCGCCGGTCCGCCGTGGACTGACAGTCTGGACATGCGCTGTTGGTGGGACTTTGCGGCGCGTCCTGCGGTTGTGCAGGAAGTGTCAGCGGACCCCGTGCTACGCTTCGTCCGATACGCGCGCCACGGTGGCTGGCTCGTGGAGGAGACATGATGAGATCACTACTGAGCGGCTGCTTGCTGGCTGTGCTGCTCCTCCCGCTGGGCGCCTGCGACGACAAGGGCGACGGAGACGGAGGCGGCGACACGGACGGATCGGACGGCGCCGATGGCGGTGATGGTGCGGATGGTGGCGACGGCGGGGACGGCGGGGACGGCGGGGACGTGGACCCGCTGGAAGTCGACGATGACGGCGACGGCTACAGCGAGCTGCGGGGGGACTGCGACGACACCAACCGGCTGGTGTACCCGAACGCGCCGGAGCTGTGCAACGGCGTGGACGACGACTGCGACAGCAAGATCGACGACGCCGACACCGATGTGGAGGGCACGTCGCCTTGGTTCCTCGACACCGACACCGACGGGTACGGCACCCGACGCAGTGTGGTTGATGCCTGCGATGCTCCTGACGGCTATGTCGACAATCCCGATGACTGCGATGACACCGATGCTTCGGTCAATCCCGAGACGATCTGGTATGTCGACACGGACTTCGACTCTTTCGGCTCGGCGGCGTTCAGCTTGGCGAGCTGCCTGCAGCCGTCAGGGTATGTCGCGAACGCCGATGACTGCGACGATCAGTCCGACGTTGCCTACCCCGGCGCCGAAGAGGTCTGGTACGACGGCGTGGACGGCGACTGCAGCGGTGGCAGCGACTACGACGCGGACCTCGATGGCTTCGACAGTGTGGACCACGGCGGGGACGACTGCGACGACACGCTCGCGGCTGTCAATCCCGATGCGGTGGAGATCTGCAACGGCATCGACGACCAGTGCGATGGCGAGATCGACGCCGACGACGATGACCTCGATGTGGCCAGCTACCTGACCTTCTACATCGATGTGGACGGCGACGGCTTTGGCGACGCTGCCGGCAGCACTTACATGGGCTGCGAAGGGCCCAGTGGCTATGCCGACAACGGCGACGACTGTGTGGACGGCGACCCCGCCTACAACCCAGGCGTGGTGGATGCTTGGTATGACGGCGAAGACTACGACTGCCAAGAAAATGACGACTACGACGCGGATGCCGACGGATATCGGTCCGAGAGCTACGCTTCTGCGGCCACTTGGCAGAACGGTGTGGAGGTGGTCGCGAGCGGCGCCAGCCCCAACACCGACTGCGACGACAGCGACCCGGTGCTCAATCCAGGCGCGGCCGAGATCTGGTACGACGGCATTGACCAGAACTGCGACTACACCGACGAGTACGACGCTGACAGTGATGGCTATGACAGCGATCTCTACGGTGGTGCGGACTGCGACGACGGCAACCTGATGACCAACCCGGGGGTGGCCGAGGTCTGCAACGACGGCGTGGACAACGACTGCTCCGGGGACGCGCCCGAGTGCGGAATCCCGGACCCAGGCTCCTCTGCGGACGCCAACCTGTCCTTCCTCAGCACCTCTACGGCCGATGATGCTGGGCTGTCGATCGCGGCGTCTGGAGACTTCGACGGCGACGGCAACACCGACTTGGTCCTGGGTGCCCCGGGTGCCTCGACCACGGGTGGCGCCTGGGTGCTGCTGGGCGGTGTCTCTGGTGCATACACGACTCCCTCGGCGGCTGGCCGGGTAGTGGACTCGGGCAACACGGGGCGCCTCGGTGCGTCCCTGTCCGCGGTCGGCGACCTGGACGGTGATGGCTACGATGAGTTGTTGGTGGGCTGTGACGCATGTGAGCCAACGGGTCTCGGCACCGACATCGGCGGCGTGCACTTGGTCATGGGTCCCATCTCGTCGGCCATCGACGTGGCCTCGGCAGCGGACGTGACCTGGACAGGCTCGGACAACTACAGCGGCTTCGGACTCTCGATGTCGTCGACCCACGACATCGACAGCGATGGTGTGCTCGACCTCGTGATGGGGGAGGTCAACGAAGGCGTGGCCTACGTCGTCCTGGGTTCCGCCTCTGCGGGCGGTGATGTGGGCACCTCGGCGGCCATTGTCCTCAGCGGCACGGGCACTGACGGCGCGGGTGGGGCCGTGGCGACGGGTGACTTTGATGGTGACGGCAATGTCGACGTGTTGGTCGGTGCACCGGGCGGTGACAGTGTCGCCGTGAACGCCGGCGGGGTCTTTGTGGCCTATGGCCCGCTCTCCAGCGCAGTGGACCTGACCACCAGCGTCTCCATCGCGGGGCGCACGTTGAGTGACGCCTTCGGTGAGTCCGTGGCGGTCGGCGACTTGGATGGTGACGGGACTGACGACTGGGTGGGCGCAAGCGACAGCCACGTGGGCTCGGTGGGCACCGGCATCGCCTACGCCTTCCTGGGGGCGGTCACGACCTCGACGAGCACCACCGGCGCCGAGATCACACTGTCTCCGGGCAGTGCGCGGTCCTTCGGCGCATCCTTGGCCATCGGCGATCTCGACGGGGACGGCCAGGCTGACCTCGCTGTGGGCGCTCCGGATGACACATCCTCCGGCGGCTATGGCTCGGTCTTCGTCTGGTACGGCCCTCTGTCGGCGGGGGCCTTGTCCTCTGGTGGTGCGGACGCGATCGTGGTCGGCCAAGGCAGCGGCTTCGGTGTGACCGTGGACGCCAGCGGCGATCTCAACGGCGATGGCATTCAGGATCTGTCCGTGGGTGGCGAAGGCAGCACCTCCTTCTCCACTGGGGGCGGGGTCTGGTCCTTCTTCGGCGGCGGGATGTGAGCCGCGGGCCCCTCACAGTTCTGGGGGGCTCGTTCCATTGAGTTGAGTTGCGGCTTGGTGTCCCAAGGCGCCCTCGGTGTCCTCCGGGGCCCGAGGCTCGCCCACCTTGTGTTGGAGTGCTGCGATGGTGCGTGATCTGGTGAAGCGTGCGGTGCGCAGGTTGGTCGCGGGCAGTCCCCGAGTGCCCGGTGCGCCCCCATCGGGTCGCGCCCCCCCCACCCGTGTTGAGCCGCCGGCTCCCCCGCCGGACGAAGAGGCGCCCGCTGATCTGGAAGTGGAGGGCAGCCAGGTCGCCGACATGGTCAGCCGTGGCGACCCCATGCTGTTGATCGACATTCGGGAGCCCCATGAGCTGCGCCAAGGCCACGGTCGCGGCGCACTGTTGCTGCCAATGAACGAGGTCCCTCAGCGCTTGGCGGAGCTGCCCAGAGACCAGACCCTGGTGGTGTACTGCGCGGCCGGAGCCCGCAGCTGGGGGGTGGCCCACTACCTCCGAGAGCAGGGCTTCCCGCTGGCGGTGTCCCTCGGCGGTGGCTTTGCAGACCTTGTCGACGCCACCGGGGAGTGGGAGCAGCCCTTGCCCGGGAACCCTCAGCTGCTGCAGGTCGTGGGGCTTGCTCCGGTGGCCGCCGCCCAGGCGGGGGTGGAACCGGGGGCTCAAGCGACGGTGCAGTCTGTCCAGGTTGTGGATGAACAGACGATCGTCGCCGTGTGGGTGCCCCGTGCAGGAGGCTTGCCCGGTGTGCGGCTGGAGGGCCTGAGCCCCGACGCGCTCGAGCTGGGCTGAGCGACAACTGCAGGGCCGGTCCTTGGGGGCCAGCGGGGCCCACACCAAGAGCGAGCCAGCCCTTGGAGGCCAGCGCCCCCAAGGGCATCTTGCCTTCGGTCGGCGTCGGGTTGGCTCAGCCTGTGCGGGCCGCCGGGCGCCGGCTGCGCTCCAGGGACTGGGCCACCGGTGCCCAGGCATCGGCCAGGGCTTGGGCCACTTGGACCACCGCATCGAGCTGAGCTTGCAGGTCGCCTGAGAGCAGTCCCGGGCCTGTCGCGCAGACCCATCCCCGCTCAATCACGGGGTGGGGGCAGACATCAAAGAACCCGAGCAGCGTTTGAACGAGCTGTGGTGAACGCATCATGCGTTGGATGGCCAGCCGGTTGGTGCCCTGGACCGTCATCGCGATGGTCATCTGGCGGTCGAGCAATGGCACCGAGCCGTATTCCGGCAGGGTGCCCTTGCGTTGAATGCGGAAGCCGGCGGGCATGGGGCTCGTGATCGAGACCTTGATGGTCGACCGCGGCACGCCAGTCTTGGGATCCACGCCGGTGCGGAGCGAGACCCGCCCTCCCTTGTAGAACCCGCGCATCACGCGCTCACCGGGCTTTCCGGCACCGACATACATCAGCCCCAGCCGCTTGGCGAAGGTGTGCCACGACTCTTCATAGGCCTCGCAGATCGAGACACTGAACTGGGTCGCCCGCTGCAGCCACTCCTCGACCTCACGGCCCAAGAAGCCGAAGTGCTCGAGCAACACGCCGCGCTCGTCAATGCGGACGTAGTCAGCACTCTCGAAGAGGCTGGCCAGCGCGCCCCAGATGCGTTGGTTGCCCACGACTTCGAGGGTCTTGTCTTCGTCCAAGCCTCGAATGCACAACAAGGCATCGAGGCCTTCGTTGCCCGTGGAGATCTCCGGCGCTTTGCGCGTGCGGAGGCGCTCAACGACGCTGCGGTTGTAGATCTCCAGCCCCGGGGGCACCGCACCGACATGACGTGCGAACACGCGGGTGCACATCTGGAGCGGGCGGTTCGAGTGTCCGCCGCCGATCGTGACTTCGACCGGCACACCCCGGAAGTCGCCCGAGAGGACCGCTTCGTGGGGCTCGCCATTGTTCTTCAGCTCCAGCCCGAACCGCTTCGAGACCGGCATCCAAGCGTCCAGGCGGCCGGCGAACTGGGATCGCCACATCCTGAACAATCCGGTCATGACCAGAACACCGATGAGCACGACGATTGCGATTGTGAGTTGCAGCGGTGCTCCTGTTCGGTCTGCGTCAGGGATTGCTTGTCGGATGAACCGACCGCAAAACTGAGTGCCCCCGGGTCCCCCGATTCTACCCCGCGCGGGCCTCCAGTGGGAGCCTTCTTGGCTGGCCGCTTGGCCCTCCCGCGAGGCTCGGCTCAGGCCCCGTCCCGGCAGCACCGCGCGCCGTCGTCCTGAAACCGCACCCCATCGCCATGACCGTGGCGGCTGGCGCAGTCCTGGCCGTAGAAGGTGCGGTTCCACATTGTGCCGCCGCGGACCGTGTGCCAGCTGCCATCCACGGTGGCGTCGGTGTTGAAGGGCTCTGGAGGACCGGTCCAGGGATCGGCCACCCACTCCGACAGGTTGCCGTTCATGTCGTAGGCTCCCTCCGCGCTCTTGCACCGTGGGTGGCTGCCCGAAGCCGCGATGGGGGCGTCGTTCACACCGGGGCCGCTGCCGTCGATGGGCGTGTTGCAGGCCGCGGGATCCCGCTGGGCACCGTAGGACTGGCGCCATCCACTGGGCCCCCGGCACGCCCGCTCCCACTCCGCGGCCGTGCACAGGCGCTTGCCCACTTTCGCGCAGGCCGCGCGGGCTTCCGACCAGCTCAAGTTGGCCACTGGCACGGCTCCCTTCTGGTTGGGAAGCTCGTAGCGGTCGATGCAGTAGCCGTTCAGGTGTACCGAGCGCTCCGCCTCCATCCACGCATGGCGGGGCATTCCAAACCCCACGACCACTGTGCCACCGGAGACGGGGACCATGTCGTCCGGGCAGGGGGCGCGCTCACAGGCCGCGACGGCCACCAGCAGAAGCAGCAGCCGGTGCACCCGGGGCTACCAGCGGGCCGTGTGTTGCACCCGCACCAAGTCGGAGCCCGCCCGCGTGAACTTGGCGAGAACGATGTGTTCTTCAACACATTGGTGCAGTGCGGCCGTGGCGCCGGCGGCCTTCACCGCTTGAACTTGTCCGTCGCCGTCAATCACCAGCTTCACCTTCATGGTGGTGCCCTTCGGGATCTCGCACTGCTTCTGCAGCCATGACTCCCGGGTCTCGAAGCTGCGCTCGATGGCTTCGAGGTCCTTGAGGTCTTCGGCGCTGGCACCCTTGGCCCGCAGTGGGCGGCCGTCCTTGATGGAGCCGCCCATGCCGACCACGCTGACCACCGACGAGATGACGTCCGGGTTGAAGTAGAGCAGTGCCCCGAGGCCGATGATGACGCCGATACCGCCCGAGCCCAGCAGGAAGACGAAGCCGAGCATCAGGCCCCATCGGCGACGTCGCTTCTTCTTCGGGACGACGGTTGGCTGGCTCTGGACCGTGTCAGCGGTGAGCGCGGCCACCTTGATGTCTTCGGTGGACTCGTCCGCCACAGTGTCGGCGACGCCGGCGAGCATCTGTTCGGTGGGCTTGGCTTCCACAGGGCTCGGGACGTCGGCCAGCGCAGCCAGATCGCTCATCGCGCCGGCCACGCCGATGCTGCTGATGCCGTCGCCCGACAGGAAGCTGTCTTCATCCGTGGGGCTGGGACGCTCCCGGATCGGTACCACCGGGTCCTGGCCCGCCGCCACTTGCTCGAGCATCCGGTCCAGCTCCACCACGCTGCACCGCTTGAGGGGATCGACCTCCATCGCGACCGCGAGCACGGCGTCCATCCGGCGGATGTCTTCTGCATCGTCGTCCGGCCGCACGATCTTTGGGGGCAGGCTGTCGCAGAGGAGCTGAAAGCCGTCTTCCGGATCGAGGCGGTCCGCAAACTTGACCACGTGCCGCGCGGTCATCGTGAAGTAGAGCAGCGCCCCCGTGGCATACACATCGGCGGCTTCGGTCACCGAGCCGCCGACAAACTGCTCCGGCGCGGCATAGTGGGGCGTGCCGACGAACGCGCCCACCCGGGTGAGGTTGCTGCCGAGGCCACCCCGGACCTTGGCGATCCCGAAGTCGGCCACACGCACCACCGGGTCGTCCCCGAGGGGCACCGCGCGGGTGAGCAGCACGTTCTCGGGCTTGAGGTCGCGGTGGACAATGCCCCGCTCATGGCCCTTCTCGAGTGCCCAACAGATCTGGCGGCCGACCAGCGCGGTCTGGCGGACCGAGAGCGTGCCCACCCGGCGCATGTGGTCCAGCAGCGAGCCCCCGGCCTCAAACCGCGTGAGCAGGTAGGGCGAGTGGCCAGCCCGGTGCACAAAGCCGAGGTATTGCACGATGTTGGGGTGGTCGAGCTCTTGGATGATCTGGGCTTCGGTGGCCAGGCGCCGAACGTAGGGGCCCTGGTCCCGCGCAGCGAGCAGCACCTTGATGGCGACCCGGGGACCGGTCTCTTCTCCCGCGCCGTCGAGCTCTCGGGCCAGGTAGGTCACCCCCGCACCGCCCACCGCCAGCATCTTGTGGATGTTGTAGGTGCGGTCGAACACATCGCCTTCGCTGAAGATGACGCCCCAGCCTCGCGACGGCTTCTTGCGGCGACACGCGAGGTTCGGGCACTGCGACTCGTCTGCCGAGAAGGTGGTCAGGCAGCGGCTGCAGTAGTGCTGTCGGTCGGAGGAGTCTGACACCACGAGCCGGGGAAGGAAGGTGTGTGTGGAGTCACGGGGAACGGCTGTGGGTCGCGACCCCACAACCCGTGCGACACACCGATGGGGTATCCGGCCAGCCTTGTTTCGGACAGGGCACCCTCCCTTGGGCGCTTCCCGATGGCGGAGCACCGGCGCACCCTGTACGATTCGCCAGATCACCGGCAACACTTCGGGTCTGGCTCTTCGGCTCGGGCGTGGGGTGGGTGTCGAGAGGAGACCCAATGAGCGCCATGCACCACCCGTTCCCCTTGTCCAAAGTGCCCCAGTCACTGACCCTTGTGGCGATGCTTGGCCTCGCGGCGTGCACCAGCGGGGAGGGCAAGTCGGCCGACGACACGGCCGGTGAGGACGGTGGTGCGGACGGCGCAGACGGTGCGGACGGTGAGGATGGCGACGACGGGATCGCGCCCCTGCGGGAAGTCGCCGAGCCATCGGGCACGTGCCCCGACCTCACCTCCACTGCGCTGGTTGACATGTCCGTCAATGGGGTCGACCGGCGGGCCAGTGTGGTGGTGCCCCGCTCGCCGTCCGGCACGATGGGTGTGGTCTTCTTCTTCCATGGGCTCGTCGACACGTCGGTGGCTGCGCCCACTGAGATGATGGTCGACAATCTTCAAATGCAGTCCATTGCCGACGATCTGAACGTGGTTGTGTTGCTGCCCGAAGCGCCCATCTACGACTTGTTCGGCTTCGAGATCTATCTGTGGGACTTGGTGGTCGAGACCGACAATGACCTTGTGTTGTTGGACGACCTGCGGTCCTGCGCAAACGACCAGCTCGACATCGACCTGGAGCGGGTGGCGGCCTGGGGCTTCTCGGGGGGCGCCCTCTTCACAACCGTCGTGGCCCGCGAGCGGGGCGATGTGTTTGCATCGGTGCTGGAGAGCTCGGGTGGGGCGGACTTGGAGATCCCGATCTGGACCGAGCTGGGCTCCGAGTACGGGACGCCCGCCTACCAGATGCCGGCCCTGCTCCAGAGCGGCGGTGAGGCCGATGTCTGGCCCGACCCCAGCTTTCCCATCGTCGACTTTGAGGCCGCTTCAGACGTACTCGCCGACCACCTCGTCGCCGATGGCCACGCCGTGATCCGGTGCCACCACGACCGGGGCCACACCATCACCAACGCGGGCTTCGTCCAGGCGCTGGACTGGGTGGTGGACCACACCTACGGCGCGCCCGGCCCCCTCGCGACCGAGCTGGCGGCCGCGGATGAGGACTGGTGCACCGTTCGGTGAGGTCGCGCGGATTCAGCGCACCCACAGCTCCACGTCGTCAAGGCCGAAGCTCTCGTCCGTGGCGGACTGGTCGAGGGTGCTCCCGGCGATGAGCTCGAGGTCGCCGGCCGTGTGGCCCAAGGTCTGGTCGATGGTCCACGACGAGTCGTACGAGCCATTGTAGCCGCGATTCCAGCCACAGACCTCGGAGTAGGCGTTGCTGTGGTTGTTCTGGGTCTGACTGAACAGGGTCGTGCCGTCTGCGGTGACATAGGACAGCTCGCCGTCCCACGAGTCGAGGGCCATGTACTCAAGGGCCACCCAAGCTTCGGTGTGGGTCACCCCGCGAATGTCGATGAGGATGTCGATCTCCCCGCCGGCCATGTTGCCATAACCGCCGAGCAGCGTGCTCCAGGCACCGCACGTGTAGCGGCTGCTGATGGACCATCCGGGGTCGGGAGCGGACTCAAAGTCGTCGCTGAAGATCTGGGTCCAGCCGCCACCGTCTGTGGTCATGTCGCACAGTGCGGAGGTTGGCGTGCCGTCGAAGTCGATGGTGTAGCTGCCGCTGGCCGAGGCCGGCTGGTCCAAGAGGATGTCGAGGCAGCTCTCGGCGGGGCAGGCCGCTGCGCTGCCCATCAGGCCGTCATCGACCGTGCCATCGCAGTCGTCGTCCACGAGGTTGCAGGCCTCCGCGGCAGCGGGGTTGACCGTCGCGGCGGTGTCGTCGCAGTCGGTGTTGTCGGACACCGCACCCGTCGGGGTCGTGCACGTCAGACGGGTGGCGCTCGGATCGCCGTATCCATCGCCGTCATCGTCATCGTAGAACACCGTTGCCGTGGATGTGTCCAGGGATGTGTCGGCATCGTCGGTGAGCCCGTCGCAGTCGTCGTCGATGCTGTTGCACACCTCGGTGGCCGCCGGCGAGACCGCTGCAGTGGCGTCGTCGCAGTCGGTTGCGTTGGTCACGGTGCCGGACGGCGCGCTGCACGAGAGTGTTGAGCTGGAGGCCGTTCCAAAGCCGTCGCCGTCACTGTCATCGTAGTGGAGCGTGGCCGTGGTCGTGTCCAAGGACGAGTCTGCGTCATCGGTGAGCCCATCGCAGTCGTCGTCGATGGAGTTGCACACCTCCGATGCACCGGGATTGACCGCCGCTGCGCCATCATCGCAGTCGGTGCTGTCCGCGACGGTGCCCGTCGGTGCGCTGCATGCGAGTGAGGCCGCCGCGGCGTCGCCATAGCCATCGCTGTCGTCGTCGTCGTAGAAGGTGCTCGCAGTGGACCCATCCAAAGAGCCGTCGGCATCGTCGGTGAGGCCATCACAGTCGTCGTCGATGCTGTTGCAGATCTCGGTGGCCGACGGGCTGACCGTGGGCGAGCTGTCATCACAGTCGTCGGCGGTGGCCACCGTGCCCGAGGGGGCCGCGCAGGACTGGACCGCGGCGCTGGGGTCGCCGTGGCCGTCGCTGTCGCTGTCGGTGTACCAAGTGGTCGCGGTGCTCAGATCCACCGAGGGGTCCGCGTCGTCGATGGCCCCGTCGCAGTCGTCGTCGATGGTGTTGCAGATCTCATCGGCCGCAGGGTTCACTGCAGCGGTGCTGTCGTCGCAGTCGGTGTTGTCGCTGACGCCGTCGCTGGGTGCATCGCACTCGACAGTGGCGGCACCGGGATCGCCGTAGCCATCGCCATCCGTGTCGGCGTACCAAGTGGCCGCATCGGCCGCGCCGCTGTCCACCAGCCCGTCGCAGTCATCGTCCACCCCATTGCACAGCTCCGTGGCGCCCGGGTTGACCGCGGGCACGTCATCGTCGCAGTCTCCAGGGGCAGCGGCGTACCCGGAGGGCACCTCGCACGCGTCCGTGGTCTCGGCGAGCTGGCCGTAGCCGTCGCCATCTTCGTCCCGGTAGTAGGTGGACGTGGTGTCCTCGTCGACCTCGCCGTCGCAGTTGTCGTCCCGCTCGTTGCACACCTCTTCGGCGGCGGGGTTCACGTCGGTGAGGGTGTCGTCGCAGTCGCCGGCCTCCAGGACGGAGCCCGGGCGGTCCTCGCAGGTCTCCTCGAAGACATCCGGGTCGCCAAAGCCGTCGCCGTCCGTGTCGGCGTACCACGTGTAGATCTCGCCATCGTCGGTCAGACCGTCGCAGTTGTTGTCGATGCCGTCGCACACCTCGAGCGCAGTTGGGTAGACCCCGGGGTTCGTGTCGTCGCAGTCATCAGCATTGGCGACCAGTCCATCGCCCTCCGCGCACGCCTCGACCGCCCCATCCGGGTCCCCAAAGCCGTCGCCGTCCGTGTCGGCGTACCAGCTCCCGAGCACTCCTTCGTCGATCTCGCCGTCACAGTCGTTGTCGATGCCGTCGCACAGCTCCTCGGCCCCCGGGTATGCCTCGGGGTTCGACTCGTCGCAGTCTTCCGCGTCGGAAAAGCCGTCGCCGTCGGCATCCTCGGACAGCCCGTCCGTCTCGCCGGACGCTGCACCATCGGGCTTGGGCAGGGTTCGGCAACCGATGAGGGAAAGGACCAGCAGGGAGGGCAACACGCGCATCAGGGACTCCGTTCAGAAGCCCGATGGTACCGCACGTGGCGGCATCCCGCTCACACGCCGATGACAACTTGGTGGCGGTCGCTCACGCGCCGCTGATGAAGCGGTCGAGAGGCATCACACAGAAGCCCCAGCTGCTCGCGTCTTCCCACCGCACCCGCAGCACGTCCAGGCCGCGCTGGGACGAGGCGGTGTCGAGGGTGTAGCCACAGCCCGTGAAGCCCGGCTTGTGGTGGGTGGCGGGACGGGCGTCGCGGTCCTCACACACCGTCACACCTTGGATCTTGTCGCCCGTCGTCGCACCCTCAATCGGGCGGCAGAGCCACTCCGACTTGATGTCGAAGATGGTGATCTTGTAGGGAATTCGGGCCGCGCGGCCTCCCCGACGGGGGGCCATGCCGAGGGCCTGGACCAGCCGCCCCGAGTCGGCCTGGTTCGTGCGAAGCCACTCCCGCAGATCGGTCACCCGGACGACCTCGAGCTGGGTGCCACCCCACACTTGGCGGCGCGACCGACTGACCCATGCCACCTGAGTGGCGGACGGCACCTCGGACACCTCGGCGCAGGACTGGGCCGAAGCAACGGAGAACAGCAGCGGGAGCACAACAGAAGCCAACATCGGGTCGCCGGGCAGGGGGAACGGGTGGACTCAGACCAAGTGGCCTTCGCCGCCCTCGGACACGACAAAGCTGGCCAATTGGCGGTTTGCCGTGGAGCCCACGACCGACAGCGGCGGTGGCGCAGGCGCGTGCAACATGTGGGCCTCACGCAGGCGGCGCAAGCGCTTGAGGCTGGTCTTCGCACGCTTGTTGAGCTTCTGGTGGTCTTCCTGGAGTCGCACCAGGATCTCCCAGGACTCGGCGATGTGGTCCAAGCCGGGCTCAAACGAGCGCCCGATGCAGAACAGATCCACCGACGCGCGGGTGGCTTGTTCCAACATCACCGGTAGGGTCCAGCGCCCCCGCACGGCCCGCATCTCAAGGTCGTCGCTGATGACCACGCCTCGGTAGCCGAGCTTACGGCGCAGCTGTTCTTTGATGAGCACCCGGGACAACGTCGCCGGCCAGGTCTCGTCGAAGGCCGGGAACATCACGTGGGAGCTCATGATCATGCCGATGCCGGCTTCGACCGCTGCCGCAAAGGGCTTGAGCTCCACGTTGCGGAGGTCCCCGCGGTCCTTGTCGACCACCGGGAGGTCCTTGTGGGAGTCCACCGATGTGTCGCCGTGGCCGGGGAAGTGCTTGCAGCAGGCGATGATGCCTTGGGCGTGCAAGCCCTTCATGAACGCGTTCATGTGGCGGATGACGGTGTCGGGGCTGCGACCAAACGACCGGTCGCCGATGATGGGGTTGGCGGGGTTGCTGTCGACGTCGGCCACTGGCGCAAAGTTGAGGTTGAACCCCATCGCGCGCAGCTCTGCGCCGAGTCCGCTGGCCACGTTCTGGGTGACATCGACCCGGTTGATGTTGCCGAGGTAGCGCGCAGCCGGCCACGCGGTGTTCTTGATGCGGAGCACCCGGCCGCCCTCTTGGTCGACCGAGAGCAACGGCGGCAGCTCATCGGGCAACAAGGCGTGCAGCTCGCGGTTGAGCTCACGGACTTGGGCCGGTTCCTCGACGTTGCGGGCGAACAGAATGAAGCCAGCGGGACGAATCTTGCGGAACAAGCGCCGCTCATCGTCGTTGAGGCCGGCCCCTTGCAGCCCCACAATGAGGCGCTGGCCCGCCCGTCGCTTGCGGCGGCTCAGCGTGGTCTGTTCGCCCATGGCGTCGGTGCGGTCTTCAGGCATGGTCCCCATCCGTTGCTGGATGTTGGGCGAGCTCAATGAGCACACCGTCGGCGGTCTTTGGATGGATGAAGGCCACTTGTGTGCCGTGGGCCCCAGGGGTCGGGCCATCGGTCAAGAAGACGTACCCGAGGCCCTTCAGACGCTCCATGTCGGCTTCGATGTTGTCGGTCTGGAAGCACAGGTGGTGCAATCCGCCGCCCCTCTTGTCGAGGTGCTTCTGGACCGGCCCTTCACCATTGAGCGGATGGATCAGCTCGATGCGGGTGGCGGGCACGGGAAAGAAGGCCGTGCGGGTGCGGGCGGCGACGACGTCTTCTGTGCCATCGAGGTCCAGTCCAAAGTCCGCCGCGAAGCGTCGCAAGGCACGGTCGAGATCGGGCACGGCAATGGCAATGTGGTCAAGTCGGGTGATCACGGAGCCTCCTCTGCGGTCGTGGCAGATAACGCCGATGGACGGGGTCTGGAGCGGGTTTGGCGCCGCAAGTGGACCCTTCCCTCGGGACCGAGGTGGACCGCACCCGCAACCGGCAAGTCCGGCCTCTGGATGGGGCCTCTGGTCGACTTTGCATCATCCTTTCAAGTTGGTGAAATATGTCGCCACAGCTGTGGGTAGCGGGCGTTCATCCCCTTGCCGTGCCAGAGGTCTGGTCACAGCGTGCAGTCGGACCCACCCCGGCACGAGCAGCCCCTCCGTCCCGCGGATGCTGCCGTCCCCACCCGGGGCATCCCGCACCCTCTTGAGGCTGCTCGTCTCGCTCTTGAACCCGCTGGAGGGTCCTTTGTCTCGCAGTGTTCGATCCGGTTGGCCCGGGCTTGTGGTGTTGCTGTTGGCCGGTGTGGTCGGACTCTCCGCCTGTGAAGGGGAGGGGGGCGGCAAGGGCCCTGGCGGGCGGGGTGAAAAAGGCCAAGAGGCCCCCTCAGCGGGCCCCGAGCGGCGGGTCCTCGTGGCCTCGGCCGTCGTTGAGAACGCTTCGGTGGCGGACTATCTCGTCACTTCTGGCACGCTGGAGAGCGAAGCCCAGGCCGACATCGTGCCCGAAGCCAGTGGGGTGGTGACCCGACTGTACGTGGAAGAGGGCGACACGGTGACCAAGGGCCAAGTGCTCGCCATCATGGCCAATCCGAGCCTCGACGCCAACGCGGAGCGCACGAAGCTCGAGCTCGACAAGGCCCGCTTGGCCGCCGAAGAAGCCCGCAAGCTCCACACCAAGGGTGCCATCAGCGACTCCGAGCTTCGGGACACCGAGACGGCGTGGCGCAGCGCGCAGACCACGTTCCAAGAAGCCTCTCGTTCACGGGGTTTTGCCCGCATTGAGAGCCCCATCGCCGGCACCGTTGCCGTTCGGGACGTGCGCTTGGGCGAAGTGGCCGGTGGTGCCCGTGCCTTCCAAATTGTTGATCTTTCTCGGTTGCGCGTGGTTGTGCAGCTCCCCGAAAAGGACCTGCCTCGCGTGCGCCTGGGCCAGACCGCGCTGCTGTCCGGTGCCTACAACGAAGACCGCACCGCCATGGGCACGGTCCAGCGGGTCAGCCCCGTTGTGGACGCTGCGACCGGCACGCTCAAAGTCACCATTGCTGTGGAGCCCGGCCAAGACGCGCTGCGCCCGGGTCAGTTCGTGAAGGTGCGGGTCGAAGTGGACCGCCACAAGGATGTTCTCACTGTTCCACGTCGGGCGCTGGTCTGGGATGATGGGGAGCCCGTCGCGTGGAAGGTCATCGAGGCGAAGCCGCCCGAGAAGCCCGAGGGTGAGGACAAAGACAAGGAGGCTGAGGGCGACGAAGGCCCAGGCTTCTTGGCATCTCTCTTTGGGGGCGACACGGACGGCGACGGCGAAGACAAAGAAGAAGAGAAAGACCCCTGGGTCGGCGTGCCCCGTCGGGGGGTCGAGAAGGCTCGCCTGGAGATTGGGTTCACCGACACCGAGCGGGTGGAGATCACCAAGGGTCTGGTGCTCGGCGACCGCGTCGTGACGGCGGGCAACGCGAACCTTCGTGCCGAGACGCTCATCAAGCTGGAGGGCGACGCCGACCCGGTGAAAGAAGAGCCCAAGGACGGCGAGAAGGGTGACAAGGACGGCAAAGCGGACGCGGCCGACGCCGAGGGCGAAGAGTGAGCCTCTTTCGCCTTGTTGTGGACCGTCCGGTGGCGGTCTGGATGGTTGCACTGGCGGCCATTGTCTTTGGCCGCGTGTCCTACCTGCGGCTGCCGCTGAACCTCATGCCGGATCTGTCTTACCCGACGATCACGGTGCGGACCGAGGTTGCCGGCTACGCCCCCCAGGAAGTCGAGAGTCAAGTCAGCCGGCCCATCGAAGAGGCGCTGGCGACGGTGCCGGGGTTGTCCGAGCTGGAGAGCCGGTCCAAGGCCGGGTCGAGCGATGTGGTGTTGGAGTTCCGCTGGGGCGCCGACATGGACGAAGCGGCCCAGGCCGTGCGCGAGCGGCTCCAGACCACGTTCCTGCCCGACGACGCCGACCGGCCGCTGATCCTCCGCTACGACCCCAGCCAAGAACCGGTGATGCGCCTGGGGCTCTCCCTGAAGCCCGGGGCCCGGCCTGATGCCGAGCCCGATCGGGTGTTGTTTCTGCTGCGGGAGGTCGCCGAGCGCACGCTGAAGAAGGAACTCGAAGCCCTCGATGGCGTGGCTGCTGTGCGGGTGCGGGGTGGCCTGTCTCGGGAAGTCCGTGTGGAAGCGCGGGAAGACTGGCTGGCGGCCCGCAGCATCACCATCGACCAGCTCACCAATGCGCTGGGGGCCGAGAACGTCAACCTGCCCGGTGGTGCCATCCGCGACGGTGATCAGGAGTTCCTGGTCCGCACGCTCAACGAGGTGCGCAGCGTCGAGGAGATCGAAGGGCTAGAGATCCTGCGCGCGGACGGGGTGCGGGTGCCCGTGCGGGACGTGGCGACCGTGAGAGAGGCCCACGAGGACCGTGAGGTGGTCACGCGCCTGGATGGCCGGGATGCCGTCGAGCTCGAGATCTTCAAGGCGGCCGACGCCAACATTGTGCGGGTGGCTGCCCAGATCCAGGAAGCCCTGAACGGCTCGGTCATCGGCATGGGGCCGGAGGGGCCCATCACCAGCGGTGGGCTGAAGGCGCGCTTGCCGGACGACATCCAGACCGTCGAGCTGGAGAACCAAGCCCAGTTCATCGGGGCCTCGCTCGACAACCTGTTTCAGACCGCCATCTTGGGCGCGTTTCTGGCCGTCGTCGTGCTGTTCATGTTCCTGCGGGACTTCCGGGCCACCGGCATCATCGGTGCGGCCATTCCGCTCAGCATCATCGTCACCTTCGCTCCGATGTACATGGGCGGGGTGTCGCTCAACCTCATGTCGCTCGGCGGCCTGGCCCTTGGCATCGGCATGTTGGTCGACAACGCCGTGGTGGTGCTCGAGAACATTCAAGTCAAAGTGGAGCAAGGCGAGTCCCGCAAAGACGCCGCCGTGCATGGCACCCAAGATGTCGCGGCCGCGGTAACGGCGTCGACACTGACCACGGTCAGCGTCTTCTTGCCCATCGCCTTCGTGGAGGGCGTGGCAGGCCAGATCTTCGGTGACCTCGCCCTCGCTGTGGTCTTCAGCTTGCTCGCCAGCCTCGCGGTCGCGCTGATGTTTGTGCCGATGCTCGCTGCCCGGGACCTCCAGTGGCCCGCCGAAGCACCGGCATTGCTGCAAGTCAGCCCTGCTGCCCGCTTTCGCTCGTTTGCCCAGCTGCGCGACGGCTGGCGTGCCCGTGCCGGCTGGCGGCGCTGGGTCTGGCTGCCCTACGGCGTCTTGCGCCTCGTGGTCCGGCTGTGCTTCGAGGTTCTTGCGGCTTTTGTGGTGTTCCCGTCCGCCGCTGTGGCCCGCGCTGGCTTCCGGGTGGGCGCGGTGGTGGTGCCCCGGCTCGCGGCGTTGGCGCTGGCTGCCGCTGGGCGCTTTCAGGCCCGCTACGAGGTGCTGGCTCGTCGCTACGATGACGCAATACCGGGCATTCTCGCTCGTCCAGGCTTGGTCCTGGGGCTGGCTCTGGGCTCGCTCGTGGTGGCCGTTCCGATCGGCCAGATGCTCGGCCAAGCGCTCATTCCAGAGCTCCACCAGGGCCGGTTCACCGCCGAGGTGGCGCTGCCGGTCGGCACCCCCCTGTCCCGCACGGTGGACCTGGTCACGGCCATCGAGTCCCGGCTGGTTGGGCATGAGCAAGTGGCCCACCTGCACAGCATTGTGGGCACCGAAGCTCGAGCGGACTCTCGCTCGGACGAGGGGGAGCACACTGCCCGGGTGATGCTGGAGCTGACCCCCGGCGGGGATCTCGAAGCCCGCGAGACGGCGCTGATGGAGGTGGTCCGCACGGCGGTGACTGCGGCCGCCCAAGCGGAGGAATTGGACACCCCGCCTGCGCTGAGAATGGTTCGCCCCAGCCTGTTCTCGTTCTCCACGCCTGTCGAGGTGGTCTTCTTTGACGACGACCTGGACCGCTTGCGGGAGGTCTCCGGCCGGGCGGTCGGCAAGATCTCCCAAGTGGAGGGCCTCACCGACGTCCGCTCCAGCATGGTGGCCGGCTTCCCCGAGATCCAGGTGCGCTACGACCGCGACCTGCTGCGCCGCTACTCGCTGGACACCGGGACCATCGCCAACCGGGTGCGCAACAAGGTGCTCGGCCGCACGGCGACCAGCATCTCCCGCGGGGACGGCCGTGTGGACCTCGTGGTGCGTCTTACTGAGCAGGACCGCCGCAGCCGCGACGAGCTGGTGCGCATCAACGTCAACCCGAACCTCGTGCCGGTGATCCCCCTCGAAGCGGTCGCGACCTTCGAGGAAGCCGAGGGCCCGTCCGAGATTCGCCGCATCGACCAGCGGCGGGTGTCGGTGGTCACGGCCAACGTCAGCGGCTTCGATGTGCAGGGCCAAGCGGCGTCTGTGGCCGATGCGCTGGAGCGGGCGGATCTGTCCGGCGTGCAGTGGGAGATTGCGGGCCAAGCCCGGGAGATGGGCCGGTCGATTGGCTCCCTCCAGATGGCCCTCGTGCTCGCGGTCTTCTTGGTCTACGTCATCATGGCCAGCACGTTTGAGAGTGTGCTGCACCCCTTCGTCATCCTGTTCAGCGTGCCGCTGGCGGTTGTGGGTGTGGTGGTCGCGCTGGCGGTCACGTCCACCCCCGTGAGCGTGGTCGTCCTCATTGGATCCATTGTGCTGGCGGGCGTTGTCGTCAACAATGCAATCGTGCTGGTGGACACGGTCAACCGAGAGCGCGCCCTCGGAAAGTCGCGCCGTGTGGCCATCGCGGACGGCGCCAAGCTGCGGCTGCGGCCCATCCTCATCACCACACTCACGACCGTGCTCGGGCTGATGCCCTTGGCCTGTGGCGTCGGTGAAGGGGCCGAGGTGCAACAGCCTCTCGCGCTCACCATCATCGCGGGGCTCACCAGCTCGACATTGCTGACGCTGGCGGTCATTCCGGTGGTCTACCTCGTGCTCACCCGCATCTTTGAGCGCAAGCCGACAACACCGGTGGAGGCCTCTCCATGAACCGCTGGCTGCCGACCCTCTCGGTCACCCGCCCGGTCACGGTGGCGATGGGCTTTCTGGCGCTGGTGGTGCTTGGCATGCTGGCATGGACCCGCATCCCGCTCGAGATGATGCCGTCCAGCTTCTCGCTGAACAAGCTGTGGGTCTGGGTTCCCTACGATGGGTCATCGCCCCGCGAGAACGAACAACAGCTTGTGCTCCCGCTCGAAGAGCAGCTCAGCACCGCGCCGGGCATCAAGGGCATGCGGACCAACGCCCGCTCCGGCAACGCCAGTGTCCAGCTCGAGTTTCACCGCAGCATCTCGATGGGGGTGGCCTACAACGCCGTCGTGGACCGCATGGAGCGGGCGATGGCGGAGCTTCCCGACGACGTCCAGCGCTACTGGGTGTGGAAGTTTGATCCGGCGAGCGAGCCCGTGATGTGGGCCGGCATCGCCATTCCCGACACCGTGGAGGACGAGCACCGGCTGGTGACCGAATTCATCGAGAAACGGCTCGAGCGCGTGCCCGGCGTCGGTGAAGTGGACGTCTGGGGTGTGACCCCACGCGCGGTCTTCATCGACTTCAAGCTGGACTCGCTGATGACCCATGGCGTCAGCCTGGGTGAGGTCATCGCGGGTCTGAGCTCCGACAACTTCCAGATGGCCAGCGGCAAGGTCGTCCAGGATGGAAAGGTCCGCTACGTGCGCAGCCTCGCCCGCTGGGACTCGGTGGAGGACCTCGCGGCTTGGCCGGTGAAGGACGGGGTGGTGCTGCGGGACATCGCCGACATCGAGTATCGGCTGGACCCCTCCGCCAGCATCAACCACATCGACGGCCAAGAGGGCGCCGCGCTGTCGATCCAGAAGGAGTCCGACGCCAACACGGTGGAGGTGACCGACGCGGTGGAGGCGGCGTTCAAGGAGATCGCGGCCGATCCCCGAGGGGAGGGCGTGACCTTTGTCACGTTCTTTAGCCAAGGCGAGATCATCGGAGACAGCGTCGATGATCTGCTCAGCACCGCGGCCACCGGGGGCTTGTGTGCGGTCATCGTGCTGTTCATGTTCCTGCGCGAGTGGCGGCTGACCCTGCTCATCGCCCTGTGCATCCCGTTCACGCTGTTGCTGACGGTGACCGCGCTGTACTTCACGGGCTTCTCGCTCAACCTGCTCACGCTGATGGGGCTGATGCTCGCGGTGGGTATGGTGGTCGACAACGCCATCGTGGTGGTGGAGTCGATCTACGCCCGCCGCCAGGAGGGGGAGTCCCCCGAGAACGCCGCCATTGAGGGCGCATCCGACGTGAACCTGGCCATCACGCTGTCGACGCTGACCACCATGGTGGTGTTTCTGCCGGTCATCCTGATGAGCGAGAACGCGAACTTCTCCTTCTTCATGGGGCAGCTTGGCATGCCGGTGGTGTGGGCGCTCGCAGCATCGCTGTTCGTGGCGCTGGTCTTCACCCCGCTGAGCACCACCCTGCTGCGGAACGCGGGGGGACTGCCCCCGGAGCCCCGGTGGATTCAGTGGCTGACGGCCCGCTACCGGTCCAGCCTGAGCTGGATTCTGAACCACCGAACTGACGCACTGGTGGGCATTCTCATCGTCACCGTCCTCACCATCGTGCTGCCGTTCCAGGCGGTCGGTGGCGAAGAGACCGGCGACGAGGACATCGACGACTTTGTCGTGCGCATCCAGGTTCCCGGCGACTGGGGCTACTATGAGCGCCTGGATGCGGTCGAGAGCATCGAGGGCTGGGTGGACGAGAACCGCGACCGCTGGGGCGTTCGCACCCATCGGGCCGAGCTCGGGTCATCGTCGGAGCACGGGCGCTTGTACGTCTACCTCAACGAACCGGAGAAGCGCTCCGAGACCGCCATTGCGCCGGATAAGGTGCTCGAAGACGCCCGCGAGAACTTGCCCGTGATGGCCGGTGTGGCGCTCAAGATCGGCTGGGGCGGCTCCGGCGACAACAGCCGCAACGAGCTGTCGTTCATGCTGCGCGGCGAAGACACCCCCACGCTAGAGCGGCTCGGGGACCAGCTCGAGTCCACGCTGGAGGGCCTGCCCGGCATCATCGCGGTGCGGTCCGATCTGGAGGGCGAGGCCGGTCGCGAGATTCGTCTGCAAGCCGACCGCGCGGCACTCGCTCGCTATGGCCTGGACGCGCGCACTGTGGGCCAGACCGTGGGCTTCGCACTGCGGGGCACCTCGCTGCCAAAGTACCATGACGACGGCAAAGAGGTCGATGTGGTGGCCCGGTTCCAGCTCGAAGACCGCGAGGACGTGGACCGCCTGCTGGACTTCCCGCTCTGGAGCAACACGGCCCAGCGCAGTGTGCCCCTCCGCGCCGTGGTCACACCAGAAGTCGCACCGGGCTTCGGCACCATTCGCCGCAGCGACCGCATGACCAGCTTCCCGATGACCATCGAGCTGGGGCCAGGCGCCGACAAAGACGAGGTCATGGCGATGGTGGGCGGGGTCATCGCCTCGGTCGACATGCCCCGGGGCTACTCGTGGTCCTTCGGTGGAGAGGTCCGAGACCGCGAAGAAGACGACCAAGCGCGCAACCTCGCTTTGGTGCTGTCGGTGGTCTTCGTCTACTTGATCATGGGTGTGCTCTTTGAGAGCTGGACCTTGCCGTTGTCCATCCTCACCAGCATCCCCATGGCGATGGTGGGGGTGTACTGGACGCTGTACCTGACGGGCACGGCCATGGGCGCCATGGGTGGCGTGGGGTTGGTCATTCTCGTCGGTGTTGTGGTCAACAATGGCATCGTGCTCATCGACCTCGTCACCCGGTTGCGCCAGGACGGCGAAGCGCGCACCGTCGCGCTGGTGGAGGCCGGGACCAAGCGCCTGCGCCCCATCTTGATGACTGCACTGACGACCATTTTCGGGCTATTGCCCATGGCGCTCGGCACGTCCACGTTCGTGGGCATCCCGTATGCTCCCCTCGGGCGGGTGGTCTCCGGTGGCCTGCTGGCCGGCACGGTGCTCACGCTGTACCTCGTGCCTTACCTCTACAGCGTGCTCGACGACATGGGTGCCAGCGGCAGTCGCTGGGCCGCTTGGGTGCGGAAGCCCGGTGCTTCTGGCGCCCCCTCCGGAGCTGCAAAATGATGATCTTGTGGATGTGTGCAGCGGCCTTCGCTGGAACGCCGCTGGCTTACGACCAAGCCCTCGGCCAAGCGCTTGAGCTCAACCCCCAGCTTCGGGTGTCCGAGGCCGCGATGCGCCAGGCAGAGGGTGCGCTGCTGGCCGCCCAGGGTGTGTTTGACCCCAATTTCAACGGCTCGTTGAATTACACCACCGATGTCAGCCAGAACTCGTTCTTCACGGGGCTGGACCAGAACTTCAAGCTGGCTCAGGCCTCAGTGGGCGTGTCGAGCTTCTTGCCCACCGGCACCACGGTCGGGCTGACCTGGGAAAACCGGCGCCAGAACACCTCCTATGAGGGCGACGCCGCCCGTCTGGATGCGCTGCGCCAGCAAGAGATCCTCAACGAAGAGTTTCAGTACCGGTCGATGCTGAGCGCGTCCTTGAGCCAGTCGGTGCTCCAGGGCTTCCGGATGTCCTACAACCTGTCGGCCGTGCGCCGTGCCCAGCGTGCCCAGACCCGCGCCGATGCCGAGCTGGTGCGGCAACGCAACGAGATCTTGGCAGCCACTGCGACGGCCTACTGGGATCTTTGGTACCAGCGCCGGCGGATGGAGATCGCCGAGAAGTCCCTCGAAGTGGCCAAAGAAGAAAGCCGCATCGTGGGCGCCAAGGTGACCCAGGGGCTGTTGGCCCCCGTGGAAGGTGTGCGGGTCGCCGCGACGGTGGTTCAAGCCGAGAGCTTGTTGATCGATGCGCGTTCGATGGCCGAGGGCGCCAATGACCTGCTGGCGACCTATCTGGGTGAGCCCCCGGGCCTCGCCTACGATCTCACCACCGAGCCCGCTCCGGTCAGCCAAGCGGGCATCGAGATGGACCGGGTGGTCGCGGCGGTTTTGGAGAACAACCCCGAGCTGCAGAAGCTCGCGCTGGACGTGACCGATGCCCAGTTTGATGCTCGGGACGCGAAGCACCAGCTGCTGCCGGACCTCAACGTCAACGGCAGCTACGGCTTGACCGGGCTCGAGACCCGGGACCGGAACGACCCGGCAGGCTTCGGCTCGGTGCCCGCGGCGGCGTCCATCTTTGATGGGCAAGCGCGCACGTGGTCGCTCGGCATTGCGGCGGATGTGCCCCTCGGCAACCGGGTGGACCGGGGTGTGCATGACCAGCGCATGGCGGCCGTGACCATGCAGGAGCGCACGATGGAAGCCAAGCGGCTCCAGCTCACCCAGCAAGCGCGCTTGGCGGTGGGGGCGGTGGAGCGGGCCCAGGCCCAGGTGGTGCTCCAGCAAGCCAACCTCGAGCTTGCCGAAGAGACCCTGGCGGCGGAGCGCAGCCTGTCTGAAGCGGGCCGCACCGTGCAAAAGGACGTGCTCGAAGCCATCAAGAATGCCGATGACGCGCGGGTCAACCTGGAGAAGGCGCGGGCGGACTACCTGCTGGCCATCGTTGAGCTCGAGCGCCTCAAGGGCACGCTCTGACCCAGTGCTCTCGGGCGCTCCGCACCCTTCGGACAGGCGATGGCCGCCGGGGAATGGGGCGGTCCGCCGGGGGGCTTGTCCGGTCGACGATGGCGCGTAGGTCTCTAAGGTGGGAGGGGTGGTGGCCCCTCGCTGGTGGTCTTCAGTGGCCTGCGCTGCCATCGCTCCTCTTCCCTGGCCCGCGCTTGTTCTCCGACCGATGACCGGTGGGATGACCGGTCGTCGATCTTCCAACACACTGTGAGGAACCCCGATGTCGCGCCCCCGCGCAAACTGGACTGTCTCCCTGCTGGTGGCTGGCATGGCGCTCGGCGTCGCCGGCACCCACGTGGCCCCCGATCTGCTGGGCTCCGCTGCCGACGCCGCGCCTTCCCTTCGCGGGGACCGCACTGCGCTCGACGGCACCCAGATGGTGCTCGACTACGACCCTTCGGTGAGTCTTGCTCCCTTGGTCGACCGCCTGGGCCCGGCGGTGGTGCACCTGAAGGTCTCCCAAGACATCGACATCAACAGCATGGTGCCCCGGGCCCTGCGGCCTTTCCTCGACATCGATCCCGACCAGCTCAAGCGCATGCAGCAGGGGGAAGGCTCCGGCTTCCTCATCTCGGCGGATGGCTACATCCTGACCAACAACCATGTCGTGGCCGATGCCGACGAAGTGGTGGTCACCCTCGCCGACGAGCGGGAGTTCAAGGCGACGGTGGTGGGCACCGACCCCCGCACCGACGTGGCGCTGGTCAAGATTGACGACGCCCAGGACTTTCCCACGGTGGCACTGGGCGACTCGGGTGCCGCGCGGGTGGGCGACCGGGTGGTGGCCATCGGCAACCCCTTCGGGCTGGACCACTCGGTGACCAGCGGCATCATCAGCGCCAAGGGGCGAGTCATTGGCGCCGGGCCCTACGATGACTTCCTCCAGACCGACGCGAGCATCAACCCGGGCAATTCCGGGGGCCCGCTGTTCAACCTGCGCGGCGAGGTGGTCGGCATCAACACCGCCATCAACCCCCGCGCCCAGGGCATCGGCTTCTCGGTGCCCATCGACATGGTCAAGCCCATCATCGAGGACCTCAAGACCCAGGGCCGGGTGGCCCGCGGCTGGATCGGCGTGGGCCTGCGCAACCTCGACGGCGAGCTTGCCCGGTCGTTGTCGATGGCAGATGGCTCCGGGGTGGTGCTGGGCGCGGTCTACCAAGAGACTCCGGCGGCGAAGGCTGGCCTCAAAGCGGGTGACGTGGTGGTGGCCCTCGACGGTGCGGCCGTGGCCAACTCTGAAGCCTTCATCCGGGCCGTGGGGGACAAGCGCCCCGGCGACGCGGTGAAGCTGGAGCTGTTCCGGGACGGCAAGCGCAAAAAGGTGTCGGTCACGCTGGGCGAGCGTCCCGAAGAGCAGGACCTTGCCAACGGCAAGTGGACCAAGCCGGAGTCCGAAGGGCCGGTGAATGCCGAGTCCGTCGCGAACCTGGGCATTCGGGTGCGCCCGGCCAGCGAGCTGCGCGGGTACGCGGGCAAGTCGGGCGTCGTCATCACCAGCGTGGCGTCGGGCAGCCCAGCCGAAGCGGGGCTGCGCGCGGGCGACCGCATCATCGAGTGCAATGGGCGCACCGTAGGCTCATCCCGGGACCTCGCCAAGGCGCTGTCCGCCGAGGGGGCACCCGTCTTTGTGGTGGACCGCCGGGGCACCCAGATGCTGGTCGAGCTCCCGCGCTGATCCTCGCTCCGAGGTCCCGCTGAAGACCCCTTATGATGGGGCGGTGCCGGCGGTCCCTCCAGGGCGGCGGCGGAGCCCCCATGACCGCCCCCCTTCGCCCCCGGGACCACGTCCGCGCTGTGTTGGTGCTGCTGCACCTCGGCGCCGTGCTGTTGCTGTCGATCCCCCGTCCCCCCGGGGGCAGCGACCGCAGCTCCCTCGATGGACCGGTGATGCAGGAGATCATCGGCGACTGGCGCCAGATGGCCAACGGCGTGGGGTGGGCGGTGGACCAGGACCGGGCGACGGACCTTGTCTTTGGGGTGTCCACCGGCATTCGACAAGTGCGGGGCACGGTGCTGTCCCCATTCCAGCGCTACGCGGCGTTCACCGGCGCCCACCAGAGCTGGGGCATGTTTGCGTTTCTCAAGCGCCGGCCCGCACTGCTTTCGGTGGAGGTGCAGACCGGCGGGGTCTGGCAGCCGGTGTATCTGGCGCGGGATCCCGACCTGCGCTGGCGCAGCCACCAGCTGGACTCTGAGCGGTTCCGGGCGGCACTCAACCGGCCCACAAGCGGGGTCGGTCGCAGAGGCTTCGACGACTGGGCGGACTGGCTGGCTTGCCAAGCGGCCATCGACTTTCCCGATGCCACAGCGCTGCGCACCCAGCTCCAGGGCCTCCAGCTCTCTCCGCCGGCGGCGACCTTGCGTGCTGGAGGTGTGGCCCGCCGTGCCGCATTCTGGACCACCACCCGGCCGCTGTCACCCTGTGGGAGCCCGGAGTGATACGGGATTTTCGGGAAGTACCCTTCAATCCCTTGCATCCATTTGCTGACGGGCAGCGGCAAGCGCAGCCCTGCATACGCGCTGAATCAGATTCATCTCGTAGGGGCGCCTGGACGACCTGGGCAGGCCGCATCGCCCACAAAGAACCCGCCACGGCGCTGGCTCTCTGGCGCATGTGTGTCGCGATGGTGCTCATCTATGAGCTGCTGACGATGATCTTCGCCGATGCGGTCACGCCCATCTGGGTGTCCCGCGACTTCGGCGGCATCAAGCCCCTGGTCACCCACCACTGGCTCATTCAGGCACTCGGCGGGGCCACCCCGACGGCCACCTGGGGTCTCGTCGGCACCACCCTCGTGGCCGCCGTCGCACTGGGTGTGGGCCTGGGCACCCGGGTGGCGGCGCTCGTGGCAGGACAGTGCTGTGTGGCGCTGTTCTCACTGCATCCTGCCGCCGGGGGAGGCCACGACCGCCTCATCACCAACGCGCTGTGGTTGCTCGTGCTCGCACCGTCGGGTGCCACGCTCTCCCTCGACTGCCGCATCCGCACCGGCGCCTGGCGCTCGGCCCTGCCCGTTGCCGCGTGGACCCGCTACGCAGCGGTGTTCCAGCTGTGCGTGACCTACGGCATCACCGGCATCCAGAAGCTGGGGTCGAGCTGGTTTCCCTGGGGCGACTACTCCGCGGTCTACTACGCGCTCCAGACCCCGAGCTGGGCCCGCTTCAATGTCGACACCATGGCCGTTCTCGCTGCCCGCTTCTATCCCCTGACCCAGCTCGGCACGGCCGTGAGCTGGGTGTGGGAAGTGAGCTTTCCGGTGGTGCTGCTGGCCCTGTGGTTTCGGTCCACGCGGGACCGGGGCGGCCGGCTGCGCAGCGCCTTCAACCGCCTCGACGTGCGCTGGCTCTATGCGCTGGTCGGGCTGGTGATGCACAGCGTGTTGTTCGTGACGATGGAGCTGGGGCCATTCTCGCTCATCACCACCAGCTTCTATGTTTGCCTCTGGCATCCCGACGAGTGGGCCCGCCGGGTGCCGATGCTCAAGGCGCCCGGTGCAAGGACGGCTACTTCGGGGTGATCAGCGGCCGGTACCGCGGGCCCGCCGAGTCGTAGCTGTGGCGGTCGCGGTCGGTCGCCACCCAGCCCCCTCGTGTGGCTTCCATCTCGGTGGCCGTCGCCGGGTCGGCGCACAACATGTCGGCCACGTCGTAGGCAAACTCAATGGGCCCCTCGGCCGGCACACGGGTGCCCTTGGGCAACACAACGATGCCGGACTCGGTCACAAAGGGGAAGCGTCGGCGGTCTTCATCGAAGTCCACACCGATGCGGGCGCCCGGCTCTACCGAGCAGTTCTTGTCCATCAAGACACGCTTGAGCACGGCATCTTCGCCGATGTCGCTGCCCGAGAGCAACACACTGTCCCGGATGGATGCACCCGCGTGGACGAAGCAGTCGTAGCCCAACACAACCTGATCCAACACAGCACTCTGGACGATGCTGCCCTCACACACCAAGGCATCCACCACATCGCTGGAGGGGCGTCCGGCGTGCCGCACGAAGCGCGCCGGCGGATAGTCCCGTTGGGCCGTACGGATTCGCCAGGTGCGGTTGTAGATGTTGAGCGCCGGAAGGGGGCTGCGGAGCTCCATGTTGGCCGTGAAGTACGAGTCGATGGTGCCCACGTCCCGCCAGTAGGGCCACGCGCCGTCCGGTTCGCCGGGAATGCGGTTGGTGCCAAAGTCGTAGGTGGTCAGGTGGTGGCCGGTGGCCAACAACCTCGGGATGATGTTCTTGCCAAAGTCATGGGCGCTCTCGAGGTCCTGGGCATCGTCGAGGAGGGCGCGCTGGAGCACTTCGGTCTTGAAGAAGTAGTTGCCCATGCTGACCAAGCACATGTCCGGCTGGCCCGGGATGGTCGCCGGGTTCTTGGGCTTTTCCTGAAAGCCGATGATGCGGCCACTCTCGTCGACTTGGATCACGCCGAACTGGTGCGCTTCGGCCTTGGGGACCGGGTACGCTGCAATCGTCAGATCGGCGCCCGTCTCGACGTGACGCTTGTCCATCTGGGCGACCTGCATCTTGTAGATGTGGTCCCCGCCGAACACCGCGACGTTGGCCGCGCGGCTGTCCCGCACCAAGTTGAGGTTCTGGAACACCGAGTCCGCCGTGCCCCGGTACCAGTGGTTGCCCGAGCGCATCTGGGCCGGCACGATCTCGATGAACTCGCTGATGCCGCTCAGGTGCCAGTTGCGGTTGAGGTGCTTGATCAGGCTGGACGCCATGTACTGCGTCAGCAGGTAGATGCGCCGGTAGCCGCTGTTCAGGAAGTTGCTCAGCACGAAGTCGATGATGCGGTACCGACCACCAAACGGCACAGCGGGCTTGGCCCGGTGGGTGGTCAGTGGGCCGAGCCGAGAGCCCTTGCCGCCCGCCATGATCATGACGATGGTGTCCATGCCTGCCCCTTTGCGCTGAGGGTGGTGCGGTTCGTAACCGACACCCGACCGGCGGCGCCGGCTTTTGTCGCGGCAACTTGGGGTTGGGCAAGTGGGCGATCTGGTGGCAGACTTGACCTTCCCCTCGCCCCCCAAGGCCCCATGCGCGCTGCCCCACTCTTTGTTGCGTCTGCTCTGTTGTTCCTGGCCGCTTGTCGCACGACGCCGGAGAAGCCGGACAGCGACCTCGGCGGGCTTGGGGATGGGGACGCTGAGGATGCTGATGGGGACGGCGTTCCAGCAGGATCGGACTGCGACGATGGTGACGCCGCAGTGGGCCCTGACGCCGTCGAAGTGTGCGATGGCATCGACAACAATTGCGACGGTCAGGTCGATGAAGGGGTCACGACGGCCTTCTACGCTGACCGCGATGCGGATGGCTTTGGCGACGACACGACCGAAGTGTTCGCTTGTGCGCCGGATGCGGGCGAAGTGGGCGTGGGCGGCGACTGCGATGATGACGACGGGGACGTCTTTCCCGGTGCGTCAGAGGTCTGTGATGGCGACGACGACAACTGCGACGGGGTGGTCGATGAAGGCGTGACCACGGTCTTCTTCACCGACGCAGACGGCGATGGCTACGGCGATGCGCCCGTGGACGCGTGTGAGCTGGGCAGCGGGCTGTCCCCCAACGATCTGGACTGCGACGACATGGACCCGGCGGTCAACCCGGACGGTGTGGAGATCTGCAACGAGCTGGACGACAACTGCGATGGCGACGTCGATGAAGGGGTCACCACCACGTTCTACCGGGACGCCGATGGGGACGGCTATGGCGACGCGGGGCTCCCCACTGAAGCGTGCACCCAGCCCGATGGCTACGCCGTGTTCCCCGGCGACTGCGATGACGACGCTGCGGCGGTGAGTCCCGATGCCACCGAGCTCTGCAACGGGGTGGACGACAATTGCGATGGGGTGGTGGATGAGGAGGACGCGGGCGATGCCCAGACCTGGTACGGCGACACCGATGGGGACGGCTATGGCGACCCCGCGTCGAGCACGGTGAGCTGTGCCCAGCCGCCGGACACGTCCGCGGACAACACCGACTGCGACGACGGAAACCCCGACATCAACCCGGGCGCGACCGAGGTCTGCAACACGGTGGACGACGACTGTGATGGGGCCAGCGACGACAGTGACCCGAGCCTGGATCTCAGCTCGGCATCGTCTTGGTATGAGGACGATGATGGCGATGGCTACGGTGATGCCGCGGCATCTCGGACCACTTGTGTGGCGCCGGCCGGCCATGTCTCGGACAGCGCCGACTGCGATGACCTGGCGTTTGCGGTGAACCCAGCGGCGAGTGAGGTCTGCAATGGCATCGACGACGACTGCGACGGACTGACGGATGACGCCGACACCAGCGTGGACACGACCACTGGCTCGACCTGGTACACCGACGCAGATGGCGATGGATACGGCAATGTGGTGAGTGCGAGCGAAGCGTGCGATGCCCCCTCGGGTGCAGTGTCCAACAGCTCGGACTGTGATGACGGGAACAGCGCCATCAGCCCCGCGGCCACGGAGGTCTGCAACGGTGTGGATGACGACTGTGACGGCAGTGCCGACGATGCCGATGCGGGGTTGGACCTGTCGACGGCGACCGTGCACCACCGGGATGCCGACGGCGATGGCTATGGCGACGGGGCCACCACCGACGCGCGGTGCTCACCGGGCGGGGGCTACATTGTCGACGACAGCGACTGCGATGACAGCGACGCCGCGACCTACCCGGGCGCCTTTGAGGCGTGCTCCGCAGGCGCGGACATGGACTGCGACGGGGTGAATCCAGACACCTGCATGACCTGTCAGGCGTACCTGGACGACGGCATGAGCGTCGGCGACGGGCTCTACACCATCGACCCGGACGGCCCAGGGGGTCTGTCTGAGGTCGAGACCTGGTGCGACATGACCACCGACGGCGGCGGCTGGACCTTGGTGCAGCGAACGGTCTGGGACTGGAGCGACTCGAGTCGGCTCGACACGGGATATGCCACCTGGTACGGCAGCACCCTGGGTGATCCCACGAGTGGGCTAGCGTTTCGACTCGCGGGTCGGTACTGGTCGGACCTGAACCTCGATCAGGAACACATGTTGCTGCATGTGCCCCGGGACGGCACCACGGGCGCGGACTGCGCCGAGCTCGTCTACATCGGCACCGGCGGGGCCTACACCATCACGTCCAGTACCACGTCATTGTCGGCTATCACGGCGCCGGTGACCTTTGCGAACACCACGACCCTGTCCACTGCAGACTCGGGTCCGTCTTCGGCGTGTGTCAACAACTACGATGCGACACCTTGGTTCTACACCAACTGTTGCACCACCTGTCCCACGTTTGACGGGACCTACTGGACCGATGAGGCCCACCCGATGGCCAGCTACATTGACGGCACACCCGATGAGTACGGCAATGTGGACGCCGACGTGTGCAGCTCCGGCGCGGCGGTGACCAGCTACGGCTACGAAGGCGTCAACGTCATGGAGTACTACTTGCGTTGACGGTCGGCGGGAGCTCAGCCCTCGGCCTTCAGGTCTTTGCAGGTGGTGCCTGCCGGGCGCCGCTGCATCGTGAAGGTGCTGAGCTTCGGGCGATGGGTGACCTCAGGGTTGCGGTGAAACAGCCGGTTGGTGGACCCCACCATCCACTGGTCCAGGGCCACCATGGGCGCATTGCCTTCGACGAGGTCGTTGTTGCGCACCGTGCCGCGCAGGTGGGTGTGGGCGTTCTGGGCGAGGTAGAGCTCGACCGAGCCGAACACCGGCGCCTTGGCAATGGCCGTCACACCGGGCTTTCCGTCATGGTCGCTGTCGACCAGGGCCGGGTGGTCATCTTCGTGGGGCGGGCCGTTCGGCGACAACGCAGGGTCGTAGCCCAGGTACTGGGGCTTGAGGTCGGCGAAGTAGGACCAGCCGCCCGCGCCGTCCGCGGTGATCTTGAGGGGGTAGGACTTCTTGGGCAGCGCCGCGACGAAGCTGTCGGGAAAGATGGTGGTCACGATCTTCTGCTCGCCTTCTGTCGCGATGCTGCAGGCCACATGCCGCTGCATCACGGTGCCGTCGGGCTGGGTCGTCACGGTCGCGAGCATGGTCTGGATCGAGAACAGCCGTGTGGTGCCCATGATGGGCACCTTGACCTCGTTGACGAGGCGCATGTCCACCCGCCAGGTGCCGTCGAGTCGGGGCGCCACTGGAGCCACTGCCGCAGTCGCCGGTTCGGTGGCCGTCGTGGAGGCTTGGGTTGGGGACTGCGCGTGGGCGCAGAGACTGGCGACAACAAAGATGAGCATGGTCCGTTTCCCCTGGGCGCCGGTCGTAGCCCCGTGGGCGGCACCGGCAAGGTCTGTGGGCGCCCGGCGGCCCGCCTCGACAGCCCGTCTGGGCGGCGGTATCGTTGGCCCACCCGAGGAGGTTGGCGATGAGACGGTTCATCTGGGTGGGTGGCATGCTCGGCGTGGCGGCGTGTGGCCGGGCCGTGGAAAAGTCCACTGCGCAGGGGCCGCTCGTCCCGGTCTTGGGTGACCAACGGCAAGTTGTGCCGGGCGACGGGCTGCCGCCCGAGGTGGTGGTGCAGCCGTCGGCCAACAATCTGGACATCATCACGCATGACGGCGCCGACTACTTTGCGTTTCGCACGGCGCCGAACCACTTTGCGAGTGCAGACACGGTGATGCATGTGCTGCGGTCCGATGATGGCCGCCAGACCTGGCAACACGAGCTGACGCTGGCGATGGGCACGGACCTGCGGGAGCCGCGTTTTCTGTCGTTTGGTGGTCAGCTTCGGTTGTTCTTCGCTGTGTTGGGCACCAACCCAACCGACTTTGAACCGGGTGGCTCCATGGTGGTGCTTCGCCAAGATGACGGCCAGTGGACCGTTCCCGAAGCTGTGGGTGCTGCGGGCGACACCCTGATCCCGTGGCGCCTCAGCGTGGTGGACGGCCGCGCGATGATGCTGGGCTACCGGGGTGGAGAAGGGGTCTACGACTTTGACAGTGGCCTGGCGGCCGGCAACGCGGCCATCGACGTGGTGTGGTTGGGCTCCGACGACGGCGAGACTTGGACGGCCTGGACCGGTGACAACGAGGTGGTCCACACCGGGGGCGCGTCCGAGACCAGCCTCGTGTTCCTTGGCGACGGCAGCATTGTGGCGGTGATGCGCAACGAAGCGGGCGACGACGTGGACGGCTGGGGGAGCAAGATCTGCACGGCACCGGCCGACGACCTGGGGCGCTGGACCTGCACGCCGGATCCGAAGAAGTACGACTCACCGCTGGTGTTTGAGCACGGTGGTCAGGTGTGGTTGCTGGGGCGGCGCAACATGACTGAAGATGGTCACTATGACCTTGAACAGCGCGATCTGGACCACACCGCCCAGACCCTGGCCTACCAGACCGCGTACTGGAACGCACCGAAGCGCTGCAGCTTGTGGGAGGTCAACCCGGCGACGCGCACGGTGACCCATGTGCTCGACCTGCCGAGCAAGGGCGACACCTGCTTTCCGTCGATCCTTGAGACCGGCAGCACGTACGAGATCTGGAACTACAGCTCGCCGACGGACGGCGACGACGACCCGACCTGGCTGGAGGGCCAGCTCGGGGAGACACGCATCTATGCCCAGCCACTCAGCTTCTTGACCACGGGCTGAGTCCGGGCGTGGTCGGACGGGGCGTGTGGGCCCGGAGCCTGCCACGGTGCAGGTCCCCGGCCGTCGCGCTCAGCACTCCAAGCCGGGCACGCAGGGGGCGCCGCCTGTGTCCATTGGGGGCATGCCGGTGTCGGTGCCGCCGCCGTCACCACCGTCACCGCCGTCACAGCCTCCCTCGTCGCTGTCGCTGTCGCTGTCGCTGTCGCTGTCGCTGTCGCTGTCGCTGTCGCTGTCGCTGTCGCTGTCGCTGTCGCTGTCGCTGTCGCTGTCGCTGTCCGAGTCCCGGTCGCTGTCACTGTCCGAGTCCCGGTCGCTGTCACTGTCCGAGTCCCGGTCACTGTCCGAGTCCCGGTCACTGTCCGAGCTGCTGTCGCTGTCCCGGTCCGAGTCGTCGTCTTCGTCGAACGCGTGGTCCCACCAAGAGCACCGGGCGTGGTCCGCACCATGGCTGCTGGTCCCGCGATCTGAGTGGCTTCGTGCCTTCTTGGCGAGCGCGGGCATCCCGATCATCAGAATGCCCACAATGATGGCTGCACGGGTTGTCTGGGTACGATCTGGCATGGATAGGGTCTCCTCAAGGTCATGCAGGACCCCCTGCTTGGTGGTCCCACGCCGCGCCGCCCCCCCACCGTACCGGCAGGGGAGGGAAAATGGGGGACAGAGTGGACATTGCCGCGCGTTATTTGGGGCTGGGGTGTGAGACCGCTCGCCCAGGTCCGTCGGCTCAAGCGCAGGAGCGGTGCATGAGTGTTGTTGCGACTGCTCTGGCCGTTGTCGCCGCTGGTGTCTGGCTGGCCGTGCGTGTGCACGCCCATCGAGCGGGGACGGGACCGGTCCACTCCGGTCTTTTTGCGCTCGATGCTGTGCTGTTGGTGCTGATCCTCGGGGCCCAGGATGAGGCGGTCTGGGGCCGCTGGATGCGAGAAGATGGCTGGGCGGAGTGGGGCACTGCCTATGCATTTGGCGGTGCGTCGGTGCTCTGGGCGGTCCACGCCAAGCGGTCCGCCGGGCTCCCGCGGCTCGCTGCGATCTTGCTCGGTCTGTTCTGTGTCTTTGTGGCCGGCGAAGAGCTGAGCTGGGGCCAGCGGGTGCTGGCCTTTCAACCGCCGGAGATCTTCCTCGAACAGAACTTCCAACAGGAAGCCAACCTTCACAATGTGCTGCAGAACCACAGTGTCGGCGGCTTCAAGCTGGACAGCCGCTTCCTCGTGGCGCTGTTTTGTGTGGGCTTCGGCGTGCTGGGGCCTGGTGTCGCACTGGCCTGGCGGCGGCGAGGTGGGACTGAGCTGCCGGCGCCGGCCATCGCGTTGCTGCCCTACTTTGGCTGGATCGCGAGCGTCGAGCTGGTCTACCCGGTGCACCTCGCGGGGGAAGCCGCCGAGCTGGGGCTGGGCCTGGTGCTGTTGGTGGACGGGGTCATGCGGCTGGTTTGGTCGCCCCGCCACGTGAACTTGGCCTTCGGCATGCCGCTGGTGCTGGGGGTGCTGACGCCGCCGGTGCTGGACGCGGTGTGGTTTGGCAGCGATGACCTGCGCACGTCGGAAGCCCAGGCCGAGCTCGATGCCCTGCGTGCAGAGCTGGTCGCGGGGACCACCCTGGACGTGGACCTCCTCGCCAAGCGCGGCCGGGTCCACAAGCGCATGCACTCGGCGGCGGTGTCGGGCTATCTCAAGCTTCCGGGTCGGGGTGAGGAGGCTGCCGCAGGGCCGTCTCGCCGAGCCTACCTGCTGGACCCCTGGAACAATCCCTACTGGGTGCTCTGGGCGCGTGACAGTGGTGTGCTGGTGCTCTATTCCTTTGGCGCGAACCGGCGCCGGGACATCCAGAGCCGGCCCTTTGGCGGTGCCGCGGGGGACGACATCGTGGTGGCACTGTCCACGGTGGGCGCCCCGTCGGCCGCGCCCCTTCCCCGGGACCCAGACTGAGCCCATCGGCGGGCGCGGGTTAGGTCGGCGGCGGTGCTTGGAGGCCCACAATGGACGTAGCAGAGTCGGTCGACGGACTGCTAAAGCTGGCGCGGGCCCGGGCGAAGGCGGGGGACCTGACCGGCGCCGCCCGCACGTGGGAAGCCGCGATCCACCTTGCGGAACAAGCGGGCATCGCTGGCCCCGAGGTCGCCGCTCGGCTGGCCGTCTCCGAGAAGCTCGTGCAGTCGGGCAAGCCCGCCGAGGCACTGGACCAACTGTTGGCCGCGTGGGGACGGGTGGCCGAGGGTCCCCCCAGTGCCCAGCGCGCGGAGGTCGAGGGCCGGCTGGGGCAAGTGATGGTCTTTGTCGGGGAAGTCGCAGCGGGTGTGGCACGCATGCGGGCGGCGTCTGCGGCGTGGACCACCCTCGGCGAGCCTGCTCGGTCTACGGAGCTCGACCTCGCAACCCAAGCCGTCGAGGCCCGGGTGGACCGTGCAGTGAGCGGGGCCAAAGACGCCGAGGCGCGGGTGCGGGCGCTGCGGCTGCGGGCGACAATGCTGGTCGCGAGTCGCTCTGAAGCGCTTGCACTGCGCGATCTTCGCGATGCCTGGGCCACCGTCGATCCGCTGCCAGCCGGCCTCCGCACGGTGGTGGGGCTTGATCTCGCGGCCCTGCTGGTGCGGGGGAGCGAGCTGGATGCGGCCCGCGCAGTGCTGGGCCAAGCGCGTGGCCTGACGGACGACCCCAACCTCAACGGCGCCGTGGATGAGCTGCTCGTGCGGGTTGCCCAGGCGGACGCATGCCCTACCGCTTGAACCGCCCGACGGTCTCCACGACCGATGTGCTGCGCCCCACCCACCTGCGGGTCTCGCTGGCCACGCTGAGCGACAACCTCGCCAGCATCCAGCGGGCAGTGGGCCAAGGTGTGCGGGTGATGCCCATCCTCAAGTCCAATGCGTACGGGCACGGGCTGGTGCCGGTCGCCCGCAGGCTGGCATCGGCGGGGGCCCACATGTTCGGGGTGGCCTACCTCGAAGAAGCGCTGTTGCTGCGCCGGGCCGGCATCGACACCCCCATCCTGGTGTTGGGGGGCATCGTCGGCCACCAGATCCCCGTGTTTATTGAATACGGCCTAACATTTACAGCGTCATCCATCGACAAGCTGCTCGCCATCGAGCACGCCGCGGCCATGATGGGGGCCCGGGCGTCGGTGCACCTCAAGATTGACACCGGCATGGAGCGCATCGGCACCCACTGGTACAGCGCGACCGCCTTGCTGGAGGCCTCGCTAAAGTGCCGCCATGTCGACGTGGGCGGCATCTACAGCCACTTTGCCAACAGCGATGCCGACGACCTTACCCACGCCCGCTTGCAGCTGGAGCGCTTCTGCGAAGTGTTGGCGTTCTATCCCCAACACAACCTGCCGATGCCGTGTCGACACATCGCCAACTCTGGTGGGATCCTGCAGCTTCCCGAGAGCCACCTGGACATGGTGCGTCCTGGCATTCTCCTGTATGGGGTGAGCCCGCTGGCGAGTCGGACGAGCACCGTCCCCGTGCGCCCAGCCTTGTGTTGGCAGAGCCGAGTGGTCTACTTCAAGGTGGTGAAAGCCGGAAACCCCGTCAGCTATGGGTCCACCTGGGCACCCACCGAGAACACGCGTGTGGTGACCATTCCCGTTGGGTATGGGGATGGGTACTTCCGGGCCTTGTCCGGCAAGGCCCAAGTCCAGATCGGCGGCAAGCGCTACCCGGTGGTCGGCCGGATCTGCATGGACCAGCTGATGGTGGACATCGGTGAGGACTCCGCCCACAACGGCGACGAGGTCATCCTCTTGGGCGAGGGAGGGCCCCACCCGGACGAGCTCGGGGACTGGGCCGGCACCATCGCCTACGAGGTGCTCACCAACATCAACACGAGGGTGCCCCGAGTCTATGTGGACGCGGTCTCCCCGGACGCCACCACGGGGTGAGCGACCCGGGAGACGGCGAAGGCCCCGCAGCCTCACCCCCGCTCCAGCGCAGCAGCGTGGTGGGCGACGTGGTCATCGATGAAGCTGGCCACAAAGTAGTAGCTGTGGTCGTGGCCACCTTGAAGCCGGTACGTGACGGTGTGGCCGCCGTCCAAGGCTGCGGCGAGAAAGCCGCTGGCGTCGAGCTGGTTGGCGAGGAAGCCGTCGGCGCCCCCCTGGTCGATGAGCGCCGTGAAGCCCTTGGGGGCTTGTTGCAGCAGGCGGGTGGCGTCCCACTCGGCCCATGTGGACTCATCGTCGCCCAGGTATGCCGTGAAGGCCTTGCGTCCCCAGGGCACCATGCTCGGGTTGAGGATCGGTGAGAATGCGCTGACACTACGGAACGTCCCGGGGGACCGCAACGCCAACACCAGCGCACCGTGGCCGCCCATCGAGTGGCCCGTGATGCTCTGGGCGGGGTTGTCGGTGAACAGCTTGGCCAGAGCGGGCAGCTCGTCGAGCACGTACCGGTCCATCGCAAAGTGGGGCGCCCAGGGCTCTTGAGTTGCGCTCAGGTAGAAGCCGGCCCCTTGGCCCAGGTCCCACGCATCATCATCGGCCACGTCCGCCCCGCGGGGAGACGTGTCGGGACAGATGAGAATGACGCCGTGTTCGGCACATGCGCGCTGGGCCCCCGCCTTCGTGATGACGTTTTGTTCGGAGCACGTCAGCCCGGACAGAAACACCAGCACGGGCAGCTTGCGGCCCTCGTGACCCGGGGGCAAGAAGACGGCGACCCGCATGGTGCAGCCAAGAACGGCGGACTCATGGGTAAACACGCGCTGCTCGCCGCCGAAGCACTGGTGGGACTCGACCAGTTGTGTTGTTGGGGACTGCATCAGAACTTGATGACCGAGCGGATGGACTTGCCTTCGTGCATCAGGTGGAAGGCGTGGTTGATGTCCTTGAGGCCCATCGTGTGGGTGATGTAGGGATCCAGCGGGATCTCACCCTTGAGGGCCCGCTCGACGATGCCGGGCAGCTCGGTGCGGCCCTTGACCCCACCAAATGCACTGCCTCGCCAGACCCGGCCGGTGACGAGCTGGAAGGGGCGCGTGCAGATCTCTTCGCCCGCGCCGGCGACGCCGATGATGACCGACTCACCCCAGCCCTTGTGGCAGCACTCAAGCGCGGCCCGCATCAAGTGCACGTTGCCCACACACTCAAAGCTGTAGTCCACGCCGCCATCGGTCATGTCGACGATGACGTCTTGGATCGGTGTGTCGGGCGTGTCGCGGGGGTTCACGAAGTCGGTGGCGCCAAGCTGGCGGGCCAGCACAAACTTGGCCGGGTTGATGTCGATGGCGATGATGCGTCCCGCACCCGCCATCACCGCGCCCTGGACGGCAGCGAGCCCAATGCCACCCAGCCCGAAGATGGCGACCGTGGCGCCGGCTTCGACCTTGGCAGTGTTGAGCACGGCGCCGATGCCCGTGGTGATGCCGCACCCGAGCAAGCACACCTTTTCCAGGGGCGCTGCGGGGTTGATCTTCGCCAGCGAGATCTCGGGAACGACCGTGTACTCGGCAAAGGTGGACGTGCCCATGTAGTGATAGATGGGCTTGCCGTTCTTGCTGAACCGCACGCCGCCGTCCGGCATGAGGCCCTTGCCTTGGGTGGACCGAATGGACTGGCACAAGTTGGTCTTGCCCGACGTGCAGTAGCTGCACGTGCCGCACTCAGGGATGTAGAGGGGAATGACGTGGTCGCCAGCCTTCAGCGTGGTCACGCCCGGGCCAACTTCCTCCACAATGCCGCCGCCTTCGTGGCCCAGCACCGCCGGGAAGACACCCTCGGGATCGATGCCGGACAGCGTGTAGGCGTCGGTGTGGCACACGCCGGTGGCGACGATGCGCACCAACACTTCGCCGGCCTTCGGGCCCTCGAGGTCGAGCTCCGTGATCTCGAGGTCCTTGCCTGCTTCCCAAGCCACTGCTGCGCGGGTCTTCATGGTGCTCTCCGTGGGTGTTCTGGGCAGCGTATCGCGGCGGTGGTTGCCGACCCAATGGCGCGGGGTCTGAAGCAGACCAGCCGCACCCACCGTGGTCGGCAGGTGCGGCTGGCATGCGACGCGACAGGCGCCGGTGCATCCCCGATCAGGGATTGGCGCCTTGGTCGATCCAGTCCCCGAGGGTGTCGAGGCTGGTCGTGTCGAGGCCCGACGAGCCCATGGGCATCGCGGAACCGGAGCCACCCACATCACCCTGGGTGCCCGCGGTCTTGTGGTAGAGGTAGCTCGCGTCGGCATCGCCCGGCTCGACCCGGTCCAGCGCGGAGCCGCCGGATGGGACGTCCACGATGGCCGCGTAGCCGTCGGTCTCGAGGTCCAGCCAGCTTGCCGAGCCCGACGGGGAGTGGCAGCTGGTGCAGTTGGTGTCGAAGATCGGCTGGATGTCCGTGGCGAACGAGAGATCTGCATCGGCGTCAGCGTCAGCATCGGCGTCAGCGTCAGCGTCAGCGTCAGCGTCAGCATCGGCGTCGGCGTCGGCATCGGCGTCAGCATCTGCGTCTGCGTCTGCGTCTGCGTCTGCGTCTGCGTCTGCGTCTGCGTCTGCGTCTGCGTCTGCGTCGGCATCCGCGTCGGCGTCAGCATCCGTGTCGGTGTCCGCGTCGGCATCCGCGTCAGCGTCGCTGTCGCCAAACTTCACGGTGGGATCCGTCTCGGTGGCCTCACCGGGCTTCATGGGTTCGCCGCACGCGGCGAGGCTGGCGAGTGCCACGAGGGCGATTCGGAGGTCTGTGGTCATGGTCTCCATCCTTCAGTCTGCGCGTTGCGGGTCGCGTTGCGGCAATCGAACTGGTCAGCGGAGGCGAAGAGTGCCGTCCTCCGAAGCTGGCCGGGCATTGTAGCGCCGTGTCGCCCGCTCGTCTCGCTGTCGGCCCGGACGCCTGCGGGCGCGCACCTTGCCCCAGGTCCCCCGGCCGCTGCAGTGGTGGTGCAGACTGCCGCTGCGTCGGGGTCCTGGATGGGTTTGCGCCCGGGCCAACCGGTGCGGCGGTGTACCATCCGGGACCTTTGTGGAGGCCTTGCACCATGCCTGTTCAGCCCCGCCTCTGTGGCGTGTCCCGCTTTGCTGTGTTGGTCCTGCTGGGTGGCGGCCTGTTGGGGGGGTGTTCGCTCATCGAGCGCTGGTCCGCTCCCCCCGAGCCGGTCGGCTCTGCCACCGCTGAAGAAGAGCCCCTGCCCGTCGAGGCTGCGGTGGTTCCCGAGCAAGCGGAGGTCGATGAGGGGTGCGCGCTGGTGTTCACCGAGGCCGATGCGAACGCGGCATTCGCGGTGATTGGCCGGCTCGCCACCGACTGTGAGTATGATGGCGTCAAGGTTCAGAAGGACGTGATGTCGGTGCGTTGGAAGCCCGACCCAGACTCCTCGCTGACCGCGGAGATCCAGCCTGTGGCTTGCGGCGAAGGGGACGCCATCGGGGACCTGTTGTTGGTGGTGCCGCCCGCGACCCGCACACGATGCCCCCAAGCCGTTGAGTCCCTGGAGATCGCCATGCGGGCCAACTTGCTCCCGGCTGGCAGCTACCGCTGAGCCCCCAGTCCCGTGTCCGTCGGCCGCTGATCGTTGGACTGTGCCTGCTGATGGCTGTTCTGGCGTATCTGCCGCTGCGATTTCCCGGCGCGCTGCCGGGCCCCCGCGTCGTGAGCGCCGATGACCACTTGACGGTGCATCCGGTGTTCCAGACCGAGGCCGGTGGCCGGGTGAACCACCCCCAGCTCAGCGATCCGGCGCTTCAGCTTGCTGCGCTGGACCGCCGCACGGTGGAGGCGCTGCAGGCGGGCCAAGCGCCGCTGTGGAACCCCGACATCTATGGGGGGGCCCCGCTCCTGGCCGATGTGCAGTCGCGGCCGGGCTCGCCCGTGACATGGCTGCGGGTGGGGTTGCCCGCGGGTCTCGCCCAGAACCTCGGTGTGGCGTGGCTCTTGGTCTGGATGGGGGGCGGCACGTTGTTGTTGCTGCTCCACCTCGGTCTGGGCCCCGTGGCCGCGCTGACGGGCGCGTGGGCGGCCATGTCGACGCCGTACCTGCAAGTGTGGTTGCTGCATCCCCACGCCTCGACGATGGTGTGGTTGCCGTGGGTGTTGTGGACGATGGAGACACGGCGCCTCGGGTGGTTGGCGCTGGCGATCGCAGGGCTCTGTGCGGGGGGCCACCCGGGCACGATGGTGCACTGTGGGCTCATCATCGCCGTGTGGTTCGCGGTGCGAGTTCGCTCGTGGTCGACGGTGGCTGCGGTGGTGGTGGGGGGCCTGCTGGCCGGTCCTGTGCTGTGGCCGGCCCTCGACAATGGTCTGCGCTCCACCACTCTGGGGGCTCGGGTGGGCCAGAGCCTGCCGGCCGGTGCCCTCGCCGATCTGGTCTGGCCAGGGCTGTGGGGTCACCCGGTCCATGAGAGCTGGACCGGGCCCGGCAGCTGGGCGGACGGGCAGCTTCACCCGGGTCTCGGTGCCCTCGCGCTGGCGCTGTTGGGGGCATGGCGACGCCCTTGGGCGCGGGTGTGGGTTGTGGGCATCGCGGCGGCGGCGCTGCTGGCGTGGACCGGGCTGCCCGGACCCTTTGCGCACGGCCGGTTGCTCAGCCTGAGCGCGTGGCTGTTTGCGCTGGCCGCAGCGGTGGGGGTGTCGACCGTGCGCACCCCCGGCGCTCGGGTTGGGCTGGCCGTGGTTGTGCTGCTGACGGGTATTCACGCGCGGTGGTCGGATCAGGCCACGCTGCCGGGCCAGGCGCACAACCCCGCCCCTGCGCCTTGGGCCCTCAAGCTGTCGACCACCCTCGGCGAAGCAGGCGATGCCGGGCGGGTCTTGGGCCTCGACTGGATGGTCCAGCCCAACACGGGCGCGCTCGCCGGCCTGCGGGACCTGCGGGGCTACGATCTGCCGGTCTCGACGGACACCCACCGGCTGATGGCGGCGCTGTCGTCTCCCCCCAGAGCGCCGTGGTACCCGGTCCACTCGTTGCCATCGCGGGGCTTGCTCGACTTCGCCGCCGTGCGCGCGGTGGTCACCGCTGATGCACTTCCCGGGCTGCCGGTGCTGGACCTGGGACCGGCGCCCGTGGTGGTGCACACCTTGGATCTCGACGCGCCCCGGGCTTGGCTTGCGACCTCCTGGCAGGTCGTGGGCGGGCCAGAGCAGGGGCTGCGCGCGCTCCAGGGGCCGGTCGCCCCGCGAAGTCGTCCGCCCGTCGAGGGGTTGGGCCCACCACCGGGGGGCACCGCCACCGTCCACCCAGTCTCCGTGGTGGAGAACGGCGGGGCCGAGCTGGTGCTCACGTTGCCCGAGGGCACCCCCGCGGGACTGGTGGTGTTGGTGGATGCGTGGGCGCCGGGCTGGCGGGTGCGGGTCGATGGGGACGTGGCGCCGGTTGTGCGGGTCGGTGGTGCGTTTCGGGGTGTGCATGTCCCTGCGGGCAGCCGGACTGTGCGGTTCTACTACCGGCCGGATGCCTGGATCCACGGCCTGTGGGCGGCCGTCTTCGGCGCCGTGCTGTGGCTCGCTTTGGTGGGGTGGCGGGCGAGGTGGCGGGACACCGCATAGGTGTGGGTGTGCAGGTGGGCGGCCTCGCTTGCGCAGGAACCGCTGCGGGCCTCGTCGGGTCTCGGTGCAGGAGTCCGCCATGATCGTCGCGTGTGCGAGTCCCCGGCGCGCAGGCATGTCCTCGCCCACGGGGCCCGGGTTGCCCGATTTTTCCGCGCTGGGGGATGCGCTGCACCAGCGGGGTGCTCACCATCTCCTGCTCACCGGCGGTCTGCGGGGTGCGGCCCACTTGATGGCCGATCTGGACGCCGTGGTCGACGCGGTGGGTGTGCCCGTCTCGTTTGTGTTGGCCCCTGATGACTACGTTGGCGGGAGCATTCCAGCGCTCCGGGCAGACGTGGCCGCCAAGGTGCGCATCACCGAGCACCTCGACTGGGTGGGCATGGGTGCGGTCCTGCCGCTGGGCAAGGGCCGGGCGCTGGTGGGTCACGGCGGGTGGGGCGACCTGCGGGAAGGCCGCTTCGATGGGCGCTCCAGCGAGGTGCATGCGTGCATTCGGGAGCTGCAGGAGCTGCCGCCGGATCGGCTGGAGCGACGCCTGTTGCGCTTGGGGGCGGATGCCGCACAAGTCCTGGGCCCGGCCATGCGCCAAGCGGCCATGCGGTGTGCCGAGGTGGTGGTGCTGTGTCACCAGGCGCCGTTTCTGGAGCTGATTCCGCCAACCATGTCCCCCGCTCGCCGAGCCCTGCAGGTCTGTGGGGCGATGGGGCGGGTGCTGCGAGAGGTGGCCGCGCAGTTTCCCGAGGTGCAGCTGCGGGTGCAGTGTGCGGCGGCGGACGTGCCTGGGCCGGTCGTGCTGGCCCCCAACCTCATCGCCCACGGGCGGGGCCCAGGACCGTGGGGGCTGCGCTTCTTGGACCTGCCCGAGCTGGAGCCCCGGGTGGTCCCCGGAACTGCCGGCAACCCGCTGCCGCTCGCGCCGATGGAAGAAGCCGCGACCATCGCCATTCCCCGCAGCGACCTGGGGCGGCGTGGCCACCCTGGGTTGGCTGAGGATCCGGCCGACATCGAAGCGCTGCTCTACCGAGTCTTCGATGAGCCGCCCGAAGGGCTCCACCCACTGCCCAGCGGCGAGTCCCCCGGGCAGTGGTCCGCGGCGGTGGATGAGGCCATTGAGAACATCGTAACAAAGGGCATTGTCAACGCAATGGACGCCAGCGGGGTGCGCCTCGGCACCTGGCTGGATGGGATGCTGCGTGGTCCTGTGGCCCCGTCGCTGGTGGCGTCGGTCGGGCGGCGGCACCTCGTGGGAGAGCTGCTGCGCAACCTCGCCGAACCGGGTCGCATCAACCAAGGCCACAAAGGCACCTGTGCGGTCACCTGTGTGGAGGTCTGGCTCGCAGAGCGCCACCCGGCCGAGCTGGCGCGCATTGTCGCCGGGCTGATGCGGCCCGAGGGCCAAGCGCTGCTCTACAACGGCGAAGCGATGCTGCGGGACGAGGACCGGCTGGTCTGGTCCGCCCGAGAAGCCCGACGCAGCCCCGCAAGCCGCGTCTTCCAGGTGGCCGCCATGGAGTACGCCTACCCCGAAGCCGACTACCGAAACGACGAGGATGCCCGGTTTGAGACCAACACCGCAGGCGTCGAGGTCAACGTCGGCACCGGCTTGGGGCTCAGCGCCTTCGATCGCTTGTTGGAGGGCACAACGGGGACCTCGTGGTGCACGCTGTCGGACCGGGACGGGGCGATGGCCGAGGCGTTCGCCAAGCTCGGCATCGACACCAGCTTCATGCCGCGCATTGACCGGGACGGGGAGGGCATCATCCGCCGGTGTCTCGATGCGGACGCGGGGTGCTTTGTGACCTTGGAGCCCGCGGACGCCCGCAGCAGTGTCGAGACCCGTGAGGTCGGCGATGTGCTCACGGCCCTGCCCCACAAGGTGCGGGTGCTCGGCATCGATGAGGCCGGGGACCGGGTGCAGTACGAGGACCCCTACGATCCCGCGTTCCCCTGGATTCCCGGTGTGGCCTCTCGCATCGAGGATGCGTGGGGCCGGTGCAGCATGGGGCGGGCGGACTTCTTGTCGCTGATCGTGGAGATCAGCTTTCCGCCACGGTTTGCGCCCGGCGGGTGAGGCGCGCTGGGTGGTCTCTCGGCGTGTGTATTGCGTTGAGTGTGCTTTCCCAGAATGCGGCACTGTAGACTATTTTCGATGTCCGTGAGCCCCCGCTCGTGGAAAACCACTCCGGTCTGGGCTATCGACGCGAGCACCGGCTGGCCCCGCTGGGGGCGGTCGACTGGGCCCCCCTGTCGGCGGTGTCCCCGTTCTCCAAGGAGCTGCACTCGTGAAGATCACCACGTTCAACATCAACAGCATTCGTGCCCGCAAAGAGGGCTTTGCGACTTGGCTCGCCGACCGCCAGCCCGACGTGTTGTGCCTTCAGGAGACCAAAGCGCAAGACCACCAGTTCCCTGAAGATGTCTTCACCGATGCTGGGTACGAGGTCGCGTTCTTCGGCCAGAAGACCTACAACGGCGTGGCCATCGCCTCGAAGCATGGTCTCGACGACGTGGTGAAGGGTGTTCCCGGCTTTGACGACGATGCCCGTGGCATCGCAGCGACCGTGCTGGGTGTGCGGGTCTGCAACGTCTACGTCATCAACGGCAAGTCACTGGGCCACCAGCGCTGGCACGACAAGCTCGGCTGGTACGGCAAGCTCAAGAACTGGGTGGTCGAAGACGGCGGCACCGACCGCGACTTTGTGTTGTGTGGTGACTTCAACTTGTGTCCGACCGATGAAGACACCTGGGACGCCAAGGCTTGGGCCGGCAAGATCTTCTGCAGCCCGGAAGAGCGCTCGGCCTTCCAAGCGCTGCTCGACTTGGGGCTCCAGGACGCCTTTCGCGAGATCCACCCCGATGTCTGGGGCCGCTACGCCCACACTTGGTGGGACTACCGGGGCGCCAGCTTCCCCCGGGGCAAGGGCCTGCGCATCGACCACCACCTGGTCAGCGCCAGCATCATGAAGCGGGTCGAGGACGTCACCATCGACCGGGACGCCCGCAAGGAAGACAAGCCCTCAGATCACGCGCCGGTGGCGTTGGTGCTGTCGGACGCTTGAGGCGCGGGGGGCACGAAGCTTGCGAGCGGACCGAGCCGTGCCCACTCCACATCTTCGCTGTTCTTCAGGGGCCGGCTGCGGCGAGTGAGCACCTCGCAGCCACCCTTGGTGACCAGGATGGTGTGCTCAAACTGGGCCGACAGGCTGCCGTCGCGCGTGACCACGGTCCAGTCGTCGTCCAGGTGGTCCACAGCCCAGTGGCCGATGTTGATCATTGGCTCGATGGTAAACGTCATTCCCTTCTTGAGGATGATGCCGGTGCCGGGCGTGCCGTAGTGGGGGATGCTGGGGGCATCGTGGAACACACGATGGATTCCGTGGCCCGTGTAGTCCCGCACGACCGAGCACCCCTTGGCCTCGGCGAACGACTGGATCGCATGGCCGATGTCGCCCACCCGCGCGCCGGGTCGCACGACGGCGATGCCCACTTCCAAGCTCTCCCGCGCGATCTCGGTGACGTGGCGGGCGAGGGGAGGGGGCGTGCCGATGTAGAAAGTGGCGCTCGTGTCGCCGAACCAGCCGTTGCGGGCGGGCAGCACGCTCGTGACGTCCACGTTGATGATGTCGCCAGACTCGAGGGTCTTCGGTGCGGGGATGCCGTGGCAGACCACATGGTTGACGCTGGTGCAGACCGACTTGGGGAAGCCCCGGTAGTTGAGCGGCGCGGGACGGGCGCCGGCGGCGATGGTGTACTCATGGACCAGCACGTTGATGTCTTCGGTGGTGATCCCCGGCTGGAGGTGATCGCCCACCATCAGCAGCGTGTCGGCCGCGAGTCGCCCCACGTCACGCATGCTCTGGATGTCGCGGGATGACAGTGTTCTGACGCTGGCCATGGGGGCCTCCGGGCGGAATGTGCAAGGGGGGCGCGCTATCGCTGGTGGGTCCGGGGAGCAAGAATCGGTTAGGCGCGTCGGTCCCCGACTCGAAGGATCCGGACCATGAAGCTCTCAGGACGCGTACTCACCCTCTTCGATGATGCGGACCGAGTTCGTCGCCAGATGGCCGGCGAGGACGTTGCTTTTGACAACTCCGAACTCCACTATGGGGTCAACACAGACCTCATGATCAGCGGGCAAGCCTGCACCCTCGGCTACACGCCAGGGATTCTCGGCCCCTACTTCCTGGAAAACTTCAAGGAAGAGGTGCGGGTCGACAGCGTCGGCTCCGGTGGCTTCCAAGTGATTGTGGGCGGCGATGCCTACGGCTCCGGCTCCAGCCGTGAGGTCGCGGTGGTCGCCCACCAGGGCGCCGGCATCGAGCTGGTCGTGGCCCGCTCCTTCCAGCGGATCTTCCAAGAGAACATGGTCTACGGGGGCATGCCCTTCACCACCGACTTCGGGGTGGTGGACCGCCTCAAGGCTGGTGAAGACGTCGACGTGGACGAGCTCTACGGTGCCTTGCCGCCGTTCTTCGCCCAGGTCGCACGGGCCGGTGGGTTGTTGGCGTACGGGGTTCAGTGGCTCGCGGGCGATGTGGTCCCTTGGTACGACACGGCTGCGGCCTCGCGCCCCATGAATGTCGTCGAGAAGCTGATTGCGGCCAAGGCGTGGACGGGCGGTGCCCCCGACCAGGGTGACGGTCCCCAGTTTGGGTTGGCGGGCGTGGGCCCCGGCGACCAAGTGCTGTGCCGGGCGGCCTTCCGGGGCATGCATGAGTACACCGCCGGCATGTGCATGGCGCTGTACGAAGAGGCCTTTGGCCGCGCGCCGGTGAAAGACCCGGACCAGGTCGCGTGCTTTGAGGACCACTTCGTTCTCATCGACGAAGCCACCGTGCCCCAGGCCGTCAAGGACAAGCGCCTCATCCCGGCCCGCAAGCTCGCCGCCGAGATGGTGGCTGCGTGTGAAGAGCATGGACTGCGGCTGCATGGCCCCGGTCGTGACCTCCAAGCGGGCGTCTGCCATCGCATTGTGGTCGAAGAGTACGCCCGTCCTGGCGATATCTGCATCCTGACCGACTCCCACTCGCCCACGGCGGGTGTGCTCAACGCCTTTGCGTTTGGCGTGGGCTCGACCGCCATGACCTTTGCGTTGCGGACGGGGCTGATTCCGGTCACGGTGCCCAAGGTTGTGCGGATTGTCGTGAATGGCGATGCCAAGGGCATTCTGTCCCCGAAGGACCTCATCCTGCACCTGATTGGTGACGCCTACTTCCGCGAAGAGCACTGGCGGACCGGGGCCACCGACACGTGCGTGATGCAGTTCGGCGGGCCGGGCCTGAACCAGTGGTCGGTGGACGAGCTGTCGGTGCTCACCAACATGACCGTCGAGGGCGGCTTGATGACGGGCGTGGTGGAGCCCTGCCAGCCGCTGCTGGACTTCCTCAAGGCCCAGCGGGGCGAGGACATGGCCGACCGCATGGTGATGCCCGATGACGACGCCTCCTACGAGCGGGTCATCGAAGTGGACCTGGACCAAGTGCCGCTGACGGTGGCGACGCCGGGCGACTCCCGCAACCGGTTGGCGCTGTCTGTGGTGGGCGACGTGGCGGTCCACAACATCGTCATCGCAAGCTGCACGGGCGGCTCGCTGGCCGACCTGCGGGCGGCGGCAGACGTGTTCCGTGGGCGCACGCTCCACGCGGGCGTGCGGGTCACCGTGACGCCGTCGAGCGCGGTGGTCAGCCGACTGGCCGAGAAGGAGGGCCTGCTGGATGTCTTTCGGTCAGTGGGTGCGGTCATCAGCCCGCCTGGATGCGGGTCGTGCATCGGCAATGGTCCCGGCGTGCCGCTGGAGGGGGAAGTGACCGCGAGCACCACCAACCGCAACTTTGACCGCCGCATGGGTGCCCCAGGGCCGGTCTACTTGGTGTCGCCGGCGGTGGCAGCGGCCAGCGCAGTCTCAGGCCGACTGGCAGATCCCCGGACCTTGTGAACCGGCTGGTTTGCAGCTTCCTGACAAAATTTGGCGCATTTTTTGGGGCGTCGCATCTGACCAAGTGCGGCGCCCTTTTGTGTTCCACGGATCGGGCTCGCCTGGGGAAAACCGCCGAGACGGAGCGTGAACACCGGCTTCCGCGCTGCAAAGTGGCTGATTCTCCTGTTCAAGGCGATGTCGCGTCTGTCCGCTTGGTCTGGCGACGGCGTGCATCGACTGAAATGTCCGTGAAAGACTGTGTTTCGGGGTGCTGGGGTAGAAGGTATGACGTCAGCAATCTCGGGATCCAGTGCGGCACTGGCCCGATGTGGAGTCGTCATGAGACACTCAGCCCAGGGCGCCCGACGGGCTCCCGTGCGCACCCGTCCGTCCGAGGCGCCCCCAGTCGAGCCCGCCTTGACCGGTGTGGTGATCGGAGACCCCACGGGCCTGTGGTACCGGGTGGTCTCTTCGCATGGTCGTGAGGTCCACGCGGACATGTCCCGCATCTCTCAGGGCGGTGTGGCAGACTTCCGGCCGGTTGAGCCGTTGATCGGCGACCCGCTGGACCGGCTGGAGTCCATCTTCGCGAAGGCCTGAGGGGGCCCACTTGGGGTGCGCCTTGGAACTTGGCCCAAGACTCGCTGCGGTGGCCGCGATGGTGCCCCCGGCGTCGAGAGTGGCCGATGTGGGAAGCGACCACGGCAAGCTGCCAACGTTCTTGCTCGCGTCTGGACAAGCCACGAGTGCGTTTGCGCTGGATGTGGCCAACGGACCCATCCTGACCCTCCGGCAAGGCCCACTGGCGACCGGCCTTGTGGTGCGCCAGGGTGATGGCCTCGCCCCGATGCTGGCCGACGAGGTCGATGTGGTGACCATCTGCGGGATGGGCGGCCACACGATGGCGCGGGTGGTGGCCCAAGCGCCCGCCCCGGTGTGGGCAGGGCTGCGGTGTGGGGTCTTCCAGCCCAATGACCACGCAGCCGAGGTGCGTCGGGCCCTGCTGGCCCGGGGCTGGGGACTGGGACCCTCCACCATCGTGTGGGACCGGGGACGGTGGTACGCCGTGCTGGTCGGCTTGCCGCCCACCGCCGGGGGCGCGCGGGGCCCGTTCACCGACGCCGAGCTTGCATGGGGTCCGGGGCTGATTGCCCGCCGCGACCCGGTGCTGGCATCGGTCCTGCGCAACAAGGTGCAGCGCCTCACCGCCGTGGTCGCCGGCCAACCCGGTGCCGTGCGGGCCCAACAGCAGCTGGACCGGTGTCAGGCGCTGTTGGCCTTGCCGGGCTGGCCCGGTTCATCCGCAGCGCTGGGCTGAACCCCAAGGCCAAGCCTGCTGAGCCTCAGATGCCGCGCCCCTGGGCCGCGCGCAGCAGCTCGGGGTAGCGCTGGTCGGCGGACGTGATGAGGTGGTTCAGCACCGCCTCAAACGTGCGGTAGCCGAGCCCATCGTCGATCTGGACTTCCATCGACAAGCTGATGGCGCCGGACCGTGGGTTGAGCTGCAGCTTGCCCAGCAGCATCTCGTAGTTGATGGCCGCAAGCTGGGTCAGCAACAACACCATGGATGGTGAGCTGGTGGCCTGTTCCAGGCTCAGGTAGTCAACCACCGACAGATAGAGGACCTTTTCCTTGGCGAAGAGCTGAACAGTGAGCTGGAACTCGGTGTTCTTTCCCTTCACGGGCAGGGTCATCACGCCGGTGGGCGCAACCGTGGGGGTCGGAAGCCCCACTCGGCTGATGTACTCGCGGATCACGTCCAGATCGACGTGGGTGGCGTAGTCGGGCGGGGGCGCGTCGGCCCGACAGTCCCCGAGCTCAGCCCGGAGATCGCGATTCTGATTGACCAGCACCTCGTTCTCGAGGCGCAGCAGCTTGAGCTTGGCGCAGCCAGGGGAGGCCGCCAGTGCCATTGTGAGCGCCACCGTCCGCAACCGGCGGGGCGTCGTGCGGTGGGGACTCAGTCGAGGCCCCCGACGTCCCGGGAGACCTGCTCCAGGGTGAGGGTGCCCACCAGATCGGCATAGCCAAGGAGCTCGCCAGCCCAGGTCACCTCAAGCTCCCGCCCGTCCACGGCACCTTCGGCATCGAACGCGAGCTGGATGCCAAACAGGTCAATCGCCGCTTCGCCGTACACATCGTCGTCGTCGAAGGTGAGGGAGAAGACGTGGGTGAGGTCGGTGTTGAAGATGACCGCCGACAAGTAGCAGGTGCTCTCGCCTTCGGCGGACTCGGCCTCGGGGCCCACTTCGAGAAAGGTGGTGCCGACGCAGGTCGCGTTGAGCGGGGTGCCCTGGTACTCGAAGGTGACGTCCACTTGCAGGTTTCCGACCCAAGTGCCGGAGCGCTCGCCCTGGACCCGGATGCCGCCGACCTGGTTGGACAGGCGGGTGCCGTCGGGGAGGTTGGCCTCGACCGTCAGCGTGTGGGTGCCCACGTCGAGGGAGTCCGACTCGAATTCGAGCCCCGTTTTGGACCAGTCGCCCACGTTCGACACCCAGGTGACCTCGTCGAACTCGAGCGGGTTGCCGTCGGCGTCGAGCACCTCGGCGGTGAACTCCGCGGTCTCGCCGTAGGGCAAGAAGGCCGAGGGCGCCGGCGACAGGATGGCCAGGGTGGCCCCCTCCCACTGCTCCAGGTCTTCGAGCTCTTCATCGGTGCCATCGGCCTCGCCGTCGACCTCGCCCGAGCCATCCTCGCCGTCGCTGGTGGACCCATCGGTGGTCCCGTCGTCCTCATTCGCCTTGTCGACGAAGCTGGGGCTGCAGCCGACGGCGAACGTCAGCAGGGCGAGGGTGGAGCAAGATGTACGAGAAACAAGGATGCGGGGGGGCGTCATGGAATCCTCCAGACGAGAGATTGGCACGGGTACACCAGTGTTTCAAGCCGTCAGATCGGGGAACGCTCCGGCACGCGCCGGGGGTCTGGGGGGCGGCGGGATGGATCGTTCGGCCGTCCGTTGGAGGTCGTGGGGTCAGGGTGCGCCACGACCGGCCCTCCTTGTGTTCTATTGTCGCAACAATTTCTGACGCAGCGTGTCCCAGCGCCCGGTGCCCCGGGTGGTCTCGACCGCTCTCCTCTCGCCGACCTGTGCGCTCCCCGCCGTCCCTCATTGCGGTGAATGTCGTGCTGGTCAATGTTTTTGTTACTCCTCAACCTGTTGGGTGCCTGGCCCCCGCCGCTTCGCCACGGCCGCCCCCTCCCCGGAGTCCCCCGATGCTGATGTCCTGGATGCCGCTGTTGTCGCTCTCCCTGTTCTCCCCGGCGCCTGCGCACGCCGCAGACTGCGACGTGGCGGCCCTCACCACGGAAGCCAAAGAAGGCCCCCCGCTCGCGGCGGCACGGGCCTTTGTCCAGCTCGGGAGCTGCGACGCGGGTGCTGCGTCCTCGGTCGCGGGTGTGGTGCTGCCCCGCTTGCTCTCGGGGGATGAAGCGAGCCAGGCGGCGGTGAAGGCAATTCAGGTCGGCGCCGCGTCGGCGACGGTCTCGTGGCTGGATCAGCTCCAGCCTGACGAGCGTGCACGGACCCTCAAAGCGCTCGGTGAGGCCTGTCCCGACTCCGAAGCGGTCCAAGTGTTCTTTGTCGAGCGGGCGTCCGTTCTCGGGGAGGACTTCTGGGGCCAGCGCTGGTATCGGGCCATCGGTGGGTGCAAGGCGCCGGCGCTGGAGGGCTTGTTGTGGGGCCGCATTGAGAATGGACCGAGGGGCGACCGCACCCAGTTCTCGGCGGTGCTCGAAGCGTGGGCCCGGGCCAGTGGTCAAGGTGGCCTGGAGCGCCTCGGGGCGTTGCTGGAGAAGGTCGGCGACGACGCCGAAGCCCAGGTCTATGTTGTGAGTGCCTTCGCGGATGCGGCTGGAGTCGGCAGTGTGGACGGGGTGAACACCGCCGCCGCCGCAGAGGCCGTGTCCATGCTGAAGAAGGTCGCGCCCACCTTGGACAGCAAAGGGGTGGAACAAGCCCGCATCACGGTGATGTCTCTCGGCGACGAGGCCGCGTCCGACGAGCTTGCGGCGACCCGCTACCGCGACACCGTGCAGGGCGACGGTCGCTTCCTGTGGGGCGTGGCGGCGGTCGAGTCTGCGACCTGCAAAAACGGCAAAGTCAGCGTGCGGGTGTCGACGGCGCCGCTGATGGACCGGGGCGTGACCTGGGCCGATCAGATCAAAGACCGGTCCGAGCCGGTGGTGCGCCACGCCTGGGCGCTCGATCTTGCGGAGAAGTGCAAGGGGGAGGGCACGGTGGACCTGCGGGTCTCCGACGGTCCCTTTGCGGACGAGGCGGCCTACAAGGCTTGGGCCGACAAGCAAGTGGAGTCGGCCAAGCCCGCCGATGGCAAGTTCATCAAGATCGAGGCGGAGCCGCTGTCGATGTGAGGCGTGGCCCGGTGGGCGCCGGTGCTGTGCTCAGGATGTCTCGAGCGCGCACCCGGGATCGGCCGCTCGGGCCCACATGCCGCCGGCGTCGTTGACGGCATTGAGCCCGGCGTGGCGCAACAAGAGGGTCGCCGCCGCCGAGCGAACGCCCCCGGTGCACAAGCATCGAAGGGGACGGTCGTGGGGGATGCCGATCTGGGCGGTCAGCGCTCGCAGTGCGGGCGCTGAGATGGCCGTGCCTTGGGGGGTCCACAGCTGGTCAAAGGGCAAGCTCAGGGCGCCGGGGAGGTGGCCGCCACGGGCTTCGCCATAGGGGGTGGACCCGTCGAACTCGGCGGCACTGCGAACGTCGACAATGGTCTGTGCGCCCGTGTTCTCGATGGGTCGAGCAGGGGAGGGGAGGCCGCCTGCCGTGGCCTTGGGCAACAGGCTCACCCGCGCGGCCAGCCAGTGGGCCGCCGGGTGGCCGAGCTGGGCCAAGGTCCACGCCACCCGTGCGCCTTCCCCCCAGCCGCCGTCGCCGTTGTCGAGGGTGAGCACCGGCCGGTCCCAGGCGACGCCGTGGGCCACCATCCACGCCCGCAGCGCCGCCCGGTCGTCCGGCAGTGCGCTGTCCCGTGCCCAGCCCCGAGACGTGGACCGCCAGCCGATCTGGAGCGCCCCGGGCACTCCCCGGCCCAGCCGCTTGTGCAGGGGGCGTGCGTCCACAAGAGCCGCCCCCGCGCGCCGAAGTGCGGCGGCCTCCGAGGGGGAGACCACCGTCGCTTCAGCAGGCAGGGGCGCAGCCTCTTGCACAGCGTTCAAGGCCCGCGGCTCAGGCGTTGCCGAGCATCAGCGGGGAGCCGGTGGCGTCTTCACCCTCCGGCGGTGCGGGCACCCGCTCGAACGTGATGTCGTCGCCGTCCAAGTCGACCTTCACCGAGTCGCCCGGCCCGTAGTTCCCGCCCACGATGGACTTCGACATGGGATTGAGCAGGTACTGCTGGATGGTGCGCTTGAGCGGACGAGCACCGAAGGCCGGGTCGAAGCCGGCATCGCACAGGGCGGTGCGGGCGGCGGGGCTCACCACGATGCCGAGGTCCCGTCCGGCGAGCAGCTTGCCGACACGCTTGAGCTGGATGTCGAAGATGAAGTCCATGTTCTCGCGGGTCAGCGCGTCAAAGATGATGACGTCGTCGATCCGGTTGAGGAACTCGGGCTTGAGCGTGCGGTGCAGCTCTTCGGTCACGCCGTCGATGGCCTTCTGGCGGTCGCCCTTGGCGTCCATGATGCGCCGGGAGCCGATGTTGGACGTCATGATCATGACGGTGTTCTTGAAGTCTACCGTGCGGCCCTTGCTGTCGGTCAGGCGGCCGTCATCGAGCACTTGGAGCAGGACGTTGAACACGTCGGGGTGGGCCTTCTCGATCTCGTCGAGCAGCACGACCGAGTAGGGACGACGGCGCACGGCTTCGGTGAGCTGGCCGCCCTCGTCGTAGCCGACGTAGCCCGGAGGCGCGCCGATGAGCCGCGCGACCGTGTGCTTCTCCATGTACTCGGACATGTCGATGCGCACGATGTTCTGGTCGTCGTCGAAGAGGAACTCGGCGAGGGCCTTGGCCAGCTCGGTCTTGCCGACACCGGTGGGGCCGAGGAAGATGAAGCTGCCGATGGGGCGGTTGGGGTCCTGCAGACCGGCCCGGGACCGGCGCACGGCGTTGGACACCGCGATGACGGCCTCGTGCTGGCCAATCACGCGCTGGTGGAGGTTGTCCTCCATCCGCAGCAGCTTTTCTTGCTCGCCCTGCTTGAGCTTGTTCACCGGGATGCCGGTCCACGCCGAGACGACCGTGGCGATGTCTTCGTCGGTGACCACCTCGCGCAGCATGCCGCCGTCTTCGCCCTGGAGCTCGTGCAGCTTGGTGCTGCGCTGCTCCACCTCGGCCAGCAGCTTGGGCAGCTTGCCGTACTTGATCTCGGACGCCGTGGCGTAGTCGCCGTGGCGCTCGGCCCCTTCGAGCTGGTGGTTGAGCTCTTCCATCAGGCGGCGTGCGTCCTGAATGCCGTCGAGTGCTTCCTTCTCGGCATTCCACCGGGCGCGCAGCTCGTTGGCCTCGTCCTGGAGGTTGGCGATCTCGGCGTGCATCGCTTGGGCGCGGTCCTGGGCGGCCTTGTCGGTCTCTTTGGACAGCGTGTGGAGCTCGACGTGCAGCCCCCGGATGCGGCGCTCCAGCTTGTCGATGGGCTGGGGCAGGCTCTCAATCTCCATCTTGAGCCGGGACGCGGCCTCGTCGATCAGGTCGATGGCCTTGTCGGGAAGCTGGCGGTCGTTGATGTAGCGGTCCGACATCTTCGCGGCGGCGATGATCGCATCGTCGGTGATCTTGATGCCGTGGTGGGTCTCGTACTTCTCCTTGATGCCACGGAGGATCGAGATGGTGCCTTCCAGCGTGGGCTCTTCCACCAACACGGGCTGGAAGCGCCGCTCCAGCGCCTTGTCCTTCTCGACGTGCTTGCGGAACTCGTCGAGGGTGGTGGCGCCGATGCACCGCAGCTCGCCCCGGGCCAGGGCCGGCTTGAGCATGTTGCCCGCATCCATCGAGCCTTCGGACTTGCCGGCGCCCACCATGGTGTGGAGCTCGTCGATGAACAGGATGACCCGACCATCACTGGCTTCGATCTCGTTAAGCACGGCCTTCAGGCGCTCTTCGAACTCGCCTCGGTACTTCGCGCCGGCGAGGAGTGAGGCCAGGTCGAGGCTGAGGACTTCTTTGTCCTTGAGGCTCTCGGGCACGTCGCCCTTGGCGATGCGCTGGGCGATGCCCTCGACGATGGCGGTCTTGCCGACGCCGGGATCACCGATGAGCACGGGGTTGTTCTTCGTGCGCCGGGACAGGACTTGCAGCGTGCGCCGGATCTCATCGTCGCGGCCGACCACCGGGTCCATTTTGCCCTCGCGGGCGACGTCGGTGAGGTTGCGGGTGAACTTGTCGAGGGACTCGTACTGGCTCTCGGCTTCTTCGCCGCTGACCTTCTGGCCCTTGCGCAGGATGTTCAGCGCTTCCATCAGCCGGGCCTTGTTCAGGCCGTGGTCGCGCATCAGCTGTTGAGGCTTGTCGCTCGTGCGCTCGAGCGCCAGGAACAGCACCTCGCTGGCCACGTGGCTGTCGCCCAGCTCGCGGGCGATGGCGTCAGCCTTGGTGAAGACCTCTTGGGCTTGGCGGGAGACCCGGGACTGGCCGCCCCCGCTGACCTTCGGCAATCCATCCATCAGCCGGGCCGCTTCGCGGGTGAGCTGGTCGATCTGAGCGCCGACATGCTTGAGCAGGCTGTTCACCACGCCTTTGTCCTGCGTCAGCAGCACCATGAGGATGTGGTGGGGGCGAATCTCGGGGTTGCCTTGTTTGCCCGCGAGCTTCTGTGCGTCGCCGATGGCCTCACGGGCCTTGACGGTAAAGCGGTCGTAGTTCATCCGCAGATCTCCTGGTCCCGCCTCGGGCGCTTGGGCTGGGCTGGACAGTTCGCGCCAATTCGATGCCGCGCCACGTGTGCGATGCGGCTTGAACCCGGTGTGGGGTGCGGGTTCGCTCTCGCGAAGAGATTATGCACGTCAGGTCAGGGTCAAGGGCGCAGCCCGCCCGGATTCCACGGTTGTTGTCTGCGAAGGAGTCCTGCATGTGGCGGATCATGATGCTCTTGATGGCCTGTCACACCGACCCCGGCGTTGCGGTTCCCCTGCCGGGCGAGGGGCCACGGGAGCGGGCGGCCACCATCCGCGTTGAGCTCTTGGCCGCGCAGAATGCGTGGAGCGCCGGCAACCGCGACGACGCGAGTGAGCGGGTGCTGGCGGCCTATGCGCAGCAGTTTGAGCCGCTGGAGCCCGCGCTGCGAGAGATCGACGCCGAAGCGGTGCTGGCGCTGGAGTATGACTTCGGTCGCTTGTCGCGGATGCTGTCCCGCAAGGGCCAACCGGTGCGCATCAATGGAGCAGTGCAGGACGTCTTGGTGCGGATGGATGCCCTGGTGGGAGAGCTGCCGGTGACCGTGGGCGAGCCCGAGGTGGTGCCGGTGGCCGAGCCCGCGCCCACGTCGGTCGAGGTGCAGGCCCCCAAGCGGGAGTTCACGACCTATGGCGCCGCGGACGAGTGAGCGGGGTCCCCGGCTGGGGTCAGGGACCGACGGGGGCCGGGCCGGTGACAACGAGGGGTGGGTGGGCGAACAGCTCCAGGGTGCCCGGATCGATCTCCCCCGCGCCCAGCAGCAGTGTGTAGGACACCGTCGCGCCGGACCAGTCGGGGGCGGCCGGTCGGAACTGGGACCCGATCACGGCGGTCGAGATGTCGCCCATGCCGTGCCCGCCGGTGGTGCGCACGTCGTGCCGAATGGGCGGTCCCCACAGCGTGCCCAATGGCGCGAAGATGGCCTGTCCATCGATGTTTCGCATGGGCAGCATGGCGAGGCTGGTGCGCTGTCGAGCGGCGTGGGCGAGCTGGATCGGGTCGTCCGCTTCACACGTGATCTCCACCCAGCTGTCGATGGCTTGGCCATTCCACGTCCACTGCTGGGTTCGCACCGGTCGGCTGCGCACAGACCCCGAGAAGGCCTGCCAAGTCAGGGTCTCGGCGTCGCTGGAGCACACGAGGGGGCTGAGCGCGACACTCTCGGCGTCGAGGTTCCAGGGGGCCTCGGGGGTGGCCGTGCCGCCGGTGGCATCGGGGAGGGTGGCCACGACGGACAGCACCGTGCCCGGCAGCCCGTCCCAGGTGCTGGCTTCCCACACGAGGTTGTCGACGCCGACGCCGTCGCAGAAGGACAAGGACCAGGTCTGGGTCTCGGCAACTCTTGCGCCGCGTCCGTCCACCGTGGTGATCGGGCCCTCTGCGGTGCCGACGGAGGACACCCCGCCACACTCGGTGAAGGGCAAGGTGACCGGAATGCTGGCCATGGGGGTGTCTTCGGGATCGGCGGCGCCCACGCGATGTGGGGTCAGGGTGTCCACCAGCCACGTGAAGGTGCGCTGTTGATGCTCGCCGAGCTCGACCACGAACTGCACGGGGACGACCACGGGGTCGGTGCTGTCGTCAATCGGCCCGACGGCCAGCACCACGGGTGAGCCGCCGTCGTCCAGCACATGCACCGCGTCGGCCCCCGCCCAGCTGGCGGCGGGAATGTCCACGGTGGTCTCGATGAGGGCCTGTCCGGTGACCCCTCGGGCCTCAACGATGCGGATCTCACCCGGTCCGGGCGCCCCCACGGCTTCGAGGGCGGCCGCCAGCGCGGTGTTGCTCAGTGCGCGGGCCTCGTCGACATAGGCGCGTGCGCGGGCCATCCGGTCTTCGTGCAGCGTCGGGGCGGCGAGGCCGAAGTGGGTGGTGGACAAGGCCAACAGCCGCGGCTCGAGGGCGTTGTCGATGTGCGCTTGCACCTCGGGGATGTCCCCCGCCAGTGCGCTGGCTTGGGCGGCGGTCTCCCGCGCTTGCACGATGCCGGTGGCGATCTCGTGGTTGAAGTCCTTCTCGGCCCAGCTCTGGAAGCCATCGCCGGTCCCGTCCGCGATGTCCATGGGGCTGGCGACGGTGGCGGTGGGCCCGTGGTCGTCCAGATAGGCCTGAATCGTGGAAAACTCGATGTATGGGGCATCTTCGATGCTCGCGATCTCGTCTTCAAAGGCTGTCCAGGACTCGGCGTCGGCATCAAAGTGGATCACGAGCAGGCTGTCTCCAGCGTGGTTCTCGTGGATCTGCTGCACCCACCCGGCCAGCCCGCCGTGGTTGATGAGATCGGCGTGGTGGTACACCGGCACCAGCACCATGGTGCCCTCGGGGTCGTCGGGAAGGGCCTGCTCATCGGTGATGGTGACCGGGTTGTACCAGCCGACCTCGGGCAGATCCCGCTCGCCGCGCAGCGCCGTGAAGCCTGTGCCGGAGTTGAACAGCGTGATCCAGTCGATGCCCTGGGCCCGGTACCAGCCGATGTGGTCGGGGGTGAACATGCACTCTTGGGGCTGCACGCCGGGCACGAAGGAGCCGAAGTTGTCCCGCAGGCTGGCTTTGGCCTTGGAGATCGACACGTCGAACTCTTCCCGGGTGTGGTTCGCCATGGCGCCGTTGTTCCAGGACATCAGCCGCACGTCGTCTTGGCCGCGGGCGACCCGACCTTGGATGCGACGCAGCACATCCTCGCCGTCGGTCTGCATCCAGCCGTCGAGGCTGAAGTGGTTTTCGATGTCCCAGTCGCCGTGGACTTGGGGGTGGCGGTCCAGCCAGTCCAGCGTGGCGCGCATGACGTCGAGGTCGAGACCGTAGCCGTCGTCGGTGTTCTCGTCGCCCCGGTACGAGTGGTAGAGGTTGCCGTGGAAGGACAGCGCGACGGTCACGGTGCCGCCGGCCGAGCCGGGTGCTGTGGAGGATGCAGAGCCCCCGTCCAAGCGGTACAGCCGGCCGTGGATGTCGAGCGCGTAGCCGTCGTCAACGCCCACCATCGGGGCATCTCCGGTTCCGACCCACGCGCCGCGCTCCAACCGCCAGACCCCTCGGCTGGCGCTTGCCACCGACACCCCGTCGTCGTCAATGGTGAGCCCGAGGGCATCCCCAGGGCCGCCGGCCGCCGTCCAGGTGTCGCCGGTCTGTTGGTACAGGCCACCGTCGAGGGCGCTCAGCCAGCGCTGGCCATCGGATGTGGTGCCCAGCCCGGTGATGTAGCGCAGGTCGGTGGTGCCGATGGACTCGGCCCAGGTGGTGCCGCCGTCGGTGCTCGTCAGCAGCACGGCGCTGAGCAGGTCCGCGTACTGGGCTGGGAGCAGGCCCCGGGGTGCGAATGCGCCCGCTAACACGGTGTTTTCGTGTGCCTCGATGCTGGCGAAGAGCAGGTTGAAGCCGGCGTCCCCAAAGGTCGTGGACGCCCAGGTCTCGCCGCCGTCCATGGACGAGAACACCCCGCCGCCGCCGGCCAACCAAAGGGTGCCGTCGCCGTCCCCGTTCAGCGCCATGGGCACGACGTCGGCTCGGGGGTTGAGGGTGCGCAACAGCCCGGGACTGGGGGGCGAGGTGGGGGGGCGCCAGGTCTCGCCATCCAAGACGAGGATCCCTCCGCCGGGAACTTCGGTGAGCACGGTACCTTCGGCGGCACCGATCCACGTGGGCTCACCGGGTGGGAGGCCGGCGGTCGGTGCGTCGGACCAGGAGGCCCCCCCGTCCGCGGACGACCGAAGCTGGCCGTCCAGCACGGCCCAGAGGGTGCCCTCGTCCACGGCGAAGGCGCTCGCCGTCGTGGCCACCGTGCCCACCTCCACCCAGCTTCGGGCGGGCTTGGCGCTGGACGTGGGCGGCAGTCCGCTGTCTTTGGTCGTGGTGCGGCACCCGAGACCCGCCAGGGGCAGCGTGGCCCACAACAGAGGAAGCAACCGCAGGGGCAGCAGCGGGGCGGACGGGCGCATGGTCACTCCGAGCACGGACCGCGCCAGTAGAGCACTTGCGGCATTCCCACCGCGGCCCCACTGGCCGCTTCTGCACCGCTACACCGTGTTGTCTTCTTCACTCTGGGTCGGGTCTTCGGCGGGCTCAACCCTGGGGACGTCCGGGTCTTCCTGGGTGGGCGGCTCGTCCGTGGACTCTTCGGTGGTGGTGGTGAACGAGATCGGAATCGCCGTGCGGGGCACAATCACGCCTTCGGTGTCGACCACGCCAGACAAGAACTCCGCCAGCTCGTCCCGGTCGAGCACCTCGTGCTCCAGCAGGTGCTCGGACATCCGGCTGAGCAGCGGGCGGTTGGCCATCAGCACTGCGCGGGCATGGCTCTGGCAGGCATCCAGCATCCGCCTCACTTCGGCGTCGATCTGGCGTGCGGTCTCGTCGCTGACCGGCACGTCGCGCATCCCTGCGCCTTGGATGCCGAAGGGGTTCTGGCGCTCGCCGCCATAGTCCACGGCGCCCATGCTCTGGGTCATCCCGTACTGGGCGACCATGCGCCGGGCCAGATCGCTGGCCTTGCGGATGTCGTCGCTGGCGCCGGTGGTGACGTCCCCGAAGGTGATCTCCTCGGCCACCCGGCCCCCGTACAGCGTGATGATGCGGTTCTTGAGCTCCTGGGAGGACAGCAAGTAGCGGTCTTCGGTGGGGGTCTGCAGCGTGTAGCCGAGGGCGCCGATGCCCCGGGGAATGATGCTGATCTTCTGGACTGGGTCGGAGCCGGGACTCGCTGCGGCGCAGATGGCGTGGCCGGCCTCGTGAAAGGCGACGACGCGCTTTTCTTTCTCATTGAGCCGGCGAGACTTCTTTTCGAGCCCGGCGACGATGCGCTCCACAGCATTGTCCAGATCGATCATCTCGATGGCGGTCTTGTCGTAGCGAGCCGCCAACAGCGCGGCCTCGTTGAGCACATTGGCGAGGTCAGCGCCCGCGAAGCCCGGCGTCATGCGGGCCACGATGCTGAGGTTCACGTCTTCGCCCAGCTTCATCTCGCGGGCATGCACCCGCAGGATCTTTTCGCGACCCTTGACGTCCGGTCGGTCGACCACCACTTGGCGGTCAAAGCGGCCTGCCCGCAGCAGCGCGGGGTCCAAGATCTCGGGGCGGTTGGTGGCGGCGATGATGATGATGCCCTTGCGCCCATCGAAGCCGTCCATCTCGACCAAGATCTGGTTGAGGGTCTGTTCACGCTCGTCCTGCCCCCCCACCGAGCCAGCCCCACCGCGGGCCTTGCCCACCGCGTCCAGCTCGTCGATGAAGATGATGCAGGGCGCGTGCTCGGCGGCCTTCTGGAACAGGTCCCGCACCCGCGCAGCACCCACACCGACAAACATCTCCACGAAGTCGGAGCCCGAGATGCTGAAGAACGGTGCCCCGGCTTCTCCGGCCACCGCCCGGGCGAGCAGCGTCTTTCCCGTGCCAGGAGGTCCGACCAGCAGCACACCCTTGGGGATCTTGCCGCCCAGCACCGTGAACTTCTGGGGGGTCTTGAGGAACTCGACGATCTCTTCGAGCTCTTCGACGGCTTCGTCGATGCCGGCGACGTCTTCGAACGAGACTCCGGTGCCTTCTTCGGGGGCCAGGCGGGCCGTCGACTGGCCGAACGTGGCCACCCCTGGGGGCACGCCGTTGTCGCGGCGCATCATCACCATGCCCATCACGACGAACAAGACGAGAAACAGCCCCCACATGCTGGCCATCTCGCCGCAGTGGGAGATGGGCGCCGTGCTGTAGGGCACCCCCCGAGCTTCCAAAAGCGCCAGGAAGGCTTCTTCGTCCGCGTCTACCTTCTGGACGACCGTGAACTCGCCAGCCCGAGTGGGCGTCTCTTTCTCGGTGATCAGGCGCACCTGGGCGGCGTCGAACACCACTTCTTGGACTTGGCCTTGTTCCACCATCTCTTTGGCGGCGGTCCAAGTCGTCGGGCTGGGTGGCGACTGAAGGTCCATCACGGCGACGATCAGCATGACCATCACCGCAACGAGGAAGACGAGCGGGAGAATTGTACGGCTCATGGAGGTCTGCACCGGGGCCGCGCCGAGGGGGGCGACATGGGGAGTGTGGCCGCGGTGTCCCTTGCGGGGCTCCGGACGGAGGGGCCGCCGCCGGTTGAGGGCAGGGCCGCTGGACGCTGAACCAGGGGGGCGCGGGGGAGACCGGGAGGGCGGGGCCCGGATCAGGCAACCGTGGTGCGCGCGTCGTTGGGCATAGACCGCGGGGATAGCCACGGTCCTGGGGGGTGGCAAGATTCGACCGCATGGTCCATGATGTGAGACGACCTCCGCCTCGCCGATCTCGACTGGTGTGGCGGCTAGAATCCCGCGTTGAGGGGAAGAACCGATGAAGCCTTCGAACTGGACACTGTTGTTGTTGATGGGGGCCAACCTCGCGGCATGCAGCGAAGACCCTGTGGCCGCGAAGGATCCCGGCAATCAAGCGGTGCCGTCCGACTGGGACCCCAACAACGTCACCGACCTGCCCGAGGGCAGCCCCGATCAGGACCACGACGGCTACACGCTGGCGGACGGGGACTGCGACGACAACGACGGCTCGGTCTTCCCCGATCAAGCCGAGCTGTGCGATCTGAAAGACAACAACTGCGATGGAGTGATCGACGAGGGCTTCGACCTGGACGGCGATGGGCACTTGCCGATGACGTGTGCGGTCGGCGACGACTGCGACGACACCAATTCGGCCATCAACCCCAGCGCGACGGAGATTCCGTACGACGGCGTCGACCAAGACTGCAGCGGTGCCGACAGCCTGGATGCCGACAACGACGGCTTTGACTCGATCGACTACGGCGGCAACGACTGCAACGACAACGATCCGGACACCTTCCCGGGGGCCCCTGAAGTGGCCAAGGACGGGCTGGATCAGGACTGCGATGGCGAAGACAGCCTCGACTCGGACGAGGATGGCTACGACGACATCGACTTCGGCGGTCGGGACTGCGACGACTACGACGCCTCGATCAACCCGGGTGCCTTTGACTGGTTCAACGACGCGGGTGGGGTGGACTCCGACTGCGATGGCGCCGACGGTGTGGCGACCGATCTGAACGATGCTCAGCTTGTGCTCTCGGGCACCGTCTCCCGCGGCGACTTGCTCGGCTACACCGTGGCCACATGTGATCTGAATGGGGATGGCACCGACGATCTCATCGTGGGCGCTCCCCTGGCTACCAGCAACCGGGGCGAGGTCGGGGTCTTCTTCGGCAGCGGCTACGAGAACTGGGCCACGGGCCTCTCGCTGGACGACGCGGACATTGTGTTGTCCGGCCAGAACATTGGCTTTGGGCTGCACACGCGGTGCGGCGATGTCGACGGCGACGGCACGGCCGACTTGCTGGTGTCCCGCGGCGAGTACGGGTCCAGCTACAACTACCAGATCAACGTCTTCTATGGCGGCTCGACTTGGTCCAGCGCCTACAACGCAAGCGACGCTGATGCGATCGTGACCATGGATCTGGGGGCTTCGGGGTCGTCGCTGTACACCTACAGCTTCGAGCTGGCCGATCTGGACGACGACGGCGATGACGAGCTGTTCTTCTTTGCGTCCACCGACCCGGGCCTGAGCTCCCCCTACCTCGACGATGCCATCTGGATTGTCAACGGGGGCACCATGCTCGAAGGCGCAGTCAACTTGGTCGACATCGTCGACCGGCGCATCAATCCGTCGGCCATCGACGCGTTCAGCGGCATGTCGGTTCAACCGGACCTGAACGGGGACGGCAAGCCCGATCTGGTGCTGGCGATGGGGCTGGCGGACGATGGCTCGGGCTATGCGACGGGCAATGTGTCCTTCATCAGCGGCATCCCGGCGTCCAGCGGCACGGTCGAGGACCTCGCTTGGGCCTCGGTGGACGGCACGACCGGTCTGGAGTCGGCCACCGGCTACGATGTGGCCTTCGGCGACTTTGACGGCGATGGCAACCGCGACATGATTCTGGGTGTGCCGCTGGCGGACGCGGGCGCACGGGTGGACGTGGGCCAGCTGCGGATGGTGTCGGACGTGGAGACCGCGCTCACCGGGATGGGTCTCGATGCCGAGACGCTGACCGACTTCACGGTTGAGGGCGGCTACACCAATGGTGTGCTGGGTGTGCTGAGCATCGGCGTCGAGGATCTGGATGGGGACGGCACGGACGACGTGTTGGCTGTCGAGCCCGGCGCGGGCACGGGCGGGCGGGGACGCACGACCGTGATGAGCGGCAGCTTGATCTCCAGCGGCGAGATCTACGTCGAGAACACCCGCATGATCGAGTTCACCCACCCGAACGCCTACACGGGTGTGGCGTCGGACGTGGGCATCGCGGACTTCGATGGGGACGGCATCGCCGACTACTGGGTGTCGGCTCCCGGGTATGGGCTGACGTCCAGCGGCGCCGGCTACTCGACGGGACGGGTCTACCTGTTCACCAGCTCGACCTACACCCACGTGGTGCCGTAGCGGCGGGGCGCAGCTGCCCCAGAAGCGACTGGCGGCCCGGGCGATTGTCCCGGGCCGTCTGTCGTTGGGGCATCGCTGGCTTGGGTCCCGTGGGATGGGTGCCGGTTTTCGAGAATGCACTATATTTGGCTATTCTCGTCGACGAGCGAGGCCCAGCATGCCCAGGAGGGCCAAGCCGCCCAGCGGTGCAGTGGGTGCGCTCGCACAGCCTTCGTCTGCCGCCTCCGCCGCCACGGCTGCCTCCCGCTCCACGAGGAAGCTGCAGGCCCCATCCGGGGTGTCATCGGCGCCTTCGTCCACGGCCCCGTCACAGTCATTGTCCCGGCCGTCGCAGTCCTCTTCGGCGCCCGGGAAGGTCCACGGATCTTCATCGTCGCAGTCCGCGTCGGCCCCATCTTCGTCAAGATCGGCGTGTCCATCGCCATCGTCGTCAAAGTGGAGTCCGCCCTCGTCGAGCTGGCCGTTGCAGTTGTCGTCGATGTCGTTTTGGGTGTCTTCGGCCCCGGGAAACACCCGCGGGTCGCCGTCGTCGCAGTCGCCTTCGCGCTCGGAGAACCCGTCGGCGTCGTCATCCGTGCGGTCCGAGTCTTCGTCCACTTGCCCGTCGCAGTCGTCGTCGATCTGGTTGACGAGCTCGGGGGCGCCGGGGAACACCGCGCTGTCGGTGTCGTCGCAGTCGCCTTCCAGCTCGGTGTGGCCGTCCAGGTCGCCGTCCTCGTCTTGCGGGTTGGGGGCGTCCTCGAGGTCACCGTCGCAGTCGTCGTCGTCGGTGTCGGCAAGCTCCGCTTCGACCGCGCTGGGGCTGACCGCCGCATCGGTGTCGTCGCAGTCGCCACCGCACACGGTCCAGCCGTCCTCGTCGCTGTCCCAGCGGGGGTCGGCTGAGCCCTCACAGTCATTGCCGATCAGCTCGACACCGATGTCATCGAGCACGGGTGCGTTGCTCACAAAGCGCAGCACGCCGGTCTTGGGGGACTCGGCCCCGTCGGGCTGGAAGGCCACGGCGATGGTGGTGCTGTCGCCGGGCAGGATGGCCTGGGGCGGGGTCTGGACCGAGAAGACCCCGTCGCCCTCGATCTGGTAGGCCGTGACCTCCAGGATGACCACGCCGCAGTTCTCTACCGTCACGTCGGTGCTGAAGTAGCCGCCCGCCGGGCGCGGTCCGAAGTCATGAAAGTCCGGGTACACCGACGCGCAGGGGTTGCGGGCCAGCCCTCGGAGCACCACCCGCCAGAGCCCGTGCCCCTCGTCATCGGTGTCGCTGACCTCGTTGTCGTCGGACGTGACGGTCAACACCGTGCGGAAGGCCCCCTCGGTGTCCGGCTTGAAGCGCACTTGCACCAGCGATGGGATGGGGTCGGCCTCAGAGCCGCCGGGAATGACCAGTCTGTCGCCACTTCCGCGCCAGTCGTCCACGACCTCCCAGTGCTCGGGATCGTCTACGCTGATGTCGAAGACTGCGACCTCGCCCTTGCCGGAGCTCTGCATGTAGATGTCGAGGGTCTCCCGCTCGCCGACCGCAACCACGCCGGCGTCGAAGGTCACCTGGCTTGTGGACAGGATGCGCTCGAGCTGCTCGGGGGTGTAGTCCGAGCCACAGCTGGTGGTCGTGATGGTCAGCGGCAGCAGGAGCGCGAGCAGGGTGCGTCGCATGGGACCCTCGGGTCGAAGATGGGCCAAGCTTGGCCGGGAAGCGTAGCGGAGTCGGGGCGCGGGTTGGGGAAGTCCTGGGGGTGCCAGGCTCAGCCTTCCCAGCGGGTCTGTTCCTGGTTGACTTCCCGGTCGAGCACACCGCGGGCTTGCTTGTAGATGAAGCGCGCTTGCTGCAGGTTGTCGCCAATGCAGACCATGCCCAGCTTCCCGTACTCCGACAGCGCGCCCATCAAGTGGAAGACGACGCCTCGCTCGGTGGAGGAGTGGAAGTGGAGCTGGTGGTAGACCGCCATGTCGATGAGGTCGTCGGGGTGCAGGCCGATGTACCGGGAGTCCTTGAGCGTGTCGGTCGCAAAGTAGGACTTGGGGCGGCCGGTCTGGGCGTAGAATTCGCCCGTGTCCACGTCGTAGTGGCCGTCGGTCAAGAAGCGCAGGGTCAAGAAGGGGTGGGTGGTGCCCCCCTTGCGCAAGTTGACCTCGATGGCCCAGTGCACGTGCCCGCCCTCGCCGTCGGGCACGCTGACAAAGTCGGTGGCGAAGCGGCCCATGACGCCCTTGGTGGCGAGCACCTCGGCGACCCGCATGCCGGCTTCTTGCACTTGCATCCGGTACGAGGGGTGGGCAGGGAAGGTGCAGCCCTCGAAGACCTGACCCGACGGCCCGCCCAGCAGCTGGTCGTGGGTGGAGATGCTCTGGGCCTTGCCGATGGCGTTGACCCGGCACTGGCTGCTGGGGGAGACCTTGTTTTCACCTTCGACGAAGGTCTCGACCACTCCGCCCATCTGGCGGTACTTCTCGCGAAAGCTGTCCCAGTCTTCGGCCGGGGCCTCGAAGCGCAGGGAGGGCAGCCGGTCCAAGATCTGGGACTTGCGCTCTTGGGCGGTCGTGCCGTCGACCCCGTCAAAGTAGAACAGGGCGTTGCCCTCGCCGGAGAAGCCCTCGTTGAGCTTGACCACGGCCCGTCGCATGTCGGGGGCGTCGGTCTTGAGTGCGGCGAGGGCTTCAGCGATGTCGTCGGCGCTGTGGAGGCGCTCGAAGCCCTTGGGAAACAGGATGCCGGCTTCCCGAAACACTTCTCGGCAGCCACTCTTGGACCCGAGGTCGGACAGTGCCGGATCGTTGGCGTACAGCGGAATGCCGAGCTGGACGGACAAGCTGCGCTCGAGGTCGGACGTGTTGAAGCTGACCAAGTGGGCGCTGTCCAGGTCGCCGATGGCGGTGCGGATGCGGTGCATCAGCCGGGGCCGGCTCAGGATCTTGGCGCTGAGGGGCAGGGCAGAGGCGTCGGCGCAGTCGAGCAGGATGAGCCGCCGGCGCGCATGAGACGTGGGAACGCCCGCCAGCAGGTGCAAGTAGTAGTCGACCACCGTGGGGTGCAGCCGCTGGCTGGTGACGAAGATGACCCGGGTGCGCGGGCGGCGCAGGAGCATCAGGTAGAAGAGCAAGCGCTCCTCATAGTGGTGCACCCCGGTGACCTTGGCCAGCTCCCGGGGGTCCATGCTCAGGCTCGGGACGACCACCACGGTGTGGGGGCCGCGCTCGTTGGCCGTGACGCGGTGAAACAGCTCGGGGAGCCGCATGCGCAGGCGATCGAAGGCCTGGAGCTCTTGGAGGGAGCCGGCAGGGGGGTGAAGGACCGGCACAATCGGTTCCATGTCTGCTCTGGGTTCAAGGCGGGCCCCGGAGTGTACCGGCTGCGGGTCGGACTGGGCTGGTGGAGGGCGAGCCACCTGCCTCAGCGCATGCGCCGTCTGCCGCTGATGCGCCGCCAGTCGTCCGTGTCGAGTGGAATCGCCCGCCGTGCGCGGACGTCGTCTGCCCGCAGGACATACGCGAGGCACGACACCATGCCTTGGGCGAGCCGGGCTTGCACCGCAGCCCGCCGGTACAAGCCGCCGCTCACATTCTCGTACAGGTCCAGCACCGTGAGCACCCCGGTGTGGATGTCGACGAGCTCTCCTTGGATCCAGCGGCCATCGGGGTCCGGGACGAGCACGGGGTAGCCGCCGGCGAGCTTGAACAGCTTGCCTTTGACTTGGGCGGAGTGCTTGGGAAAGGCCGCCAGCAGGCCTTCTTCGGCCTCATCCGTGCGAAGGGTGCCATACACAAAGAGCCGCACTTTGCGGGGCTGGCTCATGGGCTGGACACCATCACGGGGGCGTCGAGGGACTGGGTCCAGCCGACCATGCGGTCGATGACCGGCAGCAGCGTGTCGTAGACGAGGCGAGACTCGGGGTCTTCCTGGAGCCGCGCGAACATGTCCTCGGTGAGGACCACCCGCTTGCCGACTGTGGTGGCGAGGCCGAGGGCACGGGCGATGGCGACCAGTGTGGCGCCGTCGAGACCACCTTGGGAGGGTGTGCACACCGCGTGGCCGAGGGACTTGGAGAACGCGCACAGTGCGGGCAGCAACGGGCCGACGGTCAGGCGTCCCAGGCGGAGCATTGGGGTGGAGCCTTGCTCGGTCAGCCGCAGCCCGAGGTCCTGGCGGCGGTCCAAGATCAGGATGCACGTCAGCAGCGCAATGGCTGGGCAGGTCGTCAGCAGCCGCAGGCGCAGGGTGAACGTGTCGGGAATGCTGCGGGGCAAGTCTTCCCCGGGGGACAGCAGCCCCGCGTGGGTGCGCCGGACCGCCTCGACCCCATCGGGGACGCGCACACCGGCGGGGGCGGCTTGGTTGCGGCGCAGCAGGCTGTTCACCGCCGGGACACCCCCCGCGAAGGCGGTCAGCGAACGGGGGAAGGCGACGAGCATGCCCTTGGTGTCGATGTTGTCGACGTAGGCGCCGGTGACGGTGGGCAAGGGGTCGCCGGTGTCTTCGGCGCGGGGCAGTCGGTCCGCCAGCCGCCCTGGCAGCAGGGAGTCCAGCTTGCCGTCGATGTCGCCGGGCTCAGGGCTTCCGCCGAACACCCGCTTGTCCCACAGCGCGAAGTGCTTGCGCTGGCGGCTGGCCAGGCGGTCGTCCATGGGGGTGCGGTCGGTGCGCCGCGCGAGCTGGAGCCACGCCCGGTACGCCGGGTCGGTCAGGGCGATGAGGGTGCCGTCCTCGGCGAGGTCGCGGCGCCGAATCGCTCCCCGTGTGGCCACCAGCCGGTCGCCCACCCGCACGGCATCACCCCGGCGGATGGCCATGTCGGCGTAGCCCCCCAAGGAGGCTTCGTTGGCGCCCATCTCGTCGAGCAGGGCCCGCAGGTGACCGGTGCGGAGCTCCCCGTGTTCCAAGATGGCTTGGTACAGCCGGGCATAGACGTCCGGGTTCTCTTCCATGCCGGCCCGGGTGTCGACCGGGCGGGCCTTGCGGGGCAAGCGCAGCTTGGGTCCATCGCTCTCGGGCAGCGCAAACGGCAACATGAGCTGCTCGGTGGACGACCGCCGGGCACTCGGTCGCCGTCCAAACGCGGGCTCGATGAGGGAGCGAATGGCGCTGGCCCGCCGCATGGCCGTCGACTCGGCCAGCTTGGGGTCCATGTCGGTGATCCACGCCGCAATCTCTTCTTTTGAGGGCATCTCCGTCTTGCCCTGAAGCAGCTCCAGCGCAATGTCATTGCGCCAGACCGCCGCGGCGTAGTGGCGCAGTCGGTGCTGGGGCTCCGCAAAGGCCAGCTCCAGCCCGTGGCGGGTGAGCTGCAGCTCGTTGGACCCCTCCAACAACCCAAGCCAGGACGCGGCTTGAGAGTAGTAGTTGACGGTGCGCACCTCAACCTCGAGCACCTCGGCAAGTGCTCGGGGTCGGCGGATGCCGGCGGCCACCAACCCAACCAACCGAATCAACAGCTGTGGGTTGTTCGCATTGGGCAGCAGCGAAGCGCGGTCACGACGCCCCGACATGGGACCCCCTCAGTGCGGGCATGCCGCGAAGCGGGCTTGCGATGGTGACGCCGTGACCCAGCGGAGGCGGGCGGGCGACGGGGACGGCGGGCGCCCGGGACCCGAAGATGCCGACCACACTTGGAAGCAGAATCGAGTTATACCATTGACATGACAATAGCGGGCCGGCCGGTGGCCTGTTGGAGACAAGATGCCCCGCATCGCTCGGAGGATGGCCATGGCTCGGTACGGTGGACCCCATCGTCGCTACGAGCCCGACCAGCGGGTGCTGGAGACGGCGCTCCGCAGTCGCACGTCGCGGGCGGCCCGGGCTTGCCTGCGTCGGATGCAGCCCGTGGTGGTCCTGGCCCCGCGCTGGAGCGCAGTGCGGTCATTTTTGGAAGAGCTGTCGCTCGATCTGGCCGTTGGAGAGCCAGCGGTGGGCTGTCGCATCGTGGACTTCCGTCCGCTCCAGGGTCGCACAACGGCGGAGTCGTGGCAATTTGCGCTGCAGCTCATGGGTCAGCTTGGACGGCGCAGCTGGCGCCCGGCCTCCCCGCTGACCGTGGCCGACCGGCGGGGCTTCCGCTGGGCCCTGGAACAAGTGCTCGAACAAGCCCACCAAGAGTCTCCCCACCCGGTCGCGTTGTTGGCCGGTGGCGCAGATGCCCTGCCTGTCGAGATTCTCGAAGACCTGTGCTCGGCATGGGAGGGCTACCGGGAGCGCCACGTGGTCGACCAGCGGTGTGGGCTGTTGCTCGCGGCGTCCTCGTCGGCACGGTGGCTGCGGGTCGGGGATGCGCCCCAGCTTGAGCTCCCAGACTTTGGTGAGACCGAGGCCGCAGCGGCCATTGTGGGCCGTGCTGGACCCTTGCCGATGCAGGACTTGGAGCTGGTGTCGCGGTTCACCGGCGGCATCCCCGGCCTGGTGGACGCGGTGAGTCGCCATGCCCAAGCCGAAGGCTGCTTGCCCCGGTCCCGGGACGAGCTGCTGGACTGCTTTGGACCTCTGGTGGACGAGATGCGCGGGGCGATCGACATTGTGGTCTCCCACGATGCCTTGGCTGAGCGCTTGTCCCACTTGCTCGACGGCGAAGCGTCCCCCCGCAACGAGTCGGTGGACCGGCCGCTGCTGTTGGCCGGGCTGCTGCGGCCGGAGCGCCACCGAGGCAAAGACGTGGTGCGCTTGCGGGCTCCGGCGATCGCCACAATGGTGGGCTGACCGAAGCGGCAGGAAAGTGAACGCGCGAACATTCGCTGTCCGCCGGGACCATTGCGGGCGCGTGTCTCGACCCATACATCGGCGCGTGTCGGTGCAAGGCGCTGCGGGTGGGTGCACCCGCGGCTGGGGCCTGGCCGGCGCACTGCATCCTTGTGTCCAGGACCGCCATGTCTTCCGACCTTGATCTCCGCGACCGACGGGAACGCTGGCGCCAGCTCGATGGCGATGCCGCCCGGGCCCGCATTTCGACGCTGACCGCCGACCTGAACCGCCACGGCGCGCTGTACCACCAGCAAGCGGTGTCCGAGATCGACGACCGCGAGTACGACTTGCTCTACCGTGAGCTGGAAGTGCTCGAAGCGCGGTTTCCGGACGCGGTGCTCGACACCAGCCCGACCCGACGGGTGGGGGCGGCCCCGGTGAGCAGCCTGCAGCCCTTCCCCCACCGGGTGCCGATGTTGTCGTTGGGCAACGCGTTCTCGGCGGATGAGCTGCGCGAGTGGGAAGCCCGGGTGGACGACAAGGGCAAGCTGCGCGGGGGCCTGCGGCTGGAGCTTGAGCGGGCCGGGTTGGACGCGCCCGACATGCTGCAGTTCTGTGTGGAACCCAAGCTGGATGGCCTCGCCATCGAGCTGGTCTACGAAGACGGGGTGTTCCTCAAGGCGGGCACGCGAGGGGATGGCCACACGGGCGAAGACGTCAGCCACACCCTGCGGGTGCTCGGCGACAGCGTGCCACGGCGCCTTGTTGGACCGGCGCCTCACTTCCTGAGCGTGCGCGGCGAGGTGCTGTTCGAGCTGGACGGCTTCATCGCGATGAATGAGGCACGGGAAGCTGCGGGGCTCAAGACCTTCGAGAACCCCCGCAACGCCGCCGCGGGCACGATTCGCCAGCTCGACCCCACTGCCGCCCGGGAGCGCCCGCTGGTCTTCTTCGCCCACAGCGCGGGGGAAGGCATCGACGCCGACGAGGTCCAGACCCACTCGGGCCTGCTCGCTCGGCTGCGCGAATTGGGCTTCATGGTCCACCCCGAGAACCGCGTCTGCCACGGTATTGACGAGGTGATCGAGGCCGTCGACCGCATCGGTGAAGAGCGGGCCAGCTTCGCCCACGAGATCGACGGTGCGGTCATCAAGGTCGACAGCCTCGCCTTGCAAGAAGTTCTTGGCTTTCGCACGCGCACCCCCCGGTGGGCCACCGCCTACAAGTACCCACCGCCCCGCGCCCGCACCCGGCTGGAGCGGGTGGACTTCACGGTGGGCCGCACGGGTGTGGTGACCCCGGTGGCGGTGCTTGCGCCTGCCCGGGTGGGTGGGGTCACGGTGCGCAACGCAACGCTGCACAACGAACAACAAGTCCGCCACAAGCCCGAGTTCCATGGGGGGCTGCGGGTGGGGGATCTGGTCGAGATCTACCGCGCGGGTGAGGTCATTCCCCGGGTGGACGCGGTCATCCTCGAGGAAGGGCGGGAGGACCGGCCGCTGGTGGTCTTCCCGGAGCAGTGCCCGGTGTGTGGCCATGCACTGGTGCGGGAAGAAAACGCCAAAGAGCCCGAGAAGGTGACCTGGCGCTGTCCGAACACGCTCGGGTGCCGGGCCCAGCTGGAGTCGGCGATTCAGCACTTCTCCAGCCGCCTCGCGATGGACATTGAAGGGCTGGGCCAGAAGCTGGTGGAGCAGCTGGTCGACCGCGAGCTGGTGGGCCGGCCGAGCGACCTGTATGGTCTGTCCCACGGTGCTCTCGCCGACTTGGACCGGATGGCCGACAAGTCCGCGGCAAACCTGATGCAAGCGCTCGAGCGCAGCAAGGCTCGACCGCTCCAGAACGTGCTGTATGCACTGGGCATCCCCCTTGTGGGCGAGTCGACGTCGCGGGATCTGAGTCTCGCGCTGGGCACCATCGACGCCATCATGGCGGCCGATGAGGTCACGCTGACGGCCATCTCCGGCATCGGCCCCGACGTGGCCCGCCAAGTGCTCGAGTTCTTTGCCGACGACCGCAACCGGGAAGAGGTCGCGCGCCTGCGGGCGTCTGGGGTGGCCTTCCCCGAGGTGGTGCTGGCGTCCGTGGACGAGGTCGGGGCCTTGCCGCTGGAGGGGCTCACCATCGTGCTGACGGGCACGCTGTCGACCATGGGCCGCAACGACGCGAAGAAGGGGCTGATGGCCCTCGGGGCCAAGGTCTCGGGCTCGGTCTCCAAGAAGACCAACTTCGTCGTCGCGGGAGAAGCCGCGGGCAGCAAGCTGGAGAAGGCGGTGGCCCTGGACGTCCCGGTGTTGGACGAGGACGGCTTGGCCCTGCTCCTGTCCGGTGTGGTCCCTGGGGCGGCACCGGCATGAGCACCGACGACCTGCGGGCCCATGCATTTGTGTTCGGCCGGGTGCAGGGGGTGTTCTTCCGTGTGTGCACCCAGCGGGAGGCCGTGGCCCGGGGGCTGCGGGGCTGGGTGCGAAACCGCCAGGATGGGTCCGTGGAGCTGGTGGTCGAGGGCCCGGCCGATGCGGTGCGGGCGCTGGTCACCTGGGCGGGCAAGGGGCCCGACATGGCGCGCGTGGAGGGGGTCGACGCCACGTACGAAGCGCCGGTGGGGCTGGATGGTGCATTTGTGGTGCGCCCCACGCTCTGACTGCAGGCGGCCATTGTCCTCGCGGGTGCGCTATGACAGGCCTTCGCACCAGAGAGGTAGGAGTGCCCATGCGTCGCATCTTGTTGGGTGGAGTGGCCGCGCTGGTCGCCTGTGGTGGCACCAAGTCGGAGGACGACTCCGCGGCCGGCGGGGGCGCTGTGGTGTTGGCCGATGCCTACACCCTGGACGGTGACGACCTGTTCCCCGAGGGGGTGGCTTGGCACGACGACGTCCAGGCATTCTTCTACGGCAGCCTGACCACGGGGATCATCGTTCGCCTCGACCCCGACGGCACCCAGACCGTGGTCCACACGTTGGACGGCCCCTGGATGACCCTCGGCATGAAGGTGGACGGCGCCACCGGGGACCTGCTGGTCTGTGCGGTGGAGAACTACGGCACCGACACGCCCCACTCCGAGCTGTGGGTCTACAGCCCGGGCGCCAGCGAGGTCCGCACGGTGGCGCTCGAGGGGGACGTCGTGTGCAATGACGTCGCCGTCACGTCCACGGGACGGGTGTTCTTGACCGAGCGGGAGGGGCCCCGGCTGCACGAGGTGGACCGGGCGGCGGGCACGGCCTCGGTGTTCCTCGAAGACCCTGCCCTGGCGCCCGAGATCATTGGGCTGAACGGCATTGTCGTCAAAGACGATGAGTACCTTCTGGTCGGCAAGTACGCACCCGGACGCCTGCTCAAGGTGCCGCTGGATGGGCCCGAGGGCTTCACCGAGGTGGTGGTGGGCGGCGCGGGCATGGGCGCGCTGCCCGATGGGCCGGACGGCATCGCTTGGATGGGCGACGAGCTGGTCATCGCGGCCAATTCCACGGTCCTGAGAGTGGCGTCGACGGACGACTGGGCCACGGCCACGTCGACGGCGTCCACACCGCCGGCTGCGGTCGCTGCGGTGACCGTCGCCCAAGGGGAGGTCTATGGGCTCAAGGGGGAGATCGTGCCCTACGTGCTGGGCACCGAGATCAGCCGGCCCTTCGAGCTGCTGCGCCTCACGGTCGACTGAGGGCTCAGCCCTGGGGCTTCTTGGTGGGCACCGAGCCGAGCCCCACACGCAAGGCCTTGAGCATGCTCCGCAGTGCGCCGACATCCCGGCGGTCCAGCCCGGGGGTGCCCAAGATCCGGAACAACGTGCTGCGCGTCTTTTCGTCGGGATGGGACTGCAGATAGGGGGTGCGCTCCAGCGCCGCGATGAAGTCCTGGATGACCCCCTCGCGCAAGCCCGCGGGCAGCCGCTCGGGCACCGGCGTGGGGGCGTGGGGCACGATGCCCTGAAGCCAAGCCAGCGTGACGGTGACCGCCATGGCGAGGTTCAAGCTGGCGTGCCCGGCCGTTGGCAACCGCAGCGCCGCGTCACAGCACGCGAGCTCGGGGTTGCTGAGGCCCATGTCTTCGGGCCCAAACACCACCGCAAGCTGGCCTTGGATGGGGGCTGCGGACTCGGCCAGCTCGGCCGGTCCCCAGCTGGGCCAGTCCCAGCGGCGGGCGCGTGCGGTGGCGCCCACCACCAGCTCGGCATCGGCCACAGCCTCCGCCACCGTCGCGACGATGCGGGCCTGGCTGACCAGCTCACGGGCACCCGGGGCCATCCAGCGGGCCACCGTGGGGTCATAGCCCCGAGGCGAGACCAGCACGAGGCGGGCGGCCCCATGGTTGGCGATGGCACGGGCCGCAGCCCCCACGTTGCCGGGCTCGCGCGGGCGCACGAGCACGACGGTGGTGCGGGCGATGAGGGGCAGTGCAGCCGGTTCGCTGGACCCTGCCTCAGCCACCAAACAAGCCACGGAAGAACGCCGCGATGCGTGCGAACAGGCCCTTGGGCGGGTCCACCTTGGCGGGCGGTGCGGGCTCGGGCGTCGTGACCTTGGGCGCGGTCCACCCACTGTCCGGGTTGTCGGAGAGCGCCTCCACGTCGTTGCCGCTGGCGACCGAAGGCTTCGGCATGTCCAGGGGCATCGGCTTGGTGGGGTCGATCGGTCCCGTCTGGCCCAGGTCGGGCGCGGCGTCCGCCTTGGGCGTGGCCGGCGCGATCGAAGGCTTGGGCACCGGACCACCGATGTCGCCCATCAGGGACGACGTCGGCATCGTCAGCGGCATCGGGGGCGGCTTCGGCGCGGCCTCTTCGGCCTTCTTCTTCTTTTTCTTTCGGGTCTGGCCCAAGCGCAGTGTGGACTCGACCGTCTGGTTGGTCTCTTTGTCGCGCGCGGTCAGGTTGAGGATGCCTTCAGAGTCGATGTGGAAGGTGACATCGATCTGGACCTCACCCTTGTTCGCCGGGCGAATGCCGGAGAAGACAAAGGTGCCCAGCAGCTCGTTTTCGGCCACCAGCCGGCTCTCGCCCTGGTAGATCTTGAGCATGATGGACCGCTGATTTGTCTTCGACGTCGTCAGGGTGCGGGTCTTGTAGTCCGGCAGGGGCTGGTTCTTCTGGAACAGCACATGCATCGTGCCGTCGACCTTGTTGATGCCGATGGGCATCGGGAGGACGTCGAGCAAGTGGACTTCGGTGCCGCCGACGCTGCCCAGCGAGTGGGCCATGATGGCCGCGCCGATGGCCACGGCTTCGTCGGGATGCACACCCTTGCTGGGGGGCTTGCCGAGGAAGTGGGTCACCTTGCGCTGGACAAGGGGCATCCGGGACTGGCCACCGACCAGCAGGATCTCGTCGACCTGGCGTTTGGTGGTGCCGGCTTCCGAGAAGATGCGCTCACACGTCGTGATCGTGCGATCGACGAGGTCGCCGGTCAGCTTCTCCAGCTGGGGCCGGGTGATCTCGAGATCGACGTCCAGCGGGCCACTGTCGCTCTTTGCGATGTACGGAATGTGGATCCGCGTGGTGGTCCGGCTCGACAGCTCGATCTTGGCGCCTTCAGCGGCGTCGCGGATGCGCTGGATAGCCACGCGGTCCCAGGAGAGGTCCACGCCATGGGCATCGTGAAAGGCTTCCAGCACGAACTTCATGAGCCGGTCGTCGAAGTCCACACCACCGAGGAAGGTGTCGCCCCCCGTGGCGATGACTTCGAAGATCCGGTCCCGGATGTCGATCACGCTGATGTCGAAGGTGCCGCCGCCCAGGTCGAACACAGCGATGCGCTGGGAGAGGTTCTTCCCCAGCCCATAGGCGAGGGCGGCCGCGGTCGGCTCGTTGAGCACCCGCAGCACCTTGAGGCCCGCCATCTTGCCGGCGTTGCGCACCGCCTGGCGCTGGCGGTCGTTGAAGTAGGCCGGAACGGTGATCACCGCTTGGTCGACCTCGTCCCCCAGGGCCTCTTCAGAGACGTCTCGGATGCGACCGAGGATCGCCGCCGAGATCTGCTCTAGGGTGAAGACCTCGTTGCGCACTTTGATGAGGACGTCGTTGTTTTCGCCTTCCAACATCTCGTAGGTGAAGACTTGCTTCACCTTGTTGATGGTCTTGGAGTGGAAATTACGTCCGATCAGGCGCTTGGAGGCCATGACGGTGTTCGACGGGTTGAGCTGGGCTTGACGTTTTGCTTCGTCGCCGACCAGCCGTTTGCCGTCATCGTCAATCGCAAAGATTGACGGGATGGTGGAACCACCACCCTTGTAGGTGATGACCCGGGGACGAATTCCATCCATGACAGCTGCACAGCTGTTGGTGGTGCCCAGGTCGATCCCGATCGCCCTTCCCATGAAGGTCCATCCGCGTGGAAGATTGGAACAGACATGGTTGGTACCACGGCTGAACTTGGCAGGTCAACGCAGGGCCACGCACCCGGCCCGGGGCGGGCTCTGGACGCAATACAACCAGCGTGCCCATCGCGGCGCAGCGTACGGGATTGGGTAGGATTTGGGGGGCCTCACTAGCGTTCCCTCCGAATCCGAACTTCCAGTACTGCCCGGTCGCTCGCTTTGGACACCGTCAGCGTGTGGCGGCCACAGACCACCCCATCGCCCACACTGGGCACCCGGCCCAGCTCCGACAGCAGGTACCCGGCGACCGTCTCATAGTCCCCATCGGGCAGCTGGAGCCCTGTGGCGACCTCCAGGTGCTCCCGCTCGGCGCGGCCCGCGGCCAGCCACTCGCGGTCGCCCACCCGGCGCACCCGGGGCCTGGCCCGGTCGCTCTCGTCCTCAATCTCACCCACGATCTCTTCGAGCAGGTCCTCAATCGTGATGATGCCGGCGGCGCCACCGTACTCATCCACCGCCACGGCCATCCGCTGACGCTGCCTGCGCATCTCGACCAAGAGCTCGTCCACGGGCTTGGTCTCGGGGACAAAGAGCGGCGGTCGTGAGACCTCGATGACCGGACGGCTCCAGTCGTCTGCCGACAGCAGGTCGGGATGGAGCACGATGCCGATGATCCGGTCGATCCGCCCCGAGTAGATGGGCAACCGGGAGTGGCCGCTCTCGGTCATGCGGCGGGCGGCATGGCCGATGGTGGCTTTGTCGTCCACCGCGGTCACCTCGATGAGGGGGACCATGGCGTCCTCCACCACCGCTTCGGTGAAGGCCAGCACGCGCTGCAGCATCTCGCGGTCATTGGCCGACAGGTCTGGCGAGCGGTTGCCCACGTTGTCGAGCAACAGCCGGAGCTCTTCGCGGGTGACGCCTTCGCTGTCGTGGGAGCTGCCCAGCAGCCGGTTGAACAGGTCCAACAGCAGCAACAGGGGCCAGACCAGGAAGCTCACCGCTTTCAGCGGGAACACCACCAACGGGGCCAGGCGCGTCGCGTTGTGCTGGTAGAGGGCCTTCGGGATCATCTCGCCAAAGGTCAGTGTGATCGGCACCACGAAGGCAGCCGTGGCGGCAGCGGGCAGGCTGAACTGATCCGCCACCACGCCCGAGGCAACGGTGGTGGCGGTGATGAGCGAGATGTTGGTGCCGACCAGGCACGTGCCCAGTGTGCGGGCGGGCGTCTCGAGCATCGCCAGCGCCATCGCGGCCCCGCGCTGGCCGTCTTTGGCCCGCGCTTGCAGGACGAGGCGGTCGGCGGACACCAGCGCGATCTCGGCGCCGCTGAAGAAGCCTTGGAGGATCACACACAATATGATGATGATGGCTGCGGGAAGGAGGGTCATCGGGACGCCTCCGGCTCGGCCACGGTGGCGACCGGACTGGGCCCCACCGACACCGCCACCACCCGCCGTGCATCCACACCGGTCACCACAAAGCGCAGCCCGCCGTAGGTGACCTCGGCGCCCTTGTCGGGGACCTCGCCGACTTGGTCGAGAATGAAGCCACCGAGGGTGTTGTAGTCGCCGTCGGGCAGCTCGACGCGGAAGCGCTCTGCGAAGTCTTCCACGTCCATGGTGGCCCGGACCGTGAACAGGTCCGCGCCGAGCTCAACGACCTCGGGATCGTCCTCATCGGTCTCGTCGAGCAGCTCGCCAACCAGCTCAGCCAGCAGATCATCGAGGGTCACAATGCCCACGACGCTGCCGTGCTCATCCACCACCACCGACATGTGGAAGCGCTCCGTGCGGAACTCCCGCAGCATGTCTTCCGCCCGCTTGGACGTCGGCACAAAGCGGGGACGAACCAGCAGGGCTTGCAGCGCGCTCGGCTCGGGTGGTGCGTGGCCCGCCAACACCCGGTCGAGCACCGGCAGCAGGGACTTGGCCACCAGGATGCCGACGATGTTGTCGGGTCGGCCCTTCCAGATGGGGATCCGGGAGTGGCCAGTGTTGCGCAACGTGGACAGCAAGCTGGCCCACGGCGCGGTGAGCGAGATGCTCACAATGTCGGGACGGGGCGTCATCAGCCGGTTGACGGTGAGGTCGCCGAAGTCGAAGACCTTGAGCATCATCTCTTGCTCAAGAGGCGCCAAGTTGCCGGCGGCCCGACCTTGATCGATGAGCTGGCGGAGCTGTTCTTCCCGCAGGGCTTGTTCGGCCGGGGCGGTGCTGCCGCCGGTCATGCGCAGGGCGATGTTGGCGATGCTGGTGAGCATCCACCGGACGGGGCTCACCACCGTGCTGAACAGGCGCAGCGGCGGCGCGGCGAGGGTGGCCCAGCGGCGGTTGAGGCGGAGCGCGACCACCTTGGGCGTGACCTCGCCGAGCAACAGCAGCACGGGGGTGAGGACCACCACGTTGAGCCAGGGGCGGTCCGGCGCCATTGCAAAGACGATGCCGGCCGTCACGGAGGACAGCGTGACATTGACCAGCTCGTTGCCGATGAGCAGCGTGGCGAGGGTGCGCCGGGGGGTGCGCAGCAGCGCATCGACCGTGGTGGTGCCCGCTTCGTTGAGCTTTTGCCGGTCGAGGGGCTGGAGGCTGAACAGGGCGGTCTCGCTGCCGGAGAAGAAGGCCGAGCAGAACAGCAGCGCCATCGCCGCGGCAATGGTCGGCATCAGCGCGTCTTGGGAGACCGACATGGCCTCGCCGCCGGTCGCGAGCGCGTCGCGGAGGGCATGCGCCAGCAGGGGGGGGGCGCTCAACATGGGACCGCCGGACCCGCGAAGTGGGAGAAGGTGGACAAGGGCCACTGGCGACCGTGCAGCGTGGGTGAACCCTGTCCGCCCATGGCGCCGATGCGGGTGACCGACGTGCCCCAACCTGCCGCGAGGGCGCGGATGTCGCCGGCATGTGCGGGGTCCGCCGTGAACAGCAGCTCGTAGTCGTCGCCGAAGCTGGTCTGGAGCGGCAGCGGGTCTTCGCCGGCCGGCAGACCTTGGAGCTCGGGCAGTGAGTCGGGCCAGACGACCGCGCCCAAGGCGCTGGCCCGGCACAAGCGGCCGAGGTCGACTGCGATGCCGTCAGAGATGTCCATCATGCCGTGAACTAGGCCATTGTCGGCGAGTGCAGCCCCAAGTTCCACCGGCGGGCGGGGGCGCAGCAGCGCTGCATTGGGGCCATGAAAGAAGCCCACGGCGGCTTGGCCGGGACGGCCGGTGACCCAGAGGTCGTCGCCATCTTGGGCGTCGGACCGTCGGGCCGGGCGCGGGGCGATGCCGCCCATGGTGACGCTGGCCACCACACCTTGGTTGCTGCGGAGGGTGTCCCCGCCGACCAAGCTCACCCGAAAACACCGCAAGGCTTCGTGCAGGCCCGCGGAGAACGCCACCACCCACCCGCGGTCGAGGGGGCGGGGCAGCGCGAGGGCAAGAGTCATCCACGTCGGCCGGCCACCCATGGCCCCGATGTCGGATGCGTTGACTGCCACCACCCGCCAGCCGATGTCGGCCGCCGACCAGCGTTGGTCGAAGTGAACACCGTCCACAAGGGCGTCGCTTGTGATGGCGAGGCCTCCTGGGAGGATGCATGCGTCGTCTTCGCCGGCATCCACAAGGGGCACCATACCCAGGACAGGACGCGCGGAGAGGAGGGTCTGGATGACGAACGATTCGCTGGGGTCTTCGTTCATCGGGGGGCCACCTGCCGATGTCTCACCGGGTTCCTTCCATGGACGGGTTGTGGTGGCTCACTGCTCGCCCTCGGGAGTGAGGGCGGGTGGCTTCCACGGGCGGATGCGGTCACCGCTGATGGTGAGAACCTGCATGCGCCGAGCGACCTCTCGATCTTCACCGAAGTGGTCGCCGCCTGCCACCGGGCTGTTGACGTGACCCGCCTGGAGCTCGTCTCGAACCGCTTTGCGGTCTGGACCTCCAGCGAGCACGGCCGTGCCGAGCAGACGGGTCGCATCCCACGTGAGGGCGTCGATCACACCGGGCTTCCGGCCGAGTGCACGCTCGTGGTCGCTGACGAACTCTTGTACCCCGGGGGCGTTCGAGTGGACCTCAAAGGCATCCACAAAGATCGCGTGCTGGATATAATCGCCGCCGACTTCGATGATGCGCGCGTCGTTGAGCGCATTGAGGCCCAGCAGGGGCATCCGCTGCGCGTGGCGGTTCGGGCGGAAGTTGCCGACCGCGAACTCTTCGTACGCGAGCGAGCTGGCCACCAGCGCCACCCGGTGCCACGAGTCTGGGATGAAGATGGCGTCAAAGTCGATGCGCGGAGGCAGCACGACCTTGGAGGGGTCGGACCCGTTGCGCTCGGCCTCTCGCTTGAGGCGGTAGTACTCGCCCGAGTCGCTGGCGTAGTCCTTCGAGCCGAGCTTGCGGGCCGGGTCGAGGAAGCTGTTGGCTTCTGAGTCGTAGGCGATGGCCTTGACGACCGACGCACCCTGTTTCTTGGCTTCGGCTTCAAAGGCCTCGCGGGCGTTCTGGCCGAATGCGGTGTCGGGGTAGAGCACGGCGAAGCGGCGCATGCCCTGCTCGCGGGTGGCGTGGCGGACCAGGGCCTCGACTTGCTGCTCGACGGGCAAGAAGCCCCGGAAGATGTAGTCGCCGGCGGCCGACGGGTTCTGGGACTGGGACAGCGCCACCATGGGGGTGCCGAGGGCTTGGGCGGTCTCGGCGGCCACCATGGCATCCTCTTTGAGGAGCGGCCCGAGAATGGCGACCACGCCATCTTCCAGGACAAGCTTCTCGACGGCCAGGATGGTCTGTTCGGGGTTGCCGTTGGCGTCGCGGAACACCAGCTGGAGCCGGCCACCCATGCGGTCGTTCGCCAGCTCGATGACCTCGCGGATGCGCTGGCCGACGGTCGCGTACTTGCCGCTGCTCGGGAGCAACACCCCGATCTTGCCGGCGATGGCTTTGTCGCCGCTGTCGGCCCGCTTGATGATGTAGCCGGCTTCCCGGGCGTGCTCGGTGTCGGGCCAGGTGTCGAGCAGCTGCTGGGCCAGGCGGCCCGCCTCGGACAGTCGGCCTGCGTGGAGGGCTTCCCGGGCGCGCTTGATGCCGTCTTCTTCAGCCGACATCTGGGCTTCGGGGCTGGACTCAAGCTGGTCGGCTTGCTCGGGGGCCATCATCGACGCGAGCGAGGCCTTGACCCGCCCCTCGACCGTTGGGTCACCCGAGGCATACGCCACGGCCTTGCGCACATACTCCCGCACCTTGGTGGGGTTGGTGCCTTGGGCCACGCCGTCAAGGGCGAGAAGTCGGTAGCGATCAGCATTCATGGAGTCGGGCAGGCCCGCTTCCCCGAGCAACTGCAGCGTCGCCACCACGTTGCCCGACAGCCCGTCCTGGGCGTTGAGCAGCGCCAGTCCCATGCTCGATCCGTCGAGGATCTCCTTGTCGTCCGACTTGGCCGCTCGCTCGAACCAGGCCCGCGACACGGCGGTGTCCCCGACGAGGCGGCGTTGCTCGCCCGCCCACAGCGAGATGATCGATCGGGCGCTGGGGTCGCTGGCGTCGGATGCGGCCCCCTCCAGCATGGCGATGGCGCCGAGGCGGTCGGACGGCGCGAGAACCAAGGCTTGCTCGACCACTTCGGGACGGGGCGGTGCCTTCTTTCGGCGACCCGCCTCGGTGGAGGGGATCATCAGAAAAGACAAGGCCGCTGCAACGATGAGCGAGCGGAGACGACGGGCGGAGGGCACGGCAGGGCTCCGTGGGCGGGGCAGGGGAGGGACTCTCAGCGGCGGGCAGCGAGCGCTTCGTCGTAGGCGAGGCGTGCTGGGTGTGCGGAGGCGGGGAGGGTGCGGGAGGCGGAGCGCAGCGCGTCAGCCTGTCCGGTGGAGAGGTGGGTGGGGACTTCGATCAGGACCTTCACCAGCAGATCCCCGGACTTGGCGCCACGGGGGTCGGCGAGGCCACGTCCCGCCAAGCGGAACACCTTGCCGGACGGTGTGCCGGCAGGGATACGAATCGTCGTGGAGCCGTCCAGCGTGGGGACCAGGAGGTCGGCGCCGAGGGCAGCCTCGGAGAACAGCAGGGGGGCTTCCACCAACACATCCGCGCCGCGACGGCGAAAGAGCTCGTGTTCGCGTACCTCGATGAGAACAAAGAGGTCACCAGTCTTTCCGCCTGTCGCGGACTCGTTGCCCTGGCCGCGCAGCTTGAGCTTCTGGCCCGTGGCCACGCCGGCGGGGATCTGGATGGAGAGGGTCTCGGGCTGGTCTCGCATGCCGTCGCCTTCACACCGCTTGCACGCTTGCACTTGCAGCCAGCCCCGGCCGTCGCAGCGGGGGCAGGCCGTGCGGAAGATGCGGCGGGTGGGGGAGCGGCCCGTGCCGGTGCAGCTGGGGCACTCGGCCCGACCCTCGGCGCCCGGCTCGGCACCGGTGGCGTCGCAGCGGGTGCAGCGGCGACGGCGCAAGATGCTGATCTCTTTGGGAAGTCCGCCGGCGACATCCTCGAGGGAGATGCGCAAGGAGTACTTCAGGTCCTCGCCACGGTCGCCCTTGTCCTTGCGCCGAAACAGCCCGCTGAGGGCCTCGGAGACAAACGCGTTGAGGTCCTCGGGGGTCGGCGGTCGACCGTCGGGCCGGTACAGCGGGCCCAGGCGGTCGTAGCGCGAGCGCTCTTCGGGGTCGGAGAGCACGCCCCACGCCTCGGCCACCTCGCGAAAGCGCCGCTCTGCCTGGGGGTCCCCCGGGTTGCGGTCCGGGTGGAACTTGAGGGCAAGCCCGCGAAATGCCTTCTTGAGCTGGTCGGGCGTCGCATCGCGCTTGACGCCGAGGATGGCGTAGTAGTCGCGGCGGGACACGCGGACCTCCGGGGACAACGAAGCAAGATGCAACCGAGGGGTGCGGCGTGCACCCCAGCGGGTTGCGTCAACTACTTCGAGTCAAGCAGCTCGTCATCCTGGTCATTGAAGTCATCCAGGTCGTCATCATCGTCCAGCTCGTCATCGTCGAGGTCGAAATCTTCGTTCTCGACCGAGTCCCGCAGGTTGCCGTAGATGGCGTCCGCGAGCAGCTGGGCCGCGTCGAACAAGGCCTCGTGGGCCCGCTTGATGACCTCGGCGTCGCCGGTCTCCATCGCGGCCTCGGCCTCACCCATGGCCTTCTCGACGGCCGTGTGGTCGTCGGGTTCCAGGTCTTCCCCGAACTCTTCGAACGACAATGACGTGTTGTAGATGAGCCCGTCGAGCTGGTTCTTGGCCTCGGCGACCTCGCGCCGTTGCTTGTCTTCGGACCGGTACATGTCGGCGGACGTGACCATCGCGTCGATCTCTTCGTCCGACAGGCCGCTGGACGACACAATCCGCATGGACTGGGCCCGACCGGTGCCGAGGTCCTTGGCCTTCACGCTCATGATGCCGTTGGCATCGATCTCGAAGGTCACCTCGATCTCGGGCATGCCGCGGGGCGCTGGGGGCAGGCCCGTCAGCTCAAGCTTGCCGAGGGACTTGTTGTCGGCCACCATCGGGCGCTCACCCTGGACGACGTGAACCCGCACCATCGGCTGGTTGTCGCGTGCGGTGGTGAACACCTTCTTCTTGCGGCAGGGGATGGTGGTGTTCCGCGGGATGATGGGCTCCATCACCCCGCCGGAGATCTCCACGCCCATGCTCAGGGGGGTGACGTCGAGGAGCAGGACGTCCTTGACCTCACCGGAGAGCACGCTGGCCTGGATGCTGGCGCCGACGGCGACCACCTCGTCTGGGTTGATGCCGCGCTCGGGCTCTTTGCCGAAGATCTGGGCGACCTTCTTTTGCACCCGGGGCATGCGCGTCATGCCGCCGACGAGCAGGATCGCATCCAGGTCGGCGGGATCGAGGTTGGCGTCGTTGAGGCAATTCCGGCAAGGCGCGTCGAGCCGGTCGATGAGGGGCGCCACGAGCTCTTCGAGCTGGTCGCGGCTGAGGGTCTCGACCAGATGCACCGGCCCGTCGGCGTTGGACGCCAGGAAGGGCAAGTTGATGTCGGTCTCGCCAGCGTTGGACAGCTCGTGCTTGGCCTTCTCGGCGGCCTCTTTGAGGCGCTGCATCCCGACCTTGTCGGTGCGCAGGTCGATGCCCGTGTCGGCCTCAAAGCGCTCCAAGAGCCAGTCGACCAGTGCATTGTCGAAGTCTTCGCCGCCCAGGAATGTGTCACCGTTGGTGGCACGGACTTGGAAGACGCCGTCGTCGAGCTCAAGAATCGACACATCGAAGGTGCCACCGCCGAGGTCAAAGACCGCGACTTTTTCCCTTTCTTTGCGACCCAGGCCGTAGGCCAGGGCGGCTGCGGTGGGCTCGTTGATGATGCGGAGCACCTCGAGCCCGGCGATGCGGCCGGCGTCTTTGGTGGCCTGGCGCTGGGAGTCGTTGAAGTAGGCCGGGACGGTGATGACCGCCTTGGTCACGTCTTCGCCCAGGTAGGCTTCAGCGATGGCCTTCATCTTTTCAAGGACCATGGCGCTGATCTGGGGCGGCGAGTGCTGGGCATCGCCCACACCGACCCATGCGTCGCCATTGTCGGCCTCGACGATCTCGTAGGGCACCAAGCCGGCGCTGCGCTGGACACCGGGGTTGTCGAAGCGACAGCCGATCAGCCGCTTCACGGCGAACAGCGTGCGCTCGGGGTTGGTCACGGCTTGGCGACGGGCGATGTGGCCCACCAGCCGAGATCCGTCGCTGGTGAAGGCCACCACCGAGGGCGTGGTGCGGGACCCCTCATCGTTGGGAATGACGAGCGGGTCGCCATGCTCGATGATGGCCACGCACGAGTTGGTGGTACCGAGATCGATGCCGATGGCGCGCGAAGATGACATGGGCTCGGACTCCAGGGGGCCGCAGGGCGGGCCTGTTTATCACACCGCTTCGTCGTCAGGTGCCGAAGCGACGGGGCGAGGAGGAGGGACCGCGTCGGTGGGCGGCGCCGGCTCGGGGGGCGAGGCCGGGTGCTCCGGGGACGGGTTGTTGCCGACAAATACGTCTTCGTCGGAGTTCTGGTGGTCTGCGGTCCCGTCGGGTGCCGTGGGGAATGGGGCGGCCACAGCCGGGGTGGGGCCCCCGCCTTCGACTGGGGCGACCCGTGCTTCGGTGGCCGGGGGGCTCGCCTCAACAGGCGCATCCACGGCGGTTGGATCCGCATCGGACGCTGATGGGGCCCTGTCCTCGGGTGCGCCATCCACGGGTGCCGCTGCGTCCGCTGCGCCCGAATCGGCAGTGCCGTCCTCCAGCTCTGGGACCGGTGGCGCCTTCGCCACGCTCACCCGAGCCGGGCGGAGCAGTCGTCCACCGAAGACGAAGCCCGACTGCAGCTCTTGAACGATGGTGCCGGGAGGTTGTTCGTCGGTCTCTTGCTGCTCGATCGCTTCGTGGACCGCCGGATCGAAGGGCTGTCCGGGGGCCGCGGACACCCGCTGGACGTCCGCCGATGACAGCGCGGAATGAAACTGGTTGACCACCATGCTGACACCCGTGAGCAGCTGGTCCGGGTTTGCCCCCGCGTGGTGCACGGCGAGCTCGAGGTTGTCGAGCATGGGCAGCACACTTCGCCAGGTGCGGTCCTGCACTTGCCAGCGCTGGTCGGTGAGCTCGCGGCGGCGGCGCTCGTGGGCGCGCTCCAGATCTCGCTGGCCGATGGCCACCCGGGCTTCAGACTCTTGAAGGGCCCGCGTGGCGAGGTCGCGCGCATCTTCGGCATCCAGGGCGCGCTGCTCGGCACGGTCGGCCCGCTCGCGGGTGCGGGCGAGCGCCAGCTCCAGGCGGCGACGGTCCTCCAATTCCTTCTTTCGTGCGGCCTTGTACTTGCGCAGCCTGAGGGTCAGCTCGTCGGCCCGCACCGTTGCTTCGGCGAGCAGCCCATCCCGCTCGGCCAGCTCGGCCTCCAGGTCGGCCGCCCGGTCCAGGGCGACCTCGCCGGCTTCGATCGAGTCCCGAAGGCGGGTCTGAACCCGGGCCAGCTCGCGGATCAGCGCGCCGGTGCCATCGTCGCCCTCGTCGGGGTCCTCGATGGGCTCGTTGCCGTCGAGGATGCCGTCCAGATCGATGTCTTCGTCATCGGTGCCGTCGTCGTAGTCCTCGTCGACACCGACCACGATGGCGTCGTCGTCGCCGGCCAGATCACTGGGCTCGGCCTCTTCCAGCTCAAAGGCTTCGCTGAACTCCGCCATCTCGTCGGGATCGGCGGGGCGTCGATGCGCCCGCGACTCGGACTCCCGGCGCTCCACGGCAGCCAGTGCCTCGGCGAGCAGGTCGTCGCCGATGTCCAACATGAAGTCGGCGGCCCCGTCCTTTGCATCAGGCGGGTTCTCATTGAAGGTTCGGGCGGGCACTTCAGGCTCTGGCCATGGGCGAGCGCTCCGAGGGGGGACCGGAGCGAAGAGGGGCACCGAAGCGTCCGCAAGACCCCGTCCCGGAGGGAACGGTGAGTGGGCTCGAACGGGGTGCCGGACGGGCCTCCGCCGTTCAGACGGGGAGGGCTCAGGATGGAGGGTTTTCGCTGATGCGGCGGCATCTTGTCAAGGTGGGGCGGGCGTCGGCCCGAGAGTGGGCACCGCAGGAGGGTGTCCGACGCGCGCAGGCGGCTGAGCCCCCCATCATCCAGGGGCCATGGCGGCGCAGACTCGGGCGACAATGCCGTCGGCCAGGGGATAGGCCGAGGGATTGAGCAAGATGTGGTTGCCGCCCAAGACGCGGATGAGCCCCTGCTGCACCATGGCCTGCAGGCGGTCGATGTCGACGACGTGGCCGGTCCGCTGGTGGAGCAGGTCCAGGTCCAGGCCGTCGATGTGGCGCAGCGTGGAGAGCACCAGGTCCAGCGCCGCTTCGTCTTCGCGCACCGCCTGTGCTTCCCCCTCCGGTTGCGCGGACCACCCCGCCAGATCGGCCGCCCCGAGCGTGCGCACCCCATCGGGCCGAAAGCCGTGGGCCCCCGGCCCCAGCCCCAGGTAGTGCCCCCCCCGCCAGACCGCTTCGTTGTGGGCGCCACGATGGCCCGGCTTTGCGAAGTTGCTGACCTCGTACCGGGCCAATCCGAACTGCTCCAGAGTATCGACCACCAGGGCATACTGCTCGGCCCAGGCATCGTCGTCGATGGGGCGCACCTTGCCGGCGTCCCGGGCCTTGGTCAAGGGGGTGCCCGGCTCATAGCTGAGCCCATAGATCGAGACGTGGGGCGGATCATAGGCGAGAAGCGTGTCGAGATCAGCCTTCAGGTCCCCGATGGACTGGTCGGGCAACGAGAAGATGAGGTCCGCCGACCAGGAGCGCAAGCCCACGTCGGGCAGCTGGCGCAGCAGCTGGCGGGCGGCCTCCACGGTGTGGCCTCTGGACAGCCGCCGGGCGTGGTGCTGTTGGAAGGTCTGAACACCGATGCTGAGCCGGTTCACGCCTGCGTCCACGAGCGCCTCAATCCCACCCCGACCGATGGTCCCCGGGTTTGCTTCCAGGGTGACCTCCGCGTCGGTCCGGAGCGGGAACAGCGCGATGGCGCCGGCGATGGTGTCTGGGCTGCACAGCGAGGGGGTGCCGCCGCCGAAGTACAGCGCCTGGGCCGCGCCTCCAAAGTGGGGGCGAGAGCGCGCCCAGCCGGTGCGAATGCCGTCCAGCCAAGCCGCTTCCTGGGGGGGTGCCGTGGTCACATTGAAGGCGCAATAGGCGCATCGGGTGCGGCACCAGGGCCAGTGCAGGTAGGCCGACCACAACGACGGGAACACAGTGCGCTCGGGGGGCGAGGGGGGACCGGGCAGGGGCTGCCAGGCTGAACAACCGCGGCGGGATGGGATAGCCGTGCGGTTTGCCGGTGGCGGTCTGGCACGGGGCTTAGCTCTGTGCCGCAGGTCCCGGGGACTGTTGCAGGTCTGGCCCGCCCACAGCGGTAGGGCGCCTGCCCTCCCAGGACTCGATCGGGAAGCTGGCGGAGGTCATGTGAACGCACCGAATCTTCCGCAGAACGTCGTGGTGGAGACCCTTGCCAGTGGCACGGTCCTGATCGCGGAACCCTGGGGTCCCGCACCGGTCTCGGCCATCCAGCTCTGGCTGCCCGTCGGCGCATGGGTGGAGCAACCTGAGCTGCACGGCGCCGCGCACTTGCTGGAGCACTTGGTGTTTCGGGGGGCTGGCGCCCTGTCGGGACCCGAGCTGACCGGCGCGATGGAGTCCCTCGGCGGCGACGTGAATGCCTGGACCAGCGTGGAGCAGACCTCCTTTCATGTGACGCTGCCCGCCGAGCATGCGGTGGCGGGCCTGAAGGCCCTCTGGTCGCTGGTCTTTGCTCCGTGGCTTCGCGAGGAAGACCTGACGGCCGAGCGGCCCATCGTGGTGGAAGAGATCCGGGGTTGTGCAGATGATCCAGGCCAGGTGATTGCGGAGGCACTGCGGGAGCGGGTCTGGGGCGGCCACCCCTACGGCCGGTCCGTGCTGGGCACCGTCGAGTCGGTCGAGGGCATCGAGCATGCCCGGCTGGTCGACTTTCACAAGGGGCACTATCGGCCGGAGCATGCTGTGGTGGTGGTGGCGGGACCGGTAGACTTGTCGGCGGTCCGGGGGGCGCTGGCGGAGCTGGCGATGCCCGTGTTGATGCCGTCTCTTCCTGCGCGGATGCTGCCCAAGGGTGAGCCCGCCCAGCCGGGGCTGCATGTGGTCGCTGGTGGCTTTCGGGATCAGCGGCTTGAGCTGGCGTTCCCGGTCGGGGGGCCGGAGGACGAAAGCATCGCGGCGCTGGACCTTCTCGCGGTGTCGCTGGGGGTGGGCACCGCGGCCTTGCTCGGCCGACGGCTGCGTCAGGAGCTCGACCTCATCCATGGCTGCACGGCAACCATCGAGATGGAGCTGCAGGGGGGACTCTTCGTGCTGTCCATGGGGCTGCGCCCTGGCACGGCCGAGAAGGTCGTGGCGGCGGTGGGCCAGATCTTGGCGGAGGTCTGGGACGGCGGACTGGGCAGCGACGATCTGCGGCGGGCGCGGGCGCTGGTGCGGTCGGACCGGCTGCACGAGCGGGAGACGGTCGACGGCCGGGCCCATCGCCTGGGCTGGTACCAGCTCCACCACGGCGGGCCCGGCGCAGAAGCCGAGTATGTGGCCCAGCTGGACCAAGTGACCGTGGCTGAGCTGGCGCGAGTCGCCCGACGGTGGCTGCGGCCAGAGCGGGGTGTGTTGTTGGTGTTGGCGCCCGAAGATGCTGTGGACGAGGCCGCTCTGAAGGCCGTGTGGGACGCCGTTCCAGGGCCCCAGCCGGTGCAGGTGGTGCCCCGCCGGGGGGTGGCCCTCCATCGCGCCGACAATGGCCTGCGGATGCTCGTCGAGAACTGCCCTCACGACGAGCTGGTGGGCATCTCGGTGATGGGACGGGGGGGCAGCTTGGCGGCCGCGGCCGACCTGTGTGGCGGGGCCATGGGCTGGTCCGAGGTGGTGGATCGCGGGGCCGGACGCCGAGACGCCGTCGAGTTTGCGGCTGCGGTCGAGGCGTGCTCCGGCACGGTTGCGGCGTGGTCCGCGCGCAACTCGATGGGGGTCCAGGCCGCCTTTCCCCGGGAGCTGCTGGACCGGGGACTCGAGCTGGTGGCCGATGTGCTCCGCGCGCCCCGCTTCGACAGTGAAGAGCTGGAGCGGGCGCGGCAGGACCTGTTGGACGGCCGCGAGCTGCTGGACGACGACCCTGAAGCGGTGGCCTGGGAGCGGGCATGGTCGCGGCTGTTCCCCCGCCATCCTTGGGGCCGTCCTGAAGGGGGCACCCGCGGCAGCATTGCGCGCCTGAGCGTGGGGCGGCTCCAAGCCATCCACCGGCGGGCCATCTGTGGCCAGAACCTCTGTGTGGCGGTGGTCGGGGACGTGGATCCCCGTGAGGTGGAAGCCCGGATTCGGTCCGGCTTGGGTGGGCTGCGTGCGGGGGCGCCGGTGCCCCTTCAGCCGCCGACGACCCCGCCCCGCCCCGGCCGAAGCTGGAGCACAGTGGAGCGGGAAGATGCCCCAGCACAGGTCGTTCTCGGTTGGCGTGCACTGGGACGAGAGAGCCCGGACTGGTCCGCGGCGCTGGTGCTGGACGCGGTCCTGGGGGGCAGCACAGGTGCTGGTGGCCGGCTGTTCCAGAGTGTGCGCGAGGAGCGGGGTCTGGCCTATGACGTGGGCACCAGCCTGGACGGCGGCCTCGGCGGTGGCGCCTTCTTCTGCACGGCAGCGGTGGACCCGGAGCGAGCGGCGGACGCGGTCGCGGTGATGCGGGCTGAAGTGCAGCGGATCGTGCAGGAACCGGTCAGCGAAGAAGAGCTGGACCGGGTGCGCCAAGGCTTGGTGGCCGGGGCCGCGACGAGTGCGCAGCGGGCACTGGCCCGAGCGGACCAGCTTGCCGCCGGGGAGCTGTATCTGGGCGATGGGCCGGGGTGGCGGGCCCGCTTGAGGGAGCCCCTGGCAGTGACCGCGGCACAAGTGCAGACGCTTGCCCAGCGGTTGCTGGCCGATGACGCCGGAATCGAGGTGTGCGTCGGGCCGGCGGGGGCGTGGTAGCGTCAGCACATGAGCACCACCCCCAAGGACCCGCCCTCAGCGCCCGCGATCGACCCCCGTGCGCTTGTTGATCTGGGCTTTGGGGCGGACCCTGAGCCAATGCCGGCAGCCTGTGCCCCTGCGCCGGAAGAGAGCTCCGAACCAGAGCCGGTGACCGAGGTGCTGGTCAAGGATCTGCTGCGGGCCAAGACCCTCGGCGAGCGACTGCCGCTCGGGGTGCGCACCCTGCGCCGGGTGGGCGACCGGGCCTGGGAGCGGCCGAACGTCTGCTTCAGCGCCAAGCTGTTTGCCCGCATGGGTGCTGTGGACCCCTGGGATCCCAACGAAGGCAAGAAGGCCGCGTCGCCGATTGGGCTGGGGTCTGTGGACCTGAAGCTGGGCGACAAGCGCCGTCAGCCGGCGCCCCACCTGCGTCCCAAGACGCCCAAGGGCAAAAAGTCCCCGACCGCGCCAGACAAGCCCGTTGACCCGGTCGCCCGCTTCCGCAACCTGCCGCCCTCGTCCGCCCCGGCCAGTCGCCCGCCGGCCCCGCCACCACCACCGCCTCGGCCCACGTCGACCCTGTCGGGTGAGTTCGGCGGAAGGGCTGGTCCACGGCCACTTCTCGGAAAGCTTCCGGTCCGTCCAGACCTGAATATCTCACCGGACGGGGCCCCGACGCCCACCAAGGCGCCCCCCCGTGCGGCACCGGACCGCCGCGCGCCTGCGCCTCGGCGACCGGATCCCAAGTCGCGGGCCCCGTCCAAGTCGAGCAGTCCCCCCAAGGCGGCCGCGGCGCCCACGGCCGATGGTCCCCGCAAGCCCGTGGCCCTTCCCCGACCCGTGCTTCCTGGTCCGCCGGGGCCCCGCGGCGGGGGACGAGCCAGCCGAGGCGGCAGCAACCGCTTTCGCATGAAGCCCACCGAGGCCCGCTCGCCGGTGGTCAAAGAACAGAGCCGCATCCTGGAGATCATTGACGATCAGCCGGCCTCCGCGGCGCCTGCACCACCGCCTGCGCTGAACCGCTCCGCACCCAAGGGGCCGATGGGCCTGGACGACCTGTTCGGTGGGGGCGAAGGCTTCACCCGGATGCGGGTGCGCCGAGGCAAGAAGAAGCCCGAGGGCGGCGAGGGCTGACTCTCGTCAGCGGGGCGCTGAGGGCGCAGCGATCCGCTGCATAGGCTCGTCGGTCTCGAGCGCCCGATGCTCCAGCATGAGCAGTGCATCCGCGAGGCCATCGGCGAGCACTTGGCACAGCGCCTCGGTCAGTGGGCCCAGCAGCTCCCGCTCCGCGTGGCCTGCGATGTGCAAGCGAGCCAACAGCCGGGGGCCACCGGTCACCCGCAGCTCCCGGGACCACACACTCTGGAGGTGCACGTCGGCGGACGGGGCGCTCTGGCCATTGGCCCACTGGTAGCGGGCCTCAGCGACAATGGCTTGCTGGAGGTTATTGTCGAGAATCTCAAGGCGCAGTCGCTCAAAGCCGAGGGTCTCGCACTGGGCCCCCACGAGGGTCCACAGGGCCGCGATGGACTCGGCATCCCGGGCGGTTCGACGCAGCTCGGTGATCACCGCCGTGCGCCGTGCGCCTTCTTCTTCGACCGTCTCCATCACCCGCGCACGACGTGCGGCCGAGATGAGGCGGCCATAGCCGAGAAAGCGCACCGCCACGATGATCAGGGGCACCACTGCTGCGATAGCGAGCGCGGACAGGGCGTCGTCGGCGTAGATGAAGACGAGGGCCAGCCCCTCCAGCACGATGGCCCCACCGAACAGCACCACCACCGACTGGGACTGGCTGAGTCCCATCTTCAGCAGCCGGTGGTGCACGTGGTGTTGGTCAGCTCGAAAGATCGGTTGGCCGGACAAGTACCGCCGTACCACTGCGAGGGACAGGTCGAAGATCGGCAGCCCCAGGGCCAACATGGCGGCCACGATGCTGAACAGCGTGTACGACTTCTGGCTGGAGTGCACGCTGATGAGCGCGAGCAAGAAGCCGAGCACCAGCGAGCCCGTGTCGCCCAGGAAGATGCTGGCGGGGTTGACGTTGTACGCCAGAAAGCCCATCGTCGCGCCAACGATGCACGCCAGAAGCATCGCTGCGACGGCATTGTCTTCAATGACCGACATCACAAACAGCGTGCCGCCCGCCAGGACAACCACCCCGCCGGCCAGCCCATCCATGCCGTCGATGAGGTTGACAGCGTTGGTGACCAGCACCATCCAGAACACCGTCACCACCAGCGACAACATGCCCAAGGGCACCGTGTGCAGGAAGGGCACGCTGATGCCCTCGATGCGGATGCCCATGCTGAACACGATGATGGCTGCGATGACCTGGGCAGCGAGCTTCACGATGGCCCGGGCGTCCTTCAGATCGTCCCAGAGCCCCACCAAGAACAACAACCCACCACCGCCGAGAATGCTCGCAATGAGGGCTTTGTCAGCGAGAAACTCGCGACTGATGTCGTTGTCCCAAAATGCGAGGCCGGCCATCGGCAGCGCCATCGACAGCACCACCGCCAAGCCGCCCACCCGGGGGATGGGTCGCTTGTGGATCTTCCGCCCACCGCCCTTGTCGTACAAGCCCAGCCGCAGCGCGAGATCGCGGAAGACTCTCGTGAACACGAGGCCGGACAGCAGGCTCAGGACGAAGGCGACTAGATAGGTGCGCATGAGGTCTGGTGCAGATCGGTCGAGGCAAGGCGCTCAGGCATCGGATCAGCCCGTGCCCTTCGCGTCTTCCTCGGACTCGGTGTAGTAATAGCCATAGGTGTCGTAGTAGCTGTAGCCGTACCCAGCGGTGCGGATGTTCAGCTTGTTGACCACCGCGCCCAACACCCGGGCATTGGTCTCGGCCAGACGGCCGCCAGCTTGGCGCACCATCGCCCGGGTCGTGCGGTTCGCCTCGACCACCAACAACACACCGTCGACGATGCTCGACAGCACGAGGGGGTCGGCGACGACATTGACCGGCGGCGAGTCGATGATGATGAAGTCGTAGCCCTTCATGGACGCGATGATCTCGTCCATCCGGCCATTGCCCAGCATCTCACCGGGGTTGGGCGGCGGCGGACCGGCCACCACCACGTCCAAGCCGGCGACGTGGGTGGGCTGGATCACATCGGTGAGCCGGGACTCGCCCATGAACACCGACACGAGGCCGAGGTCATTGGCGAGACCGAAGCGCTTGTGCAGCGCCGGCCGCCGGAGGTCTGCGTCGATGAGCAACACGCGGTTGCCGGTCATCGCGATGATGGCCGCGAGGTTGGAGCTGGTGAAGCTCTTGCCTTCGCGGGGGGCCGCACTGGTGATCAGGAGCTTGCGCACCTTCTTTTGGGGCGTGCGGAACATGATGTTGGTGCGGATGCTGCGCAAGCACTCCGCCACCGTGGATCGAGGCCGGGCGTTGACGTAGATGGACCGATCGACGTCGGTGGCCAGCGACATCAGGTCGGCTTCGGGCACACCCGGGACCACCCCCAGCAGCGGCACACCGATGACTTGCTCGACGTCTTCGCGGCTCTTGACCGTCGTGTCGAGGTAGTCCAGCCCGAAGGCCATTCCGCATCCAGCAAAGACCCCCAGAAACAGCCCCATCAGGACGTTCAAGGGCAAGTTCGGACGCACCGGTCGGTCGCTGGTGACAGCCTTGTCGACCACACGAATGTTGTTGTTCTTGAGCAGGTGACCCAAGTCCACTTCGCTCAGGCGCCGGTCGATGGTGGAGTAGAAGACCTCGTTTCGCTTGGCCTCGCCCTCGAGGAACTTGAGCTCAATGAGCTTGCCGTCGAGGGTCTTCACCTCGGTCTTCACCAGCTCCAGCTCGGCGGCCAGCGCCCGCTCCCGGTTCAGCGCCACTTCCAGCGCTGCCTTCCGTCCCGAGATGTTGTCGTTGACCTGGCGGCGGATCTGGTCCTGCACACCCTGGAGCTCGTTGGTGAGGCGCACCATGTCCGGGTGGCGCTCTCCCGCACGGCCGGCCAGCGAGCTTCGTTGCTGCTGGAGGGAGTCGTAGCGGTTCATCAGCTCTTGCAGGCCGGGGTCGGTGCCGCTGAGGTGTTGGGCGAGGGCGGTCCAGTCAGCGTTGCGCGACATGCTCGAGAGCTCGCGGTAGACGGCCTCCACCTGGATTCGGTCGGTGGATGCATCGGACCACGCTTGTTGGAGGGTGGTGAGCCGCTCCATCGCTGTGTTGTAACGGTCGCCCGCGCCGATGATGTCGTGCTCTTTGCGGAACTCGTGGACCTTCATGTCCGACGACAGCTGCTTCTGGCGGTACTCGCTGACTTGCTGTTGCAGCCACTCAAGGGCGTTCTTGCTGGACTCCAGCGCACGCTCCAAGTTGCGCTTCATGTACGCTTCGGCGAGCACATCCGCGAAGAGTGAGGCCTTCTCGGGGTCCGGGTACTCATAGGTGATGTTGACCAAGTGGGTCTCGACCACCGGCTGGATCCGGAGGTTGCTGCGGAAGGCTTCGATGGGCTTGTCGGCCTCGTCGAAGTCGGTCACGCCGTGGTCCACACGCAGGATCTCAAGGGCCGCGTCGATCGTCGAGCGACTCTGCATCACCTTGTATTGGGTGGCGTAGTAGTTGCGCAGCTCCGAGGAGCTGGACGCGGTGACAAACTCGCTCACCTCGTCAATCTCAAGGATGGTGTCGGTCTTCGGGCTGATCTCGATGACCGCCGTGGCGGCATAGTACGGCGTCGACAGCACGGTCGCGATGGTGACGGAGAGCACCAAGAACGACGTGAAGGCGATCACCACCCACTTCCGCTTCTTCAAGACGAGCCAATAGTGGAGGACCAGACCCTCGTCGGAGGCGTGTAGTGGGCTCCCCACTTCCGGGCTTTCCATCGTGTTCCCCGAGAAATCTCCAACCCGCGACCGGCTGGGCGTGGGCGTGCCCGAGCGGTGGGATCGGACATCCAGGGTGCCCCGCCGGGCCGCTCCGCGCCACCCCCCTGAAAGGTGGGGAAAGGGCCACAGCCCTTGTGGTGCCCGGTCGGCACCGAGCCTCCGCTGTTGTTGGCTTGCTCTGCCAGGGGGTGCAAGAAGCTCAGCTGGGGTGGAGCGTTACCGATGTGGACGCCAACTGTGTGGGCACTGGGCCCCCGTTGGGTCGTTCTACGTCGTGGAGCCCGTGTGCCCTCTCCTGCATCTCTGACCGGTGGGCGCAAAGGCTGGCTGGTGGTGACCCCCATCGCTGCGGCCGTGCTCGCGTTTGGGGGGGTGCACCCTGGCGCCCGGGCCATGCTCAGCATCGTCTGCGGTCTGGTGCTGCTGGTGGTGGTCTTCGGGGGTGAGCGCAAGGTCCAGACCGGGCGGTTGAGCTTGGGGCTGGCCCTCGCGGGCTTGGGGCTGTTGGGTCTGGAAGCGCTGCGGGCCACCCCAGTCGGTCCCGGTGTGCGCAGCGTGCTGCAACCGGCGCTGCACCCCCTCATCGCGGGCTCGCTGGCGCTGACGGGCACCGATCGTGCGCCTCTCGCGGTGGATCTGCCCGCTGCACTCGATGCCTGGGGGGCCGCCGTCGGCACGGTGGCGCTGGGCATCAGCGCGACGTTCATGTTGCGCACCCGCCGGCGCCGGCTCCAGACGATTGAGCTTGTGGTCGCTACCGGGGCGGGGCTGGTGCTGGTGGCCGTGCTGCACCGGGCCCTCGGGCTCGAGCACATCTTCGGCTTCTCCGGCATTCCGGCTTCGCCCCGGGAAGACTTCTTCGGCACCTTTGTGAACCCCAACCACGCCGCCGTGCTGCTGGGGGCGTGCCTGCCGCTGGCGCTGGCGCTGACCCTTCGGGAGCGCACTGGCCCTCGGTTGCTGGCGGCGGGCGGCGGGCTGCTGTGTGCTGCGGGCCTGGTCCTCGCGGGAAGCCGGGGTGGCATGGTGCTGGGCACGGTCGGACTCGCCACGATGCTCACTCTTGGCTTGCCCTCGCGCGCGGGCCTCGCGGTGGGCGGCTTTGCCACGCTTGGGGTGGGCACGGCGGTGGGGCTGGGGGTGGAGCGGGTGGTGCGGGGGCTCACGGCCGCCTTCATGCCAGGACAGGGCACCCCCGAGGCGTTTGGTGATCGGCCGGCCATCTGGCGCACCACGCTGGCGGTGGCGGACGCGGCGATGCCGACGGGTGTGGGGCCGGGAGGCCTCGGCGACGCCTTGATTCCATTCGACGAGAGTGTCCGCTACGTCAGTGTTCAGCACGCTCACATGGAGCTGCTCCAGGCGGTTGCAGAGCTTGGCCCGCTCGAAGCGGGCTTGTGGGCGTTGCTGGTCCTTGTGCCGCTGCTGGCCGGTCTCAAGGCGGTCCTCGGCTTGCCCCGGGGCCGGCGGCGGTGGCTGGGGGCTGCGCTGGTGGGCTCGCTCGTGTCGGTGTTGGTGGGCACGCTGTGGGGCTTCCCGCTGCGCATCCACGCGTTGGCGATGCTCACTGCGGTGCTGTGTGGCGCGCTCGTTGCGCTGGCCGATCAGCATGCCCGCCCGGCGCCCCTGGCCATCCCCATGGCTCGGGGCATGGCTGTCGTCTTTGCCGTGATGGTGACCATTCCCGGGCTTGGTTTGGCCTGGGGCCAGCTCGATGGTGCGGCCCCCACGGCGGCCGGCGCGGACCTGCTGGCTGCCCCCGATGCGGCGATGGTGGACCCGGACGCCCTGCGACAAGCCATTCGCTGGCAGCCCCTGGACTGGCGCTTTGTGATGCAGCTGGCTCGGCAGCGGGCGAGTGCGGGTGCGCTGGACGAGGCGCTGGACATCACCGACCAAGCGATCCGGCTGGCACCTGCCCTGCCGTGGCCCCATGTGCTGCAAGCGCGGCTGCGGCTGCGGGCCGGGGACCGCTCTGGGAGCTGGCTGGCCTGGCGCCGGGCCCTCGCGCTGAACTTGCCCGACAATGACCGGGCGATGCCCTGGCTGGAGAAGCTGGTGGACGGAGAGTCCGACCCTGGGCTGGTGCTCTCCGCGGTAGTCCCGGATCGGCCGGATCGGCTGCGGGATGCGGCGGTGCTGGCCGCCCGCCTCGGGGACCCGTGGACCGCCCAAGTCTTCTTCGCCCGCGCGGTGGAGCTCGACCCCGTGGTGTCGGCCGCGTACGCCCGGTTCTTGCTGGGCCAAGGGGACAACCAGGAAGCCGCGCGACAGCTCACGCTGGTGCCCGTGTCCCACCGCAACGACTGCTCGGTGCTGGCCACCCGGGGCGAGGTCATGCTGGCAGTGGGTGATCCCGCCGAAGCCTTGGCGTTGCTTCGGGCCGCCCGCCGCGCCTGTGCCCAGCGACCCGGCATTGACCTGCGGCTGTCCCTCGCGCGGGCACTCGAAGCGACAGGTGACCGGGAAGGCGCCGTCGTGCTGGCGGAGCTGATTGGCGAAAAGCCCGACAATGCGGCGCTTCGGCGTGAGATCTGCCGGGCCCTGGAGCGCCAGGGTCGGTACGAGGACATGGCCCCCCACCTGACTTGGCTGGTGGAGGCCCAGACCGCCGGCCCTGCTGAAGAAGCCGCTCTGGCCCGGCTCCAGCGTGGCCTGCCGCCACGTTACGCCGACGGCTTGTCGCGCCCCACCCCTGAGCCTGCGGAGACGCCGTGAGCGAGCCAGAGTCCATCCCTCCGACGCCCGCCGAGGCTGTGCGGGCCACCCATGTGGCCATGATCGGCCCGGACCTCGACGCCCGCGGAGGCATCTCCACGGTGGCCCGGGCCTGGCTGGACTCGCCCTCGCTCAGTGGCGTGAAGGTCGACTATGTCGGCACCATGCGGGACGGTCGCACGCTGCCCAAGGCGGCGCGGATGGCGGCCCGGCAAGCCCGGTTTGTCGCCCGGCTCGCTCGCGGGTGGCGCCCCCAGCTCTTTCATGTGCACCTGAGCTACTTCACCAGCTTCTACCGCAAGCTGGCCTACGTCCAAGAGGCGCGTGCGACGGGCGCTCCCGTGGTGCTCCACATCCATGCGCCGGACCTGGGCGCATTCCACGACGCGGCCCGCATCCACGCCGCAGCGATGCGCTTCTTGTTTCAGCAAGCCGACCGGGTGGTCGCGCTGTCCCAGTCCATGGCCGCCGAAGTCCGCACCCTCGCAGGGCCCGATGTCCGCTTGGACGTGCTCTACAACCCCGTGGTGTTGGAGCAGTTCGCGTGTGCCCCCCGTGCCGCCACCGACACCCCCACCGTGCTCTTCATGGGGGAGCTGGGCCAGCGCAAGGGCACATGGGACTTGGTCCAGGCCATCCCCCACGTGCTCGCGGCGGTGCCCGGTGCCCGCTTTCGCTTTGGCGGCAATGGGGACGAGGCGCGGCTGCGCCAGGAGATCGCGGCACTGGGCATCGAAGACAGCGTGGACGTGCTCGGCTGGGTGGGCATGGACAAAAAGAAGGCGGCCTACGACTCCGCCGACATCTATTGCTTGCCAAGCTACCAAGAAGGCCTGCCCATGAGTATTCTGGAGGCCATGGGGTCCGGGCTGCCCTGCGTGAGCACGCCGATCGCGGGCATCCCTGAAGCGGTGCGGGACCAAGAGACCGGTCTGTTGGTGGATCCGGGCGATGTGCCGGCGCTGGCGGCGGCCCTTTCACGCCTGTGCGCTGATCCGGGGCTGCGCCGTCGGATGGGCACAGCGGGGCGGCGCTTCGCGGAAGAGCGCTTTGACGTGGACCACGTGGTGTTGCAGCTTCGCGACATCTGGGATGACGTGCTGCAGTCTGCGAACCGGAGATAGAGCGATGGACCCGACCAAGCCCCTCCGTGCGTTGGTGCGTGCGCTCACCTTTGACCGGGTCGCTGTGCCGGGCGGCAAGATTCAAGCGCCGAACTTTCTGTTCGCGGGGCATCCTCGGTCGGGATCTGGCCTGCTCGACAGCTTCCTGAAGGGTCATCCTGACGTCTTTATGGCCCGCAAAGAGCTGCACTATTTTGGGGCGGATCTGCGGTACCACACCCCCCCGCGCACCTACGCCAACTACATGCAGCACTTTCGTGGGGCGGCCGGCCATGCGCGCATTGGCGAAGCCAGCACGTGGTTGCTGTGCAGCGAGACGGCCGCAGAAGAAGCCAAGGCCTTCTTTGCGGTCCACAACGTGGCCGATCCGCGCATCTTGATCCAGCTTCGGGAGCCCGTGGGCTGGCTGGGGTCGCTGCACGCCCACCTCGTGTTCACCGGCGACGAGCCCATTGTGGACTTTGGCGAAGCGCTGGCGGCCGAGTCGGCACGGGAAGCTGGCGACAACCTGCCGCCCTGGTCGATGCCGGCGGTCGCGTGGCGCTACCGGGCCCACTGCGACTACGCGAGCCAGGTCGCCCGGTGGTGGGCCGCGTTTGGCAAGGATCGCGTGAAGGTCATCATTCTCGATGATCTGCGGGACAATCCAGAAGCGGTGCTGGAGGGTGTGCTCGAGTTCCTGGGGGTGTCCCCCCAGTTTGCCGGTCGGGACGAGGTTCTGGAGGCCGGACAGCGGGCGCGCAACAGCAACCGCACGGTCCACATCCCCGCCCTGCGCCGGTGGGTCAACCATCCCCGCCAGCGCCGCATCTTGGAGGGCGCCCAGGCAGCCACGGTGCCGGGACTGGGGCTGGCCATCCGGGCCGCTCGCCGAGGCAACATCCGCTACGTCCCCCGGGCACCGTTGGATCCGGCCCTCAAGGCGTCGCTGCGGGCCGAGCTGGCCCCGAACGTGGATGCGCTGGAAGCCCTGCTGGAGTGCCCTCTGCCCGGCTGGCGGTGAGCCTTGTGGTAGCCTGAGCCATGGCCTCTGCGACCCCCCGTCCCCTTCGCCGTCGTCTGCTGCAAGGTGCTGCGGTGCTCTTGGCGACCTTGGGCGTGGTGGCGGCGGGCGCGCTGATTCCGCTGCCGGCGCCGACCCCCGCCGTGCCCGAAGTGGCCGTGCCGGACGACTTCTCCGTGTGGTTCGGTGCCCGCCTCGCCGCCAGTGAGGCCGCAGGCGCGTGGCCGGTGGCGACCGAGCGTGTGGTGCGCAACCGTGCCGGGAAGGCCGACGTGGTCTTTGTGTATGTGCACGGCTTCGGTGCGACCCGTGGGGAAGGGGAGCACGTCGTCGACCTGCTGGCGCGGGAGTGGAGCGCGAATGCCTACTACGTGCGCCTTCCCGGGCATGGCACCAACATGGATGACCACGCGGCGGCGACCCACGAGGCGTACCTCCAGACGGTGGCAGAAGCCCTGGCGGCCGCCGAGCTTCTGGGCGACAAGACGGTGTTGGTGGGCACGTCCACCGGCGCCTTGCTCGCGACCTGGGCGGCGGCGACCTACCCGGACCGGGTGGACGGGCTGATTCTCGCTTCGCCCTTCTATGACTACCGGGACTCATACGTAAAGTACCTCGCGGGAAGCCTCCTGGGGGTGCCGCTGGTGAAGCTGGTCTCCGGTGATGTCCGCGATGCGGGCTGGCGATCCGATCCCGAGGGTCGGGTGGGCCCGAACTACAACCAACACTGGCTCACCCAGCAACGGTTTGAGGCCATCGCTCGCTTGGAAGAAGTCCGGCGGGTGGCGGGGCGTCCAGACCTGTTCCCCAAGGTGGTTGCCCCTGCGCTGGTCTTTGTGCACTACGCCGATGAGCAGCACCGCGACGGGGTCATCAACATCGACGCGGCCCGCACGGCCTACGCCCGCTTCAACGGGGGCACGCCGCAGCCCGCCAGTCGCCTGGTGGACGTGGCCGACGGCAGCCACGTGCTGTTCAGCGAGCACATCCGCACCGACAAAGACACGATTGTGGCGGCCTGTCGGGAGTTCTTGCGGGCCACGGTGGGCCCCACCCCCCGGGAGCAAGCGGCCCTCGCGGCGCCACCGACCACCCCCTGAGGGTGGGTTGAAGGTGCCGTGTTGGTGGGAATGCAGCGCGGGTCGACGGGGTTGGCGGCCGCCGGTTGAACCCTGTTGGGGGCCGGGCTACACCCTGCGTCACTCTTGAACTGCCGCTCTCCCGGTGCCTTGTGCCGCCCGCCCCTGCTGTGTGGGGTGCGCCAGCACCGAAGCCCTGCGGCTTGGACTCGCTGTTGCTCATCGCTCTGTTGCTCTTCGCCTGTTCCCAGGACGCGCCCCTCCCTTGGGTGGGCGACTGTGCGGAATACCCTAAGGGTGTCTACGATTACGGCCAGATCGGCATCGGCAGCTGCTTGAGCGGCCCGACCGACCTGCGCTTCACCGACACCGAAGATGGCGAGCCGGTCCTGCTTGTGGCCAACTCGAACCCCTACCAGAACTTCCGGGGGGGCTCGCTGCTGGCGATTCCGTGGTCCAGCGTTGATCTGGATATCGAGAAGAACTTGGTGCACGAGCTCGACGCCGGGTCCGTGAACTTGCCGTCCTTCGCGGGCGGCTTCGACATGCAGGGTGAGCTGGGCATCATCGCGTCTCGCCTCAGCGAAGATGCCCGGGTGCGCCAGCACTGGGATGATGTGTGGTTGGTGGATCTCAGCGATCCCCTCAACCCGACCCTGTCGACCCGTGGCCAGGGTGGGGGCGCCACCGTCCGGGTGCAGTCCGACCCCAATGATGTCGTGGTGGACGCGACCTCTGGCTACGCCTTTGTGGCCAACCGCACGACCCACTCGCTCAGCATCCTCGACACCAGCGAGGACGAAGTCCAAGTGGTCAAGCCGTGGCCGAAGCATGTGCTCACGGGAGCGAGCTTTGATGACGCGGATGGCTCGGGGTCCACGGCCGAGTTCGGCACGCTGGGTGTCATCGACGCCGAGTGGCTGGTGGACGAGCGCTGGAGCCTCGACTGGATCGACGGCACCTGGCGGCTGTGGGTGCCTGCCGCCGATGGCCTGTTCCGACAGACCTCCGTGGGCGACGGCGTCTGGCGCGAGAGTGCGATTGGGGTCGAGCTCCCGGGTGACCCGCTCACCGAGCTGAAGGACCCCAGCTACGATGTCTTCGGTCGGATGTACTTCATGACCGACGGCGTGCTCCAGTCGGCATCGGTCTCGGATGCGGTGGGCTTGTGGAGCCGCGATCGCCTGAGCTTGCTCACCCCCACCGGTGGCACCTGGGACGCCGACGGCATCTCCGGTCCTGGTGCGCTGCGCACGGCGGACGGTGTGTTTCTGTTCTACGCCGGCCAGCGAGGCGACACCGTCGGCATCGGCATGGCCTTCTCGCCGGACGGCATCGCCTTCACCAAGGAAGACGCTCCGGTGCTGACGGTCGGCGACGGCATCGTCTCGGGCGAGCGGGTCGACCAGCCCTTCCCCATCGTGGATCCCGCGACGGGCGAGACCACCATCTTCTACAGCCACTTCGATGGGGTGACTTGGTCGGTCTGGCGGGCACGCTCGGATGACCTCGTGACCTGGACGGTGGACGAGTCCCCGGTCTTGGCCGTGGACGGTGAAGACATCGCGGCCCCGGCCATCACGGCGGTTGATGGTGACTGGCGCATGTGGTTCAGCCGGCGGGGTGCCGACGGCCAGTGGCGCTTGGGTGCGGCACGCTCCGACGATGGCCGGCGCTGGGACGACCTCGGCGTGATCCAGGACCTCGATTCTGAGCTTGCGCTCGCTGAGGATGTCCCGCGGGTGGCCATTCAGGGCCTGCCCGAGCTGCGGTTCCGGGTGGAGGGCGAGAACGTCGGATCGTTGTATGACCCGGTCTTCGCGGGCACGGCCTTTGGTGCGGCGGAGTACGGATGGTCGGCGACGGTGCTCGCTGGCTACCTGCTGACCGCGGGCGATGCCGGTCCCGAGTCCGACGGCGGCATCCGGGTGGGCAGCGTGGATCCCGACGAAGGGATGGCGTGGCTCGGCATGCGCTCGGCAGGCGGCGTCTGGCGCATCGGTGTGGCGACGCTGGAGGACGACGGCACGCTCACCCCAGACCAGGGTGCGGTGTTGGAAGGCACGGGTGGCTTCGACCGGGACGGCGTCAGCAACCCGGTTGTGGTCAAGGTCGGCGACGTCTTCCACATGTACTACGCCGGCCACCGGGGCCGGAAGGTCTCCATCGGGCTGGCCACCAGCGACGACGGGGTCTCGTGGACCCGCCAAGGCCGCATCCTCAACGCGGGCAATGACTGGGATCGGGCGGGTGTGGAGCCGGCCAGCGCCCAAGTGCTGGCCGACGGCCGCGTGCGCTTGTGGTTTGCGGGCAACGACGGCGACTTGTGGCGGGTGGGTTCGGCCATCTCGGCGAGCGGGGAGTCCTTCACGAAGGAGTCTGCATCGTCCCGCGGCTACGTCTTCCCGCCGGGACGCCCGGGCGACTGGGACGACTCTGGCGTGCGCCACCCCATGGTCATCAGCGGCACCGACGACGCGGGTGTGGCCGGCGACCACATCTGGTACTCGGGCTTTGACGGCGACCTGTGGCGGGTGGGCTACGCCTTCCGGCCGGCGGGGGATGAGCTCTTTGACCGATGGGAAGACCCGATCGACGGCACACCAGAGCCGGTCGCGGGTGCCGAGGGCACGCTCTTTGCGCTCGGCGGCATCGAGGGCCCGGTCTTCTATGATGATGGCCAGGGCGGCTATCTCGGCTTCATCGCGGGCACCGAGGGTGCCGTGAGCCGCGTGGGCGCCCTGTCGGCCGGCGACGCGCCCCGGGTGCACAAGGGCTACTCGCTGCCCACCCCGGGCGACGCCCTCACCTTCAGCACGGAGCGGGGCGACCCCCGCGCGCTGGCCATTCCCCTCGACACCCGTGTGGAGAACCTGCCGGTCACATTCGAGGGCCTGACGGCGCTCTCGGTGGACCACGAGCGGGGCTTCCTCTACGCGGCCAGCAAGCTGCGGTCCTACTTCTACGTGATCGATATTCGGGACGACAGTGCCGGTGACTTCAAGGATCTCAACTACTTGGATGTCGAGGCGGTCATCCCGGTCAACAACGCATCCGGTGGCTTTGGCTTCCGGCAGATCATGGCCGTGCCGGGGACCCAGCGGCTCTACGCGCTGCACCACGACCCCGAGAGCATCTTCGTGATGGACATCTCCAACCTCGAAGACAACGCCTACGGTGAGTTTCTCTACGACACCACCCAAGGTTGGCTGACCGCGCCACGGGGCGTCGCCCGGGACCAGGGCGCCGACACGCTCACGGATGTCGGTCCGTCGGCGATGACGGTCCACCCCGATGGCCAGCGAATCTTCATCGCAAACTTCAATGCCAACAGCCTGACGGTCTACGACCTCACGCTGGGCACCCACGGGCAGCTCGTCCGTGAGCTCGACAACATCGGCGAGAACCCCTCGGCCCTGTTGCTCACCCCTGACGGCCGCCACGCCCTGGTGGCGAACTACGCCGGCCAGGTCGACTCCAGCGGCCACACCAACGCGAGCATCGCGGTCATCGACATCGACCGCGACAGCCCCAGCTATCTTGAGGTGCTGACGTGGATCACCAACCAATGATCCGCGCCGCGGGGCTCCTGGTCCTGGCCGCCGGTTGCCAGACCCAACAGCTTCCAACGCCGATCTTCAACGGCCCCGAGTGGTCCGATGTGCTGCAACCGGATGCGGGCGGGCCGTTCTGGTCGCCCATCGGGTTTGTGGCGAACACGCGTGATGGCTCCATCACGCCGCTCGACCTGCGTCACGGCACGGCTGCCTCTGATCAGCATGGCGCCCCGTTCTTGCCGCCCCGGCGCATCGCCACGGGTGAGACCCGCCAGCTGGGCCAGGTGGCCGCGTGGGTGCCCGAACCCGACATGATCTCGGTCTTCGTGGCCGACCTGACCCACGGGTTGCTGGTGGAAGCGCCCTACGTGGTGGGCGTGGAAGCTGACGGTGAGCCCATCGCGGTCGAGCCGGTGGCGGGGCCGGTCGAGTTTGAGGATGTGGATGGCAGCGGGGACAGCGCCGACGTGGTCGGGCTGACGATGCGCTTTGGCTACACCACCACCGAGACGTGGACCTTCGAGTTCGACGACCAAGCGTGGATCGCGACGGGCTCGCTCAGCGGGCGCCAAGACAAGGCCGTCACCTTTGGTCGCACGTGGACCAGCGACAATCGCCAGCTGGAGCTGACCATCAACGGCAGCGCGAGTGACGGGGACCTGCTCACCTTCACCACCGACACCGGACTGGTCGAGCATGACGTCGGCGGCATCGTGCTGGGCTTGACCCGCGTGCCGGACGAAGATCTGCTGCTGCTCGGCGTGTGGGACCCCGCAGCTGCCCAGGGCGACTTGGTGGTGTGGGACATGGCTGGGGCAGTTGAAGTCGGACGCATCGCGTTGGCCGACATCGTGACGGGCGACGGGGTCTCGGGCGTGGGTGCCCAGCCCTGGCGCTTTGCTTGGGATGATGAGAGCAGCGCTGACGAAGGCGTTGTCGACGATGGCCTGCCGCCCCGGTTGTATGTAGCGGACGCCCACCTGCCGACGGTCTGGGAAGTGGACCTCGACCCGTCCAGCCCCGCTTCGAGTGTGGTCGAGGCGTTGTCGGTGCCGGCGCCCGTGCATGCCTTGGCGGTTGTTGCGGAATCCGAAGATCCCCGTACATACCGCAAGGGCTACCACAACCTCTACATCGCCCCCACGGACGACACCCGCGTCGATGTCTACGATCTGGACGCCGAAGCCTGGATCGACGTGAACCCCCGCGATGGTGTGGTCGGGGGACTGGATCTGCACTCGCCGGTGGTCGGGCTCAGCCCCTCACCGCTGCCGATCCTGCTGTTCCAGGAAGCCAACAGCGGTGCCCGCGTCGAGAAGAAGGTCGTGATGGTGACCACCTTCGACGGCGCCCTCGCGATGTTTGAGGGCGACACCGGGTGCATGGTGACCGACGGCCAGGGCGCGCGCATTCTGTACGACACCGGTGCCTACCAGCTCGAGTACCTCGACAAGGGCACCCCCTCGAACCCGCTGCTGTTCACGGACCCGGACACCGCCCGGTCGGTCGTGGGCGCCGAGTGTGGAGGCGTCGCGCGCAGCGAGACCTGGACGCTGGTCTACGACGGCGTCCAGGGGGCTTGGCGGGTGGAGGGCTCAGTCTCGGGGCTGCAGCAGACCCTGGCGTACGAAGACGAGCGCTACTCGACCGATGATGGCGGACTGTCGTTCCTCATCCTGGCGGGCACGGCGCCCACCACCGACGGCGATCTGTTCCTCTTCACCATCGACGACGGTGTGTTGGAGAGCTCCAGCGTGCCGGTCCAGAGCGGGGAGTACGAGATTCCCTTCGATCTGCCCGGTCCGCCGCTGGTCTTCACGATGGAGAACGGCCCCACGGGGGGTGGTTGGGACAAGGACCGCACGAAGGTGCATGGCCTGGTGCCGATCACCAACTCTGACATTGTGGTGCGACAGCGGCTTCAGGGCTGGTTCACCGAATTCATCATCGACTGAGCGGGCCCTGGCCTAACGGTCGGTGGTGCCCAGCCACGCGGCCACCCGTGCCAGTCCGTCTTCGAGGGACACGGTGGGGTGGTAGTCGAGCAGCGCCCGCGCCCGGGTGATGTCGGCGCATGTGGTCGGCACGTCACCCGGTTGGTCCGGCAGGCGCTCGATCACGGGCTCGGCGCCCACGGCACGGCCCAGCGCGGCGACCAGAGCCCCAAGCTCGACGGGGGCGTGGTTGCCCAGGTTGATGATGGCGTGGGCCATGGGGCGGTCGACCGCCGCGATGATGCCCTGGACAATGTCGTCCACGAAGGTGTAGTCACGGCTGGAGCGGCCATCCCCGAAGAGGGTGAGGGCGTGCCCGTGTCGCAGCGCGGTGGCGAACTTGCAGATGGCCATGTCGGGGCGCTGGCGGGGGCCGTACACCGTGAAGAAGCGCAGGCACGTGGTCTTCATGCCGTACAGATGGGACCATGTGGCGCACAGCAGCTCACCGGCGCGCTTGGTCGCCGCGTAGGGGCTGGCGGGCACGGACACGTCGTCCGACTCGCGAAACGGGGGGTCGGTGCGGGCGCCATAGACCGACGACGAGCTGGCAAAGACCAACCGGTCCACGCCGGCGGCTCGCATGGCCTCAAGAATGTTGATGGTGCCGTTGATGTTGACGTCGGCGTACTCGCTGGGCTCGGCCAGTGACGCCCGAACCCCCGCCCGTGCGGCGAGGTGCACCACCACATCCGGCGGGTCGTCGCTGAACACCTTGGCGAGGAGGGCGCGGTCGCGGATGTCCCCACGGACGAGGCTGAAGCGGTCGTGCTCCAGCAGCCGGGCCGCGTTGGCTTCCTTGAGGCGGGGATCGTAGCCAAAGGCAAACGCGTCGAGGGCGGTCACTTGGTCACCCCGCCGCAGCAGGGCGGCGCTGAGGTGGGACCCGATGAAGCCGGCGCCACCAGTGACGAGCACATGCAAGGGACGATGCGTCGGGTCCGTCACGGCGGGTCCGGTGCAGGGGGTTCGGCAGTGCCGGGGTGGCAGGGTGCAGCGTGGCCCTGGCGGGGTGTCGGGGTCAAGCCGAGCGGGCGTGCAGCCCGGTCAGCTGGCGGTTCCCCGTTCCAGCGCCCGGCGGGCGTACCAAGCCGACTTTGGCCGGGCCTTCTTCACGGCTTCAGCCCAGGCGGCGGTGGCGGCCTCGGGACCATCGGCAGCTTCAATCGCCAAGGCGAGGAGCGTGCGGATGTCGGCCGGGGGCTTCTTGGCGGCGATGACCGCTTCGAAGGCGTCCCGGGCGAGGGCAGGCTGGCCTGCTGCGAGGGCGACCAAGCCACGAAGGCGCAGCCCCGGGGGCTCTTCACCGAGGGGCGCCAGCAGCGGCGTCAGGTCGCCATCGATGGCCGTCTTGGGCGTGAGCTCCACTTCGCCGATGCCCAGCGCGGGCTCGAGCTCGGTGTCGAGGGGCTGGTACCAGGTCTGGCCATCGGCTTGCACGGCGGAGACGGGCGTGGCGGCGCCGGCGCGACGCAGCCACATGCGGCGCAGGATGGTGCGGGGGTCGACGGAGACCCAGTCGCCGCCGAGGACCCGGCGATGGATGGTGGTCTCGGTCACCAACAGCACCTCGATGCGCACGGCGTCGGGGTTGATCTCGCCGGCATCGAGGCCATCGGTCACCCACAGCCCCACGGGGCGTTCGCTGGCGAGCCGAAGCTGGGTGATGGCTTGGTCGACAAGCTCTTGGAGCTGGCCACCGAGGTCGAGGGTCTCCAGCGCACGCAGCGCTTTGGTGTAGCCCCCGGCCGCGCAGATGCGGGCCAGCTCGGCGATGGAGTCCGGCAGCATCCGGTTGTCGGAAATGCAGGCCAGCACGTCATCTTCGAGCTTTTGGTCGCCCGCTTTCACGATCGAGCTGACGTAGCGCAGCAAGCCGACCGCGGCGCCCAAGCGCACGCCCCGCCGGGGGTCTCGCAGGCCCACGCTGATCCGGCCGAACGAGCGCTCGTGGTCCAGGCACGCCAGCATGGGGAACAGGCCGGCGTTGACTGAGGGGTCGACGCGGTTCATGGCCGTCAGCAGCCGGTCGCGGTCGGCATCGGGGAGGTCGGCCCGGGTGGCTGGCAAGCGGTAGCGCGACAGGATGTCCGCGGCGGCGCTGGACGTGCCCAGTCGCACGGCGGGAGACTTGTCGTGGCCGGCCATCTCGATGAGCTGGATGAGGCGCGCGGGCTGGCCCACCCGAGACAGGTCCCGGCAGGCGGCGGCGCGAACGGCCACCGACTTGTCCATCAAGGCGGCGTCGAGGTCTTCGCACTCCAAGGGAGCGCGTTCGGGGGCGGTCTGGGACATGAGAATTCCTGCTGGGGCCGCCGGTTTGCCGGCGTTGGACTGGCTGTATCGGGCTGGGGAGGGGAGTGCTGGAGCTTGGGGGGCATCCAGGGCGACCTCTGGCGGGATCAGGCCGCGGAGGTCAGGGCAACACGAGGTCGACGCGGGCGACACCGTACTCCGGAACGGCAAGGAACAGCTCATCGTGGCCGTCCCCATCCACATCGGTGGCCGCCAGCGCCGGGGTGGCCCGCAGCCGCAGGGTCCATGTGGGGGTGCCTGCGCTGTCGAGTGCGACCACGGACCCGTCCTTTCGTGCCGCCACCACCCGCCACGCACCCTCGGGCCCGAAGCGCCCGCTGATCAGGTCGGTCACTTCGGCGCTGCCCAGATCGCCTTGCCCCGTGACCTTCTTGGCGCCGGGGGCGGGGGTGCTGGAGACCTGCTGGAGGCTGCCCTCGCTCAGGCGCAGCACGCGGTGGGTCTCGCCGTCGACGGCGTGAACCGCGCCGTCCTCGCTGATGGCGAGGTCGGTGGCCCCGCTGTCTTGTCGGGCCAGCACCGCGCCCGAGCCGTCCAACACCACCAAGTGGGACACCATGGCCACCCAGATCTGGTCGTCGACGGCCACGATGTCGGTGGCCGGGCTGGGCATGCCAAGCCACCAGCGCTCGCTGCCCAGCTCGTCCCAAGCGCGGACCACCAAGTGTCCCGGGTCGAGGGCCACCGGCCCGCCGGACCATGCGAGCCGTCCTCCGGGGGCGCCCTTGCCGGCCGTGAGATCGGGCTCCATCAGCATCCCGCCGTCGTGGCCCCACGCGCCGGGCGAGGCGTCGGAAATGCCAATCAGTACGCGGTCTTGGTCAACCGAGAGGGCCGCCTTGGACGCGGCCTCCGATTGGAAAGACACGAGCGATGCTTCCAAGGGGCCTGGGCCCACCGGCCAGCCCACCGCTGCACCTTGGGTGCCGTCGTCGGCCAGCGCGCGGTCCAGCGCATCCGAGAGCTTGTGGATGGACGAGTCCGAGTAGCCCCGGGCGCTGTAGTGCAGGGCGCCGTCCCGTCCGATGACGCGCAGGGCCGGGATGGCCGAGACGTTGAACTGGGCGCCGAGGCTGGGGCCATGGCCGACCGGAAAGGTGATGCCGAGCTTGTTCGCCATCTGGGAGACGGGATCGAGGTTGTCGCCTTGGTCCACGCTCACGGCCAGCAGCGCAAGCCCTTCGGCGCCACGCGCCGTGTGGAGCTTGACGAGCTCGGGCAGCTCTTGCTTGCAGGGGCCACACCAGGTCGCCCAGAAGTTCAGGACCACCACCTCGCCGCGGTGCTCAGACAGTGTCCACTGGCTGCCATCGAGCAGGGGCACTGTGAAGTCCTTGACCTCGGGGAGCTGGGCGCGCCAAGGCTCAGCGGGCGGCGCCAAGGCCATGCCCACGGTGCCGGCCAGCTTCTCGATGCGCCACGTCCGCATCAGATCCCGGGCCACGTCGGTGGCTTCGGACTTCTGGTCGCTGTGCCACAGGGCGTCCGCCAGCATGTGTCGCTCGGGACGGTGGCCCCCGATGTCCCCCCGGGCGCCGTCGGCGAGCCGCACATCCGGCGGCAACAGCGCGGCGCGGGCGCGGAGCAATTCGACCACAGCTTCGGGGGAGCCCGTCTCGATGTAGACTTCGGCAATGCGCGACAGCAGGCGCTCATCGGTGCCGGCCACCGGGGCCAGGACGTCGGCGACCGCGCGGGCGATGCGGGGGTTGCGACGCCAAGCGATGGCCAGCGCGGCGCCCACCGCTTCGGACGGCACCATGCCCCCGAAGTCAGCCGCCACCATGGCCTCCGCGGCCTTCACGGCCTTGCGCTTCGACTTGGTCTTCACGGCCATCCGGAAGTCGAGCACCACCTCGGGCTTCCAAGTGCGCTTCTCCAGCACCGACACCGGCGGCACTCGGCGCTCTACGTCGACGTCGTGAATGGCCCCACCGAGGGGGTCTTGAATGGTCAGCCGCACCTTGGTGCCCGGGGGACCGACCAGTGCGCTCCGGGTGGCGCCGTTGTCGGCGGGCAAGGGGGCGCCGTCGGCAGCCGTCACCAGCGACCCGGGCGTCAGGCCCGCATCCAGCGCGCCCATGTCCACCGTCACGCCGGTCACCAGCAGTCCGTCGTCGGTGGTCAGGTAGCGCAGCCCGAGCAAGCCCTCGCCTTCAGCGCCGTGGGCAACGCCCAGCGTGCAGCATGCAGCGGCCAGAGCGATACGGGCCAAGGAGCGGCGCATGGGTCCTCCGGGTGGCCGGGTCGTCAGGCCAGGGGCGCGGGTTCGGGTGTGTGCCGGGCCCGCTGCGGTCGGACCACTCGACCCGTCAGGCTACCCCGCCAGGAGTTGTCATGCTGTTGATCGCCCTTCTCGCCGCCTGTGCCGGAGACATTCAAGGGCTCTACAATGCCGAGCGCGACGCTGTTCTCACCACCTTGGGCCCGCCGTCCACGAAGGCCTGGGACCCCGAGCTGGACGTCCGCATCTCGGAGCCGGCGCTGCAGCGTGTGACCGAAGCGGGGCTGCGCGAAGGGGTGGGCGAGTTTCGGAAGAAGCTGACGGTGCCCAACCCGCTGGGGGTCGAGCTGTCGGTGACGCCCAAGGGGCAGGTTCGCTCGGTGCGGGTCCAGACGAAGAAGGGCTGCACAGGCTGCTTGACGGTGACCGCGAAGGTGCAGGGGGACGCCCGGTGGGAGGCGGGGCCCCTCGGTGGCACCGTGCCGTTTGCGGCCACGGTCAGCGGTCAGGTGCGGTTCGAGGCGGTGCCGGCCAAGAAGGGCTGGGAGATCACGGGCAAGCTGGTGTCGGTGGACCGTGTCGAGATGGACCGCACCCGCGCGGCAAAGGTTGACCTCAAGCCCGTGCTCGGCGAGTGGATCGAAGACGCCCTGAAGAAGGCGGAGCCGATGGACCTGGGCCACTTCGGGGGAGCGGGGCTGCCGCTGCGGGCCCTTCGGCTGGACTCCGATGCCGATGCCTTGCACATCCTGGGGCTCGTGGACGCCGTGGGCGCGGTGCCGGTGACCGGCAAGGCGGCGCCGCTGACCCAGGACTGGGACTTGCGCATCCACGAGACGACCCTGGCGATGCTGGCCCGCCGCGAGGCCTTCCAGCTGGGCATGCTGGAGCACGACACGGCGGCCGACCCCCGCGCGCTTCACCTCGATGGAGACCGCTTCACCCTGGACCTGCGGCTGTGGCGCTTGTCGGGAATGGGGTGGTGGCGGGACTACACGGTCGACGGCACCCTCGCGCTGAATCCCCGCACCCACAAGCTGTCGCTCAAGGCGACCGACGCCAAGGCGACCGAGAAGAGCAAAGGGGCCGCGATCGCTGACCCGCTGGCCTTTCTCGCCGAGGGTCAGCTTCTGGGTGCGGTCACCGGCGCGGTCCGTGCGTCGGTGCCTGCCGCGACCCGAGCCAAGGTGGGCGGCCGTGCCCTGAAGGCCGAAGCCCTCACCGCAAAGGGTGAGGGCCAGCATCTGGTGGTGATTGGGCGCATGACGCTGTAGGACGGCATCTTCATGCCGAGCGTCTGGCCCCGCCCGCCGCTCAGAAGACCTCCATCCAAGCCAGGGTGTTCGTGCCCAGGAAGGGGTCGGTCGCGGCGGCGATCTGGCCCACCGGGGACTCGCTGCCGTCGCTGTCGGCGCCCGAGGTGCCGTAGAACAGCGTGCCCTTGTCGGAGACCGTGATGCCGCTGATGTACTCGTCGGCGTGCTCCACGTGGGTGTCGTCGCTCGAGTCCACCGAGCCGTCCCCGTTGGTGTCGAGGCCGCCGGTGCAGTCTTCGTAGTCGATGCCGTACACCCGACCCGTCCCGCCGTCACAGCGGTCGTCTTCGGGAACCCAGGTCGAGAAGTAGACCACGCCAGCGTAGACAATGGGCTCGCCGGTGAGGCCTTCGCCATCGTCCAGCGTGATGACACCCGACGACCCGCAGTCGGTCAGCGGCGTCATGTAGTCGTCCAAGCAGCTGCTCGGGGACGTGTCTTTCATCGCGAAGAAGTAGCCGGTCTCGGAGCCGGTGCGGTTGTAGGGCGTGCCCGTGCCCCAATACACACCGAGCGAGCCATCGCTGAGCCACGAGGTCGTGGCCGAGTAGTAGACTTCAGGGCGGAAGCCCGTGCCGTCGCTGTCGGTGAGACCACCGTCGTCGACCGGATCGTAGAACTCGACCCACTCCAGATCGCCGGGGTCATCGGTGTCGACGCCCAACCCGCTGGGGGTCGAGCTGTCGGTGACGCCCAAGGGGCAGGTTCGCTCGGTGCGGGTCCAGACGAAGAAGGGCTGCACAGGCTGCTTGACGGTGACCGCGAAGGTGCAGGGGGACGCCCGGTGGGAGGCGGGGCCCCTCGGTGGCACCGTGCCGTTTGCGGCCACGGTCAGCGGTCAGGTGCGGTTCGAGGCGGTGCCGGCCAAGAAGGGCTGGGAGATCACGGGCAAGCTGGTGTCGGTGGACCGTGTCGAGATGGACCGCACCCGCGCGGCAAAGGTTGACCTCAAGCCCGTGCTCGGCGAGTGGATCGAAGACGCCCTGAAGAAGGCGGAGCCGATGGACCTGGGCCACTTCGGGGGAGCGGGGCTGCCGCTGCGGGCCCTTCGGCTGGACTCCGATGCCGATGCCTTGCACATCCTGGGGCTCGTGGACGCCGTGGGCGCGGTGCCGGTGACCGGCAAGGCGGCGCCGCTGACCCAGGACTGGGACTTGCGCATCCACGAGACGACCCTGGCGATGCTGGCCCGCCGCGAGGCCTTCCAGCTGGGCATGCTGGAGCACGACACGGCGGCCGACCCCCGCGCGCTTCACCTCGATGGAGACCGCTTCACCCTGGACCTGCGGCTGTGGCGCTTGTCGGGAATGGGGTGGTGGCGGGACTACACGGTCGACGGCACCCTCGCGCTGAATCCCCGCACCCACAAGCTGTCGCTCAAGGCGACCGACGCCAAGGCGACCGAGAAGAGCAAAGGGGCCGCGATCGCTGACCCGCTGGCCTTTCTCGCCGAGGGTCAGCTTCTGGGTGCGGTCACCGGCGCGGTCCGTGCGTCGGTGCCTGCCGCGACCCGAGCCAAGGTGGGCGGCCGTGCCCTGAAGGCCGAAGCCCTCACCGCAAAGGGTGAGGGCCAGCATCTGGTGGTGATTGGGCGCATGACGCTGTAGGACGGCATCTTCATGCCGAGCGTCTGGCCCCGCCCGCCGCTCAGAAGACCTCCATCCAAGCCAGGGTGTTCGTGCCCAGGAAGGGGTCGGTCGCGGCGGCGATCTGGCCCACCGGGGACTCGCTGCCGTCGCTGTCGGCGCCCGAGGTGCCGTAGAACAGCGTGCCCTTGTCGGAGACCGTGATGCCGCTGATGTACTCGTCGGCATGCTCCACGTGGGTGTCGTCGCTCGAGTCCACCGAGCCGTCCCCGTTGGTGTCGAGGCCGCCGGTGCAGTCTTCGTAGTCGATGCCGTACACCCGACCCGTCCCGCCGTCACAGCGGTCGTCTTCGGGAACCCAGGTCGAGAAGTAGACCACGCCAGCGTAGACAATGGGCTCGCCGGTGAGGCCTTCGCCATCGTCCAGCGTGATGACACCCGACGACCCGCAGTCGGTCAGCGGCGTCATGTAGTCGTCCAAGCAGCTGCTCGGGGACGTGTCTTTCATCGCGAAGAAGTAGCCGGTCTCGGAGCCGGTGCGGTTGTAGGGCGTGCCCGTGCCCCAATACACACCGAGCGAGCCATCGCTGAGCCACGAGGTCGTGGCCGAGTAGTAGACTTCAGGGCGGAAGCCCGTGCCGTCGCTGTCGGTGAGACCACCGTCGTCGACCGGATCGTAGAACTCGACCCACTCCAGATCGCCGGGGTCATCGGTGTCGACGCAGGCCTTGTACATCCACGTCGAGCCCGGATCCGCGACGTCGCCGGGGCCGGAGCCGCCTTCAGAGCTGGGCTTGTAGGACGTGGTCACCGGGAAGTACAGCGTGTCGACGTCACCATCGGAGTTGGTGTCGACCGCGGCGAGCGAGGCCGAGATGTAGGCGTACTCGTAGTGGCTGGCCGCATCGGAGTCGGTCTGGAGAGACGAACCGAGGCTGGCTTCGGGATGGTAATTGTCGCCCCGAGCCCACTCGGCCGATGCCGAAGGCGCCTGGTAGCCCACGTCGAGGGTGCCCCAGTAGTCGTCGCCGAGGGCCCACATGTAGAGGTTCGACTCGTGGTTCTCATAGTAGGCGGTGTCGGATGTGTACGGAACACCCCGGCCACTGCCCCAGAAGACCACCCAGTTGTCCTTGGGGTTCGACGTGTCGCTGGTGTCGTAGACGTTGCCGATGACCGGGCGGCCCGTGGTGTAGCCCATGGCGTTCGTGTCGGTCTCGTCGGTCTGTTCCCACAGGAACGTCGGCGAGTCGGTGTCGGTGATGTCGAGCGCGAGGGTCACCGGACCACCCTTGCCCTGCTGGACCACCACCACCCGCCGCCACTCGCAGTCGTCGGGCACCGAGGCGCAGCTCTTGGCACCGTCGCCGTCTGCGTCGATCCACACGTCTTCCACGACGGGCGAGCCATCGAACAGGAAAGTGCGTCCGTAGAGCATCATGTCGACCAAGCGACCCGCCCACTCGGCGTCGTGCTCGCGGTAGAGCAGGTAGCCGGGAATCCAGGCCCACAGCTCTTCACCTTGCTCGGTGTCGGAGGTGGTCGGGTCGTCTTCCAGGGCGAAGGCGTGCAGCATGCCGTCGTTGGCGGCGGTCAGCACGATGGCGGGCGCCTCACCGTCTTCTTCAGCTTGCTGGAGCAGCGTGAGGAAGCGCCGGTAGGTCGGATCGGGGGAGTACGCGTTGTTGCGTCCCTGGACGATGACGGGCACCGAGTGGGGTGCGTCACCGAGGCGCCAGCGGCCCCGGGTCTCCGCGAGGTAGCGGAACTCGGCGCCGTCATAGCCACGGGTGAAGGCCACAAGGGCCTTCAGGTCGTCTTCGTCCACGGCCGCACAGCCCCCGGCCTTGTCCAAGTCAAAGACCTTGGCGTCGCTGGTGGCACAGCCGGTGGTGGTGTCGGTGTCGAGGTTCAGGATCTTGTCCATCACCGTCGTGCTCGAGCCGACCGCTTCCACAAAGCGGCGGTCGAACGGCATGTACTTGTCGCTCTTCGCGTCGCTGCCGAACGAGTTGTAGCTGATGCTGACCGCGTCCTCGAAGAAGGTGTAGATGTCGCGATAGCCAACACCGTCGTTCTCGTCCCACTGGCGGTCCGAGGCCGTGACGATGCGGCTGACGAGCAAGTCGCCACCGTCCCACAGCGCGCCGCCGCAGGAGTAGCTGAGGTCACCACCGCAGCTTGTGTTGTCGTAGACGACCTGGCCGTAGCTGGCGCTGGTGGGCTCGTCGTCGATCTCGTAGGCCCGCACGTGACCCTGGGCGAGCGCGAGGCCAGCTTGGTCACCCACGTCGGAGTCACCGACCATCTCGTAGAAGCTGTAGACGAGGAAGTTGCCGTCGGCGGAGATCACCGGCGTGGAGCGGCTGTAGGTGCCCGCCCGGATGTCCTTCATCGTCCACAAGATCCAGGACAAAATCTGGTCCGGATCGCCGGCCACCGCGTACATGCCGTCGCCGCTGGTCGCGTTGGAGGCGTTGCCGTAGAGCTCTTCCGCGACCGAGCTGCCGTCGATGCCGAGGCCGATGGTGTGGACGATGACGTTCTGGGTGCCGCTCAGGTCCGACCGAAAGTCGGTGCTGTAGAGCTTGCTGACGACGTTGTCGTACAGGCACTCGGTGTCGGTGGACGTGGTGCGGCCGCCCGAGTCGCAGGTGACGTCGGTGGAGAGGCTGCCCTGGTAGGTGCTGACGATGCTGTCATCGTCGGAGGGGCGCTGGTTCGTGAAGACGATGACGTGGGTCTTCTGGCAGTAGTACTCGATCGGCGCCGCGCTGAAGTCGTACATGTAGCCATCACCGTCGTCGTCCACATCGGGGTCGTCGGTGGTGGTGTTGGCCAAGTAGTTCGCCGTGACATCGGCCAGGGCCTCGCCGAGGTTCTTCGTGGTCGTCGAGTGTGCCGACAACGACGCCATTGCCGCAGAGATCTCGGAGTGGGAGGACCCGAGCGGGACGATGGGAAAGTATTCGTCGCCCACTGTCGACTCGTCGCTGGTGCCGACCACCCCGTAGCGAGCGAAGTCAAAGTGTTGGGTCACCATGTCGATGGCGTTGGCCACATCTTCGATGCATGGGTTCGTGAACGAGCCCGATGCCGTGTCGCCCGTGTCGGATCCGCCACCAGGGCAGGGATCGGCCATGCTGGCGCTCATGTCGATCACAAACAGAATGTTGGGCGGCGCCGCTTCGGCCGTCGCCAAGTATTCTTCACCGCTCGAGGAGGACCCGGCAGTTGCGAGCCCAGGGGCACCCAACAAGAACAGCAGTGCTGCGGTCTTTAGGGTGGGGCTGAGGTGTCTGGGGAACGTCATGTCGCGCTCCGGGCGGCGTGCGGTGTCTTCATGGGGGCCATCGTAGTTCACGTTGACCTCATCGTATCTTGCAAGAGCCGAACTTCACCTTTCGGATCAGCGAGCTCGACTTTGACTGGGTCTCATTGAGGCTGGAGGCCGACGCGGACGTGGCCGCGCTCTGGATGCGCGCGGTGGACTCCATCTCCCAATAGTCCGCGCGGAACTTGCTCTGTCCCAGCTCGGTGGAGTACCCGGGCGGTGGGTTGCCGCAGCGATGGTAGGTCGCGGTCACCCAATAGACGCCCAAATTGTGCGTGTAGGCGAGGCCGTCAAATTCCGTCTCACCTGATGTGGCGCTGACGAAGTCCCCGTAGGTGTCCGGGGCGGTGTCGAGTCCTTCGTTCGGCGGGTCGTTGTGCATGAGCTGGTAGCGTGCATGCTCGGTGCCGGCGTGGGCCGTGTTGACCGTCATCATGTGCTTGCGATTCTGCACGGCGATGCGTTGGTCGATGCCCGCAACCTGAAGCGTCGTCGCGCCGATGACGGCCAAGATGGCCATCATCAGAAGCGCGATCAGCATGATGTAGCCGCCGTTCGGACGACCCTGAGGCCCGACGCCGCGGGCGTGGAGGGGACGGAGGCGGGGGGAGCTGTGCATCATTGCCTCACATCCGGGCCAGCGCACGAATGTTGCGCAGGGTGACCTCGGTGACCATCACCTTTCGGAAGTAGTGGTCGGTGCCGGGGGTGCCCGAGGCCGTGCGATTCGACAGTGCGGGACGGAAGCCTGGGTATTGATCGCGGAACTCTTCGCGGGACGAGCGGGAGACCAGCCCCACGCGGACCATCCAGACGTTGTCGGCGTCGTTGGCGGGGTCGAGGGTGCTGCCGCTGACCCAGCTTGCGGACAGGGAACAGTCGGTGGTGCCCGTTCCATCGTCGACGCAGTATTCGAGCTGGAGATCTTCGATGTTGTCGACCAGGGGGATGTCGTCGTTGGCCGGGAAGTTCATGTTCAGGTCGAGCATGAGCACCGGATAGCGCGACGTGCCCGCCCCCACCCCGTCGTCGTCATCGTCGACGTAGAAGGTCATGACCGTGCCTTTGGAGCACGTCATGATGGGCGTGAGGTTGGTGTTGACCGTGAACAGGTTGGCGAAGTCGGTGAATCCCGAGTTGTCGGCTACCGAGATCGTGCCATTGGCCGCGTTGACTGCCGTGATGGTCCACAGGTAGGACCGCATGCCGGTCATGTCGGCGTAGTCCGAACACAACAGCAGTTCGCCCACGTTGTATTGCTGCAGCTTGGCGGCGTAGTCCAACATGGTCGGGCGGAACGAGATGGTCTGGGTGGTGAACGACTCCACAACGTCGTTGCGGGTGTCCATCATCAGCGTGGGCTCGGCATAGACGACCGTGATGGCGTCCGGACCGCCGTCGCCGTCGGGGTCTTCCCAGGGAATCACAGCCGGCAGGGTGCTGCCCGCGTCGGTGGTGCCGTTGGGGCCGTAGTAGCCGTAGACGTAGCCACCGCTGCCGTAGCCGGAGAGCCGCAGGGAGCGGGTCATCATGTCCGCCGCAAACCGCAGGTTCTGGTTCATCTCCATCTGGAGATCTTGGGTCGCGAGCTGGCGGGACTGCACACTGAACAGCGAGTAGAGCGCAGCGACCGTGAAGCCACCGATGGCGATGGCGATCATCAGCTCTAGCAGCGTGAAGGCAGCGCGGGCGCTGCGCCGGGCGAGCCCTGGGGAGGACGGCGGCTGAGAGGCGGGACAGGTCGGCATCACGAGTCCCGGAAGCGGTAGGAGGAGACGGTCGTGCCGTGCCACTGATTGAAGGCCTCGTCGCGGTACTGGCAGCGCACACGCAAGCGCACCCACTCACCCGTGGACGACATCTCTTCGATGTCCCAGGTCACGAAGTACGAGGGCTCCCCGTAGGTGCCGGCGGTCTCGTTCGCAGCGGTGCGGGCGGCCAAGCCACTGGAGGGATGCTCCAGGGTCACCCATGGATCGGCACTGCTGGTGCTGTCCGCCGAGATGTCGCTCAGGTCCGCGTGGGTGGAGCTGGCGGTCCAGGGCAAGGCGATCAGGCGCTCAAGCTGGGTCTGGGCCAAGTAGGTGCAGTCGGTCATCTTCCGGGCGTGCATGTTTGAGCGCACCGCTTGGCTGTGGAAGCCAAACATCACGATCAACGAGAAGCCGAGCAGGGCCGTCGCGATCAGCGCCTCGACCAGCGTGAAGCCAGCGTTGGCTCCGGCGCGGTGCGGGCGGGTGCGGTGGCCCAGAGGGCGATGCGCGGGTGGGCGGTGCTGCATGGGTCTGGCGGCTGGGGCTCGTGTGAGCGACGGCAGGCGGGGGTCGGGCTTGCTCATCGGGACGTCGAGACGGTCTGCGAGCCGATGCTGTTGCCATCGTACTCGTCGCCGAGGGTGCTGTGGAGACGGCTAAAGCCGGTGGCGGCGACCAGGACGGAGATCTGGTCTCGCACACCCTCACGCGCCGCGGACTGGTTGGTCAGCGGGATGCGGATGTAGCCGTCAGAGAGGTCGCTGCTGGGGTTCATCAGGAAGCCCCGGGAGTCAAAGACGACGGAGTCGGCATTGCCGGAGCCAGGGCCGGTGATCCGCCCCCAGTCATTGAGGCACACGTGGCGCGCGGCGTGGTTGCCGCCCTCGTTGAGGACGATGAGCCCTTGGGACTGGTCGTCATCCGAGCCATCCGTGAGCGCGTCCTCGGGCAGCACATCCCAGGTGGCGGACCCGCGCGACGCATCGCCCAGCTCCAGCACCCACGCGCCACCCCACACGTCTGGATCCTCGCAGCTGCCGTCGGGGGCGACCAGGCGCAAGCGGGACTGGCGACCGGTGCGGGTCGCGAGCTCTTGGACCCTGAGAAGGTCGGCCCTGAGGCGTTTTGCGGACTTGATCATGCGATAGCGGGGGAGGTAGGGCTGGACGCTGCCGGCGCCGATGGCAGTGGCGATGATGATGATGCCGAGGACCACCACCAGCTCGACGAGGGTGAACCCGTTGCGGGTGGGTCGGCGGGGACGGGGGTGCACAGCAGGTTCCCAGGAGGGCGGCGCCACGTGGCTTCTCAGTCGGGTTCTCATGCACGATTCGTGCCGTAGTTGGCCTGCGTCCGGGTCTCGGGGGCCTCTGGTTGACAACATGCTGTCAACCAACAGAACGGACGGCGAATCTTGTGCTGCCGAGGTCTCTGGCGTGTTCGGGACGCCCGTTCCAGTGGGAAAAGAATTCCCAGATCGGAAAACTTTTCCCAATTGGGTGGGTCGTCGTTTGCTCACGGGGTGCCTGTGGGCGCCATCAGCTCGGCCGCGGACTTCTGCTCCGGGGGACAAGTCCGGTTGAGGATGTCGACGCGGCGGGCGAGGCGGCGGGTCACAGCGGGCAGATCTGGCAAGTTCACCCCCAGCGCGCTCGCATGCTCGATGGACTGTGCGGCGGCATCCAGCCATGCGCGCACGGCCGGTGCGGTGGCGGCACAGCGCTCGGGGTCCTCTTTTCCGGCGGATGCTGCGATGAGGGCCCGGGCGTGGAGCTGCCAGAGCATCGCTTGGTAGCGGGGCGACGTGTTCGGCAGCGCGAGCGCGGTCTCGACGGTCCGAGCGGCGTCCTCGTTTCGGTGCTGGCGGAGCCGCACTTCGGCGAGCCCCAGCCGGTACTCGGCGCGGTTCGGGAAGCGGGCGGCCAGGGCCTCATAGTGGGTGCCTGCCGCCTCCAAGTCGCCCGTGGTCATCTCCAATAGCGCCATGCTCGACCGCACCAAGGGGTCATCGGGCGACGCGACAAGGGCCCTTCCCAGCAGATCCCGGGCGATGGCGACCTGTCCCTCGGCTAGCGCGATGCTGGCCAGTCCCCGCAGGCACTCCGCCGCCGCCGGGGCCACTTCCACGCATCGAGAGAACGCCTTTCGAGCGGCATCCCGCTCTCCGGCCAAGTGGTAGGTCCACCCCAGGCCCGCCAACGCATCGAGCCGGTCCGGTTCCCGGCGCAGCGCGGTCCTCCACGCGGTCTCGGCCCGCACCAGATCGTGCTCTTCGAGGGCTTCTTTGCCGTCTCGAACCGGCCCGTCCGCTGAGCAAGCCACCAGAACCAGCGCCAACAGCCGCCCCCTCATCCTGCCACCTCATAGTCGCGGATCTTGTAGGCCAGGGCCTTGGTGGACAGGTCCAGCAGCCGGGCAGCGGCGGTGCGGTTGCCGTCGGTGCGGGCCAACGCCAGTGTGATGAGGTGGCGCTCCAGCTCCATCGTCCGTTGCTTGACCGACAGGCTCGCGAGCCCATCATCGGGGCCGAGGCTGAGCACCGCCGTCGTCGAGAGCGAGTGGCGGCGTTCCAAGGGAAATGCGTCGGGCCCCAGCCGATCACCGACAGTCACCAGAATGGCGCGCTCGATGGTGTTCTCGAGCTCTCGGACGTTGCCTGGCCAGTCGTGCTGGGCGAGGCGGGCGAGGGCTTCGGGCGTGAGCTTGACGGGGGCCCGGTCCAGCCGTGCACACGCGCGCTCGATGAGAACTCCGGTGAGCAGGGGCAGATCTTCCATGCGGTCGCGAAGGGGGGGCACCCGCACCCGCACCACGTTCAAACGGTAGAAGAGGTCTTGGCGAAAGCGGCCATCCCGCACCTGTTCATCCAGGTCCTGGGCCGTGGCGGCCACCACGCGCACATCCACCGCGCGGTCCCCAGTGCCGCCCACCCGCCGAATGCGACCATCCTCCAAGACCCGCAACAGCCGGGTCTGCAGGGTGGTGGGCATGTCGCCGATCTCGTCCAGCAGCAGCGTGCCCCCGTGGGCAGCCTCAAACAGGCCTGCACGGGCCCGATCCGCGCCGGTGAACGCCCCGCGCTCGTGACCAAACAGCTCACTCTCCAGCAAGGCTTCCGGGATGGCGGCGCAGTTGACGGCGATGAAGGGCCCGGCGCTGCGGGGAGATCGGCGGTGCAGGGCCTGGGCGAGCAGCTCTTTGCCCGTCCCCGACTCTCCTGTGATCAGCACCGTCGAGGGATACGCCGCCGCTTTGCGCACCAGATCGATGACGGCTTGAACCGAGCCGGTGGTCCCCACAAAGCCGTCCAGCTCGATGCCGCCGGGGGCCCGTCCCTGCACCCGTGCACGCAGCCGCGCGTTCTCCTGCAGCAAGCTGCGGGCACTCGCCAGACGATCGATGCAGTGGGAGATCTCATTGGCCTTGAAGGGCTTGGAGATGAAGTCCACCGCGCCCCGGCCCAAGGCGTCGAGGGCGGTCTCGGCCGCCGCGTAGGCACTCATCATCACCACATCGATCGGCTGTGCGTCCGGGCGGGCAGCGAGGGCCGCTAGAAACGCCATCCCGTCCATCTTGGGCATTCGCACGTCACACAGGACGATCTCGATGCTTGGGTTTTGGAGCAGCTGGTCCAGCGCTTCCTCGCCGTTGGCGGCTTCCACCACGGCATGCCCGGCCCGCTCCAGGATCAGGCGGAGCAGCAGTCGGAGGTTTTCCTCGTCGTCCACCACCAAGATGGGCGGCGCGGCGGGAGGCGGGGGTAGGGCAGGCAGGTGCGCTCCAGGGGACGGGGCGGCGTGGCTGGACACCGCGGCTTCACTATAGACAGCGGGCCACTATAGACAGCATCGGGTGCCGGTCCGAGGAGTCAGCCGTGCGCGTCCTCTTTGTGGTGCATGGATATCCGCCGCGGGAGACTGCGGGCACGGAGCGCCACGCGTCGGTGCTGGCCCACGGGCTGCGGGCGCGGGGCCATGACGTGCACATCTTTGCGGCGACACGTGCGCCGGGACGCCCCCAGTACAGCGTGATGTCGGAGCCGGGCATCACCCGCATCGTCAACAACGTGACGGCGAGACCGCTGGGCCAGGCCGAGCGAGATCCGGCAGTGGACGCCGCCTTTCGTCGGGTGCAAGCCCAGTTCCAGCCCGATCTGGTGCATGTGCACCACCTCCAGTTCCTCAGCAGCGGCTTGCCCGTCGAGGCGCCGCTGATTGTTACGCTGCATGACCAGTGGACCTGGTGTGCGGCGGGGGGCACGGGCATCACGGCGGAGGGCACCCGGTGTTCGGGGCCATCGCCAGAACGGTGCGCGCCGTGTGCGGCCCACTGGGCGCCCGTGCTGGGGCGAACTGGGAGAACGATGTCGGCGGCGGCGGGTGTGCTGGCGCCGGTGGTGGCACCCGAGCGCTTGCATCGGCTGTACCAGCGCCTCCCGGCACGGCTGCGGGCACGGGTGCATCGGGGCCGCACCCCCAGCGATGGCGCTCGTGCGGCAGTTCACAGGAACGCCGAAATGGTGGGCTTTGTCGCGGGTGCAGATGCCCGGATCAGCCCGTCCAGACACCTCGCGGATCTGGCCACCGCCCAAGGTGTGGGGCCTGTGGTCCATGTGCCCCACGGCATCGAGGCGGACTGGCATGGGGATGCAGGGGAGGGGACCCGCACCGATGGCCCCTTCTTGTTCCTGGGCACGGTGGTCGCCCACAAGGGGCCCGACCTCGTGGTGCGGGCTTGGCGGCAGCTGCCCGCCGGGCCGGGGCTGCGGGTGCACGGCAGTGTGGTCGATGGTGCGCTGCTGCTCGGTCATCCGGCGGGCGGCCTGCTGGATCGAGCGGGCACACGGGCTGCGCTGGACGGTGCCCGGGCGCTGGTCGTTGGATCCCGGTGGCACGAGAATGCCCCGTTGGTCGTGTTGGAGGCCCGGGCCCGGGGCTGCCCGGTCATCGCTCCGCGCCTCGGCGGGCTGCCGGAGCTCATCGAGCCCGGCGTCGATGGCTGGCTGGTGCCCCCCGACGATGTCGGCGCCTTGGCCCAGGCGATGGCAGAAGCTCTCCACACGCGGCTTGTGCCCCGGCCTCCGCCCACAGCGGACCAGATGATCGACCGCACTGAAGCGGTGTACCGACAAGTGTTTGCCGGTCGAGTGGTGCCATGAGGGTGCTGCTGGCCCTGCATGGTCCGGCGGACGCCCGGACCGGCGGCACGGGCGTGGTGGTGGGGGCGCTCGCGGCGGGGCTGCGGGCGCTGGGCCACACCGTGGGGGTGCTTGCGCCAGGGGGGGATGTGGCGGTTCCCTGGGTGCCCGCCGTGGGCTTGCGGCAGGCGTGGTCCCGGGATGGGGCGCGGTGGCTGATGCGAAGGCGGGTGCTGAAGTGGCAACCCGACCTGATCCATGTGCACCACAGCACCGGGCTGCCGCTGAGCATGGGCGCACTGTTCCCCGAGATCCCGCTCGTGCACACCTTCCATGACTACAGCCTGCCGTGCATGCGGGGCCAGCTTGTGGATCGGTGGGGACGCCCGTGTGTGGGGCCATCTGGGGAGCGCTGCGCCGCGTGTCTGGCTCCCCGGCTGGGCGCGAGGCGGCCCCAGTCCCGAGGGCACCAGCTCACCGAGCGACTGGTCGCAGCCCGGGCCGAGGTCCGGCGTGCGAGTGCCCGCCTTGCGCCTTCCCGCCACCTCGCTGCCCGCATGGGCGCCTTGGGGTTTGGTCCTGTGCTTCATGTGCCGCTGCCGCTGTGTGTGTCCCTCCAGCCCGCGCTGCCCCCAGGGCAAGGCCCAGTCCGCTTCCTCTTTCTGGGGTCGGTGCTGCCCACCAAAGGTGTGGAGCTGCTCGTGCGCGCCTTCGCCGAGCTGCCCAAGAATGCCGCACAACTGACCATTGTGGGGGATGCGCCCCGGTGGGCGGATGACCCCTCCTGGGTGGACCGGCTCAAGGGGGAGCGGGGGCTGCAGGCCGGCGTGACTTGGCGCCGCGGGGTGGCCCACAGTGCGCTGCAGGACGTCTTTGACCACCATGACGTGCTGGTGCTGCCGTCGGTCTGGCACGAGAACAGCCCGCTGACTGTGCGAGAGGCCACGGCGGCTGGCCTGCGCACGATCTTGCCGCAGGAGGGGGGCGCGCGGGAGCTCGATCCCGACGCGGGGCTTTGTGAGAATGGTGATTCGGAGGGTCTTCTCCGCGCATTGCTTGCCGAGGTCAAGACGGGGAGGGCACGACGGTCCCCGCTGCACTGGCCCAACCCCCAAGAGCACGCGGCCGATCTGATCGCGCGGGTCTACACCCCGGCGCTGGTCGCCACGGGAGCGCGGCAGCGGCCGATCAGATCGCAAATATGAAGGCCCAGCCGAGCAGCGTGCCGGTCGGTGACGGGGCGGCCGATGATGCCGGGTGCAGCACGGTTGTGGCGAGGTGACGGTCCTTGGACCGGTGGAGCGGACCGGCCCTGAGGTGCCGATTGGACCACCACCGGGGATGGGCCCAGATTCACAGTCCAGCCGGTTTGGTTATGGGCGCCGGCTACGCGGAGCGGCCCATCGGTCGGTCCATGCACCTCGGGTCAGGGTCGGGGGGGCGGTTGGCCCCACGCGAACGGCACCGACTCAGTGCACCCTGCGTTCGCCGGGCGTGTGTTCACGTCTCCCCCGCACGACGGAGTCCAGGCCATGTCGACCGAGAAGACGGCGACGAAAGAGAAGACGGCGTTCATCGTCCCCAAGGGGCTTCAGCTCGAACAGGTCGCCGATGGCATCGCGATTCGGTTCGAGGGTGACATCGTTCTCAAGGCGGACCTGGGGCAGCGCATCGCCCGGGTCCATGCCTCGGGTGGTGATGTGGTCCTGGGTCAGGACATGGAAGTCGGAGAGGTCGCTGCGCCGGATGGTTGCGTGCGGGCTGAAGGCTCACTGCGTGCGGGTTCTGTGTATTCGCGTACGCTGGATGTCGAGGGTGATCTGGACTGTGGCGGGGTGTTTGCGCACGAGATCCGTGTGCATGGCTCGCTGAGTGCGGAGCGGGTGACGGCAGAGTCCGGCGGCATTCGGGTCGGTGGGCGCCTGCGGGTGGTCGATGAGCTGCGGGCCCGTGGCGGCGACATCATTGTGGACGGTGATCTGTCGGCAAAGCTGGCCCACGCCGAGTCCGGTCGGGTGGTGGTCCGAGGCACGTCGGATGTGGGTGCGATCCGCGCGGCTGGGGACATCTCGCTGCACGGCGAGACCCGGGTGGACCATGTCGAAGCCGGCGGTGCGGTCGAGGTGCACGACACCCTCGAAGCCAGCACCATCAAGGCCGACAGTGTGCGGCTGACGGGTGCCCGGTCCGACGTCAAGATGGTGCAAGCGCGCTCGGTGATCAGCGTTGGGCCCTCCCGGGTGCACTCCGACTTGTTCATTGCACCGGTGGTGGACCTGAGCCCCCAGACGACGGGGCGCATCACGGTGGTGGAGAGCCACAACGACCTCGGCCCGACCAGTGTGAAGGGGCTGCTGGCGCTGTCGGAGCTCGCTTCGCTGATCGGCGACGTGGACAAGTTCTTGCTCGAGCGCGGCCTGGAGCCGCTGGGCGATGGTGAGTCGTCGCTGCTGCTGGCCCCCGGCTCGGCGGTTCCAGGAGCGAGCCCTGCTGATCTGTGGGACCCGCCCGCACCGCGCGTCGACGTCTCGCCGGTTGCGGTCGAGGACGCTCCGGTCGAGGACGCCCCGGTGGCGGCACCGCTGCCGGATGAAGACGCGCCTGCGGTCGCAATTGAGGCGGATGGTGTGGCCGCGGATGCCGCACTGTCGGCCCCCCCAGAGGCACCGGTCGAAGCCTCGCAGGACGCGGTCGCGGTGGCAGCAGCAGCGCTGTTGGCCGGCGTCGGTGCAGCGGTCGTGGCGGCTGAGCCGGAAGCGACCACGGACGAGGTCTCGCCAGTGCCCCTCCCCGTGCTGGATGCCGACCCGCTCGATGCGGATGTGGCGGTTCCGGCGCCGGTTGTTGCTCCCGCTCCCGCTCCCGCTCCCGCTCCTGCGCCCGCGCCGGTTCCAGCTCCCGCGCCGGTTCCAGCTCCCGCGCCGGTTCCAGCTCCCGCGCCGGTTCCTGCACCCGCGCCGGTTCCAGCTCCCGCGCCGGTTCCAGCACCCGTGCCCGCTCCTGCTCCCGCGCCGGTTCCAGCTCCCGCGCCGGTTCCAGCTCCCGCGCCGACACCTGCACCCGCGCCAGCTCCTGCTCCCGCGCCGGTTCCAGCTCCCGCGCCGGCACCTGCACCCGCGCCGGTTCCTGCTCCCGCGCCGGTTCCAGCTCCCGCGCCGGTTCCAGCTCCCGCGCCGGTTCCTGCTCCCGCGCCAGCTCCAGCACCCGCGCCGGCACCTGCACCCGCGCGAGCTCCAGCTCCCGCGCCGGTTCCTGCTCCCGCGCCAGCTCCGGTCCCAGCTCCCGCGCCGGCACCTGCGCCCGCTCCCGCGCTCCCCCCCGAGCAGCCCACCGCGACCGAACGTGCCGGCCCCGGACTCGCGGAGATCCCGCCTCCGCCGCGCAACATGAGCGCGCCCGCCCAGGAAGAAGTGCTCTTTGAGGTCGACTCGGTTGTCGTCGAGGACGACGGCATCGAGCCGATGGTGGAAGCGCCTGAAGCACTCGATCACGAGGGCAATCCCGTCGTGCTCAACATGGCGGCCGGCACCCATGTCGAGGTGGTCGAAGTCCGCCCGCCGAGCGAGGGTCCTGCCCCAGCCGGATCGGGCCAGCTCATGATGCTGGAGCCCCCCGGTGAGGCCGCTCCCCCCCGTGTGGGGGCCGCCATCGACGCCGATCCCCGGTCCCGTCCCGTCGACGAACCGGCGCCTGCGCCCGCCCTTGAGCCAGCACCAGCTCCGGCTCTTGAGCCCGAGCCGGCTCCCGCACCTGCTCCGCCGCCTGCACGGCCTTCCTCCCGTCGGGGGGGGGGCTTCCGCGGTGCCGGTGCCGGCAACCCGGTCTACACGTTGATGCTGGAGACGATGGGTCGAATTCGGCGCTCGTACCCGGCGGAAGCCACACCTGCGCCGGTCGTCCGGGTGGGTGAGCTGATCGAGAGCGGTGACTTCGATCGCATCCGCGAAGAGTTCAGCGAGCTGTGGAAGGGCCTGATGGACCACCACCGCGAGCAAGGTGAAGAGCTCCACCCCCGCGTGGCCCACAACTTCCGCATCATCGACACGCTGGTTCGCAGTCTGTGAAGTCGTGCGGGGCCTGAAGCTCCGCGCCCGCTGAGCAGTGCAGCATCAGCGGGCGCGGGTGGTCGACGTGGATGCCCTCGGGCACCCTCCGGGGGGCGCTACAGGCTGCCGGCTTCCCAAGCTTCGAGCATGGCTTCCACGTCGCGCCGATCTGCGGGCGCCAAGCGATGGAAGAACACCCCCATCCCCGGCTCGGTCGGTAGGTCCAAGTCGACCTCCTGCACCCAGCGCACCTCGGCGATGGTGTCGATCGGCTTCGTGCGCCCGGGAATCATGAATTTCAGGCGAAACCGGGTGCCGTGGTCCAGTGGATGCTCGGTGCCGATGAACATGCCGCCGATGCTCAGGTTGGAGCAGTAGTCCCGGACAAAGTCTTCGGCGGACTCATACTCAAGCTCAATCTGCATGGGCAGTCGGGCTTGTCGACGTCGCTCTGCGCCCCCAAGGCTTTCTGCGGGTTGGGTCATGCTGGGCTCCTTTCGTAGATGGTGTCCTCCGGTCGGCCGCCCGCCGCGCCGCTTGAGGCCAAGGCGCGGCGTGTCGACGGATAGGAACCGACCCCCGTGAAGTCAGGCTCCGGTCAGACCACACCGCCGGACGACCCCCGTGGCTTGCGAGCACTGCCGGTGGGCCGGTAGACTCCGCCACCGCTCCCGCGTCCGCGGAGGACCCCTATGTCTCGCTCATCGAAAACCGCCGCACTGGCGACCCTGGTTGCCGTCGCGGGCTTGTCCGCCGGATGCAACCGTTACATGTTGTTCAACCAAGCGGGCTACGAGCAGGCCGCGTTCAACGACGAAGCCGACATCCTCTTTGTGATCGACAACTCGGGCTCCATGTCCGAAGAGACCGCCGCGCTTGCGTCGAACTTTGGGTCCTTCCTCGAAGTGCTCACCAGCGAAGCGGGCGCGGCCCAGGTCACCGAGACCTTGACGGATGCGGTAAACAACTACATCACATACACGCAAGACCGTGGTCGCTTCATCGACTACCGCCTCGCCATCACCACCGCCACGGCCGGTGATGAAGGCAACGATGGCATCATCCTGCCCGGTGAGTCGGGGCGCTTCGTGGGTGAAGACCGCGCCGTGGTGAGCAAAGACGACGCTGACGTGGAGGGCTCCTTCCTCCAGCTGTTGCTCTGCGACACCGGCTACTGGGACAACCCGCCCATCGGCGGCACCGGCGTGCTCGAGTCCTGCGACTCGGTGCCCCCCCCGGGCGAAGACATCACCCGCGAGTTCCTCGACTGCTACTGCGGGGCCGATGGCTGGGACAACCCGGCGGGCACGGGCCAGGAAGAACACCTCGAAGCGGCGCTCATGGCCATGTGTCGCGCCTCGGACGACCCACCGGACGTCTGCTACGGCGTCGAGAACGTCTTTGCTGACACCGAGGAATACACCAACGACGGCTTCCTCCGCGACGGTGCGACGGCCATCGTGGTCATCGTGACCGACGAAGGTGACCTCTCCCGGCGCATTCCTGGCGCCGAGACCGACCCTGCGCCGTACCTGACTGCGCTGGGCCAGTTTGACCGCACCGTCAAGATCGTCACCATCGGGCCGCACTTTGAGCCCGAGACCGGCAACGTCGAGTGCGGGGGCACAGGCGGCAGCGGCACCCCGCCGCTTTACACGATCCAGCGCCTGTACGAAGCCAGCAACGTGAGTGGTGGCTTCTACAGCTTTATCAATGAGCCGGACGTCGGTGGCGACTGCACCAACACCGACTTCTCGGTGCCCCTCCGAGAGCTCGGCGCGCTGCTCGTCAACCTCGACACCGCCTTCCAGCTCCAGAGCATCCCCGACGTCTCCACCATCCAAGTGTGGATCGATGGCGAGGAAGTGCCCGCTGCGGACCTGGTCAGTGGTGAAGCCGGCACGCTCGACGCGGTGTACGACTCCGGCTGGTCCTACGACCCCTCCCAGAACTCGGTCTCGTTCTGGGGCAAGTGGATTCCCGACTTCAACGCCGACGTCGAGATCTTCTACCGGCCGCTCGACGGCCAGCCCCGCGACTTGCCTTTCTAGCCCTCTTCAGCTTGCTGCACCGCCGCCGCCGCGCCCTGCTGGTGGCAGCCCCTCCCCCTGGTGAAGCCGATGCGATTGTTCTTGCCGCGTGCTGCGGCCCTGCTCCTCGCTGTCCTCCCCACCGTTGCATCCGCCAAGGATGACGCGGCCAAGGGCAACGACGCCTCCGCCAACCCTGTGGACGTCGGGGTCATCAAGTACAGCGACATGCGGGTTGTGCAGAAGCTGCTGTTCACCAAAGAAGGCAAGGCGGAGTACGGCTTCGCCCTCGGGTGGATCCCCTTCGACAGCTACACGACGACGCCCATCGGTGTGGTCTCCGGTGGCTACCACTTCTCCGATGAGTGGGGCGTGGGGCTGGCCATCGACGGCGGCTACTCGATGAAGAACTTCACGGCGAAGCAGCTGGAGAGCACTGCCTACGGCATCCAACCCGACGCCTATGGGCACATCCTCGGTGTCTTCGCCGAGGCCCAGTGGACGCCCATCTACGCCAAGTTCAGCTGGCGCGGCAAGAAGGTGGTCCACCACGACATGTACCTGCTCGCGGGTGCGGGCGGTGCCCTCGAGAAGGCGCTGATGCCCGACGGGGTGACGACCTTCTCTCCCGGTGGTGCGGTCGGCATGGGCTTCCGGGTCTACACCGGTCCCAGCTCGTTCTTGAAGCTCCAGATTCGGGATGACCTGCTCATCCAGGAGCGGGTCAAGACCGCCGACACCCAAGCCACCTTCCTGAAGCAGAATGCCCAGATCACCGTCGGGTACAGCTTCTTGACCGGAAAGGGCAAGTGATGAAGGCCCCTCCCATCCCAGGCTGGAGCCGGCTGCTGCTCTGTGGCGCACTCGCGCTCGTCAGCGCCGTCCCCCAAGCTGAGGCTGCCCGCCGGAGGAACACCCCACCCCCGGCGGAAGAGCCCGAGAAGCTCGACGTGGAAGCCATGCTCGCGGAGCGGGCTGTGGTCTTTGGGGCGGTGGACGAAGCCTTCGACGCTGGTCGCAAGAAGGAAGCTGCGGACCTGCTCGTTGAAGTCGTCGAGAATGCCGAACATCAGGCCTATCACGCCGAAGCATTCTTCCGCCTCGCCGGGCTGATGGAGAGCTTCGACCTGCCCTACTCGGCTCTTGCGGCCTACGAGCGGGCCCTCGCGACCGACGCGCCAATGGTGAAAGAAGCGGCCCACAAGGCGATCCAGCTCGCCGACAAGGTGGGCGACACCGCCCTGCTGGAGGACGTCTTCAGCAAGAACCTTGGCCTTGAGGTCGGCCCCAAGGTGCGGTCTCGGATGGCCTACCTCGCCGCCCGCGAGAGCTTCGCCCGGGGCATCTTCCCGCTGGCCCTCGCGACCCTGCGGATGGTGGACGCCAGCGACCCATACTTCCCCGAAGCCAAGGCCCTCGAAGGCGTGACGCTCGCTCAGATGGGTCGCCACCAGGAAGCCCTCGTGCCCCTGCAGGTCGCCCTCGGCGCCGGCAAGGGCGCAAAGCGGGGCCAGCGCTTCTCCGACATGATCAACTTGAACTTGGCGCGGGCCTACTACGGCGCGAACAACTTCCCCCGGGCCATCGAGTACTTTGGCTACGTCCAGCGGGACAGCCTCTCGTGGCCCGAAGCCCAGTTCGAGCGTGCTTGGTCCTTCTTCCGCCTCGAAGACACCAACGGCGCGCTGTCCCAGCTCCAGACCCACATCAGCCCGTTCATGACCGAGCAGTACTTCCCTGAAGCGGCGCTGCTGCGGATCTACTCGCTGTTCCTGATGTGCAAGTTCCCCGAAGCCAGCAAGCAGATCGAGCAGTTCCGGGGCCACTACTCCGAGAAAGTGCCGGTGCTCGACGCGGTCGCTGCGCGCTCGCCGGCCGACCTGTTTGATGCCATGGCCAGCCGCATCGAGCAGGAAGAGACCGACCTGCCCGAGATGATCTGGGCCCGCTACCTCGAAGAAGACCGCTTCAACGACAGCCTCACGGCGATCCGAAGTGCCGAGGACGAAGCCCGCCGGCTCGAGAACGTGGCCGCCAACCCGTTCACGGACTGGGCAAAGGCGGCGGTGTCCGCCCGTCGGGAAGCCTTGATCCAGACGGAGGGCGAGCGGGTCCGCAAGCGGGCCGAGCGCATGTCGGCGGAGCTTCGCGAGATGCTGCAAGCCGCTGAGCTCTCGGCGCTGGACATGCTCGACTTCGAGACCCGCTTGTACAGCCAGGCGGCGGCCCGGGGCGACATGTTGGATGCCCGCGAGGTGGTCCAGCGCAAGGATCGCGTGCGCGCGAACCAGCGGGCATGGCCGTGGGAGGGCGAGTATTGGGCCGATGAGGTGGGCTACTATCGCATCGAGAGCACCCCAGACTGCCCCTCCAGCATGCGCCAAGGGATCAAGAAGTAAGCGCTCGGTTCGAGCCCGCGGCTCGCGAGTCTTCGCAAGGGGGCGCGGGGACGTGCCAGATGGCGAGAGCGCCCCATTTGGGCTGGTGGGATAGCGTTGGGTGTCGATGCTGCGGCTGCTGGTCGTTGTGTCTCAAGCCTTGGGCGTTGGTGCCGCAGGGGGAGTGTCGGATGCGACACGGCCGCGTGGCCGGAATCAGCGTCGGACGGCCGGGGTCTCCCCGGCGACCCCTTGTTGTGTTGACCCGACTTCCGCCGAGAGAGCTGGTACCGTGCGTTTGAACTTGCTGGCCAATGCTGTTCCGGACCTTCCTGTTGTTCTGCTGATGGGCTTTGTGGCCGTGGTCTGGCTGTCGCCCTCCGCCGCGTCCGCTCAAGCTCCGCCGCCTCCGCCCGCGCCGGCCGTCGAACAAGATGTGGCCTACACGGTCGGCAATGGCGACACGCTGACGGTGCGGGTCTACGGCGAAGATCGGCTGGGCGGCATCTATGTGGTGGGCCCCAAGGGTGCGATCGACCTGCCCTGGGTGGGGCGCATCACCGTGGCCGGGAAGTCCGTCGAAGACGTCTCCAACCGGTTGATTGAGCTGTACGGGGACGGGTTCTTGGTGGACCCCGAGATCTTCGTCGAGGTCAAGACCTTCGGCAGCCGGCCGGTGCAAGTCCTCGGCGCGGTCGCCCATCAGGGCACCTACCACCTGCGCGGCAAGATCGACCTCATCGGCGTGATCGCTGAAGCGGGCGGTGTGAAGGTGGACGAGAACCTCGCCACCTACGAAGTCCAAGTGAAGCGGCAGCGCCTCGGGGCTGTGGAGCCGATCACGGTCAGCCTGGACCGCCTGATGAACCTGGGCGAGGGCAACATCGACGTTGAGCCGGGCGATGTCGTCAACATCACGCGGGGCAAGGTGGTCTTCGTCTCCGGTGAGGTCGGCCGTCCCGGAGCCGTCGCTTGGCACGCTGGCATGAGTGTGTCCCAGGCCATCGCGGCGTCCGGCGGGGCATCGAGCCTCGCGAAGCTCCGCAAGGTGGTGGTCATGCGCGGCCAGCAACGGATGGAAGTCAACTTGAAGAACATCCACAAGGGCCGCGAACCGGACATCCTGCTGCACCCGGACGATCAGGTGCTCGTGGATGAGTCGCCGATCTGACCGACGCCACGGTGGAGCGCCCGCGTGGTGAACCCGGGGCTCAGAGCTTGCGCTCGGTGCCGGCCACAATGCGGGCGATGTTGCTGCGGTGGCGCAACACCACCACGCCGGCGATGGCCGCGACGAGCCAAAGCCACTCCGGGGCCGCGACGTAGAACACGCCGGGGGCGGCGAGCACCGTGAGGATGGCGCCCAGGCTGCTCTTTCGAGTGGTGGCCACAATGGCGGTCCAAAGGGCGATCAGGACAACGCTTGCCAGCGGGGCGATGCCCAGCAGCACACCCGCACTGGTCGCGACACCCTTGCCGCCGGCGAAGCGCAGCGCGGGCGTCCAACAGTGGGCAGCGATGGCGGCCAGCCCGACGGCACCCACGTGGGGACCGGGGCCGAGCGCGGTCTGCACCAGCAACACCGGTCCCAGGCCCTTGAGCAGGTCCAGAGTCAGGGTCGCGAGTCCAGCACGCCAGCCCGCCACCCGCCACGCGTTGGTGGCGCCGATGTTGCCGCTTCCGGCGGTCCGCAGGTCCACATCGGCGAACAGGTGGCCGAGCAACAACCCGAAGGGCACGCCGCCCACGAGCACGGCAAGAGCGATGTAGGGCAGCGTCCAGACCAGGGTCATCGTCGGCTCGCAGATCAGGGCCGCCCGCAGGGGCAAGGCGTGGCATTGTCGTCCCGGGGGCGGTACCCTGTCGGTCCGCTTCGCGCTGCACCTGAGCCTCTGGTTCGAGGCCACTCCTGGTGTCGCGCATGTTGCGAGTGGTCCCGGCCGTTCCGTGGGCCCTCGTGTGCCATCGTTGGGAGACGCTATGACCCGTGCAGCGCTGTTTTTGCTTCCTCTGAGCTTGTGGGCCTGCAGCGGAAAAGACGGCGGCGACACGGGGGCCGATCCGGGTGGCAGCGACGGGGGCGAAGACGGCGCTGAGCCGGACTGCGATCTGGCCACTGATGCCGACTGTGACGGCACCCTGGACGGCGATGACTGTGAGCCCAGCAACCCGCTGGCCTACCCCGGCGCGGCGGAGATTCCCTACGACGGGGTCGACAATGACTGCGCAGGGGACGGCGATCTGACCGACGTGGACGGCGACGGCCACGACTCGGACCGGGTGGGTGGCGACGACTGCAATGACGGCAACGGCACGGTCTACCCCGGGGCGGACGAGATCTGCTACGACGGCCTGGATCAGGACTGCGACGGTGTTCCCACCAGCTTGGATGACGAGACCAACGACTGTGATGGCGATGGGCACGAGGGTCGGGGCACCGAAGCAACCGACTGCAATGACACCGATCCGGCGGTGAACCCCGACGCGGTGGAGGTCTGGTACGACGGCGTGGACGACAACTGCGACGGCAATGACTCCGACCAGGATCTCGATGACCACGATGCTGTGGAGGCTGGGGGCGATGACTGCGACGACGACGACCCGCTGGTCTACGGCGGCACCGAAGGGGTCGAGCGGCTGAACGGCAAAGACGCCGACTGTGACGGCACTGTCGACAACCCGAGCCAGCCGGACGCCCAGCTGTCCTACTATGGGTCGGTGGCCAGCGGGGACTTCCTGTTCGGGATGTCGGTGCTGCCGGCGGATGACGCCGATGGCGATGGGACCGACGACTTCTTCGTGGGCGGGCCGCTGTCTGGGTCGAGCGAGGTGTGCGGCGAAGACGTCAACGCGTGTGAGGGGCGGGTGCTGCTCTTCCCGGGTGCAGGGCCGGCGGCCTCTGGGGCTCCGACGAACTCGGCGATGGGTGCGGTGGCGGGCTTTGCGGGCTCGTCGACGGCGGGCTCATGGCTGGGCTGGGACATGTCCCGCCTGAGCGATCTGGACGGCGACGGCGTGGACGACTTTGCCTTTGGTGCCCCGCTGCACCAGAACGCTGGCGCGGTCATGATCTTCTCGGGCGCCGACATCTACGACTCCTCCGTCGCCGCGCCGCTCTACCCGAACAACGCGCTGGCGCGGCTCACCGGCAACACCTACGTCGGCCTCCAGGTCGACACGGTCGGGGACACCGACGGGGACGGGCTTGACGAGCTGGCCGGCGGCACGGCTGCCCGCCTGAACCAGCCGCTGTTGGGCGAGATTGCAATCGGCACCTGGGCGGCGGTCTGGAACGGCGCGACGCTGGCGGCCGGTGGTGACATTGGCAGTGCATCTGCCCAGCTCATCGTGTCGGAGTCGGCGATTGGTGGGGAGGTGGTCGGCGGCAAAGACATCGATAAGGACGGCATTCCCGACATGATGGTGGGCAGCCGCACCTACTCCGGCGAGAGTGGCGTGGTGGCCTTCGTGTCCGGTGTCGACATCAACATTGGCGGCAACACCGCGGTGGCGGACTATCCCCTCGTCACCGGTGACTCGGGGGCCGAGATTGGTGTGCACATCGCGGTGGTCAACGACCTCGATGGCGACGGCTACGACGAGGTCGCGGTGTCGGCCCACGGCGCGATGGGCAACGGTGTGCTCGACGCGTCCGGCGAGGTCTACTTGATTGACGGGGATGACTTTGTCGCCGGGGGCACCGCATCGACGATGGCCTTCGCGACCATCCGGGGCGAGTCCGACTTCGACGGCCTGGTGGTCGGCGGCGAGCGGGGCATGGACGTGGACGCCGATGGACTGGACGATCTGATGGTGGTCCGCTTGGGCTACCCGGGCCAGTCGGTGCGGGGCGCGTCCTACATCATGCTGGGCTCAACCCTCCAGGGGGGCGGCGTTCACAACGCCCAGGACTCCGAGATCTTCTTGCTGTCCCGCGCGGACGGCGACTGGTGGGGCATGGCGGCGGTGGGCTGGGACATGGAGGGTGACGGCGACGCGGACGTGTTGCTCAGTGGCCCGAACGGCAGCTCCAACTCGGGCATGGCCGCGCTGTACCGGTCCTACTTCTCCGACTGAGCTTGGGGTTCCGGCGGTGCGGCTCAGGTGTCGTGGGGCGAGTGGGCGGTGGTCTCGTCCCGGCGGGCCTCGAGCAGTGCGGCGATCTCGGACCACCCGTCGGAGCGGCCCCCCCCCAGCGCCGCCAGGGCATGGCGCACGGTGTCGTGCAGCCCGGCCCGCTGGTGGATCGCTGCGTCGGTCGCCAGCGCAGCGCGAAACCAAGCGTCGGCGGCCGGAGCACAGCCCTGGGACGCCGCGATGTCGCCCAACAGGCGCTGGGTGGCGGCGACCCCCGGCGGATGCGCACAGCTTCGCCATGCCAGCAGCGCGCGGTGGGCAGCGGTGCGGGCGTCCTCCAGACGACCTGTGCGCAGCAGTGCGGTGGCTTGGGTGAGCGCGTGGGCTCCCGCCAGCTCCGCAGGCACGGCGGCGTCGAAGCGACGCTCGGAGATGGCCAATGCTGCGTCATTGTCCGCGATCTGAAGCGCGGCTTCGGTCTGGCGCAAGGCGTGGTGGAGTCCGGGGTCCCGAAGCGCTGGGGGGCACTCCTGGCAGGCCTGGACCCAGCGCACCCGGGCCTCGTCGGTGTGGCCGCGCGCGAGGTTGGCCCGGGCTTCCCCATTGAGCGCGTGGGCGATCCCGCCGGGCTGGCCCGCGTCTCGCCAGTGCAGCTGAGCCCGCGCAAAGCTGGCCGCCGCGGCCCGCGGCCTTCGCCACCAGACCAGCAAGGCCCGGCCTCGCTCCAGCTCCAGCGCCCCACGGCGGTCGGCGTGAGCATCGTCCAGCCGTGCTGCAGCTGCGTCCGTCCAGCGGCGCCAAGTGCTGTAGTGCCCGAGGTACAGGGCCACCGCGGCCCGGGCGAGCTCCAGTCGCACCAGGTCCTCGGGTGTGTCGCTGTCGATCGGGACGTCGCGCAGCAGGGACTGGGCCGCCGCGGGCTGTCCGACCCGCACCCTCAGCCTCACCGCCGCGGACAGCGCACGGGCACACAGCGACGGGTCATCGGTGAGGCGGGCGATGGTCTCGAGGGCCAACAAGTCCGGCCAGGGCACCACCGCCGGTGGCGCCCGACCATCGGCGATGCCCAGCGCCGGCAGGAACAATTCGGATGCCCAGCGAGCCGCGTCCGTGGGGCTGGACTGGGGCGGGCCGGCGCACACCACCGCCCAGCGGTCCGGGGCGGTCTGAACCCCGTGGGGTGGCGGTGGACAGGGCAGGCCAGCTGGAAACCAAGCGAGCAGGGTGTCTTCAGCAACTGACAGTGTGTCTTCAGCCCCAAGAGAAACCGATCTTGGGGACTCGCGGGTCCAGCGGACCACCGGCGAGATGGCCTGCATGACGGCGAGCCAGTCGTCCCCGGAGGGTGCACCCTGGAGGATCACCGTGGCATCGCCGATCAACGCAAGCTGGGCGCGCAGTCGACCGGCTGATCCGGCTGGCTGCACGCCCATGCTGGTGCCGAGTGCGAGCCCGAGGTCAGCCTCGGACTTGCACCCGTGGATTCGGACGACGAGCGGTCCCGGCGGCCCTTGCCCTTCCATCACAGTGGGCGGGCCAGCCGGGCGAGGCGACGGTCAAGATGTCCGTCGCTTGGCGTGCTCATCCCCCGACCGACTCAAGCTGCTTGCGGACACCGGGCCGCATCGTCTCCCAGATGAAGGAGAAGATGTCGATGTTGTCCTTGGGCTCCAGCTCGGCCTTGCGAAGCTGCTTGCCAAGCTCCACCGCCATCCGCATGTAGCCGCTGTAGACAGCCGCCGTGGGCGTGGTGGTGTAGCTGATCTCCGGTGCCAGCCGCCGGGACTGGGTGCGGTAGACGCTGGGCTTGATGCAGAAGTGTTCCTGTGGGTTCAGGAGGCCCAGGGGCACCGTCACCATCGGCCAGGTGGGCTTCTCCACACCCAACGCCATCAGCAGAGCGATGAAGTCCGAGAACCGCTGGGGCAACGGGCCGTCGCCGTACAGGAACGCACGCACCCCGTGAGCGAAGTCCACAATGCCCTGACCCTCAAGCTTCTTCACCGGGCGGGCGTCGGCGCTGGTCGACGCAATGTCGGTGGCGCTGAGCACTTCCACGTAGGCATCCCGGAGGCCCTCGTAGTTGCCGTTGTCGATGAAGTTGTTGATGGAGTCCTGGTTGAGGAGCTCGGCTGCGATCTCGATCGCCCGGTCGCGGTTCCGCTTCTTGCGGCCGCCTTCACCGGTGCCCCGCACTTCTTCGGCGTAGAGGTTGTCCTCGAAGCCAGCCGGGAAGCGATGGAGGAACAGGGCGACCTGCTCCTTGACCGTGAAGATCTTCTTGCCTTCGCGCTTGGCACGCTCAAGCATGCGCGAGCGAGTGGCGAGGCGGTCTCGCTGCTGCTCAAGCTCGCCCACGATGCGGTCGGACTCGTCGTCGGGCTTCTCGATTGGCTCCAGCAGGTGGTAGTAGCCCTCCTTGATGGTGCGAATCTTGCCATCCTGGAACTGGTACTCGCGGCTGTCGCGGTTCTCGGTGGCGATGATTGCCAGTCCCCACTCAGGGCGGCGGGTGTGCTGGTAGAGGGCCGCGGTGTCGGCGGACATTGGCGCTCCGATGTAAGCAGGCGACCAGCGCCGGCTGAGGCGTAAGGGGTTGCGGTCGATGCAGAGGTTCGGGGCAAGGGCTGGGGCCGATGCCTCGGGTTGGATCTCGGTGATCGAATCAGAGTCCGAAGCGGGCTTCGGTGACGGTCTCCGGCGGCGGGCATCCGGCTTGGGCTCTCGGGGTGAGGGGCCAAGCCGGGAGGGGTCCTGTGGACAGGGTCCCGAAACCGGGTTGAAGTGGCTGAGCCAATGGCGAAGGGATCCTGTGGTCTTCCGGCGCGACCCGAAGATCGCGTGGGACCAACCCGGTGAGCGCCCGATGCAGCGACCCGGAGACTGCCGAAGCAGCTGCCCCACCGATGGCGGGGACCGTGGTACTGCGAGGAGGCCGTTGGATTGGTGGCCAGGAAGAAACAGGGGTTCTGGGGACCGACGTTGGCCGCCGCGCGCGATGCGCTGGGCCGCAGAGGTCGAGGAGTATACGACAGGTTGAGTCGCAACGGGTTGGCGACGGGGGGCTCAGTGCCTGGAGGGCGGCGCGTCCCCCACAGCGGGGCTCGTTTGGACACCCGATGAACATGCCCAATCTCTCGAGAGTAGCGTGCTATGGGGTGTTGTCGAGCCCGGGGGTGGGAGCGCGGCCGAGTCCAGGTTGGGTCCCATCGAAGCCGGCTCCTCCTCTTAACCGACTGGATGCATCCTCGCCCCATGCTCTATGCTGCGTTACCCGCGGCCCTTCTTTTCCGGATGGTTCGGTCGGGCCCTGGGCCCGTCCAGTCTGTTGACCACGAGCGAATTCACATCGAGGTGAGGGGAGTCCACGGTGCCGCGCATGTGCGCATCGCGTCAACGGTCTTCCTCCACCCCAGCCTCGGATGCCGCCCGGGTCTCCAGGCGGGGGACTCGCAGTCGGATCGTCTGGTGCGGAATGAGCCTCTTCATCCAGTGGAGCCCAGCATCATGTCTACGACCCCGACCCCCGAGGCCAAGGTCTCATCGGACGCCTCCGCGCGCCGTCCCGCTCCCCCCTTGACCGCTGATGATGTGCGCTGCATCGGTGTGGTGGGCGCTGGCCAGATGGGTGGTGGCATCGCACATGTGGCCGCGACTTCTGGCTATGCGGTCGTGCTGACGGACCGGCTGCCTGCGGCCCTCGAGCGTGCGGTCCAGACCATCGAGAAGAACTTGGCCCGCCAGGTCAAGAAAGGCCGCCTCGCAGAAGCCGACGCGACAGCCGCACTGGGGCGTGTGCGCACCAGCGCCGAGATCCAGCCGCTCGGTGACGCCCAGCTGGTGATTGAAGCGGCCACCGAGAGCCGCGACACCAAGCTGCGCATCTTTGAGGGCCTCGCGACCGTGATGCACCCGGGCGCCATCCTCGCCAGCAACACGTCGTCGATCTCCATCACGGACTTGGCGCGAAACACGGACCGCCCCGACCGCTTCATGGGCATGCACTTCATGAACCCCGTCCCCGTGATGAAGCTCGTGGAGCTGATTCGGGGCATGGCCACCACCGACGCGACCGCCACGCTGGTCACTGACGTGGCGGTCCGAATGGGCAAGACCACGGTGCTGTCCGCGCGAGACGTGCCGGGCTTCATCGTGAACCGGGTGCTCATGCCCTACATCAACGAGGCCGCCCAAGCGCTGTACGAAGGTGTGGCGTCGGTGGACGACATCGACACGGCGATGCGCCTGGGCACCAACGTGCCCATGGGGCCGCTGACCCTCGCCGACTTCATCGGGCTCGACACGTGCCTCGCCATCATGGAAGTGCTCCACGCGGGCTTTGGCGACAAGTACAAGCCCTCGCCTCTGCTCCGCAACTATGTGGACGCGGGCTGGTTCGGGCGGAAGTCCGGCCGCGGCTTCTATTCCTACGACGCCTGAGGACCCCATGGCCGAGACCGACACCCCCCTCCTGTTCTTGAAGGTCAGCCTCCCTGCCGACGGCATCGCGGTGGTGTGGCTGAGCCGCCCGCGCTCCCTCAATGCCCTGAACAACGGCCTTGTGGTCGAGCTCGGGGTGCTCCTGGACCGCCTCGCGGGCACCGGGCTTCGGGCCCTCATCCTCGCGGGTGATGGCGACCGGGCCTTCGCAGCGGGTGCCGACATCAAAGAGATGCAGCACCACACCGCGGTCAACGCCGAAGCCATGGCGCTGCAAGGCCAAGCGGTGCTGCGCAAGCTCGAGACCTTCCCGGCGCCCACCATCGCAGCGGTCAACGGCTTCGCGCTGGGCGGCGGCTGTGAGGTTGCGATGGCCTGTGATCTGGTGCTCGCCAGTGCAACGGCCCAGTTTGGCCAGCCGGAAGTGAAGCTGGGGGTCATCCCGGGCTTCGGCGGCACCTGGCGTCTGGCCCGCCGCGTGGGCCGCCAGCGTGCCCTCGAGATCATGATGACCGGGCGCACGGTGGATGCCGAAGAAGCGGTGCGAATTGGCATCGCGCTTGAGGTGGTCTCGGGCGACGTCGTGGACGCTGCCGTGACCCTCGCCATCCGCATCTCCCGCCAGGGGCCCGTCGCTGTGCGCTTGCTCCGGGGGGTGGTCGACCGGTTTGAGGCCGCCGCCCAGGAGCGTGCGCTCGCTGACGAGGCCCAGTCCTTTGGCCAGTGCTTTGACACCGACGACCAGACCGAAGGTATGGCTGCTTTTGTCGAGAAGCGTCGCGCCCGCTTCGCCGGCCGCTGAGCCCGGCCCCCCCCTTCTATTTGCCCGCCACGGAGCCAGAATGTTCGAACTTCCCGAAGACGCCCAGGAAATCCGCGACCTCGCCCGAGACTTTGCTCGCAAAGAGATCGCGCCCGGTGCAGCCGAGCGTGATCAGACCCATCGCTTCCCCGCCGAGCTGGTCGCCGAGCTCGGCGAGATGGGGTTCATGGGGATCTTCGTCCCGGAGGAGTACGGCGGCGCCGGGATGTCCGTCCTGTCCTACGTCTGCGCCCTCGAAGAAGTCAGCTACGCCGACGCCAGCGTCGCGGTCATCATGAGCGTGAACAACTCACTGGCTGGCTGGCCCATCCTTGCGTTTGGTACCCATGAGCAAAAAGAGAAGTACCTCGCGCCCATCGCCCGTGGCGAGAAGATTGGCTGCTACGCGCTGACCGAGCCCGACGCGGGGTCCGACGCGGGCGCCCAGAAGACCCGCTACGTCGTCGACGACAACGGCGACTTTGTGCTGAATGGGTCCAAGATCTGGATCACGAACGGCCCCCAGGCCCACATCTGTGTGACCTACGCCAACATCGATCCCGAAAAGCGCCACCGGGGGGTCAGCGCGTTCATCGTCGAGACCAGCTCCGATGGCTTCAACGTGGGCAAGGTCGAAGACAAGCTGGGCATCGCGTCTTCGGGCACGTCCGAGCTGTTCTATGAGAACTTGCGTGTGCCGAAGGAGAACCTGCTGTTCGAGCGGGACCGGGGCTTCAACGTCGCCATGGCCACCCTCGACGGCGGGCGCATCGGCATCGCGGCCCAGTCCCTCGGCATCGCCCAGCGCTCCTTCGATCTCGCCGTGGCCCATGCCAAGGCCCGGGTCGCGTTCGGCAAGCCCATCGCCTCGAAGCAAGCCATCCAGTGGATGATTGCCGACATGGGCACCCGCATCGAAGCGGCCCGGCTGCTCACCTGGAAGGCGGCCGTCCTCAAGGACAAGTACAAGTCCGAGCCCCTGTCCGTGCAAGCCGCAAAGTGCAGTCAAGCGTGCTCGATGGCGAAGCTCTACGCATCCGAGACGGCCAACTTCTGCGCCGACCGCGCGCTCCAGATCCACGGCGGCTACGGCTACAGCAAGGAGTACGAGGTGGAGCGGCTGTTCCGGGACGCGCGCATCACCACGCTGTACGAGGGCACGAGTGAGATCCAGCGGCTGGTCATCTCGAAGGGATTCTTGAGCTGAGGACTGGGCGCCCTGGGGGACTGTGCCGCAGGGCGCTTCCCCCCGGGGTCTCGGGGGTGTGGTCCGCGGGCGTGCGCATGCGATAGGCTCGTGCCGGGCAGGACCAAGTCGCGGCGGATCTCCCGCGACCGAGTTCGGATGTTCGCCATTGGCGGCATTCCCGAGTGCCTGGGTCTCTGGGGCTCGTCCGACCGTGGTACGCGGCGGTGGGCTCTCCTGCGCTGCGGGGTACTTTCGGATGTCGCGAGCTCTCCGGATCCATGTTGTGGACGACGACCCGGCCATTCTGCAGCTGGTTGCCGAAGCGCTGCGGCTTCAGGGTCATGTGGTCGAGACCAGCGCAGACGGCGCTCGCGCACTGTCGCGCATTATCGAGAGTGTCCCAGAACTGGTCATTCTCGACTTGATGATGCCCGGCATGGACGGGGTCGAGCTGTGCCGCCGGCTGCGCGCCGAGCCGACGCTGGACGACACGCGGCTGATTGTGCTGAGCGCGAAGGTCTACACGGCCGATCGCCTCGGTGCGTTGCAAGCGGGCGCGGATGCCTACCTGACCAAGCCCATTCGTGTGGATCCGCTGTACGACGTGGTCAACCGCCTCGTCGCCGATCGGGTGGTGGTGAAGTTCTGGGGTGTCCGCGGCACCCTGCCGGCACCCTCGCGCGAGAACGTCCGCTACGGCGGCAACACCAGCTGTGTCAGCTTGGAGTTTCCCCGGGGGCAGCTCTTTGTGCTCGATGCGGGCACGGGCATTCGTGGGCTCGGTGACGCCCTGATGGCCGAGGGTGACGGGCGCTTGTCGGGCGCCATCATGTTGACCCATCCCCACTGGGATCACATCAACGCGCTGCCGTTCTTCGCGCCGTTGTTTGTTGCTGGCAACCAATTTCAGATCTGCGGTCCGGCCCAGCCTGGCGCTTCGGTGCGGGACCTGGTGGCCGCCCAGATGGATGGTCGGTTCTTCCCGATCACGCCGCGGGAATTCGGCGCCGACCTGACCTACACCGATCTGCGCCAGGGGCGGTACCGCATCCAAGACGTCGAGGTGGAGGCCATGATGCTCATGCATCCGGGGGTCTGCCTGGGCTACCGCTTCCGCCACCGCGACCGCTCGGTCTGCTACGTCACGGACCAAGAGCTGTACCTTCCGGACTCGCCGTTCTACACGCAAGAATACGTGGAACGCCTGATTAAGTTCGTGAGTGGTGCGGACCTGTTGATCACCGACACCACCTACACGGACCTCGAGTACCCGAGCAAGGTGGGCTGGGGTCACACGTCGGTGTCTCAGGTGGCCGAGCTCGCCCACCGGGCGTCCGTGCGGAAGCTCTGCATCTTCCACCACGACCCCGCCCAGAATGACCTCGACATCGACCAGAAGCTGGTGTCGGTGAAAGAAGCCCTGGCGGCCCGGGGCTCGACGACCGAAGCCATCGCGCCGGCCGAGGGTGACGTCATCGAGATCTGACCGGCCCCTGGGCACGCGCGGTCCCCCAGGCTCAGCAGCCGGGGAGACCACCGCTCACTGGCCGCACACCGCTTCGATGATGGCGTCGGTCACGCCGTACTTCTCAAGGAAAGCCCGGCGCTCGGTGTGCATCCGCTGCACCCAGGCGGCGTGGTCATCTGTGCGGTCCTGCTCGGCGAACAGCCGGCCCGGATCCAGGATGGCCAGGGGCACCCGCTCCAGCAGGGCGGCGTTCTCCGGAGCATCGACGTCCACGACCTCGTAGCCAAAGTCAGGATCGCGACGCCAGCTCACCTTGCCCCCCAGCAGGGCCTCCAGCATGGCGCTGCTGTGGCGGATCTTGACCTTGAGGCCACCTTCGCCGTTGGCCACGGTGCGCTGGTCCCCGGCGACGTAGCCAGTGTTCATCATCCACAAGTCCACGCCGACCATCGTCGCGGCCAGCTCGCTGAAGCGACCCGCTTGCAGCCCGAACGCCCGTGGGAAGAACGGCTGGGTGAAGGGCGAGCGGGTCTTGCCCACTTCTTTGCCGGCGGCCGAGGTCTTGGACGTCTCGCCCAACATGAAGTAGCCCGCAGCCTGCTCCGGCGACGTGAAGCGCACGATGCCCGGCGTTGCTGCGTCGGCGCCTTCGTCCCGGTTCAGGATGCCCATGGTGCGGACGGCGGGGATGGACTGGAGATCGGCGGCGTCATCGACGGACGACATCGGGATGATGCTGCGGCCGTTCTCGGTCCAGCGCACAAAGTCCCAGCCGTCCTTCAACACACCGCGGTCATCGGACACGTCAGCGATGCTGACCCCGCCGGCGATGTAGCTGTCCACGTTGGCGGTGGGTGCGCCCGTGCCGATGAGGGCGTCCCGCAGCCGTGCCACGTCCGCCGGGCTGAGGTCGCTCTTGAAGAAGTCTGGCGTGCCATCGGCGTTCAGGTACACATTCTCCAGCCACGCATCGCCGCTGACCGTGCCCCGGTAGATGGTGGGCTCGGTGTCTTCGGTCAAGCCGTAGGTCTTTGCGAAGCAGCCGTTCTCGGTGATCGACAGCTCCCCGTCGGACCACAGTGTGACCATGTCGTCCTGGATGGGCTGGGTCAGCTCACCTTGGCGGGAGAAGGTGGTGGTGGTCTTGCCGGTGCCGGACAGGCCCATGATGGTCATGGTGATGTCCTTGCCGTCCATGTGCACCAGCTTGGCGCCGGCATGCAGCGTCAGCGCGCCGTTCTGGTAGCTCAGCTCATTGAGCATCCGCAGCGCAGCCTTCTTGGACTCGCCAAAGTAGTCCGGCCCGATGATGTAGGTGCGGTAGTTCGCGAGATCGACGATGATGGCCTGGCGACCGGGCATGTCGTCGAGGAAGAGGTTGGGCGTGTAGACGATCTGGAACGCCGGCTGGAAGCTGTCCGGGTCGTCGAGCACTTGGTCTACGGGAAAGCTCAGCACGGACTGCATGCCCGCGATGTTGGCCCCTTCCACCGTGTAGAGCCACTGCACACCGACGGCGCGGGGGCCGAGGCCGATGAAGCCCTGGACCTCGATGAGCTCGCCTTTGCCTTCGATGTACGCACGCTGGCGTGCGATGATCGCGTCTGCCTGGTCCCGCTGCATCAGCTGATGGGAGTAGCGCTCTGCGTCTTTCTTGGGCGCGACCACGTACGTGTACTTGGCCATCCGCGCTTTGTTCCGGGTCATCTTCACGAGGCTGCCCGTCGTGGTCTGGAAGACGTAGGGCGTGTGCTTGAGCGTGAGGTCTCGCAGGGCGGCTTGGCTGAGCCCGCTGTGGTAGTTCACGGCGTACGGGCGGCGGTTCTGGGGGGCACAGTCGATGACCATCGAGGTGGCTGGGAGATCTTGAGACTTCATCGGGCCCTCCGGGTTTGGCGCCACCATACTGCGGCCCCGCCGGTCCGATACTGCGTCCCGTCACCCTGCGGCGATTCAATCTCCGCGACACGCCAATGTTGCACACTGAGGCCGAAGACATGCTGACACTGCACCGAATGCAACGCATCGAGCTGGAGCGACACCCCCGAGGCCAGCTCGCGTTGGCGGTCGTCCTGCGCGGCATGTACAGCGCCGGCGGGCTCGAGATTGTCGTCGAGGGGCTCGAGAAGCTCCCCCAGGACCGGCCCGTCATCGTCGCGATGAACCACACCGACCGGTACAATTACTTCCCCTTGCAAGTGCGGATGGAGAGGCTGGGGCTGCGCCATCTCGCGAGCTGGGTCAAGGCCAAGTACTACGAGAATCCCGGAATGGCGGCGCTGATGGAGCGAACGGCCAACATCCCGCTGGCGAGCCGGGGGTGGGTGGTCACCACGAGCTTCCGCCAGGTGATGGGCCGGCCGCCCACGGGTGAAGAGTACCGTCAGCTCAAAGATCTCGGTGATCGGTGCTCCGTCCTTGGCGATGTCACCGCCGAGGGGGCACGGGCATTCCTCAAACAGAGCGAGCTTGAGGACTGGGCGGACCATGTCGACACTCGCTTTCGTGCGTTTGCGGGCGAGGCGGTGCGGCTCACGGGGGCCGCGATGGACTGTGGCCTCCACATCCAGATCTTCCCCGAGGGCACCCGGCGGATTCGCCTCGGACTGGGCCACATCGGCCTGGCCCAGATCGCCCAGCACTTCGGCGTGGCGGTCGTTCCGGTTGGGTGCAATGGCAGCCACCGGGTCTTCCCGGGCAACAGCCCTTGGCCCCGTCGCGGCCGCATCGTCTACCGCATCGGCGACCCGATCTCGGTGGATGACCCGGCGGTGGCCCCATTTCGGGTGTCGGAGCCCTTTGCGCCGCTCACTGGACCGGCGGTTGACGCCCATGCCCCGGCGTTTCGGGGCTACACCGACGTGTTGATGTCCCGCATCGCCGAGCTTCTGGACCCCGAGCACCTGCCGCTGGACGACGACCCCGACGATAGCACGGAGGCCGGCGCCGCCCGCTTCGTCTGACCCGTTGGGGGGCGGTCAGCCCGCGGCCCACTCCGCCCAGCGAGGCCCCAGCCCGGGGTGGCGGTCGGCGTCGATGCCCAGGTGGGCGGCGAGCGCCTTGCGGCCGGTACCACGATTGTCGTGATAGTGCTGTTCCAGGGCATCGTAGCGATGGTCGGAGCCCTCGGGACAGGCGTTGCGAGAGCCACACTGGGTGGCACATCCCCCGGACGCCCGATGGGCCGCACATCGGCGAATGCCGAACGGCAAGGGACGGGGGTCTTCAGGCGCACGGGCGTCCACTTCAGGGACTGCGCCCACCGGACACACCGGGACACACGGCGCCGCACAGGTGAGGCAAGGGCTGTCCCCTGGCAAGGGGCCGGTCGGGTCCAGCGCTTCGGTGAGCACACAGGCCGCCCGCAAGCCCATCCACGGGCCATAGACTGGGCCCATCAGCAGCCCGAGGCGGCTTGGGTGGCCCAGCCCGGCTTCCCGCGCCAGCATGCGAAAGTCGACGAAGGGTGGCGGGGCCGTGCCTGGCTCGGTGGCACCACACAGCACCCAGCGTCGGGGGCGGTCGGCGTCCAACGCAGCGTCGGCAGCAGCGACGCACCGGCCCACGTGGCTGTCGAAGGGATGGGTGTGGTTGGTGAGTGTGGCGGCGTTCTCGACAATGGCCGTGCAGAAGCCACGCCAGAGGTGCCCGCCACCCGAGCCGACCACCACCACTGACCGTGCCCCGGGCAGCACGTCCTCGAGTCCAGTGGCGGGCGCGATGCCCCAGGTGTTCAGCCCGTCGCCGTCCAGCGCAGCGATGAGCGCGGCGATGTCGGGGGGCAGTCCGTCGGTCGAGCGCATGGGGCCTCCGGGGGGTGCCGAGTGTTGCACACGGTCGTGGTGGCCCTGGTGCTCAGTCCCAGTCCGCCACCTGCCAGCCCCGTCGCTGGGCCTTCCGCAGCAGCCGCCGGTCGGGATCCACCACCACCGGGGTGCCCACCGCCTCCAGCATCGGCAGGTCGCTGTAGGAGTCGGTGTAGAAGCTGCACTGGTCCAGCGTGATGCCGTGCTGGTCCGCAAACTGCGTCGCGTGGTGCAGCTTTCCGGCGCCGTAGCACAGCGGCTCTTCGGTGCGCCCGGTGAACAGTCCATCGGCCACTTCAAAGGTCGTGCTCAGTGCACCATCCAACCCGAAGTGTGCCGCACAGGCGGCGGCGAGCTGGGCGCTGGTGCCCGACAACAACACCCGCAAGTCGCCCTGGCGCTGGTGCGCTGCCAGCACGTCCGGGACCGCCCGGCGCACCTTGCTGACCAGCTCTTCGGTCCAGAACTCGAGTGATCGGGCCCGCAGCTCGGCTTCGGGCAGACCCTCCAGGCTGCGGACCGCGGTGCGCACGGTCTCTTCCATGCCCGTCTTGCCCAGCCGATACAGCGCAAACCACAGCATCGCTTGGCCGACATGGCGCTTGCGCAGCTTGCCCTCGCGTCGCTCCCGGGCGACCCACAGCCGGGCCGAGTTCACGGAGATGAGCGTGCTGTCGAGATCAAAGAAGGCGATGCGCGAGGCCAGGACAGACTCCGGGACGGAGGGCAGATAGAGTGCCGCAATTCCTGGTGGTCCTATGCCCGAACGGCGACCCTCTGTCGACGATCCCCTGTTCATCATCGGCACGGAGCGCTCCGGCTCCAACCTGCTGCGCGTCATTCTCGACGCCCACTCCCGCATCGTGGTGCCCCATCCGCCCCACGTGATGAACTACTTTGGTGCGCTCGAAGCGAGCTACGGCGACCTGTCGCTCGAAGAATGCCGCCGGCGGCTCGCTTGCGATATCGTGCGCTTGGTTCGCATCCACATCCACCCCTGGGAGTTCGTCCCGGACGTGGACCGCTTGGTCGCAGACGCCGATCCGCCGGACCTCTTCGGGCTGTTCGTCGCGCTGTACCAGCAAGCCCTCGAACACTCCACAAAGGCCCGCTGGGGCTGCAAGTCGACGTTCATGATCCACCACGTCGACCGGATCTTGGCCCGCTTCCCGAACGCCGGGCTGATCTGGTTGGTGCGGGACCCTCGCGACGTTGCCGCGTCCAGTCGGGACAGCGTGTTCAGCCCCTGCCATCCGCACCACTCCGCCGCACTGTGGGCCCACCAACAAGCCCAGGGCCTCGCCCTCGAACAGCGCATCGGCGACCGCCTGCACCGCATGCACTACGAGGACCTGATCGCCGATCCTGAGCCGGTTCTGCGCCGCCTGTGTGACTACCTTGGCGAGGACTTTGAGCCGGCGATGCTCGACTTCTCGGGGCGCCGCCGGGCCAAGGCGACCGCCAGTCTCTCGGCATCCTGGAAGAACGCCGACAAAGGCATTCTCCGCAACAACGCCAAGCGCTACCGCACCAAGCTCACGGCGGGCGAAGTGGCCGCGGTGGAGGGCATTGCCGCCGAGCCCATGAGCGCGCTGGGCTACGAGCGGGACCATCCCCAAGTGGGCCCCCCGGTCGACAGTCCCCTGAAGACCCTCGGCGTCTGGGCCAACGAGGTGAAGTGGCGCTCGCAAGTCGAGCTGCGCAGCCTGCGCGAAGACCAGAACCACTGGCGTCGATGGGGACGGCGGGCCTACCTCAGCGGCCTGTGGGTGCGCAGCCGGCTGCCCCGTTGAGTGGGCCGATGCTGCGGGACACCTCGGGCGCGCTGGCGGTGGTGAAGGCGCGGCTGGCGGCCCTGGCGCCCCGGCGAGGTCCGTTTGTGGGCAACGTCCGCAATGGCGTGCAGGACGTCGTTCTGGTGGCTTCCTCATCGCGAGGGGGCTCCAGCATGTTCAGCGAGACCCTGCGCCACAGCGGTGAGCTCCTCCACTTCCAAGCCGAGGTAAACCCCTTCTTCTTGCTGGCTGGCCTGGGACCGGGGGTGGGGGGGCGCACCAGCGATGCGTTGCCGGCCGACGCCGCCTTCGATGCCGACGTGCTGGATCGGGAGTTCGCGCTGGACATGGGCAACCGTCAGACCGGCACCGTGGACTTGGGCGGCTGGGCGAGGGAGGTGGCGTGGCGGCTGCAAGCCCAGTGGCCCACGCTCGAGCTCGACCCCGACGTGGTGGAGCGGTGTGCCCTCGATGCGGTCGAAGCCAGCGAGAATAGTCACTGGGAGAGCATTCACAGGGGGCTGCTGCTTCGAGTGGGGCGCGTCTTTCCTGCCGTGAATCCTTGGTACTCCGACCTCAGCCCGGCGGTGCTCCACGATGTCGGCCCGCCGCCCGTCGGTCCTCCCGGGGACGTGGTGTTGGAGGAGCCGCCCTTTGTCGCAGTGCGTCCGTGGCGCCGGGCCACCGCCGCTGATCTGCGACGTCCCTTGATCATCAAGACCCCCAGCAATGCCTACCGGCTGGACTTTCTCGTGCGGCTCTTTCCCCGCGCGCGGGTGCGGGTGCTCCACTTGGTGCGCAACCCAGCGGCCACCATCAACGGGCTGGTCGACGGCTGGCGCTTCCGGGGCTTCCACGCCCAGCGGATGACGGCTCCCCTCGACATTCCCGGCTACTCCGACGTGCTGCCCCACAGCGCGGACTGGTGGAAGTTCGACCTGCCCCCGGGATGGGAAGCGAGCGCTGGCCAGGGCTTGGCGGACGTGGCGGCCTTTCAGTGGTGCTCGGCCCACCGGTCCACGCTGGACTTCCTCGATGCCAACCCCCGGGTGGACCGGTTGCGGGTGGACTTTGAGGACGTGGTCGCCGATCCGGACACCCGGCGGCGCACGTTTGGCCGGGTGCTCCAGTGGCTCGGAGCGCCCATGGATGCGTCACTCCAGGCCGTGATCGACCGTCCATTGCCCCCGGTGATGGCCACCGCGCCCCCCCGCGCCCGGCGCTGGTTCGCCCGTGCGGATGAGCTGGCGCCAGTGCTCGCCCGCCCCGATGTGCAGGACCTGGCGAGCCGGCTGAAGCTGGGCCCACCGTCGGACTGGCGCTGAGGCCTCAGTGTGCGGCGGCGGCCTTGTCTTTGGGGCTGTCCTTGGCCTTCCCCTTGGGCTTGGCATTCCACACACGGGTGGCCAGCAAGAAGCCAATGAAGCCCACCACAATCATCGAGATGGGCCATGCGCTCCAGTTCTCCGGCTCGGTCACCGGCCCCGTGAGCTTGCCGGCCTCGTCGAACTGTTCCTGGGGCAGCACCTCGGCATAGATGAGCGACATCACACCGGTGCCCAAGTACACGAAGCCGTCGATGATGCCGACCACCACGCCGACGTTCTTGCGACCGCCGAAGTCCATGCTCGCCGTGCCCGACAGCATCCCGTGCACGCCGATGACACACATCGAGATCAGGATGGCGACCACGCCGGGGGCCGACAGGGTGAACGACTCGCCGATCTGGATGGCGGGCATCGTGTAGACCATCAAGAGCACGATGGAGCCGACCGTCACGCCCAGGTACAGGATGGCGGCCACCGGTCCCCGACGGGACTGGAACACCTTGTCCGAGATGATGCCCGCGCACAGTCCGCCCGTGATGCCGGCCACACACAGCCACATGCCCCAGTGGTCGTAGATGAAGTCGCCCTTGAGGTGCAGCACCCCGTCGGTCTGCTTTGCGAAGGTGCGGTACCACTGCATCGGGGCCTGACGGACAAAGCCGCTGCAGAACTCGACGCACGCGATGGTCAGGATGATGGGGTTGGACAGCATCTTCTTAAAGACGCCCACCACGCCCAGCTCGGGCCCGGTGTCGCCCGACGATGCATCCGCAGTGTCGAAGTCTTCCAGCCCAGCTTGGGCCGGGGAGTCTCGCACCAAGAAGAAGTCGGCCACCCACAGCGTCATCAACAGCGCAGTCGGGATGAGAAAGATCTCGGCGAGGCCAATCTCGCTGACAATGTAGTAGCCCCAGTCGAACGCGAAGTAGATGCCGAGCGAGATGAGGATGCCGAAGATGGCGCCGAACACGCCTCTCTCGCGCACATGGAACCAGGGCGCGTTGCACTTCACGACAGCGACAGCACCGAAGCTCTGGAAGTACATATTGATGCCATACAGCACCGAGTACACCACCACAAAGTTCTCTGCGATGGCCTCGTGCAGGGGACCCTGGTTCAACAGGCTCCACGCTGCAATCCCCATCAGCATGTTGGCAAAGGCTGAGCCGCCGGCCCCCACCAAGATGGCCTTGCGCCCACCAAAGCGGTCGGTGAGCGGGCCGTTGAGCAAGAACGCGCTGCCATAGACCCAGACGCCCACCGTGAAGATGTGGCCGAAGTCGCTGTTGCCCATGAGGGCCCCACCGGCCGCGTCCTGCATCTCTTCGAAGGCGAACTTGCTGACCTTTAGGTTGTACCGAGCCATGTACAAAAAAGCGTACGTCAGGCCGAGGGGCAGCCAGTTCATCACCCGCCGCCGCAAGAACGCCGGGGAGTGGTCGACTTCTTTGGCCTTGGGCAGCCGGGAGATCACTGCGACGACGACCGCCAGCAGAATCAAGATGGCGATCAGCTCACCGTAGGCTTCCATGTGCACCTCGTGCTCGCAGGGCCTGTCCGGCCCGGGCGCACTCTGTCACACTCGTCCCTTCCCGGTCGAGTCGGGGTGCGCTAACCACCGACCATGTCCACCATCCTGCATCAGATCCTAGAGTCCGTTGAGTCCACCCGCGCGGCAGGTCGCTTGCCTGTGTGTGTGTTTGATCTCGACGGCACCTTGCTCATCACCCGCGCCCGCAGCCTCGCGATCCTCAAGGACTTTGCGGAGCGCACTGGCCGACGGGACCTCGCCGAAGCGGTCGATGGCATCTCGGTGGACGAGCAGCGCTACGGTGTGCTCGACCCCCTGGCCCAGCGAATCCCCCTGACGCCGGAGGACCGGGCAGCCATCTTGGCGTGGTGGCGGGGGCACTTCTTCACGAACGCGTGGTGCGCCCGAGACCCGGCGATGGCCGGTGGGCCTGAATTTGTGCGGGCATGCCACGACCGGGGTGCGCTGGTCTACTATCTGACCGGCCGGCACATCCACGGCATGGAGCGGGGCACCATCGAGAGCCTCGTGGCCCACGGCTTTCCCATGTTTGGTGGCCGCGCGATGCTCCAGCTCAAGCCCGACTTCGAGACCCGCGACGAGCCCTACAAGATTGATGCGGTCCGCATGATCGGCAGCTTGGGCGGCGATGTGGTGGCGACGTTTGAAAACGAGCCCGGCAACGCCAACATCTTCCTGGAGCACTTCCCCGGTGGGTCGCATGTGTTGGTGGGCAACACGCACCACCCCGATGCACCGCCGCCGGCCGATGGCATCCACCACGTGCACGACTTCAAGCTCTGAGTCTCGGGCTCACCGAGGGTCGGTCCCGTCGTCGTCCACGGTCTGCACAGCGGCGCCCGGTGCCCAGAGCAGCTCGGTCAGGGGCGACACGGGCACCACCTTCTCCAGTCCATAGGTGGCGGGGCGCTGGCCCGTGATGTGGGCCGTGCCAAACAGCCAGTCCCACAAGAACAAGAAATTGCCGAAATTGCCCTTGTAGTGGGTGATCCCGTCATTCTCGTGTCGCCCGTGGTGGGCCGCGTGGGTGCTCGGCGTGCTGATGATGCGCGCGACGACGGCCATGACCTTGCGGCCGATGGGGTGGCGGTACAGCGGCGCGTCCCAGGGTACGGCAGCGTGAGCGCCGATGATGACGGCCATCTTGGCGGCCACATAGACCGGGTAGACCGCGCCCAGGCCCAGGTGAAGCGCCAGCCCGCTCAGCCAGACGCCCGGCATGATGACGTAGTAGACGAGGTTGTTCCGGTACACCACCCGCACCGACAGGTACTCGGGTGAGTGGTGGGCCCGGTGCAGGCTGTAGAGCGCGGGGACGCTGTGGCTGAGCCGGTGCCAGCCGTACTGGGTCAGGTCGTCCAGGATCAAGAAGGCGCCGAACATCTGCCAGGCGGGCAGGTGAGCGAGCATGTCCGCGGCGTCGGGAAAGACGAGGGCGGACAGGGTGGTGGACGTGTGGAGCACACCGAGCAGGAGCACCCCGGGCACCAACAGCGCGCACACGGCGTCCACCAGGGGATCAAAGCGGCGTCCCCGTGGGCCGAACCGACCGGTCGCGAGCTCCGCGATGGCAAAGCCCACGAACACAGCGGCGACCAGTGCTTTGGCGGTGTCCAGCTCCACCGTGTTGCCCCTCCACAGTTCACACACGGGGAATGTGCACTTGTGCAGTATGCTGTGTCACGCCCCGAGCAGGACACCGACATGAAGAGCCAACGCAAGAGCACTTCCCCATCCCCATCTCAGGCCCTGGAGCCCACGATGGGGGACCAGTCGGCCGGAAGTGGGGTCGGCAATGCGGCGCGGGCGGAGCAGCTTCAGAGCCGATCGGGCGGGCTGCCCGCGGACGTGCTCGCGACGATGGAAGCGTCCTTTGGGGTGGACTTCTCCGGGGTGCAAGTGCACGAGGGGGGCCCCGCCACGGCCATGGGCGCCCAAGCCTTCACCCAAGGCGAAGACCTGTGGTTCGCCCCGGGCGCCTTCGATCCGTCTAGCCAGGAAGGTCAGGCGTTGATCGGGCATGAGCTGGCGCATGTGGTGCAACAGCGGGATGGGCGGGTGGCGAGCACCGGCCAAGCCAAGGGCGGGGTGAACGACGACGGTGGCTTGGAGCGGGAGGCCGACACGCTGGGGCTCGCCGCGGCCCGGGGCCAGTCGGTCAACGCCGGTCGGGGCTCAGGCAAAGCGACGGGTGGCGGCCCCTTGCAAGCCAACACCGAGCTCACGGCAGACCAGATCACGGCGGCCGGGACCTGGGCGGGCACCGCCGACATCGGCACAGAAGCCATCACTGCGCTCCAGACTGCCCTCGGGGTCACGGCCTCGGGCACCTACGACGAGGCCACCATTCGTGCGGTCTTTGCCCAACAGAAGCAGTGGCAGCCCAACGGGGCGGTGACCGGGCCTGGACAGGCTCGTGCAGCGGTCTTTCAGCGACTGGGCCTCATCTTCACGACCACCATCGCCAACGCGACCGTCGGAGATCCCGACCTGGCCACCATTCAGGACCGCTTCCCCGATGGCGTCACCATCGCGATTGTGCCGGACTTCAAGAACGGCGTGAGCGGTCGCACTGAGTTCTTCAGCCAGGCCAGCATCTTCGCCGCCAACCAACAAGCCGTGGGTCTCACGGGCGGCGCGATCGTGCTGGGAGAGGCCATTCGCATCGAAGAAGCCGGTGATGCCATCGAAGCGGTCCAGTCCATCCACCGGGGACTCGAAGCCCGCTGGCGGGCGAGCTTGGACACCGGCGCGGAAGGGCCCGCGCCCGAGGTGCCGGCCTGGACCAAGGTGAAGAACCTCGCGTTGTTCAGCCACGGCGAGGACTGGGGCATGGGCTTCAACGCCGACAATGACTTCTCTCAGGGCGGTCTGCACTCCAACACCACCCGCAGCGGTCGCAACCCTGCGAACACCCAAGCGTTTGCGGATGGGGTGCGCAGCGCCGTCGGGAGTGCCGTGCGGGTGCAGCTCTTCGCATGCAGCGCCGGGGCCGACACCGATCGCACGTCGTACGAGGAGTGGACCCGCCACGAGCAAGGGGACCGGTCGGGCAATGACTCCTTCGGTGAGTCCCTCCAGACGGCGATGGGCGAAGACGCCACGGTCTACGCCCACACCACCGTGGGCCACACCACCGAGAACTTTGCGGCTCGGGTGTTCGGCGCCGAGTCCGGCGAAGGGGAGGGCGGGGTGCACGCCTTCGAGCTGATGTACCCCGAGACCTTCGTGAGCACTGAGGTCCAGCGGCTGTTCCCGGCGGACCCGGCGGAGACCCAGCTGATGCGTGAGCCCTCGATGCGCGAACAGATGTGGGCCCACTTCAAGGACAGCATCACCGGCGAGCACGGTCGACCGAACAAGCGCTACGCGGTGCCCATGGGCCAAGAGATGTTCGTGAACCCGTCGAATGCGCGCACGCTGTTCCACGCGGACTTCACGACGTGGATCGCCGGGCGCCTGCGGTTGGTGCGGCCCGTGCACAACCGCCAATGAGGTGGGTGGGCGTGTGGGTCTGGGTCCTGGGCTGCCATCGCCCGGTGCCCGTGCTGGCGGCGCCTGTGGTGTTGGATCTCGACACCGTCCTGGCCCCCCACGCGGATGCAGCGGCCGAGGCGTGGCTGTTCGCCCAGCTCGAGCCCCTCACGATGAAGAGCTTGGCCGTGGACGGCGCGCCGGGATGGGTGGCGTGGTCGACGTGTACCCAGGCGGGCTGTGAAGGTCGGGTGGCCCAGGCGTCCACGGCGCCGCCGGGCATCGAAGGCGGGCTCGCTTCAGTGGTCTTGCCGGCTCCGGAAGTTCCCTGGAACATTGATGGGGTCGATGTTATCGGGCTTGGTGTGTTCGACTTGGACGGGGACGGTGCCGCCGAGCTGTTGGTCCACCACGGCCTCGTTGAGCCCCCCCGTGCGGCCGTGGGCTCCCGCTTCCACAAGCTGCTGACCGTCTACAACCTGCCCGGGCTGGAGCAGTCCGTCAGCCTGGAGCTCGGGGTTCGCGGAGGTCTGAGTGAGCCGGTGTGCGCGTGGTCCGTGGCTCCCGAGGGCGAAGGACGGCTGCACGTCACCGGCACCTGTGAGCCCGCCTCGTTGCGGCTGTGCTGGGACCGGCGGACGGACCGCTTCGAAGGCTGCCCGGGGGACGGCGCCCCCAAGACCTCTCCCCCACGCTGAGCAAGGCCAGCGCTGGATGGCCCCCCCGTCCTCGCGGGCTACCCTGCACCATCCCTGCCACCCCTCGGCTGCATGCGCCTCTCGACCACTGGCCTCCTGCTGTTTGCCATCGGCTTGGCCTTGGCGTTGTTGGCCCTGAGCCTCGGCGTGGGGGTGGGCATGCTGCGCCAAGGCAACGCGGTGGCCGTGTCCATCGTCGCGATGGTGGTGGTCTTCGGGCCGCCTTCGGCGTTGGTCCATGTCGTACCCGACCGCCTCGGTGGCTACGCGGCGGGGCTCATGGGGTGGTCCTTGGCGCTGATGGTCTGCTTTCCGGTGTACTTCCCCGAGGAGCGCGCGCGGGCATGGACCGCTGGGATGGGCGCCTTTGGCCAGATGTTTCAGTCCCGGCCACCGCCGACGCTGGGGCCGCGCCTGGATGGGTTGCTGCCGTCACTGTTGGGCACCCCACCCGCACCCAATGCCGAGCCTGCGGCGCCATCGCCGGTCGCTCGCCCCCGTCCCGTGCCCGATCTGCCCACCGTCACGACCCATGCCGATGGTGGGGACGCCGTGGTGCTCCCCTATGAGGGCACCGGCTCCAGCCTCAAGGTGCCGGTGGACCTGGAGGGCGCGGACGGCAAGGTGCTCGAGGTGATGATGCTCTTCGACACGGGCGCCAGCTTCACGAGCGTCGACCGGGCCACGCTGCGGGCCCTCGGGGTGCGGGTGCCGTCAGATGCCCCCGAGGTCACGGTGCGCACGGCCAACGGCGAACGGACCACGCCGCTGGTGCTGCTCGACCGGGTCTGGCTGGGCGGCCTCGCCATCGACGGGGTCACGGTGGGGGTGTGCGACGCGTGCGCCCACGGCGACGAGGTGGGCTTGCTGGGGCTCAACGTCTCGGGGCGCTTCTTGGTCACGGTCGACCAAGAACAGCAGGAGATCCACCTTCAGCCCCGCACCACCGACGACCGCACGAGCGACGTGCGCTACTGGGTGGAGCCGTCGGCTCGGGCGACCCGCTGGGACGACGGACGCATCGAGGTGGAGGCCATTGTCGTCAACAATGCGCCTCGGACCGTGCACGACGCGGTGGTGCGCATCGACTGTGGCGAGCCCTTCATGGCCCGCTTCCCGCCGGTGGCGGCGGGAGAAGAAGCGAGTGTGCGGGTGGGTCTGCCCGATGGCACCGACTGCTCCGGCTACACGATTGGGCTGGAGTCGGCGAGCTGGTAAGCAAGCGTCCCCGCCATCCACAAGGCGGGATGGCGGGGACGACTGACGAACCGGGACTGTGGCTCAGGCTTCCGGGGGAGCCTCAGCACCCTCGGGCAGCACGAAGTTCTCGGGGGTCCAGCCCTTGGACGGGGTCCATGCTGCGTCGAGGGCTTCCACCGCCGTCCACAGCATGATGTAGACGAGGGCCTTCTGGTTCGGCTCGAGATCGGCCTGCTCGTCGGTCTCTTGGGGGCGCGTGTAGAGGGCCCACAGCACCTCGTCGAGGATGTGGGGCTGGGCGCGGGTGACGATGGCCTTGGCGCGCTCGGCGAAGTCCTCATCGGCCGGCATCAGCGCGGGCAGCATGGGCTGAACCCGCTTGCGGGCGGCGATGATGGCGTCCCCGCTGACCTTGCGCAGCCGGCCACCGGCCTGCTCGAAGATGCGGATGCAGACCGAGAGCATGTACAGCGAGACCTGACCCGCAACGAGGCCCATGGGCTCGGCGTTCTGCTCAAAGAAGCGCGACAGGCGACGCTGGTCCTTGATCAGACGGGTTGCGGTGGCATCAAAGGTGTCGTCGCTGGAGCAGCTCTCGCCGATGAAGTGGACCTGCTCGCGGGTGATGGCGGCGTTCATTCGTCCTCCGGGCCGGGCCACGCTGAAGTGCGCCGGGCGGGTGTGGGCGGCGGCGTAGCGTCGGCGAGCGCTTCGGGCAAGGGGCCTTCGCGGTAGAAGGCACGCATGGCCTGCAGGAGGGTGCGGGTGTCACCGGTGGCCCGCTGCATGGGGGGCAGCGAGCGTATGAAGGTGCGGCCATACCAGCGGTCGTGCATGCGCTGGTCGAGCACCATCACGATGCCCCGGTCCGTGGTGGTGCGGACCAGCCGGCCCGCGCCCTGGCGGAGCCTGAGAACGGCCTGTGGCAGGGCATAGTGGCGAAATGGGTCGCGGCCTTGTTCTTCAAGAAGCTGGTGGCGGGCTTGCTGGACGGGCTCGGTTGGCACCCGAAACGGCAGCCGAGGAATGACCACAAGACGCAGTGCCCGGCCCTTCACGCTGACGCCCTCCCAGAACGAGTCGGTGCCAAAGAGGATGGCATTGCCCGCTTCCCGGAAGCGCTGGAGCAGGCGGCTGCGGCCCATCTCTCCTTGCCGCAGCAACAGCACATCGTCGCCGAGCACTTCCCGGGACCGGGCGTGGAGCACGTCGATCATGCGGTAGCTGGTGCACAACACAAAGGCGCCGCCCTCGGCGACATACAGCGCGGCGGCGGTGGCCCGGGCGACGTAGTCCTCGTAGCCGGACTGGCCGGGCGCTGGGCCATCCTTGGGGAGCACAAGCAGGGCCTGGCGGGCATAGTCGAAGGGCGAGGGGAAGCTCTCGGTGTGCACCTTGGGGAAGCCGCCGGCGGGCACCTCCGCGTCCGGGTCCACGTCGATGGCCTCGACGTCGTGGGGGTGGACGGCCACGGTGGACCGTCCTGCGGGGGCAGCGAGGCCGTGGCGGCCCAGGTAGTGGCTGAAGCTGCCGCCGACGGTGAGGGTGGCCGAGGCGAGCACGGTGGTCTTCATCGGATCGAAGACGTGGGTGCGCAGCAAGGGGCCGACGTCGAGGGGGGCAGCGCAGACAATGGCCCGTGGCAGGCCCTTCTCGGTCTCTCGTGCCCGCTCCAGCCAGCGCACCCAGGCACCGCCCTCCCGCTGGTCCCCCTCGGCGAAAGCAGCGAGCAGACGGGCCTTATCGCCAACGAGTCGCGTGGCCCGCCCCAGCGCAAAGACTGGCTGGGGTTCTTGGAAGCGCTCGCTGGGGGGCAAGCCCGACAGCAGGTCTTCGAGGCGGGACAGGCGCTGGCTCACCTTGGCCAGATCCACCGCCGCTTCTTCGAGAACGGGCAAGATCCCGTCCCTCCAGCGCGGGCCTTGTTGCTCTTCGTCGGTGATGCGCAGGGTCTTTTCGCCTTCGGGCAGGCCCTCGTGGGCCAAGATCTCCATCCATCCCGCCGCGTTGTTGCGCAGGGGGGGCAACAGCCGATGGAGGATGTCGACTTCTTTGAGGAAGCGGACTTGTTCATCCGGCGGCAGGGGGCTGCCTTCGCGGCCAAAGCGGGCGGCGAGGCGCTCCAGTGCACCGGGGCGCTTCTTGTTGGCGGTGAGCGGCTGGATGGCCCGCCGAATCGCCCGGGCGGTCACCTCGCCGCGCAGCAGCCCGGTCGCGGCGTCTTCGAGGTGGTGGGCCTCGTCGAGGATCAGTCGGTCATAGACCGGCAGCACCCCCTCGCCCCCGCTCTCGTGCTTGACGACCAGATCGGCGAGCAGCAGCGCATGGTTGACCACGAGCAGGTGGGCATCCGCGGCCTTTCGGCGGGCCTTATAGTAAAAACACTCATCATAGTGGGGGCAGCGGGCGCGCAGGGTCTGGTCGTGGTCCGAGCGCACGTCGTCCCACTGCTCTTCGGTCGTGGGAAAGGCCAGATCGTGGCGGGTGCCCTCCACAGCGTTCTCGGCCCAGCGGGCCATCGCGCGAATGTGCACCCCATCGGGGTTCTGCTGCACCGCTTCTTTGAGGCGGCGCCGGCACAGGTAGTTGCTGCGCCCCTTCACGACCGCGTGCCGCACCTCGAGGCCCGCCCGGTCCAGGATGGGCAGATCGCTGGTCGACAGCTGGTTCTGCAGCGTGATGGTGAACGTGGCGAGGGCGACTTTCGCGTCGTTTTCTTTGGCCCACAGCGCGGCGGGCACGAGGTATGCCAGGGACTTGCCCGTGCCCGTGCCGGCTTCGAGAACGGCGATGCGCCCTTCGTTCAGGGCCCGCGTGACCGACAGCGCCATCTGGAGCTGGCCGGAGCGGGGCTCGTGGCCGGCGATGAGGGAGGGCAAGCGACGGGTGAAGAAGTCCGTGACCTGGGCTTCGTCGACCGTGCGGGCTTCTCGGCGGTGTGGCTCCACCACCCAGTTGTCGTTGCGGCATGGACTGTCGACAATGACGACACCCACGCCATCTTCGCCATACCGAGACGCCAGGGCCATGTCGGCGCCGCTCGGCTGCAGGTTGCCCGAGGGGTGGTTGTGGATGACCACCTGGCCAGCCCGGGGGCGGCTCAGCAGCGCAGGGACCGAGTCGGGCGTGCCCCGGCAGTGGATGGTCAGGTCGTAGACCTTGCCGGCCGGGTTCACGTCGCCAATGGCGAACACCTCGACCCCACCGGCGTCTTTGATGGCATCGCGCAGGAGCTGGGCGGCGGGCGGAGTGAAGCGCACCCCGCCGGGCTATCGCGCCGGTTTGCCCGGGAGGGTCCCGAATTGCAGAAGTCTGCGTGGCGCTCGGGATGCCCTCAACGGAGCGGTCCTATGCCTCTTGTGGCAGGTACATCATGTCGACGTAGTCGCCAACCATTCTGTGGGTGTTGAAGGCCACCGTGCAGGTCGACATGGCCCGCGCCGACATCTTGGCCCACGTGGCCGGGTCCTGAAAGGCGGGCAGCACCTTCTTCTCAAGCGTCTGGTACAGGTCCTCGGCGTCAGCGGCGTCCTGGACCGCCAGCGACGTGTACTCCTTCTCTTCGCCAATCGACCAGCCGTTGGTGCCGTCAAAGCCCTCGGGCCACCAGCCATCGAGCACGCTGAGGTTCAGGTTGCCGTTCATCGCGGCCTTCTGGCCCGACGTGCCGCTGGCTTCCCGGGGGCGACGTGGGTTGTTCAGCCACACATCACAGCACCCGGTCAACAAGCGTCCGGTGGCCATGTCGTAGTCGGCGATGAACACCACCCGGTCGCGGAAGCGCGGGTCGCGGGCAAAGCGCAGCACATTGGCGATGATCTCCTGCCCGAGGGTGTCGGCGGGGTGGGCCTTGCCGGCAAAGATGACCTGGGCACCGGCCTCCAGAAACGCCGCGAGGCGGTCCGGATTAGAGAAGATGAGGTCGCCCCGCTTGTAGGGCGCAAACCGGCGCGCAAAGCCGATGGTCAGCAAGCTCTCGTCGAGTGCGTTGCGACCGGTCCGCCGGCGCACTTCCTGGACCAGCCGCCGCCGCCGTGCATCCCGGGCGGTGAGGATGTCCTGGTCGGGGATCGTCTCGGCGCGAAGCCAGAACGCCGGGTTGGCCGCGTCGCCGGACAGGTGGGAGCGCCAGCCGGGCAGGTGGGTGTCCCACAGCGCCTCGGTCTCGGGGGCCACCCACGCACCGGCGTGCACCCCATTGGTGATGTGGGTGATGGCGGGGCCCTCTTCGCAGTCGGCCCACATCTGGCGGCTGACCTCGCCGTGGAGCCTGCTGACGCCGTTGACCCGCCGGCTGCCCCGCATGCCGAGCACGGTCATGCACAGGGGCTCATCGACGTCGCCGGGCTTGACCCGGCCCAGATCCATGAAGGCTCCAGGGTGCAAGCCCAGCTCGTGCCGCCACGGGCCGAGGACCGGGTCGATGAGGTCCCAGCCGAAGCGATCGTGGCCGGCCGGGACGGGCGTGTGGGTGGTGAAGACACAGCAGGCGATCACTGCGTCCCAAGCGTCCTGGCGGCTGAGGCCTGCCTTGAGCCCACGGGCCCACAGCTCCAAGGTCAAGAAGGCCGCGTGGCCCTCATTCATGTGGAACATCTCAGGCTCGATGCCGACCGCCTTGAGCAAGCGGGGGCCACCAAAGCCCAACGCCACTTCCTGGAGCAGCCGTGTGCGCGAGTCACCGCCATACAAGCGCTGCGTGAGAAGCTTGTTGTCGGACGTGTTCTCGGGAATGTCGGCATCCATCAGGAACAAGCGCACCTTGCCGATGCGGACTTCCCAAGCCCCCAAGTGCAGCGAGCCCGCGCCGTTCGGCACGTCGACCACCAACGGGGTGCCGTCCGGGCCCAGCACCCGCTTCATCGCCATCCGCTCGCGTTGATTGGGGCAGTAGGCGGCGGCTTGCTGGCCGTCGTGCACCATCTGGCGAAAGTAGCCCTCGCCCCAGAGGAAGCCGACCGCCACAAAGGGCAGGTCGTGGTCGGCCGCGCTGCGGAGGTGGTCGCCGGCGAGCATGCCCAGCCCACCGGAGTAGATGGGCAAGCTCTCGTGCAGCCCGTACTCCATGCACAGGTAGGCCGTGAGCGGCACATCGGCGCGGAAGGGGCGGGCCAGGGCGGTGCGCCACTCGGTGACCAGCGCCCGTGCGGCGGTGCGCCAAGCGGCCGTGGACCCGTCGATGCTGCCCTCGCGAAGGAGCATGCGGGGGTTGTGGTTCACCGCGGCCCACAGCGAGGGGTCGAGCTCGGCCCAGAGCGCATGGGCCCTTGGACGGCCGGTCCACCAGAGGTCATCGGCAAGCGCCAAGAGGTCGACCATGAGGTCATCTTGGTGCTGGGGCGGGCTGGTGCGGGAGACGGGCTGCTGCATGTCGCTTCCGAGTGCTCTGTGGGGCTGGATCGGGGCCGGGACTGCTGAGATCTGGGGTGTTCTCGACAATGTCCCACCGGACGGGGCCCGGCGGTGGTCCCCCGGGATGCTGCCGCTCATGGTGCGGAACGGCCGGGTCCACTGGGGACCGGGTCCACTGGGGCTGCGGAGCGTAACCCTGATTGGAGTCACTTCTGCAGAGTGGGGCGGGGCGTCTGTCGGTGATCGGCTGAAGTGGGGGCAAGCCAGAACATCCACCAGCCAAGCACGGCGGGGAGACGTGGGTGCGCCGAGTGGGCAGCCCTCAGTTCACCCACTCCCATGCGCCGGACTCGGCGTCGGTGATGGGCAAGCGGCCCGCGAAGCCCTCATCGGCTGAGTGCCACCACGCCACGGCGCGCTCGCCCTCCCGCCAGCACATCAAGACTTCGCGTCCTTCGTGCAGCGCGGGAAAGTCGATCAATGGCGGATCCAGGCCCTTGACCTCGACGCCTTGCTCGTGAAACTCCTCGATGACCATGCGCACTTCTTCTCGCAACCGAGATGCTTCGCGGGCGGTGGCCACCCGTTGGTCCTCACTCATCGGCTCGTTGTTGCGGAGCTGCAGGAAGAGCGTCTTGCATGTGCGCGTCTGGTCTGCCGCGCGCTCGATGGCGGGCATGAGCTGACGCAACATGTAGTTCGCCTCGATCGGCGTGAAGTAGCGAGTGCGGGGCTTGCGCGGGGGCATGGCTGGCTCCGGGGCATGGCGGGGCTGAGCGGCGCACTGGATGATAGCTCCCGGGTGCCACCTGCGTGTGACCCGACCCGTGTCCAAGGAGACCTGATGCCCCGCTCACCCCACGTGTCCCCCCGCATCGCAGGCCTGTCCAGCAGCGTGTTCTCGCGCCTGGCCGCATCGATCGCCCAGATCGATGGCGAGCGCTTTCCGCTGCACGTTGGCGACACCTGGCGGGCCCCTGCCACCGGTGCGCACCTGTCCGACTTCACTGAGGCCAGCCACCCGGGGATGCACCGCTACACCCGACCCCAGGGCCACCCCGAGCTGCTCGCGGCCCTCGCGGATGTGCGGGGGTGCCATCCGGCGCGCACACTGGTGACCGCTGGCGCGACAGGCGGGCTCAGCGCGGTCGCGGGCACCGTCGTCGATCCCGGTGATGAGGTCGTCATTCTCGGGCCCCACTGGCCCCTGATCTCCGGCATCGTGCGCTGTGCCCACGGCATCGCCAGGGTCGTCCCGTTCTTTGACCGCTTGGATGCCGCGCTGGCCGAGCATGGCACTGCGGACAAGGCGGTGGCGGCGCTGCTGGGGGATTCGATCGGGCCATCGACGGTGGCGCTCTACATCAACACCCCGAACAACCCCACGGGCAAGGTGCTCTCGGCGCCAGTGCTCGCTGCATTGGCCGCCGTTGCCCGCACCCACAACCTCTGGCTGTGGTCCGACGAGGTCTACGATCACTACACGTTCGCGGGCAAGCACCTGAGGGTGTCGTCATTTGCGCCAGAGCGGACATTCTCGGCGTGGTCATTCTCGAAGGCCTACGGCATCGCCGGCGCCCGCTGCGGGACCATCGAAGTGCCCGACGTGCCAGGGCTCTGGGACGAGGTGCGCAAGTCCGCGATGCACAGCGTCTACCAAGCGCCGACGGTGGCCCAGCTCGCTGCGGCGCGGTTGCTCCGGACTGGGGACGACTGGCTGGCGGAGTCCCGTTCCGCGTACCAGGAGATCGGCTGGTGGGCCGCAGATGCGCTGGGGCTGGACCGTCCGGAGGGGGGCACGTTCCTGTTTGTGGATGTGTCCCACGCACTGGATCCGGCGCTGCCCGACGACGAAGCCCTCACCGCATTCCTGCTCCGATGCATTCAACAGGGGCTCATTCTCGCTCCCGGAGACTCCTGCGGGCCGACCTATGGGCGCCATGTCCGGCTGTGCTTCACGTCGGCGCCGCCGGATGCGGTCCGGCGAGGGGTGTCGGTGCTCGCGGGGCTGTTGGGTCAGTAGGTCACCGGCCAAGACCGCCCCAGCCCGGTCGAATGTTAGCATTCTTCCCGATGTGTGGGTTCAGGAGACAGACATGACTCAGGGGGGGTAGACTGGCGGGGTGCAGGCCGCGGCGCGGTGGGCCTGCTTTGGGTGATCTGGCCGGTTGGCCTTGGTGTTCCTTGGGCGCTCGGACCGCTGCAGGGTCCGGTGTGCGAGTGCCGTGGCCGTGCCGTCACCCATCGGAGAACGGATGTTTGTGAGCCTGTTGGCCCTGGCTGGTCTTGCCACCGGTGCCACCACCACGGCGTCGCTGGACTCTGGGTATGTCGAGTCTGGGGGGGGCAACGGCAGCTGCGTGTCCGTCCACACCGTCAGCGCCACCGCGAGCGACAGCTTCACGCTGACCACGGCCAGCCGGGTGGACCTTCGCGACATCGTGGTCGACGTGGATGGCAAGCACGGCTTGTGCGAGGTGACCCTGGCCGATGTTGAGGTCACGCTGGACGGGGCCATCCTCTTCACGGACGCGCCGGGGCTCTCGGGCTCCTCGGGAAGCTGCTGCAGCTGGTCGGTGGGCACCTCCTACACCCTGTCCGACGAGACGGGACTGATCCTCGCCGCTGGCACCCACACCCTGTCTGTGACCCTGATCGGGACGGCGGAGGGCAGCGGCGAACAGGTCCGGGCGCGGGTTGCAGCCACGGTGGAACATGGGTCCGACTGGGACGGCGATGGCTACACCGCCGATGGGTTGGGCGGGACCGACTGCGACGATGACGACGCCCTTGTGAGCCCCGGGGCCAGCGAGACTTGGTACGATGGCATCGATGCCAACTGCGACGGCGCGGACGACTACGACGCGGACGGCGACGGTCAGACCAGTGATGCCCACGGTGGTCTCGACTGTGATGACAGCGACGCGGCCGTGGGGGTGGGGGCCACGGAAGTCTGGTACGACGGGGCCGACGGCGACTGTGATGGCCTGAGCGACTACGACGCCGATGGCGATGGCCACGACAGCGATGGCCACGGCGGTCTCGACTGTGACGACACCGATCCCAGCGTCAGTCCGGATGCGGTCGAGGTCTGGTACGACGGCGTGGATGCCGACTGTGCTGGGGACGATGACGACGACGCAGATGCCGATGGATGGGATGTATACGGCGACTGCGACGACAGCTCCGCGGCGGTCAACCCGGATCAAGCCGAGGTCTGGTACGACGGGATCGACGCCAACTGTGATGGCCTGAGCGACTACGATGCCGACCAGGACGGTCAAGACAGCGACTCATGGGGCGGGCAGGACTGCGACGATGACCACAGCGGGGTCTACGTCGGGGCGCCCGAGCTGGTCGACGGGCTCGACAACGACTGTGATGGCGAAGACGAGACCTTCGACAGCGACGGCGACGGGCTGGATGACGGCACCGAAGACGCCCTGGGCACCGACCCGGACCTGGCCGACACCGATGGTGATGGGCTCGACGACGGGGACGAGGTCAGGGTCTTTGAGACCGATCCCTTTGTCGAAGACACCGACGAAGATGGCCTGCTGGACGGCGAAGAGGTGAGTGACCACGAGACGGATCCCCTCGAACCGGACTCGGACGGGGACCGCTTGTCCGATGGGGACGAGGTGCTGGTTCTGGGCACCGATCCGAACCTTGCTGACTCCGACGGCGACGGCCTGGATGACGGCGACGAGCTGGAGCTCTATGGGACCGATCCCCTGCTCCAGGACTCCGACAGCGGCGGCACCAGCGATGGGGTCGAGGTGTTGGTGGATGGCACCGATCCCCAGCAACCGGCGGACGACATTCTCGACACGACCGACTCGGACAGCGATGGACTGCCCGATCGGCAAGAGCAGGCCCTCGGCACCGACCGCTTCAACCCGGACAGCGATGAGGACGGACTTCTCGACGGTGCCGAGGTGAGTGTCGGCACGAACCCCTTGGACCCCGACACCGATCGGGATGGCGTGATGGATGGGGTCGAGGTGGACCAGGGCACGGACCCGATGGACACCGACTCCGACGATGACCGGCTGGACGATGGTGAGGAGGGTGTGCTGGGCACCGACCCCCTCGACGCAGACACCGATGCCGGCGGGGTCTCCGATGGGCAGGAGGTCGCCGACGGCACCGATCCGCTGGACCCGGCGGACGACCGACAGGACGACGACGAGGGAGGCCCAGCCGACGAAGCCGATCCAGAAGCGGTCGTGGATGGCCTGAACCCAGCGACCGCCGGCACCCTCGTGGGTGGGGCTTGCCGGGGCTGCAGCGGCGGCGGTTTGGGGGGTGGGCTGCTTGCGCTGCTCGGCGGCTGGTTGGGAGCGGTGCGGCGGCGACGGTGAGCCCGCTGGTCTCGGCACTGTCAAGATTGGTGGGCCTGGGTTAGGGCGGCGGCCTCGCGCGGTGCTTGTGGGCCCAAGTCCACGGTGACCACTGGGCCATCTTGGGTGCCTGCTGGGCCGGCGCGGCCGTCATGATCCCTGACACCGGAGCCGCCTGTGCCCATCGCCCCCCTTGGACTCCTGACGCTGCTGGGTGGGCTCACGGCGGCCCACGCCCAAGATGCGGCAAGTCGCGCCGGGGCGTCCGTTCCCCAGCCCAAGCTCGATGCCCAGCTCTACCGGCTGCCCATCGATGCTGAAGCGACCTTGTGGACGAACGACGCGGGCATGGCGCCGACGGGCCATGCACAGGGCCGCTTCGCGCTGAACTACATGAAAGACCCGCTCGTCTATCGATACGGGGACGGCACCGAAGTGCGCGTGCTGGGCGATGTTCTCACCGCGAACCTGCTGGGCGGATACACGTGGGAGTTCCTGCGCTTCGGCCTGGATGTGCCGCTGTACCTGGCGGTCGCCGGCGATGTGTCTCCGACCACGGGTGGCCTGGGCGACATCGCCCTGGACGTGAAGGGCTCGATCTTGGACCGGGAGGGTGCCGACTGGCCCATCGGGCTGGCCGTCCTCGGGCGGCTCAAGACACCCACCACCACGGTGGATGCGCCAGTGGGCGGCGACGGGGTGGGCTGGGAAGTGGAGGCCATCGTGGACCACCGCAGCGAGCGGACTTTGGTGGCCGCAAACCTGGGCACCCGGGGAAACCCCAAGGCCAACGTGGGCTCCGTCGAGTGGAATGACCAGTTCTACTTCCGGCTGGGCGCGGCGCTGTTTGTGGTCGAAGACGCGGGCATCTCCGCAGATCTGAACGGCACGCTGTCCTACGGCATGCCGCTGAGCGAAGCCGCCGGCCGACCCATGGAGGGGCTGCTCGGGGGCTTCGGGCGCCTGTCTGAAGACGTGGTGCTGCGTGGGGGCGTGGGCACGGGCTTCAACGCTGGCATCGGCGCCCCGGACGTCCGGGTGGTCGCGGCCATCGGCTACGAGCCCCGCGAGGTGCGGGACAAGGACGGCGACGGCCTCCTGGACAAAGTGGACGGCTGCCCGCTGCAAGCTGAGGACGTCGACGGCTTCCAGGACGACGACGGCTGCCCCGACCCCACCACCCAAGTGCATGTGACCGTGCGAAACCACCTGGGCGACCTGATTCACGAGGCGCGCACCACATTGCAGACCGAGGCCGGCAGCCGGGAGGGCGGTGCGGACTTCACGCTGCCGATCCACCCCGGCGAGTACCTCGTGAAGGTCGATGCCCAGCGCTACTCCAGCTACGGCAAGCTCGTGGCCCTTCCCGGTGCAGAACGCCACGAGCTCGAAGTGCGGCTGGACCCTATATTTGGCGAAGTCCGCGTGGTCGTGGTCGATCCCGAGGGACGCTCACTCACGGGTGAGGCCCAAGTGGACGGTGACGATCCCGTTCGGGTGAGCGGCGGTGTGGCCCGGGCGCGTGCGGATGCGGGGCGCCGGGCGGTCACGGTCCGCGTCGAGGGCTTCCAGACCAACACCGTGCCAGTGGCTGTGCTCGCGGGCCAGCTGCACGAGGTTCGGGTGGTGATGGAGCCCGCTCGGGCGAAGGTCACCAAAGAGAAGATCGAGATCTTGGAGAAGGTGTTCTTCGACACCGGAAAGGCCACCATTCAGCCGGCCAGCTTTGGCCTGTTGGACGAAGTGGCGGCCATTCTCGTCGACAACCCGGACATCCGGAAGCTCCAGATCGAGGGCCACACCGACAGCCGCGGCCCGGCGAGCACCAACCGGCGCTTGAGCCAGGCCCGGGCCGACAGTGTGGCCCGCTACCTGGAGGGCAAGGGCGTGGCGGCGGATCGCTTGTCGGCCGTGGGCGTCGGCGAAGACCGGCCGCTGGATCCGGCCAACAACGTGGCGGCCTGGGACCAGAACCGCCGGGTCGAGTTCGTGATCCTGGAGCGGGACGCCCCCCGGTAGTGCCGGCCTACTCGGCATCCGGCGGCACGTGGGCGATGGGGCGGCCGAGGCGCACGTCTTGGCCTTCTTCGAGGTCCCACTCCCATGCCCCGGGCTCGCCGACCAAGATCACCGTGCTGCCCAGCTCAAACCGGCCGATCTCCGCCGCTCGCTCGAACACCACGGTGGGGCTCAGCTCCCGGGCCTCGCCGGGGTTGCCGACGTGGGTGGTCAGGTTGGCGATGGACGTGGACATGCGGCCCACGCCGAAGGCCCCGACCATCACCATGGCGATGCGGCCGAACTTCTCGGTGTTGAAGAAAAAGACCAAGCGCTCGTTGCGGCCGAACAGGTCGTCGATCTTGCGGGTGGCGGCGGGGAAGACCGGCCACAGCGCTCCGGGGAGGTAGCGGTAGCCGGTGACCTCGACGTCCAGCGGCACATGCACCCGGTGGTAGTCCTTGGGGGACAGGTAGAGGATGGCGAAGGGGCCGCCCTCAAAGTCGCTGGCCCGGGGGGCGCTGCCTGGACGGATGCGGCTGTCGTCGTCGCCAATGAGCGCGGCGACGCTGCCCTTGCGGTCGTCCGCCTGGGGGAACTGACCCTGGCGGATGCTGCCAAACTTGTGGGCCTTGGCGTCCACCGGGCTGACCATGACGTCGGGCCGGGGGTCGACGGGCCGCACGCCAGCCTTGAGCGGGCGCAGGAAGAACTCGGCCAACGAGGGATAGTCGTCGATGCCGCCGACACACTCGTCGAGGTTCACGCCGTAGGTGTTCACGTACCAGCGGAGCAACGCGCGGTGTGCGGCGGCCGGCAAGCGGCTGCGGGCGCCGGCCCCCATCACCCGCGCGGCGGTGTGCTTGGGTACCAGGCTCAAGAGACTCACGATGAGTGCGTCATTCACGTCGACTCCACTGCAGAGGGACCGCGGGCCCCGGTTGCCACGGGTTAGCACATCAGCCGCCCAGGCGAACGGAGCGCGGCATGTACCCCACCCTCTATGAGGCCGGCGAGCTTGGCCTCCACACTTGGGGTGTGATGGTCACAATGGCGTTTCTGGTGTCCGTGCTGGTGGTCCAGCGGCGGGTTCCGAAGGTCGGCGTGAACCCGGACCGCCTCGTGCCCATGTATGTGCTGCTCATCGTGGCGGCGCTGCTGGGCGCCCGGCTGCTGCACTTCGTCTTTGCCGAGCCCGCGCTGCTCTTCGGCAATCCCGCGGTCTTCTTTGACGTCAAGCGTGGCGGCTACGCCTTCTACGGTGGGGTCATCGGCGGTGGGCTGGCGGGCGCGCTGTTCTGTCGCGCGCGGGGGATCCCGGTCTGGAAGGTCACCGATGTGGCGGCGGCGGCGATTCCCCTGGGCTTGGCGGTGGGCCGGGTGGGCTGCTTCTTTGCGGGGTGTTGCCACGGTCAGCCGACGCGGCAGGCCGGTGGCGCGGCCCTGTGGTCGATGAGGGGCGGCGAGGTGGTGCTGGTGGAGGGCTTTCCCTGGGTGGGACTCGTCTTCTTTCCCGGCGTGGGGGTCGGGGCATTGCACAACGTGGTGCTGTACCCGAGTCAGCCCTGGGCCACCGCAGGGGGGCTGATCCTGTTCGGGCTGTTGTCGCTGATGTGGGCGCGGATGCGGCGCTTTGATGGCCAGATCATCGCCACCTTGTTTGTCCTGTATGCAGGCCTGCGCAGCCTCTTGGAGAGCTTCCGGGGCGACTCGGTCCGCGGGCTCTACGAGGTCGGCGGCCTCACGCTGTCGACGTCCCAGCTGGTCAGCTTGGGCATGGTGGCGGTGGCCGCTGTGATCACGGCCGTAAAGTGGCGGGACGGGGTGGCCCCGGAGACTCCGTGGGTCGCGCCCACCGAAGACGAGCTCAACGCGGCCCTCCTCGACGACGAAGACGCCTGAGCCGGGGTCTCCTGCGGCCAGCACGCCCGCTGAAGCAGCGACGCCCGGGCCCCCATGAAGAGAGCGCCGGGCGCAGCTTCAGACCACAAGCCGACTCAGGCTTCGGACTCTTCCACTTCGGCGTCGCCGCACTCGTGGCCGAGGTCGTCGTCGTCAGCCTTCTGGTCGTCCAGGGCGGTGACGCAGGCGTCTTCGAGCTTGGAGTCAGCGTCGGAGTAGGTGTTCGACAGCGTGTCGCAGTCCTCGGTGGGGTGCTCGGGATGGCAGTCGCACATGTAGTCGACGTACTCCTGGCAGGGGTCGTCACCACAGCCGGGAACAGCGGCCATCAGCCCGAAGGCGACAGCGAGGAAGGAGGCGCTTGCGAGGCCGAGGCGGCCCTTTCCGTTCATCTTCATTGGAGATCCCCATGAGTTCGGTTCTGGAGTGGACGCTCGGGAGGGAGCGTGCATTCAGGAGTCGGTGGCTCGGACCAAGATGGTCGTTGTGCGCCAGAGGCAGGACGGAGACCCCGGAGGCGACGGGATGGGTCCAGCGGGTCCGCGGAGTGGGCCAGGGTGATCCTGGGGCTCCGGAGGACACGCGGGACACGCCGTCGGTTAGGACCGGGGTGGCCCTGGCGTGATCGGGGTCCATGCTAACGCGCGTCGGTGGCATTCGGACAGAGGCACGATCAGGATGAGCCGGAGCGAAGCATCCCCCCGCCGTCCTGCGGTGCTGGTGGTCGGGACCGAAGTGCCGGACGGTGCGGCGTTGGTGCGTGCGCTGCATCGGCTCGGGCGTGTGGTGGTCGCGGGTTCTGCCGACCAAGCGGTGCTTCAGGAGCTCGAAGGCGACTGTGCCCTCGCGCTGACGGTGGGGCTGTTGGACCCTCGCGCGTTGCCGCTGAGCATCGAGACCGCCCAAGCGCGGGTGGGTCCGATCACGGGGTTGGTGTTCCTGGTGGCCGAAGATTCGGCGCAACCGGGGGCGGCGATGGGCCACGCGGTGGATGCGCTCGCCGCGCTGGGGGCCTTGCTGCCCGGGTGCACGACGGTTGTGGTGGGCACGGGGCCGGTCGGTGCAGGGGTCGCCGCTTGGGCTCGCCTGGAGGGCCACATCGGCGGAATGCAGCTGCGTGGCTTGTCGCTGCGAGCGGGGACACTGGGTCAGGATGACGTGGCACAGGGCGTAGTGGCGGGAGTCGTGGCCGCCGGTGCTGCGCCGCGATTCCGGGCCTGGTGGCGGCGGTGGTCGTGAGCGGGCTCTGCGGCTTGCCGGTGGTCTGGCTCGGATGGGCCACCGTGGTGCTCAGCCTGGGGATGGCCGGCTGGGGACTGGTGCGGTCCCGTCAGCGGGGCAGCCGCTCGATGGCCGCGGCCATGGTGCTTGTGGCGGCCCATCCGGGGATATGGCTTGAGCCGTCGCCTGTGGACTGTGGTGTGAACATGCTCGGCAAGGCCGTGGTGTTCACCATTCTCGTTGGCTTGGGGGCCGCGTGGGGCGCGACCCGACCGCCCGATCCGCCGGTGGCTGACCCGCCGCTCAGGGAACCTGCTCCCCCCGACCCCACAGACACGGCAGGCCGATGAGCGCGGCCGGCACTTGGCTGATGAGCCACCACCCGGCGGCATAGGCGAGGGCGCCGGACTGATCGATGCCGAAGACAGCGAGCACGGCCACGGCCGCGGCGGCCGGTCCTGCGCCAAAGCTGGGGGGGAGCACAACGCCGGCGACCGCACTGATGGCGAGCACACCGGCTGCGGCCAACAGGGGCAGCGGCACGCTCAGGCCGAGCGCCGGGAAGAGCAACGCGAACGCGCCGACCATGCCGGCCACTTGGACCAGCGCCAGCAGGGTGTTGAGCGCCAGCACGGCCGGTGCGGTCATGTTCTGGCTCGCTTGGCGCAGCGTCTCTCGGACCATTGCCATGGGGCTGGGCCCTGCATCTTCTGGTTCTGGGCTGACGAAGCGACGACCGATGATCACGCCCACGACCGCGATGGCGACGCCGGTGAGGGTCACGAGGGTGATGCCCGAGACCGCTTGGAGGTGGGCCTCATTGCCGATGACCCCTCGCCACCGGGGAGCACCTGCCACCAGCACCACCAGGAAGGTGAGGCCGAACATCGCAGCTTCAAGGAATGCGACCACACCCACCGATGCCGTCGCCGCACCGACCGACACCCCACACTCTCGGCGGAGCATGGCGATGCAGGCGAGGTCCCCGCCCCGTGCGGGCAGCACCAGGTTGAGCGCACCGGCCGCAAAGCCGATGGCGGCCACTCGGCGCAGTGGGGGCCGGGGCGGGTTGAGCGACAGCCACAGCCGGACCTCGTGGACCAGGAGGCTGGCGGCCTTCACGACCAGGGCCACCGACATCCAACCCCAGGACACGCGGCCCACAATCTCGGAGAGGCTCTGCGCTTCCACTTCGCGGGACAACACCACCAACACCAGCCCACTGGCCAGTCCTTGGACCAAGCGTGGTGCCCAGCGGCGCAACCGGCTCGGTGTCTCGGAGCTCACCGGTAGTTCTTGCACTTGATCTCGAGCCGGAAATTGCCGGTGACGCCGCTCTTGCCGTCGACCCAGACCAAGTGGTTTTCGGAGCGGGACACTGAGGTGATCCGGACGTGGTCCTCGCCCGTCTTTGTGCTGCCTTCACACTCGCCGGTCGAGACCCCTGCGGTGGGGCACTTCGTCGCGCTCGCCCACCGCACGCTGAACAGGTCCAAGTCGACACACTCGCTCGTGAGTGTGATGTCAGCTTGGGTGTTCTCTGGGATCTCGAGCATCCACCGGGCATCGGGACCGTCACCGTAGTCATTGCGCTGGGGCGCGCAATACTTGCCGACCACGAAGTCGTCATCGAACTGGTTGGTCTGTTCTTGGTTGTTGGCTTCGATCACGTCACCGCAGCTCAGCTTGCCGATCGTGCAGTCCTTGGCCCGGGGCGTGTCGATGGGGGCGCCACAGTCGGTGGCTTCCCGCGTGCCGGGCACTGTGGTGGTGCCGTCGTCGACCACTTTGTCGAAGCCCTCGCGGGTCTGGGTGGTGCCGCCGTCGGTGAGCCCCACGGCTTCTGAGGCTTTGCGCATCGCGCCGCCACATGCGAGAAGGCTGATGGTGAGGGTGGTCAGGACGACAAGTCGGGCCTTCACGTTGGCTCCATGTTGGATTCTCGAGGCACCCATCAGCGGTACTTCCGGCACTTCACGTCGATGCGGAAGTTGCCCGTCGCACCATACTTTCCGTCGATCCAGAGCAGGTGACTCTCGGCCCGATCCACCGTGGTGATGGTGATCGTGCCACCGCGGGGCGTCGTGTCTGCTTCGCACTGGGTGATGTTGACGTGGCTCTTGGTGGGGCACTCCGTCTTGCGGTCCCAGTTGGCCGAGAAGATGTCGAGGTCCACACAGTCGCTGGCGAGGGTCACATCGGCCCATGTGTTGGCGGGCACGATCAGCCAGTACGGCGCTTCAGGGCCCTCTTTATACGCATGGCGCTCCGGCGTACACTTCTGGGCCTGGTAGAAGCTCTCATCAAAGTGCTTGATTCCATCGGAATTGTTGCCCTCGATGGAGTCCCCGCAGCGCAGCTCTTGGATGAAGCATCCCCGAACACCGGGCGTTGGGTACGGGTCGCCGCAGTCCACCGGCTCGGTTGCGTACTCGGGGTCAAGCTTCTCGACCGCGGGAATGATCTTGTGGACCGTGCGCCCGCAGTTCGTGAACCCGCCGGAGCAAGCCAGGACCATCGGAAGCAGCGGCACCACCGTCGCCCAGAGGCTGCGTCGACTGGGGGAGGGGAGGCGAGCAGTCATCAGTGGCGTCCCTCAGAGGGCGGCGATGGGGAGGAGGACCCGACCTTCGCAATGCTAAGCGGAAACCGGCCACATGTGCATGCGCAGTCAGCGTTTGCTGGGACCCGATGCGGTCCAGCCGCGGATGCCGCCCTTGAGATAGCAGGCGTCTTCGATTCCGCGAAAGCGAAGGAATCGTGCGGCTTCTTGTGAGGCTTCACCGCCGTCTGCGCAATAGACGACCACCCGCACGTGGGCCGGTGGAAGCTCCGCTAGGCGGATGCCCAGTGTGGCCAGGGGCAGGTTGTCGGCCTTGGGCAACGAGCCCCGGGCGAAGGCATCCGGCAAGCGGAGGTCGACAAAGACCTGTGGGCGGCCACTGTCGATGGCGGCCCGGGCGTCGGCCACGCTCAGGGCGAGGTTGGACGGACGAAAGTCGTCTGGGGTGTCAAACTCGGGCACGTTCTCGAGATCGGTGAAGTCGTCGCCCTCCACGCCGGTGCCGTGCTCGGCCTTCATCCGCGCGTCGCTGCGGTCTTGGACAACCCGCGCCGCCCGACCGATGACCTTGAACGGCAGGTTGACGAGCCTGCGAAGCATGCCTTCTCCTCCGACCCCTCAGCGGGGCCCTGCGGCGCGTGGCCGGGTTCAGTCGTTTTGCTCGGACTCGGGGAAGCGGCCGTAGGCTTCGGCCATGCCCCGCAGGCGCTCTGCTGCCCATATCGGAAGCTCCGGCGCGCGGAAGGTCCAGTTGCCGTCGACCTCCCCCGGCACGTTCATTCTCCAGGCTGCATCGAGCCCCAGCACGTCTTGGAACGGGGCGATGGCCATGTCGGCGACCGACGCCCACGCGAGGCGGACGAGGTCCCATCCGGGCTCGGAGCCATCGCGACCGCAGTAGACCCGCATGCGGTGTTGTTCTCGGGACGTGGCCGATTGGTACCAGCCGACCGCCGTGTCGGTGTCGTGGGTGCCGGTGTAGGCGACCCAGCGGCGGGAGGGCCAGGTGTGGGGCAGGAAGGTGTGCTGGTTGGTGCCGCCCCAAGCGAACTGGAGCACCTTCATGCCCGGCAAGCCGAGGTCGTCGCGCAGCTTCTCGACGTCGGGGGTGATGATGCCGAGGTCTTCAGCGATGAAGGGCAGCCCCCCGAGTTCAGACTTGAGCGCCGCGAAGAGCGCTGCGCCCGGGGCCTCACGCCAGGAACCCGCGGTGGCGTCCGGCGCGTCGGCCGAGATCTCCCAAGCCGCCGCAAAGCCCCGGAAGTGATCGATGCGCACGATGTCGCAGTGATCGAGCACGGCCCGGATGCGCTGACGCCACCACCGAAAGTCGTCGGCTTGGTGGGCCGGCCAGTTGTAGTGGGGGTTGCCCCAGCGCTGGCCCAGGGGCGCGAAGTAGTCGGGCGGCACACCGGTGACCGGATCGGCGCGCCACCGGCCGGCGGGCCCTGTGTTGCCGCCGCGAAACAGCGCACGGTTGGCCCAGACATCGCAGCTTCCGCCGCTCACAAAAATGGGCACATCGCCGACGATCCGGATCCCCCGGCGCGCTGCTTCTTGGCGAACCCGCGCCCACTGGCGGTGGACCAGAAGCTGGGCGGCGAGTGCTCGCTGAATGCCGTGTTGATGGGTCTTGTTGGCCTTCTTGAGCGCGTGGGGTTCCCGGTCCCGCAGCGGCGCCGGAAAGTCCTGCCAGCTGTCGACATGGAGGGCGCGGCGCAGGGCTTCGTACAGGGCCCAGGTCCGCATCCAGGGCCGCTCGTCCGCGAAGGCCGCGATGGCTTCGGGCGATCGCTCGGCCAGCGCATCGGCCGCCTCATCTATGCGAGGCCGCTTCCACTCTTGGACTGCGTGCACGTCCACCCGAAACCCCGCTTGGGGGCGGTGGTCCAGCGCACGGCTGTCCAAGAGACCCTCTGAGACGAGGTCTTCGATGGACAGCAGGTGGGTTCCGAGGGCGGTCGCACTGGGGCTGTCATACGGCGAGAATCCTGCACCTGGGGGCACCAAGGGCAGCACCTGCCACAGCGTGCAGCCGGCGGAGGCCAGCCAGTCCAGAAAGCGGTCGGCCCCCCGGCCCAGGTCGCCACAGGGACCGTCGCCCGGCAAGCTGGTGGGGTGGAGGAGGATTCCAGCGGCACGCATCGGCGTCTCCAGCGAGAGGTCTGACCCCTCATATCCAGCCGGCACTTTGGGGGGACGGTCGCCAGCCGGCGATGGGGTCGGACCCAGCGGCGATGCGCGCCCGAGGATCGGCCACGCTCGTGGACCACTGGATGGCGCTGGGATATGCACGCGCGGCTTGCGGCGGACGTCTCCAGCGATGTCCGCCTCGTCCTTGTCGACTTCCCTCAGATGATGCCTCAGTCGGGCTATCGGGGAAATTGAGAAGGCGCTCGGGTGGCCCCAAGTGGTGGTGCGCCCGGGGCTCTGGACCCAGGGCATGCAGGACTCTTTTTCTCTTCGCCGCGGCGGGATCCCTGGTTCAGGGCCGGCCGAGGCATCAAAATTCTGGAGGTGTGGGATGGCAAATTCAGGCAAGTCGGCACGACTTCGCGCAAAGCTCAAGGCCAAGAAGCGGAAGGAGCGTCTCCGGAAGTCCGGGCTGCTTCGCACCCGCAAGGCCGGTGGCCGCATGAAGCGCGTCAGCCCCCATGTCATCGTGAAGATGAACTAAGGCTGTCGGTCCGCCCAAGGCCCCGAGCGCCGCTCCACGCGGACTCGGGGCCTTCGTGCGTCTTGGGGATGGTTTCACGGGCGCGCTGCGTTCCGCTTTGGATGACCTGTGTGAAGTCCGCGTGTCGGTGGACCGATGGAGGGGAAGCGGGTGGGCCCATTGCTCTGGTCTGGGCGGCGCTGCTCTGGGAAGTTGCTGTTGGTGCTGGTCTTCGAACCACGCTGCACAAATGCGGATCTTGGAGGTGGAAGGTCAGCCTTGCCCTTGACAGGGCAAGACAGACGTGGTCTGTACGGTGCACGGCGCGCGTGGAACGGTCTTGACTTTTGGGGGCGGCATGAGGCGGATGTTGCGGTTGTCGGTGTTATCATTTGGCTGCACAACGGCACTGGTGTTGATTGGTGCGGTGCATGAGCGCACCGAGAGTCCGGCACTGCGCGCCTTGACCCAGGCCCAGAACGCCGAGGCGGCGCAGTCAATGATGCAGCTCGACGCGACGGCCCAGCCGGGTGTGGAGCTCCAAGCGACCATTGCCCGTGTCTCGCCGATGCCCCGCAGTGGTGAGCCCGTGCCCCTGCTCGATGTGCCCGACGGCCCGGACGCTGGGCCGCTGGGCGCTTGGTCGCCGCCGGCATGGTTCCCCGAGGCAGAGCACGAGCGCTTGCTGTCGATCGACAACATCGGCAACGGCCCCGCGAACCACGGTCCGCGGATGAAGCTGCACAGCCGCGCGGTCTTCGTCTACGACCTCGACACGGGCGAAGTGTTGATGTCGAAGGCGGCCGACGAGCGTCGTCCGGTGGCCTCGCTGACCAAGGTGATGTCGGGGCTGACCCTCGCTTCAGAGAAGCCCAACCTCGACAACACCATCTGTGTCGATGGCAGCATGCGCCCCAGCTGGCCGGGAGCCGTGACCAAGCTGCGGACGGGCACTTGCACGACGGGCTGGGACCTGCTCGGTGCGGCACTGGTGCGCAGCGACAATGGTGCAGCCTACGCCCTTCCCGCGGTGTCTGGCCTGCCCCACTACCCGTTCGTGAGCCGCATGAACCAAGTGGCCTCCGAGCTGGGCATGACCCAGTCGAGCTTCTCGGACCCCTCCGGTGTGGAGGACGACAACCTCTCCACCGCCCGGGACATGACGCGGGCGTTGGTCGCCGCCTCGCTGCACCCGATGCTCAACCCCGTGCTGAGCGCCCCCTACTGGGATGTGCACGACCAGACGCGCGACCGCCGTCGGCGCCTGCTGACGACCAACCGCATGATCTCCCGTCGCCACACCGACGTGCTTGCGGCGAAGACTGGCTACACCGACACCGCGCGACACTGCTTCTCGGCGGTGTTCGAGCTGGACAATGGCCGTCGGGTGGCGGTGACGACGCTGGGTGCGTGGAGCAGCCGCCGGCGTTGGCGGGATGTGGCGCGCATTCTGGACTGGGTTGAAGCCACCGGCTGAGTGTCTGTCGCCGGTTGCGCCGCCCGGCCCCCCTCGGATTCGGGTAGGCTGCCGGCGTCCCGAGGTGCGCCATGGCCCGTCCCCTGAAGATTGCTGGAACCCTGGCGCTGGTGCTTCTCGCCACCGTTGGCGGCTGCACCCACCTCGAAAAGACTGTGGTCTGGGACACCGGCGATGGTGGCGGTGAAGGCGGCGGCTCGGTGGATGCCGACGGCGATGGGTCTCCGGCGTCCGAAGACTGTGACGACAATGACCCGTCTGTCTATCCGGGCGCGGACGAGCTCTGTGACGGCAAGAACAACGACTGTGACGCGGGTGTGGACGAAGACCCGGTGGACGGTCGGTTGTTCTACGGCGACGCCGACGACGACGGCTTTGGTGACCCGGCACTCGAGGTCCGGGCCTGTGAGCGGTCCCCGGGCTTCATCGAGCAGGGCGGGGACTGCGACGACACCAACGGCGATGTGCACCCCGACGCGGAAGAAATCTGCAACGATGGGCTGGACAACAACTGCAACGGGGATGCCGAAGAGTGCGGGCTTGAGGGCAACCTGAGCCTGGAAGATGCAGCGCTGCAGCTGGTGGGCGCCGCCGGCGGTGACCAAGCGGGCGCAGCTGTGGCCATCGTTGGTGACTTCAATGGCGACGGGGTGGGCGAGATCGCCGTGGGGGCGCCGCGTGCCGACCTGCGGGGCTCCGACTCGGGCGGGGTGTACTTGATCCAAGGAACGGCGACCGGGCTGATGAGCCTCGCGGCGGCACCGACTGTGGCCTTGATCACGGGCGGCAGCAGCGGTCACCAAGCCGGCGTGCGGGCGGCGAACCCGGGCGACATCGACGGGGACGGCTTCGGCGAGCTGCTGCTGTCGGCGATGTCGGCGAACGGCGGGGGCATCGACAGTGGGGAAGCCTACTTGTTCTTCGGTCCGCTGACGGGGTCTGCCGTGATGGCGGACGCAGACCTGAAGATGGTGGGTGAGGCGGCCTATGACGAAGCAGGGCGCTCGATTGCGCTGGCCGGTGACGTCGACGGGGACGGCGTGGACGACCTGTTGGTGGGCGCGGAGGGCTACGGCGACGGGGGCTACCAGAGCCGCGGTGCGGTGTACGTGGTCAGCGGCCAGAGCTTCGGGAACCTCGACCTCAGCAATGCCATGGCGCGGATTGAGGGTGCCACGCGGCTGGACCGCCTGGGTGCGGGCTCGGCGGCAGCGGGCGACATCAATGGTGACGGGTTCGCCGACGTGCTTGTGAGCGGCTGGACCTACCCCGACAATGGCGGACTGGGCGGTGTCTTCGTGATTGAAGGGCCGGTGAGCGGGCGCCTCGATGTGAGCGCCGCCAGCTCCACGGTTGTGGGCGACGCGGCCGGCGACTTCATCGGCAGCACACTGTCAGCAGGCGACCTGAATGGCGATGGATACCCGGATGTGGCCATCGGCGCGAAGGGTGTCGCCCGGGAGACCGGCCGGGTCTACGTCGTGGACGGTCCGTTGCCAGACGGCACGAGTGACCTGTCTATCGCGACGGCCCGCGTCGATGGCGCGGACGTGGGCGACGGGGTGGGCGCGGGGCTTGCCGCGGATGGTGACTTTGACCAAGATGGTCGACTGGACCTCTTTGTCGGGGCGCCCGGCGATGACCGGGGCGCGGATGGTGCCGGGGCAGCGGGGCTCTTCTATGGGCCGCTGGAGGGCACCTTGAACATCGCCGGCGCAAACCTGCGGATGTACGGCGACACGGCCGGTGGTGGTGCCGGCTCGAGCGTCAGCATTGGTGGAGATGTGAACGGCGACGGCATTCCCGACCTGTTGATCGGTGGCATGGGCTTCGATGGGGAGGACGGCACCGGCGGCGGGCCTCTGCTCGATCGGGGCACGGCGTGGCTCGTGACGGGTGTGGGGATCTGAAGGCGCACGACATCCGCTGGGAACCGAAGCGGTTGTGCTGGCGTCTGGCCGGCGCGCGGACAGGGCATTGACGGGTCCGCACCGGGGGCCGGAACAGCTTGGGGAGACGCAGTGAAGATTTTGGTAGTCGCACCGAGCTTGCCGCCGGATGTGTGGACAGGATCGGGTCGTGCCGTGTCCGACTTTCTCCAGATGGCGCGGAGAAATCGCGAAGTGAGGCTGGTGGCCGGCGTTCACCACAGCCGCGACAAGATCCCGCCCGAGGCCATTGCGGTGGATCTGCGGCGGCTCGGCCCGAACGCGGCACGGTCACGGATCGCCCAAGTGGCCTTTCGGGAAGCGCGCCGGTTTCGGCCCGATCTGGTGCTCTCGGCGACGGTGGCGCTGCCGCCGATGGGGTGTCCGGTGGCGTGCCTGGCCCACGACCTGGCCCCGCCGCAGCGCCCCACCTTGGCCCAGCGGGTTCAGTGGGCCGCGTACGGCAAGCTCGCGGGCCGGATGGACATGATGGTGACCACGAGCAACGCCAGCGCCGCTCGGCTGGCCGCGCTGGGGGTGCTGGGGGAGCGCATTCGGGTGGTGCCGCCGGGGGTCGACACCGACCGGTTCTGTCCTGCCGAGCAGGGCCCTCGCCGGCCGGATGCCCCCGTCCACTTTGTCCATGCTGGGCGCATCTTGCCAGCCAAGGGGCAACACCTCGCCCTCGACGCGGTGGCCCGCCTGCCCCGGCCTCACAAGCGGCGGGCGCGGCTGACCATCGCGGGTGCGGTGGGCGACCCGGTGTACCTGGATCGCTTGCGGGTCCAAGCTTGGGACCAGCCCGTGGACTTTCGGTTGGATGTGCACAGCATGGCCGCGGTGCTGCAGAGCGCCGATGTGGTCCTGTTGCCCAGCATTGTGGAGATTGGCTACTGCACCACGGTCGTCGAGGCGATGGCGTGCGGGGTGCCCGTCATCTGGTTCGACCAGCCCGCGGTCCGCGAGGCCTCTGGGGGCATCGGCGTGCCGGTCCCGCCCGAAGACATCGGCATACTTCGGGCCGAGATGATGCGGCTGATGGACGATCCGACGTTGCGGGAAGAGCTCGGCCAAGCCGGACGACGGTATGTGGTCGGCAACCTCGGCCGGGAGCGGACTTGGGAACACTACGCATCGGTGCTCGACTCACTCGTGTGATGGGGCTCTGGCTGGCGTTGGCGGGGGTGGCCTCGGCTGCGGATCCGTGGGGCCGACCGAGCCACCTGAGGGCGGTGCAAGCCCGGCCCCCGACCTGGGCGTCGCGGGACAAGGATGCTCCGGTGCGCCTGTGGTGGGACGGGGGCGTGGCGACCGTGGCCGTGCTGCATCGTGGACGTTGGTCCGTGCTGTCGACCGACGCGAGGCCCGGCTGGATCAGCCCTTCCTTGCCACATGATGCCGAGCTGCGGGTGCGCTTGGCTGGTTCCAGTCGGTGGAGCGAGGTGGTGCGGCCGGCGCGCTGGCAAGATCCGGATGGCTTGGCCGAGCTCGGCGGCTGGGGCGGTGGCGCCGACGTGGTGGGTGAGGTTGGCCTGGTGCAGGGGCACGACACCGTGCTGGCCAGCACCTTCGGTGGGGGCCTGTGGGTGTTGGCGCCGGGACGGGTGCCGGTGCGCCTGGGGCGATGGGAGGGGCTGCCCGATGCCCGGGTCATCGCCGTGCATGGCGGCGCCGACGGGCGGATTGCGGCGGGCACCGCCAGTGGCGTGGCGCTGCTGGACGGTGATCTGCACGTCACCCGGCTGATCGACCAGCTCGACGGGCTGCCCGACTCTTGGGTGCAGGCCGTCCGCTGGCAGGGTCCAGACCGGCTGTGGCTGGGCACGTACGGTGGCCTCGCCCGGATGGAGGGGCCTGGGCTGACACTGGCAGGGATCGACCTGGCGCCGCGCTCGGTCTTTTCCCTCGAACCGGTGGGAGAGTCCGGGGCCTGGGTTGGCTACGATGGACTGCGCAAGGTCACTGTGGGGCAGACACCCGAGGTGTGGCTGGAAGGCGCCCACGTCTATGATGTGGCGGTTGACGGGGACGCGGTGGCGGTGGCGACCTTGGAGCATGGCCCGCTCCGGCTCACCCGGCCCGGGGGGGTGAAGCCGCTTCAGGGCGCGGGGGCCATCAAGTCATTTGGCTTGGTCATGGAGGGCGAACGAGCCTGGGTGGCGGCCGGGGACCGTGGGCTACTGGCCCCTTCCGGACAGTGGATTGGACGGGCCGAGGGGCTGCCCTCAGCGGGGGTGCGCAGCATCGCCAAGGGGCCCGATGGCACGGTGTGGCTGGGCACGGATGGGGGCGTGGCCTCGCTCTGGGTGCGCGACCACGGACGGATTGGCGTGCAGTCCCACGGCAAGGGCTTTCCCGCGAGCTTTGAGGTGCGGGATGTCGCGGGTGGGCCGGACGGTCTGTGGCTGGCCACGGATCGGGGGCTCCACCGCATCGGGTCTCCCATCGCCCAGCGTGCCGATCCAGACGACCTTGTGGTCGCAATGGGCGGGGATGCTGTGGGGCAGGTGGTGCAGCACGGCGGACAGGCGTGGGCCGTGGGTGCGCGGGTGGTGCGACTGAACCACCGGGGTCGCTTGAGAGCCTGGACACCCCCCGAGACCCTGCGCGCCGGGGCGTGGAGTGCGGGCCACTTGTGGGTCGGTGGGCACACGGGCCTGTGGCGGCTGGAGGGCGACCGCTTTGCGCCGATGACCGCCCTGCGGGACATCCGGGGGCTGGCCGCCGATGACCGTGGACTGTGGGTGATCTCGGGTGTGAGCCTGTTTCGGGTGATCGGCACTGCGGCCCAGCCGTATGTGCGCAGTCACCCTCCGCTGGCGGTGGCGCCGGCACCCGATGGCGCGTGGCTCGGCACCGAGGATGGGCTGGAGCGGCTGCGTCTCGGCGGCGACGACCCCGGAGCGGTGGACGATGTGCTCGGCGACCAAGATGGCGGCGTGCGTGTGCCGGTCGTGGTGGCCGACGGTGCCGGCGGATGTTGGTTTGGCGCTGAAGACGGCACAGTGGGCCATGTCAGCGCCGATGGGGTTGTGCGCATCGCCACGTTGCCGGCACCCGACCCCCCCACGCCTTCGGCGCTGCACCCCGATGGACCGGACGCGGTCTGGGTGGGCACCGACCGGGGGCTGTGGCGGCTGCGGGTGACGCCGTGAACGAACTGGGGGTCTACCAGAGTGGCCCATTGGTGGAATTTGTGGGCCGGTCTGCCGTCAGTTGGTGAAGACCGCCCCGATCACGCCGTACATGGTGGCCACCCGGGAGTCGGCTTGGTTCCAGGGCAGCTTGCCGCCGGGCCGATCGTTCACGAGGGACACTTGGATGTTCAGCTGCGCGGAGCTCGGCCAATATGAGAACTGGCTGGTGTCAATCTGGTGCGAGCCGTCATCATTGACGAAGCAGTCCACCTGCTCGAAGCCGTCGGTCCCGTAGCCATTGTTGAGAAACAAGGTGATGCGCACATAGTCGGACCCACCTGGGGTCCAACGGACGGTGAAGTAGGGGCTCACCGAGGCCACGCTGGACCCGGTCATCGAGGGTGAGGTCACGTTGGGCTTCGATGGCATCCGTGCGAAGTTGGCGATGGTCTCTTCGGGCAAGCCGGAGCCGGTCAACGGCAACAATGACCACACCCGTCCCGCCGCGACCTGAGACGCGCTGATGGTGTTGATGAAGTATCCACCGCCATCGTAGGCGAGGTTCATGGGGCTGCCGCTGGTCGGCTGCAGCGTGATGGACGCAATGCCCGGGTCAGTGATATAGAGGGTGCCGGGGTAGGTGTACGAGCCATCTCTGCGGCAAGTATCCAATGATGGCACATACTGTTCCCACCACGAGAAGCTGGTGTCGGGGACGGACAGCCAGATGCCACCGCCGCCACCGCTCTGGCTGGCCCAGTAGGTGCCGATGGTCTCAAACCAGTCGAGCACGCCGACGGCGCCGGGGTAGCCGCGGCCGTCTTCGAAGTACGTGAAGGCCCGGTCCAAGGTGCCCTCGTGGGTGCCGGTCTCCACCGCCACCCGCACCGCACTCGCCCGGGTGCTGGCGGGTGTGGTGACAGTCAGCGTGGTCTCGGTGGCGGCCTGGACAACAGCAGGGTTGCCGCCGATCTCGACCACAGCGGTGCTGTCGAAAGGACCACCAAAGAGGGTGATGGTGTCCCCACCGGTCACGAGGCCGTAGTCGGGATCCACATTGGTGATGGCGAGCGCTTCGAGGGGCACACCGTCATCGCCGCTGCCGCCGTCACCGCCGTCACCGCCATCCGCGCCATCACCCCCATCGGTGCCGTCTGTGCCATCGCCGCCAGAGCCTCCACCATCGGACAAGCCGGTGTCGACCTGGGCCCCCCCATCGGCGGCACCGTCTCCCCCATCGGCCTTGTCCACAGCGGCCGTGTCATCGAGCTTGGGCAGGGGCTGAATCCCGCAACCGGTCATCAGCAGGGCAATCAGGCAAAGTGGTCGCGCGCACATGCTCACTCCTTCTCGCGCGACAGGGTAGCGCAAGAGATGGGCAGCGGTTGTGGTCAGTGTGTGTGGTCAGCGGGTTGGGGGCTCTCGGGTCAGCCACCAACCGGCGCCGAGCAACAGCAGGCAGGGCACGGCCGCAATCCACAATGTTGGCGACAGCACCGTAGGGGGCGCGCCTGGCCCCAGCTCCACCACAACGGCCACCAGGACGCTGGCGATGACGATGCTCAGCGCCGAGAGCCACGGGCCGCCTGCGAGCTCCAGTCGGGAGCGCAAGGCCCACAGATAGATGGCCGGGATGAGTGTGCTGTTCAGCGTTGTGGCGAGGGCGAGGCCGTCGAGACCCATCGGGCGCAACAACAGCCCATTGAACAGCAAGTTTCCGAACACACTGGCGACCCCCAGCACAAACACCAGCTTGAGGTTGCGCTCCACCACATGGGCACGAATGGCGAGAATGCCCAGCAAGGTGGGCAAGACGCCCGGGAGGTACCAGCCGAGGGCCGACGCGGTGCGCAGGGTGTCGTCCACTGTGAACGCCCCACGCTCGTACAGCATCCGAATGAGTGCTTCCCGGCCGATGAACATGCCGGCCAAGCACGGGGCGGCGAGGGCCAGGGTCCACCGCAGAGTCTGGTCCACCGCACGGCGGGCACCTTCGAGGTCACCCTTCGCGCGAAGGTTGGCCCAGGTGGCGTAAGCGACCATGAGCAGGGTGCTCTCGAGAAGCGTCTGGGGGATGATGCGGGCGCGGTCGGCATACTCCAGGGTGGCCACCGATCCCTCGGGGAGCCATGCGGCGAAGGCCTTGTCGACGACGAGGTTCAAGGCCACCAGGACCTCCCCGCCGAGGATCGGTGCGAGGTCTTTGCCGACGGCCTGGACCGCTGGATCGAGCCACGGCCGCAGGTCCAGTCGAAGGCCTTCCTGGCGGAGAATCAGCCACCAGAAGCCCACCTGGACCAGCTCACCGACCACCAAGCCCCAGGGAAGAGCGTGTGGGCCAATCGGCTCCAGCAGCGCCCACGAGGTGCCAATGACCGTGGCCGCGCGCAGCAGGGGCGTCACCGCCACGGCCCTAAAGCGCCCGTGGATCTCGCAGCCCACGCGCAAGACGGCACCGGCGCTGGTCAGCACCATGAACGGCAGCAGCTCCCACAGGAAGCGGGCGGCCAGCTCGCGGGTGGATGCGGGGAAGTCGGTGAGAAGGCCCAGGCCGATGGGGCCACCAAGGCAGATGAGCAAGCCCAAGGCCGCCGATCCCATCGCGGTCCACGTGAACAGCCCCCCGATGAAGCGGGGCAGGCGCTCCGGCGAGTCCTGGCGCACCTTGGCCATGGCGGGCGTGGCCGCGGTGCCGAGCGCGGTGCTGGCGAGCACGAGGGCGAAGGTGGGGAAGGCCAGCGCCCAGAACCACGCGTCCGTGATCGCCCCTGCGCCGAACCACATCGCAATAATGAGGGGAACCACGAATGCTGCGCCACGGCTGGCGATGGCAATGGGCACCAACAGCAGCGCGGTGCGACCGACGGTCGGGGGAGCCGCGGGGGGAGGGGAAGACATGGGGCGCGCTCAGCGGAGTGCGACGCTCGGGGACGTCGGGAAGGCGTCGATGTGGCGCTGGGCGGAGGCCCGGACGAAGGACTCGGGTGTATTCGGGCCGCGGGGCGGAAGCTCTGGCATTGGGCGTCCGCGGGTGCCCAGGACTTGACCCCGAGGGGCGTGGCGCACGTCGGCTGGCAGGCGCCAGCGGAGGTTTGCGCGGAGGGCGAGATCGATGCGGTGCTCGATGGGGGGGCCCGCCGGGACGATGTCTCGGGCCCGATCGATGCGTGCGGTGCTGGCCCGGAGCACCCAGTCGGCGCGGGTGGGCAGGCGGGTCTCGACGCTGGTGCGCAGCGTGGTGGGCGCTGCGCTGCGCCGGTCACCCCGCACCTCACCCACGACAGACCAGCCGGAGATCAGCTCTTGGCGGGCCATCGCGGTCCACTGAACCCGGGGAAGCTGGCGGAAGCGGCCGTTGGTCGGACGCACTTGGGACTGGATGCGAGCGCCGTCCACCAGGATGTTCTCGGCCTGCATGTAGATGCTCATGCTCGGATCCACCGCCTTCTGTCGAGGGGCTTGGCGTTGCACGTCGGCGGTGTTGGGGATGGGAAACAACGCGATGGCGCTGCCCGTGCGGAAGGTGGGCGGCGAGGGGAGTCGCACGGTGCGCTGGGGCCCGGCTTGGTCGAGCTCGGCGAACGCGAGTCGCTCGTCCCGGTTGGCCACATCGTCGACGTGCACGGATCGGGGACCGCCTGAGTTGCGCTGCTTGACTTGCACACTGGGCGAGATGGCGGTGCTGACGATGGTGCTCAGGGTGCCCAGGCCTTCGGATTGCTTGAGCAACGCACGCACCGACCGCTGCCAGCCGAGAGTGGCGCCGGCGAGCGCGGCGTTGATGCTGCGGTCTCGAAGCTGAGGGTCGATGGGCACAACCCCGCGCTGGAGTTCCGCCAAGCGCAGGGCCACGTCCATCTGGGTGCTGGGCTCGCGGAACCAGACGGGCGCGCGGGGGCCCGCCATCGCAGCGGCGGTGGTGGTCTGCCATCGAGCGATGAACGGATCTCTCACCGGATGGAGCGCATCAGCCACCCGAACGGTGGTCCAGTCACGCTCCTCGGCCATGGCCAGCCGCGGCAAGCACAGCACAAACAGCCAGAGCCATAGGGCGGTCTGGGCAGCGTGGTTCAGCATTGGGCGGGCAGGGACGAGCAGCCGAGTGCCGGTTCAACGGGGTCAGCCTCAAGCTAGCATGCACCAACCGCACTGCGGGTGCATTCCCGGGATGCGGACAGACTCTGACCGCAATGCAAGCCGACAATCGACATTGCCTGCAGTCTGCGGTTATCGGGCGCGGACTTCAGATCCGGGGCTCCGAGAAGGGGCTCTAGACCGGGTGGACTGTCTGGGTTGCTTCAAGGGCTCGGACGGCCTGGAAATTGTGCTCGCCGCCGGCGAGGAGGCCTTCGTGAACGAGATGTTGAAGCGTGTGTGGCTCGGCGCTGCTGGCGGAATGCTGGCCGGCACCCTGGTGGGCCTCTGCGAAGCCATGGTGATCTTGACCAGCTCTGGCACGGGCGAGTATCAGGCGCTGGTCTATGCTTCGGTGCTCTACGCGGGCATCGGCTGGGGCATGGGCATGGGTGTGGGCGTGGGCGTGGCCGTCCTCGGCAAGCTGATGAAGAAGCTCAGCGACCCCGTGGGCTGGGCCCTCGGCTTCGTCGGGGTCTTCGTGCCCCTTGGCCTCGTGATCACCAAGTATGTGGTGAACAAGGTGGTCTACGCCGAAGCGGGCATCCCCGGTCCCGTGATGCTGGGCATTCTCGGTGGGTTCGCTGCCTTCGCCGTCCTCGTGCTCTGGTTGGGCGGCATCCTGCTCAGCCGCACGCCGCTGCGCGCACTGTTGAAGCCCAAGGGCCACTTTGCTGCCTACGGCGGACTTGTGGCGCTGTCGGCCATCTACAGCTTCGCGCCGGGGGGCGAAGACCCCGCGGGCACGATGGTCCCCCAGAAGGCCGCACAGGACGCGCCGGGCGGCGCACCGGATGTTGTGCTGGTCGTCGTGGACACCATGCGCGCGGACTACCTCGGGCCCTACGGTGACACCCACGGGCTGTCCCCGAACATTGACAAGCTTGCCGAAGAGAGCGTCGTCTTCGAGCAGTACGTGACCCAGGCCAGCTGGACCCGTGCCAGCTTTGCGTCGCTGTACACTTCTGCCGCTCCGTCGAGCCACAAGTCGAAGCTCAAGGCTCAGCCCCTGCTCGACGAGAACGAGACCCTGGCCGAGGTGATGAGCGCTGCGGGCTACGCCACCGGCGGCATGCCCAACAACATCAATGTGACCCGGTCCTTCAACTTCCAGCAAGGCTTCGACTGGTTTGAGTACCAAGCTCCCAGCTACATCGCGGGTGCGACCGAGAGCAGCGCCCAGCTCAGCATGTACAACGTGCTGCGCAAGCTCCGCGACAAGCTGACGTCCGGCAAGTACACGGTCACCGACTACTACCAGCCGGCCGAGGTCTCGCTCAAGCGCGCGCGGGAGTTCGTGAAGAAGAACAAGGACGCCGACAACCGGTGGTTCTTGATCATCCACCTGATGGAGCCCCACGACCCCTACTTTGCGCATCCCTACGATGGCAGCGCGGTGGGCCGGGCATGGCGTCCGAACCCCGATCCCAGCGAGGCCGATGCCCTCAAGGCCCTGTACCGGGGCGAGGTCAAGCACATGGACACCCAGCTTGGGGAGTTCATGGACTGGATGAAGGCCGAAGGCGTCTGGGATGACACGTTGTTCGTGGTCACCGCCGACCACGGGGAAGAGTTCCAGGAGCACGGCGGCTGGTGGCACGGCATCACGCTGTACGATGAACAGATTCACGTGCCGCTGATCGTGAAGACCCCAGGCGACGACCACAAGGGCTGGCGGGTGCCCTGGCAGGTTCGCGAGATTGACGTGGCGCCCACCATTGCGAGCTTTGCCAAGGTGGAAAACCTCCCCGCGACGTGGCAGGGCTCCGACATCTTTGACGCCGATGCCACCGCAATGATGGAGAAGCTGCACGCGCCCCCCGCGCCCAAGCCTGAGCCTGTGGTGGGTGAGGACGGGGAGCTCATCGAGGTTCCGGTCGAGGAGCCGGTGATCAGCGTCGAGACCCTGGAGCGGGTCGCCATCGCCGAGCAGGACTTCGAGGGCAACCAGATCGATGCCATCCGCAAGGGTGGGTGCAAGTACATCCGCGTCAACGAGGGCAACCCCCGCGGGCTGCCTGTGCTCGCCGCCTTCGATGTGAGCACCGACATCACCGAACAGAAGAACTTGGTGGAGGCTGGCGGTGGCCCCTGTGACCTCGTCGACCTCGAGGCCAACCTGATGTCCGAGATCCTCGACGCCAAGAAGGCGAGCCCCATCGAAGGGGACAACGAAGTCAGCGAGGACGAGATCTCCTGTGATGACTGCCAGCGCCTGCTGATGCTCGGGTACATGTCCGACTGCTCGGCATCCTGCGGCGGATGAGTCGATGGTGACGCTGCCTGGGGAGGACGACAGACCGCTGCGCATCGTGCAAGCCGCGGCCTTTCCCTTCCCCAGCGCGCAGGGCTCTCAAGTGTATGTGCGCGGGATGGCCCGGGCACTCGCCCGCCGTGGCCATGAGGTCACTGTCGCTTGCTATGCCCACGGTGACGGTGTTCCCGACGAGGACTATCGCGTCGTGCGCACGCCCCGGGTGCCTGGCTACCGGAACCTTCGGGCCGGGCCAGACCTGGTGAAGCCAGTGCTGGACTTGGCGTTGGCGTGGAAGCTTGCACGGCTCCCTGCCGACATCGTCCACGCCCACAACTACGAGGCGCCCATTGCGGCGGCGATGGCTCGGGTGTGGACGGGCACGCCCATTGTCTACTGCGCCCACAACACCATGGGCGAAGAGCTCCACACCTACTTCGAGGGGCGGGTGGCCCGGGGGCTGGCCAGCAGGGCAGGGCGGCTGCTGGATCGCACCGTGCCCCGGTTGGCCGACCACGCCCAAGCCATCAGTCCGGGGGCGGTGGATGTGCTGCGCGGGCTCGGTTGCTCGGCCGTGAGCCTGGTGCCGCCGGGCGTTGCGCAGGACGATCTGACCCCAGTGCAGCCGGCTGTGCTGCCTGGCAAGCGCTGGGTCGTCTACGCGGGGAATCCCGACCGATACCAGGATCTCGACGTTCTCATCGACGCGATGCGACTGCTGCCGGATGCGGGCCTGTTGATGGTGAGCGCGAGTCCGCTGGACGCCTGGGCGGGCTGTGGCTTGCCCAGGCTGCGGCTGGTCCAGACGTCTGACTTCGCCGAAGTGCGGGCTTGGCTGGCGGCGGCCAATGTGGCGGCGCTCCCCCGCGCCCAGTGCACGGGCTACCCCATCAAGCTGCTGAACTACCTGGGAATGGGCTTGCCCACGGTGGCCGCTGAGGGCTCGGCCCAAGTTCTTCCCGGTGTGGTTGCCGTCCCCAACCACAGCCCTCGCGCACTTGCCCGTGCGCTGGGGGACTTGCTGGACCAGCCTCACGCTGCACGCGCTCTTGGAAGTGATGCTCGGCAGCATGTTCTGGAGCACTGCACCTGGGATGCCCGCGCGAGGGACCTCGAAGTGCTGTATCGTGGTGTGCTGCGTGCGCGGCGCCCGTCGAGAAGATCTTCGACAGGCCTGGAGCGCAGGTATGATGCGCCCCGCCCAGCTCGGGCACACTGACGCGGAGACGACCATGCGACGCCACCCGGGAATCGTTGCCTTGCTGGCCCTTGGTGTGGCCATGGGCTGCACGAACTCCAACCCCACCGGCTCGGCGGTCAGCCAGAAGCCCGGTGGCGGCGGTGACGGTGCGGATGGCGCCGATGGTGGTGAAGACGGTGGCGAAGATGGCGGCGAGGACGGCGGCGACGATGGTGGCGAGGACGTCACCTATGAGTTCGACGACGCCGGCGATGTTGTGCCCTTCGAGGACGAAGAAGGCACGGTTGTGGTGGATCTCTCCGACGCGTCCGACGACGAGTCCAACAAGGACAACGAGTTCTTGTTGGTGCTCATCAACACGAGCTCTTCGGCGTATGGCTACGAAGTCCGCTACATCGAAGCTCCCGAAGACGATGACACGGGGGATGCCGGTGCTGCGGGGCCAGCCGGTCCGGCGGCTGCCATCGCCCCGGTGCCGCCCGCTGCGCTCAGCTCGATGCGTGCTCGCCTGCGCGCAGCCCGCCGGGAAGGGCGTCTCGCGACTGCAACCCCGCCTGCTGACCCCCCGCCCGCCTTCAGCACCAGCGACATCGGCGAAGCCCGCCGACAGTTCCAGGTCCGCGACAGCATCGCGTCCGAGAGCTCCAGTGAGCCGGTGGATGCCACACTCTGGGCGGTTGGCAGCTACGTCAACATCTGGGTGGATGACGGCTGGCCGATCGACTTCGACCAGAACTGCGATGGCACCCCCGAGGAGATCCACCCCGCCGGGGCCTTCGGCTTCGACAATTGTGATCTGGCACTAATCGCCGACGCCATCGACGCGAACATTCATCCGACCTTGACCGCCACCTTCGGCGACGTGCCGGACGTCAACGGCGATGGCAAGGTCACGGTGGTCATCACCCCCAACCTCAACCAGATGACCACGTTCCTGGATGAGGAAGATGACTCGTATGGCGAGGTGGTCCGGTCCTACGTCGACCCCGAAGTGGACCTCACCGACTTTGATGCTTCGGAGAACCCGAACAGCAACGAGCAGGAAGTCATCTTCGTCTTCGCTCCGGACGAGTCGGGGGCGGTCAACCCATCCGCGCGCACCACTGTGGACTCCTACACAGAAGTCGAACTTCTTGCCGAGGTCGCCCGCGGTTACCAGCGGCTGATCTCGTACAAGTACCATGTGCTCGACTCTGGCAACGAAGACGGTGGCGAGACCACCTGGGTCCAAGAAGGTCTCAGCGCGCTGGCCGCGGACCTCACGGGCTTCGGCTCGGTGTACTACGACGATGTCTGGGACTACCTCGACGCTTCTCACACGACGCCGCTGGTCGATGAGACGGACCTCCAGGTCATCAACACCGAACAGTGGGGCGCCCAGTACTTGTTCTTCCGCTGGCTCTACGACCATGCGGGTGAGCTGTCCTCGTTGGGTGAAGACAGTGACGCGGGCGCAGGCGACACCGGCGGCTCGGGCCTGACGGGCGAGGAGCTGCTCGCTCAGCTGATCCAGACCGAGAACGCTGGCACCGAGAACATCACGTCGGTGACTGGCAAGACGATGAAGGAGCTTGTCCTGTACTGGCAAGTCTCCATGGCTGTCGCCGGGCGCCGCAATGCCGCTGGCGACGCGCTGGTCAGCGAAGCGGACTGGCCGCCCTACGCCCCCGCCTCGTTTGTGTCTGCGCCGACTTCCTCGCCCTCCGCGGGCGACCTCTACGGCGCCAATGGCTACCAGCAGGGCATCAACTTGTCCGGCGACAACCTGTTCATGGAAGGCGGCTTCTCGGCCTCTGGGTCCGAAGAGAACGTCGATCGGCGCGTGCGAACTGCCGGCCTCGACTACGCCACAATGGTCACGGGCTTCAACTACTTTGGCTACGTCGAAGCCAACTATGCGACCCAAGTGACCCGCCTGTCGGACATTCCTTATGAACGCGCGGCGCTGTTGGTCGATGCGCTGGGCACCGGGTACATCGGCGTGGTCGTGCGTCTCGAGGACCCCACCTCGCCGGACTACATCGTGGAGAACATCTTCTCCTCCACCGACGCCACCGACGTGGCGCTGCAGTCGTTGCCCGCGGATGGCAGCCCGATTCGGGCCCTTGGCGCGATTCAAGACAAGGGTGCCTCCTTCATCAAGGGCACCGACGGGTCGGAGGAGCTGGCGCCGGTCTACGACACGGACCGCTTCTTGCTCAACCTGTCGGACCGCAGCGCGAGCGAGACGGTGAAGATCTCGGCGCACCTTGAGCGTCGCTACGTGGACCGCAATGGCAGCATCGGACCGTCCGACCCGTGGCTGTCGGTGGTGCCAAAGCAGCTCGTGCCCCACCCCTCGGTCAGCACCATTCGGTCGTCTTCCTGCTCCGGCCACCCCGTCACCTTCGCCTACCCAAGCAGCCTGCTCGAGCACCTGTACTACCAGCTGTTCTTGAGCTCGGATGCGTTGGGGACCGACTTCGAGTCTGAAGTGGTCGACACCGGTGAAGGCGACGGCGGGGACGAAGAGAACACCAGCTTTGACCCCTGCGGGTCGGTCAGCGTTGACGACTCGGGCGCAGCAGCATCGCTTGACTGCACAAACGACTTCGACCTGGACGGCGTCGCAGATGAGAGCGAGGCGCTGCCGTCCACGTTCCTGCAGCAAGTCCAAGTGATGCAGTGCACCGCATACGGTCGTGGTGGCTACACGGCGGTCGGATCCGAGATCATCGACTTTGACCACACCGATGACGACGACGTGTCGTACTTTGACCGGGCGCGGGACTTGGGTGGGTTGTTCGGAGAAGAGGGCGAAGAGGCCTACATCGAGATGGAGCTTCAGGGTGGCCAGGAATACCTGGTCGTGGTGGGGGCGGGCGATGACAAGGGGCCGTACGAGCTCACCATCAAGCAGATCGACTAACGACGTCCCTCGGCGAGCATGTCCTCACCTTCCCCTCGTCGACGCAGTCCTGCTCCGCCGACGCGCAAAGAGCTTGGCCGCGCCGGCCTGATGTTCGGCGCGACGCTGCTGAGCGCGTACTGGACCTACGGCATGAGCTGGACCCAGGCGGGCTGGCTCGAGCCGTTCACGAATCCAGTCGTGGCGTGGGACTGCTTTCAGTTCGCCGCTGGGTTGATGTCGATCTTCCTGGCGCACGAGATGGGGCACTACCTGGTCGCCCGCAGGCATGGCATGGACCAGACCCTGCCGCTGTTCATCCCGTTCCCCCTCGCATTTGGCACACTGGGCGCGATCATTCGCCTCAAGAGCCTGCCGCCCAACCGCAGCGCGCTGCTCGAGATGGGAGCGGCGGGACCGCTGGCCGGCTTTGTGGTGGCCCTGCTGGTGATGGCCATCGGCTTGCCCCAGACGGTAGAGCAAGTGGCGCCCCAGCTTCGGGTGATGTGGCCCCCACCCCCACCCAGCGACTTTGTGCTCGCCATCGAGCCCGCGTTTGCCGTGCTGGACCAGATCTTGGGCGTCTTCTGGACGCCTGAGCCGCCGCCGACCATCCCGACCATCCCCCTCGGCATCATGGCCAACCCGCCCGTGATGTCGCTGATGGGTGCGGCCATCCTGGGTGAAGCGCCCAGCCGCTACGCCGAGCTCAGCCCGCTTGGGCTTGCGTCGTGGGCTGGTTGCTTCTTGACCGCCATGAACATGCTGCCCATCGGTCAACTCGACGGCGGCCATGTCACCAATGCGCTGGCTCCGCGCTATGCGAAGCGACTGAGCTTGATGGTGCTGGGGACCGTGATGGTGGTGGGCTTGTTCACTTGGCCGGGGTGGACGTTCTGGGGCGTGGTTCTGATGGGACTAGGGGCCTTCCGCAGCCTGCCGGTCCACAGTCGGCCACCACTCACCACCCGCGCCAAGCTGGTGGCCGCCAGCGCCGGGGTGGCATTTGTGGCCTGCTTCATGCCGGTCCCGCTAGAAGTGGAGGAGATCCCAATCGACCAGATCGAGCTCCAGGATCTGGACGGGCGGGCGATCTCCATGGACGAGTATCGCGAGTGGCAGGCCGAGATTGAGGCTGGCAAAGCCGACGAGTGAGCGGTACCTGGGACTCCCCGCCCCGGATCTCCCCCTCCGGGCACCCGATGGAGTCTCCCGTGGCATCTCTGCGCGCCGCCGTTGGCGCAATTGTGCTCTTTGCTTGGCCGACGCTGGCCCTTGCAAAGCCCTTCTATGTCGAGTCTGCCGGCGTCGAGACGCGGGAAGAGGCCCAAGCCCAGATGACCCGAGCCACCGCCGCCCAGCCTGGGGTGGGTCGGGCGCGGGTGCTCCGACGGTACGTGCGCAGCGAAGGCTGGCGATACCTGGTGCACGTCGACGATGTGGCCCGTGAGAAGGATGCGCGTGCGCTGGCCGCAGCATTCGGGGCCCATGCCGTGGTGATCGATCTGGAGTCCGGGGTCGCCATCGTGGGCGATGCGGACGCGCCGGTGCCGCCACCGCCACCCCAGGCCAAGGCCGCGGAGCCACCCCCGCCGCGGCGGAAGGCCGCGCCACGGGAAGACGAGCCTGCTGTGGCCATTGCGCCGCCCAAGCCGCCACCAGCCCCACCGGCGGGACGGGACCGCCAGCGGGAGGCCGAAGGCTTGCTGCATGCGGCGGCTGCTGCCCATGGGGGCGCGACGGGTGGGCTCGTGCGGTTGTCGGCCGCCCCGACGGTCACGTTCGCCTACACACGCCGGGTCCCGGCCGCCGAGGGCAGCGCGGCACTGGTGGCCGAGCACGTGTACCAGCGGGCGGGGACCGACGCGATCCGATTGGACGTTCACATCAAGAAGGGCGACGGCGTCGACAGCAGCACCGTGGTGACGCCCGAAGGCACCGCCTGGGTGCGGGTCAAAGGCGAGACTACGGACCGCGATCACGCCCGCACGCTCGAAGTCCTCAGCCGCTTTGGGCCCGACGAGCTGCTCAACGTGCCGCTGGCCCTGGCGCAGGATCTGGAAGCGCGCAGCGCCTGGACCGGACTGGAGGTCGTGGGCCCAGAAGGCGACACCATCGTGCTCAAGCCGGTGGGTGCCACCGCAGGTCAGATGGGGCTCGTGGACGCTGCGGTCTACCGGCGGGACCATCAGCTCGCACGGGTGAGCTGGCGTCGGGGCCGAAACCTCGTGGTGTACCGATTCTCCGACTACACCGAGATGCCTGGTGGGGTCGTCCTGCCCAAGAAAGTTGTGATCGAAGCGGACGGCGAGCTGGTTGAGACGATCACCATCGACACATTGGATCTGCTGAAGCCGGTCCCACCGGCCATTTTCGCAAAGTGATCGCCGAAGGGAAGACTTATCGGCCCGCTGCACCGAGATTCCTTGACAGCCCAGAAAGCCGCACATATACATGCGGGCGCTTCGGGGGACCGTTGCACTCCCGAAGCCTTGGGAGACCAGGAACGTTCCACCGGCGCTCTGCGGAGCTCACGCTGGCGTAGCTCAACTGGTAGAGCAGCGGTTTTGTAAACCGCAGGTTGCGGGTTCAAGTCCCACCGCCAGCCCTCTGAGCCCTTGGCTCAGGGAACAGTTCTTTCAACTACTGAATACTCTCGCAGGTCAGGTCCCAGTTTACGGGGGTTGCCCGAGTGGCCAAAGGGAGCGGGCTGTAAACCCGCCGGCGTATGCCTACGGTGGTTCAAATCCACCACCCCCGATTTTTAAAGTTCCTGGCATGCGGGAGTAGCTCAGTTGGTAGAGCATCAGCCTTCCAAGCTGATTGTCGCGGGTTCGAACCCCGTCTCCCGCTCTTCCCGCCCATGTAGCTCAGTTGGTAGAGCACACCCTTGGTAAGGGTGAGGTCACCGGTTCAAATCCGGTCATGGGCTCCATTGCTTGGACCGTCTTGGTCCACAGACCCTCCCTGGGGCCGCTTCGGCGGCCCTATTTGTACCCTCTACATGCGGGCGAACCGCGAAGGCCGGTCCCATGGCGAAGGAAAAATTCAGCCGCGACAAGCCCCACGTCAACATCGGAACGATCGGTCACGTGGACCACGGCAAGACGACCCTCACTGCAGCGATCACCATGACTCTGGCGGAAGCATCCGGCGGCGGCAAGGTGATGAAGTATGAGGACATCGACAAGGCCCCTGAAGAGAAGGCCCGCGGCATCACGATCAACACCTCGCACGTTGAGTACGAGACGGGCAACCGTCACTACGCTCACGTCGATTGTCCCGGACACGCCGACTACATCAAGAACATGATCACCGGTGCCGCCCAGATGGACGGCGCAATCTTGGTGGTGTCGGCAGCCGACGGCCCGATGCCCCAGACCCGTGAGCACGTTCTTCTGGCTCGCCAGGTCAACGTCCCCGCAATCGTGGTCTTCCTGAACAAGGTGGACCAGCTGGACGACGAAGAGCTGCTTGAGCTGGTCGAGATGGAAATCCGCGAGCTCCTCGACGAATACGAGTTCAATGGCGATGACGTCCCGGTCATCCGTGGCTCGGCGTTGCTGGCGACCCAGGGTGACAACTCACCCATCGGCCGTCCGGCGATCCTTGAGCTCATGGCAGCCGTGGATGAATTCATCCCGACTCCTGAGCGCGACGTCGACAAGCCCTTCCTGATGCCCGTCGAGGATGTGTTTAGCATCACCGGCCGTGGCACTGTGGCGACGGGTCGGATCGAGCGTGGTGTGGTCAAGGTCGGCGAAGCGATCGAGATCGTGGGCATCCGCGACACGAGCACTTCGACGGTGACTGGTGTGGAAATGTTCCGCAAGTTGCTTGACCGTGGCGAAGCTGGTGACAACGCTGGCATTCTGCTTCGTGGCATCAAGCGGACGGACATCGAGCGCGGCCAGGTCCTGGCCAAGCCGAAGACCATCATGCCGCACATCAAGTTCCGTTGCGAAGCCTACATCCTCACCAAGGAAGAGGGGGGCCGTCACAAGCCCTTCTTCAACGGCTATCGCCCCCAGTTCTACTTCCGCACCACCGACGTGACGGGTTCGATCACGCTCAACGAAGGCGTTGAGATGGTCATGCCCGGTGACCGCGTCGAGATGCAGGTGGAGTTGATCACTCCCATTGCGATGGAGGAGCAGCTTCGCTTCGCTATCCGTGAGGGTGGCCGGACTGTCGGCGCTGGTGTCGTCGCCTCCATCATCGAGTAGCCCATAGAGCGGCCCCGCCAGCAACCCTGGCGGGGGCAATCCAGGAGCGGGTGGTGCCTTGCGCTACCCGCTTTCTTTGGCCCGTCGAGAACGCTTGCTTTTTCGACGTGGACAAGGTAGGACCGCCGCCGCTGTTCGTCCCGCTTGGAAGCCAGAGACTATGCACAACACCAAGTTCATCATCCTGAGCTTCCTCAGCATCGCCGTCTTCCTCGGAATGGCGATCACGGGACTTGCCGCACCCTTGCTGGCTCGCAACGAGCTTGCAGATCCCCAGATTCTTGGCGTGAATGCGAGCTCGCTCGTCGGGCTCGTCAGTGCGTTGACCACGTTCTTTGTGCTTGCGCGGAACAAGGTCGCTTTCGGCTTCACCGACGAAGTGATCGTCGAGCTGGTGAAAGTGACTTGGCCGACGAAGCAGGAGACCATCCGGTCAACCACAGTGGTGGTGGTCTTTTCCATCATCGTCGCCGGGGCACTCGCTTCGTTCGACTACGTGTGGGCCGGAATCACCAGCGAGCTGCTGTTCACGGAAGGATGACCCCGCAAGGGGCATACCAAGGTAGGTTCTCCATCATGCCGATGAATTGGTACGCCGTTCAAACCTTCTCGGGTTTCGAGAATCGCGCAAAGGCTGCGCTTGAGGACGCGATCCGTCGTGGATCCCTCGAGAGTGTCTTTGGCGAGATTCTGGTCCCCACCGAGACGGTCGTCGAGATCCGCAACGGTCAGAAGAAGCCGACTACGCGGAAAGTGTATCCCGGATATATGTTCGTCCAGATGGAGATGAACCGCCAGACCCATCACCTCGTGACCACCACACCCAAGGTGGCGGGATTCACGGGTGGCTCTCGGAACCCCCCGCCGCTGCCCGAGCACGAAGTCAAGGGACTTCTGCGTCAGGCAGACGACGAGGACGAGACGAAGCCGAAGCCGATCGTTCACTTCGAGCGCGGAGAGAACGTTCGCATCATCGATGGCTCTTTCGCCTCGATGAACGCACTCGTGGAAGAAGTGAATCAAGCGCGCGGCAAGCTGAAGGTCGTTGTCACCTTCTTCGGTCGGCCGACCCCGGTTGAACTGGACTTCACACAGGTGGAACGCCTGTAGCTGCCGCATGGGCAACGCCGCGGAGCGGCAGGAGAGTTTTTATGGCCAAGAAGGTCGTCAATCAGATCAAGCTGCAGATCACTGCAGGTCGCGCCAATCCGTCCCCCCCCATCGGCCCCGCATTGGGAAGCGCCGGCGTGAACATCCCCTTGTTCTGCAAGGAGTTCAACGCTCGTACCCAGGCTCAGGCTGGTGAGGGACTCATCATCCCCACCGTCATCACGGTGTACTCGGACCGGACCTTCCAGTTCGAGTTGAAGACCCCGCCCGCTGCTGTGCTCCTCAAGAAGGCAGCCGGCATCGCGAAGGGTTCCAAGGAGCCGAACAAGGACAAGGTCGCGAACCTTAGCCTTGAGCGGGTCCGTGAGATCGCGAGCCAGAAGCTCCCCGATCTCAACACGACCAACGTGGATGCTGCTGTGCGTACCGTTTCGGGTACCGCACGTTCCATGGGCGTCACGGTCGGCTGAGCCACGTCGGCTCGACTGCACCACCCAAAAACCTCATCGGCCACACACGGGGAAGGACAACTCTGTCCGCAGACCCCGGTGTGGCGGAAGTCCAACGGACTTCTAGGGAGACCACATGCCAAAACGCGGAAAGCGATTCCGCGACGCCGTAGCGAAGCTGGAACCCCAGCATCGCTACCCGGTCGTCGAAGCTGTCGCGAAGGTGAAGGAAATTGCTCCTTCGCGCTTCGACGAGAGCTTTGATGTCGCCGTGCGCCTCGGAGTCAACCCCCGCCACGCTGACCAGATGGTCCGCGGTGCTTGCAGCCTTCCCCACGGAATTGGCAAAGACGTTCGCGTCGTTGTCTTTGCTCAGGGCGAAGCCGCACGCGCTGCAGAAGAAGCTGGTGCTGACGTGGTTGGAGCAGACGACCTGGTGCAACGCATCCAGGACGGCTGGTTCGACTTCGACAAGGCTGTCGCCACCCGCGACATGATGGGTAAGGTGGGCCGCCTCGGTCGTGTCCTTGGCCCGCGCGGACTGATGCCCAACCCCAAGGTCGGCACCGTTGTCGGTCCCGAGATGGTTGCGGAAACGGTCGGCGAGCTGAAGCGGGGCAAGGTAGAGTTTCGCGTCGAGAAGGCGGGCGTCATTCATGTGTCCATCGGCAAGGTGTCGATGGATGCTGCGAAGCTGGAGCGCAACTTTGCTACGTTGCTCCTCACCCTTCTCCGGATGAAGCCCAGCAGTGCCAAGGGCACCTACCTTCGCAGCATTGCCTTCTCCTCCACTATGGGCCCCGGTGTGCGCGTCGATCCTTACGATGCGACCCGCGTGGCTGAAAGCTCCTGAGGAGACGGACATGAACCGCACTGACAAAGCCGGACTGGTCGACTCCTTCAGCGAGAGGCTCCAAGCCGCTCCCTTCGTCGCCCTCGCCGACTACCGTGGCGTGACGGTCGAACAGATCAACAGCTTCCGGCGCACGCTGGAAGCTGCAGGGCTGGAATACCGAGTCGTCAAGAACACGCTTGCTCGTCGCGCAATCGCAGACACCGATATGGCGGGGCTGGCCGAGCACTTGACGGGAATGACCGGTTGGGTCCTTTCCGGCGAAGATCCTGTCGCGGCTGCAAAAGCCCTTCGGGAAGCTTCGAAACCCTTCAAGAAGTCCGAAACGCTCGTCATCAAGGCCGGTTTCTTTGACGGCGGTACGCTCAAAGCGTCCGAAGTCGACCGCGTTGCTGACTTGCCGAGCAAGGAAGAGCTCTTCTCGCTGCTGCTCCGCACTCTCCAGGAAGGCCCTCGCCAGATCCTGGGTGTACTGGAAGCCCCCGCACGCGACCTGCTCTACCTTCTCAAGAACTACGAAACGAAGCTCGAGGAAGCTGGAACCGGCGAATAGCCACTCCAGCGTCCCGGTGGCCAGCAAACCATCCTGCCGTGCCGCCACACCCGTAAATCTACCAGAATCGATTTCGGAGGAAGTCCAATGTCCGTTTCTCAGGCCGACGTGGTCGAATACATCAAGAATCTGAAGCTCGTTGAAGTGAAGACACTCATCGAGACCCTCGAAGCAGAGCTGGGCGTCAAGGCCTCGGCTCCGGTGATGATGGGCGCTATGCCCGCCGCCGCCGCTGATGAGGAGAAGGAAGAGCAGACCGAGTTTGACGTGATCCTTGAAGCCGCTGGCGACAAGAAGATCAACGTCATCAAGGTCGTCCGCAAGGTGACCGGTCTTGGCCTCAAGGATGCCAAGAGCATGGTGGAAGAGGCTCCCAAGGCCATCAAGGAAGCCATTCCGAAGGAAGAGGCTGAAGCTCTCAAGAAGGAACTTGAGGAAGCTGGCGCCAAGGTCACCGTCAAGTAGCTGCCATGGTGTGGACCTCTGATTCAGGGGTCCACGCTTCGTCGCATAAGCGTCACCATGTTGCGGGAGCAGTGCATTATGCGCTGCTCCCACATTCCTGTGCGGGCACGCAACTGATCCAGAATGCGTGTCGCATCGGACCCCTGAAGTAGAGACAGCGAACCTACGTGCCCGCTACGGAATTCCTTGCCATTGCAGAGGCGTGTTTTGTTCACGCCACCTGGCATCCCGTAACGCCGGGTGTGATTGTGCTCGCGTGCCCCGTTCGGTCCTGGGGCAGCGCCAACTTGAGTTCGATGTCCACCGAATCTCGCCTGCGCTCCGGCTTTGTCCGGTGGAGCGCGCCAAGGAGCTTGTGATGCCCGACCTGTTGGCGAACAACTACCGCTACCGTCGTACGTTCGCGAAGGTTCACCCGGCCATCGAGGCGAAGAACCTCATCTCGATCCAGCGGGAGAGCTACGAGAAGTTCCTTCAGCTTGAAGTCCCCGCGTCGGACCGCGACAACAGCGGTCTTCAAGCTGTGTTCCGGTCGGTCTTCCCCATCCAGGACTTCTCGCACCGCGCCTCGCTGCAGTTCGTGGCCTATGACCTCGAAGAGCCGAAGTACGACGTTGATGAATGTCGTGAGCGCGGGATGACGTTCAATGCGCCCCTCAAGGTGACCGTTCGCCTTGTGGTGTGGGACGTCGACACGGAGACCGACACACGCACCGTGTCGAACATCAAGGAGCAGGAAGTCTTCTTTGGTGAGATTCCGCTGATGACCGAGCACGGCACGTTCATTGTGAACGGCACCGAGCGGGTCGTGGTGTCTCAGCTCCATCGCTCCCCCGGCATCTTCTTTGATGCAGGCAAGAGCAAGACCGGGTCTTCCGGCAAGACGATCTTCACCGCTCGGATCATTCCGAATCGTGGTTCTTGGATCGACTTCGAGTTCGATACCAAGGACATCCTCTACGTTCGCATCGACCGCCGTCGGAAGCTGCCGGCGACGGTGCTACTGCGGGCGCTGGGCTACTCGACCGAAGAGCTCCTCAACCACTTCTACGACCGTGAGAAGTTCATCTACTCCGAGAATGGGTGGATGAAGGAGACGACCGAGGAGCTGCTGCGGATTCAGTCTGCCAGCGTGGACGTGTCCGATAGTGAGGGCAAGCGCATCGTGCGGGCGGGGAAGAAGTTCCTCAAGCCGGCCATCCGCAAGCTCCAGAAGGCGGGCATGCTCGTGGAGCAGATCCGGGAAGTGGAAGGCAAGCAGGTGACGGTGCTGGTCGGCACCATTCCGGTGTCCGCCGAGAGCATCTTGGGCCGCGTCAGCGCCTACGACGTGGTGGACCAGGACACTGGTGAGGTCATTGTCGAGTGCAACTCCGAGATCACCGAAGAAGTGGTGGAGCTGCTGCTCGACAAGGGCATCACCGACATTGAGACCCTCTACATCGACAATGTCATTGTGGGTGCGTTCCTCCGCGAGACGCTGCTGGTCGACAAGATTGCATCGACTGAAGATGCAGTCATTGAGATCTACCGACGGCTTCGGCCCGGCGATCCGCCGACCTACGATGCGGCCCTCAGCCACTTCGAGAACCTGTTCTTCAATGCGGAGCGCTACGACCTCAGCAAGGTTGGCCGTCTGAAGGTCAATCACAAGCTGGGACTCGACCTCCCGCTGGAACAAACGACGCTGACCCGTGAGGACATCCTCAAGGTGGTTCAGTACCTCATCGACTTGAAGAACAACAAGGGTGAGGTCGACGACATCGACCATCTCGGCAATCGTCGCGTTCGCGCGGTGGGCGAGCTTCTCGAGAACCAGTACCGCATCGGTCTGGTTCGCATGGAGAAGGCGATCAAGGAGCGAATGAGCCTCTCCGAGATCGAAGCGCTGATGCCGCACGATCTGATCAATGCCAAGCCGGTCAGCGCGGTCATCAAGGAGTTCTTCGGCTCCAGCCAGCTGTCCCAGTTCATGGACCAGACCAACCCGCTCTCGGAAGTCACCCACAAGCGTCGCCTCTCGGCCCTTGGACCTGGTGGTCTCACCCGCGAGCGTGCAGGCTTCGATGTTCGCGACGTGCATCCGACTCACTACGGCCGCATCTGTCCGATCGAGACCCCTGAAGGCCCGAACATCGGTCTGATCGCATCGCTCTCGACCTATGCGCGGGTCAATGAGTACGGCTTCATCGAGTCGCCGTACCGCATGGTCGAGAGTGGCACGGTGACCGACCGTGTCGAGTACATGACCGCTCTCGAAGAGCAGTCCCATGTCATCGTCCAGGCCAACGCTCAGCTGACGGAAACCAGCCAGCTAGTCGAAGACTTCATCAACACGCGGCAGCTCGGTGAGTACCTGCTTCGTCCCCGGGATGATGTCTCGGCGATGGATGTCAGTCCGAGCCAGCTGGTGAGTGTGGCTGCGTCGCTCGTGCCGTTCCTTGAGAACGACGACGCGAACCGCGCACTCATGGGCTCGAACATGCAGCGCCAGGCTGTGCCGCTGATTCGCACCGAGGCCCCGCTCGTGGGCACCGGCATGGAACACATCGTGGCCCGGGACTCTGGCGTCACAGCGGTCGCTCGGCGGGCTGGTGTTGTGGAGAGTGTTGATGCTACCCGCATCGTGGTCAAAACCCACGAAGTCAGTGGTGCAGACGACATCGGCGGCGACGTCGACATCTACAACCTGACCAAGTTCACCCGTTCCAACCAGAACACCTGCATCAACCAGAAGCCGGTCGTTCGACCGGGTGACTGGGTGACGCCTGGCGACATTATGGCTGACGGGCCGGCGACCGAGATGGGCGAACTGGCGCTGGGTCAGAATTGCGTCGTCGCGTTCATGGCTTGGCAGGGGTACAACTTCGAGGACTCCATCCTTGTGTCGGAGCGGCTGGTCAAAGAAGACTACTTCACGTCGGTGCACGTGGAAGAGTTCGAGGTCGCTGCCCGCGACACCAAGCTTGGCAAGGAAGAGATCACGCGGGACATTCCGAATGTCGGTGAGGAGGCCATGCGCAACCTCGACGAAGCGGGAATCGTGCGGATCGGTGCCTACGTCAAGGCCGGGGACATCCTCGTCGGCAAGATCACGCCGAAAGGTGAGACTCAGCTCTCTCCTGAAGAGAAGCTGTTGCGGGCTATCTTCGGCGAGAAGGCCGGCGATGTGAAGGACACCTCGCTGCGGGTGCCGCCCGGTGTCGAAGGCGTCGTCATGGGTGCTCAGGTCTTCTCTCGTGAGGGTGTCGACAAAGACTCCCGCGCGATGGAGATCGAGGTCCTCTCCGTGGCACGGATCAACCGTGACCGCGAAGAGAAGCTCACGACCGTCCGCGAGTCCGCTCAGCGTCGCTTGGCGCGGGTGCTCGAAGGCAAGATCTCGGGCGCTCGAATTCTCGACGACCACACTGGCGAAGAGCTGATTGGCCGGGGCGAGGCGTTCACTGACGCAAACGTCAACCGGTTGGCCTTCGAGCAATACGACAAGATCACCGTTGAAGACGGTGAACAGGTCGAAGAGCTTGTGTGGAGCTTGGTGGACAAGGTCCGCGAGAAGGAAGACCAGATCCGCGAGCGCTTCGACGCGAAGATTGAGCGTCTCCAGAAGGGCGATGAGCTCTCTCCGGGTGTGATCAAGCTGGTCAAGGTCTACGTCGCCATCAAGCGCAAGCTGCAGGTCGGCGACAAGATGGCCGGTCGACATGGAAACAAGGGTGTCATCTCGCGCATCCTCCCGATCGAGGACATGCCGTTCCTCGAAGACGGTACTGCGGTGGATGTGGTCCTGAACCCGCTCGGCGTTCCCTCACGGATGAACGTTGGTCAGATTCTGGAAACCCACCTTGGTTGGGCAGCTCGAGGACTCGGTCTCCAGATCGGTCGCATGATCGAAGAGGCCTACCCCGAGGAAGAGCTTCGGAGCTACCTCAAGCGGGCCTTTGTGGACCAGCCGAATGTGGCGGAGTTCTGCGAGGGGGCAACCTTGGAGCAGATGCACCAGTTCGGCCGGAAGTACAGCGGCGGTGTGACCACCGCGACCCCGGTGTTCGCTGGTGCACGGGAAGTGGAGATCAAGGAAGCACTGGCCGTCGCCGGTCTCGACCTCGATGGCCGCTCGGTGCTGTTCGATGGGCGCAGTGGCGTGCCTTTTGCCAACCGGGTGACGGTCGGCATCATGTACGTGTTGAAGCTTCATCACCTTGTCGACGAAAAGATCCACGCACGGAGCATCGGGCCGTACAGCCTGGTCACGCAGCAGCCCCTCGGTGGTAAGGCCCAGTTCGGTGGTCAGCGCCTGGGCGAGATGGAAGTCTGGGCGCTTGAAGCCTACGGCGCGGCGTACACGCTGCAAGAGTTCCTGACGGTGAAGTCTGACGACGTCGCTGGTCGGACGCGCATGTACGAGTCGATTGTCAAGGGCGAGAACACCCTCGAGGCGGGTCTTCCCGAGAGCTTCAATGTGCTCGTGAAGGAACTGCAGGCTCTGGCATTGGATGTCGAGCTCATCGAGGACAAGCAGGTTCTGCGCCAGAAGTGATGCCGGACCGCATGGTCCAACCCGCATGATTATTATCTTCTCCCGCCATTGGGCGGGTCGCCTGTCCGCGGAGGGTTCCTGATGAAGGAAATCTACAACCTGTTCGAGAAGCCCAAGAACCCCCTCAACTATGTGGCGGTTCGGATTGGGCTTGCTTCGCCGGAGAAGATCCGCGCGTGGTCCCACGGTGAAGTCAAGAAGCCGGAGACCATCAACTACCGGACCTTCAAGCCCGAGCGGGATGGCCTGTTCTGTGCCCGGATCTTCGGACCGGTGAAGGACTACGAGTGCTTGTGCGGGAAGTACAAGCGGATGAAGCATCGCGGCATCACCTGCGAAAAATGTGGCGTCGAGGTCATTCAGTCCAAGGTTCGCCGTGAGCGACTCGGACACATCGATCTCGCGACGCCCGTGGCCCACATCTGGTTCCTCAAGAGCCTCCCGAGCCGCATTGGCAACCTCCTCGACATCTCCCTGAAGGATCTTGAGAAGGTCCTGTACTGCGAAGCCTACATGGTCACCGCAGCAGGCGACTCGACTCTCGCGGAGGGTGAGATCCTCTCTGAAGAGGACTACCGGGAGGCCATCGACACCTTCGGCTATGGCTCCTTCGAGGTCGGAATGGGCGGCGAAGTCATTCGTGACTTCCTGGCTCAGATGGACATTCCGGGCCTCTCCGAGGAGCTGCGCTCACGCATGAAGGAGACCAGCTCCGAAGCGCAGCGTCGGAAGATCTCCAAGCGCCTGAAGATTGTTGAAGCTTTCCGCTTGAGCGGCAATCGGCCCGAGTGGATGATGCTGGAAGTGATTCCTGTGATCCCGCCGGATCTGCGTCCCCTCGTGCCGCTGGATGGCGGGCGGTTCGCCACGAGCGATCTCAACGACCTCTACCGTCGCGTGATCAACCGGAACAATCGACTCAAGCGCCTTCAGGACCTCAACGCTCCCGAGATCATCATCCGCAATGAAAAGCGGATGATGCAGGAAGCTGTCGACGCCTTGTTCGACAATGGCCGTCGCGGCAAGACCTTCACGGGTCCGAACAAGCGCCCGCTGCGCTCGCTCTCCGACATGCTCAAGGGCAAGAACGGTCGGTTCCGGCAGAACCTGTTGGGCAAGCGCGTCGACTACTCTGGCCGTTCGGTCATCGTGGTTGGGCCGGAGCTTCGTCTCCACCAGTGTGGTCTGCCGAAGAAGATGGCCCTGGAGCTGTTCAAGCCCTTCATCTACTCGAAGCTCGAAGAGCGTGGTCTGGTCAACACGATCAAGGCTGCAAAAAAGCTTGTTGAGCAGGAGAAGGAAGAGGTCTGGGACATCCTCGACGAGGTGATTCAGGAGCACCCGGTGCTTCTCAACCGCGCTCCGACGCTCCACCGTCTGGGCATGCAGGGCTTCGAGCCGCTGCTGACGGAAGGCAAGGCAATCCGGCTTCATCCCCTCGTGTGTACGGCGTTCAACGCTGACTTCGACGGTGACCAGATGGCCGTGCACCTTCCGCTGTCGATCGAAGCGCAGATCGAAGCGCGCGTGCTCATGATGTCGACCAACAACGTCCTGAGCCCCGCGAACGGTCGTCCCATCATCAACCCCAGCCAGGACATCGTTCTCGGTAGCTACTACATGACGCGTGAGAAGCGCGGCGTGTTGGGTGAGGGTCGCGTCTTTTCGGGTCCGGCGGAGGTCCTTGCGGCCTACGACAACGGTGAAGTGGACCTGCACGCTGCCGTGAAGGTTCGTCTCCCGACGGGGCCGGTTGGACAGCGCATTCTGGAGAATCTGCCTGAGCTGGGCGACGGTCACTTGGTGATCGGTATCGACGAGAACCGCGACGCCCACAGCGTATTGCATGTTCATCGCGGTACAACTCGCACCATCGGCGGGCCCGTGGCTGCGCTCGGCGAAGTTGCCATCATTGGTGGCGACATCGACGCTACGGTAGGCGGTGGCGACATCGCCGAAGATGCCGTCGCGTGCATGCGGCTGTTCCATCGTCTCGATGAGACAATGATTGCACCGGGTGCGTGGACCTTCGCGAGCTCGCATCTGTTGGAAGGCGAGAATCCCCCGGTGGTCTACGATGCCGAGGGGACCGTGGTGGAGGGCGTCCGTCTGGATGGCGATGGCTTCGTTGCCATGGCCTACGAGCTTCCTAAGCTGCGGGGCGCGAATCGGATTGTGGCGGTCGTGAACCCGATTGTTGAAGTGAACGGCGACGAGCCGGTCATGGACGCACGGTTCAACTCGAACCATCGCTTCGGCCTGCTCCGCCGTGCCATCAAGGATCTGCGGGACCGCTTCAGCGACGACCTCATCATGGTCGTCGGACCTGGTGGCTACTTTGGCTACCAAGGACGGGTGCCTGCGCACAGTCTGGGCGACTTGGTCGAGACCACGGTAGGCCGGGTGCTGTTCTACGGCATCGTGCCGGACGGCGTGCCGTTCAGCCTGGTGAACCGTGCACTCGGCAAGAAGGCACTTGGTGAGCTGATCGACCGGTCCTACCGCGACTGCGGAAACAAGCGGACCGTTCTGTTTGCTGACGCGATGATGGCTCTGGGCTTCTCGGAAGCCACGAAGTCGGGCGTGTCGATCTGCATTGACGACATGCAGATTCCGTCCCGCAAGGCGGAGATCCTGGTTGGGGCCTACGAAGAGGTCAAGGAGACCGAGACTCAGTACAACGACGGACTGATCACCATGGGTGAGAAGTACAACAAGGTCGTTGACATCTGGTCGAAGGTCACCGATGAGGTCTCGCGTCAGCTCATCCACGAGATCAGCACCGAGATCGTCACGCTGGATGATGGGACTGAACTTGAGCTCCCCTCGTTCAACTCCATCTTCATGATGGTGGACTCGGGCGCACGGGGTTCCAAGACTCAGATTCGGCAGCTCGCGGGCATGCGCGGTCTGATGGCCAAGCCTTCGGGCGAGATCATCGAGACGCCCATCACCGCCAACTTCCGTGAGGGCCTCACCGTCCTCGAGTACTTCACCAGTACTCACGGCGCTCGGAAGGGTCTGGCTGACACCGCCCTTAAGACTGCAAACTCGGGCTACCTGACTCGTCGCTTGGTCGATGTGGTTCAGGACTTCATTGTCACCGCGGGGGACTGCGGCACTTTGGACGGCCTTGAGATCGCCAGCCTCATCGAGGGTGGCGAGGTCATCGAGCATGTGGGTGAGCGGGTCCTTGGGCGGGTTGCTGCCGAAGACATCCTCGATCCCTACTCGCAAGAAGTTCTGGTCGGGCGCAATGACATGCTCGACGAGACGGCTGTTGCCCGGATCGTCCAGGCAGGCGTCGAGGACGTCAACATCCGCTCGGTCCTGACCTGCGAGATGCGGTGGGGTGTCTGTGCCATGTGTTACGGGCGTGACCTTGCGCGTGGCAAGCTGATCAACGTCGGTGAGAGCATCGGCGTCATCGCAGCCCAGTCCATTGGCGAGCCCGGAACGCAGCTGACGATGCGGACCTTCCACATCGGTGGCGCGGCGAGCTCCGCTGCGAATGAGTCCTATCTGGAGCTCAAGAACAGCGGAACTATCGAGTTCAGCGACAATCTGCAGACGGTGGTCGACCGCGAGGGCCGCCAGATTGCGGTGACCCGGAACGGAGAGATCTTCGTTGTGGACGAGAAGGGACGCGAGCGTGAACGCTACGGCATCAACTATGGTGCCGTCGTGCTGGTCAAGCCGAGTGAGCGCGTGTCTGCGAAGACTCGCATCTCCGAGTGGGACCCCTTCACCACGCCCATTCTCGCGCACGACGCAGGTGTGGCAAAGTATGAGGATCTTGAGGACGGCCGCTCTGTTGCACAGCAGACGGACGAGCTCACTGGCCGCATGCGGATGGTGGTCACCGACTTCAAGGACACCGATCTCAAGCCCCGCTTGGTCATCCGTGCCCAGGATGGGGACGGCTACAAGACCAAGGGTCGGTACTTCCTCCCCGTCGGTGCCAACATTCTGGCCACCGAGGGTACAGAGGTGATGCCGGGCGATGTTCTTGCGAAGATCCCCCGTGAAACCACGAAGACTAAGGACATCACCGGTGGTCTTCCCCGGGTTGCCGAGCTCTTCGAGGCCCGCAAGCCGAAGGAAGTCGCCATCATCACCGAGATTGATGGTGTGGTTTCCTTTGGTCGCGACACCAAGGGCAAGCGTCGCGTCATTGTGACACCGGAGACAGGCGAGCCGGAAGAGTACCTGATCCCCAAGGGCAAGAACATCATCGCCAATGAAGGCGACTACGTTCGTGCCGGTGACTCTCTGATGGACGGCGCGGTCAACCCGCACGACATCTTGAAGATCCAGGGTGAGGGCGCCTTGGCTCGCTATCTGCTGGACGAGATTCAGGAAGTCTACCGACTTCAGGGCGTCAAGATCAACGACAAGCACATCGAAGTGATTTGTCGGCAGATGCTTCGTCGGGTCAAGGTGCGCCAGGTTGGAGACACCGACTTCCTGGTTGACGAACATGTCGAGAAGTGGCGCTTTGAAGAAGAGAATCTTCGAACCACGGCTCAGGGCGGTCGTGCCGCTGTGGCCGAGCCTCTGCTGCTCGGCATCACCAAGGCCAGCCTCTCGACGGACAGCTTCCTGTCTGCCGCCTCCTTCCAGGAAACGACCCGGGTTCTTACCGAGGCCGCCATCAATGGAAAGGTGGACCACCTTCGCGGCCTTAAGGAGAACATCCTCATGGGTCGCCTGATCCCCGCTGGAACCGGTTTTGCCGGATACCAGAAGCTGGCGATGATCGCCGGCGACGAAGCTCCGGTCGGGATCGCTTCCGCATAAGGTCGGCTTGACATAGTCGACTGCATCGCATAATAGCCGCGGGTCTCCGCGAGGGTGTCCTTTCCATAGTGACTGGACACCCTTTTGCGCGGCTCGGAACGAATCAAGGGTTAGCAATGCCTACGATCAATCAGTTGGTCCGCAAGGGCCGGAAAGACATCAGCAAGAAGACCGGTTCGCCGGCCTTGAAAAGCTGCCCGCAGAAGCGTGGTGTGTGCACCCGTGTATACACAACCACTCCGAAGAAGCCGAACTCCGCGCTTCGCAAGGTGGCTCGTGTGCGGCTCACCAATCAAATGGAAGTCACTGCGTACATTCCAGGCGAAGGGCACAACCTGCAGGAGCACTCCACTGTGCTCATCCGTGGAGGCCGCGTGAAGGACCTCCCCGGTGTCCGCTACCACATCATCCGTGGCAAGTTGGATACGCAGGGTGTCAGCAGTCGCCGGCAGGGCCGCAGCAAGTATGGGGCCAAGCGTCCCAAGGACCTCAAGAAGTAGGGACTGAGAATGCCTCGTCGTCGTGAAGTTCCCAAGCGTCCGGTCATGCCTGACCCCAAATATGGGGACAAGCTGGTCACCAAGTTCATGAATGTGATCATGGTCCATGGTAAGAAGTCTGTAGCCGAGCAAATCGTCTACGGGTCCTTCGATGTCGTGCATGACCGTACACGTGAAGAACCGCTTAGCATTTTCCATCGTGCGCTTGAGAATTGCCAACCTATGGTTGAAGTCAAGTCTCGGCGTGTCGGTGGAGCAACCTACCAGGTTCCCGTTGAGGTCCGCAACGAACGCCGTATGGCGCTCGCGATGCGGTGGCTGATCCAGTTCGCTCGCAAGCGTCCTGGGAAGTCGATGCGGGACAAACTGGCCAATGAGCTCATCGAAGCTGCTCACAACCGTGGAAACGCGGTTCGTAAGCGCGACGAAGTGCATCGCATGGCCGAAGCAAACAAGGCGTTTGCACATTACCGCTGGTAGTGCTATCCGCTGCCGGCAATCGGCTTCATTGCCGATTTTCCGCCTCCAACGGGCTTAGGCCCCGGAAGATAGCTCCTCTCGCGTGTGGCTGGGGCGGCCGCGATGCAGAGGGCTCGATGTACATCTGGAACTGTCTACACGGCCAGCTCTCTGGATTCGAGCCCTTGCGTCTGCGAGAGACGCAACTGTCGGTATGCGCTCGATCTAGGAGAGAATACTATGGCTAAAGAGAAGTTCAGCCGCGACAAGCCTCACGTGAACATCGGCACGATTGGGCACGTGGACCACGGCAAGACGACCCTGACGGCTGCAATCACCATGACCCTCGCCGAAGCATCCGGCGGCGGCAAGGTGATGAAGTACGAGGACATTGACAAGGCTCCCGAGGAGAAAGCTCGCGGGATCACCATCAATACTTCGCATGTTGAGTATGAGACGGGCAACCGTCACTACGCGCATGTCGATTGTCCCGGGCATGCCGACTACATCAAGAACATGATCACTGGTGCAGCCCAGATGGACGGCGCCATTCTCGTGGTGTCTGCCGCTGATGGGCCGATGCCCCAGACGCGTGAGCATGTGCTGCTGGCTCGCCAAGTCAACGTCCCCGCCATTGTGGTCTTCCTGAACAAGGTGGACCAGCTGGACGACGAAGAGCTGCTCGAGCTGGTGGAAATGGAGATCCGGGAGCTGCTCGACGAGTACGAGTTCAACGGGGACGACGTTCCTGTGATTCGTGGTTCGGCGTTGCTCGCGACCCAGGGCGATACCTCGCCCATCGGCCGCCCGGCAATCCTTGAGCTCATGGCGGCTGTCGATGAGTTCATTCCGACTCCTGAGCGCGATGTTGACAAGCCGTTCCTGATGCCCGTCGAGGATGTGTTTAGCATCACCGGTCGTGGCACTGTGGCGACCGGTCGCATCGAGCGTGGTGTGGTCAAGGTTGGCGAAGCTATCGAGATCGTGGGTATCCGCGACACGAGCACGTCGACGGTCACCGGTGTCGAGATGTTCCGCAAGCTGTTGGATCGTGGTGAGGCCGGTGACAACGCCGGAATCCTACTCCGCGGCATCAAGCGCACGGACATCGAGCGTGGCCAGGTTTTGGCCAAACCGAAGACCATCACGCCGCACATCAAGTTCCGCTGCGAAGCCTACATCCTCACGAAGGAAGAAGGCGGGCGCCACAAGCCCTTCTTCAATGGCTATCGTCCGCAGTTCTACTTCCGCACAACCGACGTGACCGGCTCGATCACACTCAACGAAGGTGTTGAGATGGTCATGCCCGGCGATCGCGTCGAGATGCAGGTGGAGCTTATTACCCCCATCGCGATGGAGGAGCAGCTTCGCTTCGCTATCCGTGAGGGCGGTCGGACGGTCGGCGCTGGCGTCGTCGCATCTATCATCGAGTGACGTAGAACCCGTGCAGGGTTCTGCGGCCGATTCCTCAAGGGAAGCTTCATGGCCAAGGCTCATCGAATTCGCATTCGCCTGAAGGCGTATGATCACAAGCTCCTCGACCGTTCCGCTCGAGAGATTGTCGACACTGCAAAGCGTACCGGCGTTAACGTCCGTGGTCCGTTTCCGCTGCCGACCACGATTAGCCGTTGGACGGTTCTTCGTGGTCCGCACGTCGACAAGAAGTCTCGCGAGCAGTTCGAGCGACGCACCCACCATCGACTCCTCGACATCGTCGAGCCCACCCAATCGACTGTCGACGCACTTATGAAGCTCGACCTGTCGGCGGGTGTGCACGTCGAGATCAAGTCGACCTGATCCAGGCGAGGACTTGTGATGACTACCGTTTCAGTTTTCAACATCAACCGGGAAGAAGTCGGTTCTGTTGAGCTCGATGCCACCGTTTTCGGTGCCGAGGTCAAAGAGCACCTCTTCCATACTGTGGTTCGCTATCAGCTTGCGAAACGCCGTTCCGGAACGCATGCGACCAAAGGTCGCGCGTCTGTGAGTGGTGGCGGCAGGAAGCCCTTCAAGCAGAAGGGAACTGGTCGCGCCCGCGCAGGCACAACCCGCGCGCCGCATTGGCGTGGTGGTGGTGTTGTTCATGGGCCGCATTATCGGTCCCATGCTCATGCACTGCCCAAGAAGGTCCGGAAGGCTGCGCTGCGGAGCGCGCTTTCCCGTCGGGCCGGCGAGCAGAAACTTGTCGTTTTCGATGGCCTTTCACTTCCTGAGATCAAGACCCGGCAGGTCGTCGATCTGCTCAATCGATTTGAGTTGAAGGACCTGCTGCTTATTCTTCCAGAGAAGGATGAGACGATCATTCGGTCGGCCCGCAATATTCCGGGTGTCACCGTCCTTCCCGTCGCTGGACTCAACGTGTATGACGTGCTTCGGCACGCGAACATCGCGATGACTCAGTCGGCACTTGAGGGCGTCGTTGCCCGCCTGGGAGGCTGAACATGGCTGAACTCCATGAGATTCTGCTACGTCCCATCATCACCGAGAAGAGCTCTCGGCTGACGGAAGAGCAGAACACCTATGTTTTCCAGGTCGGTGACCAGGCGAACAAGGTTCAAGTCAAGCGTGCTATCGAATCCTTCTATGGTGTGAAGGTGGTGGACGTTCGTACCCTTCGTGTCCGCGGAAAGATGAAGCGCTTTGGAAGCCACTATGGCAAGCGCTCCAACTGGAAGAAGGCCTACATCACCTTGGCTGAGGGCGACGTCCTCGACCACTTCGAATCATAGGAGGCGGAGATGGGAACTCGCAAGTTTAGCCCGACCTCGCCTTCCAGGCGCTTCATGAGCGCTTCGGATTTCTCCGAAGTCACACGCTCAACGCCAGAAAAGAAGCTCCTGGCCAAGCAGAGTCGCTCGGGCGGCCGCAACAATCGCGGACGCATCACTGCGCGTCATCGCGGTGGTGGACACAAGCGTCGCTACCGTATTGTCGACTTTCGACGAAACAAAGAGGGCGTGCCCGGTGTGGTTGCTGCGATCGAATACGATCCCAACCGCAGTGCTCGCATTGCTCTGATCCACTTTGCCGATGGTGAGAAACGGTACATCTTGTCGCCTTTGGGCCTCAAGGTTGGTGCGCAGATCATCACCGACGACAGTGCTGACATCCTCCCCGGAAACTGCCTCACCTTGGGTGCAGTGCCGCTGGGTACTTGGGTGCACAATGTCGAGTTGCAGATCGGCCGTGGTGGTCAGCTCTGCCGGTCGGCGGGAACCTACGCTCAGGTCATGGCCAAGGAGGGTGAGCTTGTTTTGCTTCGCCTTCCCAGCGGTGAGCTTCGCCAGGTGAATCGACGCTGTAGGGCGACGGTTGGCCAGGTGGGCAACCTCGAGCACGAAAATCAGGTGGTCGGCAAGGCCGGTCGTACTCGCTGGGCTGGGCGCCGTCCCATCGTCCGCGGTACTGCCATGAATCCCATCGACCATCCTCATGGTGGCGGTGAAGGTCGGGCCAAGGGTCGCCATCCAGTCACGCCTTGGGGCAAGCCAACGAAGGGGTATAAGACACGCCTTCGGAAGAAGCCCTCGAACAAGTACATCGTGAAGCGCCGCAAGTAGCGGGGTCGATTGGAGTAACCAATGGCACGATCCATTAAGAAGGGTCCCTTCGTCGACCAGAAGCTGCTGGCGAAGGCCGCTGCTGCGCAGGACGTCGGGGGCCGCCAGGTCATCAAGACCTGGAGTCGCCGTTCCACCATCATTCCCGACTTTCTGGGGCTGACGTTTGCTGTTCACAACGGCAAAAAGTTCATCCCGGTTTATGTGACCGAAAATATGGTCGGTCACAAGTTGGGCGAGTTTGCCCCGACCCGCACTTTCTACGGCCATGCCGCAGACAAGAAGTCGCGCGGCCGCTGAGGTCAGGAGGACCGAAATGGATTCAAAAGCTGTTCTCCGGCTGGCGCGGGTTTCTCCGCAAAAGGCCCGGCTCGTCGCTGACCTGGTTCGTGGTCGGGACGTGGGGGAAGCGCTCGAAATTCTCGCATTCACGCGTAAGAAGTCCGCTGTGCTGATCAAAAAGCTGGTGGAATCTGCAATCGCGAATGCGGAATACAAGGGCGAGCGTACCAACAACTACGTCGATGTCGACAACCTCGTCGTCCAAGAGATCTTCGTCGATCAGGGGCCGACTCTGCGTCGGTTCCGTCCTCGTGCTCGCGGTATGGCGACGAAAATCCTCAAGAAGACCGCACACATCACTGTTGTGCTGGGCGAAGGAGAGGCCTGATGGGTCAGAAGGTTCATCCGGTTGGGTTTCGCATCGGAATTACCCGCGACTGGGACTCGAAGTGGTACGCGGAAGCGGACTACCAGCGTTTCCTGCATGAGGACATCCGCATTCGTCGGTTCCTCAAGGACAAGCTGAAGGACGCGGGCGTGAGCTCGGTGACCATCGAGCGTGCTGCCAACAAGGCCAAGGTGTACGTCCATGCGGCGAAGCCTGGTTTGATCATCGGCAAGCGTGCGGCGGGTCTCGACTCGCTGCGTGCCGAGATGCAGAAGATGAGCGACACTGAGATCTTCCTGAACATCATTGAGGTTCGGAAGGTTGAGACTGACGCCCTTCTCATTGCTGAGAACATCGCAGCCCAGCTTGTGAAGCGGGTGTCCTTCCGCAGGGCAATGAAGAAGGCTGTGACCTCTTCACGCCGTGCGGGCGCAAAGGGCATCAAAGTCATGTGTGCCGGTCGTCTGGGCGGAGCCGAGATGTCCCGTCGCGAGTGGTACCGAGAGGGACGCGTTCCTCTCCATACTCTTCGTGCCGACGTGGACTACGGGCTTGCCGAGGCCAAGACCACATACGGCGTCATTGGCGTCAAGGTGTGGGTTTTCAAGGGTGAAGTGTTGCCTGGCGAAGAAGGCCGTGGCGCATAGTCGGTTCGCCGACAAACCCGAGTATTTACAGGAGTAGAAAATGCTCAGTCCAAAGCGGGTAAAGTACCGCAAGCGCCAAAAGGGGCACATGCGCGGTCTCGCGTTTCGTGGCTCCAAGGTGTCGTTCGGGGACTATGGGCTGCAAGCCACCGAGTGCGGTTGGTTGACCTCCCGTCAGATTGAAGCCGGTCGTATCGCCCTGACTCGCCACGTGAAGCGTGGCGGAAAGGTGTGGATTCGGGTGTTCCCTGACAAGCCCCTCAGCAAGAAGCCCGCCGAGACCCGTATGGGTAAGGGCAAGGGCAATCCTGAGCTGTGGGTGGCGGTGATCAAACCTGGTCGGGTGATCTATGAGATGGAGGGTGTGCCCGTTGACGTGGCACGTGAAGCTTTCCGTCTGTGTGGTCACAAGCTGCCGCTCGGTACACGGTTCGTGCAGCGGCGAGAGGTGCTCTGATGACCAACGATGAACTTCGCGGACTCAGCGATAAGGAGCTCGTGCACTACGAGCTCGGCTGTGAACGCAGCCTCACGAACGCTGTCCTGCGCTTGCGTGTGCAGACCCTTGAGAACACGAACCAGGTTCGTGTGCTTCGGCGGTCGATCGCCCGTGCACGCACAGAGCAGCGCCAACGTGAGCTCGCCCAGGGTCTCCCCAAGAGCACTCTGCTTCACACCCATCGGCAGGACTTCCGCCCCGAGGCTGCTTTGCAGTCTGGTGGCGCGAGCTCCGGCGACTTCCTCTCGGGCGTTGCTGCGCAGATGCAGGCTGCTGAAGACTGATCGTTTGACTCTCGCGCTTGCCTTCGGCGGCGCGAGTCATTAAGAGCCGCCGGCCACTGGGATGGTGGCTCTTTTTCTGAGTGTGCTGCGTGTACCGACGCGTCCGCCCGAGTCCCGGAAACGGGAGACCAGCGGAGAAGCGGTCCGATTCGATGAAGAGGCGTCTGCCTCGGAGGATGGTTATGTCCGAGTCCACGATTAATTCGGGGCGTCGGTTCCTCACCGGCACTGTTGTGTCGGACAAGATGGACAAGACGCTGGTCGTGCGGGTTGAGCGGCGGGTGCTTCATGCGAAGTACCGCAAGTACATCTCGCGCCGGAAGAACTACAAGGCCCACGACGAGAACAACGAGTACAAGACTGATGACATTGTCATCATTCAGGAATCTCGTCCGCTCTCGCGCACCAAGCGTTGGGTTGTGGTTGGTCGGGCTTAGCCTGTACCGGAACCACGACCTACGGGCCGTACCGGCTGTTGCCGGTGAGGAGTCACGATGATTCAGATGGAATCCGTAGTGGGTGTCGCCGACAACTCTGGTGCAAAGCGTTTGCTTTGCATCAAGGTGGTCGGCGGCAGCAAGCGGAAGTACGCGTCCGTGGGCGACATCATTGTTGTCAGCGTGAAGGAAGCCATTCCCAACGGGAAAGTCAAGAAAGGCGACCTGGCCCGCGCGGTGGTGGTTCGCACCACCAAGGAACTGCGCCGGGCTGACGGGAGCTACATCCGCTTCGACAACAACTCTGCCGTGTTGGTAGACAAGGATGGGGAGCCTGTCGGCACCCGCATCTTCGGACCTGTTGCTCGTGAGCTGCGCGCGAAGAGCTTCATGAAGATTGTCTCTCTCGCGCCAGAAGTTCTCTGAGGTCGCAACAATGCCCAAGTTCAAGATTCGCAAGGACGACACTGTCGTCGTTACCGCTGGCAAGCATCGTGGCCGCACCGGAAAGGTGCTGCAGGTGCTGCCTGCCAAAGAGCGCGTTTTGGTCGAGAAGATCAACGTCGTTCGCCGCAACGTCAAGCCCCAGGGCGGTCGCCCCGGTGGCGTGACTCAGAAGGAGGCGTCGCTTCATATTTCGAACGTCGCTCTTTGGGATGAGTCCGCCGGTCGTGCCCGCAAGGTGGGCTGGATGGTTGACGAAGAAGGAAACAAGGTTCGCTTCGACAAGAAGACGAACGAGGTCATCGCCTGAGTGGCTCTCGGCCGCCACGCATCGGAGATTTTCGTCCATGCTGCCCAGTCTCAAGACTCATTATCGGGAAGTTGTCGCTCCCAAGATGCTCGAGCAGTTCTCGTATGGGAATCCCATGCGCGTTCCTCGCTTGACCAAGATCGTCGTCAACACCAGCATGAAGGAAGCGATTCAGAACGTGAAGCTTCTTGATGCTGCTGCCGAGGAACTCGCTCTGATCACTGGCCAGAAGGCTGTGATTCGGAAGGCTCGTCGCTCAATCGCAAACTTCAAGTTGCGAGAGGGGATGCCGATCGGCGCAAAGGTGACCCTACGGGGTGACCGGATGTGGGAGTTTCTCGAGCGTCTCATCAGCGTGTCCATCCCTCGTATTCGGGATTTCCGCGGTCTGAACCCCAACGGGTTCGATGGCCGCGGGAACTACAGCATGGGCATCACCGAACAAATCATCTTCCCTGAGATCGAGTACGACAAGGTGAAGAAGGTCAACGGGATGAACATCGCGATGGTCACCACCGCTTCTACGGACGAGGAAGCTCGCGGGCTCCTGCGTCTTCTCGGTATGCCGTTCGCCTCTTGATTAGAGCGTGAAACGCGGACCCATTCAGGAGGGCCCTATGGCCAAGAAGTCTATGATCGCTCGGATGAAGCGACCCCAGAAGTTCAAGGTGCGGCAGAACAACCGGTGCCAGCTTTGTGGTCGGCCCCGCGCCTTTCTGCGTGCATTCGACATGTGTCGCATCTGTTTTCGCACCCTGGCCCTCGAGGGGCAGCTGCCTGGCATCAAGAAGGCCTCCTGGTAGCGGTTCGTCCGGACCTGGCTTTTTCTATGTGTGCCCTCAGGTAGTGAGGAGATTCTCATGACAGATCCCATCGCCGATCTGCTCACTCGGATTCGGAACGCCGTTCAGGCTCGCCACGACAGCTTCGTGGTGCCCCGGTCCCGCATCAAGCTCGACATCGTTCGTATTCTGAAGCGCGAGGGTTTCCTCGAGGGCTTCATTGAGATCGACGGCGTCAAGAGCGCAATCAAGGTGTTTCCCCGATACGACGATGGCAACAATGCCGTCGTCCGGGGCCTTGAGCGAGTGAGCAAGCCCAGCCGTCGTGTCTACGTCGGCAAGACTGACATCCCTCGGGTCCGCAATGGCCTGGGTGTCGCAATCCTGACCACCCCTCGGGGCGTCCTCACCGACCGTGAAGCTCGTGCTCAGGGCGTGGGCGGCGAAGTGCTCTGCTACGTCTGGTAGCTGAGCACACAGGAGACAATCGAATGTCGCGTATTGGAAACAAGACCGTCAGCGTCCCCGCGAAAGTGGTGGTTACGCTTGGCGAAGAAGTTGTGGCTGTCAAGGGCCCCAAAGGTGAGCTCTCGATGGCCGTCGTTGACGGTGTGTCGTTCGAGCAGGCCGATGGAAAGGTCCAGGTCAACCGCTTGGGTGATTCGCCCCGGCTCCGTGCAAACCATGGTCTGATGCGGGCTTTGCTCGCAAACATGGTCACCGGTGTGTCGGTGGGTTTCGAGAAGAAGCTTGAGATCATCGGTGTTGGCTACAAGGCCGACGTCGCTGGGAGCAAGCTGACTCTGAACCTTGGCTACAGTCATCCCATCGAGTATCCCTTTCCCGAGGGTATTCAGCTCGCTACGGAGGGTCCCACAAAGATCACTGTGCGCGGGATTGACAAGGAACGTGTTGGCCAGGCCGCCGCGGAGATTCGTGGTTTCCGGTCGCCCGACAGCTACAAAGGCAAGGGCGTGCGGTACGCAGGCGAGCACATCCGTCTCAAGGCCGGCAAGTCCGGTCAGTAGCCGCATACGGCGAAGAGGATTCCATGAGCAAGACCAACAAGAAGCGGCTGGGACGTGCGCGTCGCAAGCTGCATATTCGCAAGGTGGTTCGAGGCACGGCTGGTCGGCCTCGGCTGTGCGTGTTTCGTTCCGCACGGCACATCTATGCGCAGCTCATCAACGATGTAGATGGGCGCACCATTGCTTCTGCTAGCTCGCTTTCTGCTGAGTTTGGCGGAGAAGAAGTCGAAGGTAAGCTGACCGCAGCTCGTGCCGTCGGTCGTTCCGTGGCTGAAAAAGCCCGTGAGGCTGGCGTTGAGCAGGTCTGCTTTGACCGCAATGGGTATCTCTATCATGGCCGCGTCAAGGCGCTGGCCGATGCAGCGCGCGAAAGCGGGCTGTCATTTTGACGATTCGCCGGGGCTCCGCTCTGGCATACGGAGGTTTTCGTGGCCAAGATGGGACGTAGCCGGAGGGACCGGCGGAAGGAAGAAGATTCCAGTTTCATCGAGAAGACCATTGCGATCAATCGCGTTGCGAAGGTTGTGAAGGGTGGTCGACGCTTCAACTTCACGGCGCTCGTGGTGGTTGGAGACGGTGAGGGTCGAGTCAGTGTGGGCCATGGCAAGGCCAATGAGGTTCCAGAAGCAATCCGCAAGGCAACTGAGCGCGCTCGTCGCAAGCTTGTTGAAGTGCCGATTGTCGATCAGACCGTTCCGCATACCGTTGTCGGCCGTTTTGGTGCCGCGAGCGTGTTTTTGCGCCCAGCTAGCCCGGGTACTGGCGTCATTGCCGGTGCAACCGTGCGCGCTGTGCTCGATGCCGCTGGCTACCACAATGTCCTCACCAAGGTGATCGGTAGCAACAATCCCCACAATGTCACGAAGGCTGTGATGGACGCGCTGTCGCGTCTTGAGTCGCCTGAGCAGTACGCGGTGCGGGTTGGCAAGTCTGTCGACCAGCTGATGGGCGACTACAACGTCGGCGCCCAGGTTTGGGGCGCATCCGTCGCCAATCACGGTTGACGCCTGGAGGGATCGTGAGCAAGCTTCGAGTCACTCTTCGTAGGAGCCTGATCGGCTCCACCGAGCGCCAGCGGGCAACCGTTTTTGGTCTCGGTCTCCGTCGTCCGAACCAGACGCGGGTGTTGGAAAATACCCCCGCTGTCCGCGGGATGATCAAGAAGGTCCTCCACCTGGTTGACGTCGACGAAGTCGCCGCTTGACCTGTGTGGTCGTCAAGGAAGAACAATGTCCAATGAATTGAGCAACCTGAAGCCCGCCGAGGGGTCCCAGCGCCCCCGCAAGCGGGTCGGGCGCGGCGAAGGGTCCGGCAAAGGCAAGACTGCCGGTCGGGGCCAGAAGGGCCAGCGTGCACGCAGCAAGGTGCGTCGTGGTTTTGAGGGCGGTCAGATGCCCCTGAGCCGCCGCCTGCCGAAGCGTGGCTTCAAGAACCACTTCCGTAAGGATTTCACTGAGGTTCGTCTCGACCGCATTGCGGCTCGCTTCGAGGCTGGTGACGTCGTGGATGTGGCTTCGTTGAAGGAGCGCGGTCTCGTGAGCCAAGTTGGTAAGCACGGGATTAAGGTGCTTGGCAATGGCGAAGTTGCGATTGCACTGACCGTTCGTGGTTGTGCCGTGACGAAGTCTGCCGCTGAGAAGATCGCCGCCGCTGGCGGTACGGTCGAAGGAATCTGAAGTGGTCGAAGCCATTGCCAATATGATGAAGATTCCGGATCTTCGGAATCGGATTCTCTTCACCTTGGCAATGCTCGCTGTCTATCGGCTTGGAATCTTTATCCCCGCGCCTGGCGTCAACCGCGTCGCGCTCGGGGATTTCTTTGCTTCCAACCAGGGCAGCTTGCTGGGCCTGTACGACATGTTCAGTGGTGGAGCGTTGAGTCAGTTCAGCGTCTTCGTCCTGGGCATCATGCCGTACATCAGCGCATCGATCATCATGCAGCTTGGTCAGGTGATCATGCCGCAGATCGAGCGGTTGAAGAGTGAAGGGCAAGCTGGTCAGAAGAAGATCAACCAGTACACCCGCTATCTGACCATCGGCATTGCCTTGGTTCAGTCGTTGGCGATGTCGATTAGCCTTGAGCAGATGAAGACGCTCGGTGGGTCAGATGTGGTCATCGAGGGCGGCTGGTCGTTCCGCCTTTTGACGATGATCACCATGACTGCTGGCTCGTGCTTCGTGATGTGGCTCGGTGAGCAGATCACGGATCGCGGTGTGGGCAACGGTGCTTCGCTGATCATCACCTGCGGGATCATCGCTGGGCTTCCCAGCGCTGTGATGAACTTGGTGTCCAAGGTTCAGATCGGGGAGCTCAACCTCCTTGAGACTGTGCTTCTGGTCGCCTTCATGATTCTTGTGGTCATGGCGATTGTGTTCATCGAGCGTGGCCAACGTCGCATTCCGATTCAGTATGCGAAGCGTGTGGTTGGTCAGAAGGTGTACGGTGGCCAATCGACCCATCTGCCGCTCAAGGTCAACGTCGCGGGCGTTATTCCCCCGATCTTTGCCTCGTCGATGATGATGTTCCCTGCCACGGTCTCGATGGTGTACTCCCATCCGATCTTCGCGGCGCTGTCAGCGGCGTTCACGCCGGGAACTTGGGTGTACAACCTCACCTATGTTGGCCTCATCATCTTCTTCGCGTATTTCTACACCGCGGTGACCTTCAACCCGGTGGATGTCGCGGACAACCTGCGCAAGCATGGTGGCTACGTGCCAGGCATTCGGCCTGGCAAGCAGACTGCGGACTATCTGGACCGGATCTTGACCCGCCTCACGGCTGGTGGATCGGTCTACTTGGCTGCAGTCTGTATTTTGCCGACAGTGCTGATTTCAATGAAAGGCCTGCCCTTCTTCTTCGGTGGCACCGGCCTGCTGATTGTGGTCGGTGTGTCCCTGGACACAGTGGGCCAGATTGAAGGGCATCTTCTCACGCGGCACTATGACGGGCTGATGGGCTCACAGTCGGACAGGGGCCGTGGCCGTCGCCGTCCTCTCGGCTCGGTCTGAGGAAGATTCTGATGGACGTCATTCTGTTTGGGCCTCCTGGCGCCGGAAAGGGCACCCAGGCATCAGCCGTGGTTGATGCTTGTGGCGCACTGCATCTGTCGACAGGCGACATTTTCCGCAAGCACCTGCGTGAGGGCACAGAGCTCGGGCTCTTGGCCAAGAAGTTCATGGCAGGCGGTGGATTGGTTCCCGACGACGTGGTTGTCCGCATCGTGACCAGCCGGCTGGGTGACGAGGATGCCAAGTCCGGCGTGTTGTTCGATGGGTTTCCACGAACGGTCCGCCAGGCTGAGCTGCTTGTCGACTGGCTTGTTGCGAACGGCCGAGAGGTCGGTGTCGCTGTCAATCTGGTTGTAGCGGACGACGTGGTCGTGGGTCGCCTGTCGGGCCGCCGCACCTGCAGCAGCTGTGGGGGGACCTACCATGTGGACCACAACCCTCCGGCGGTTGTCGATGTCTGTGATCGGTGCGGTGGACTGGTGGTTCAGCGTGACGATGACAGTGTCGAAACCGTGAAGAAGCGGATTGAGGCATACCACGTTCAGACGGCGCCAGTGCTGGACTGGTTGCGTGAGCGTGTGCCAGTAGTCGATGTTGACGCAGATCGGCCGATTGCCGATGTGCGGAATGATGTGGTTGCGGCTGTCAGCTGACCACAAACGTCTTTGACGCCGTGTCTTTCGACGATTAATCGCGGCGGGTTGTGGGCGCTTTGTGCGTGCGCTCACCAAACATACCAACCGTTGAACCGGCTATGCCGGCGAGGTGATGAAATGAAGGTTCGGGCATCGGTCCGCCGCATCTGTGACAAGTGCCGCATTGTGCGGCGTCGTGGTGTGGTTCGCGTGCTTTGCGAAAATCCGAAGCACAAGCAGAGGCAGGGGTAAACAATGGCTCGTATTGAGGGCGTTGATCTGCCCAGGAACAAGCGCATCGACATCGCGTTGACCTACATCTACGGAATTGGCCGCAACATTGCGCGGACCATTCTGGACGATGCGAATGTCGCTCACAACATCCGTACTCAGGACCTGAGCGAAGTGGAGGTCGCCGCGATTCGCGACGTCATCCAGCGTTCCCATCAGGTTGAGGGAGACCTTCGCAAGGAGGTCGCGATGAACGTGAAGCGTCTTATCGACATCAACTGCTACCGCGGACTGCGCCACAAGCGTGGCCTTCCCGTTCGCGGACAGCGCACCCACACCAATGCTCGCACGCGCAAGGGACCCCGTCGTCCCGTCACGCGTCGGCGCTAAGCCACGAGGGAGAACACAATGGCTGGACCTCGTCGCGGCGCTGTACGCCGCGTGAAGAAGAACATCCCAACCGGTATCGTCCACATTCAGGCGACCTTCAACAACACCATTGTCAACATCACTGACCCGAACGGCAACACCGTCTCGTGGTGCAGTGCTGGTGTCCGCGGGTTCAAGGGCTCTCGCAAGTCCACCCCTTTTGCGGCACAGCTTGTCGCAGAAGAAGCGGCTCGCAAGGCGATGGACCACGGCATGAAGGCCGTGGGTGTGAATGTCAAGGGCCCGGGTGCAGGTCGTGAGTCAGCGTTGCGTGCCATCGCCAACTCCGGTTTGAAGATCACGCACATCCGTGACGTGACCCCCATCGCCCACAACGGCTGTCGCCCCCCGAAGCGCCGTCGCGTCTGAGGGTGGTCGTCCGTTTGCTTCTCGCCGATTCTGGCGCGTCGCGTGGTGAGATTGTGAGTCGGTCTGAAGTGTGGAGCCTGCTTTTTGTGGGCAGAAACTTCGGCTGGAGGATTCGTGGAAAGCAGCCAGGTCGTAAATTGGAAGCCACTTCTGAAGCCTCGGGCTTTGGAGATGGAGCCGAATTCTACAGATCGTTTCGGGCGTTTTGTGCTCCGGCCTCTCGAGGCTGGCTTCGGCACGACGTTGGGGAATTCGCTTCGGCGGGTGTTGATGAGCAGCCTTCAGGGTGCGGCCATCACGTCTGTTCGACTCGAAGGCGTCCAGCACGAGTTCTCGGCGATGCCCGGTGTGGTGGAGGATGTCACCGACATCGTCCTCAACTTCAAGTCCGTTCGCGTCCGTTGTCGTTCGACTGAGCCGGTCCACGGCACGGTTGATGTACAGGGCGTGGCTGGTGAAGTTGTCGAGGTTCGTGCTGCTGATCTGCGCTTCGACGCAGACATCGTGGTGCTGAACCCGGACCAGATCGTTGCGACGCTCACGCAGCCTGTTCGGTTCTACGGTGAGGTCACTGTGGAGCTCGGGCGTGGCTATGTTCCGGGGACGATGAAGAAGGTTGCGGGCCTTCCGATCGGGACAATCCCGGTCGACGCGCTCCACAGCCCTGTTCGGAAGGTCCGGTACAACGTGCTCCCCGCACGCGTGGGCGATGACCGCTCGTATGAGCAGCTTGTGCTCGATGTTTGGACGGATGGCAGCCTGACTCCTCGTGAGGCAGTCGGCTACTCCGCCAAGATCGTGAAGGAGCAGCTCTTCATCTTCGCCAACTTTGCCCAGGAAGCCGTTCCTGAGGATGATTCCCGTCGGGCCAAAGAGCCCCCGCCGAATCCCTTCCTCAACAAGCGCGTGGACGAGCTCGAACTCTCTGTTCGCTCGGCCAATTGCTTGCAGAACGCCGGTATCGAATACATCTGGCAACTGGTCCAGCGCTCCGAAGCGGAGATGCTCAAGACCAAGAATTTCGGCCGCAAGTCGCTGAGCGAGATCAAGGAGATTCTCTCCGAACTCGACCTCTCCCTCGGCATGCGCCTCCCGGACTTTCAGAAGGCCGGGATCAACAATTGAGTTCGGTCCGCCTCGGCGCTTGAGCGCCAGGTTGGACACCGAGGAGACTTTTCATGCGCCACATGAAGTCGGGGCGGCGACTCGGTCGCGACAGCTCTCACCGCAAGTCCATGTTTCGAAACATGGTCACTTCCTTGATGCTTCATGGTCGGATCAAGACCACTGAGGCAAAGGCCAAGGAACTGCGTCGGCTTGCCGACCGCGTGATCACCATGGGCAAGCGGGTTCCCCCCAGCGCGCTCGAGGGGTTGAGCGAGGATGAGTTGGCTGATGCAACGGCCAAGCGGGTTCACAATATTCGTCGCGCTCGTCGTCTGATTCACGACCGCGACGCGCTCCACATGGTCTTCAACGACTATGCTGAGCGCTTCAAGGAGCGTCCGGGTGGCTACACTCGGATCGTGAAGGCCGGCTTCCGTCCGGGTGACAACGCACCGATGGCTTTGATTGAGCTCGTGGGCAACTCCGGTCCTGCGCTTGCTCTTGCAGAGTTTGCGGACGAGGTTGACTCCGGCGAAGAGTGATTGTTCCTCATCTGAGGTTCAACAATCCAAGAGGCCCGTTACCTGCACTTCGCGGGTGACGGGTTTTCTTTTTGAGGGGTGTGATTGATGGGCAGTCGCGAGGATTTGGTCGCTCAGTTGGCCGCCCACATGACCGCTGAGGGCCTCAAGCAGACTGGTCAACGCGCAGCGATCCTGGATGCGTTCCTGGATCGCGCGGGCCACGTCTCTCTGGATGAGCTGCTGGTTCGTGTCTTGGAGCGGCGTCCGGGTGTCGGCTATGCCACGGTGTACCGCACCATGAAGGTGTTTGTGGCCGCCGGCATTGCCCACGAGCGGCAGTTTGGCGATGGCCAGACACGGTTCGAAGTTGCCGACCTGGACAATGACCACCATGACCACTTGATCTGCACCATCTGCGGCCACATCTTCGAGTTTGAGGATGATGAGATCGAGCGTCGACAGGCGGAAGTGGCAGCGGACCGTGGACTTCGAATCACTTCCCACCGCATGAACCTGTGGGGTGAGTGTCAGGCGCCGACGACGTGTCAGTGGCGCACAGAAAAGGCAGGCTGAAGGACAGCCTGCCTGGTCGGTCATGGGACTCGGGCCGTCGCCGGTCAGGGCGTGGGCGCTGCCTTTTTGTCCGGAGACACTTCGCTGGGCACGGCGGGCTCAACCGTGGGTGGCACCTCGGTTGTGGGGGGCGCTTCGTCCGTGGACGGCGTCTTTGCGGGGGCCGGGGTCACTGGTGCAACCGGAGCTGGCGCGGCGGTTCCGTTGCCGGCACCGGCTTCCCCCACGCGGATGTTGGCGCTGGTGGCGGACGTCCGCTTGAAGTTGTTCTTGGCCGCTTGGCGTTCGATGGCGTCTTCCACTTCGGATCCGCCAGCGGAGCCTTCATTGCTGAACCAAGCCAGCGAGATGCTGGTGAACATGAACATCGCGGCGCCAGTGGTGGTCACCTTGGTGAGCAAGTTCGCCTGGCCGCGCGGACCGTACATCTGGTTGCCGCCGCCGCCGCCGCCGAAGACTGCAGCGCCCTCTTTGCCGGGCTGCAGCAGGATCACCAAGATGAGCGCGAAGCACAACATGATGTGCAGCGTGGTGAGGAAGACAATCATTCTGCTCTCCGAGAAATTTGGCCGATCGCGAGGATGGCCGAGCCGGGTCGCTAACGGGAAGCCGCGGCGGCATCCACGATTGCGGCGAAGCTATCCACGTTCAGGCTGGCGCCGCCCACCAGGGCCCCGTCGATGTCGGGTTCTGCCAGCAGTGCCGCCGCGTTGCCTGACTTGACGCTGCCGCCGTACTGAATTCGAACTTCGTCCGCCACGAATGCCGGGAAGTGAGCACGAAGCCAGCTTCGGATGTGGGCATGCATGGCTTGGGCTTGGCTTGGGCTTGCGGTGAGCCCCGTACCGATGGCCCAGACCGGTTCGTACGCAAGGGTGACCGTGCCCACCTGGTCTGCAGGGCGGCCGAGCAGTGCGCTGCCCAGCTGCCGCTCCACCACCGCTTCGGCGGTGCCGGCCTCGCGCTCGGGCCGGGTCTCTCCAATGCAGAGGATCGGCAGGAGCCCCGCACGCCATGCGGCGTCCGCTTTGGCCCGGACCATGTCGTCCGTGTCGCCGAAGACGGCCCGTCGTTCGCTGTGTCCGACGAGGACCCGCGTGCAGCCCAGCTCTCTCAGCATCTCGCCGGCAATCGCGCCCGTGAAGGCCCCATTGGTGGCGGCATGCAGGTCCTGCCCGCCCACTTCGACGCCGGTGCGTTGCAGGCGGCCGATGACGGGGTGGAGGCTGGTGAACGGCGGAAAGACCGCCATGTCGACTGAAGTCTGATCGATGAGCTTCGACTTGAGGGCCCTCGCCAGTGTGTCGGCGGCCTCCGGTCCGAGGTTCATCTTCCAGTTTCCAGCAATGAAGGGGCGACGAGCCATGGGTATCCTCAGGAGCGGGCGCGCTGAATGGCGATCAGACCCGGGAGCGACTTGCCTTCCAGGTACGTGAGGGATGCGCCACCGCCAGTCGAGACATGGCTGATCTTGTCGCCAAGCTCGTACTTGGCAATGGCCGCAGCGGAATCTCCGCCCCCAACCACACTGTAGGCGTCGCTGTCGGCCACTGCCCGGGCAATGGCCTCGGTGCCGGCGGAGAACGCGGCCATCTCGAACACACCCATCGGGCCGTTCCAGAAGATGGTCCCTGCCTTTGCAATGGTCTCGCGCCAGCTGGCCACGGTCTCCGGGCCAATGTCCAAGCCCATCTGGTCAGACGGAATGGTCAACACCGGCTGTGCGACGGCGTCTTCGGACAGCTCGGTTGCGACGATGTGGTCCGAGGGCAACGACAGCTCGACGCCGCGCTCGGTGCATCGCTCCATCAACCGCAGGGCATGCCGGAAGCGGTCTTCTTCCACCCGCGACTTGCCCACGGGCTGTTTGTCGGCAGCCATGAAGGTGTACGCCATCGCGCCGCCCACGAGGATGCGGTCGCAACGACGGGCCAGGGCTTCCAGCACCGGGATCTTGTCGGAGACCTTTGAGCCCCCCAAGATGCCGATGAAGGGGCGTGCTGCACCGCTCAACAGCTTGTCCAGCGCTTCAACTTCCCGCTGGACGAGCAGCCCCACAGCCGACTCTTCCATGTGACGGGTGACGCCCGTGATGGATGCGTGCTCGCGGTGCATGGCGCCGAATGCGTCGTTGATGAACACCCGCCCGAGACGGCCGAGCGCCATCGCGAAGCTGTCATCGTTTTGCTTCTCGCCAGGCTCGAACCGCAAGTTTTCGATCACCAGGATGCCGCCCTCGGGCAGCTCCCGGGCGAGCTGTTCGACCCCTTCACCCACAGTGTCGGGGCTGAACATCAGCTCGTCATCGAGCAGTGCTGCCAGGCGTGCGGCAGCCGGCTCCAGCGAGAGCTTGCCGACCCGCTTGCCCTTCGGTCGACCGAGGTGGCTGCAGATCACGATGCGGCAGCCCCGCTCGCGCAGGGCGTGGATGGTCGGCAGCGCGGCGCGGATTCGGGTGTCGTCGGTGATCTCACGACCGTCCAGCGGCACATTGAAGTCGACGCGAAGAAGCACGGCGTCGCCCGGTCGGACGACGTCTTCGATGGTCGCCACGCTCATTCGGCACCCAGGTTGCCGACCTTGCGTACCAGGTCGACCATGCGGCTTGAGAAGCCCCACTCGTTGTCGTACCAGCTCAGCACCTTGGCAGTGCGGTCACCCATGACCTGGGTGAGCGGCAAGTCCGCCACCGACGAGTGGGGATTGCCCACCACATCGCTGGACACCAGCTCGCCCCAGGAAGCCTCGAGAATGCCCTTGAGCGGGCCTTCTGCTGCGGCTGCTTCGAGAGCGTTGTTGATCGCTTCGACGCTCATCGGGCGCTCAGAGTTGAACACCAGATCGATGAGGCTGACATTGGGCGTGGGCACCCGGATGGCCATGCCGTTGAGGCGACCATTCAGCTCCGGCAGCACAAGGCCAACCGCAGCGGCGGCGCCCGTCGAGGTCGGCACAATGTTGACGGCGGCGGCCCGTGCCCGACGGAAGTCCTTGTGGGGCGCGTCGAGCAGCTGCTGGTCCATCGTGTAGCTGTGGACCGTGGTGACCAAGCCGGTCGCGATACCGAAGCTCTCATGCAGGACCTTCGCCACGGGGGCGAGGCAGTTGGTCGTGCACGACGCATTCGACACAATGCGATGGCTCGCCTTGAGTCCATCGTCGTTGACGCCCAGCACCACGGTGTAGTCGGGGTCGACCGCCGGGGCGCTGATGATGACCTTGCGCGCACCGGCTTCGAGGTGGAGCGAGGCCTTGGGGCGGGTGCGGAAGATGCCAGTGCACTCCAGCACTACGTCGACGTCGCGGGCCTTCCAGGGCAGCTTCGCGGGATCGCGCTCGGCGGAGGTCGGGATGACCTTGCCGTCGATGGAGATGCCCCCGTCGACGGCTTCGACCGCGTGGTTGAAGCGACCGTGCACGCTGTCAAAGGCCAGCAAGTGAGCCAGCATCTTGTCGTTCGTGAGGTCGTTGATGTGGACGATCTCGATGTCTTCGGCACCCCAGGATGCACGCAGCACACAACGGCCGATCCTGCCGAAACCGTTCAATGCAACACGAATGGCCATGGTGTCCTCCTCAACTTCGTTGGGCTTTTTGCGCGGTGCCGCCCAGCGTCCGCTGGAAGGTCCGGGGGCGGGGGCCTGGTGGGATCGGTGGCCGCGCGTTGAATCTGTTGCTCACGGGTACCCGTGGCTGGCGTGCGGGCGTAACACAGACCTCGTTGCTGGCCGATGGCAGGATTCCTTGCAATCCGGACAGTTCTGGTCCGGTGTCGGTGGCCCACTGCGGATATGCGCCAGCGGCCTGATCACCGGGCGCTATCGAAAGGACCCCACTATGGCCTTGCTCGTCGCGAACGTCGTCTGGGACGGCAAAGAAGCCGATCCCTTGCCGCTCGTTGCGGACCGGTTGGGCCTCTCCGTGCCCCAGATCGCCAGCATTGAACTGTTGAAGCGCTCGGTGGATGGTCGCCGCCGACCGCCGGTCTGGCTGGCCAACTACCGGGTTGAGCTTGCTGATGGTGTGGATGAACAAGCCGTTCTGGACCGAAGCATCCACGGCGTCCGGCTCTATGTGCAGCGCGACAAGCGGCGATTCTCTCGGGAGCTGGCCCCGATCATTCGCCGGGTGTGGCCTGCGGGCTCCCGTCCCATCATTGTGGGTGCGGGGCCGGCCGGGCTGTTTGCCGCGCTGTACCTAGGTGAGTGCGGCGCGCCCGCGGTCCTCTTGGAGCGTGGCGGTCCGGTGGAGACCCGCCACCACGACGTCCGGCGGTTCTGGCGCCATGCCGAGCTGAACCCCGAGTCCAATGTAGTGTTTGGAGAGGGGGGGGCGGGGGCCTTCTCCGACGGCAAGATCTACACCCGTCGGCGGGATGGTGAGCTCGGCTGGATCTTCCAACGCCTCGTCGACATGGGCGCCGACCCGGAGATCCTCGAAGAGGGCTGGGCCCACTTGGGCACGGACCGCATTCGTGCCCTACTTCCTCGGCTGCGGGCCCGCCTGGTCGAGCTGGGTGTGGAAGTGCGCTTTCATGCGTGTGTCGACCAGCTCATCGTCCAGAACGGTCAGTGTGTTGGCGTCCGGTTGGCGGATGGCGAAGAGCTCCTCGGCGGCAGCGTGATGATGGCCACCGGCCACAGCGCCCGCGACACGTGGCAGCTGATGCTCGACGCCGGCGCCCAGGCCGAGCAACGACCCATTCACATTGGCGCCCGGGTGGAGCATCCCCAGAAGCTCGTGGACCTTGCTCGATACGGTGAGCCCCGGGGAGAGCTGCCGCCAGCGTCCTACCGCCTCAGCTCTCGGCCGCGTCCCCGTCGGGGCCAGCCGGCGGTCCGCCCCGCCCACACGTTTTGCATGTGTCCCGGTGGCACCGTCGTCGGAGCGACCAACCACCCCGGTCGGGTGGTCGTCAACGGCATGAGCTACTCCAAGCGCCAGGCGTGGTGGGCGAACAGCGCCGTCATTGTGGAGGTGCTGCCAGAGGACTATCCGGGCACCGATCCGCTGGCGGGCGTGCGGTACCAGGATGCCATCGAGGCGGCGGCGTTCACGGCCGGTGGGGGCGACTTCAAGGCCCCCGCTCAGCGGGTGACCGACCTGCTCCGTGGCCGCACCAGCACCGACCTGCCCCGCACCAGCTACACGCTGGGCACCACGCCCGCTGATCTCCGCGCGGTCCTTCCCCCGGCACTCATTGAGGGCCTGACGGCAGCGCTTCACCACTTTGATGCCCGAATCGACGGGTTTGCTGGTCCAGACGGCATTCTCATTGCCCCCGAGACCCGCACGACCGCGCCAGTCCGCTTCGCCCGCGGGGATGACTTCCAGTCGCCGACACTACCGGGGCTGCTGCCAGTGGGGGAGGGGGCTGGCTACGCCGGCGGCATCGTCAGTGCGGCCCTTGACGGCATGCGGGCAGCCCGAAGTCTGGTCGAGGTGCGCGCTCCAATCTGAGGGTCAGCGCCACTCCGTCTTCACCGAGCCGTCCTTGGCGAGGGTGAGCCGTGCCCGCAGCTCGGATCCCGCGTCCCGCCCGGCGCAGTCCGTGGTCTCGACCTTCCATGCGACCACGGCGATCTTTTCCGACTCCGCCGGCTCCATGGTCCACCCACCCTTCTCAATGCACTCCATCTTCTCGTCATCGATCTCGACGTAGGCCTCCGCCTGCCACGTGTTGTCCGGGGCGAACTTGAGAGAGCTGTAGACGAACTTCGCCCCGCCGCCGTCCCCGGGCCGGAAGTTGGTCAGCTCGATCTTCATGAGCTGCCCACCGAATTTCACGCTGGGGCCGTCCGCGGGGGTGTTCGGGACCTGTGCAGTCGGAGCTTCACTGGCCACATCGGGCTGCTTTTTGTCCTTCCGTCCGGCCCATGCGGTGGGGCACAGCAGGCACGCGAACAGCGCGATGGTGGTGTGAGTGGCGATGCGGTTCATGGGAACTCCAGGGGTCATGGGCGCCCTGTGGCGCGATGCGTGGGGGATTGTAGCGCTCGCTGGGCGGCGGGCGGGCAGCCGCGCAGGTCAGCGCATGGACGCCTGGGCCGGGTGCCGTCGTCCGCTGCGTGCTGACACCTCCGCTACAGTTGGGCCGCCGCACCCCGTCCCCTTGTCGGCAGAGCGCACCGTGTCCGATGCTCCACCCCACGCTCCTTCGCTTGTGCACCGGGCTTCAGGTCCCGTCCCGTCGCCCCGTGGCGTGCCCGTCGAGGGGGCTCGGCTGCTCGGTTCGGTGGTGGGCGTCGTCGTCGTCTATGGACTGCTCGCGGCCTTCTTGACGTGGCCACTCGTGCCGCAGCTGGGGCACGCGGTGCCTGGTTCGCCGCGATCTGATCTCTGGAACAGCCTCTGGTCCATCTGGTTCGCGGTCGATGCAGTCCTTCAAGGGCAGCTGCCCTGGATCGCGGACCAGCTGAACCATCCCGAAGGTGGTGAGCTGCTGGTGGCGGACCCTCTGGGGGCCCTTGTGAGCGTCCCCTTCGTCCCACTTGTGGGTCTGGAGGCCGCCTTTGGCCTGTTGGTCTTGGGCCGCATCGCCTCGGCTGGGGTGGTGGCCCACGGCTTTTGTTGGGACCTGAGCCGAGCGGCGGCGGGGGACAGCCCCTCCATCTGGCTCCCTGGACCGCTGTTTGCGGGCGTCGCCGTTGCAAGCGCCCCGGTGCTGCTTGCGGGCGTGCACAACGGCACCTCGGAGTCCACGGCTTGGGCCCCCGCAATCCTGGCGGTCTGGGCGTGTTGGCGTGCCCAACAGCGTCCTGGCCAGCGACGGGTCTGGCTTGCGGGAGCGGCCTTGTTCCTCGCGACCGTCGCAAGTGCCTACAGTGCCGTGGTTGCCTTTGTTCTCGCCGGGATGCTCGCCTTGGATGCCCCGTCAGGCGCCCGATGGACGGACCGAGCCCGCCGCCTCGCTCCGCTGAGCCTCGGACTCGTCTTGTCTGTTCCTGTGGCGCTTCTGCAGCACGGCTTCGCGACTCGCCCCGGCAACTTGGTGGGCATCAAGTCCCCGGGTGAGCTGGCCATGGTCCGTCGCTCGACGGGCGCTGCAGACCCTTGGACGATGCTCGTCGGAGGTGACTTCCGCTCCCCGGACTTCGCCGAGATCAGCCGGTATGGCGAGACCTTCATCCACACGGCCTACTTTGGCTATGTCGTGCTCGGGGTCGCACTCTTCGCGCTGGTGCGCGGGCCTCGCCGCTGGGCGCTGTGGGCGGGTGCCCTCTCTCTCGGACTGCTCGCACTGGGGCCGGTCTGGGTCCAAGATGGCGCTGCCGTCGTGTTCGCAGACGACCGCGCCCTGCCGTTGCCCTACTTCCTGGTCGAGCACGTGCCCGGCTTCTCCAGCTTGTCCCTCGTGTGGCGCCTCGCCCAAGGCCCCGCGCTGGTGTTGGCGGTCTTGGGCGGCGCGAGCCTCTCCCGTCGTCGGTGGCTGTGGGTGATGCCGCTGTTGGTGCTGGTGGAAGGGCGCACGCTCTCGCCCATGCGGGACGGGCTGGCCCTGAGCGACGGCCGTGTCCATCCAGCAATTCTGGCCCTCGCCCATGAGCCTGCTGGCGCCGTCGTCAACTTCCCCGTTGTCGGGGGCCGGGCGTATCTCCATGAGCAGACTGCCCACCACCACGCTCTTGCGGCCACGCTCAACTTCCCCAATAATGCCGCCGGCCAGAAGTTCTGGCGCAAGGCCCTCGCCGAGCTGGAGCGCGCCAGTGGAGACCTCTCCACGTCGAAGGACCAGACCGCCTTTGCCCGGTCGCTCGGCAAGACTGCGCGTGCCCTGCAGGTGCGCTACGTCGTCATCCACCTTGATCCCGGGGCCCGTCCTGACATGCACGATGCGGCCGCTCGGGCCATCCAGCGTGCGTTCCCCGCGCTGTCGTCCGAGCCCACCGCCGCGGTGTCCGGACCCCACGCCCGCGAGGTCACCGTACACAAGCTGTACTGAACCTCGATAGTGCGCTCGCCCCCGCTTGCCGCTGGGTTTCAGCGCTGCCGTCCCCGCCGGACTGGGGCGCCCGCCTGGGTCCCCCCTGTCGCCTTCCATGGTTGAGCCGACGTGTCCTTGTCCTTCCAGTGCGCCCGATTCCCGTCCCCCCGTCCCCTTGAGGGGCTCGAGGGCCCAGTCGAGTCCTTGCCCTGGCTTGGCCTCCCCCTGGGCGAGCGCCAAGATCGTGCTTTTGTCGAGAATGGTCTAAAGATCGGTGCATTCGAGGATCTTGGTTGCGGTCCTTGCCTCCTCCTACGGGAGGACGTGGCGGTCACCCCGGCGGCCGTCGCGGCGATGCTCGAAGCCATCGGTGATGGCAAGGGTGTGGACGACTTCTACTGGCAAGCGGATGGTCGGGCTGGCAACCTCGCGCTCCAGCTTGCCTATGGCCACGATGAGCCCCTGTTGGTCTTTCTGGCGGCCGGCGGCGAGGCGACTTTGGCGCGAGTCCGCCAAGTGGCGCCCCGCGAGATGCCCGCCCAGGAACGCTTGATGGAGTTCCCTCTGGCGCCGGGGCAGTTCGCCGCGGACGTGTTGGAGCTGCCCCTGACCGAGCGCTTGGTGCTGCCGGTCGGCCACTGGACCCAGCTGCTCTGGGCGAACCTGCTCGGGCTAGGACCGTGGCTGTATCGCACCCTCGGCGGCAACAATGTGGTCAGCCTCGGCTGGCGCTTGTTCTGGGCCGTCTTGCGTGCCCGCTCCCTCCAGCCCGGTCGGATCGCCGCGCAGTACGTCCGGATTGGCAAGGGCTGCACAATCCATCCCAGCGCAGTCGTTGAGGCGAGCTGGATCGGTGATGACGTCGAGATTGGGGCGAACGCGGTGGTGCGCGGATGTGTGATCTCCGATGGCGCCAGCGTCGAGCCCCTCTCCATTGTGGAGGGCTGTGTGCTGGGGCGGGGCGCACAAGTTCAGCGGCTGGCCCTCGCGAAATTCAGCGTGATGTGCGACCGGTCGATGAACGGTGGTGACGTGCAGCTGGCTGTTCTCGGTCAACGCTCGGCCGTGAAGCGGGGGGCCCAGCTTTTCGACCAGTCCTTTGACCAAGTGCTTCGCGTGAAGGTGGGCGACCGCCTCGAAGCCGCACCGCTGGGCTTGCTCGGCGTGGGCGTGGGCGCCCGCACGCTCGTGGGCGCCGGGGTCCGCGTGGCTCCTGGACGATGCTTGCCCCCAGATCTGCAGATCGTCGCCGACACCGCCCAGGTGGTGCGCCGGGTCGACGCGGATGCCCGTGGGCTGCACACCGTGTCCGACGGCGGCTTGGTCGCTGTGGGCACCCGCTCGTGACCCAAACTTGTCGGATGGGCCCATGTTGATCTGGGGTGAACCAGGACTCTCCATCTTGATCGGCGGTGCCTTCTTGGCGTTGCTGACGCTGATGTGGGGCGCGCTCACGGTCGGCGTGCCCCGGTACGGAGAGCGGTGGCGGCTGCGTCCAGGGGATGGCCCCAAGGGGGACGACGTGGTCAGCTGGCCCAAAGTCAGCATTCTGGTGCCGGCACGAAATGAGGTGCTGAACATTGGCGAGTGTGTGCGCCGGTGCCTGGACTCGGACTGGCCCTCGCTGGAGCTGGTGGTGGTCGACGATGGCAGCGACGATGGCACGGCGGAGGCGGCACTTGCCGCGGGAGCGGGCGATCCTCGACTGCACGTGGTGAAGGGCACCGAGCGCCCACAGGGCTGGTCGGGCAAGGCCTGGGCCTGTCGCCGCGCGGCCGGTGAAGCCAGTGGTGATCTGCTGTTGTTCGTGGACGCCGACGTCCGCATCCACTCGGCCACCGTGCGTGCGCTCGTGGGCGCCCAACAGGAGCGCAACCTGGGCTTGGTGAGCGCCTTCGGCACTTGGGAGCTGGTGTCTTTTTGGGAGCGCGCCCTTATTCCCACGGTCGGCTGGTTCATCCGCGGTGCGACCGATCTGGATCGCGTGAACACCCGGGGTCGCCAAGAAGCCTTCGCCAACGGCCAGCTCATCCTCGTCGAGCGCGCGGCCTACGAGTCTGTGGATGGTCACGGTGCAGTGAAGGGGCAGATCCTGGACGATGTGCGCCTCGCAGAGGCCATTAAGCGGCGTGGCTACGGTACTGGGCTCTACTCGGCGCCCTGGGCCTTTCGTGTGCGGCTCTACCGCAGCTTCCATGAGATCTTCTACGGGTATGCCAAGAACCTCTATGAAGGCATGGGCCGCCGACCGCTCCTGGGCATGGCCGCGGTCCTGTTCGTCCTGGTTGGGACCTTGTCCCCTTACTTGGCGCTGGTGGGCGGGTTGATCGGCCGCTTGGTGCTCAGCTGGACCGTGCCGGGCTGGCCGTGGCTGATCTGGCTGGCCGGGATCTGTGGGCTTCAGGCGGTGTTTCGGTACCGGATCGAGCGCTTTGATGGCCGCAGCGGCGCCATGGCTTGGGTGCACCCCTTCGCAAATGTGGTGCTGGTGGCCATCATCCTCCGCTCGATGCTGAGGGTTGAGGTGTCGTGGAAGGGGCGCCGCTTCGTGGATGGTCGGGCAGCCTGAGCGAGGGGGCCTCGTCCACCTCGCTCTCCTCCGCAGGACTTGGGCCACCGCAAGAACCAAAAACGCCGCCCTGACAAAGAGTCAAGGCGGCGTTGAAATTGGAGCGGGAGACGGGATTCGAACCCGCGACATCCAGCATGGCAAGCTGGTGCTCTACCAACTGAGCTACTCCCGCAGGCTGTCCTGCGGTGTTGGCCGCCGAAGCGACCGGTGTTCCATCATCCTTCGTTGTCTGCTCAAGACGGTGAAGGTGGAACTGGCTGACTCGAAGAGCCAGCAAAGTGGAGCGGGAGACGGGATTCGAACCCGCGACATCCAGCATGGCAAGCTGGTGCTCTACCAACTGAGCTACTCCCGCACAGTGCTTGTGTCGGGTGGCCGTCTTGTCCTCAAAGGGACAGGGTCGGTCGACCGGACGCTGGAGGGTGTTGGAGGCCCCCCAAAAGCCTCCGCGTTCTAACGCCGCCTCACCGGGAAGCAAGGAAGATCTCTCAAGCTGTGTTGGGGGAGGGCCCGCAGGGTGAAAGATCCGCCCGGGCACTGACGGAGATGTCAGCGGGGATTGAATTGTTGTCGATGTCGCTGTATGGTTGGCTGCAAAGCACTGATCCCGTCGTGCTTGCTGGCTCTCAAAAGGCCCCCCCGTCGCATGCCTCTGAGTGGGCATCCTGGTCTCCACCAGTGGACGGTTGGAGTCTTCGAGAACACCACGCTGGTCCGCTTTTTCAGCCGCGCCGTGCTGCCCCACCCGGTGCCCGCTCTTACGCCCCGAGGCCCTTGATGCCCCGAATCCTCAGCTCCTCCTGTCTCTCGATGTTGGCGATGGTCGCGCTCTCCAGCTGCACCATTGGCGATGTCATCGACAAGATCGACACCGGAATCAACGAGCCAGAGCGTGAGGCATCATCTGACCTCGACCGCGATGGGGATGGATGGACGGAGTCGGCCGGCGACTGCGACGACTACGACCGCGAGGTCTACCCAGGCGTCGAAGAGCAGTGCAATGGCTTCGACGACAACTGCAATGGCGTTGCGGACGAGACCTTTGCGGACACGGACGGCGATGGCGTCGCGGACTGCGTGGACGAAGAAGACTGCGACGGCATCGACAATGACGGTGACGGAGAGATCGACGAGATCTTCCCAGATGACGATGGCGACGGCATTCCCGACTGCCAGGGCACCGAGATCTGCGACGGCATGGACAATGACGGCGACGGCGAGATCGACGAAGGCTTCGATCGCGACGGTGACGGCTACACGTCGTGCGGCAGCGACGAGACCCCCGCGGACTGCGACGATGACGATCCCAATTCCCATCCCGACAGCTTTGAAGTCGATGGTGACCTTCGGGACAACGACTGCGACGGCTTGGTGGACGAGGGGGACTGGACGGTCGGCGACCTCGTGATCACTGAGCTGATGACCAACCCCGACAATGTCATGGACATCGACGGCGAGTGGGTCGAGCTCTACAACGCCTCGGACCGTGCGCTGATGCTCAACGGGCTGGTGCTCTACTCGGCCATTGACGGCGACTACCACATGATTTCGGCCGATGAGCTGCTGGTGGTGGATCCGGGCGAGTACGTCGTCCTCGGGGCGAACGCAAACCCGGTGCTCAACGGCAACCTGAGCATCGACTACGAGTGGAGCGACTTCGATCTCGACAATGAGTTCGACGGGCTGACGCTCGAAGCGGATGGCGTGACCATCGACACTGTGGAGTGGGACGACGGGGCCACCTTCCCGGACTCCCCTGGCGCGTCCATGAACTTGGACCCGAGCTACATCGACGTCACCCTGAACGACTCGGGCGAAGCTTGGTGTGGGGCCACCCTCAACTGGGACTCGGCCACGGACAAGGGCACGCCCGGCACGGACAACCTGTACTGCTGGCCCACGGCTGTCGCGTCCTACACGGACGACTCGTCCCTGTTCCTCTGCGACACGCTCCACCTCGACGGCACGGGCTCCACCGATCCCGGCGGCCTGGGCTTGGACTACCAGTGGGAGCTGGTTGCGGCCCCCTCGTCCTCGTCCCTGACGACTGCCGACATCGACACCGCCACCGACGTCAGCCCGGAGTTCCTCCCGGACGCTGCGGGCACCTACGTTTTCTCCCTTGTGGTCACCAACGGCTTCGAGTACAGCCCCGCCAGCTACCTGACGGTGGACATCGCATCTCGTCCCTACAACAACGACCCGCTGGCGGATGCTGGTGAGGATCAGACCTACTCCGACTCGGCAGTGTGTTGGCCGCTGAGCTACGGCTCAGGTGGCTACGAGTGCCCCCCCTGTGATGAGTACGAGTTCACCCTCGACGGTACGGGAAGCTCGGACCCCGATGGTGATGCGGTCTACGTGGTCGAGTGGACCATCGTGTCGGGAACGGCGACGGTGGCGGACGAAGACAGCTGGGACCCCACGGTCACCGTGCCCTCCCAGGGTGCAACCTACGGCACCACGATCTCACGGGACATCGAAGTCCAGCTGGAGATCGAGGACTGCATGGGTGCGACCTCGGTGGACATTGTGGTGCTGACCCACGAGTGTACGGGCAGCGCATAGGCTTGGCGGTTCGCTGGCGGATGAGAGAAGAAGGCGCGTCCCGATGGGGCGGGCCTTCTGCGCTTCAGCCTGCGGTGCCCTCGATGACCGGCGAGATCAGGGCTTGGCGGCGCGGTCTCGGGTGCGGGCAGCCCGCTGGGCGCGGGGACCCTCCGCTCGGTCGGCCACCGCTCCGGCCCGCTGGGCCACCAACTCTCGGAGAAGGCTCATCAGCACGTCGGTCTCAGTGGCGCCAGGGTGCCCCGCGGCCCGGGTGAGATCCAACACCACTGCCGGCGTGAAGCTCCGGGCCTGGAGGGTCGCCAGGGTCGGATGGGCGTCGTGCTCCCCGATCCAGAGATCAGCGATCAAGTCGATCAGCCGGTCAGCACCCGGGCGGTCATGGGCCACCTCGAAGCGATCGAGGGTCTGTTTTGCGGAGATCAGCCGCCACACGTCGGCTTCGGCGTGGGCAGCATCGGACCACAACCGGGCGCCCGCGAGTGACCCATCGATGTCCAGGCCCCCGCAAGGCAGATCGGGACAAGTCCCCCGGAGGCGCTCGGCTTGGAGGGCAACCAAGGCCAGCCCAGCCGAGTCCGGGTCACCGGCGTCCTCGGTCAGCGCGAGCCTGGCTTCAGACAGCAACACCGCCACGACGTCCTCGGTCTCTTCAAGCTCGCGGTCGGCGCGGGCTTGGTCCCGCGACAGCGCCATCGCTTTCTGTTCGCTGTCCCGGTCCGCAGCAGCTTCCTCCAGCGCAAGGTCGGCTGCCAGACGGAGGGCCGCTCGCCCCCGTGCGCTGGACTCGGGACTCCGTGTATTGGCGGCGCGGGCGCGGATGATGCGGCCAGCGGGGCTGTCGATCCAGCGGTCGTGTCGGCCGTCAACGAGGGCGGCCGACACCGGGGCAGCGGGGATCTCGGGGCCATCGAGCCAGCCGAGCAGCACCGCCCGCTCCGCGACGTAGAGCAGGTCCTCCACGGCGTTGTCGGAGTGGAGCCAGGCGAGTGGGGATCGCGCCGGTGGGGCGGACGCGTTGGGGGCTGGGTCGATGGGCCCCCACAACAGGGCCAGCTGCACCTGGGCCGCTTCGCCCGTGCCCGTCCGGAGGGTGTCTTCAAGCTGGCGGAGCCGACGGCCCCGCGCCACCGCGACCACCGGCGTGCCGCCATGGGTGGTGCCGATGGCACGAAGAGCCTGGGGCTGCGGTTCTCCACGAGCGACCAGCGCCGACCAGGCCATCAGGCCCGGCGCGGCGGCTCCGGCGCCCGACCAGTGCTCGGCCGGATGCACCACTGTGCGGCGCACAAAGGGGTCATGGGCGACCAGCTGTGTCACCGCTTCGGACGCTGAAGTGGGCGGAAGGCGGCTTGTGGCGGCGGCCTGCCCATCGACACGGAGATGGTCGGGAATGGTTTGTCCACCGCAATTCCAGAGCATTGCCACGAGCAGGAGGCCCCTCATCGGTTCAGATCCCGGGCCGTGAGTGCAGGGCGGGGGCGAGTGAGCGTCGAGGCCAGCCCAGGGCCCTTGAAGATCAGCCCGGAGTACACTTGGACCGCCGCACATCCGGCCTGCCGCAGGGTGTCCATGCGCTCGACCGAGTCCACACCCCCGACGCCCACGATGGGAAGGCGACCATCGGCGGCAGCGAGGGTCTGTTCGATGCGGGCGCGCGCGAGCGGCCACAGGGCTCCGCCGGACAGTCCGCCGGACTCCCCCAGGCGCCCGGTGTTCGCCGGACGCGAGACCGTGGTGTTGGTCGCGACGATGGCAGCACAGCCCGACCCGACCGCGACCTCCACCACGCGGGCGAGCTCGTCCGGCGTCAAGTCCGGGGAGGTCTTGAGCCAGACGGGCACACCGGCGGCCGCCTCCACCACGCCGTCCAGCAACCGGGCCAAGGGCTCCGGCGCCAGCAACGCGCGCAGCTCAGGCGTGTTTGGGGAGGACACGTTGACGGTGAACCAGTCCACGAGCTTGTTCAGAATGTGCACAGACGCTACATAGTCATCGGTCGCGTCCTCGTTGCTGGTCGTCTTGTTCCGGCCGATGTTGGCGCCGACCGGCACCCGTGGCCAGAGGCCGGCATCTCCCCATGCGCCCAGCCGGGCGGCCATCGCTTGTGCCCCCGCGTTGTTGAAGCCCATCCGGTTGATGAGCGTTTGCTCGGGGACCAACCGGAACAGCCGCGGTGATGGGTTTCCGGGCTGGGGCCGGGGCGTGACGGTGCCCACTTCGATGGCCCCGAACCCGAGCGCCTCCCACAGCGGCAAGGCCTGAGCGTCCTTGTCGAGCCCCGCAGCGAGTCCCACCGGCGATGCCCAGCGGATGGCGCCGATGTCGACCGGCTGGCGGGTCACCTGTGGTCCGAGCCAAGCCAGGGACCGCAGTGCCATGCGGGAGTGACGGCCCAGCGTGGAGATCACGAGGTGATGCGCTTCCTCAGCGTCGAGGCGGAACAGCAGGGGGCGCATCAGGCGCCATGCGATATCCAGGAGCACGTCGGCAGCCCTGATGTCTGGCGGCACCGCACTGGTGCTGGCCGTGGGAGGGGCTCCTGCTGAAGAGGAGCGTGCTCCTGTGCTAACCCTGTCCAGCTTCCGCCGGTCGCTGCCCACCGCGCTTCCCGTGCTCGCCGTCGCAGTGGGGATGTCCTTCGCACTGGCCGGTTGTGAGGACGACCTCGATGTGGGGCCCCGCGAGGGCCTGCGTGCCCCCGCGCTGGAGGTGGCCACGCTGGATGGGGCGGGCTTTGCCTTGGATCACGCGGCGGGCCGGCCGGCTGTAGTGGTGTTTTGGGCGTCTTGGTGCGGACCATGTCGCAAAGAAGCGCCGGAAGTGGCCAAGGTGGTCCAGTCTTACGGCACGCGCGTCGCCGTGATCTCGGTCAACGCCGGCGAGGACGCCACGAAGGCCCGGCTCGCGGCGAAGCAGTGGGGCATCACCTGGCCGGTGGGCTTGGACACGGCGCGAGTCGCTCAGTCCGCGTGGCTCGTGGATGCCCTCCCTCTGGTCCTTGTCGTCGACGGGGAGGGTGTCGTGCGCTACCGGGGCAACGGAATGCCGACCGACATCCACCGCCTGCTCGATGGACTCCTGGGATGAACTTGCTCGCCCGCGCCGCTGCGCTCTGTGTGCCCCTTTGTGTGCTCATGTCCCCAGCGCTGGCGGTGGACTTTGCCGTCGTGCACGCCACGGTGGTCACGGTCGATGGGCCGGTCATCCAGGATGGCACCGTGTTGGTCACCAATGGCCGCATTGAAGCGGTGGGGGCCCGCCTTCCGGTGGCCAGCGGGGTGCCGGTGGTGGATGCCGCGGGCGGATGGCTCACGCCGGGTCTGATCGACCTGCACTCCCACATGGGGGTCTACCCCTGGCCGAACCTGAATGCCCATGAAGACGGCAATGAGATGAACCACCCGTCCACGCCGCAAGTGTGGGCGGGCGACAGCGTGCGGGTGATGGACCCAGCCTTCTCCCGGGCACGGGCGGGCGGGATCACCACTGTGCACGTCATTCCCGGCAGCGCCAACATCGTGGGGGGCGAGGGGGTGGTGCTGAAGCTGCGCCCGTCCCGCACTCTGGCGGGGCTGCTGGTTGAGGACGCCCCCCGCTCCATCAAGATGGCGTGCGGGGAGAACCCCAAGCGGGTCTACGAGAAGGACGCCAATGGCCCGAGCACCCGCATGGGCAACCTCGCGTGGATGCGGGCGACGTTCCAGTCGGCGCTGGACTACCGCGAAGCCCGTGCGGCCAGTGCCAGCCCTCCGGTGGCCAAGGATGCCGCGCTGGAGACCATTCTCGATGTCTTGGATGGCGAGGTGAAGGTGCATGTGCACTGCTACCGCCACGACGACATTGAGGGTGTGTTGCGCACGATGGACCAGTTCGGGGTGAAGGTCACGTCCTTCCACCACGCCACGGACGCCTACAAGGTGCGGGACCTCATCGCGGCGCACGGCGCCGGGGTGGCCACGTGGCCGGACTGGTGGGGCTTCAAGATCGAGGCCTTCGACGCCATCCCGGACAACATTCGGCTGGTGAAAGAAGCGGGGATCCCCGTGGCCCTGCACAGCGACTCGCCCGACATGGTCCAGCGGCTGTACCTGGAGGCCGCCAAGGTCGTGGGCACCGGGCTGGACGAAGCGAGCGCGTGGGAGACCATCACCATGGACCCGGCGCGCTTGTTGGGGCTGGAGGGGCGCATCGGCTCCATCACAGTGGGCAAGGACGCTGACCTCGCCCTCTTCGATCGTGATCCCTTCGATGTTCAGGCCCGGGTGCAGAAGACCTGGATCGAAGGCGAGCTGGTCTATGACCGTGCCCAAGAAGGAACCCCTGATGCCCATCCCTGACCCCCGCGGCGGACTCGATCGCCGACAGGCCCTGATGTTACTGGGGGCCGGCCTCCTCACGCCCTCGGAGCTGCTGGCGAGCGAGCTCGATCCGGCACGGTTCTCGGGATTTGTGGACGGCGAGCGCCAGAGCTTCACGCTCTCCAACGGCACGGTGCTCACCCATGATGGCCTCGTGCTGCTGAATGCGGGCATTCGGGTGGAGGGTGGCCGCATCGTGGAAGTGGGCAAAGGGGTGACGGGCGGGGAGGACCTGGGCGGCGACTGGTTGGTGCCCGGGTTTGTCGACGCGGGGTGCACACTCGGCATGTACGAGATCGGCGGCGAGCCGAGCACGCGGGACGATGGGGATGGTCCTGCAGTGACGGTCGCCGCTCGCGCAGTGGACGGTCTGAATCCCCGCAGCCAGACCCTCGCCGTCGCCCGCGCCGAGGGCATCACCCACGCGCTGCTCCACCCGTCCCTGGGCCGGCTGGTGCCGGGACAGGCGGGCCTGATTCGCACTGCGGGTGGCACCCTCGACAGCACCGTGCGCCGTGAGAGCGTCGCGTTGGTGGTCTGTTTCGGTGCGAGTGCCAAGGGCGGCGAGGGTGGACCCAGCTCGCGCATTGGGATCAGCCGTGCGCTGCTGGAGCTGATGGAGGGCGCCCCGGAGCCTCAGGCATTGAGTGCCCGTGGCCGCTCGGGTGCGGGCGGCAATTGGCGCGAGAACAGCCGCAGCACCAGCCCCCCGGACACCGAGCACGACCGGGTGCTCCAGCAAGTGCGGGCCCGAAGCCTCAAGGTGATTGCTGCGGCAGATCGGGCCGACGACATCGAGCGAGCGCTGGACTTCTTTGATGCCCACCAGCTCGACGGTCTCATCATGGGTGGCGCCGAAGCTTGGATGGTCGCGAGCCAGGTGGCCGACGCCGGCTGTGGGGTGCTTCTGGGTCCATTGACCACCCAACCCGACTCCTTCGATCACATCCATGCGCGGTATGAGAATGCCTCGATGCTGCATGATGCGGGGGTTCCGCTTGCGCTTCGGTCCGGGGGCAACCACTCTTCACGGCGGCTTCGGCTTCAAGCGGGCCTGCTCACCGCACATGGCTTGCCCCACGAAGCGGCCATCCACGCCCTCACTGCCGGGGCCGGCGCACTGTTGGGCGTGCCCGGGCTGGGTCGCCTGGATCCGGGCACCGCGGCCACGTTCTTTCGGGCCACGGGCGATCCCCTCCAGCCGCGCAGCCAAGTGGTCCAAGTCTGGATGGCGGGGCGGCGCGCAGACATGCGCACGCGGCAGACCGAGCTGCGGGATCGCTTCGAGACGCTGTCGCCTCGGTAGTGGGCTTCAGTCGTCGCGCTTGATCTTCGTCGCGCCTTGCTTGAAGAAGCTGACGATGTACTCGGCGCCACTGGCCAGCGAGAAGAACGTGGCGAAGTAGAGCAGCACCAGACCGGTCAGGTGGAGCTGCGTGCCCAGGGGGTCCCATCCCCACAGGAAGAAGCCGATTGCCGCCCCCTGGTAGGAGGTCTTGGCTTTGCCCATGGTGCCGGCCTTCAGGATCATGCCTTCCTGGCTGGCGATGCCCCGAAGCCCAGTGATGGCGAGCTCCCGGCAGATCAGCAAGGCCACCAGCCAGCCTGCCACCCAGCCCAGCTCACACATCATCACGAGTGTCGTGGTGACCATGAGCTTGTCAGCGAGGGGATCGAGGTAGGCGCCCGCGGGGCTTGTGAGCCCCCAGCGCCGGGCCAGCCAGCCGTCGACAATGTCGGTCAGCATGGCACCCACGAAGATGATCCATGCAACCCGCAGCTCTTCTTGGCTGGGGTCGTCCCAGAGCAGCACCACCATCACGGGCACAAGGACGATGCGGAAGACCGTCAGCGAGTTGGGGATGTTCCAGAAGCCGTCGCGGGGATTGGTCGTCTTCACAGAGAGGTTCCACCCTGCTCGGGCGCACGGGGCACGTCTTCGGGTACCACGGGGCGCTCCATTCGCAGGTATTCGTAGATGTCCATCACGCGGACCACGTAATGCTGGGTCTCACGGAAGGGGGGTATTCCGTGGTGCTTCTTGACGTTGTGGGGCCCTGCGTTGTAGGCGGCGATGGCATGGCGCAGGTTGGGAAAGGTCGACATGAGCTCGCGAATGTAGCGGGTGCCGCCGTCGAGGTTCTGCAGGGGATCCCACGCGTCGTCTACCCCAAGCCCGCGCGCTGTGCCCGGCATGAGCTGCATCAGGCCCATGGCCCCCACGGGAGAACGGGCGCTTGGGTTCATTCCACTCTCGGCGACCGCGATGGCCTTGATCAGCTCTGGCGGCACGTTGTAGCGAGAGCTCAGCGCGATGATCTCGTCGTCCCAAGTGTCCAGCGTCGGGAAGGTGCGGGTGTTCACCTTGCTGCGATGGGGGAGTGGCTTCTTCTCGAGAAGGAAGGGCTCAAACCCATCGTGAGAGGGGGAGTCGGTGAACATGACACTGCCATCCGACATCTCGGCCCGAAAGATGTCGGTCGCGCGGGCGGGGAGGGCGAGCGCGGCGCCCAGCAGCACCATCAGGTGCAGTCGGTGGGCGTCGAGAGCGATGGCGGGGTCGGGCTTCATGGGCACGGGGAGGGTACCGGTCGCGGTGACTGGGAGCAACCGGCATGGAGGGGAGGATAGGGTCTGTCATCGTGCGGTCGGAGCTGCGCGAGGGGAGACGGCATGGGCTTGGATGCATGTGATGTGCTGGTGGTCGGGAGCGGCCTTGCTGGCATGCGCCTTGCCCTGATGGTGGCCGATCACGCCACGGTTCAGGTGGTGACCAAGGGGCCTCGCGAAGAGAACAACTCTCGGTATGCCCAGGGTGGCATCGCCGCGGCATGGCGCGAGAACGACTCGTGGCAAGCCCATGTCGACGACACCATGATCGCGGGGGCCGGGCTGTGTCGCCGCGAGGTGGTCGAGCGAACCGCCCGTGAAGCGACCGACCGTGTGCAGGAGCTCATCGAGCTGGGCGTCGAGTTTGATCGCTGGAAGGCGCGCCCGGAGCTCTACGATCTGCACAAAGAAGGGGGCCACAGCGCGCGGCGCATCCTCCATGCCAAGGACCTCACCGGTGCCGAGATCATGCGGGCGCTGTTTGCCCAGGTGGATGCCCACCCGAACATCACCATCCTCGAAGATCACGTGGTGGTCGATCTTGTGACCGAAGGCTGGGTGGCCCGCCAGCGGGGCGAGCTGCCGGATCATCCCGACCGGGTTCTCGGTGCGTATGTGCTCGACGGCCGGGCGGAGCGGGTGCGGGCCATCTCGGCCCGGGCGGTCGCGGTGTGTACGGGGGGGTCCGGTCAGGTCTATCTCTATACCTCCAACAGCCCGGTGGCGACGGGGGACGGGGTGGCCATGTGCTACCGAGCCGGTGCTCGCGCCGCGAACATGGAATTCGTCCAGTTCCACCCCACCACGCTGTACCAGCCGGGCAAGAAGCCCTTCCTCATCAGTGAGGCCCTGCGGGGGGAAGGCGGGCGACTGCGCCTGTCGACCGGGGAGCTCTTCATGTCGCGCTTTGACGAGCGGTTGGAGCTGGCCCCCAGGGACATCGTGGCGCGGGCCATCGACGCCGAGCTGAAGCGCACTGGCGACCCGTGTGTCTTCCTCGACATGACCCACATGACCCGGGCCCAGATTGAGCACCACTTCCCCAACATCGACACCCGCTGTCGCGACGCGGGGATCGACATGGCGACGGAGCCCATCCCTGTGGTGCCGGCGGCCCACTACCAGTGTGGGGGTGTGGTGGTCGACTCCCGCAGCGAGGCCGACGTCCAGAACCTGTTTGTGGTGGGGGAGGCGGCGTGCACAGGCCTGCACGGGGCCAACCGCCTGGCCAGCAATTCCCTGCTGGAGGCCATTGTCTTTGCGAAGGCCGCCGGCGATGAGATCTGTCGTCGCCTGCCCGACCTGCCTCCGGCCATCGCGCTGCCTGAGTGGGACCCCGGGCAAGCCGTGGAGCCCGATGAACAGGTCGTGATCAGCCATGTCTGGGACGAGGTGCGGCGGCTGATGTGGAACTATGTCGGCATTGTGCGGACGAGCCGCCGGCTGCGCCGTGCCCGGAAGCGCTTGGACCTGATCGATGATGAGATTGAGGCCTACTACTGGGACTATGCCCTCACCCCGGACATCATCGAGCTGCGCAACGCGGTGACGGTGGCGGGGCTCGTGGTCGACGCGGCCATGCGCCGCAAGGAGAGCCGCGGGCTGCACACCACGCTGGACTACCCCGTCGAAAACCCCCGGTTCTTGCGGGACACCGTGCTGCGCAAGCGCTGGTAGACCCCGACAAGCACGAGCGGGGGAGTGGGGCTCAGCCGGGCACCATGGCCGCGCCGACTCGGGCTTCCACGTCGGCCACCGTCTTGGGAATGGCCGCAGTGAGGTTCTCCGGGTCGCCTTCGGTGACGTGGATGTCGTCTTCGATGCGGATGCCGCCGAAGCCGCTCCACTCCGCTGCCCGGTCCAGATCCAGGATGTCCCGCAGCGGTCCAGTTAGGCCCTCATCCGCGAGAATGGCGGGGACCACGTAGAAGCCGGGCTCGATGGTGACCACGTTGCCGGGCTCGAGGTCCCGATCCAGGCGCAGGTAGCCAAGGCCAAACTGGGTGGAGCGCTCCCGACCTGGCGCGTAGGCGGCTTGGTCGCCGAAATTCTCGAGGTCGTGCACATCCATCCCGAGTAGGTGCCCGACCCCGTGGGGGAAGAACAGGGCATGGGCACCGCGGGCGACGGCATCTTCGGGACTGCCGCGGACCAGACCTTCATCGACGAGGAAGCGAGCCAGCTCCAAGCATGCCGCGAGGTGCACATCCCGGTAGCGCACGCCAGGCCGGCACAGGTCGATGGCTGCGTGCTGAGCGGTGAGCACGGCCTCGTAGGCGGCTTTTTGGCGAGGAGAGAACTGACCATTCACCGGCCAGGTGCGGGTGACGTCGGTGGAGTACCCCGTGATGGACTCGGCACCGCCGTCGAGCAGCAGCAGCTGACCATCTTCAAGGAGGTTGTCCCGACCGTGGTTGTGGAGGATCTCACCCCGGACGGTCACGATGCTGGTGTAGGCGGGAACCATGCCGCCGGCCGCGATGACCCCATCAAAGATGGCGCCCACTTCCCGCTCCAGGCGTCCGGCCACCGTGGCGGCCATCGCCGCTTCGTGTGCGGCCGCTGTGACCTGGGCCGCCGTGCGCATCTGGTGGAGCTCGAGCTCGCTGAGCTGGCGGCGCATCTCGATGATGGCGGTGACCAGCTCGGAATCCCCGTGGTGTTGGCCAAAGCGGAGCTGCGTGCCCGCCAGCACCCCGGCCCATGCATTGGCCTCGGGGGCAGACACCGCGATGGTGCGGGGGGCCTCGGACAGCGCAGCGACCGCGGCCTCCAGCTCCCGCGTCGGGCGCACCCGGGTGAAGCCCAGCGCTGCGCCCTGTTCTTCAATGGAGGTCACATGCCCGTGCCACAGCGCGTCGTCGGCGGCCGGCGGCTCCAAGAAGAGCGTCGCTTCGCCGTCGACCATCAGCATCGCCGCACCCGGCGCGGTGCAGCCGGTGAAGTAGAGGAAGCTGCTGTCCTGGCGAAATGGCAGCACGTTCATCGGGATGTTGCGCGAGACCGTCCCGTTGCCCATCAGCAACACGGGACCGGGGATCCGCCGGGACAGCAGGGTGCGGCGATTGGCGCTGGCGGCGCGCAGAGCGGCGGACAAAGAAGCGTTCACGGGGCACCCGTCGGTCGGCGTCGGCCCTGCGATGGGCGCGACGGGCCGAGTGTAGCCCAACGACGGGCACCGAGTGCTCGCTGCCTCGGTCGTCGATCGACCCGTCCCCAAAGGAGCACCGCGCTGCGGTGATCAATCGGCTGGCGTGGCCACCAAGTCTCGGCGTCGCACCAACGCGTCCATCGTGTAGCCCGCGGCCTCAATGCGCTCTCGGGCACCCTCTTCCCGGTCCACCACGACGATGCATCGCTCGACCACTAGGCCGGTTGCCTCGACGTGGGCGATGGCCTTGAGCAAGCTGCCCCCTGTGGTGACCGTGTCTTCCACAACGACGACCTTGTCGCCATCCTGGAGGTTGCCCCGACCTTCAACCCAGACCTTGGTGCCGTGGCCCTTGGCCTCCTTGCGCACCATGAACCCGAACAGGGGGCGGTCGGTGCGGGCAGAGGCACCGACAACCGCGCCGACAATCGGGTCTGCGCCGGTGACCGGCCCACCAATGGCGACCACGTCCTTCGGCATCCGGGCCAGTAGCTCGTCGGCGATGAGGGCCGCGCCCTCGGGGGACAATGTGGTGGTGCGGCAATCCACGTATAGATCGGAGGTCTTACCGCTGGCGAGGGTGAAGGTCCCGAAGCGCACTGAGCGCTGGCGGAGGACCGACACGAGGCGGGACAGGCGGCGGGACTCAGTCATTGGCGGACTCCCACTGGGCACCCATCCAGCCGATCAGCTCGGCCAGCACGGTGTCCTTCTCCGGTTCGTTGAAGAGCTCGTGATAGAGACCATCGTAGATGGCGAGGTCGGCGGGACCTCCCCATCTTCGGGCCAGCGCTTCGGCGGCTCGAGGATCACAGATCTGGTCCGCGGTGCCAATCATCATGCGCAGCGGCACCTGAAGGCTCGGCGCTGCCGTGCGAACCCGAGCCCGGGCGGCGTTCATCTCGCTGAACCAGCGGGGGGTGACCGTCGCATACACCAGCGGGTCGGCCTCGTACGCCCGCACCACCGCCGTGTCCCGGCTGATGAGGTTGACGTCCAGCTCGTTGGCGATGGGGAAAAAGGGCGCCACCTTGTTGAGCAGCGCCGCGGCCTTTTGTTTGAGGGCAGGGACCTCGACGGGAGAGTCGATGAGCGGGTTGCTGAGGGCGACCGCTCGCACGGCGGGAGTCAGGGGCTCTCGCAGGGTGTCGAGGGCAACCAGTCCGCCCATTGAGTGCGCCACCAGAATGAACGGTCGACCCACCGCACCCGCGGCGGCTTGCAGGTCTTCCACGTATCGGTGCCAGTCCCGGGTGTGGCCCCGTCGACCGCCGCTCTTGCCATGGCCGCGGAGCTCCACCATTGTGACGCGCCAGCCGGCGGCCACCATGGCTTCGGCGACGTGTTGGTAGCGGCCCAGGTGCTCGGCCAAGCCATGCACCAGCAGCACATCCCGGTCCCCGTCGCCCCAGCGCCCAAGGCGAAGTCGGGTGCCGTCATCGGACGTGGCGTGGAAGACTCGCGGTGAACCGGCGGACATGGTGGGCTCCACAGCGGAGAGTGGCAGGACCGGCGCCGCTGCCGCAGTGGGCAGGGCAGGGCAGGGGCCCCAGGCCGGTGCTCAGAGCAGGGCCAGGGACAGCCACGGCACGAACGCGATGACCACGAGGCAGAACAGCATCAAGATGAAGAACGGGACCACACCCTTGATGACGTCCACCACCGGTCTGTCGAAGACCGTCGACGAGACGAACAGGTTGATGCCCATCGGCGGCGTCAGGTAGCCCAGCTCCAAGTTGACGATGAAGATGATCGCGAAGTGGACCGGGTCAATGCCGTAGGACACCGCAATTGGGGCCAGCAGCGGCGCAACGATGAGGATGGCGCTGATGATCTCCATCACGCAGCCCAGCGCCAGCAGGAACAGGTTCACGAGAATCAGGAACTGCCACTTGCTGGTGACCGCGGCGGCCAATGCGGCGGCGGCCATCTGGGGGATCTCACGCTCGGCCAGGAACTTGTTGAACGCGATGGCGAGCACGATGATGAGGAACAACGAGCCCATCATCGTTCCCGAGTCGGCCAGCACACGGGGCAGCTTCTTGGGCTTCAGCTCCCGATGGATGATCAGCTCGACAAACAGCGCGTAGACCACTGCCACCGCCGCCGCTTCGGTGACCGTGAAGCGGATGGGCCCCAGAACACCGTAGATGCCGCCCAAGACGAGCACTGGCAGCATCAACGAGGCCGCACTGCGCTTGAGCTCGCGACCGAGGTTGGACCAGTAGCCGTCCTCGAAGGTGGGCACGACGATGCGGTTGCCGGGGCGACTGGGGCGCGTCTGGTACAGCGTGTAGAGCAACAGCATCCCGGCGATGAACAGGCCTGGGAGCACACCGCCGATGAACAGGTCGTTGGGCGACAGCGGGTCGTCGGGGGTGCTGACCATGATCGCGTAGATGATCATGGGCACGGACGGTGGGATGATGATGCCGAGGCTGCCGGCGCTGGTCAGCACGCCCAAGCTGTAGCTCTCGGGGTAGCGCTCCTTCACCAGCATCGGGAACATGATGCTGCCCACCGCGATGACCGTGACCGGCGACGAACCGGAGATGGCCGCGAAGATGACGCAGGCAAAGATGCTGGCGAGGCCAAGTCCACCGGGGGTCTTGCCCATGGCCGCTCGGGCGACCCCGACCAGGCGCTCGGCAATCGAGCCCTGTGTCATGATGTTGCCGGCCAGGACAAAGAAGGGAATCGCGAGCAGCTCTTCCTTCTTGACCGCTTCGAACATGTCCTTGGCGACCAGCGTGCCGTCGTAGCCCTGGATGAGGGTGACGCAGGCGACCGCGGCTGTGCCGATGGCCAGGAATAGCGGCGCACCCACGAGGATCATCAGGAACGCGGCGATGAAGATCAGCCAGCCGGTCTGGATCCCGAGGACTGCGCCGAGCCCGAGCAGCACGCCCGGGAACAGGCCCGCCACGATGAGGTCGCGGGCACCCTTGCCCGAGGCGGGCTGGAGGGGGACGGACTCCGGGGCGCCTCTGCTCCCGTCGTCCTTCTTGGGCCGGCCGAAGAGGAACTGGCCGAAGAAGCGAAGCGCCATCAACAGGAAGCTCAGGGGCAGGACCGCCTGGGCCAGCCACATCGGCAGCTCAGCCCCGGCGGAGCTCTGCGCGACCAGCCGCGCCACTTCTGCGTCCGCTTCAGCCTTGGTCTCGGTGCCGCCCTTGGATCCGGTGTCGCCGCCGACGAGGTTGGATATCTCACCGAGGTTCTCACTGTTTGCTTCGAGCTCTTGGGCGCTGGTCTGGACGGGCGTCCAGGGGAGCGGAGCCCCGTCGGTGGTGACGGGGTGCCAGCGAGCGCCGAGGAGGGCGAGACCACCCACCACCAGCAGCACCATGCCGCCAACATCCAACCCCACCCGCACGGGGGTAGGGGGCCGTCCGCTGCGCCAGAGCTGGCGGGTGACCGCCACGACAGCGAGCAAGCCGACCGCACACACAACGGCGAGGCCGGCGGCAGGGAACGCGGGGTCGACCAACAACGGCCCGACCGTGTTGATGGGGCCCACCAACATGTCCCACAGCGGCACGCCGTCCTGGCCGGAGCCGCTGCGCAAGCTGCCTTCGACCAGAGCCAAGGCGTAGTCGGCAAACAGCCAGCAGAACCCGGCCGCAAGGAGGGCGCTGAACCGCTGGACCAGCGCGGCGGCCTTCTTGGACAGCAGCTTGTCGCTGGCGTCGACCGAGAGGTGGCGGCCTTCTCTTGACGCGAGCGATGCACCGAGAAAGCCCACCCACACCATCAAGACGACGGCAAGGTTGGGGCCGCCAGTGACCTCGAACTCGAAACCGGGGCCCTCGCGGCGCAGGTAGTCGAGGAAGCTCAGCGCCGTCATCATCAGCATGGCGACGGCGATGAAGCCGCGCTCTACCTTTGCGAGCAGGCGGTCGAACTCCTCGAGGGTGGCCTTAAGAAGCACCACGACCGCGGTCACACCGATGACCAGGTAGAACCCAATGTGGTGGAGCGGGCCGTCCACGAGCGAGCGCCCGAACCCCCGAATACCGGAGTCCACGCGACCAATCACGCGCTCGAGCACGTCAAAGACGCGGGTCATCAGTGCGTACACTGGAGCCTCCGGCCGGTCACTGCCGCGGGGGTGGGGGCGGGAGGGCCGCCCACGTGAGCGCGCTTCAGCGCAGGGTTTGCAGCTTGGTCTTCACTTCGCCGTAGACACCCTGAAGCTCAGGGTGGCTGCCGAGAAACTGGGTGTGGACCTGCTTGCGGCATGCCTGACGGAACGAGCCTCGCTCTTCATCCGTGAGCTCGACCACTTCCTTGCCCATGCCCTTGATTTGCTCCAGCAGCGCGTCTTCGAGCTCTCGGACCGACTTGCGGCCCTTGGCTGCTTCACCCTTGGGATCGGCCAGCAGCTTCTCCCGAACGTCGGCGGGCAGCGCGTCCACGAAGGCCTTGTTGTAGACCACCGCGGCGGGCTGGTAGATGTGCCGGCTGAGGTTGTAGTGGGTGATGGGGCCAATCCAGCCGGCGGCCAAGCTGAACAGGGGCGTGTTGTCGAAGCCGGCGACGATGCCCGTGTTGAGCGAGGGCACAACCTCGGACAGCGGCTTCTGCACCGCTTGCACACCGAGCGCCTTGTACATGTCCAGGTGGACTGAGGACTCTTGGGCCCGCATCTTGAACTTCGCGAGCTCGGCCGGCGACCGCGCAGGACCGCCGTTCGTGCCGAAGTTGCGCCAGCCGTTCTCGGCCCACGCGTACATGGTGACGCCCTTGCTGGCGAGCGCCTTGGTGACGGGCTCGTACAGCACATCGTCGAGAATGACGTCGGCTTCGGCCATCGAGCGGAACAGGAACGGCAGCTCCGGCAGCTCAAGGATGGGCAGGTCGAGCGCCTTGCCGATGGCGGCGGTGGAGAACCCCCCACCTTGGATGCGCTGGCCGACCACGAGGTCTTCCATCATCTCAACTTCACCGCCGAGGCTGGACCCGAGGAAGAGCTTGATCTTCATGCGCCCGTTGGTGCCGGTCTCGACCCGCTTCTTGATGCCTTCGAGCTGATCGGACCACGGGGTCCCCTTGGGGGCCGGTGTGCCGAAGTTCATGACGAACTCGGCTTCGGCTTGGCTGGTCTGCTCCGGGGCGAGTGCGAGCGTGGTGACGGCAGCGAGGCCGAGGGCAACGTTGAGGACTTGTTTCCAGGACAATGAAGACTCCATGCGCTTGGGGCCCGCTCAGTTGGCGAAGCGGTCGTCGATCTCGGCGAGCAACTGCTTGGCCTTGGCCTGCTCCGCACGGTTTTCGGGGGCGATCTCGGGAATGACCTCGGGGTCAGCCAACAGCACCTTGTCCAGCACTGCCTTGTAGGTCTCGCGGTCCTGGCTGTTGACGGCCCAGGCATCGGCGAGGAGCACTTGGGTGCCGAGGTAGTCCGGCGACGCCGCGATCGAGACGTTGAAGTGCTTGCGGGCCTTGTCGAGGTCGCGGCCCGAGAAGCTGGGGATCAGGCTGTAGTAGGCGCCCCAGTAGCGGTCTGGGCCATGGTAGTAGTAGCCCGGATCAAGCTCACCAATGCGCCCCATGTAGGCCTTGACGGTGCCGAGGTGCTTGAGAGAGGTGAGGATGCCGTTGAGCTTGGCCCACTTGCCTGTCGCCGACGCCGTCCAGTACATGCACGGCACGTCATCCTTGCCGAGGGCGTCAACCACGTCCTCTTCCTTCTCCGTGCCCTTGTTCAGGCGAGCGGTGAAGTCCTCGTTGATCGCCAAGCAGCGCTTGCCCCAGGAGATCGCCTTGTCGAAGGCTTCGTTCTTCTGGTCGGGATCGGTGCGGAGGGCATCGCCCATGAAGTACCAGCCACGCACCAAGCGGGCGGCCACTTCACGGTCCCGCGGGTTGGCTTCGTAGGCCTTCTCGAACTTTGCGAGGGCCTCGGCGAGCTTGTCTTTGTCGCTGCGCTCGGCCCAGAGCGCTTCGGCCTCCGTCTTGAGCTGGGCAAAGTTCGCAGCGTCGCCTGTGGAGGAGGCAACGTCGTAGGTACCAGCGGGCTTCTTGCCGCAGCCGGTGGTCGACAGGGCAACAATTGCCAGCGCGAGGGCGCCAGTCCGGGTCATGATCGCGCGCATTCCAGATGCTCCTCGTTGAGACGATGGCCCCCTGCCTACCAGTCCCTCCGCGGAAAGTCAACGGTTCGGAGGGCGGGGGGGAGGGGGCTTGATTGGGTCACGAGAGTGCCGAAGGTGTGAGCACTCATGTGAGAAGCCGTCGCGTGGTGGAACGGGTGTGGAACGGGCCTTGCCGGGACCGCTGCCCGCTGGCTATGGCGGCGCGCCCGGGAGGACGCCATCCCGGGGGCAGACCCAGGCCCCCGGAGACCCGATGCTCACCCCCGATGTGCCCCTCGCTCTCACCTTTGACGACGTACTGCTGGTTCCTGCGCGAAGCGAGGTGCTGCCGCGGGATGTGGATGTGTCGACGGTTCTGGCCCCAGGCCTGCGCTTGAAGGTGCCGCTGGTGTCGGCCGCCATGGACACGGTGACCGAGGCCCGCACGGCCATCGCGATGGCTCGGGACGGCGCGATGGGTGTGGTGCACAAGAACATGAGCATTGTGGCCCAGGCCAAGCAGGTGTCGTGGGTCAAGAAAGCGATGACGGGTGTGGTGCGGGAGCCTGTGACACTGGCGCCGGGCGTCTCGCTCAGCCACGCGCGGGATCTGATGCGCCGCCGGGGTATCTCGGGGCTGCCTGTTGTCCACGAAGGTCGATTGGTGGGCATTCTCACCGATCGCGACCTTCGCTTCGAGCGCAACATGGAGCGCCCGGTCCACGAGGTGATGACGAAAGAAGCGGCGCTAGTCACGTGCCTTCCGGGCACCTCACTGGAAGTGGCCAAAGACCTGATGCAGGCCCACAAGATTGAGAAGCTGCTTGTGGTGGACGCACAGGGCGGTCTGCGGGGCCTCATCACCTTCAAAGACCTCCAGGCTGCGCAACACCACCCCCAGGCGACTCGGGACGCTCGGGGGCGGCTGGTGTGCGGCGCGGCGATTGGGGTCGGTGACGGGCACATGGACCGGGCCGCGGCCCTTGTGGAAGCGGGGGCGGACGTCCTGGTGCTGGACACGGCCCACGGCCACTCCATGGGCGTGCTCAAGGCGGCGGCTGGGGTTCGCTCGGCATTTGCCGATGTCACCTTGGTGGTGGGCAATGTGGCCACCCCCGACGCCACGAAGGCGTGCATCGACGCCGGCGCCGACGTCGTGAAGGTGGGCATCGGTCCCGGAAGCATCTGCACCACGCGAGTTGTGGCAGGCACGGGTGTGCCTCAGCTGACGGCCGTGGCGCAGTGCAGCGAAGCGGCCCATGCGGCCGGCAAGACGGTCGTGGCCGATGGCGGCATTAAGTACAGCGGCGACATCGCCAAGGCGATCGCAGCAGGCGCGGATGCCGTGATGATTGGCTCGCTGTTTGCCGGAACCGACGAGGCGCCGGGCGAGATGGTGCTCTTCCAGGGCCGCGCGTACAAGGTCTACCGGGGCATGGGCTCGGTCGAGGCCATGCAGAAGGGCAGCTCCGACCGCTACTTCCAAGATGATCTGGACATGGTGGACGAGCCCCGGAAGCTCGTTCCCGAGGGCATCGTCGGTCGGGTGCCCCACCGCGGACCGGTCAGTGAGACGCTGTATCAGCTGGTCGGCGGGCTGCGGGCGGCCATGGGCTACACGGGCTCAGCCACCATTCCAGCGATGCAGGCCGACGCCCGGTTCGTGCGCATCACGTCGGCGGGGCTGCGCGAGAGCCACGTGCATGACGTGATCATCACGAAAGAGAGCCCGAACTACCGCATGGACTGACCGTCAGGGGGCCCCCACAGTGGGGCCTGCTTTGGCCAAGAACAAGGACACCCCCTGCAGCATGTCGCAGGGGGTGTCTCAGTCTGTCCGCGCGAGAGCTCAGCTCTTCTTGACTGCCTTGCGGATGAGCACCAAGCCACCATTGGGCCCGGGGACGCCGCCCTTCACGAACACGAGACCGCGCTCGACGTCGATCTTCACGACCTTGAGGTTCTGCACTGTGTTGCGGGCATTGCCGTGCTGGCCGGGCATCTTCTTGCCCTTGAGAACGTGACCCGGGGTGAGGCGGGTACCGATCGAGCCACCGTGACGGAAGTACTCGTGGGTACCGTGCGACCGGATGAAGCCCTTGAAGTTGTACCGCTTCATGACACCGGTGAAGCCGCTGCCCTTGCTGGTGCCGGTCACGTCGACGTGGTCGCCTTCGGAGAAGACGTCGGTGACGTTGAGCACCTGGCCGGGAGCGAATGCGGCAATGTCGTCCTTGCCCCGGCGAATCTCGCGCACGAACTGCTTGGGCTCGACGCCAGCCTTGTCGAAGTTGCCCTTCATGGCACGGTTGGTGCGATTGGTCTTCCGGGTGCCGATGCCGACCTGGACGGCATTGTAGCCATCTGCACCGTCTTCGGTGCGCGTGTCGAGCACGGTGTTGCCCGTGACATCCACGACCGTCACGCCCGAGAGCACGCCGTCGCTGTGGAAGACCTGAGTCATGCCGACCTTAAAGCCAAGAAGGCCGGCCATTTCGTTTGCCATGTATTCCTCCGCATCGGGCGGTCGAGCCGCCATACGGTTTGGGTTTGCCGGCGGCGTTTAGCGCATGAGCACGCCGCCGGCAACCTCGGTCACGCCGAAGAAGCCTGACCGCCGCTCAGAAGGCGCAGGTCGCGTACGCGGTCACACTAATCTTGTGGTCGCTGTTGGCCGTGTTGTTCAGAATGTGGACCATGTTGTAGTCGAAGTCGGGCACGCCCACTTCGGTGCAGAACGCCGTTGCCGAGTACTTGACCGTAAAGCTGGTGCTGGTACCGGGCGCCACGGTGGCGCTGGTGGTGCCCGTCACGCTCAGGGTGCCGCAGGTCTGGATGGCGTCGTTGGTCGCGTAGATGCTGCTGATGACCAAGTCCACATCGCCGGAGTTGGTCACGGTCACGTTTTCCGTCGCCTCGCAGCCCAGGAACTCCACGAGCTCCATGGTGGTGGGGGTCTGGTTGGTCACGACGTTCATGATCGGCGCACAGATGCGGCAGGGAGGCTCGGTGCCTTCGCCGCTCAGCGAGATGTCTTCGTACACCACGCTGTCGTTGGCGAGGCGAACCTCGAGCGTGGCGGTGCCCGTGTAGGTCTGGACGTTGGAAGGCACAAACTGCAGCGGCAGGGACTTGGAGGCCCCGGCGCTGAAGATCTGGGGCAGGTTGACGTCGCCGCCGCGCACCCAGCCAAACTCAGCGGGCGAGATGCTGATGTCCTGCAGCAGGACATCTTCGCCAAAGTTGTTCGTGAGGCGCACCTCGGTGAGGCCGCTGGAGCCGACGTCGACTGGGCCGAAGTCCGCCGACGCTGGGCTGATGCCCATGGTGTCGCTGCCGTCACCACCATCGCCGCCGCCATCGCCGCCACCCCCGTCACCGCCGCCATCACCGCCGCCCGTGGCACCTTCGCCCAAGCCGGTGAGGGGCACGGCGTAGGGTTCGTCGAGCGAGGCCAGATCCAAGATCAGCTCGCCGGAAAACTCCACCGACTCATCGGGGGAGAAGGCCACCGTGATCAGGACCTCATCACCCTTGGCCATCTCGATCGGAAGCGCGGTCTGGTCGGTGATCTCGAATGCCGAGTCCCCTTCCAGTTGGGTGCGCCGAAAGACCACGGGGTCATCGCCGGTCTGTTCGACCACCAGCACCAGCTCGCCAGCGGATGACAGCGACTGGCTGCCGAAGTCCAGCGTCGCCGGGGAGATTCGCAGATCGCCGAGCATGACAGCGCCGTCGTCTTCAGTGCCCGGGCCACCGTTGGTGTCATTGCCAAGCTTGAGGGGATCGAGTCCGCAGCCACCGAGAACGGCGACCAGGGGCAACATGAGAGGCAAGATGCGTCGCATCATTGGGCTCCTGCCGAATTTTTGAGTCGCCCAATAGTAGCACCGGCGCCCACCAGGGGCGCCGGAACTTTGGCGAAACTCGGGGAGGGCGCTCGGCTAGAAGGTGTACTTCAAGTAGCCGGACATGTTGGCGCCCAAGTCAAAGCCGATGGCGTAGAAGACGTCCACGTCAAATCCGACGGAGAAGTGGCTCAGCTTCGTGTAGTACTCGAAGGAGGGCCCGCCCATGACCGCCGGATGGGGCTTGTCATGGTAGCCAGGGTCAGCGACGCCCCAGGTCTCTTCCAGCACATAGGTCTGGTAGCAGGAGTCGCCTTCGCCCTTCTCTTCCGCGTCGGTGCAGTCGGCCATCAGCAGGGGGGACATGAGCAGTCCACCACCAGCCCGCAGGCCAATGCCGAAGCGGCGGCTGGGATAGAGCGAGATCTCGCCCAGCAACGACAACGTGTAGGTCCGCAGGTCGCCCTGGACATAGGGCCCGACACCCGTCTGGGACTCGAAGAAGGTCCCGTTGTGGATGCTTTGGTTGAAGCCCAGCTCGACGGCCCCAGACATCCGTTCACGATCGAGGAAGTCGTGACCGACGTTGAGCCCGATGTTGGTGCCGGGGTTCACAACCCCAGCGAACTGGCCCAAGTAGATGGCGCCACCAACATTGGACTTGGCGTAGGTGCCACGAACAATCTCTCGAACTTCGGGACGTTTTCGGGGCTTGCGAGTCTTGGACTCGCTGCCACTGTCATCCTCGTCGAGAGCATCGATGTCTGGATCGTCCTGGGCCGCAGCAGAAGCAGGCAGGAGCAGCGGGAGGACAAAGGCGCCCGCGAGCAGCAGTTGAGTTGCCTTCATTGATTGGCCCATACAGGATGAGTGGAAATGCAGGGAGGCGAAGGACCGAGAGGATGCACGACGGCCCCCGTCATGTCAACGGGGGCCGAGGTAACCGTTCTGTGAGGTGCTGTCTGGGTTTTGCGTGTCCCTGACGCCACGCTCACGGGACCGGATCGCCCGAGGGGAATCCCTCAGGATCAGCCGGGCGCGAAGATGAACGGATACGAGACGATGACGATGCCGCCGCCCTTGGGCTCCGGGAACGTGAAGCGCATGAACCGACCAGTGATGCAGCTCTCGACGGACTTGTTGCCCATCGACGAGCTCTTGATGCTGGCCTTGGACACGCTGCCGTCCTTCGCGATGACGAACTTGACCGTGATCTTGCCGCCCAGGTTCGGATTCTTCGTCAGCTCGCGCTGATAGCAGTACCGAATCTGGTTCATGTGGCGCTTGATGACGGCGTCGATGAGGCTCTTGTCGAGGGCACCGAGGATGATGGGGTCGCCACCAATCTTGCCGAGACCACCGGAGCCCTTCTTACCGAAGTTGCCGCCGCCAGTGCCGTAGCCGGACTTGCCCGAGCCACGACCCTTGGTGCCGAGTCCGCCGAGGCCGTCTGCGCTGCCACCGCCACCGAGACCGGAGCCACGGGAACCGAGACCTCCGGAGCCGATCTGCGTGCCCTTGGCACCGATGAGGCCACCGATGCCGCCCGCCATGTCGGCGCTCAGGCTGGAGGAACCAAAGGCACCATCAAGCTCGCCACCGTCGCGAAGGGCACCCAGGACACCGGCATTTTCAGCCACTTCCTTGTCGAGCTGCTTCTTCTGCATCTCGACCTTGTTGCCCTTGGCTTCCTTCATCTTGGCGTCTTTCTTGCCGACCTTGCCTTCTTCCTTCTTGGCCTTCTCACCTTCCCCTGCGTCGGGGTTGGCTTCTGGCTTGTTGTCCTTCGGGAGCTCGGGCTCCGGAGGCTCTTCAAGAAGGAGGTCGACGAACCGGTCGGGGATCTCCATGACCTCGTTCTCGGGGGGCGGCGGGCTCGTCGCAATGACGATGCCCAGCATCAACCCGACGAAGCACATGAAGCTCATGATGCCGAGGAAGGGGTAGTCGAGGTTGTCGGTGATGCCAGCCAGGACACGCTTGCCTGGGTAGACCATCTGTCCGAAGACGATGACATTCTTGCCGAGGTCAGCGACCACGCGGGTGTCGTCGTCCACGTCGACTTGGTACTGACCGCCGCCAGAAGACCGGGCCTTGCCCGACTCGATCAGCTGCTGGAACGTGTGGCGCTCTTCGCCGATGTCGACGAAGCCGGTCCACTTGTCGCTGATGTTGGCGACATAGTTCCCACCCTGCCACTCGAACAACTTGTAGTCATTCTCGGGAAGGTTGTCGTTGGGGACGTAGAACTCGTTCTTCCACTCTTCGGTGGCTTCGGAGAGCGTGGGTCCGAAGAGCCAAGCAATCTTGCCGAATGCGGGGGGAACCCAAGCGACAGGGACACCCACAAAGCGCCAGCGGTAGCCGGTGGAGGTGCCCGCAGTGACGGGCTTTCCGCCCCGTGGGTAGTGCTTGACATCCATGACGATGTCGGACCACAGCTCGGCGACCTCGAGCACCTGGCCGCCCTTGCGGTCGATGCCAGCATCGCCGGATGCGGTGCCCGAGCGCATGATGAACGCGAGCACGTCTTCGGACGTGTCCTCTTCCATCCGCTCGGGAGCGCCGTCGAGGCCGGGGGAGGTGGTCTCCAGCGGCTCGCTCTCACCACTGGCCACTTCAGGCGAAGCGGAAGGCGAGATGGCAACTTGCGTTGCTTCTTCGTCGGCGAAGGCGTTCTCGTCGAAGATGTTCACGTTGATGCGAACTTCGCCGATAGCGACGGTGTCGCCGGTCCGAAGAACGGCATTCATCACCTTCTCGCCGTTGACCGTGACACCGGAGCCGGTGCCGACAAGGTCAGCAACACGGACGGTGCCGTCTTCGGAGATGTTGACGACCGCGTGGAGGTCCGAGAGCGCGTCATTGTCGATCTTGAGCAGCGCTGCGGAGCCTCGACCGATGGTGATGGCTTCAGCGCTGAAGTCTTCGCGCTTGAGAAGCTCGTCGCCGACGTAGACTTCGAAGGTCAGACCGATTTTGCCATGGTTGGCCATGAATCGTTCCTCTAAGAGTGACAGGTCTGCCTGGCGGACGGGCGCCACAGACCGGGAAGTTTGGGTCCTGCCCCTGGGGGAGGGGCGGGCGGAGCGGGACGCTACTTGATCTCGTCGACCGATTCAGCCATTTCCTGGTTGAAGTCGAGCCGGAGACGGATGAGCGGGTTGAAGGAGGCGCGCTTGCGATCCAAGAGGAGTGCGCCCGCTGGCTTGACCAATTCGCCGTTGACGTCGAGACCCTCGAAGTCGATCTCGGTCCGCTCCTTGTACTTGACCTTGCGGTCTTCCTCGCTCTCGTCGTCCTGCGCCCAGGCTGCGCCAGAGAGAAGGCCGATCGTTGCGAGGGCGAAGAAGCGGGAGGTGAAAGTACGGAACATTGATGACCTCACGAGGCTTAGAGGGTCTGTCTGAGACCAGATCCGGTGGGGCACTATACCGGCGCGGTCACAGGATGAAAAGGCTGCAAGTCGAGCAGACCGATTCGCCGTGTTGGCCGCAGTTATCTGAAACGACGGGGCTGGCGGACAATGCTTTCCATGCAAGGTTCCCGTCAAGGTCCTGGATCGTGTCGGACTTGAGGGAACAGTTCCATTTCGATGATCGCCGCTCATTGAGCGTGCCCGGACGGGGAGCGACCCGCAACCAGTGAAGTGAAGCGGTGGCGCGCGGGTGACGAGCTCGAATGGACCCATGGCGTGCTCTGGAGTGGGGTTTGCAGGAGCGGGAGGGGAATCTCCCGGGCTCGCATTGACTGACTGCGCTGCGGTCGGTCGGTTCCACGATTCTGCAAACCAGATGTGTGGGGATCATCGGTTGCATGGGGGAGGGTCAGACCAGCCGCGTCCGTCCGTGGCTGTCCGGTGACAAAAAGAAAAGGGCCACCCGAAGGTGGCCCTGAGTCTTGGCGGAAAGGAGCGTCAGCCGCCTTCGGCGGGTGCACCCTCGGCGGGCGGTGCGGCGGGGGGAGCCGGAGGCGGCGGCGGTGGGGCGTCGCCACCTGCACCACACATCGGGATCACCTCGTCCACCATCGGCTGGATCTGCTCGACGAAGGTGAGGACGTCGGCAGCCATGTCGACTTCCTCTGCCTGGATGACCATGTTCGCCTGCTCGATGACCATGCCCGCTTCGTCCGCAATGCCCATGACGAAGGCTTCGCAGCCTGCGTACTTGTCGACGGTTGCCTGGAGGGCAGCGACCTTGGTGGCCAGCTCCTTCATCGAGGCTTCCTGGCGGGCCTTGCGCTCGGCGGCTTCCTTCTTCTTCCGATCCTCTTCACGCTTGCGCGCTTCTTCGATGGCTTGGGACTCCTTGATGCGTGCCAGACGGGCATGCACTTCGTGATCCGGGCCGATCGAGCCGTCCGCGTTGTTCTCGTTGATGAACTTCTGGAGGGTCTTCTCGGCCTTCTTGTAGTCCTTGATGTACTTCTCATACAGGGTGGCTGAGTTGAAGTACGCCTTCTGGTTGGTCGCGTCGGCCTCAATGATCTCTTCGTAGAGCTTGGCGGCCTTGTCGTACTCTTTGCTTCCGCGGAGCGCGACAGCCATGCCAAGCTTGCCGGGCAAGCTGCCCGGGGTGCCCGACAGCGCGGCCTCGAAGCACTTCTCGGCCAGCGCATAGTCGCCCGAGTTGAGTGCGACGTACCCAAGGTTGAGGTTGGCCTCGAGGTTGTTCGGCGACAGCTTGATCGCGGTCTTGAACTCGTCGATGGCCGCCGGCTCGTCATCCATGACCAGCAGCGTCACGCCAATGTTGTTGTAGATGCCCGAGTCACCCTTGGCGAGCTCCTTGGCCTTCTCCGCGCAGAGCTGCGACATCTTGTATTCGCCCTTGGCGAAGTACAGACGGGAGAGGTTGCGGTAGGCACCAACGTTCTTGGCGTCGCTGAGCAGGATGACCTTGGCTTCTGCAATCGCGTCATCGTAGAAGTCGCCGACGGTCAGCGCTTCCATGAGTGCGTTGCGTGCCTTCAGGTCTTCGGGCTGCTTGGCCACGAGGTCCCGGTAGAGCTGAACGGCTTCTTGACCCTTGCCGTTCCGGCTCAACACATCGCCGAGCGCGTAGAGGGCGTCCATGTACTCGGGGTCAGCCTCGACCGCGGCCCGGTAGTGGGTTGCCGCTTGGCTCAGGTTGCCGAGCTGCTCGGAGGTCCATCCAGCGTTGTAGTGGGCCTTTGCAAAGCCTGGGCGGGCATCAGCAGCCGCCTTGAACTGGGCGTACGCGGCCTTGTAGTCGACGCCGTCCTGGGCTTGCAGCAAGCCCACCCCGTTGAGGAAGGACTGCTTGGGGTTGACCTCTCCGTCCGCCGGTTCGGGCGGCTTCTTCGGGCCACAACCGACCGAGACCACGGGCGGCATCGCGAAGGCGAAGAGGAGGGCGACAGTTCGCAGGTTGATGTTCATTTGAAAGCTCCTGGTTCCGTTGCCGCCCTTCAGGGCTGCTCCGCAAAGGTACGCTTCATTCCGCTGCTCGCGGTGAAGCGAGATTCTTCCAGCTCCTCCACCAGAACAGGGAAGTCATCGGGACGCAGCTCACCGAGGCGGCGCGTCGCGTACGCAGTGTTCTCATTGTAAAGGTTGAACTTGTAGGCTTCCGAGAGTGCCTGAGCGTAGGCGTTGACGCCCTTCTCGACCTGGACGTACGCCTTGTCTTCCAGGCCCATCTTGTACATCTCGGCCTGGTCTTCGGTCAGGTACTCGGGAACGTAGGAGTTCACGAGTGAGTCCGCGATGTCCTCGTAGGCCTTGCCGGCCTGGACCAGCGACGCGAGACCCCACTCACCGACACCCATCTTGACGATCTCGACGTAGGTGGCTTCAACCTCACCCAGCGCCTTGAGCTTGCCGACCAGCTGGTCGGTCAGGGCCTTGTTGGTCTTGGCCTGAGAAACCGACCGCCCGGGGCCGGTGATCTTCATGCTCAGGTACTTGTCGAGAAGCGGCTGGGCCTTCTTGTACTTGATCTCGGCGACAAAGGCGATGGCCGCGCCCGTGTCTTCGCCCTTCTCCTGGAGTGCCCCAAACGCCGCGATGGTCTCATCGTAGTGCTTGTCGGCCTTGGCCTTGGACTGGGTCTCCAGGTACTCTCCGTACTTGAGCCGGGAGTAGAAGATCTGGACGTAGGTCGCGCCCTCGGGCGGCTTCGAGAAGAAGTCGTAGTAGTACTTGGCCGCTTCATCGGCGCGGCCGCTCTCGTCGAGCAGCTTGGCGATGTCGAGGGGAATCGCGGCCGAGCGGGCGTCATCCGTGTAGGTCGACCGGAACTTTGTGTAGTTCTCGATGGCCTTGTCGTTGTTGCCCTCGGCGGTCCGGAACAGCGCGGCGGAGTAGAGCGCGTCCTTGGACTTCTCGTGCTTGGCATCGGCTTCGTAGAGCTTCTCGTACCAAGCGGCAGCGCCGCCGAAGTCGGCCACGGTCTCGTAGTCGAAGCCGAGGAAGGCGATCTGGTCCTTCCAGTACTTGGACTGCGGGAAGTTGTCGATCAGGGTCTGACGGGCTTCCATCGACCGAGCGACCTTGCCTTCCTTGTTGTAGTAGGCTGCCGCGTTGTTGAGCGCGATGTCGGCCTTCTCGGACTTCGGGAACTCGGCGTAGAAGGCCATGTAGGCGTCCGCGGCCTTGACCGCGTCCTTGTCCTTCTCGTAGTTGACCGAGATGAGCTGGGCGGAGGCGCCTTCGTAGACCGAGTACATCTCCTTCTTGAAGCCGGCGTTGCCCAGGCTTTCCTGGTCGTAGAAGGCCTTGGAGACGTCCTTCAAGTTGCCGTAGTCTTCGACCAGAGCGAACGAGTCGACGATGAGGTTGGCTGCCAGCATGGCTTGCTTGGACCGAGGGTCCATGCTGATGACGATCCGGAACCGGTCGGACGCGTCCTTGAATCGGTTCTTGTCGTAGTAGAGGTAGCCAGCCTCGTAGATCATGCCCTTCGTGTCTTTGTGGTCCGGGTACTGGGTGGAGAACTGGTCGAGGGCGGCCAGCTTCTTCTCTTCCCAGGGGGAGAGGTTCAGGATCTCAGACTTGTTCTCTTTGGAACCCTTCTGGACCTTGCCTTCCTTGGCGTCGACCTTGACCATCTCGCTGGCCGCGTAGACTGCAGAGCGCGCGCAGAACTGGGACTCCTTGCCCTTGGGGTCGATCTTCACGACCGCCATGTACTGCTCGTACGCTTGGTCGTACTGCTTCATCTCGTAGAGAAGCTCTCCGTACTCGTAGCGCATCTGGTACGCGAACTTTCCGTCGGGGAACTCGTCCAGGTAGACGGCGTAGGCGCGGCCAGCGAACTCGTAGGACTCGCGGGCGCGGCTGCCGGTGCCGAGCTTGCGGGCTTCCTGGTAGTAGGACACCGCGACCTTGCGGAGGTTCTTCTCAAGGAAGCCGCGGGCTTCGTTGATGGCGTCCTGGTTGGCCGAGTTGGCACGGGCCCAGGCTGAGTTCTTGCCGTAGGTCTTCCGAAGCTTCGTGATCTCCGACTCAGTGGCCGGCTTGTCGCCCATCTTGTTGTAGGCGCCGATGATCTCGTTCTGGTACTCCGGCGCGTCAGGACTCTGGGGGTCCTCTGCGATGAGCCGGCGGTACGTCGAGATGGTCTGCTCGAACTTGCCCTGCTCGAAGTACATGTTCGCGAGGCGCTTGAGCATGGAGCGAATCAGCTCCTTGCGGCCCAGCTTGTTGAAGTAGGCGTAGGCCTCATCCATCTCGCCGGCATCAGCGAAGAAGCGGACCAGGTCCTTGAGGGCCTCGTCCTGCAGCGTGAGCCGCTTGGTGTCGCTCGCCCCTTCCTGTGGCGTCATCGAGTAGGCGACAACACCCTTCATGGTGTCGATGGCCTTGCCGTACTCACCCACGTTGTAGAAACACCAGGCCAGCTTGTAGTTGGCGAAGGCGTACTGGGGGGAGTCCTTGAAGCGGGTCGCGTTCTGGTACGCGGTCAGCGCCTTGTAGGCGTTGTTCGTGTCGAAGTAGTACTCGCCGATCTGGACGTAGGCGTCGGCGAGGAAGGTCGACTGCTGGTACGTCCGCACCAAGTTGACGTAGTGGCTGAGCGCCTCGTCCTTGCGGTCCAGCTCTTGCAGCGAGCTGGCCAGGAAGAAGGTCGCTTCGTCAGAGCGCTGGTACTGCGGGTAGTTCTGCAGGATGTTCTGGTACAGCGCGATGGCCCGGTCGGCCCACTTGGAGGAGGACGTGTAGTCCGCCTTGAGCGTCTCGGAGTTGCAGCCAGGCGTGTTGAAGCACTGGTCGAACTCGCCCTGGTAGCGACGATCTTCGTCCAGCTTCAGGTCGCGGAACTCGTCGAAGTAGAGCTCAGCCAGACGGAGCATCATCTCCGCTTTCTGGGTGCCCTCAGCGGTGCCGCGGGACAGCAGATCCTTGAGACGGGTCATCGACTCGTGGCGCTTCTGGCGCGCCATCTGTCGGTAGGCCTCGGACTTGGTCTGTGTGTCGACGTCGGAGAGTTTGAGCGCTCGGCGCTCTTCCTTGGCTTCCCGCTCTTCTTGGGCGTGGGCGTCGGCAATGATGCCGGGGGTGCCGAGTCCAAGTGAGAGTAGGAGGACCGCGGACACGATGGGGGTGCGCTTCATGTCGGAACCTCTGGCCTGCAGCCGTTTACGGGCTGGGGAGACACGCTGGCCGGCGGCGCCTCCCAAAATTTCTGACGATTTTCTAAGGTCGACGCCAGAATGTGGACTGGAGGCCCACATCTGGCGACATGCCCGCTTGAAGCGGGCACGAGGGAGCTGACACTATTTGCAGGAACCTTGTTCCGTATAGTGGTAATAGCCCAGCTCGTCTTTCCAGAATTCGCCGTTGAACGGCCAATAGATGTACTCAACCGCGGTGGCGAAGTCGATGTTGACGACGTCGAGCGCGTCGTTGACGCCGGTCCGGCTCGCTTTGTACTGGTAGTCGACACGCTGGGCGTCCACGACCTCGAAGCGGATGATCTCAGACTGGGTCAGCAGGTCCGCGAGCTTGTTGGTCTGGCGAGCCATCTCTTTGAGGAAGAGCAGGCCGGCCCGACGCTCGTAGCGCTGACGGTCGGTCTCGATGACCTTGCGGAGGTAGGGCCCCAGGGAGTCCTGCCAGCGCGACTTCTGCCGGGCAATCAGCTCTTCTTCGGTGTCCATCATGTCCAGATGGCGGACGATGCCGGACAGCTCACCATTCTTGAGGGCACGGTTGAACATGGCCTTGGGAAGGGTGGTCTCGGTCTTCTGGTTCGGACCGAAGTACGTGCCCCAGGCCTGGTCAGCGAGCTTGCGCCCTTCGCTCGATGCGTACTGCTTCGTGAAGTCCCGCATCTCGGCGTGCATCGGCCGGTAGGTCTGCTCGAACTTGAGCAGAATGTTGTCGACCTTGCTGTACTCACAGAGGTTGAAGTACGTCAGCGCGCGGAGCACGCTGGCTTCGGGGACCCACTGGTCTTCGTTGTAGAAGCCGGAGCGAACGGTGAGCAGCTGGCCCAGCGTGTCGTTCAGGTTGTTCTGCATGAAGTTGGACCAGGCGTGCTCGAACAGCGCGTCGGGCCACTGATCGCTGTCGCGGTTGACCAGCTCGTAGTAGTTGGCCGCTTCATCGAAGCGTTCGATGCCGTAGTAGATCCGCGCGACGTTGATCAGGGCGAGGTCCTTGAGGTCCTCGATCTCCTTGAGGTAGCGGGGGTCATTGAAGACTTCAATGTCCTCGCGGTAGACGTCGCGGAAGGCGCGCACTGCGCTCTTCAGCTTGCCTTGCTCGTTGTAGATGACGCCCTGAAAGTAGTTGGCTTTCAGGTAGTACGGCGAGCTGGACGCGACCTGCGAGAAGTACTTGGCAGCGCGGCTGAGCTCGTCCTTGTCGAAGGCACGGACCCCGAGCAGGTAGAACATGTCCGAGCGGGCATTCCGCGGGTAGGCGTCGGGCGGGATCTTGGTGACAATCCGCTTGAGCTCTGTGTCGTCGCCCGTGAAGCGGGCAATCTTGACGAGCTTGGGCAGCGCGTACGGGAAGTACTGGCTGTCCGGCCGACGGATGACGTTCAAGTAGTGGTGCTGGGCCGTGTGCCACATCTCGAGCATCTCAAGGGAGCGCGCGAGGTAGTAGTTGATCTTGGGCTCAAGCTCGGGGTACTTGCCGGTCTCGAGGAGCTCGTAGAGCATCAGCGACGCCGCAAGGGGCTTCTTCGCCCGGTACTGGCGGACCGCTTCCTTGAGCTTCTCGGGCTCTTGCCCGTCGGCGGTCTCTTCTTCGCCGTCCGAGAGCTTTGCCGGGGCGGTGCCGCGCTGGCCGAGGACATCTTCGTCGTCGTCCAGATCGCTGCCCTGGGGCTCTTCGGCCGACTCGACCGGAGCGGTGGCGGCCGCGGGCTCGTCACGCTGGGTCATGGTCTTCGCTTGCGCGATGACCGCCGCGGGGGCTCCCTTGTCCTGCATGCACCGGATGTCGTCCGGGGTGTACAGATCCCCAGACTCTTTCACCGTGGTGACCAGCACAGACTCCGGCACACCATGCTGAGACATCGTGATGATGTCGTCGCAGGACAGTGCCGCTGCATCGCGAGGCGCGGCGAGCGCGATCAGACCGATGAGGGTGGCGCCGGTGAGGACGCGGGCGGGCTGCCGTCGATAGTTCGTCATGGAATCTCCCTGGCGGAGAGGCGGGCATCAGCGTGAGCGGACGCCTGCGGCCTCAGGTGCGCATGTTCGGGAAGAAGAAGGACACGGAGGCCTGGAGGATGAGGTTGTTCTTCATCTCCAGAGTCGTGGAGTTGACGGTCTCGATGTAGATCAGCGACCGCCCTTCGATGCGGGCGGCGATGCTCTCGCCGAAGATCACGCGCAGACCGCCACCGAAGTTCGTGGTCGGGTGGGTCTGGTCTCGGGTCGCCACGGCTTCAGGATTCTCGCCCTCCGTGGCCTGGAGGGCCTCAAGGTCGTCCTGGGTGCGGGCAAAGCCCATGCCGAAGTTGCCGAAGATGTCGAAGTTGACGATGCGGCGACCGACCAGCGCGACCTTTCCGTAGATCGGCGAGTACTGGAAGGTGATGGAGCCCGCCATCGTCAGCTTGGAGATGTCGGGAGAGACACTGTTCTCCTCAACAAGCTGAGAGGTCAGCGGCTTCCAGTCGCCCTGGCCAAGGTCCGGGGCGAAGTCGAAGTTGCCCTCGACCGCGAAGACCTCGGTCCAGTGGTACGCCAGCCCGGTCCCGACGATGTACCGGTTCAGGAAGGGGTCGTTGGCGACGAAGGCCACATGCGGGGATGCTTCGAAGCGGCCCAGCTTGAGGAACGTCTTGCGCTGAAGGGTCTTGATGACCTGCTTCTTCTTGCCGTCGTCTTCGATGAAGGCGACTTCTTCTTCGCTACCGTCGTCACCGGAGCGTAGGGCAGCTTGTTCTGCTCCAGCCGAGTCGGTGTCGGGGTCGCCCAGAATGTCGCTGAGGTCGTCATCCTGAGCGAAAGCGGCAGGCGCGCAGAGGGACAGACCAACGGTCAAACCCAGAGCGGTGATGCCAGCAAGGAGCCGGGAGGAGCGGGGACGGAAGGTCTGCATTGTGCAGCTACCTCGCTACGCGGAGAAGATTCGAAGAGTCGCGGGCTGGGCAGCCAGTCGTGTGACCGCACCACCACCCGCGCAAAAAGCTTGCTTGGGCTCAGAAGTCGTACTGACGGGGCTTCATGCGAGGGAAGAAGATCCCGACGCCCACCGACGCGATGAAGTTGTTGTAGAGGCGGGACTCTTCCACTGCCACGTTCGGGTCGTACTGGGGCTTGCTGTCGATGTAGAGGTAGTTCCTCGCATCGAGCTTGAGCGCCACAGACGAGCCCAGGAAGAAGTCAAAGCCCACGCCGAGGTTCAGCGGGACCTTCGTCTTGTTCACAGGGGAGCTCAGCTGCGTGATCGGAGCGCCATTCTCGTCAGTGCCGGTCGAGGATGCGTAGTACTCCTTGATGCTGAGCAGTCCGAGTCCCGCGACACCGTAGAAGTCGAAGTTGACGACCCGCTCGCCGATGAGGTTGATCTTGCCGTAGACCGGCGCCCATCGTGCGGCGAAGGTGGCGCCCAGAATCATCTTCTCAATGGGCTGCTGGAAGCTCACGTTCCCGTTTTCGTCAGTCCCTTCCTGGGAAGCGATGCCGACGAGGGTGTTGGTGAGGTCCTTTAGGTCCCCCTGACCAAGGTCGGGCGAGTACATGAACGCGCCCTCGACCGCGAGCGTCTCGCTGAAGTGGTAGGCCAGAAGGAGGCCTCCGACGTAGCGGACCGCGAAGGGGTTGTTCGGCACGTAGCCGGCGACCGGGGCAATCTCGAAGCGCTTTTCTTTCAGGAAGAAGCGGTTCTGGACGACATTGAACTTCTTGGCTTCGTCCGTGAGGCCATCCAGCGCTGCTTCGGCAGGCTCGGCACCGGCCCAAGCCGTCGGGCCAAGGGCGATGCTTGCGAGCAGCGCCATCGCAGGAGCGACTGTCTTCGTCAGCGAGGGCATCGAGGGATCTCCTGGGACTCCGATTGGGGTCGGAGTGGCGCAAAGTGTCTTTTCTGGTGCTTGCTCGGTGAGGAGCATGGCGGCCAGCAACGGTCCTGTCGAGGGAGGGAGTTCACGAGACCGGGCCAGAGGCGCCCTCGGAGAGGGGGCTTGGGGCTCAGCCGTGGCCGACAGGTTCTGAAAGTTCGGCGCAGTATAACGTGACCTCCAGCGGCGCTCGTCGGTTCCCAGTGAAGCTGAGGCAAGGCCGGGCCGACGACGTGCGCCAGTTGACCGTGGAAGCGCGGGCCCACTGGCCCGGATGGACCACTCCGGAGGACGCGGATGGTCTCGGATGCCACCGGCCGGCGACGGCGAGGATGCTGGACAACGTCCCTTCCCTCAGGCGATCCAGCGGCGCGCCGCGGCGATGTAGAGTGCGGGTGGTGGGTTCGTGCGATGTGCATCCGCACTTGCTGCCCCGGGGGCCGACATGTCCAGAGTCACGTTGTTGTCCATGTTCTGTGGTTTTGCCATGCCCGCGCTGCTGGGTGGGGGCAAGGCCTGGGCGGCTCCGCCGGTGGTGCTGGAGGTGGTGTCTGACGCCCGCGCCCCCGCCGTCATGGTGCGACCCGCTGGTCGCGACACGGTCTATGTTCCCGAGTGTCGAGGGGTCGTCTGGGAGATCTTTGATGCCGAGAAGAACCGCTATGTGCCGACGTCTTCGGGGTCCTGCGGACCGGCGGCACCGCCGCTTCCGGTGACCGCGGACGGCCGCCGCTTTGACGTTGACGGAAAAGTCACAGAAGGTCAGGTCGTTCGACCGGTTTTGGTGGTCGGGACCGGCTGCGACCCGGAGCGTCCCTTTGATCTCGCCGGATGCAATGTGATTGAGTCCGTGGAAGGCCCCACCATCACCGTGCGTGGCTCTTAGCTGTCAGCCTGGGTGGGGCCCACACAAGCTATAGGCTGAACTCAGCACGGAAGCCCGGGGAAGGGATGAATGGCAACCCCCGGATGTACCGCTCCTGGGTGTAGTCGAAGTTGTCGACGACAAACTCGGGATTCGGCCCGCGGACGGCATTGAGGAAGTCCATGTAGACCTCAAGCTGCCATTTGCGAAATGTAAAGAGCTTGTCGATTCGGGCGTCCACCGCAATGTATGGCGGGAGTCGGGTGCCGTTTGTGGCGCCGGATGCGTACGGTATGTAGAACTGCTGATCCACATCGTAGACGCCACCCGTGTACGGTGTGTATGGGTTTCCAGTTACGTATTGGGCCTTTGCGGAGACTCCCCAGTCCCGGGGGAGCTGGTAGCCGGCGACTGCGACCAAGATGTGGGTCTGGTCGAACTGAAAGGGGTACCACGCGTTCGGGCCTTGGATGGGTTCGCCGGACTCGTCGCGGACCGTGGCCCGTGCGGGGTAGTCGTTTCGTGTGCTCTGGGACAGCGTGTAGGACACCCATCCGAAAAACTGGCGGACCAGCCGGTGCCGCACGATGAGCTCGATGCCTCGGATGCGCCCGATGCCTTCATTGGTGAAGAACTGGCTGTTGAGGTCCACGTAATCGGGGTTCTGGACAATCTGGTTGTCGAGAGTCTTGAGGAATGCGGACGCGTCCGCTTCGATCGCATCACCGAAGCGCTGCTCCACTCCGACCTCTGCGGACAGCGCCCGCTCAAAGTCGAGGTCCACCCGACCCTCGGGGCGCCACACCTCGAAGGGCTGGGGCGGCTGGTGGTAGAGGCCGACAGCACCCTTGAGTGCGGTGTCTTCGATGGGTTGCCACCGCGTCGACAGCCGGGGCTCCACCACAGCGATGCGCAACATGGCCGGGTCGCCCTCCCGTCCGAAGTCGTCCAGCGAGACCACGTTGAGCCGCGCGCCGGGGCGGATGAGCAGCGTGTCGGGCTTGCCGGGCACGGGGCGCCAGGCGGCGTCGGCGTACAGATCAGGACCCCAGCCGGTGCCGGTCCCGGACGTGGTCCACGGCTCCCGTTCGGCCAAGGGGTCGTAGTCATCGAGCATCCCGGGATCGATGGGCAAGCCCGCTTGGAATCCCCAGGTGCCCCCAATGAAGTCCAGGCCTGCCGTGGTGGTCAGGGTGTCCGTGGGGGTCCAGATGAGCTCGGCGCGGGCCTCCAACAGCACCTGCCACTGGTCGACGCGGAAGGCGTTGCCGACCTGGAAGTTGATGCCGTCAAAGCCGATGGACGGCACCAGCCGGAGACTGAGCTGGTCACTCAGGTCGCGGGTGTAGGAGAAGTAGCCGCGGTGGGTGGTGTAGACCGTGCCGAGGTCGCCTTGGGCGTCGGGGTCGCTGCTCTGGGCGAAGCCGGGCGGGGTGGAGGCGATGAGCCGGTCTTCAAAACCGAAGATGAAGGCCGACCAGTCCCCAGGGCGGTCGCCGAGACCGGCCAGCTTGAGCTGGTAGTCGTACCAGCGGGGCTTGACGGTGAACTCGGGGCGCGGGGTCACCAGCGGAATGATGGCGTCGACATACGAGCGGCGCGCGGCGACGGCAATGCCGAGCTGGTCATTCTTTCCGGTCCGTCCTTCGTAGAACAGTCCGGTGTCGAGGGCGTCGGTGTCCCAGACAAAGCGGCCTTGCTCGGGGAAGGTGCTCTTGGTCTTCACGTCGATGGCACCACCCATCGTGCGGCCGTACTCGACGCCGTAGCTTCCCGGCAGGTAGTCCACTGACTCAATCAGGTCAGCGTTGATGACGCTGGAGTACCCGCCCAGGTGGTAGATGATGGGAATGCGGATCCCATCGACATAGACGCCCGAGTCCTCCGGGTTGGCGCCCCGGATCACGAGCAGCCCGGATCCGAGGGGGGACCTGGCCGCGCCGGGCAGGTTCTGAATCACCCGCACCGGATCGCCGAAGGTCCCGGGGATGCGCCGGATCTCGTCCATGGTGAGCGTGCGCCGGGTGACGTCGTCGCTCTTCTTGCGGTACACGCCGACAATCTCGTTGGAACGATAGCTCTGGTTGCGGGCCCACAACCGGACTTCCACCGCTTCGCCCTCGGTCACGTCCACGTCTGAGGTGGCTTCATCAAAGCCCGGTGCGACGAACCGGAGCACGGTGCCGCCGGTGGGCACGCCCGAGAACCCAAACCGTCCGTCTTTGTCGGTGCTTGCGGTCTCTTGCCAGCCGTCGGCGCCTGTCGCGGTCACCGCTTGCTCGGGGAGGGGGCGGCGCGTGCCCATCTCGACCAAGGTTCCGGTCAAGTTCACCGGCAGGTCCACCGGGTCCAATGAATCCTCGGGAATGGCGTCCTCGACGGTGTTTGCGTCGAGCACGAAGCCGTACTCGAACTCGACGGCAACCGCCACGGGGCCAGTGGCATCTTCTGCGGGGGAGAACGTGAACTGTCGCGCGGCCGCCATTGCCGCCTCATCGAACCCGTGGCCCGCTGGGCTGAGCACCTCAACCGTGCCCACCGCTCCGGAGTCCGTGACTTCAATGAGGAGGAGCACGGTGCCCTCGACCTGGGCCTCCCGGGCATCCACTGGGTAGGGCGCTTGGACAAAGTCCAGCAGCTCCGGGCCCTTCAGCAGTGGCGGCAGCTCGTCCTCGACCGGGGCTTCTTGCGCGAACGCAGCGGGTGCCACCAACAGCGATAGCGCCGTGACCAGATGCATGGCGACCCCCAACGTGTGGGCTTGGTTGTGCTACTCGACCACGAGGTGGACGGTGGCCCAGCCCATGCCGCCCCGGCGATCCCGCACCACAACCACTGTCATGCCCTTCCAGCCCGAGGTCTTCGGCGGGGTGAACTCGATCTCGGTGAAGGGGTACAGCGAGATGTTCTGGTCGAACTCGCCGCCTTCGGTGTACCAAGCGAAGTAGGGCTCTTCAGTCCGGTCTTCGACAGTGCCGTCCACCGCGGTGTAGCTGTAGTCTTCGACAGCATCGTCCGCGAGCACCACTTCGAGCGAGATGGCCTTGCCCCCGCGCACCGAGATGGGGTTGTCAGCCGTGCCCTGGCCGTCGGCGGTCGAGATTCCATCCACGACAATGGCTTGCACGTCGGGGTTGTGGTTGGGCGTGTCCGCGAGGCTGATGGGCACACGCTTGAAGGCGAGCTCCACCGCGTCCACATCGGACAGGTCGCCGGTGGTCTCCGCGGGAAGCGCGGTGAGGTTGATGGTGGCGGTGAGCCCTTCTTCTTGTTCGGCTTCGCTCAGGCCCGCAAGTGCATCGACGGGGGTGGCCCAGATCGGCGCAAACCCAGGCTCAAAGCCGATCAGCCCGGCATCTTGGGCTGCTTCGAGTGCCGCGGTCAGCTCTTCTGGCGTGGCCGTCGCCGGATCGAGCGTGGCGAAGGCCTCGAGGGCCGCCGTGTCCACCACACAGCCGAAGTCGTCCGCCGCCGTGGGCAGGCATGCGAACCAGATGACGCCGCCGAGGGGATCGTCGGCGGGTGCATAGACGAGGCTCTCGAAGCTCACGACATCGCCGGGCCGGGGCTCGGCGGGTTCCCCACGGACCGCGAGAACCCGCAGCCGATCGAGCTGCCACTCCTGCGCCATGCTGTCGAGGCCGCACCCGGTGAGGGCGACCGCTGTGGCGAGAAGAAGGGGACGTGGAGTCATGGTGGTGCCCATCAAAAGTTGATGTCGGCTTGGAAGCCGAGCGACGGGATGAAGGGGAGGCCCGACACATAGATGCGCTCGGTCCCATCATAGTTGTACTGCACCTGCTCTGGGTTCTCGCCTTTGATGACGTTGAGCAGGTCCATGTAGACTTCAAGCTGCCACCGCTTGAACGTGAACAGCTTGTCGGCCCGCAGGTCCAGCGCTATGTACGGGGCGAGGCGCTCGCTGTTGGTGTTGGCGGACGGGTAGAGGGTGTAGTCCTGCGTGTCCACGTCGTACACACCACCCGCGAAGGGGGTGTAGGGGTTGCCTGTGACGTACTGGAACCGCGACGACAGCTCGAAGTCCAGCGGCAGCCGGTAGCCCCCTACCATCGTGAGAATGTGGGTCTGGTCGAAGTCGAAGCGAACCCACTCGTTGCCTTCTTCTTCGGTCCGCGTCGGGTAGTTGTTTCGCTCGCTGCGGCTGAGCGTGTAGCTGACCCAGCCGAACCACTGGTCCACCAGCGCTTTGCGGGCCATGAACTCGACGCCGTAGATGCGCCCGATGCCCTCGTTGACGTAGAGGGGGTCCGTCTCGGGGTCTTCGTACTCGGGGTTGTTCACGATGAGGCGGTCAAGCTTCTTCGTGAAGCCGGTGATGTCGACAGTGCCGGTCTCGGCAATGCGCTGCTCAAGGCCCAGCTCGCTGGACCAGCCCCGCTCAAAGTTGACGGTGAGCTGGTCGTCGTTGACGCCGAACTCCTGACCCTGGGGGGGCTGGAGGTAGAGACCGGACCCCGCCTTGAGCGCAGTGGTGTCGGTGATCTGCCAGCGCAGGGCCATCCGGGGGTCCACATCGGCAATCATCTGGGCCTTGCCGATCTTCAGCGTGCTCAGCCGGATGCCCGGGTTGAGCAGCAACTTGTCGGTTCCCGAGAACGGCCGCCAGCGGGCGTCCACGAACAGGTCTGGGCTGAAGAACCAGCCTTGCACGGTGTCACTGTAGGGCTCTCGCTCGGCCAGTGGGTCGAAGCCGGCGTCCGTCGGGAAGAACGGCAGCGAGAAGTCGATCTGGTAGCGGGTGACGTTGCCGTCGAGGCCGGTGGTCACGGCCAGCACATCGCTGGGCGCCCACTTGAGCTCGAAGCGGGTGTCGAGCACCAGGAAGCTCTGGACCAGCGCGATGCTGGATCCCAGCCCGACGTCGATGGTGTCGTACCCGATGGCCGGCTGGGCCATGTAGGTCCAGTCCCCACCGAGGTCCTGCTCGCTGGTCAGCACCAGCCGGTGGGTGCCATACTGGGCCGACAGATCCCCCTGGGTGTCGGGGTCGCTGCTCTGAGCGAACTCATCGGGAGTGCTGATAAACAGCTTGTCTTGGAAGCCGAAGAGGAAGACGGACCACGTGCCACTGTCGTCATCGTCGGCGTCCGCCACCTTGAGCTGGTAGTCGAACCACCGGGGACTCGCGACAAAGCCCGTGCCACCGGTGAACAGGGGAATGAATGCGTCGATGTAGGACCGGCGGGCGCTGGTCGCGATGCCGATGTCCTTGTCTTTGCCGGCGCGGGTCGAGAAGAAGAAGCCGCTGTCCAGCACGTCGGTGCGCCACGTCAGGTGGGGCCGATCCGGGTACTCATTGCTGGTCTTGACGTCGATGACGCCGCCGGTGCTCTGGCCGTACCGGACCTGGTAGCCGCCGGGCAGGTAGTCCACGCTCTCGATGAGCGAGGAGTTGATGACGCTTCGGTAGCCGCCGAGGTGGAAGATCAGCGGGACCTCGACTCCGTCGATGTAAACGTTGCTGTCTTCAGGGTTGGCACCGCGGATGACGAGCAAGCCGGAGCCAAAGGGCCCCCGTGCCGCGCCGGGCAGGTTCTGGATGACCCGCACGGGGTCGCCAAAGGTGCCGGGCACACGGCGGATCTCTTCGACAGACAGCGTGCGACGGGTGATCTCGGGTTCCCGCTTGCGCTGGTAGACGCCCACAATCTCGTTGTCGCGGTAGGCGAGGTTCTTGACCCACATCGTGAGGTCGGTGACCTCGCCGGCGGTCACATCGAGTACTTGCTCGGTCTCGCGGTAGTCAGGTGCGACAAAGCGCACGGTCACGGGGCCCACGGGCACGCCCCGAAACCCGAAGCGGCCGTCGGCGTCGCTGGCTGCCGTCAGGAACTCGCCATTCGGAAGGACCACCAACACGTCAAAGCCGGCAATGGGCGTGCGCGTGCCCATCTCGATCAGGCTGCCCTCCAGGTTGACCGGCAAGGACTCGGGGGAGGGGGCTTCTTCCGGCTCGGGCTCTGGCTTGGCCTCGAGCGCGAAGCCAAACGCGAACTCGATGGCCACGGGCACTGGGCCGGTCTCGTCGACGGCCGGGCTGAACACAAACTGGCGTGCGGCCTCGACCGCGGCCTCGTCGAAGCCGTTGCCGGCGGGCTGGAGGACCTCGACGGCCGTGACCTTGCCCTCTGCGTCGAGCTCGATGAGCAGGAGCACTTCGCCTTCCACACCCGCGGCCTCGGCTTCGGCCGGGTAGGGGGCCTCGACAAAGGTGACCAGTGCGGGCGCTTCGAGCAGCGGCGGGGGATCGGCGGGCGCTTCCTGGGCCAGCGCGGTCGCCGCAAAGGCGAGGGTGAGCAGCATCAGTTGATCGCCTTGAATGTGCAGTAGTAGGGCATGTTCGTCACGGTCACTGCGTCGCTGCCCTGCTGGCCAGGCTTGCATCGGGCTTGGGTCCAGGCGCTCACGCAGGCCGCGTCGGCGCCGGGGTGGAGCTTGCGGGTCACGCGCACATTGCGGACCTTGCCCGTGCCATCGACATCAAAGACAATCTTGACCTGACCCTCGACCTCGGCCTCAATGACCGACTCGGGGACTTCCAGCGGCGGCTGGCTGCACTTGGGGCGGGTGGTCACCGCGCCATAGGCCACGGACGTGGCGGCCTCCTCGATGGACATGGTGTCCGTCTTGGATCCGCTGCCGAGCGTGGTGCCTGCGCGGGCCGACACGCCGTTGCCGCTGCCCTCGGCGAACGAGCTGGCGCTCAAGCCCACCACCCGTCGCACCGGCTTCTTCGTCGGCGGTGCATCTTCGGGCTGGGGCTGCTTGGTGGTGTCCTTGAACTCGACCTTCTCGGGGACGGGCTTTGGCTTCGGCTTCGGCTTCGGCGCTTCAGGCGGGGGAAGGGGCTCCACCACCACCTCTTGGACCGGGGGCGGTGGCGGCGGCTGGACCACCGTCATCTCCACCCACGTGTCGGCCTTCTCGGGCGCGGCACCGTCGGGAAAGGCGTAGCGGGCGATCAGGACGTGGAGGCCGACGCTCAGGGCAATCCCACCGACGAGCATCCATCGCTGCCAGGGCGGGGAGCCGCCGAAGTCGAGGGTGGTCGTGCTCATCCGGGATCCACCGCCCCAGGGGCCTCAGGCGGCAGCGGGGCAGGGTCGATGTTGATCGCAAACTTGGCCACACCCTCTTGGCGCACGAGGTCGATGATCTTCACCACCTCGCCGTGGGGGACCGACTTGTCGGCGCCAATGAGGCAGATCAGATCGGTGCCGGCGTCTTTGGTGCGCTTGCGCTCGCTTCGCACAGTGTCTCGCAGTCGTGCCCAGTCGATCGGCTCGCCGTCGAGGGTGAGCTGGCGGGACGCGTCCATCTGAATCGCGAGAGAGGTCGTCTGGTCGACGCTCTCGCCAGTGGCCGCCTCGGGCAGCTCCATCTTGATGGACCGCTTCACGATGGTCGACGTGGTGACCATAAAGATGATCAGCACAACCAGAATGATGTCGACGAAGGGGGTGATGTTGATGTTGACGATGGCGTCGTCGTCATCTCCGCCCAGGCTGGCGCCCATCAGCTTCCTCCGGCGCCATCGACGACGGCGGCGCGGGAGGGGTCGTCCTTGAAGCGGCTCAGGACCATGTGCGACAGGCTGGTCACCCGTGCCAGCAGCTCCTTGTTGCGCCGCTGGAACCAGTTGTAGAGCACCACCGCGGGGATGGCGACAATCAGGCCCACGGCCGTGGCGACCAGTGCTTCAGAGATGCCCGACATGACGGCCGTCGCACCCTCATCGCTGTCGACCGCGAGGTTGTGGAACGCTTGGATGATGCCGAGCACTGTGCCGAAGAGGCCGATGAACGGGGCATTCGAGCCCACCGTGCCTAGCACGATGAGCCGGCGCTCCAGCTTGACCTTCTCGATCGTGAGGGTGCCTGTGATGGCTTCTTCGGCGCTCGCCGCCCCGCCGCGCCGTCCGGCCTGGACCCCGGCCTTCAACACCCGGGCCTCGATGCCGTCCAGGCCGTCCAGGGTCGTCTCTAGATCAGCAGCGCGCCCACCACCGACAAACGCCTGGAGTGCCGCCTGGAATGGCCCAGCTGGTGTGGCGTTCAGGCCGGCGTAGATCAGCCGCTCCACGGCCACGGCGATGCACAGCACCGACAGGCCAACCAGCACCCACAGCACCCACTCGGCACCGAGCAAGGCAAAGTTCGTCAGCTGCTGTTCGAGCATTCGCGACTCCCAATCGGCAGTTCACTGGTCCGGGCAATTGGGGGGGGACCAGAACGTGTTGCAGGGCGTGACCAGAGGACACGGCCGCCGACTAACGCCAAACACCGGCGCAGGGACTGGCTGTCACTCCCAGCCGGAACCGTCTGCTGTCGGTCGGTTGGGCCGGGCATGGGCCAAGAACAGCACTGCCCCGCCGAGGAGGCGAGGCAGTGAAGGGTTTGGAGGTGACGACCGGATTTGAACCGGTGAATACAGGTTTTGCAAACCCGCCCCTTAACCACTTGGGTACGTCACCCTAAGGGGACGATCTCATGCAGAGACCGCAGCCAGTGGGTTGCCCTCGTCATGACGAGGTGGCCCCAAAGGCGCAGCGAGTCTAATGCAGTGGTTCGAGTCGTCAAGGCCGGGCCGCCGTGGTTCCGGGGGTGACGTCCGGTCAGAATGGGGCGGCCATCGTGACCTCAGCCCTCATCTCGCCGTCATCTTCACCAGCGGACCGTCTCCCTATGGCCCCGATCAGTGTCACCATCATCGCACGTGACGAAGCGGACCGGATCGGGGAAGCCATCGCCTCTGTGGGCTTCGCCGACGAGGTGCTGGTGGTGGAGAGCGGCTCCAGCGATCGCACGGCGGATGTCGCCCGTGCGGCCGGGGCCCGTGTGGTGCAGCTGGACTGGCCCGGCCACACCGCCCAGAAGCAGCGGGCGCTCGAGCTCGCGTCCCACGCGTGGGTGTTGTCACTGGATGCCGATGAGCGGGTGGACCCGGCCCTGGCCGCCGAGATCTGTGGCCTGGCCCTCGATCAGACGACCATGCGGGGCTTCACGGTGCCGCGCCGCACGTGGTGGCAAGGGGCGCCCATCTCGTGGGGCACCTGGTCGCCCGATCGCCGGGTGCGGTTGTTCCGGCGGGACTGTGCACGGCATCGGGGCCCAGATCCCCACGATCAGGTTGTGGTCGATGGTCCGGTTGGGGCGCTGGATGGCGTGCTCCACCACCAAGCCTACCGGGACCTCGCCGACCACCTCAACACCATCGCTCGGTACAGCGAAATATTTGTTGAAGAGTCCCATCGGCAGGGTGTTCACGCGCGGTGGGTGGACATTCTGGTGAGGCCGCCGGCGCACCTCTTCAAGGCCCTGGTGCTCAAGCAAGGCTGGCGCGATGGCGTGCGTGGACTGTGCATCGCCGGCTTGGGGGCGAGCGCGGTGCTGCTGAAGTGGGGCCTGCTCAGGCTGCGCGCCGCCGCTGAAGGTGACGTGCAGTGAAGGTGCACCTGCTGCTGCACACCGCGGGCACCTACGGCGGCACTGAGCGGGTGGGCTTTGGTCTGGCGGGCTGGCTGGCCGAGCGGGGGGCCGACGTGAGCCTGTGGGCCCACCGAGGCGACCAGGTGCCCGATGGGGTGCACCTGCGGCGCTATCCGGGCCTTGTGCCACGGGGCCGTCCCTGGAAGCTGATGGTGACCCGGTCTCTCCTGCGCCGGGTGCCCGATGATGGGGTGCGCATGGCGCTTGTGCGGGCGGCGGGGGCGGACGTCTGGCGGGCTGGGGGGGGCTGCCATGCTGCGTGGCTGAGGGCTTCAGGGCGGACCGGGCCCCTGGAGCGCTGGGAGACGGCGGTGGACCGAGAGGCCGCGCGCACGGCGGGCCAAGTGGTTGCCAACAGCGCGCTGGGGGCCCATGGGCTGGCCTCTCACTACGGCGTGAATGCCGCAAGCATCAATGTTGTCCGCAATGGTGTGGACCTCGAGCGCTTCCGTCCTCGAGCCGCAAGAAGCCCCCCCTTTCCCCATCCTTGGGTGGCATTCCTGGGCGGCGACTTTGCCCGGAAGAACCTCAGCACCGCGCTGCGTGCAATGGTGGCCTTGCCGGGGCTGGGGCTGGTGGTGCTGGGCGGCGACCCCCGGGCCGCGCGTTGGATGTCTGAAGCTGCGGCGCTCGGGTTGGCAGATCGGGTGCTGTTCAGGGGTCCGGTGGTGGACCCAGAGCAGCACCTCGCGGGTGCCCGGGCGCTCCTGCTTCCGACCCGCTACGACGCATCGGCCAATGCCACTCTTGAGGCGATGGCGTGTGGTGTTCCCGTGGTGACCACCGCGCGGGACGGGGCGTCCGAGCTGGCGCCCGAGCCGTGGCTGGTGGTGGACGATCCCGACGATCACGAGGCCCTTGCGATGACCGTGCTGCGCATCCTCGACACCCCGGCCCTGGGGCCCTGTGTCCGTGCCGTCGCTGAACAGTGGCCGGCTTCTCGTGGCTTTGCGGCGATGGAGGCCCTGTTGGTGGATGCCCACGCCCGTCGGGGAGGGCGCCCATGAGCGTGCTTCGCAAGTGGCTTGGCCGCTTCTTGGTGGTGGGGCTGGGCGTCGGGCTCATCGGGTTGGCCGGTGCCGCCGCTTTCTACAAGGCCGAAGTTCTCGACAACCCCGGCCCCCACGTCTCCCGCGACGCGATCATGGCGATCATCGCGCAAGAGTCGCCGGTGCTGTACCGGGACGGCAAGACCCGCATTGGTGTCTTCTTTGCCGAGGAGCACCGGGCGTACGTCCCGTTTGGCGAGATTCCCGCGGACTGGGTCGATGCGATCACGTCCGCCGAGGATCACCGCTACTTCGACCATCCCGGCTTTGATGTGTATGGCATCTCCCGGGCGATGGTGGCCAACATCCAAGCGGGCAGGGTGGTCGCTGGCGGCTCGACCCTCACGCAACAGACGGCCAAGAACCTCTACTACCGGCCGGACCGCTCCCTCAAGTCCAAGGTTGAAGAGCTGGTCAATGCGCTGCGGCTCGAAGCGCGGTTCTCGAAGCAGGACATCCTCGAGTTTTATGCCAACCAGTTCCACGTCAGCGCGAACGGGCGCGGGCTGGCCATCGCCGCCCGCTACTTCTTCGACAAAGACGTCCAAGCGCTGACCACGCTGGAGTGCGCCTTTCTTGCGGGCCTGGTGAAGGCACCGGCCGCCTACAACCCCTTCGTGGGGGCCACCGAGGACCGTCGTGCTGCCGCCCGAGACCGCGCCAAGAAGCGCACGGGCTACGTACTGGACCGGATGCTCGCCCACGGGCACTTGACCACCGCCGTACACGCCGAGCTCATCCAGCAGGACATCCCGTTCAAGCGGGGCAACTTCCGCTATGACAGCAGCGTGCTCATCGACGAGGTCGCCTCCAGGCTTGAGCAGCCGCCGTTCTCGGACGTGTTTGCGGCGCTGGGCATCGACAACCCGTCGACCGCTGGCATCCAGGTCGTGACCACCCTCGATGCCGACGCCCAGCGGGAAGCCACCTACGCCACCTGGCACCACTTGTCCGAGGTGGGCGCCATTCTCGATGGCATCGAGCCGGCGGCCTTGCGCTTGCCAGAAGACCAGGCCCCCCATCCGGACCCCGACCACCCGGTGCCCGTGCACGGCTTCTCGACGGCCCGCGTCACCGCATCGGGCAAGGACGCCATCTCCCTCGATCTGGGCGGCCACCCCTGTGTGGTGGACAAAGCCGGGATGGACCGGATGGCTACGATCTTGGCGTCGGCGGCCACGTCGTCCTGGCGTCGGTCCGGCGACCGGGCGGCACTGGCCGCAGCCTTGCCGGTCGACAGCATCACCTGGGCGAGTGTGCAGTCCACCGGACTGTGCGATCTGGAGTTTCGCCCCACCCTCCAGGGTGGGCTGATGGTGCTTGAAGACGGCCAGATTCGTGCGATGGTGGGCGGCAACGACAACCGCAACTTCAACCGCGCCACCGAGGCCCGTCGCCAGCTCGGTAGCACCTGGAAGCCTCTGATCTATTGGGCGGCGCTGCAGCTGGGCTGGACGCCGCTGGACCTGCTCGACAACCGCGAAGGGGTCTTCATCTTTGAGGGCACCTGGTACTACCCGCGGCCGGACCACGATCCATCGGATGTGGTGTCCCTCAACCAGGCGGGCGTGCGGTCCGAGAACATCGCAAGCATCTGGCTTCTGTACCACATGCTCGATGACCTGAGCGCGAGCACCTTCCGGGAGGTCGCCGCTCGTGCGGGACTCGTGCCCGAAGCGGTGGAGGGCCGGGATGCCTGGATCTCGCTGGTGCGCGACAAGTACGGGGTCATCGCCACGAAGGGCAGGGCGGCCGAGGTCGCATTTGATGCCGCCCGCCGCGAGGTGCTGGCGGAGCTGGCCCGGGACCCCGGTGCCGACGGTGTGCCCGAGCGACTGGAGCTTCAGGCGCTGCACTACGGCAATGGAGCGGTGCGAGAGGACCGCAAGCTGAGCGGCAGCCATGCACCGGCCCGGCGGCGAGCCCTGCGCTTCAACCACCTGCGGTTGCGGGACTTGGCGGGCCCTTGTGCTCAGGCTGTCGAGGTGCTGGTGCGGCTGCATGCCGACGCCACCGAGTCTTCGGCGCGGCGCCGCCGCTTCGACCTGAGCGCCTTCGGACTGGGCGGGGTGCAGCCGCCCTCGCTGCCGTCCATCTCTGAGGTCTCCGAGCTTCACTACCGCGAGCTGGACGTCGATCCGGTGCTCGGTGGGGGACAACTCGAGCTGGCCTGTGGTGCCCCGGGGGCCGCTTGGGCGCCCATGAGCACGGCCATGCTCACGCGCGTCGCCAGCGGCACGGGTCCCGCCATCCCCCGCGTGTCCGAAGTGCTGCTGGACGGGCGCTTGTCCGTCGGAACCTTCCAGCGCCTCGAGCGCGTGCGGGCCCGCCGCGAGCTGGTCATTGCCGAGCAGGACCCCTACGAGTTTGAGGTGCTGCAGGACCATCCCGACTTCCGCACGCTCGTGGCACTCCGCTACATGGCGGCCCTCGCGCGGCGTCTGGGTGTCGAAGCGGACCTCCCGCCGGTGCTCAGCCTTCCGCTGGGGGCCGCCGATCTGACCGTCGAAGAGGCCGCGACGCTCTACCAGGGCATGGCCAAGGGCAATCGCTATGAATTCCCCGGGGAAGTGCGTGGTGTCTCTGGCCAGCGGGAGGTGCCATCGCCGGAGTCGTCCACGCTGCTGATTGCCGAGATTCGGGATGCCAACGGCAAAGTGCTCTACGCTGCGAAGCCCCGGGCACGCCAGATCAGCGACCCTGTTGCCGGTCGCTTGGTCGGCGATGTCATGCGCAATGTGGTCCGCTACGGCACGGGCCAGCGGGCACGAAGTGCGGCCACAGTCGGGTCGAGTGTGGTCCCCCTCGCGGGCAAGACGGGCACGACCAACAGCTTCCGCAATGCCGCGTTCTGTGGCTTCGTGCCCCGGGCCGGGCCGGAGGGCTACGCTTGGGGGGATGGCTTCACCATTGCGGCATACGTCGGCTTTGACGACAACACGTCCATGAGCCGCGGGCGGGTGCGGCTGGCCGGTGCGAGCGGGGCGCTGCCGGCTTGGATGGGCACGGCAGACGGCTTGGCGAAGGCAGGGCTGCTTGGCGACACGCCATCGCAGAGCAGTGAGCTGCGGGTGGAGGGCGGCTTCACCCGGGCCCCCGTGATTCCACTGGACGGCCGGCTCGATCTGGGGCGAGCCGGACAGATCCCCAGTGAAGACGAGAAGAGTGTGCTGGTGCACGGCGCGGGCCTGTTGGCCACGGGGTCGCTCGATGCGTCTCGCCGCGTCACCGTCATCTCCGCCGATGATGACCCCCGGCCGCCCACCACCCGGGCCCTCGTGATGCTGTCCGGCGGCGGGGATGGGGACGAGGATGGGGACGAGGATGGGGAGGATATTGATGTGTTCATTCGTCCGGAGGAGGGTGCTGATGCTGCGCCTTGAGTCGTGGTGGCCCGCCAAGGGTGCACTGCTGGCCCTGCTGCTCGCCGGTTCCGGCTGTGTGTTGAAGAGCGGTGGTGGCAAAGATCTGGATGCCGGACCCACGGGACCACCGCCCTCCGACTTCTCTGGGGTGGTCGACCGCACCCGAAACCTCATCGACAACACCGATGACGCCGACACGCGCTCCCGACTCGATGCGCTGTGGGACTTCGCGAGCGAGGCCGACACCCTCGAGACCTCTGCGCAGGAGGTCGTGCTGCACTATCTGGAGCGGCTGGTCACCATCGAGGAGCGGATCACGCCCGTGGAGATGCCCCTCGCTGCGGGCATCATGACCGACAAGTTCGGGACGGAGGGCGAGATCGAGTCCGCCGAGCTCGCGGGACCTGAAGCCTTGCCCGCCCCGCCCGCCCCGGTCGTCGAGGTTGAGCTGCTCCAGCCCGATCCCGAAGAGCTGGGGGGGCCGCCCGCCGACGCGCCCATGCCGCCCACTGCCCCTCCGCCACCGGCCATGCCGACGGTCGATGTGGAAGCGGTGCTGGCTGAGGGGGCACGCCAGGTCGAGCTCGGGGATGCCATTGCCGCCATGGGCATCTATGAAGTGTGCGCGGCCCAGCCGTGTTGGCCGGCCGTCGAAGCTGCCCACACCGAAGCCCGAGACATGCATGTCTTTGCGCGCAAAGAGGCGTGCACCGTGCGGTTCCTGGAGCTGCGAGGGGAACCCAGTGTGCAGGTGCAAAGAGACGGTCTCCAGCAGATCTTGGAGGAACTCTCCATGCTGCGTGCAGCCTTCCCCGACTCCCAGTGGGCCGGCGAGCTGGCCAGCCAGATCTCCCGTGTCCAGCGCGAGCTGGAGTCGCTTCCTGAAGACTGAGCGGCCGCTGGGTCGACCCTCCGCGTCCGGGTGCTGCCTGTGCTGACCCTCATCGCCTTGCCTGTTGCCCTCGTTGCGGTCCTGCTGTCGACCGCCGCGCTGGCGCTGTTCGCCCGCCCTCGGTCGGTGTTCGGCCCCTTGGCTTGGCTGGATGACCGCATCGGTGCGTGGCATGAAGGGCGGTTCGGGGACGCCGACGAAGAGCGCTTGCTGTCGTTGGCCGCTCGACTGCGTTGGCCAGTGCTTGCGCTCGTCTTTGGGTGGAGCTTCGTGGCGGGCGCAATGCTGGCACTGTCGGGGCTCCGGTAGCGGCAGGCCCCTCACCGCTTGCCCCGCCCGACACCCCTGCGGCGCCTCGGTCTCAGGGAAACTGGTTGACAGGCTTGGCCCATTCCTATAGTTTGCCGCCGCTCTGCCTGGGTAGCTCAGTTGGTTAGAGCACACGGTTCATACCCGTGTTGTCGGCGGTTCAAGTCCGCCTCCAGGCACTCTTCTATCCACACCCCGGACGCAGCGACTCGCTTGCATCCGGGGTGTTTGGCTCTTGGTGTGTGCGCCGTGGGATGGCGGTTCAGGGGCGCTCAACCCGTGCGGCAGTGGTAGGCATTAACACGTAGATGTGCCCGCTGACCGCTCGTCCGTGGCAGACTTCCGGGCGCTGTCCTGCCTGGAGCCTGCTGTGTCCGACCCCGTTGACTCTCGTGTTGTTGTCCCCCCTGTGGATGCCGTCGCGGCAGATCCGGACCGCCGCCGCTTGCTCCGCGGGGCTTTGTCGGGGGTGGCGGGCTTCGGGGTCGGTGCCATCGCCGGGCTCGGTGGGTGCGCGGACAGCGGCTCATCGGCCGGTCCCGGTGCCGGTCCCGCCGTGGTCACCAACCCCAAGGTGCGCTGGCGGCTCGCGTCCAGCTTTCCCCGCAGCCTCGACACCATCTTTGGCAGCGCAGAGGTGCTCGCAGAGCGCGTGAAGGCCCTCAGCGGCGGCAACTTCGAGATTCGGGTGTACCCGGCCGGCGAGCTGGTCCCGGGCCTCGAAGTGCTCGACGCGGTCCAGAACGGCACGGCCCAGTACAATTAAAAGTGTAAAATTTAAACTGGTTTTCGACGCTTGCTTGTTAATCTCAAGCTTTAGCTTCTGCTGCTCAAATTGGTTCTTAACTTGACTTATTTTAAGCTTTAACGCCTGATCCTTTATGTGATTTGCCTTCAAAGCCTTGCTTGCTAGACTACCGTAATGGTTTGCCCTGATCAGCTGTTCATAAGCAGTTTTAGTATTCCCATTGGTCTGGTTAATTTCTGCACTCATGCGGTAACTCTCAGCTTTTAACCCATGTAATTCTTCAGCTTCGGGCAAATTATTGGTGATTTGAAGATAGCTTAGTGCAGACGGTTGATGACCCTCTTTTATTGATATTTTAGCCAAATTATTTGCACTTTCTGCAACTATTTTATTGAGTTTTGCTTTCTCCGCATTTTCTAAAGCTTTTTTAAAACTACTGATAGTTAATTCATTATTGATTTGCTGAAGCAATACATTTCCGATTTCCAGGTGATTTAAAGCCAATGCTTTTGTTCTTTTTCCTGACTGATAAATTAATCCGGCTGACTGGTAAAACATCATTGCATTTTCATAATCGTGGAGTTGTGAGTGATTGTAAGCCAGCTTTGTGAAAATAGTTGCGACCATCTCACTTTTCGCATTTGTTTGAGCCATAGCTAAACTAGATTTCAAAATGGTAATCGCCGAATCATATTCATGCAGGAAAGTATGGTTATTAGCAATCCATAAGGAAATTTTAAGCTCCAAATCAATGTTTTCAATATTGTCAATCAGGTTTTTTGCAAGTTCGTAGTAAGGTTTGGCATGCTGATGCAAACCTGCTTCGTCATATAGCTTAGCCAATTGGATGTATAATTCAATCTTGTTATTTGAATCTGTTAACAGATGTATTCGTAATTCTGCCTGAAGCAATGTATTTAAGCCTTCTGCATAATTTGTACTCGCAATTAAATTTTCAGCTGACTCGATTAATTTTACAACTGCTTTTTCATTTGTAGGATGGTCATCTTTTAATTCTGTTAAAGAATTATGATCTTGCGCCAAAATTACTGTTGATACAAACAATCCCAAAATCAAAAACAGATAAATTATTCTTCTCATTGAATCCTATTTTTTGTGGACGATGTATAAAGTTTCGTCCTTATTTATCGCATATTTTTCTAATCTCTCCATGTCCCAATCTCTGCTGGGTAAAATTTCTTCAACTTCAAATCCTGCTGCTTCTAATCTTTTGGTGTAATCTGCTGCGTAAATTCTTACGTGATCAAACTGGCCAAAATGTTTCTCCCTTTCTTTTTCACTTGTGATAGATTCATCTTCATAAGTTTCCTTAAGAACAGTTGAAATGGGTACTTGTAAGATGGCCCATCCATTTGGTTTCATTACCCGATAAAGTTCTTTCATTGCCTGGTAATCTTCGGGAATATGTTCCAGCACGTGATTGCAAAAGATGATATCGTAAGTATTGTCTTTGAGATCAAGCTTCCGGATATCAATAATTGAAATATCCTTGGAATAATAAAAGCCTTGATGATACTTAATTCCCTCCTGATAATCAAGCGTTGGAATGCGGTTCAGAAGTGCTTTTAAGCTACCCGATGGTGCCACATGAAGTATTTTGTTGGATTCGGTGAAGATTTTAGTGAAATTGTTCAGGTACAAATAAATCAGTCGGTCGCGGTCAGTGGAATAACACCTTGGACAAATGCAATTTTCTCGGCGGCCTGCACCAATAATTTTTTTATCCTTAATTACGGGCAAGTCTGATCCTCCCGGAAGCAGTTTTCGTAAATTGCTCTTACAGAAGGGGCATGTATAACGATTGCCATAGTAAAAAAAAGATTGAGAAATTTGCCAAAGTCCTCTCAGTTTTTTACCAATTGTGTAAGGAATAAATTTCTTTATTACTGATTTCATTTACTGTTTATTTGTATCTGTTAGATCAAGTGTTTATTCTCATATTAATTATAAAGTTACCTGATTTTAAATAATAATTAATTTTTTTATGATTCGATCCATACTTGATTCCATTACCAGGTAATAAAATCCGGTTCCAAACATTGATTTGTCTATCTTAAGATGATAAACGTTTTGTGGTTGTTGTTTGTTAACTAAAATTCTAATAACCCTTCCTGTTTGATCTATCACATACAATTTAATCCTTGAAGTTTTGGATAATTCATATTTAATTGTTGCTGTTTCTTTAACGGGGTTAGGCATAACTTTGAGTAGGGCAGTTCCATTATTTAATATGGTCAGTTCATCAATTGCATTTATGCTTTCCTGACTTTCATAGGCGCCAATATCATAAAATCCGCCAAAAGGCCGGGGTCGTCCATCAATGTCGGTTGTTAATTCCAACGAAGATACATCAGCACCGGCATTGTAAGCTGGCGAAGTAGTTGTTAGGTCAAAATCATTTGCACTGGAATTTTTAAAATGAATGTCTCCAAGTTGTGGCCTAAATAAATTATTTAAAGAAAAGTAACTGGGACCATTGGTAGAACTTGTCATGTTTACGTATGAATTATCTCCCAACAAAGCATAAGATCCCGGATTCACGATGATATTATTGAAAGTTTTATAGGCACTAATTTGGGTATTGGTAAGTTTTAAGCCGTAGGTTCTCGGGTTTACGATGGTATTGTTGTAAATTACCATCTCGCTGTTCGCTTCTGTAGCAATATGACCAACCCATATTCCATGTTTCTGAAAACTTGTTGCGGGATCGTTTGGGTGAAAGGTTCTGCCGGGTCTTACAATTAAATTATTATAAATTTTGTGATTCCCTAGGCCAAGGATGTCAATCCCATCACCTTTTCCATCAAATATTTTGTTGTTAAAACAATCGCAATTACTGCCACCTCCAATTAAAATCCCACTCATTTGGTCTGAGATTTCACGATAAGAATCATTACGAATGGTATTGCCATAAATTTTACAATCATTAATTGCTGAACTAACTTGAATGCCATCCCAACCAGTATTTTCAATAATATTATTATAAATCTCAACCCCTTCAATTACATGGGGTAATACTACGATGCCGTTACAAGGATATGTAATTGGATCTGCAATAATGGTTTGACCAGTGTACTTTGAACTGCCTATATATAATCCTTCATCTTCAATATCGTGCAAATAGCAATCATGAATCTTTATATCATACATTGTAAATTTTTCTCGAGTAATCAAGTTTTCGCAGTCTCCCTGAAAAGGTTCTGTTTTTGCATAAATTCCTGCAACAGGAATATTGGATATTTCCAAATTTTCAATTTCAATATTAGTACTTAGGTTATCAATAGAGACACCTGTTCCATATTTATGAAAAACTTCAGAAATGTAAATTCCGTATTTATACCTATCATCACCTTTGCCACTTAATTTGATGAATGAACAATTTTGAAATTTAATTCCATAATAATGTGGGGTAATAATTTCAACCTGTCCACCTGAATTAATTATCACAATCGGATTATTTAAATCACCATGTATATTTCTAAATAAGAAATACTCTCCTTCAGGTCCAAGACTTGCATCTATGCAGAGTGTGTCTCCCGGTAAGTAATTTGCTCCATCAATAACAGTAGTTGTACGGGGTATTATATGACAATTCGATTGTCCATAAACAGAAACAATCAGGCCTAGAAATAGACTCAAAAGTAATTTTAATCGTAAATGAATAATTTTTGAACGCATGAGTAATTCTATAATTACTGATTTGCTTATCCCATCTAAACTCGTTTAGCCCTTTAAATGTTACAATAACCAGGCATTTTTTGGTAAATGTAATGAAATATAAAAGTGATAATTATAGGTAAATCACCTAACAAAAAATGATGTTTTGGCAATCTGATATAAGCTCAGTGCAGAAAAACCAGGAGAACTTAGAACTGAAAAATTAAACGCCTCGTTTTGCGCGCTCCCAATTAACCGATTGTTGTCCCTTTAAGAATCTTTTGAAACCAAGAAATACGGACAGATTCATGATGAAGAAATAGTAAGGAATGAAAAATACTTTCACCTTAATCTTCTTGTTTTCGAGATACCAACCAAGCAAAGCTGTAACATAAAATATTACTTGACTCCAGAATAGCCAAGTAAACAAGTCACTAAAATTTAGAAAACCACTTTGTGCCGAGATTATTGAATTAAGAATTAGGAGAATGGGTAAGGAAAGCGGAGCTAAGGTCCAACGCAGTACCCGGTGAGAAACAAATTGAAATGATAACCACCCATGTTTAAAAATGTTTAATAAACTTTTTAAACGTAGGATGGATTGTAAACCGCCTGCGGAGATCCTGATTTTTCGTTTCAACTCTTCTTTAACATTCGCCGAAGCTGTTTCAATGGCATAAGCTTCAGGATCGTACTGGATGGTATAACCTTTCATGGCAACTCGAAGAGAAATAATCATGTCATCGAGTAGGGTATCTTTTTCTACGTGCTGAAACAGCTCAGTCCGGATTGCAAATAATTCTCCTGCAGCGCCAACGACCGAATACAATTCAGCATCCCATTTTTTAAGTAAAGATTCATACTTCCAGTAAATTCCTTCCGTCCCTGCAGCGGTATCTTTGTCTTTTTGGAAAATTCTTTTTTCTCCGGATACACAGCCTACTTTAGGGTCGCTGAACATATTCACAATCCGACGAATTGATTCTTTTCCCAGCATCGTATTTCCATCCGAGAAAATGACAATGGGTGATTTTACAAATTTAACACCACGGTTCATGGCTCCGATTTTACCACCCCTGGCATCTTCATGGTAAACTTCAACACCCTTGTCCGCATATTTTTTTAGGATGTCAGGCGTACCGTCATCCGATCCATCCGTAACCCATACCTGTCTCACCTTTTCATGAGGATACTCTAGCTCGTAGGAGTTTTTTACCTTAGCATCCACGTAATCCTTTTCATTGTATGCTGCTACAAACAAGGTTACGTCTGGTTCGTAATCAGGATCAAAAACCTTTTTTCTCCCAAGTTTGAAAATTCTTTTAATCTTAATCAGGATATAAAGTAGAATGCCATATCCGATATAGGCATAAAACACGATAAACAGTGCGATCCAGAATAATATTTCTAGTGTCATCATAGCTTTAATTTAGATTAAATATTTTTTATTGCCAACATGTTAAATTCGTCAATGTTTTCAAATTTGAAATTCCCGAACTCTTTTAATAATTCTCTAATATTTTGTTCTCCAGAATGTTTTGTTTCGATAATTAAAATTATGTTTTTCTTTTTACTTAATGTTTTTCTCATTCCTTTAAGGGCATTTAGTTCCATCCCTTCGATATCGATTTTAATGAGAATGCTTTCAGCAGCATTAACTTTTGTTAAATTTAAATTATCAAATTCTTCTAGCTGAACTTGAATAACTTCACCCATTCTTTTATGAGGATGTATGCTTGATGCTCCCGGTTTTAAAGGGTCAAAATTAAAGTTTACGTTTTCTTTTTTGTCAGATAATCCAAATTTAAAAGCTAGAATTAAGTTGCCAAAGTTATTTAATGCAATGTTCTTTTCGAGCGATTTAAAATTACTTTCGATAGGTTCGAAGGCCATGCAATTCACTCTTAAATCGGCTGCAACTATGCTGTATGTACCGATATTGGCACCAATATCTACAAATAATTCGCAGGCTGGAATCAGTTTTCTGAACCTTTTAAGAACTGCAAATTCATAGGCACTATTCGCTAATTTAAAGTCGATGGTGTTTTGCCGGATATAAAATTTTCCATTATTCGTCTTGACTACCATGTCCTTTGTGTTGGATTTCTTAAAAAACACATACTTAAAACCAACCCAAACCAATCTGAATTCACCATTTGATAAATTGTCTGATAGGTATTTCAAAAAAATAAAGAACTTTCTGAAAATATTTAAATACGATAAATCTGCAAACGAGTCCATCATCCAATTAAACTGTTTCCCAGGTTTTTGATTCAGTATTGTACTGTTTTAATAATCGGGCAGGGTTGCCCGCAACGATAGAGTAGGGTGGAACATTTTTTGTAACCACACTGCCTGCAGCAACAATGGAATGTTTTCCTATGGTTACTCCCGCCACAATCACTGAATTTGCTCCAATCCAAGCTTCATCTTCAATGGTAATCTGGGCCGTTGTAACTGGTTGATCATGTATCGACATGCTAACATCTTCGTAACCATGGTTTAATCCAGACATCACTATGTTTTGTGCAAACATGATATCGTTGCCAACTTTAATGGGACCAATAAAGGTGTTTCCCAACCCAATTCGGGTTCTGTCGCCAATAATCACATCACCTACTCCGTTGTTGATGGTTGTAAAGTCTTCGATGGTTGAGTAATCTCCCAATTGAAAATTATTCCAAGGAAGCACATCTATTCTTGTTTTTCTTCGAATCCTGGAGCCTTTCCCTCTCTTGTGAATTAAGGGATTAACAAAAAGTTTTACCCAAAGACGCGGACGCGGCTGGTTTTTAGGTGTTAAAGCCCAAATGGTAAATTTTTTAAGTTTTGGATTCGCGTTTATTCTTTCTTTTAATCCCATAGTTATTAAATGTTTGGTGCAACTTTTAATATGGATTTGTAAATTTCTTTCACATTATTTTCCCAACTGTGAGAACTGGCAAATTCAATTCGGGCTTGCCTTTTTTTATCACTGTCCTCCTTTAAGGCCTTCTCAATTAATTTCACATACTCTTCCTTATCCTTTGCCAAATAACAATACTTTTCGAAAATACCCATGGTTTCGGTTTTGGTAGCAACTACAACTTTTCCAAGTGCCAGGTACTCATCAATTTTTCGCGGGTAATTCCCAATGGTTAAAGGATTCAGGGCTTGCGGATTAAATGCCACATCAAAGGCTGAAAGATAGGAGGGAAGTGCATCCATCGGGCGTGAACCGATAAAGTGAACATTTAGCAATTGATGTAAATTACTTTTTTTGAATTGTTCATCTTCAGGTCCAACCAAAACAATATTCCAGTCTGTTCTTGCTTTTGCGATGTGTTCGATGGTACTTATATCCAATCTTGCACTTTTAAGTGCTCCGATATATCCAATTAAAGGTCGTTTGATTTTTTTTAGTTCCGTTGGGATTTCGAATTTTATTTTTGGATCGAAAAGCGATAAATCGCACCCTTGCCCCACATAAAATGAATTCGGATTCACTTCACTGGCAATTTGTTGAAGGTAAACTGAATTTGCTACGACCAAGTCTGATTTTTGCATCAGCTTGTTTTCAAATTTAGTTCCATGTTTTCGGAAATAGTGGGTAGCACGCATGTTATCTCGGGTATAATAGACGCTTAGCTTTGGATTCAGGTGCTCCTTAAAATTTAAGGCTCGTGTAAAATCACTGTCGTTAAAAATAAGGTAATCCTTAAAGTCAAGTTTATCAATGGCTTTTTTTACGGTTGCCGCATATTTTTTACTGTTCATTCTGTTAAAAAAAGTAAAGAGTGGAGGGTAGCTAATTTGATTTACAGATTCCAGGATTACTTTAGGAAATAAATTCCACATATTTTCCTGTACCTGCACTAAACCTTCATCCCTTCCTTTAATGATGTTAAGCCGCTTTTTTACAAGAGGATCATTCCGATGTCTTAAACTGGTTAATCGATCGAGTGGATAATTCACATAAAGTACCCTGTTCTGCTTTGCAAATTCATAGGCCAAATTCACGCAATTGCTTCCAATTGGAGAATCGAGGCTTTGCAAGCCATGAACAATGATGTCTTTTCCTTTTATCATGAATGATCCTTTTCTGCTCGCTTTTTGTACAACTCGTTAATGTGATGATAAATCTTTGAAACAAAATTTTCCCACGAATGACTGGTTGCAACAGCGATTCGTTTTTTAATCAGTTCCGGTGAATCTTCTTTGAGGGCACGATCAATCTCTGTAACGTATTCTTCTTTGGTTGAAGGTAAGTAAGTGATGTCCTTAAAATAAGCCATGAAGGTTGTTTTGGTGGCCACTGTTGGTTTTCCCATCGCCAAATATTCATCAATCTTTAAGGGATAGTTGATATCGGTAATTGGATTAACAATTTGAGGATTTAAGGCCACATCGAAGCCTTTAATGTAGGCGGCAAGCTCTTCAGGTTTTTTTCTTCCCAGGAAGGTGACATTCGGCAAACGATGTAATTTGCTCTTTTCAAAGGCTTCATCTTCCGGTCCTACCAAAACCAAACTCCAATCCGGTCTTTGTTCGGCAACATGAACAAGCGCCTCAATGTCAAGCCTTATTTTTGTGAGGAATCCTACATAGCCTATTATCGGGCCTTTGATGATTTTTAAGTCATCCGGTATTTTTAAGTTCTCATCATCTTTGTACATGCTTAAATCACAACCCTGACCAATCATGTGAGAATTGGGATTGGTTTGTCGTGCATAGTCGGCGAAGTAATCGGAGTTTGTGACCGCAATGTCTGCTTTAGCAATAATTTGAGGTTGTAATCGGCTGCCATGATGTTTGTGATAAGGAACTAGAATTACGGCATCTCTCAGCAGATAAATAAAAACATCAGGCTTTAAAAGTTCCTTGAGGTAGAAACCTGTGATCATCGAATTGTCGTTGAAAAGCAGGTAATTTTTAAACCCTAATTTATCGGCAGTTTCCATAATTTTTTTTGCAAACCTTTTGTCGTTGATTTTATTAAAGAAATTGAATGTGGCTGCAGATTTAATCCAGTTAATCGATTCGGACATGGTTCTGGGATACAAAGTCCACATGTTATCGTTGATTTGCTCCAAATCGGGTTCTTTACCTTTGATAATTTTAAGTCGTTTTTGAACCTGTGGCTGATGCTTTTCAAACATTGCAAATTTTCTTTGCAAAGGAGTATTCACATAAAGAACCCTGTTGTTTTTCGACATTTCCAGTGCCGTGTACTTGCATGTGCTTGCAATTCCTAAATCCCAGGGTTGTAATCCATAAACAATTATATCCCGATTTTTTATCATCCCGTATTGGTTAGGGTTAGTATTAATGCGTTTGTCTATAAACCTCTTTATACAATTCAAGTACTTCTTCTGCCATGGTTCTCCACGAGAATTTTTCAGCTTGTTTTAATCCTTTGGCAATAATATCATCTTTGTATTCTTTGTCATTCAGAATTTTATGAATACCCGCTGTTATTTCAGCTGGTTTTGTAGGATCAACAATGTAAGCATTGCCTCCTGAAATTTCAGGCATCGATGAAGTGTTAGAAGTTATTACCGGGGCTCCACTTTGCATAGCTTCCAGAATTGGAATTCCAAAACTTTCTCGCATCGACGGATACAGAAACAGTTCGCATAAATTGTAAATGGCAGGCAAATCGGTGTTTTTGATGTAACCTGTTAACATGATATACTGCATCAATTCCTTGTCGCCAATATCGGCGAGTATGCTTTCCAGATAACCTTCACCAAAATCAAGCATCACCAAAGAAATTTTCTTCTCCGAAGTTTTGATGAAATCGGAATAGGCTTTTAGTACATTTGGTGTGTTCTTTTTGGGGTCGGTATTTCCAAGGAAGAAAATAAATTCATCGGGTAAGTTGTAAAGGGTTTTTACTCGCGCCAACTCTGTTTTATCATCAATCTGTCTGAAATGTTCACTCACCCCATTGTAAACGGCAACCAATCGATGGTCGTCCTTTGAGTGGCCGAAAAAATTCTTGATCCGATCACGTTCAAATTTAGAAACGGTAATGATTTTCTTGCTTTTTTTAATGTTTTTGGGTACCACGTAACGGCGATACATATTCCCAATTTTCTGATACCAGGTTCCACCTTTTTTGAAAATAGCAATGCTTTCCATGTAAATAATGTCATGTAGTGTGATGATCAGTGGAATTTTAGTGTTAATGGGAGCTGTATTACTCGTGCAATGCAGAATGTCGCATCCTTCGATTCGTGCTGCTTTGGGTAAGGCAAACTGCTCCCATTGTGGATAGGAGCCTCCCTTTAATTCAATTATTTCAAAGTTTTTGGTTTCTTTTAAACAGCTCTTGTCTTCATCGGGCTTAACAAAAACAACATATTCATTTTCCTGATCAATCTCTTGCAAATAATTAATGAGTTCGAGAGCAACCATATCCATTCCATGTTTTTTTACGCGAAATAGCCTTTGACCTTCTATTCCTATCTTCATGTTTGATGCTTTATGTGTTAATTACTAGAATGTTCAGTATGAATAAACTTTTTGTTAGCTCCTTTAATTTTCAACAAAGAAATAAACATCAGTACAAAGGCCTTTGGGAGCGTAATTACGGCCAATAGTGTTTTAAAGTTATAAAATTTAACAGGGATAGAAAAAATAAATGTGAGAATTACGGCGCCCAGCACAAATAGCCAAGCAGTTATCCAGTTTACTGGATTAAAAATAATCGATACTGTATTAATCAGAAAAAGAAGCCCTAGTAACATAATTCGAGGTGGTTGTATAAATTGGATCGCTTTATCGAAATAATCAAAATTTCGATACTTAATTAAATGTTTTACTGAATTGAGGAAATCTTTACTAAAATAATGAATCTGGGCTGATAACCATCTTCTTCGTTGGTTTGAAAAAACTTCTGCTTTTTGTACCTTTTCATCGTAAACATAGGCGTCCTCAAGATAGCCAATAATCCGTGTTTCTTTAAGGATTTGTAATTCCAATTCTTTGTCAAATCCGCCTATTGCTTTTATCGACTTCATCATGTTTTTAAAATATTTATAGTCGATGGCCATGCCAGACCCAATCAAAGCTGCTGATAAACCAATAACGCGATGACCTTTTCTGAATATTCGATTATTCACTTCTTCGCTAATGGCATCTAAAATTGCAAAATTGGTATTTGTGTTTTTTGCAACACGATGCCCTTGAACAGCTGTATAACCGAGATTAAATGCCATGTTAATCTTATGAATAAAATCAAGTTGCATTAAATTATCGGCATCAAGGATTAAAGCCACATCGTAATCATCACCAAGTTGATCCATGGCAACATTAAGTGCTCTTGATTTGGTACTTAGTTCAAAACTAACTTCAATCACTTTAATGTCGAGCTTAGCAAGTTCATCTAAAGTTTCTTTTTTAAACGAATCGGCAATCACTACTACATCATACAGTTCCTTGGGGTAATCCTGATTCAACGCATCGGCTGCAACATTTACAATTACCTGATCTTCTTTATAACCGGGGATAAGTACTGCGTACCTTCGCATTACATCAAACGACGGTTTTTTGGGCCGGATTTTAAAGAGACCTGCAAAAGCAAAAATGAAAATGTAAAAGCTTGAAAAACCAAGATAAGAAATCAAAATATATTGCAGAATATCCGTGTAAATCATCGCTGGGATTTTTTAGATTTTACAGCTGTTTTGCCGCGATTAATTGAAGTTTGTGTGTGAGGTGTAGGCTCAAAACTTTTCTTTGCATTCTCGTAACGGGATAAAGACCGAAGCATTAAAATAAAACCGTAAGGAAGGCTGAAAAGCGCCTTTAAAGTGTGTTGGTTGTAAAATTGCCGGGGTATTGCCAGCATGATACCCAAAATACAAATGGTTGCTTGTATGATCCAGGCATAAAACAATACACCTGAATTAAAAATAATCGATAAAAAACCGATCATGAAAGTCAGGCCAAGCAGGATGATGCGGGGAGGTAGCATTTGTTGCATCACTTTATCGAAGAAATCAAAATTACCTCGTACAAACAATTCTACAAAGGCATCGAAGAAAAAACGTTTGGCATAAATCAACTGAAATGCCAACCATCTTGAGCGCTGATTAACAAACACTTCTGGCTTGCTTACCTTTTCATCATAAATATGAACATCATCTAAATATTCTATAGGCTGTTTGTTAAGGATTAGTTTAAACTCCAGCTCTTTATCTTCGGCAAAAGTATCGGCCTGAGCCATTATTTTTTTGTAAAGTTTATATTCGAGTGCCATACCGGAACCGATCAAGGCTGAGGATAAGCCTAAAGCAACATGCCCTTTTCGGAAAACAGTATTATTTATTTCTTCGCTGATGGCATCCAGAATGGAGAAGTTGGTATCCATATTTTTTGCGATTCGATGACCCTGAATGGCATAAGCACCCCCATTCATCAGTTCATTCGACCGACTTAAGAAGTTACTGTCCATCACATTGTCAGCATCTAAAATAACAACCGCATCGTAACCCTCACCGGCTGCTTTAAGACCTTCATTTATTGATTTGGCCTTGGTACTTATATGAAATGAAACTTCAACTACATTAACAGAAAAGGATTTTATTTTCTCAATGGTTTCTTGTTTAAGTTGATCTGCAATAACATAAACATCATACAATTCACTTGGATAATCCTGATTAAGTGCATCTTCAGCGACATTTATAATTACAACATCCTCTTTGTAGGCAGGAATTAACACTAAGAATTTTCGCTGCTCCCCATTTTCAACCCATTTTTTTTCTTTATAAAAAAAAGAGGCAAAAGCAAACACAAAGATGTAAATAGATGCTAAGCCAAGGTAAATAAGTAGTAGAATTTGGATTATCGTTAAAAGTATCATCTATGCCTCTATAAATAGTTAATTAAAAATACGAAATAAAAGCGCTTATAACATCGGGTTTTCATGAATTTCTTTATTGAATAAATTTTTTAAATGCCAACCAATCGCCCGATTGTAAGCATGGAATAATTGAAATTTGCCTTGTATCAGAAACTTAAAGGCATTTTTAGGAATGGCAATGAATAATTGATACAAAATTCCGATATAAAAATCCTTGCCATGAATATTTCGTCGCATAAATACCAATCTGTTCCGATTCTGATAATAAATCTTCATAGGGCTTAATTTGCCTGTCGAGATTGATTCTTTATGATAGATCATTGAGTTGTGAACATAAAACATTTTATATCCGGCATTTTGTATTCTGGCACACCAATCGGCCTCTTCGTAATAAAGAAAAAAGATGTACGACATCATTCCAATCTCTTTCACAATTTCCATAGGCACCATCATTGCTGCCCCATGGGCATAAGCAGTCTCTTTATCTTCATCGTACTGGCCTTTATCAACTTCCTTAAAGCCTATGGAAAAATTACGCATGGTATGCGTTTCGATAGGAGTGAAGCCAGCGTATTGAATGGTGTCGGGCGTATGAAAGAATCTGATTTTGGGACTTACGGCACCAATTTTAGGGTCGGATTCCAGTTTCTCAAGCAGGGGTTCAATAAAGTTTTCTTCAACAACTGTGTCATTGTTTAGCAGCAGAATGTATTTCCCCTGTGCTCGCATTAACCCGTAATTATTCCCTGCTGCAAAACCATAGTTAATTGGGTTTTCAACCAGAATAATATTGGGGAATTTCCTTTTAATTAACATGGGATCATCGTCCGGAGAACAATTATCGATAACTATGATTTCGATATTGGGGTAAGAGATTTTATTTAAAGAATCAATCAAATCGCAGGTTACCTCCGAATGATTGTAGTTCACCGTTATTACTGAAACTAAAGGATATTCTGTTCTTCGTTTTTTACGCAACATGAAAGCAACTCGGTTTTAATGGCAAGATACTATAATCTGATATGCCGATCAAATTAAAATCTAGGCAGCTTTCACTTTTTTATCGACAATATGTTTCATAAACCATCCAAAAGCATTTCTGTATGCTTTGGCCTGTTTCCATTGCCTTTTTAGTAGAAAGCTTAAATAGTTTTTTGGGAATGCGAAAAGAAGCTGATAAAAACTACTGATGATCAGTAAAGGGAATTTTACATTTCGCAGCATGTAAATTAGTCTACCTCTATTCAGGTAATAGGTTTTAAGTGGGCTGTCAGATCCGCTAGTAACTGAGTCTTTGTGATAGATAATTGATTGGGGGATATAAAAAATTTCATAACCATGATTTCGAACACGCTTACACCAGTCCATTTCTTCATAATAAAGAAAAAATATTTCACTCATCAAACCTACTTCTTCGATAAGCTTAGATTTGAATAGGAAGGCGGCTCCATGTGCATAAAAAGTGAGGCGCTCATGGTCGTATTTTCCTGCTTCCAACTCATTAAACCCAATGCCTTTATTTCGAATGCTGATCGAATTAATGTCCGTAAAACCGGCATACTGAATCATTTGCTTGTTTTCGTGGTAGTAAATTTTGGGACTTACCATACCTGTATTTCTGTTCTGAACCAGTTTCAGAACCAAAGGTTCCAGGAAATTTGGTGTTACAATTACATCGTTATTGACCAATAAAATAAATTCTCCCTTCGCATGTCTAATTCCGATATTATTTGCTGCTGCGAAACCTAAATTTGTTTCATTTTTAATTAAAGTCACCTTGGGATATTCATTTTTGATGAGATCAGGCGGTTGATCTGAGCCATTATCAACCAGAATTATTTCTGTATTTGTATACGAAATATTCTTTAAAGATTCTAAAAGCTCAACGGTGTCATTTTGTCGATTAAAATTTACAGTAATGATTGAAACAAGTGGTAAAACTTTCATGAATTTTATCGATTGAATTTCGTCTCACAAATCTAACTATTTAAACTTTAATCAGGTAGTGTTAAATTCATCGGCAGCCAATATTTGAATTAAATCAAACTGAAAAATATCTTATATTTAAAATCTCTAAATAAAATTACTCCATGACTTGGTTACAGAGAAATAAGAAGAAAATCATTCCAATATTAAAATTTGTAGGATACGATCATAAACAATGGGTTAGGACGGTGATGTACGAAAGATGTTACAAATTACTCAACGATCTTCACCCTGAAAAATTAGATACACTTGAGATTTCGGCCGGTGATAACTGGCAACATTTAGGGTTTAAATCTTTCAAATCAACAGAATATCCTGAATTTGATATTTGTAAAGACAAATTGGATGAACAGTTCGACCTCATCATTGCAGATCAAATATTTGAACATTTAATTTATCCTTACAGAGCCGCAAAAAATGTTTATGCCATGTTAAAGCCCGGAGGACACTTTTTAATCGCTACTCCATTCATGATTAAAATTCATCCGATGCCCAACGATTGTACGAGATGGACTGAAACAGGAATGAAATATTTTTTAAGTGAATGTGGATTTTCGTTAGAAAATATTAAAACCGATTCGTGGGGTAACAAAAGCTGTGTTAAAGCGAATATGGGCAGAAACTGGGCACCCAGAGGTTGGTTTGGGTCAATAAAAAATCATCCATATTTCCCGGTTACCGTCTGGGCATTAGCTAAAAAGTAATTAATTGACTTGCAAGCAATGAAAGGATCATTTAAAGTAAACTGGATACGAGCCCAGTTTTCAAATATTAAAAACATACAAAAGAATTTCAAGATTCTAAGAAATCCCTTTGTATTCTATGCAGGTATAATTTTAAAGCTATTTCCTGCTTTTAGAAATAAAATCATCACCTTAAAATTTAAGGATGGTAAACTATTAAGAGTTACTGATTTTATGTCCTTTTACATTTATTCAGAGATTTTTGTGGATACATACTATGATGTAAAACTGGATACAAATAAACCTCTGATTATTGATGTTGGGGCAAACACTGGTTATTTTGCACTTCGAATGAAACAGATGTATCCGGAGGCTAAAATAATTTGTTTCGAACCTTATCCACCTTGCGTGGATCAGATAAAAGAAACCATTGAGATTAACAAACTCAAGAATGTTGAAATAAAAGAGTTGGCAGTTAGTGATAAAGCCGAAAAGAGTAAACTTTATATCCATCCGACCAATATTGCCGGACATAGTATTTATTCGGAAAATGTAAGTGAAAATTACGTTGAAATTGAATCTGTTACTTTAACCCATGTTTTGAGTATGATTAAACCGGATTCTAAATGCGATCTTTTAAAACTGGATTGTGAAGGTGCTGAATACCCAATTATAAAATCATTAACCATTGAGCAAAGCAAAAATTTTGAAAAGATCATTTATGAACCAACCTATGATTCTTACGACATTTTAGCGTTAAACGAGCATTTAAAAATTGTGGGTTATGAGGTGAAAACTAAACAGAGTTTATATCTCGCAAATATTAAGAAAGATTAACTTTGAATTATGATAGGCATAAGGCTACCAAAATGGATAAACCCCCACTTGTTTGCAAACAAAAGATTTGCCGACTTATCCGATGTTGAAATTGCAGATTTGAAGCAGAGGATTAAGAAATTTCAATCTGATCATCCTTTGGTATCTGTTGTTATTCCTGCATGGAATGAAGCTGATAATATTTTCAGAACCCTTTCTTCATTAGCAGCAAGTACATCAACTCAAGCCGTAGAAATTGTTGTAATCAATAATAATTCGACTGATGATACACAGAAGGTACTAGATGAACTGGGAGTAAGAAATTACTTTGAATCGAAACAAGGAACATCACATGCCCGTCAATGTGGTTTGGATAATGCCAAGGGTAAAATTCATTTGTGTGCAGATTCAGACACTTTTTATCCTCCCCAATGGATTGATTTAATGATCAAGCCCATGTTGAATAATGAGAACATAAAAGGAGTTTATGGAAGATATGCATTTATTCCGCCTGAAGGTGTCAGTAGGTTTTCAATGTGGATTTATGAGCGTATAGTTGGTATATTAGTCCGAATACGCATGCGCAAACGCGAATATTTAAATGTCATGGGCTTTACAATGGGCTTGGTGGCAGAAATTGGCCGGACAACAGGAGGATTTAAAGTGCAAGATGTTAGAGTTTTTAACAACACCAAGGACAGTAAATATTTTACCGAAGAATCTGAAGATGGTACCATGGCTTTAAATCTACAAAAGAAAGGTAAACTGCGATTGGTTAGTCATAGTAAAGCAACAGTTATTACCTCTTCCAGACGAATTGTATTTGATGGTGGAATTTGGGAATCATTCAAACAACGTTTCGCCGTACATGGAAAACGATTATTAGAATATATTACCGGGAAATAATTTTACCTTCCTCAGGTTCAGGAATTCCACGAACTTCTCTGTCGAGCATGGGTGCCATAAAGAGGAATCCCCAGCTAATGTAAGTTAAAATACCTGTAGGGATTTGCCCAAGCACACCATTACCATAACTGGCGCCAATAACACCAGCATAAGCACAAGCTAATGCACTTAGTTTTCCTCTGAGTTCGGGATCTTTCACCCGAAACATTATGAGATACGACGATTTTGTAAGGATGTAAGCGAGAATAAATAAGTGAAAAGTTAAACCGACTATTCCCATTTCTGCCCATATCTGAACATACCAACTATCTGTTGCAACATTAGCAAGAAATCCATGAGGAGAAAACCTGAGCCCCCAGTTACCTGCACTACCAATTCCTCCTCCAAATGGTCGAGATGCCAGATAAACCTGTAATACTCTACGGTTATCAAGCCGTACCTGAAGGGAAGCATCATCGGTAGGGAAGAAGGCAGTTCTCATACGTCTAATTTGGGAGATGCCTGAGCCGATATAAGTATATTTAAAGAATACATAAATGCTTGCAATTACAACCAATCCAAGCATAATAACCCTTAAGTTTTTTCGATGAATTAAGTATAAAAGTGCACCGATTAACGGAACAATAATCGCACCCCTTGTACCTGAAATCATCATGCCCCAAAGACCTGTAATCCCCATAATAAAGAAAAATACCTTATCACTGGTTTTTTTAGAATTTATGCCTACTAAAATACCAACCAGTCCGGCCGCACCCTGGGCAGCACCAAACTGTCCCGCATCAGTATAGAATGAAAATACCCTTAGTTCTCCGAATAATATGTGGGTGATATACCCAACTTCATTTAACCATCTTTGCTCTGCAAAATCTAGCCCGATATAAACCTGTTGAAATCCTTTTAATGAACCAAGTATGGAGATTGTCCCCCACATGTAAAGGAATAAATTAAGATATTTTACTTTTTTAAAGAGTAAAAAAACAAGGGGTACAGTTAAAAGGGAATATAATGCAACACCACGCATAGCAAATAACCAGGCTTTTTTACTTAAAGCCTCTGGATTCATTATTTCAAGAACTGCGTACAAAAACCAGAGTGCCAAAAGAATGACAATATCATTATTAAAAGCCCGCTTATCAAAACCATCATAAAATGTGCGGAAAAATACGGCAACAAGTGTCATTACCAAAAAGATATCAATTGTTACACCAAAAGGAATACCACGAATATATCGTGTAATTCCAACTGCCCACCACGCTAAAATTATAATGGTGATGAGACCAACTCTGGGATTTGTAAATAATCTGTTTAGATATATTAATACCAATGGTATCAACATCAATACGATCGCAATTTGTATAGTTACTTTTGTTAAAATAAAACTGAAAATCACAGCCAGAACAAATAATCCAAGGAATGAGAGCGGATTATTGAGTTTATATGAGCCTGTGTTTCGTTTTAAATAATTGAACATACAAAGGATTATTCTATTTCAAGATAAAGTTACAAAGTTTTTAAACAATAAAAGCAGATTTAATGTCTTTAATGATGGTTATAAAGAACCTCCAGCCATGTATAAAAATATATTTTAAAGAAATCTTAAGATCTCTGTTTAAGTAATATAAACCAACCACTATACCTATCACTGTGAACAGGATGGTAACCAGTGCGACCATTTCCAATATATTTAGAACAGTAAAATCAGGGATTTGTAACCCTATATTAAATATAGGCATAAATTGGGATGCTACAAGACTTGCAATGCTTACAAAAAATAGCAGTTTGCCAATATAAAAGATCACAAAAATATCTCCTAAAATATTAGCTGATGCCATATAAATTACTTTTATAAAATTCATTTTTGGTCGGTTAATACTATCTAATGTTATTCCGGTGAATTTGTCAACAGCTATAAATAAACCATACACACAAAAAATTCGAAATATGTTTTGTGTTTCAATGTATTTTTCTCCGCCCAAAATATATACAAATTCTTCAGCAAAAATAAAACCGACCAAAATAATTGGTAAAATAATAAAGGTTAGTGCACCCGAAAATGAATAGAATAGTCTCTTTACTTCAACCATGTTATTTTCGATACTGGCTTTTGAAATGCGCGGGAAGGCCGTGGCTGCAAAACTTCTTAAAGGAATCTCAAGAATTTCTGTTAACCTAAGTGGTACAGCATACAGTGCCACACCTGCTGTTCCAATGAAAGGACTTAGTCCTAATAAAATCTGATCTGAACTTTTTAATAAATTGGCTCCGATTAAAGTGCCGGTTGAGTATTTACCAAAGTTCAGTATTAGTTTATTGGTTTTCTTATTTGCTTTAAAAATATGCTGGTAACCATCCCATTTGTTAACCATACAAATAAGAGAGACCAATAAATTAATCAGAAGATGTATATAAACAATGGCTAAAAGATCCCATTTAAGAAAAAAAGTGTTTATGGTCAGGAATACTAAGAAAGCACCTACATTCAACATTCTTACCAGCAAAATTTTCCCAAATTTTTGATCGGCATGCATGACAGATATTGCCATATTAAAGGGTAAATTTACAAATGAAAGTATAGGGTAATAAACAAAAAACAATAAATAACCCGAATCGTTGATGGTACCCGGAAACGAAATAAATACAAGCCAGATAATTAATGCCAGAGTAACTGTAGCAGCCAAACCTAAAGCCCAATTTGTTCCAATCAGTTTTTCTCGTTCTTCTCCTTTGGCTCCTGACAGGAATCTGATAATGGCCGTACGCGTTAATCCAAACCGTAACATCTCGAAGAAATTACCGGCAGCCATGTACAACACCCATTCTCCAAAAACATCTGGAGCTAAATACCTTGCCAGAATGACAAAGCTTAAGAATCCAATGACCGCTGAACCGATATTATTCGATAAGGATAAAAAATTATCGTTATTTAGTGCCTTAGTAAAATTAGATCTCACATTTGTCGTATTAGTCAACTCTTACCTTGACCCTAAGTCTAAACGGATAAGTAATGGCATTTTTGAACTTTCGTCTGAATGATCTTTGCTCTTTTTCAGGGATGTCACTAATGATATCCTCAAGTGAATTCAGTTCTGTTTGGTTTAGAACAACCATTGGTTTTTCACGCGATACTTCTTCCATCATCTTTAATGCTGCCACATCCGCACTTCTCCAGTAATCATTTGCTTTTGCTACTAGTAGTGGTACATCTACAGAACTCATTAATTCAAATGGATATGAATTGTAAATGATCGCAGGAATTTCTAAGAAAATATAATCATATTTATAATTATCTTGTCTTAGGTAGTTACTCACCAATAATTCATTGATGTGTTTTATTTCGACAAATTTATTGTCAACTTTATAGGTAATAGTGCTATCTAGATCTTCAGTATTCTCTGCATTCTCATCTTTAGAATAATTTAAATACAGAACATTTTCTCCATAGGATCTTAGCTTTTTAATTAATTCAGTTGCAATCGTTGTTTTACCGGTTTGCGGCTGTGTGCTGAAAACCAAAATCAAATAAGGTTTTTCAGAGGTAAAGATAGAATTATGCGTTATGTGCAATTTAATTTGTTGCAATAACATTTCAGTAAGCCGGTTACTAGTATATGAGGTATCACGACCCGGTTCAATAACCGGGAATGCTCCTGCTAATTTCAGGTTAGTTGATTTCTCAACAGCTGATGGATTTTTAACAGTTGTATCAAAATACTCAAGCATAATAATTATAAATGCCACAATAAAGAATCCAAATACCGCAGCTACTAAGATGAGTAATTTAGTTCTTGAAGCATTTGCCTGTAACGGAAATGAAGGTTCGTCAACAATTTTTATGGTTGAAGAAAGCAGGTTGTTTTGTTGCTTACTTTTTGCCATGTTAAAGCTATGAAGAAACTCCAGGTATTCTTGCTCTGCCACACTTATTTCACGTTCAATTCTTTTCAACATCGCGCCTAAGGGAGCAAAGATTTGGTAAATACGGGTAAAGTCAGCTTTTCTGTTCGTTAATACTCTTAAACTGGCTTGAGCTTCAACCTGAGTAATATTATTATTCATGTATTGAACCAAAAGATCCTTAATTGGGATTCCTTCATTTGATCTGCCATACATGTATAATTGGTCAACATGTGCTTTCACTTCGTCCTTAAGTCTTTTTGATTCTGCTTTCAACATGGTGAGTTTATTCCCGATATAAGGGTCGTACTCTGTTGAAATTTCATTGATGATAACGGCTTCGGAAATTTCAGAAATTCGTTTCATTTTTTGCATGATGGCATCACTCTTTGTGTAGATGCTATCCTTACCCATCAGTTTAGTACTGATTTGTCTTAAGGCAGCAGAAGCTCCGGCAAGTCTGATTTGCTCATTTTGATAATAGAGATCCAAATCTTCTTTCTGAGCTGCAATGTATTTACTTTGCTCGTAATAGTTGATAATGTTATTATCCTTATTGAATTGAAGCAGTCGGTCTTCGGCATCTTGAAGTTTTGCGTCAGCTTCATCAACTTTTCGCTGATAATAAGCAACGACCTCATCGGTTTCATCTGCTTTTAACAGGGTGTAATTTTTAATGAATACCTCAGCAAGTATTTTTAAGGTTTGCTGACAAATACCTGGATCATTTGCTTGATAAGTAACGCGAATGAAATCGGAATTGCTCACTCTGAAAACCGATGAATTTCTTTTAATTCCTCCCACACTGTAGTGAGGATGGTTGTAATGAAGCAATTCGTATATAAAATTATCGTCGCTTGAATTATAATAGTTTTTAAAATTCTCAACAGTTCGATAAAAATCTTCCTTACGAATATAAGGAGGAATTACAGGATCCTTCTTATAGGCCCACTCAAATCTGCTAAAATCGATTTTTGCATCATCAGGATTAACGATACTTGCAGTAGTCGTTTGGGTTGTCAGATAATTTAAATTCTCAGCAACTGTAGGATTAAGCTTTCTAATCATTAAACGATTGCCAACAATCAAATCATCTGAATATAAATTATTAATTCGGCGTAGTTCGCTGATATTGGTATTGTAGAGCTTCGAGATTGAGAAAACCGATTCTCCGGGTTTTATAATGTGGTACAGATAATCAGTTGGGATTTCTTTACGTATAATCAGTGTTTGCCCAATGTTTACTGAATTGTTTGGTAAATTGTTTTGGTCAACTATTTCACCGGCACTAACACCATACATAGAGGCTATTGAGTAAATAGATTCTCCGGGGCGTACCGTGTGAACTGTAGTGTTTTCAGATTTATCGATATTATCTTGAACTTGAGCGGTTGTATTAGCTGAGGAATTTGTTAATAATTCATTAGATCGTTTTGTGATAATTTGCTTTTCCAATCCTTGAATTTCTTCTTGCAATCGGCGAATTTGATCTTCTTTTTCTCGCGCCAGACCCATCTTCCCATTTTTAACAACTAAATTTTTCACCTCTTTAGGAACCATTTGATGTAAGGCGTCGTAATTGCTGCTGGAAATGTATTGTGGGTTCGGAGCTTCCAGTGAAATGTCTTGAGCCAATAATTTAATTGCAGTATTCTCAATGGTTTGATTCGAATTGATCAGATTGATTAAATTATCAAATTGGATATTTGTTGAAAAATAGTCAACAGATCTGGCACTTGTTGATTCGATGGAGTAACCAGTAGCAATTCCAGTATAGATAATTACTTCAGACGAATATGTTTTAGGTTTGTTGCGTGTGAAAATATATACCATTAAGGCCATAAATATGGGCACCGCAAGTAACAAAAACAAATGTCTTTTTATCAGATGTAAAACTTTGTGTAAATCCATTATTTTATTACATTAATGAGATTAAATCTAATACCAACTAATTCTTCGAGCAAGGTATAAGCCATATTAAATCTACCAACTGTTAAAGCATAATCAGTTGCTCCTCTTGTTTGATAATCTTTTTGTCGAGCATATTCTTCAGGTGGAATTTCCCCATTCAAAAAGGCATTTTCAGCATTACGCATCATCATGTCTGCAACCTGCTGATAATCATTTGTGATTCTTAAAATATCCTGTTGTTGCATTAACACGTTATACGTATTAATTACTTCTTTACGAATAACCCTAACGTGAGTTTCTCTGGTAACAATAGCAATTTCCAATAATTTTCTCTTTTTGTTTATTTCGTTTTTTCTGTCAACAAAATAAAACATTGGAATCCTAACATACACACCGGCACCATAGTTTAGTCTTCTTGATTCGGATAGATAGAACTTGTCTAGCCTTGTTAATTCATCACGGTCGTTATATAAATAATTGCCATAATTTGCGACCATATCCAGACCCCAATGCCTTAGCCACTCTCTTTTAGCCGACGTAATTTCGTATCTTGTCAAATCTGCATTTAATTCCTCTATCTTAATTTCAGGCGAATGCATGATGGCTGAATCGATAAGTGCTTCCAGCGGTGGCAGCTTGCTGGAAATGTCATCCCAAATGGGGTTAAAGAACTTAGAACTGTCGATGCTTTGTGCAAAAGTTGCGGAGGTAATAACAACAAATAAAAGATATAAAGCTATTCTTGTTAATAGTCTATTCTTATAAATCATGGGCTTTGCTTTTTTCAACAATTACGAAAATTTTAATTATGATATTTTGACTATACAAACTACTACTATTTTACAGAAAATATAAATGCTTCATTCAAATAGTTATTAAAGAGTTTTTAACAGTTTAATTGTTAACTAAGATATTAAATTAAAACTAAATAAACTCCAATTATTAGCTGTATTTCTTTCCAGTCTATACGTTTTCTTTTTGAAAAAGAGCAGGGATTGTTCTCAGAATTAGTTTAATGTCTCCCCAAAAAGAATATGTTTTTGCATAATTATTATCTAAAACTTTACGCTCTTCTTCCGACATTTCACCACCACGTCCTCTCAATTCTACTTGCCATAATCCGGTAATTCCGGCAGGTCCTAAAAATCTTTCACTCCAGTCATCCGAAGTCAAAAGCTCTGCCTCGTATAATGGGAGTGGCCGATTGCCAACAATTGACATATCACCTTTTAGAACATTGATTAGTTGAGGGAGTTCATCAATGCTCGTGTTACGAATAAATTTACCAACTTTCGATACCCGGGGGTCATCCTTTATTTTAATGAATGTTGAAGAGTCAGTAGATTTTTTAATTTCACCATACCAAAATTCACAAACTTTTTGACCACCGGTATAAAGGGTAGGAGAGCAATACATACCCTTTTTAAGCTTCGAGCATTTTGGACATTGTTCACGTAAAAAATCATCTCCATCACTCACCTGTACTCCATTAGAGTTTTGTGCATATTGGTTAAGATGATCAAGATCTTTTAAGCGTGCATCCGCTCCATGGTACATTGAGCGGAATTTGTAAAAATCAAAAATTTTATATCCAGTTCCAACGCGTTTTGAAGTGTAATAAACTTTTCCTTTTGATTCTAATCTGATCGCGATAGCCGTGAGAATAAAAAACGGGAACAAAAACAGCAGAGCTAATCCGGAAACTAAGATGTCAAAAAGTCTTTTTATCAATGGAATACTATAGTCGTGGACATTTTTGTTGGTTGTTTGCTCTTTCGAATAATTAGATTTAAAAGATTTGAGGAATAAAATTCTGGTATAAATTTCTTCAACATCCATAGGGATGATGTAGAAATCATCTATTCTTTCCTTGATGGCAAGTTTGTAGTTTTTTTCGTCTACCTCGTGAGTAATTAAAATAAATGGAGTTTTGGAATGAAGGTTTTCATTTCTAAGCATCCTAAACACTTCAATTCCATTCATTCCCGGAAGATGTAATTCAGAGATGATGCCATCTAAATCATCAATATTCTTTAATTTGTTGATTGCTTCAAGACTGTTTTCTGTGTCAATTACATTGAAAAGTAATGATGCATCCTGATATTCCTTGGTGATTTTCTTATTGCCTCCGATATAAAGAATGTTTAATTTTCTTCTGTTTTCGTTTTCCATCAAATTCAAATTTTAAGATTGAATTATGATTTTCTGGAAATAAGTAGTTCTATTCTAATGGAAAGTTCTTCAGGATTGAAAGGTTTAACGATATAATCATCAGCTCCAAGTTTCAGGCACTTAATTTTTTCAGAAGTACTTTCAATACCTGAGAGCATAATTAATGGAATTTGTTTGAAATAACCACTTGCCCGCAAATTCTTAATAAAATCATAGCCATCCAAATTAGGCATTTGTATGTCCGCAACAATTAAATCCGGAATATTTCCTTCTTCTAACCAAGTAAGGCCTTCCATTCCATCATTTTTCGTAACAATACTGTATTTACGCTTTAGGAAATTTTCTAAAAGCATTCGAATACTCAATTCATCGTCAATTATAAGAATTTTCTTTTTCATGTATTGCAAGTTTATTTGTCATGCTCAACTCCATTAGGGATCCAATTTTAGATGTAAAAATAGTATAAAATTGCAAGTAGTCATCTATGTAAAGCAATATTTATCTACAATTTAAAGTTAATAAAAAAAGGTGGCTGCTCTTCTGTTAAAGTAGTTTTTTTAATTCACTGATTTCATCTCTTAATCGTGCGGCTTGAATAAAGTCGAGTTCCTTTACAGCTGCTTCCATTAGTTTTCGATTATTAAGAATGGCTTTATTTATTTGTTCCGGATTCATGTATTGTACAACAGGATCTGCCGCAATGGTTAATTCATCGTTTTCGATATAGGCTTTTGCATTGGCTACAGAGGTTTGCCCCATGATTGATTCTTTGGACTTTATAATCTGAGTTGGTGTAATTCCATGTTTAGCATTGTATGCTATTTGTATCTCTCTACGTCTTTCGGTTTCATCAATGGTTAATTGCATCGAATGAGTGATTTTGTCGGCATACATAATTACCAAACTGTCTAAATTTCTGGCTGCACGCCCTGCAGTTTGTGTGAGTGATCTGGCTGATCGCAAAAAGCCTTCTTTGTCAGCATCCAAAATTGCTACAAGTGATACTTCTGGCAAATCAAGACCTTCACGTAAGAGATTTACACCCACTAACACATTGTAAATCCCTAATCTTAAATCTCTGAGGATTTCAACTCGATCAAGCGTAGTAACGTCAGAATGAATATAACTGCACTTAATATTAAGCCGTGTCATGTACTTGGTTAATTCTTCTGCCATACGTTTGGTTAAAGTGGTGACAAGTACGCGCTCGTTATTACCTACAACTCTGTTAATTTCATCAAGTAAATCGTCAATTTGATTCTGACTTGGGCGTACTTCAATTACAGGATCGAGCAAGCCAGTCGGCCTAATTATTTGTTCCACATAAATTCCATCCGAAAGTTCTAATTCATAGTCGGCCGGAGTGGCACTCACATAAATACCTTGCCCAATCAGATTTTCGAATTCTTCAAATTTCAAAGGTCGGTTATCCATTGCTGATGGAAGCCTAAAACCATATTCAACCAGGTTTTGTTTTCTGGAACGATCTCCTCCGTACATGGCCCTGATTTGCGGAACAGTGACATGACTTTCGTCAACAACCAACAGAAAATCATCTGCAAAATAATCAAGTAAACAGAATGGACGACTGCCCGTTTCCCGGCCATCAAAATAACGAGAATAGTTTTCAATACCCGAACAGTATCCCAGTTCACGCATCATTTCTAAATCATAGGTTACTCTGTCTTCCAGGCGTTTTGCTTCCAGGTTTTTCCCGATTTCTTTAAAATAGGCTACCTGTTTAATTAAATCGTCCTGTATGTCAAAAATAGATTGGGTCATTTTGTCTTTTGAAGTAACAAAAATATTGGCCGGATAAATGGTCATTTCATCCATGGCACTAATGGTTTTGCCTGTAAGCGGATCAAAAGTTTCTAGTTCTTCAATGTCATCACCCCAAAAAACCACCCGGTAACAAATGTCTGAATAGGCTGGGAAAATATCAACTGTATCTCCTTTTACCCTGAAATTACTTCGGTTTAAAGCTACTTCATTTCTAGAATAGAGGCTGGCAACCAAGGCATGTAGAAAAGGGTTCCGACCCACTTTATCTCCGATTTTTAATCGGATTACATTACTGGTGAAATCATCAGGATTACCGATTCCGTAAATACAGGAAACCGAGGATACAACAATCACATCACGTCTGCCGGATAGGAGAGAAGACGTGGTGCTGAGTCGTAATTTTTCAATCTCATCATTGATAGAAAGATCTTTTTCGATATAGGTATTGGTCACCGGAAGATAAGCTTCAGGCTGATAGTAATCGTAGTAGGAAACAAAATACTCAACAGCATTGTTCGGGAAAAACTGTTTGAATTCCCCGTAAAGCTGTGCTGCAAGGGTTTTGTTATGACTTAATACCAGTACAGGGCGATTTAATTCATTTATCACGTTCGCGATAGTAAAGGTTTTTCCGGAACCAGTTACGCCTAGCAAGGTTTGGGCTCGATCGCCTCTGAGTATTCCTTCTTTAAGCTGTTTGATTGCTTCGGGTTGGTCTCCTGTAGGTTTAAAGTCTGATGTCAGTTCGAATTTCATGTCGTCTATAGTTGAACTCAAAAATACTAATTCAACTAAATATAGGCGGTATTAATTTAAATATAATTTAGTGCTGATTGGGAAGTGGTCGGATAAGTGTACCTGAATTTCATCGTAATCGGAAGCGCTAAAAATAGGATCGAAAAGAATATAATCGATTCTGAAAGCGGGTAGTTTGCTGTTAAAAGTCTTTCCAAATCCTGAGCCTTTTTGAATAAAAGCATCTTCAAGTCCTCTTGCCAAGCTTTTATAATTAAACGAATTTGGTAATTCATTGAAGTCTCCGCAAAGTATAAGCGGATGCGGTGATTTAGCCATGTGATCCTTCAATATTTTCACCTGTTTGGTTCGGTTAATTAAAGCTTTTTGTAGTTTGCTCAGCAGCTTACTTGTATTCGGTTTTGGGATGCTGTCGCTTGAGGTGATTCCCGAAACAAAGGAGTAATCGACATAGGTTAAGTTGATTGACTCCAGGTGCACATTGTAAACTCTGAGTGTATCGGCTTGATAAATTAAATCGATGAAAGTGGCAAATTTCCGGGTATCAACCAAACCTAAAAAACCGGAGTTGACAATAGGGAATTTACTGAAAGTAGCCAAGCCAAAAACTTTATTTTTCTTAGGATTGAAATAATTTTCAAAGAAATAATTCTCTGATCCAAGACGCTGTTTTAACTGAGCATGCGAGGCGTAAATATTTTCTCCTACATAGTTAAATTCCTGCAAACAAACCAGGTCAGCATCTTGTGTTTCAATAAAGTCAAAGGTGCTTTTTTGAGTCTCTTTATTAAATGATCCTGTTTCTGAATGATTTGAGAAATTATGCACATTAAATGACAAGATCGAAATTGACTGCTCTGATTTCTCTTGATTTGTTCGAAAATTTAATTGAATAAATTTGCCCGGAAGATTAAAACCCAAGAGTAAAACGATGGCTGAAATTCGAAAATATTTTTTCCATAAGCTGAGCCAAAAAATTACAAAGACCAAGTTGATGGCAAACAGAAAAGGATATGCCATTCCAACCAGAGAGATGGCCCAAAAATTTAAAGGACTGATGTAAACCGATAAATAAGATAGGCCAAGAAAAATAACCGATAAGTAGTTCAGATAAAGTAGGTACCTGAATAAGGAATGTTCATTTTGTTGGGCTACCTGCACTATTTATTACTGCTTTTGAACAATAATTCTTTTTCTCTTTTAGTCAGGCTACTGTATCCTGATTTTGATATTTTTTCGAGTATGGCATCGATTTCTTTTTGATGTTTGATTTTTTGCCGGTTATACTCATCGTCACTTATTGGGCGTTTTGAATTAGCCGGATTACTGTATGCTTTTCGAGGTTTATCTCGAAAAGAAAATTTAGGTAATTTAAATCGACTCCAGTTCATCGAATATCCATTTTTTATTAACCAAATATAAGCAAATCCCCATATCGCGCCCCCGATATGAGAAATATGACCACCTGCATTTCCTTGCTGAATGCTTAAAACATCAATCACGATAAAGAAGATGGCCAGGTGTTTTAATTTGACCCTGCCAATAAGAACCAGTGTAACATGATAGTTAGGTACATGTGTGGCAATGGCTACCAGTATGGCAATAACGGCAGCCGAAGAACCAAGAAGGGGGACTGAAAAAGAGACCTCTCGTTGAAAAACAGGGAAAACATTATACGTTAATAAAAATAGAAAAGCACCAAATAAGCCACCCCATAGGTAAACACTCAGTAATTTTGATGAACTAAGGTATTCAGTGAAAATACGACCACTAAAGTAGAGGATAACCATGTTAAAGAAGAGATGGAAAAAACTTTCCTGGAGAAACATGTAGGTAAGTAGTGTCCATGGTTTCAAAATTAAATCACCAATATTTGAAGGAACCGCAAACCAGTTAACCATCAGGGATCTGCCATCACCTGACCCTAACCAGAAAAGTAAGTTCAGCAGATTGGCAAGAATGAAAACTGCAATATTAATTAAGATCACACGCGAAAGTAAAGAGCGCTGCTTTAAAAAAGATTTAATTTCTTCAATCGGACTGTTGTAAGCCTGCATTTTTTATAATTAATTTCGTTTCCAATAGTTTATCAGGAAGAAACCAAAAATCATCCCTCCCAGGTGAGCAAAATGAGCCACGTTATCAGATGGATTATTCGCAATTCCGGAATAAAGTTCAATTGCACCGTAAATCATTACAAACCATTTTGCCTTGATAGGAATGGCAAAATAAAGGTAAATCACCGCATTCGGGAATAACATTCCGAAAGCTAAAAGTAATCCAAAAACTGCACCTGATGCACCAACGGTTGTGGTATTAATCATCAAATTTAATTTGGCCATGGCAGCATCCTGGTAATTCATGCCTCGTCCGAGTACACCGGCTCCTTCTCTGTAAACCACTTCAATTAAGTCAGCGGTCATAGAGGCCTCAATCGATTGAATGCGAATAAAAGTGATAATGGTTTGAATGATTGCAGCTCCAATCCCGGTTACTAAATAATAAGTCAGAAACCTTTTTGGTCCCCATACATCTTCCAGTGTTTTACCGAACATCCATAAGGCAAACATGTTAAAAAAGATATGCCCCATGCCACCATGCATAAACATGTACGTTACGAATTGATAAGGACTGAAATTTTCTGAAGCTACATAATGCAGCCCAAGAATCTTACTTAAATCCGTATGGAAAGCACTTTGAAAGGCAAGCATGGCCAGGAAAAATAAGCCATTTATAATTAGCAGGTTTTTAACAACCAGAGGTAAAATGTTAAAACCGGTGGGCCTGAATGATTGCATATTCATTTTTTTGTTTTTAATTAAATAATTTCTCTACTTCGTCTAGCGAAATAATTTTAAATACTGCTTTGCCACCAGGCGACAGATCAGGAACCTCGCAGGCAAATAATTTATCTATCATGGCATTCATTTCCTGTTTTTTCAAAGACACACCAGCTTTAATGGCCATGTTTGCCGAGAGTGATCTCACTAAATTAAGTCTTTTATTCAAATTCAAGTCACTTAAGTTTTTGCGATAATTCTCAATGATGCTTTCAATGCTTTCTTTAATGCTAACATCCTTCAAATCTGCAGGCCGTCCGGAAAAAACATAAGTATTTTTACCCAGTTCATTCATGACAAAACCTATGATTTTTAAGTCTTCTTTTAATTCGTCGATGATGGCTGCATCTGCAGAGCTGAAGTTTATCGTTTCCGGGAAAAGTTCCTGTTGCGAATGTGAAACCTGATTCTCGAGCACCTGAAGATATTCTTCATATAAAATACGTTCATGTGCCCTGTTTTGATCAATTAGCATCATTCCAGAAGCAACTACCGTTACAATGAAACGCTGTTTATACTGAAATATTTTTTCATTGATTAATCTGGAATCAGGAATTAGTTTATTCTCTGTATCCTGATATTTTATTTCTTCTTTCTGTTCAAAATTTTTAGGCGCATCGTATAATTTTTCCCAGTTTTTTTGATTGTTCGAATCTCGTTTATTTTGAACCGGCTTATGCTTTGTGTCAAAAGGATTGTAATCCTGATTTATCCGTATGCTCGGCTGTTGGATATGGATTCCTTTGGGTGGATCCGGAAAATCGAGTGAACGCTCGCTTTCAAAATCCAGCGAAGGGGTGATGTTGTATTTTCCTAAAGATTGACGAATGGCTGCCCGCAGCATGGCATACAGCGTTTTACTGTCCTGAAAGTTAACCTCAGTCTTTGAAGGATGGACATTGATATCGATGGCTTTAGGATCAATTTCAATAAAAATAAAATAACTCGGAAAGGTTTCTTTCGGCAGCAATTCCTGAAAAGCGGCATCAACTGAATGATGTAAATAAGGATGTTTGATAAAGCGATTATTTGCGAAAAAAAACTGTTCACCTCTGGTTTTACGGGCAAACTCTGGTTTTCCAACGAAACCGTAGATTTTTAATTTCTCTGTAACCTCTTCAACCGGAACCAACCGGTTTGAATGTTGTGAACCTAACAATCCTGTGATTCGTTGCTTTAAATTCGAATTATTCAGATGAAAAATCATCTTATCGTTATGATGCATCGAAAAGGTAATATCGGGGTTTACCATTGCAACTCTGGTAAACTCATCGATGATATGCCGGGTTTCAATCTGATTTGATTTTAAGAAATTTCTTCGTGCAGGCACATTAAAAAATAAATTCTTAACCGAAATATTGGTACCTGTTGGGCATTGGATAGGTTGTTGATCGATCACCTTTGAACCTTCGGTATTTAGCTGAGTACCCAGTTCGTCCTCTGTTCTCCTGGTTCGAAGTTCCACCTGTGCGATAGCAGCGATTGAAGCGAGTGCTTCTCCTCGAAAGCCCATGGTTCTGATCGCAAATAAATCTGAAGCAGCATTAATTTTTGAGGTCGCATGTCGTTCAAAGGCCATTCTGGCATCAGTTACCGACATGCCACATCCATTGTCGATAACCTGAATTAGGGCTTTGCCCGAATCTTTTATTACAAGTTTAATTACGGTTGCTCCTGAATCAATCGCATTCTCCAACAATTCTTTAACAGCAGAAGCAGGCCGTTGAATAACCTCTCCGGCTGCAATTTGATTTGCAACGGCATCAGGAAGTAATCGTATAATATCCGACATTAATTTTATGTTATTGAATTGACCAGGTTTTGAACAAAGTCGGTAAAGAAAATATAATAAATCGCAAAGAGCAGAATGGCAAAATAAATCATGGTTCGTAAGCGCGAATTCTTTTTAGTCTCACCACGACCTCTGCGCCATTTCCGTTGAAGTTCTCCTCGGTAAAACGACTTATGATCTGAACTGTCATCTAATCCCAAATCTTTTCTGCGTTGCTCACGTTCTTCTTTTTCAGGATCGTAGTATCGAGGTTTGTACTCAAATGGCTTTGGTTTTTGAGTCCTTAAAAAAACAAATTTCATGTGATGATGTTTTTATTACTAAGCCTAAAAGCACCTAGCGGATTATTTAACAAAATTATCGTTTTTTTTTTAACAGGCATGCTTGATTCAGTATCTTTAAGTAATTTTAACTCGTTATTTTATTTATTACAATGAAATCGAATTTAAAGAAAAAAATTGATAATTTAATTGTTGTGGGCGATCGCCTCCTGATAAAGCCTAAAACCTTAACGAATAAAACTAAAAGCGGACTCTTTTTGCCTCCCGGTTATAAAGAACGTGAAGAAATCCAAACAGGGTACATTATTAAATGTGGTCCGGGCTATCCCATTCCGCTGCCTTCAGAAACGGACGAACCTTGGAAATCAGCTGAAGATCAGGTGAAGTATGTTCCTTTGCAAGCCAGAGAAGGCGACCTGGCTATTTTTATGCAAAAAGGCGCCATCGAAATTGTGTACGATGGAGATAAGTATTTTATTGTACCCCAGCAATCCATTCTCTTACTTGAAAGAGATGAGGATTTATTCGAGTCTTAACCCAATTACTTTTATTTTTTTGAGCACACACCTAAAATTATTTCTACATTTGCATTAGTTGGTGGTTATTCTTTTAAAATTATTGGATAACCTTAAAATGGGAATCTCGTGTAAATCGGGAGCTGTCCCCGCAGCTGTAAGTCCAGAAAAAGCTTAAAATACTACAGCCACTATCCAAAATGGGTGGGAAGGCAGTTTTAAGCGGACGAGCCAGAAGACCTGCCAATTGCTATTCATCTAAATAAGAAAAGAGAGATGAAATGCCGGGTAGAGCATAAAAACAAAGCCATGAAAAAAACCATTAAAACTTACTTGATTTTTGGAGTAGCCATTCTTTTGCTTATTCCAATTCATTCAATTTCTCAAAAAACACAACGAATAATTTCTTTAGCACCCTCCTTAACCCACGATTTGGTTTTGATGGGAGTTCAGGACCAAATTGTAGGTATCACCAATTATTGTGAGAACAACAAGGATGAAAGCATCCCCATTGTTGCTTCAGCCATTAATGTGAACATCGAAAAAGTTGCCAGTTTAAAACCTGATTTGGTGATTGCCACTTCACTTACAAATCCGGAAGTTAAAAAATCCCTTGAAAATATTGGGATTAAATTAGTTTATTTCCCACTTCCTAAATCTTTTAATGAAATCAATGAGCAATTTTTGGAACTGAGTAAATTGGTTGGCCATGAGGAAATTGCCCGCGAGATTGTTCAACAGGAAAAAGCAAAAGTTGAAGCCCTGATAAAAACAATTCCTGCAGGCGAAAAGCCAAAGATCTTTGTAGAAATTGGAACCAAGCCCTTATTTTGCGTCATCCCCAATACTTTTTTGGATGATTACATCACCTTTTCGGGAGGCGTAAATGCAACCAAGGATTTGACAAATGGAATGATTTCGAGAGAGGGAGTTTTGGTTCGAAACCCGGATGTAATCGTATTGGTTACGATGGGAATTACAGGTGATGAGGAAAAAAAGAACTGGATGAAATATACTTCAGTTAATGCTGTTCAAAAAGGGCAAATTTATATCATCGATTCGGATATTGCATGTAGCCCTACACCTGATCATTTTACCGAAACACTAGCGGCTTTTTTTAACTTTTTGTACAAAAAATGAAATACACTCGCTGGCTTCTTTACATCATAATTCTATTGGTACTGCTGGTATTTGCCATCGGATTATCCTTGAGTGTTGGTGAACTTAATTTCTCAATTTTAGAAATTCCGGATATTTTAAAAAACAGAGAAGGAAGTGTGGAATATTCTATTTTGAAAAACATCAGGTTGCCCCGAGTTTGGATGGGTCTTGCGGTAGGAGGTGCACTAAGTCTTTCCGGAGTCATCCTGCAAGGAATTTATCACAATCCTTTGGTTGAGCCTTATACTTTAGGCATTTCAGGAGGTGCAGCCCTGGGAGTTGCTTTCACCATCGTTTTCGGATTACAATTTTTATGGGGTGCATTCATGTTGCCGGTCTTTGGATTTATAGGAGCCTTTGTGGCCATTACACTGGTTTACCTTATCAGTCTAAGGCATGGAAAACTAAAAATTAACAGCATGCTTTTGATTGGCGTGATGATTAGTTTTATTTCCTCTTCGGTAATGATGTTGTTAATGGCAATCACCAGTACAGAAAATTTACATGGCATTGTATTTTGGATTATGGGCTCTCTGGAAGAACCCAATCAAGCCTTAATCAGCTTAACCATTTGGGTGTCGGTTTTGGGTTTAATCGCTTCGTATTTTTTAGTTCAACCATTAAATGCATTGCGCTTGGGAGAGGAAAAAGCAAGGCATTTAGGAATTAACACAGATTTGAGTATTCGCCTCTTATTCGTTATTGCCTCCCTGCTCGCCGGAGTGAGTGTTGCGGTTGCAGGAGTAATCGGTTTTGTTGGACTGGTAATCCCTCATGTTATGCGCATCATGGTGGGCTCCGATTTTAGAATTTTATTACTGTCATCGTTTCTTGGAGGCAGCATCTTTTTGATTTTATGCGATACCTTGTCAAGGGTCATCATTCTGCCTAATCAACTGCCCATTGGGGTCATTACAGGTATTGTCGGGGGCATAAGCTTTGTCATCATTCTGAGTCGTACTTCTTTAAGAATTAATAAATCCTGAAGATGAAAGATCTTTTCACCATACAGGATTTTAAATGCGGATACGATAAAAAATTTCATATCCAAAATATCACATTTGATTTACCAAAAGGAAGCTTTGCCGGAATAATTGGTCCGAATGGTTCGGGCAAAACAACTTTATTCAGAGGAATTAGTGGTGAACTAAATACCCTTAACGGACGAATTCAAATCGAAGGACGCGACTTAAAAAAAATGGGCTTTAAAGAAAAGGCCCGAAATATTGCCGTGGTGAGTCAAACCATCCAATCGGTGCACATGAGTGTTGAGGAATATGTACTTATGGGCCGTATTCCTTATCAAGGACGCTTTCATTTTTTTGAAACCAAACATGATTTGGAAGTAGCTCACAAATACATGAAACTAACCGGAGTTTTTCAGCATAAAGATAAAATCATGTCACAGATCAGCGGGGGAGAGCAACAGTTGGCGGCCATTGCCCGTGCCCTTACTCAGGAGCCAAATCTGTTATTGCTTGATGAGCCAACCTCGCATTTGGATATTACCCATCAGGTGCAGGTACTTAACCTCATCCAAAGGTTGAATAAAAATTTAGGATTAACTGTTTTGATGAATATTCATGATTTAAATTTAGCCGGGGAATATTGCGATTATCTCATTCTCTTAAAAAACGGAGGGCTGAAGATGAAAGGAGATGAGAGAGAAACACAGATGAAAGCAGAGGCCTTGATGTCTGAAGCAAAATCAAAAGCAAAGGCAACGCTTGAAGAAGCAGAAATGAAAGCACGAGCTGCAATGGAGGAGGTTGAAGAGGAACTGAAAACCATGAGTGCAGTCTTCAAAACTTTACAAAATGGCAGAGATGACTTCCTCGGCAGTCTAAGGAGCCTTTCCAATGAGTTGCTGGAAAAAGTAGAAAGACCAGGTAAACAGGCTCGAAATTTTGAGATCGAGGAGCACTTGAATAAAGCCCGTGATTTTAAGATTGACCTTAAACTTACCTCCAGGAATCTGGAGATGTCAGAATCTGAAAACCAACAGATTATTGAGGATGAACTTCCCTAAAACTCCCATGCCTGCAGTTGAGTTGCAGAGTGAGCCGGAAGCGATTGAAAGTAAAGGATGAAGTGAAGAGGAACCCGGAGCAGGAAAAGGATTCCGGCTCGGGCTCCTTTTTTGACGAAATTGAGTAGTGGACAAGATTCTCTTAGAAGATATGCAGTTCCATGCTTTCCATGGCGTGCATGATTTCAGGGCTTCTCAGGGAGGAACTTTTCGTGTGGATGTGGAATTCCAGATAGATCTTCTCTTCCCGGGACAACTGATCGTATTGAGGATACACTTGACTATGAGGTGGCCTATGATATTATTTCCAGGGAGATGGCAGTACGATCTTCATTGCTGGAGCATGTCGGAGCCCGAATCAGGGATAGTTTAATGAACCGTTGGGAGCAGATTTCTGGAATTTCAGTTAAGATTTCAAAAAATGATCCGCCACTGCAGGGAAAGATTGCCGCAACATCTGTCATTTTGGAGGGAAAACGTTAATCAACGATCCCCCGGACTTTCAAAGGAGAATCCGGTCGCCTCTGTCGTATTCTGATAGCTGACCCTCATTCCTGCCAGGTACAGTGCATGCTTCTTGTCAATAAGAACCTTGATTCCATTCACTGTGATCAGGTCATCGCCAGACTTTTGCTTGTCAAATCCCAAAAGGTAAGATACACCAGCACATCCAGCTCCTTGATCCCCTCTGAGGGTCATATTCCTCCGGGATCCCTTATTGGATCAGGATGTCATCAATTGCCCGGGCTGCCTCATCGGTGATTTCAATCCGGCCTTCATGCTCAAAATTACGCTCTTGAAGAATGTGATGTAACAGCTCGTTATTAAAGGAATTCAATGCTTTTGGTTCTTGGAGTAACTGTTTTAATTTTAGTGTGAAATAAAGGTAGATGGAGACACTTGTTGAATTTGGGAAGTTAATAATACCGGCCGCTCTTGTTTATATGGTACATGTATCTGGCTATTAAGTCATTTACAACCCGGAAAAGGGAACTCGAGAAGATCCTGCTGGAGAATCGAGTCAGAAGACGATGAAACAGTGATCCCCATTCGACTTCAGGCCTATGAGCGCATTTGTCTTCTCCTGGAACGGATGTCTCCAAATAGCATGGTCATCCGTCTCAACGACAGTAAAATGACAAGCCCAGGCAGCTGCAGGCGATGATGCTGTCAGAAATGAGGATGAATATAACCACAATGTTTCTCAGCAGGTTTATATGAGTGAAGAGGCCTGGAGCTATGTAAAAGCAGCCAGAGAGGATCTCATTACTGTGATCAATAATTCTGCTACGTTCGCTGAAGGAACGGCTACCGGGTTAGACCGCAGCCAAAAGATTTTTCAGGAGATGATGGACAAACCCTCTGACCCGATAAATGACGCCCTGGTATTTGTGAAGACGAAATCAGACAGAGTTTTTTAATGGAAAACAAGTATTTTGATAGTGCCCGTAAAAAAGCATTGCATTTTTTAAAGGACAATGAAATGCTTGACAGACTACTTGAAGACTCCAGAAATAAAATTCGACCTGAAGCTGGACCGACTCAGCTTTGATAAGATGATCTATCAGCTTAAAGTCCTGATTCGGATGATAAGATCTTACTCTAATGGTAGCTACCGAACGTTGCCGTGGAAATCAATTGTTGTGATGGTAGCGGCAGTGATCTATTTTGTTACTCCCATTGATTTAATTCCCGATTTTATACCCATTGCTGGCTTCGTTGATGACCTTGGCGTGCTGGTCTGGGTTTTTAGCAGCTTTGGTGAGGAGATCGACCAATACCTGGAATGGGAAAATTCTGAAGTTTCTTAAAAACTTCCCATATGATTGCGGTAGTTCAGCGGGCAAAGGATGCGTCAGTATCGATTGAAGGTGCCGTTCGATCTCAAATCAAGTATGGTTTGGTGGTTCTTGTTGGAATAGAAGATGCTGATGACATGGAAGATGTCAGTTGGCTCTCCTCAAAGATTGTGAACCTTCGGATATTTGATGATGAATCGGGGGTAATGAACCAAAGTTGCCTTGATATCGGGGGAGATCTTCTCGTTATAAGCCAGTTTACCCTTCACGTAAAAGTACCAGAAAGGGACAACCGTCCCTCCTATATTCAGGCGGCTAAGCCGGATATAGCAGTTCCACTTTATGAACAATTCATAGCTACCCTCGAAGATCTTCTTGGCGAGGGAAGTCGGCAGGGGTGAGTTTGGAGCAGATATGGATGTTCGATTTACAAAATCACGGGCCTGTCACTATTTTGATCGATACTAAAAAAACAAGAATGACTATAGAAGAAGCCCAGCTCACGGTGGATGAATGGATCAAAACTACTGGAGTAAGATATTTTAGCGAACTCACAAATATGGCGGTCCTGACTGAAGAAGTTGGCGAACTAGCTCGTTTAATAGCAAGGAAGTATGGGGATCAGTCTTTTAAGGAGGGTGAAAAAGACGCACTTGATGATGAGCTGGCGGACGTCCTTTGGGTACTGATTTGCCTTGCAAATCAAACCGGCGTTGATCTTACGAAGGCGTTAAAGAAAAATATAGAAAAAAAGACGGTCAGGGATGCCGATCGTCACAGGAACAACCCTAAACTTCAATAGCCCTGATCTTGCCGTCTATCACAACAGGAACAACGTCAAACAGGTCTTCCTCCAGACAATAGAGAATGTCCTTTGTTATGTTCAATTTTCTGAGCCTGTTTACATGCGATGAATTCTTCAGCGCCTGAAAAAGGTTTTTCCGGCTGTTCAGGAAAGGAGGACTCAAGCTACCAAAGCCGCATCCTCCTTTGCTGTAAAGGAACCCACCAGCTTTTCAATAAGTGCCCCGGCGAAGAGCGTATCTTCCAGATTGACCCGACCCTTCCAGCCTGCACAAACAATCACCACATCTTTTTGACATTTTGCAGAGATACTGCCAGGACTGCACCTATATTCAGGAATGAAGCAATGACGATCTGATCAGCATCACCTGACACTGAAATGGCCTGTACCATTAGTGGTGGTCACGGCAACAGGCTTACCGATTGTTGCGTTTTCGATATAGCTAAATGGAGAGTTGCCAATATCGAAACCCTCAACTTTTGATCCATTTCGTTCACCAGCGATCAGGTACCCTTTAGCACGCATTGCTCTGCATTCTTCCAGATCCCTGAATGGAGAAATATGGTCAATGCCTGAACCATACCGGCAGTAATGCAACTTGTGGCGCGCAGTATATCTACTACAACTGCGATTTTACCCGTATATCCAATCCGGTGTACCAGTTCTGGTAAGGCAGACTTCAATTTCTAACTCTTTCACAGCTTTTGAAGGTCAAATATCTAAGATTTACGAAGTGCAAGGATAAAACCTTTCAACATTGACCAATAGTGAATACTGTGTCATTAATTGAATCTATCATCTCAATAATTGATAAATTACAACAACAATACGTATATTAGGATACAACAGCTTCTTTGGGATAACGACGCCTGGCAAGACGTAAATAAGGTGTCTGACATGAAACCATAGCTGATCCTTTTGTTTGGTGGATCTGAAGCTTTGTCTTGTTGAGAGCTACGTGAAGCTCAGGGAACTTTATCCTTCTTCGCATATTGCTGGATGTACGACGGCAGGAGAGATACTGGAGGATGAGGTGCTTGATGATAGTGTTGTGGCAACAGCCATCGAGTTTTCAAAAACAGTCATCAGGGTCAAAGGTAATGTGAACTCTATGAGCGAATCTTGGAAGTGTGGGTAATACCCTGGCCGATGAGCTATGCGATGACTTAAGAGCAGTTTTCCTCATCAGCGATGGTAATATTGTTAATGGAAGTGAGTTAGTAAATGGTGTAGCTTCCTCGCTTCCTGATCATGTAATTGTCACGGGAGGACTTGCCGGAGACGGAGATCGCTTTGAGCGCACTTTGGTTGTATGCGATGATATTCCAAAGACGGGGGTTGTGGTGGCAATTGGTTTCTACGGAGACGCTATCAAGGTAGGGCATGGATCGGTCGGGGGTTGGGACTCCTCTGTCCTAAGAGAGTTGTTCCCAAGCCAAACTCCAATGTTCTCTATGAGTTTACTTACAAACCGGCCCTTGACCTGTATAAGAAGCATCTAGGTGAAGACGCTGAGACTACCTGCAAGTGCTCTGCTGTTTCCTCTCTGATGATCTGGGATGAAGGTTCTGAGCTGAATGGAGTGGTTCGTACAATACTGGGTACTGATGGAAAAAGAGGGGTACAATGACATTGGCAGGAGATACACTGGAGGGCAGTATAGCCCAAACTTTTGATGGCCAATTTTGACAGACCGGATCGACGAAGTAAGCGCCGCTGCCCGCAATGCAACCATCGATACTTTTGGTGGCGGCGGTGACAGACTGGGTATCCTTATCAGTTGTGTTGGCAGGAAGATGGTGCTTGGCCAGCGGATAGGTGATGAAATTGAGGCGGTCAGGGAGATCATAGGGCCGGACGCTTTTCAGACGGGCTTCTACTCCTATGGAGAGATCAGCCCCCATAATAAGCTCGGTAGCTGTGAACTGCATAATCAAACCATGACCATTACAATGCTGGGCGAGGATGCATAAGTTACTTGAGCGTCAGATAAAAAAGCTTCAACGGGCTAATGAGAAAGGAATTGTCCACGAACTCCTCGAACTTGTATCTGCAACTTACGAGGAGATCGATCATGAAAGGCGTTTGCGTACCCGTGCTATACAGCTCATGTCTGATGAACTGCTGGACTCCATTGCGAAAAAATAAGTGAGCGTAATGAGCTATTCCTGTCAGCCATCCGCCAGAATATTATAGATGGTGTGATCACCCCGTCCTCTGATGGACAGGTTCAGTACATGAATCATTCTGCTACAAAGGTTTTTGGAAGGGAGGTTTCTGAAGAACTGGATATCCGGACATTATTTCCTGAAGAGAGTCTTAAGGAGGTTGAAAGCATTATTTCGCCAAAGGCAGAGGGGACCATGAAAAATGCCGAACTCATGGGATTGCACTCCCCGGGCGCCAAAGTACCACTGGAGATGTCGGTCAGTCCGATGGATTTGGATGAAACGGTAAGGTACATTGTAATTCTGCGTGATATTTCAGAGCGCAAGAAGGTTGAGCGACAACTCGTGTTATCAAAAGAAAAGGCTGAAGAGGCTACGCATGCCAAGGCCCGCTTTCTCTCCACGATGAGTCATGAGATACGGACCCCCCTAAATGCCGTGATTGGGGCTGTTAATCTGATGCTTGGCGAAAAACCCCGTGAAGATCAAGTTCAGTATCTGGATATTCGTAAAGTCTTCCTCTGACAACCTTCTTGCATTAATCACCATACTTGATTTCAGCAAGATTGAAGAGGGCAAAAACGCCATTGAAAAGATTGAATTGAATGTTGACCCAGTATTGGGCAAGATATACGATGCCAATAAATTTGTTGCGCGACGTATAGCATCGAGTTGGTGGTTGACCATGATCATACTATACCCAAAAAGTTGATTGAGATCCTTATCGTATCACTCAGATTCTAAATAACCCTGGTGGCCAATGCACTTAAATTCACTGATTATGGCTCTGTCAATCTCAGCACCAACAGTCTTGACATTACCACAGATTCTGTTATTGTCCGATTTCTGGTAAGTGACACGGGTATTGGCATAAAGTCTGAAGAGGTGGAGCGAATTTTTGAAAGTTTTTCGCAAGCCAGTGCGGATACTGCCCGAAAATATGGTGGAACCGGACTTGGACTAGCAATATCAAAGCAGTTGGTTGGTTAATGGGCGGAACCATATTAAGGTTGAGAGCAGTGATAAGGGCATGCTTCTTATTTGACTCTCAATTTGATATGGAGTTATTAGACAATGATGCAACACCAATTGTAAATGATGGGCAGCAGGAGCTAAACGGAGCAAGAGTGCTTGTAGGTGGAAGATAACCGTGTTAATCGATTTGTAACGCGGTTCCTTAAGAAGTGGAAGGTTGATGTTGATCTTGCAGAGAGTGGAGAGGATGGCGTACAGAAAGCGGTTCATAATAAACAGAATTAAAGAGAATAAAGGAAATACACGTTATGGTATATAATGATCAGTGATCTGATCATCATGGATCTTCAGATGCCGATTGACGGTATTGAAGCAACAAGGCTGATTAGAGCAATTGATAATCCAACCAGATCAACAGTGCCTATTGTTGCTTTGACGGCTTCAGCTATGATGGAGTCCAAAAAAAGGGTTTTGTCAGCCGGTATGGATGGTTTTCTAGCAAAACCGTTTTCGCCGGATGAGCTAAAAAGCATCATTGTTTCCTGTCTGGCAGCTACTGGGGAATAAACGGTGGTCGCTGAATTAGCCCAAGTTTACGAACTGCTACGTAGACCCCAGTGCCAGGAGTCGCAAATTCCTTGGCAACATACCCCATGCCGACACCAGTTTTTAGCACAGGTGACATAGTGCCCGAAGTTACGTGACCTATGAGTTGGCCATCGCCATCCTCAATGTCATAGCCATGACGTGGAATACCTCTCTCTTCCATGACAAAGCCGGCCAGTTTTCTTGTGACCCCGGACTCCTTTTGTTTTTTGAGATTTTCAGAGTTGGTAAAGTCTTTTGTAAACTTGGTGATCCACCCGAGCCCGGCCTCTAATGGAGAAGTGGTGTCATCAATATCATTTCCATAAAGGTAATATCCCATTTCAAGCCTTAACGTGTCACGGGCTCCCAGCCCAATCGGTTTGATATTGAAGTCCCCTCCTGCTTCGAATATCTTGTTCCAGAGCTCCTCTGCGCTTTCATTTTTCACATACAGTTCAAAGCCCCCTGCTCCTGTATATCCTGTTGCCGAAATGATCACCTCGTTGATGCCTGCAATGCTGCCTTCCACAAAGTGGTAGAATTTTATCGCAGCCAAATCTATTGTTGTTAGCTTCTGGAGCACTTCAATTGCTTTAGGTCCCTGAACAGCAAACAGGGATATATCGTCTGAAATATTTTTAAGGTCTGCATCGAAGAGTTTCGCGTTAACCCGGTCCCAGTCTTTTTCATATTGGATGCATGAATCACCAGCATGTATTCTTCTTCTGCCAGTTTGTAAACGATAAGGTCATCGACTATTCCCCCTAAATCATTTGGGAAACAGGAATACTGAGCTTTCCCTATCTCAAGAGTACCGGCATCATTTGAAGTGACAGATTGTATCAGTGACAAAGCACCCGGCCCTGAAACGATGAACTCGCCCATATGGGAGACGTCAAATACACCCACACCCTCACGTACCGACATATGCTCCTCGATGTCTGAGGAGTAGCGAACAGGCATATTATATCCTGCAAAGGGATCATTTTGGTAACCGAATGTTCATGGAGGTTATTAAGTGCAATTTGTTTTACTGAGACATAGCGAAATTTGAAAGGCCAAAAGAAAAGGAAATAATTTTTCAGGCGATCCGTGATAAAATTCAGACAAAGTTCCAGAACCTTTGGACTTGTCAGGACCTTGTAGTGACCCAGTCCTGCGTTTTTGCAAGCAGAACCCAGGGATTCCTTCCTATGTTTTCTTCAGCATGCCTGATAGGGACTTCACTCCTCCTTCATCATGAATCATTAGAAAGGCATTGCTTCAAGGTTTGCGGTCATTTCCACAATGCTCGCAGATTTGAATGGCCGGCCATAACGCCTTTCTATGTATCGGTTAAAATGAACTCCGGATTGTTCTGAGGCATTTATTCGACGACAAAATTCCTTGACAATATAGTCTGACACAGTAGGGCTGCCGATCGTAATTTTACTATTTAGTTTGATACCGTTTGACATTGTATAAACTCCGCCACACCACCGAAGCTGTGTCCGATGTAATGAGCGGGGCCAGTGATGGTAAGCAAAGTATTCAATTGCTTTACTGAACTGAAGAAGATCAGCGCCTTTTACCTTCCGAAAGTCCGTGAGCCGGACCATCAAAAGCAAAGGCCTGGTAGCCCGCATTGACAAAATCCGGCACGAATTTGTGAAACTGACTTGCTCTTCCTGACCAACCGTGTACAAATATGACAGGAGGACCATCTGTTCCCCATTTATAGTAATGTGCCTTTTACTGTCTATGATGGCTTCCAAATGCTCTGCGGTCTCCCGAAATAGTCGATGTCTCTCTGGTTCCTTAAACCCGAAGGGATTAAAAAAAAGTCGGAAAGCCAGTTTCCGGGCAATAACAGGGGTAACAAATTCCAGTTTGGGGAAAACCTACTGAATAGTCCTTAGTAGAATCGGATCCTGCGATTTATTATCGCCATTGACTTTGAAATTGTATTTGCGATCAGTAAATCACGTAAGTCGTCAGATCAAAGGTTCGCTCGACGAACTCCACATCGTTCTCGTTTGAGATCTTCATCACCGTCGATGTCCGTGTTCCGTAGTTGGAAGATTTGATAAACAGTGGAGACAGCATGCGTTCTTTCAAGTCCTATTCCTGTATCGGGTAATTTTTCATCGGGGGCGATCTCGTCATTGTACAGAACATCGTGGAGTTTTCCGAGGTCACCGTCTTCAATTACAGTTTTAAATTGCGATATTCCCTTTTCAACCTTTGGCCAGGGTGTATTAAGCAAGTGATTGCTCAAACCGTAGAGTCCACTTCCAAGCCTTTTAACTTTCCCTTCCACATTACTGTAGTACCAGAGGTCATCTTGATTCCCAAGTGACCGGATTGTAACCGTTATATACATCCCTGACTTTACTCAGTTGCTTCAGATAATCCCCTGGCGGGGAGGCTCCCCAATAAGGAACTCTGAAACCAATCTCCCACGTGATGGTGCCTCAGGTTTGATGTTAGAAAGATCCCTGTAGTTGGTAATCATACTGAGCATGCCCCTGGTGTTGATACCCATCCAGGTTCCTTTCGCAACCATATCCCTGCCTCCCAGTATATGCGGGTGGTCCTCCCAGAAATTTGCCATTGCTGTAGGACGCTCATAAAACTCATCTCTGTTAGCAGCAACTATCAGCTTGTAATCGGGATGCGTTTGATACGCAAGGTGAATCAGTACATAGGTTATACGACAAATGCAAGGATAAGTTCATTCCTGGGAAAATAGTTAAAGTTGTGACGGGAGCAATTGAAATGATCTTCTGTGATGTTCACATGGCCCGAATTTCGCGTATTGCATCTCTTCTGTGTTTAAGGGTAGGATACTACCCCAACATTTGTTCCCTAGCCATATTCCGGAAATTGTTCATCTAACTGGCGCATATACTCATCACGATAGGTTTTTGCTAGCACTGATGCTGCTGCAATAGCGTAGTACTTGCCATCTCCCTTTACAATACATTCATGCATAATACCCTTATATTGATTGAATCGATTTCCATCGATAAGAAGCAATTCGGTTCGGGGTCAAGTTGTTCAATGCACCGGTGCATTGCCAGGAAAAGGAGCATTAAGGATATTGATCTGATCGATTTCTTCAGGAGAGACATGAACGACAAAATAGGAAATCGCAACATCCTCGATTTCCTCTCTGAGGTACTCTCGCTGAGCCTTGCTAAGTTGTTTAGAATCATTAGGAGTTCGCTTGAATACTCCCTTGGCAGGATCACTGCTGCGGCAGTTACCGGACTTGCCAGGACACCCACGCCCCGGCTTCATCACAACCTGCCTCAATTCTGTTTTCTGAGAAATAATGTAATAACACTGATACAAAAATAGCACGCCGGTTCGTCATCAAATAATTATCAATATTTTTAGGCATGTCGAACTAAAGTCATGGAAGGAAATCAGCAGGAGTGAAGTTTACTAATAATTCCTGATCACAGCAGAGGAGCACAAAGTGATTAATCCTTCGAGTAATCAGGGGAATCTATGGCAAAGTCCACTTCGAAAATGAGCCAATTGGGATTATTCCTATCGATAGCAACATGGAAACCTACATCGTCGGACAGTGGCGGTATCCCCTGGAAGAGTATTCATGGGAGATTCCCATGGGAGGTGGGCCTTTGCACGATACACCTCAGCGAAGTGCCATTCGTGAACTAAAGGAGGAGACGGGTAAGTCTGCAGACCATTGGATGGAGATCATGAGGATTCACACCTCAAATTCTGTTACAGATGAGGAAGGATTTGTTTTTGTTGCAACGGGGCTAAGAGAGGGAAAATCAGAGCGTGGTGAGACTGAAGAGATCTGGTGGTAACGTAAACTGCCGTTCAATGAGGCTGTGGGCATGGTTATACGGAAT
>CALOBC010000029.1:0-221556 GCA_942491145.1 Myxococcota bacterium | reverse complement strand
CACTGCCGATCCATGGAGGTCTTGTGAAGCTGCCAAACGGGGGAGGTCCCGAGGCGGGGCGATCCCCAAGAGTCTGCGTGATCCTGAGCGGTTGTGGTGTGTTCGATGGCTCCGAGGTCCACGAGGCGGTGATCGCCTTGCTGGCGCTGTCCCGCGCGGGTGCGGTCGTGCGCTGTGCGGCCCCCGATCGGCCCCAGCTCCACGTCATCGATCACCTCCGCGGCGCGGTCGCCGAGGGGGAGTCCCGCAACGTGCTCGTCGAGGCCGCGCGGATTGCCCGCGGCCAGATCTCGGCGCTGTCTGAGATTCAGGCCGACGACTTCGACGCGGTGTTTCTGCCCGGTGGCTTTGGTGCGGCGAAGAACTTGTCTACCTTTGCGCTGGCCGGTGCCGATGCCACGGTGGACGCCGATGTTGCCCGGGTTCTCAAGGCCTTTCGTGCGGCCGGCAAGCCCATCGGGGCGGTCTGCATTGCACCGGCCCTGCTTGTGCTTGCGCTGGGCGAAGGTGACGTCACCATCGGCAATGACGAGTCAACCGCGGCCGCGATCGAGTCGATGGGAGGACACCACACCTCGTGTCCGGTGACCGAGGTGCATGTCGACCAAGCCCGTCGCATCGTGACCGCCCCGGCCTACATGCTGGACGCGTCCATCGCGGATGTGGCCACTGGAATCGAAGCGGCCGTCCGCGCCACCTTGGATTTGTGTGAAGCCTAGCCTGCCAGCGCCAGCGTCCGGTGTCGCGCCCACCCCGTCGTCCGGCGGCACCAGTCGCATCACCATCTCTGTGGTGCCGAGCGTGTCGCCCATTGCGTCGGCCGTGCGCGATGCGGCCCGGGCGGCGGGTGCCGACTTCGCACGAGTGTCGGTGGACAACCCCGCTGCGCTCGCGGGGCGCCTGTTGGTGGTGGACCTGACCCAACGGCAGTCCCTCGGCCGCCTCGGTCCCCGCGTCATCGTGATCTCCCAGCGGCTGGACCTGGACTGCTACGACGTGGTCCCCCCCAGCCAAGTGCGGTGGCGGCTCGGGCGGGCGGTCCGAAACCTGGTCGAGCGGGAGCGCTTGCAGCGCCAGCTTCAGAGCGAGCGGGCGACCATCGAGGTGCTCAACGAGATCGGCTATGCGCTGTCCGCGCAGACAAGTCAGAATGAGCTGCTGGACACTGTTCTCACCCGTGCCCGCAAAGCGATCCAGGCCGACGGTGGGTCCATCTACCTGACCGCCGACGACAGTCTGAAGTTCACGTGCAGCCAGAACGACACGATCCCCTTTCGCGCCAGTCGGCTGAAGCTCCCCATCGACAAGTCCAGCCTGGCGGGCTTTGTGGCGGTGACGGGCGAGACCCTGAACATCGCCGACGCCTACAACGTGCCCCTCAACGCACCCTACCGACCCAACTTTACGTTTGATCGAGAGACCGGCTACCGCACCCGATCCATGCTGCTTGTGCCGATGAAAGACCGGGATGGTCGGGTCGTGGGCGTTCTTGCACTCGTCAACCGGAAGCGTCGGGCCGGCGCCCCCTTGACCAGCTGGGAAGATGTCGAGCCCTTCGATGAGAGCCACGCAACGCTGGCGGGCTCGATCGCAAGCCAAGCGGCCGTCGCCATCGAGAACTACCGGCTGTATCGGGAGATCCGCACGCTGTTCGATGGGTTTGTCGACGCCGCCGTGACCGCCATTGAAGCCCGTGATCCCTCCACCGGTGGCCACTCTCACCGTGTCGCTGCGCTGACGACCACCCTCGCGCAGGCTGTGGATCTCGCCAGCGACGGTCCTTTCGCGGACGTGCGCTTTCGCAAGAGTGAGCTGACCGAGCTGCACTACGCGGCCATGCTCCACGACTTTGGCAAGGTGGGGGTGCGGGAAGAAGTGCTGCTCAAGGCCGACAAGCTCTACAACTGGGAGCTTCAGGGCATCGAGTCCCGCTTCCGCATCGCCGCAATGCAAGTGATGTTGGAGACCCTGCGCGAGGCCCGCTCCACGGGCGCCGAAGCCGACGAGCTCGCCCAGCTTGAGCATGATCTCCAGCTCGTGCGGCGCCTCAACCGCCCAGGCAGCCAACCCAGCCCCGCGGACTCCATCCGGCTCAACCAGATCACCCAGGTTTGGCGACTCGACACAGGGGACAGCCTGCTGCTCCCCGCCGAAGCGAGCCGGCTCTGCATCCCCTTTGGCAGCCTCGATCCGGAAGAACGGGTGGAGATTGAGCGCCACGTGACCCACACATGGCAATTCCTGCGGGCGATTCCGTGGACCCGGGACCTCGCCCGTGTGCCCGAGCTTGCCTACTGCCACCACGAGAAGCTCAACGGCACCGGCTACCCCCGCGGGCTTGTCGGCACCGACATTCCCCTGGGCGCGCGCCTCATGACCATCGCCGACATCTTCGATGCCCTCACTGCGGGCGACCGGCCCTACAAGTCCGGGATGGACCCCGAGCACGCCGTTCGCATCCTCCGCGAGGAAGCGGCCCAGGGCAAGGTGGAGTCCGAAGCGGTGGAGCTGCTCGCTCGACGCCAGCTCTGGACCTCCATCATTCCCGGTCCGCACTCTCGTTAGGGGCCGCGGACTCGGGGTTCCCGACCTGCTGCACCAACCCGCTGGAGGGCGCTGTGGAGCCTCACAACCCAACCTCCATCGTCCCGGTTGGCGCCGTTGCACTGCCCGGGGCTGCAGATGTCCGGCGGTGGTTGCTGACCGACGGACGCCAGCTGCGCTCGCCGGGTCGGGTGCTGGAAGCACTGTCTGAGAAAGCCCTGGAGATCGGCGTTCAGCTCAAGCGCGCCAGCTTGCAGCTCCGCATCCTCCACCCTCAATACGCGGGCCGGTCCTACAACTGGTGGCGGGGCGAGGGCTGGCACCGCGAGGACCACGTCCACCGGCCCCAATACCGCGAGGACTACCGTCAGAGCCCGGTCTTCCACATTCATGAGGGCAGCGGCCCCCTCCGCTGCCGGCTGTTCGTGGACGAGGCGCTCGCCCGGTTTCCCGTGCTGGCTGACTTCCGACTTCGGGGCATCACGGACTACCTTGCCTTTCCGCTGACCATGGGCGATGGCATGACAGAAGCGGTGTCGTGGTGCAGTGATCGACCTGAGGGCTTCACCGAGGCCGAGCTTGCGACGCTCGCTGAGCTGGCGCCCGCGCTGTCCGCCGTGCTTGAGCTCGACATCCTCCGCGAGCTGAGCCGCACCCTGCTCGACACCTACATCGGCCGAATGACGGGGGGCCGGGTGCTGGAGGGGTCCATCGCCCGGGGCGACCGGGACACGCTGCGCGCGGTCATCTGGTACTGCGATCTGCGCGACTTCACGCGGTTGTCCGAGCAGGAGCCGCCGGCCAACCTCCTGGCGCTGCTCGACGACTGGTTCGAGCGGGTGGTCGGTCCGGTGCGGGTGCATGGCGGTGAGGTCCTGAAGTTCATGGGGGACGGCATGCTCGCCATCTTCCCCATCGGCGAGGGCCAGGACGAAGCCACCGTCTGCAGCGCCGCCCTCGCGGCAGCACGGGACACCCACCACCGGGCCGCCGGCTTGGCCTCCCCGGCGGGACGCGAGGTGAGCTACGGCCTCGCCTTGGGCCTTGGTGACGTGGTCTATGGCAATGTGGGTGCCCCCGACCGGCTGGACTTCACGGTGGTGGGCGCCGAAGTCAACCGGACCAGCCGCATCGAAGAGCTGTGCCGACCGCTGCGGCGTCCGGTCCTGGTGTCGGCGGGCTTTGCGGCCCACGTCCCCGACGCTGTGGAGCAAGTGGCCGAAGTGGAGCTGCGCGGCGTCGGGGGCCGCCACCGCATTTTCGGCATTCGAGGGCTGGTGTTCGACGATCCCGACCGCTGAGACCCACGCCGCAGATCGCTGCACTTTCCTGCTTTGGACCGGCGCCGTCCTGTGTCACAGTGGGGGCGTGGGTGGAGTCCCCTGTCCGGCCGAGACGGGGACCGCCCGCCTCGTTCATCAGGAGCCGATCATGGCCAGCCCACGCCTCTGTGTCCTTGCGTCCGTGGCTGCCCTGTGTGTGGGCGGGTCGGCCCACGCGCGGGCCGGGCTGGACGCCACGCTGGCGCAGGACCTGGTCCGCCTCCAAGCGGTGCATGGTGGCACCGTGTTGGTCCTCAGCGCGGACGTTCCCACCCTCCGCGGCCTCGCCCGCCGGGTGGAGCGCGAGGGTGCCAACTTGGCGCTCCGCAGCCTGTCGCCCACCACGCCCCATCCGATCCGCACGGCTGAGCTCGCGCTGGGCAAGCTGGGTCTGCGGTGCGCGGCCATCGTGGATCCCGACGCCGAGAGTCGCCTGGTGCTCGCGGGCAGCTGCGGGCCGGACAGCGCCGTCCAGCTCTCCGAGACGGTGCCCCGGGTCACTGCCGGCGGTCGCGGCGATCGCATCGAGTCCGACGCCACGCTGTCGGTGAGCGCCGCCCTTGTCAGTGGCAAGGTCGCGGACCTGTCGTTGGAAGTGCGCCAAGGCCGCAAAGCGGGGGTGCAGGTCTCGGCCACCCGCGCCGAGCCCATCCCCGATCTGAACATCGTGATGATGGGCATTCAGGTCCGTCGCTACTGGATTGGGGACTTCGACAATGGCCTGTACGGGCTCGCCCAGTTTGGGGGCCTCCACGCCGATGGCCCGGTGTCCGAGGCCACCCTCGGCATCGCGCGGGAGGGCACCAGTCCCCTGTTGGGCGCGGGGCTGGGGCTCAAGCTCTCGTTGCCCGGTGGGCTGACGGCGGACGGGCACCTCGGGCTGGCTGCCCAGACCCTCGCACCGGTGGCTCCCCTCGCCGGCATGCGTCTGGGTTGGTCCTGGTAGCTCGGGGCGACGCGGGTGCGCTAAAACACGTACCCCAGTGACCGAAGCAGCTCACGCTCGGCCGCACTGGGGTCGAGCGGCACGGGCGGCGGCGCACGGCGCGTGGCCTCCTGGACAGCGTTGTCGAGAGCGCCGACCAGATCGGGGGGCGGTGCGCTCAAGGGGCGCTGTTCCATCGGGTCGGCGTCCAGATCGAACCAGACGTCCGGCAGTCCTTCGGTGCGCAGCAGCTTCTGACGACCGCTGTGCCACGCCAACAGGGGGCGCGGACCTGCATCGGTGGCGCTCAAGACATCCTGGTCACCGTCAACCTGGAGCAGTGGATCGACGCCATCGAGGCCCGCGGCTCGGAGGGTCTGGTGCACGTCGGTGAGGGCCACCCGGTGGGGGATGGCCGTGCTTTGGGCTTGTCCCGGACGGTGCACCAGCAGCGGGACGTGCAGCTCTTCTCGCCAGAGGGTGCGGCTGTGGCCGACCTCGCCGTGCTCCCAGAACGACTCCCCGTGGTCGGCGGTGATGACCCACAGGTCGTGCTCGTCGATGCCCCGCTCTCCGAGAATGCGGCGCAAGCGGCCCAGGGCGGCATCCACCGACCACAGCTCGGCATCGTAGCGGCGGTGGTACTCGGCGAGCTCGGTCGCGGTCTCCCCATCGTCGTCGCGAATAGCGTGACAACCGATGTTCTCCACGTCCGTTGCCTTGCCCCCGGCGGCCACCGGGGCGCCGGACAAGGCATCCAGCGCTTGCTGTGGCGGACGGTACGGACAGTGGGGCTCGTAGTAGTGCACGTGCAGAAACAGCGGCCGGTCGGGCTGCCGCGCCAAGTCCAGCCAAGTGCGCACGTGTTGGTTGACGGCACCAGCGGCGGCCCCTCGGTCGGTCCACACGCTCGAGAATCCCCGCGTGGGGCCCCGATCCACCAAGTAGACCGGATTGACCCCGAAGAACGCGGTCTGGTAGCCGGCGGCCTCCAGCTCTTCGGCGAGCGTGGGCATGCTGGTGGGGAGCTGCCGCTCGACGGAGCGCACGGTGTGCTCCAGCGGGCCAAGTCCCGTGGCGAGGGACACCATGGTGGGCAAGGTCCACGACGCCGGTGCGATGGCCTGGGTGTAGACCGTCGATGACGCCGCGAATGACCCAATGATGGGCATTGTGGGCCGGCCATAGCCGCCGCTGGGGCCCACGTGGTCAGCCCGCACGGTGTCGATGGTGATGAGCACCAGATCGGGGCGAGGGGAGGGCGCTGGGGGCACGGGCGATGTGCAGCCCACCGCCAAGCTGGTCAGGCCCACGAGGGGGAGGGGGGAGACGCGGCGCCGGGTGGAGTGGTCCACCCCAGCTTGAGTCACTGGGGCGCGTCGGGGCTGGAGATGGCCATCAGCCGCACCTTGTAGCCTGGGCGAGTGGCCGACAGGATCAGTGGGTGTTCGGGATCATCGGCGATGACGTACACCGCCTCGCCGCCCCCCACGGTCGCGACCACTGCCGGAATGCGCCACAGCCCGCCGTCGGCGCGCACCACCACCTCGGTCTCGCCGGTGACCACCAACACGCCAGACTCGTCCAGCTCCAGATCGTGGAAGGGGGCGCCGCCGTAGCGCTTGGTGTCTTCGAGGGCCTTTCGGGACACAAAGATGCTGGTGGTCTCGGCCGAGACATCTTCGCCCCGGGCGAACGCATCGGAGTGTTGGGTGCCCGTGGCGACGACGGCTCCGCTGACCAGGCGTCGCCCAGCCATGGTGCGCTCCCCTGTCACGTCCACCTGGTCCCGCACGTCGATGTCGGCCTTCCACGACAGCACCCGTCCGCCGTCCGTGGCTTCGCCGACCCGCACGGTCAGGGCCATGGGCACGACCTTGGTGACCGGCTTGTCGTCGAAGGCGCGCCCAAAGTAGAGCGTGGTGCCGGTCTGGATCCAGTCGCGGGGCCGCAGCACCGGATCGGGATCGAGGTTGATCTGGGCGGTGAGGCTGCGCTGCTGGTCGTCATAGCCGGTGCGGCTCAGCTCAAGCCGGGCCGTGTCGCCGTCGTGCATCAGCTTGCCTTTGTCCTTCATCGCTTCGGGCGCTTGGCAGAAGGCCAGCGGGGACTCGGTGGCAATGCAGACCTCGATGGGGTTGCCATTGTCGAAGTCCTCGATGAGCAGGGTCCACTTGCCATCGGCCCGGCTGTCTTCGAACCGCGCCGGACCGACATACTGGTGGTCGGGACCGGCGTACCGAATGCTCGCCACCGCCGTGGGGACAGGCTCCAAGAACAGCGTGGATGGAGGGATCGTGGGCTTCTGTTGGACCGGGTCCCGCTTCGGGCAACCGGCGGCCACACAGAGCAGGAGCAACAGCGAGAGGCGGGACTGGACAGGCATGGCGGCCGGTAACCTGACGGCTGTCGGCCCGCGCTGGCCCCAAGCGGGGGGTGGTTCGGACTGCGGGTGCCGCCGAAGCCAGCGCTGCGGGGGCTTGCCTGAACGGGGGACTCTCGACCGGAACTGCACCCCGCGCGGGTGCCCAGGTTAGCCGAGTCGCCTCCCGGAGTGCTCCATGTCCCAAGCTGGCCGTGCCTCGTCTGACCCCCCCGGTCCCCGTCCCGTCTCCCTCCGGGTGAATGGCGAGGACCACGTTGTTTTGGTCCCTCCAAGCTGGACCCTGCTCGAAGCGCTGCGCTACAAGCTCCAGCTCACGGGCACCAAGCAGGGCTGCGACAAGGGCGACTGTGGGGCCTGCACTGTCTTGGCCGATGGTGAGCCCATCTTGGCGTGCTGCACCCTCGCGATCTTGGCCGAAGGGCGGGAGATCACGACGATCGAGGGCATCCCCCCGAAGGTGCCCCGGGCCTTTGACATCGCAGGCGCACTGCAGTGTGGGTTCTGCCAGCCGGGCATGATCTGCTCCGCCCAAGCGCTGCTGGACCGGTGCCCCAAGCCCTCCGACGGCGAGATCCGGCAAGCGCTGAGCGGCAACCTGTGCCGGTGCACCGGCTACACCAAGATCTTCGACGCGGTGAAGCTGGCGGCGCGGGATCTGGACGGCATGGCGCGCACGGACACGCCGGGGCTCGAGGTGCCGACCGTGTTTGGCACACCCACCGAAGGCTTCAATGTCATCGGTGCACGGGGTCGCAAGGCCGACAGCATCCGAAAGGCCGTCGGCAAAGAGATCTACGCCGACGACATTGCACTGCCGCGGATGGCCCATGGCCGCATCCTCCGCTCGCCCCATGCCCACGCCCGCATCGTCTCGATCGACACCTCTGCCGCCGAGGCGCTGCCTGGGGTGTTCGCGGTGATGACCGGTGCTGAGCTGCCCACGCCCTTTTGTGTGATCCCCTGGACCCCCGACGAGACCGCCCTGTGCATCGACAAGGTGCGATACGTCGGCGACGGTGTGGCGGCGGTGGCGGCCCGGGATGAAGAGACGGCCATCCGCGCCTGCGATCTGATTGTGGTGGAGTACGAGGTGCTGCCCAGCGTGCTCAGCTTGGATGCGGCTGAGGCCGAAGATGCCCCGCTGGTGCACGAAGTGGACTGGAAGGGCCGCCCGCGCACGAGCAACCTCTGCAAGGCGGTGGACCTGGGCTTTGGCGATGTGGAAGGTGGGCTCGCTGCGGCCGATGCCCTGGTGGAGAATACGTGGTTCTACGAGGGGAGCACCCACGGTCCCATTGAGCCTCACTGCGCCATCGGCGACTGGAGCACCGACGGCAAGCTGACGCTCTGGTCCTCGACCCAAGTGCCCCACTACCTGCACCGCGAGCTGGCCAAGGTTCTCCAGCACGACCAGTCTCGGATTCGGGTCATCCAGCCGGCGCTCGGTGGGGCCTTCGGTGGCAAGTCCGAGCCCTTCGACCTTGAATTCTGTGCGGCCTGGCTGGCCAAGAAGGCTGGGCGGCCCGTGAAGATCCTCTACACCCGTGAGGAAGTCTTCTATAGCCACCGCGGCCGGCATCCCATGGAGATGCGGCTGAAGCTGGGTGTCAGCAATGAAGGCCGCCTCACCGCGGTCGACAACGACATCCGCATCGACGGCGGGGGCTACCACAGCTTCGGCATGATCACGAGCTACTACGCCGGTCAAATCCTGACGGGACCGGTGGACTTCCCCAGCTACCACTTCCGGGCGCGGCGGTTCTACACCAACAAGCCCTGTTGTGGTCCCAAGCGTGGCCATGGCTCGGTCCAGCCTCGCTTCGCCTTTGAGTGCGCACTGGATGAGGCGGCCGAGAAGATCGGCATGGACCCCATCGAGATCCGCCGTCGCAACGCGATGCGCAGCGGCGACACCACGGTCAACGGCCAGCATGTCCCATCGACGGGGCTGTTGGAGTGCCTCGACGTGGTCGCCCGGGACAGCCGCTGGACCGAGCGCTGGGGCAAGCTGCCCTTTGGTCGGGGGCTCGGGGTGGCCTGCTCCATGTATATCAGTGGAACCGCGTACCCAATCTATCCCAACGAGATGCCTCAGAGCGGGGTGACCTTGCTCGCCGATCGATCGGGTCGCATCACGGTGTACTGCGGCGCGTCGGACATCGGCCAAGGCAGCGACGGGATGCTGGCCTGGGTCGTGGCTGAAGAGACCGGCGTGTCTCCCGAAGACATTGTGGTGCTCAGCAGTGACACCGACCTCACACCGGTCGATCTGGGCGCCTACTCGTCCCGGGTGACCTACATGTGTGGCATCGCAGCCCAGGAAGCTGGCCGCGCCCTGCGCGAGAAGATGCGGGCGGCGGTGGCGGCCAAGTGGGACGTGCCCGTCGATCGTGTCGGTGTGGCGCTGGGCTTCTTCTACGACCGCGAAGAGAAGGGCCGCCAGATGCCGGTGGGTGAGGTGCTGCGGGTCGCCGAGGCGGCTGAAGGAAAGCCCCTTCAGAGCGCTGGCGGCTACCGCACCCGAGCTGCGGGCGCGAGCTACCGAGGCGGCACCATCGGCGCGTCACCGGCCTACTCCACGACGGCCCATGTGGCCGAGGTGACGGTCGATCCCGACACCGGCATCGTGAAGGTGGAGAAGGTCTGGGTGGCCCACGACTGTGGTCGGGCATTCAACCCGGTGCTGGTCGAAGGCCAGATCGAAGGCAGCGTCTACATGGGCTATGCCGAGGCGTTGATGGAAGCCCAGACCTTCGATGAGCGCGGCCTCCACGTGGGCCCCAACCTGCTCGACTACCGGATGCCCACCAGCGTCGAGACGCCCGACATCATCGCCCGCATCGTCGAGACCATCGACCCCGGCGGCCCCTACGGCGCCAAAGAAGCCGGCGAAGGCCCGCTGCACCCCATCATTCCGGCCATCGCCAACGCGATCTGGGATGCGGTGGGCGTCCGGCTGCGTCGGATTCCGTTCACGCCCGACATGGTCCTCGCCGAGCTCCAGGCTCAGGCCGCCCGACGCTGAGCGCATCTGCGGGCGGTCCGGGTCCAAGTTGCGGCTGTCGCCCACGCCGCGCTTGCGCCCGTCCCCGTGGCAGGCCACGATTCGGGGGCTCGGGTGTGCTGTGCAAGACCACTTCGTGCCCTGCAGGAGCTCCCCATGTCGTCGTCCGTTCTGGCCCTTGTGTTGTCCATCTCTGGCGCCCATGCGGGGCCGCTGAACAACAGCGTGCATGCCCAGCTCAATGACAACAGCGGCTGGACCCTCACCCATGCCGAAGACGGCGTGCAGGTCTCGAAGAAGTACATCCCGGCCCTTGGCCAGACGGCGTGGAAGGGCGAGCTGCACGTCGATGCATCGGTCGACCCCGCCCGCATCTTTGCGGTGGTCTCCAACACCGAGCGCATGAAGCACCTCAACCATGCGTTGTCCGAGTCCAAGATCATCTCCAAAGATGGCTCGGTGGTGACCTACTACCAAGTGCTGGAAGCGCCCGCGCTGGTGCCCATCTCGGACCGCTGGTGGATCAACCGAGCGGTTGGCCGCACCAACGTGGACGGCACCTCCGGCCAGTTCCGCCGACAGTGGTCATCGGTGCCGGTGGGCGAGATGGCCGACGTGCGGGCCTCGATCGCGTCCCAATACCCGAGCGCGGTGGAGGTCCCCCAGACCCATGGCTGCTGGGAGATTATGGCGGGCGACGAGGGTGGCTCCCTGGTGGTCTACCGCTCGGTGTCTGACCCCGGGGGGGGCATTCCCAAGAGCCTGGCCGCCCGCATCGCCGGCCACGAGATTGCCGACAACATCGTGCACATCGTCGCTGCCGCCAAGTAGGACCGCCTCAGCCCGGCGTGGACTCGTGCCCGCCGACGAAGGCTTGCACTCGGGGGTCGCGCGCGAAGGCCGGCTCCTTGCCCAGCCGGCGCCGCACGCCCATGTCCAGCTCGTTCCAGATCCACTCGGGCATGGCGCGGTCCTCCCGCTCCCACCAGCACCGGAATTCCTCGGCCAGCTTGTCGCGGAGGTGGACAATGGCCGCGCGGTGGACAATCTCGCCATCCGCGTCGCGGACAAGCACCCCAGTCATGTCGCGAAACTCGCCGTCGTGGGCGCTTGACGCTTCGCGGGAGGCGCGCGGGCGTCCGCCCCGAAAGTCCACGACCAGACCCTCGGTGGGGATGCCGAGGCGCTCCAGATCGGTGATGAGCTGGTCGTGCACCACCCGTCGCAGCACCGTCGCCATCGGGCGCAAGGGCTTGATGTCCCGTTGTTCATCGGCAGGATGGGGGCCCGGCTTCACCCGCCGGTAGACCTCTTCAGGTTCGGGGGGCGCCGGGGGCAGCCAGGCCGGATCGAGGGCTCGGGCCAGGTGGTCGAGGGGCTCGGTGGGCGCCATCACCCGGGTCTGCTCGCGGGAGACGCTCATGTCGCCGGGGGGCAATGCACCGTAGCGGGTGCGCCGGCCGGAGCCGGGCTCGACCCAGGGGGCGATGAGCGCGCGGAGCTCGTGCCCCTCAAAGGTCTCGGGGCCACCGATGTACATTGTGCGGTTGGGCAGCAGGTCCCGGAGGCTGTCGAACACCATGCGGGCGGTGTCTCGTCGAGACACGGGACTGTACCGTGCAGAGTCGATGACTTGGTGGGGGCGCCCGCCATCGGGCGGCCGGACATAGCCCTCGAGGACCTCATCCAGAAAACAACTCACGCGGACCATGGACCACGGCATGTCTTTGAGCACCCGCACTTCCCGGTCCAACCGAAAGCTGCGCCGATTCAACGGGTTCGGCGACCACCGGAACGATCCCACAACACTGAAGTGGACGATGTTCTCGATGCCTGCCGCGGTCGCTGCGCGCACAATGTTGGCGCCGGCTTCGTTGGCGTACCGGGGGCTGCCATGGCCGGCCGCCCGGGCGTTGATGGCCGAGATCACATGGGTGGCGCCGTACAGGACCGCGCTCACCGCTTCCTCGTGATCGGCGTCGGCATAGGAGATCTGGGAGACGTCGATGAGCTGGTCGAGGCCGCGGCCGTCCCGGTCATCCCGCACCACGGCACGCACGGGCCAGTTCTGGCGGAGCGCTTCGCTCACGAGTGCGCGTCCCATGCGGCCATTGGCGCCGAAGATCACGAGCATCAGGCATTCCTCGGGGCAGATTTACAGGGCCCGGCTGGGCGGCCCGCGTCAGGGTGGTCGGGCCGCCAGTATCCCACAATCGGCCCGGCGAGGCAGCCCACCCTTCCTTGCGCCAGAGGTTGGGATACTTGGGTATCCCGATGCCCGCGACCCAGGCTTGCCGATGAATGCGCCTTCCCCATCTTCCGCGAAGCCCCCATGGGACGTCGTTGCCGCACCCGATGGGCTCGGGGGCCCCGTCAGCAAGGCGCCCCCCACTCGAGCCCTGAAGCCCGCGATCATCAGCCTGTATGCGCTCGAAAACAACGGCGTGCGTCATGTTGCCGCGACATTGCGCAACCGAGGGTTCCTAGTCACCGAGATCTACTTCAAGGACTGGGTCAACAACAGCTTCCCGTGGCCCAACGAAGATGAAGTCCAGGCGCTGATCGAGCTGCTGCGCGAGCGCGAGATCGATGTGGTGGGCTTCTCCGTGCGGGCCAGCGCCTTTCATCGCATGGCGAAGTTCCTCACCGACCGGGTTCGCCACGCGCTCGGCCTGCCGATTCTTTGGGGGGGCATGCACCCCACATTTGTGCCGGAGCGCTGCATCGACATCGCGGACTGGGTGGCGGTCGGCGAGGTGGACGAAGCGGTGGGGGACTTCTTTGAGTGCCTCGACGAAGGACGCTCAGAGAAGGAGTGCCCCGGGTTCTGGTGCCGAGACGCCGACGGCATGGTGTACAAGAACGACATCGCCCAGCTCGTCGATCTGGACAAGCTGCCGTTTCGGGACTTCCACAGCAACCACGACAAGTTCCACATCGAAGGCGGCTCGGTGACCGTGGGCGACCCCTTCATCACCAATCCGGAATACACCCTCTTGGCGAGCCGGGGTTGTCCGTATTGGACTTGCACGTTCTGCTCCAACACGCTTACGAAGCCGCTGTACGAGGGTAAGGGCAAGAGCTTCCGGGTGCGCTCGGTCGAGAGCATCGTGCGCGAGATGGAGTACGCCAAGACCCTCTGCACCGACATCCGGATTGTGCGATTCGACGACGAAGTGTTCCCTATCCAGCGCGAGTGGATCAAGGAATTCCGCGAGAAGTGGCCGACCCGGGTGGGCCTGCCCTTCGAGATCCTCGTCGATCCCCGCATGGTCAAGTACGAGTCGCTGCGCGACCTCAAAGACTCGGGACTGCGGGCGCTCTGCATGGGCATCCAAGCCAACGACCGGGTCTCCAAAGAATTCTACCATCGCAACGTGAGCAACCAGCAGATCATTGATGCGCAGCGGGTCTTCCGCCAGGTCGGCATCCGGTCCAACCTCCAGCTCATCTGGGACGACCCAGTCTCGACTGAAGACGACAAGGATCAGCTCTTTCACATGCTGATGGAGCTGGACCGACCCTTCGAGCTGTACTTGTTTGGGCTCACGATCTATCCCGAGACCCACCTCGCCCGGCGGTTGCTGCGGGAGGGGCGGATCACCGAAGAGGACATCGAGGGCATCAACACCCACGCCTTTGAGCAGTTTCGGGTGGACCTGGCCTACCCTCGGCCCAAGGCCGACAAGCGCTGGCTGGCGTTGATTGTGTTGTGCAACAAGCAGTTCCTGCCGCGCTCGTTCATCTGGAAGCTCTACAACAGCGAGCGCTTCAAAGCCGACCCGGAACCGCTTGTCGCGTTCGCCCAGGCCATCAACCTGGTCAAGATGGCGGGCGTGGTCAGTGAGATGACCGTGAATGGTGAGATGACGCCACTTCTCATCAAGCGTTGGCTCAACCCGAAGAGCCTCATCACGATGTAGCCTCCACGGGGAGTAGACTGATCCCATGAATGCACCACTGTACAATCGTGATCCCCATCAGGACTCTCTGCGCGCCCAGACGCGGCGGAGAATGCGTGCGTGGCGCAACATGGCGTCGAGCGCGGCGATGCGAAGGGTGCAACCGGAGTGGGTCCCGCGCCCCCATGCGGGCCACATCATCACGACGTTCCGCTGCAACCTGAAGTGCGCGGGCTGCGGAAGCTGGCAGGTTGAGGAACACAACGACCTCAGCCTCGACGAGTGGATGGGCGTGTTTGGCCAGCTGCGCAGCTTGGACATCGTCAAAGTGCTCGGGGGCGAACCCTTTGTGCGCAAAGACATCGTGCCGCTGCTGGCTGGCATCCGGGAAGTGATCGACCCCTACATCCTCCAGCTCGCGACCAACGGAATGCTCGGGGATCGGGTCGTCGACGCCATTCACGCGATCGCATGGCCCGGGCTGCAGCTGCGCATCAGTGTGGACGGGCTGTCCACCACCCACGACAAGATGCGCGGTGTGGACGGGTCTCACGCCCTGGTCGAGCGCACCGTCCGTCGGGTGGGAGAGCTGCGCAGCCGCTACGGCTTCAAGTTCGGCATCAACTTTGCGGTCACCGACGCCAGCGTGGGCGAGCTGGATGCCATGATTCGGTTTGCCGAAGAAGTTGGCGCAGACCTGATTCCCGGCGTCAACGTGGACCCCTTCTTGGTGGGCACGGTGCCCCCGGAGGTGCGGCGGCCCAAGGTCATCATGATGGACGACAAGAAGCGTGCGTTGGAAGCCCTCGAGGACAGTCGAGTGGGCACACGGCGCCAGCTTCCGTTTGTCGACAGCCTCGTCAGCCGCTTTGTGACCCACAAGACCTTTGAAAAGCAGCTCAACGGCGACATCCAGAGCTTCCATTGCCGGGAGCTTCGGGACCTGCTGTACCTGCTGCCCAATGGGGACGTGGTGCGCTGCGGGCTGGACCATCGACCCGCGGGCAACCTGCGCGACCAGACCTTCGACCAGATCTGGTTCGGCGACGACGTGAAGGCCTTTCGGCAGCGGGTGGACGACTGTCCGGGCTGCCTGCAAGCCAGTGTGCAGATCCTCAGCCGGCTGTACGGCGGGTGCTTGGTCGCCTGAGCTGGCTCAGACCGGGGCGGCCATCGCGATGTCTTTGGACCGCCGGGCGCGCTGCTCATTGATCAGGCGCTCTTCTTCGGCATAGACGGCGAGGTTGCGCTCGATCAGCTCGTCGGGGTCGTGGCCCTTGGCTTCGAGGGCTCGTCGGATGATCTTGTCCATGATGACGGCCTTGTCATCCAAGAACTGGCCCACGCGGTCCGGCGGGTAGGTGGTGTGCCAGTCGAACATGATGTCGAGCGAGTGTTGGAACCCAATCACACAGATCGGCTGGTAGCCCTGGTGGGAGCGGCGCTTGCCCCAGCCCGGGTCGACCTCGAAGCGGCGCATGATGTCGCGCTCTTCGTTCTTGTTGATGCCCATGTCGAGCAGCGGGGCGTTGTAGCGAATGCCGTACCGGGCGTAGAACTCGATGTTCTTTTCTCGGGTGACCGGCATGCTCATCGCCGCGTACTCTCCGCCCACGCTGGAGCAGATGAAGGCGTTGGTGATGTTGTGTTCGAGGTCGTACAGGATGGTGTGGGTTGCCATCGCTTGTTGGCAACCGAGGCAACACACCCAGTGGCCCTTGTACTTGAGGCCGTCCTGCAGCATCCGTGTGGCGCCGATCTCGTTCCAGATGTGGGTGTGGTCGACCAGGTGGTGAAAGACCCGGTCGCCGAGAATGCGTCGCAGGTCACCATTGTGGCGTCGGGACCACTCGTTGAACAGTGCCCCATACTTGTGCTTGTAGGTGAGCAAGTGCACGGGGCCGTCGATCTCGGAGCCCATGAGCAGGGCCACGGCCGCGGAGTCCAGACCGCCGGAGTACAGCACGGAGAAGCCCTTCAGGCATCGGTACTCGTCCATTGTAAGGGGCATCGGGGCTCCGGGTGCGCGGCAGCGGCGTCAGGGGTCTGAAGGTTGGGGGCAGCATACCGCGAGTGGGCCGCGGGGGGTCACGGGTTGGCGGGACAAGGCGTCGGCGCGGTGACCGTGGAGGGGGGCAGCGCGAGGCTCTCGCAGCCGGCGCGCAGGGCGTCGAGCCCGGTGATCACGAGCTGCTGCAAGGTCTCGGCGGGCACGTCGAGCAAGCACGCCTCGGTGGGCACCGGCGGTGGGCCACCCGACAGGGCCCACGTGCCGACTGGGGGGCGGTCGAGCAGGACCTCCACCACGGGATAGCCGAGCAGGGCGGTCGCGAGCCCGGGGGGAAGGGCAGGGGTCGGCTGGCCGAGCACGCCCAGGCGGACGATGGACCGCCGGCGGAGCTGGTCGGCGGTGGCCAGCAGGGAGGCGGCGGGAGCATCGGCGGGGAGCACCACTGTGGCACCGGCCCGAATGCGGCGGGACCAGGTGCGGCGGGAGGGGCGGTCCAGGCACGGCCAGGAGTCGGGGCCCTCGTCGGGGGCGGTGGCCTCCACCAGGGCACGGGGGCTGGGTGGGCCGCCGAAGCGCAGGGCTGGCGGTAGGGGGACCATGCCGGGGACCGTGCCGGGGCGGCCGACCCGAGCGGCGCTCCAGGGGCCCCCGGTACAGCCCAAGACGCCGATGGTGACGAGCAAGATGAGGGCGGGGCGGGCCGGCTTGGGGGTGATCCAGGCGCCCGGGAGCACCGCCAGCGCCACGGCGGCATGGACCCCCATGGCCGACAGCAGCCAGGGCACCGCCGCTGGTCCGCCGAGCGCGTGCAGCACGGTCGGATGGAGCAGGGCCCACTCCACCACAATGCCGATGCCCACGCCGGTCAGCACCCGGGTCAGCCACCGGGGAAAGCCCAGCACTCGCAAGCAGGCTGTGGCGCTGAGCACCAACGCACCGACGGCATCGCCCCCCCGCGCGCCGCCGCGGAGGATCTGCTGGCCGAGCGCTTCGGGCAACGTGTAGGCGAGGTCATCGAAGGCAAGCGCCTCGGCCCAGGCGCGGCACCCGAGGGCAGGGATGAGGGTCAGTCCGGCGAGCGCCGTGGCGAGGGTGGCCCGCTGCAGTCCATTGTCGAGCGGTCGCACTTGACGGTGAAGTCCGCCGGCGCACCCGACGAGCACGGGTAGAGACAGGCTGAAGCTGAGCAACCACCGGGGCAACACGCCGGAGAGCGCCAGGCCGATGCCCAGGACCACCGACAGCACCACGGCGGCCAGGACACGACGGTTGGCGGTGGACGGGGGCCCTGAAGATGGCGCGGGGACCATCGCTCTCCCGGAGTGTAGGCTGGGGGTGGAGTATCCCGCGCCCGGGGAGGGGGCGGCGGGCCGGTGGGCCCCGGTGGTCCATGATAAGACCGTGCGCCGGACTGCCACGGAGACTGGATGCCTGCTGCCCCCGCTGATGCTGTGCCCCGTCGCTGGCGCTGGGCGGTCCTGGCGGTGGCGGGTGTGGCGGTCGGCTTGGGGCTGTCGTACGGGGTATGCACTCAGGATGACGCCTTCATCTCATTTCGGTATGCCCTGAACTTGGTGGACGGCCATGGCCTGGTCTACAATCCAGGTGAGCGGGTGGAGGGCTTCACCAACCTGCTGTGGACCGTGCTTCTGGCGCTGCCCCTGTCGGTGGGCATCGACCCGGTGGCCGCTTCGACCGCACTGGGCCTGGGTGCGCTGGCCCTCGCCGTGGTCCTCACCGGCGGGTTGTCGGCGGCGGTGCGGACGTCGGCCCCCGGCCTCGCGGCCCTGGCGGGTGCGGTGATGCTGGCCATGGATCCCCAGGCCGCTCTCGAAGCGGTGGAGGGTCTCGAGACTGCCCTGCACATGGCGATTGTCGCGGCGACTGCGCTGGTTTTGGTGAGGGAGCTTCGCCCCGCCCAGGTCGCGGGCGCCTCCGACTTGCCGTGGCACGCCCACCTCGGCTCGGGGGCGCTGTTGGGCGTGCTCTGCGTGAGCCGTCCCGAGGCCCCCATCCTGGCGCTGGGCCTGCACTTGGGCCTGCTGTGGGTGCCGCCCTGCGGGGAGGGCCAACGTCGCGCGGTGCTCCTGAGGGCGGTTGTGGCCGCGGTGCCGGTGGTGCTTGTGTTGGCGGCGCTGACGGGCTTTCGGCTTGTGTACTACGGTGAGCTTTTGCCCAACACCTTCTACGCCAAGACGGGCGGTCAGGCGGTCGAGCGGGGCTTGGGCTACGTTTGGGGCCACATCGTCGATCACCCCGTTCTTTGGGGCATCTTCGCGTTCGGCCTGGCGCGACTTCGGCGGCGTCCTGTGGGGATGGCCCTCGCGGGTGCGGCCGTGCTCCACTTGCTGTACGTGGTGTGGGTTGGGGGAGACTTCAAGCCGACGGGGCGCTTCATCATGCCCGTGATGCCGCTGATGGTGGCGGTCGGCGTCGGTGGTGTGCTCGCCCCATCGCCTGGGTTGGGGACTGGGTCCCTCAGAGCCCGCGTCTTGGCGGTGTTGTCATTGGTGTTGGTGGTGCGGGGTGTCCAGGTAGATCAGGTGTGCCGCGAGTGGGCCGCGGTGCGCCATGCCAACCTCGAGTCCCGGCGCACCCTTGGGCTGTTTCTGCAGGCGAACCTCCCACCGGGCACGTGGATGGCGATTCACTCCGCCGGTGCCGTTCCCTTCTACGCAGGCCTGCCCACCATCGACATGTGGGGCCTGACCGACCATCACATCGCGCGGGCGCCGATTGTGGGCATGGGCACCGGGATGGCGGGTCATGAACGCAGTGATCCAGAATACGTGTTTTCTCGTAATCCCGCCCTGTATCTGCCCGAGGACCGCATGTTTGTCCTCAGTCCGTTCCAGCTGGAGGTCGAACCGGGCTTTCCCGACGACTTTCTCGACAACTACCAGAGCCTCAGCATCCCAATAGAAGGGCGGGTGCTCAACTGTTGGGTTCGGAAGGGCTTCCTTCGTGAACTCCAACAGTGAGCACCCGCCCGGGTGTTCAAGGGACTCGGCTCAGTTGGTGAGGGTCAGGGTGCTGCCGCGACCCACGTTGCCCACTCCGTCGACTGCGCACACCCGGAAGGTCCAGGTCGCACCGCTCTCGACGCCGCTCATGTTGGCCGACGTGCCGGAGCTCGTGACGGCGGTGCCATTGCGGCAGTTGGAGGAGGGCGCGCGGGTGCCTTCATTGGCGACCACGAGGTAGCTCTCGACGCCGGCGCCGCTGTCGTTGAAGCCGGTCCAGCTCAGGGATGCGGTGGTGCCGCTGACCGAGCCGGTGACCGTGCCATCCGTGGGACGGCGGGTGTCGACGTAGATGTCGTCGGTCAGGGGCGTCTCGCTTGCGTTGCCCCACTCATCCCGAAGCCAGACGTAGACCCCACGGGTGCCACTGCCGGACATCCGCCAGGTGACGGTGTCGGAGTACGAGACCCAGCGCCGGCAGTGGGTGTTGTTGCTGATGCAGTAGTGGGTGACCTCGCTGGCATCGGCCGCGGTCAAGGACAGGGTGACCACACTGCTGCCGACGAGCGCATCGCCGCCGTTGATGGTGACCGAGCCGGTGGGGGCGTCGTTCTCCGGGGCGGGCATGGCAGAGGTGGCTGCGTTGCCACCGACGTTGCCGACAGCATCCACGCCGCACAGTCGGTAGATCCACGTTTCACCATTGGTCAGTCCAACGTGGGTGGTGCTGGTGGACGTGCCTTCGTAGATGACCTCGCCGGTGCTGCAGTTGCCAGCGGGCAAGGAGCCCACCGCGCCCACAAGCTTGTAGGAGGCGACACCGCTGCCGACATCGGACACTCCGCTCCAGGTCAGTGCGACCGACTGGTCCGCGCGTTCCGCGGTCAGCGTGCCGCCGCGGGGGGGGATGGTGTCGACGCCGACGGAGTCCGTGTAGGGACCACCGATGTTGCCCCACTCGTCCTTCAAGTACACGTAGAGTGCCCGTCCCGCGGCGCCCTTGGGCATCTGGAAGGTCGTCTCGGCCTCAAACGTGGTGTAGCTCCGGCAGCGGGTGGTGCGGCTGAGGCACATCTCGGTGATGGTGCTGTCGTCGGTGGCAGTGATGGTGACCGGGACAAGGGCCTCGCCAATCCAGTCCTGGCCGCCACCCAGCACGACGGTGGCATCGGGACCGACGCTCTCGGGCGTGGGGGTGACGACGGCAAGCACGCCGTTTGCGGTGTTCCCGGCGTTGTCCGTCGCACAGAGGCGGTAGTACCAGGAGTCTCCGTTGCTCAGCCCGGTGTGGGAGGCGCTGACGCTGGTGCCCTCGGTGATGGTGGTGCCGTCGGTGCAGCCCACTGCGGGGAAGCCTGTGTCGGAGGCCACCAGCTTGTAGCCGGCGATGCCTGAGCCACCCTCGCGGAAGCCACCCCAGCTCAGTGTGTTGGCGCCGTTGCCACCTTCTCCGGTAAGTGTGCCTAGGCTGGGTGCACCAGTGTCGATGAGGATGACATCCTGGGCGACCGACGACACATTGCCGGCCGCATCACGGAATTGGACCTTCACCCGGCGGTTGCCCGCGCCGCCAGCGAGGGTCCAGTCGGCGGAGGTGTCGTAGGCTTGCCACTCGGTGCAGCCATTGGTGTTCGAGATGCACATCTCAGTGACGCCGGTGTCGTCCGTCGCGCTGATGTCCAGGGTCACGTCGTAGTAGTTGATCCAGTCGACGTCCCCTTCGATGGTCATGGTCCCGCTGGGGGCGGTGGTGTCCGCTCCTCCGCCGTCTGAGCCTCCGCCGTCGGTTCCGCCGTCGGTTCCGCCGTCGGTTCCGCCGTCGGTTCCGCCGTCCGAGCCGCCGCTGGAAGACCCGAGAACGGCCGCTTCCAGGTCAATCCGGGGGGTGGTGATGCCGTTGGCGTGGTCCGTGATCGGGACACCCGTGTTCTTCAGAATCGCCTCGATCTCTGCGGGAGAGGCATCGGGGTACGCCGCCGCCACCACCGCCATGGCACCAGCGACGTGGGGGGTGGCCTGGGACGTGCCGCCCATGGTGTGGCCGCCGGCCGTGATGAGGGCACCGGGCGCGAGCAGGTCCAGGAAGGACGTGCTGTTGGAAAAGCAGGTGACGCGGTCTGCGGCGGTGGAGCTCTCGGAGCAGCCGGACCAGCCGATGGCGCCCATGTTGGAGTCGTAGACCGCACCGACGGACACGGCCGAGGGTGAACAGGCCGGCGCAGCCATGCTGCTCTTGCGGGCGTCATTGCCCGACGCGATGGCGGCGAGCACCCCGGCGCTTCGCGCGTTGGACAGCGCGCTCTCGTAGACGGAGGAACCACACGCCGAGGAGTAGTTTCCGCCACCGAGGCTCATGTTCATCGCGACGATGTTGTAGGTGTCAGCGTTCGCGATGACCCAGTTGATGCCGGTGATGATGTCGGTGCTCGACGCGCCGGCGCCGTTGAAGACATCCAAGTCGATGATGTCGGCGTCGGGGGCGACCCGCGCCACGATGGACGCCACGTTGGTGCCGTGGCCGTTTGCGTCGAGCTGACCGTCGTTGGGGGCGATGTCCATGTGGACCTTCACCCGGCACCCGCCGCCCGAGTTGGCGGACGTGCAGTTGCCCAGGTCGGACACGCGGTAGTCCGCGCCGGTGTCGAAGATGACCACTGCGGTGCCGGCACCGCCATGGCCTGCTGCTTCGGCTTCAGGCTGGTTGATGTGGCCCAAGCTCTGGGTCAACTCGTAGGAGAGGATCTCTTCTGCGTGAACACTCGCGGCCAGACCACTGGCGACAATGGCGTCGAGGGCGCGCATGTCGTCCACTTCGAGGGCCACTGCTGCGATGTGCTCCCAGCGACGAACCAGCGTGGCGGGCTCTCCGCTGATGGTGTCCATAAAGTCGGTGGACAGCTCGTCGTATCGCCCTGCTCGCCAATCTCGGAGGGCCACGGAGTCCCGGGGGCCCGAGCGGCGCCGCTGCACTTCGGTCTGAATCTGCCGCTCATCGAGCTGCACGATGACCTTGACGGAGCGGCCGGCCTCCAGCGCTTCTGCCACGACGGGGTCAATCCAGGTGTCCAGGGGAGTCGGCACCTGTGTGCTGCTGCCCGTGTCTGCCAAGTGGTCCGTTGCGTCGGGATCTTCGCTGGGGTCGCAGCCTGCAAAGAACAAAAGGCTGAGGGCAATAGGAGCGGGCAAGAGCGCGCGATGGCTCGAAATCTGACGCATGGTTTCCTCGATTGCAGTTGGGCTGGGCAACGCAACCAGGGAGACGGAATCCCAGGTCAGGTCAGACAGGCCTTCCCGCAAGAGCGATGCACACTCCGGTCAACACAATGGCCCCCACGACGTTGAGAGTCATTCCTTCGCGGGCCATCTGGGCAACGGAGACCCGGCCCGATCCGTAGACGACCGCGTTGGGGGCCGTGGCCACGGGCAGCATGAAGGCGCAGCTTGCGCTCAACGTGGCCGGCACCATCCACAGCAACGGGGCCACATCGGACGCGATGGCGGCGGCGGCCAGGATGGGAAGGAGCAGCGTGGCCGTGGCGGTGTTCGAGGTGACCTCGGTGAGAAAGGTGACGAGCAAGCAGATGAGCAGCACGGTCAGCGCAAAGGGCAGACTCGCCAGGCCGGCGTCGTGGGCCAGCCAGTCGCCCAGAGCCGCGGCGAGCCCAGTTGATGAGAATGCCCTCGCAATGGCAATTCCACCGGAGAACAGCAGCAGCAAGCCCCACGGGATCTGCCGTGCGGTGGGCCAGTCGAGCGCGTGGCCACCCCTGCCGTCGGGCACAAAGAACAGGGCCATCGCCGCCGCCAAGGCCACCGTCGCATCGCTGGCATCGGGCAAGCCCATGGCTGTGGTCCATCCCCCCCAGGGCGCCTTGCGGAAGACCCACAGCACGGCGGCGATGCCAAACACCACGAGCACCCGCTTCTCGACGGTCCTCCAGGGCCCGGGGTGGGGCATCTGGGGGGCCGGCGCAGGGGTCAGGTGGCGGACCAGCCAGAACCACGTGATCGGCAGGAGCAGGGCCACAGCGGGCACCCCGATGGACATCCAGTGCGCGAACCCGATCTCCCGCCCGGTGATCTCCGCGAACACGCCCATGAGCACGACGTTCGGGGGCGTGCCGATGGGGGTGCCCATGCCGCCAATGCTGGCGGAGTAGGCCAGTCCAAGGAGCAGGGGCACCGCGAGGCCTTGTCGGCCGTCGGCCTCGTCCTGTTCGATGACTGCGATGGCCACCGGCAACAGCATCAGCGTGGTGGCCGTGTTGGAGATCCACATCGAGCACAGCGCGGTGGCCAGCATGAAGCCAAGAACCACGGTGCGGTTGGTGCCTTGTGCGCCGAGCATGCGCACCACACCGAGGGCGATGCGCCGGTGCGCGCCGCTGCGCTCCATGGCCGCCGACATCATGAACCCACCCATCAACAGCAAGATGAGGGGGTGTCCGTATGCGCCGGCCGCGGACTCTGCCGACAGGGCGCCGACCGCCGGCAACACCACAAACGGCAGCAATGACGTGACGGGCACAGGCACGGGCTCGGTGACCCACCAGACCGCACAGATCGCGGTCACGGCCGCGGTCCAGGCCGCGGGCGTCGACAGACCTGCGCTGAGGGCGGTGAGTCCGGCCGCAACTCCAAGCGCGATGCCCAAGCTCAGGGCGATGGCCCGTCGGGCGCGTGGCTGCGCTGTCATCGACTGGCGCGCATTGGTGTAGCTCGCAAGGATGCCCCCGGTCGCTGAGTCCGCGGCCCGGATCGGCTCACGGCGAGCTCGGCGGGCTGACCGTGCGGCCGCCTTCCAGGCGTGTTCCCCGCACGACGTTCTCCGGGCCGCCATCTCGTGGCTGGGTCAGTCCCGGCACCCCATTCTTGCCCGGCAGCTCAGGTATGCCGAGGTCCCACCACTCCACCGGACCCGTGGTGTTGCCGGGGCCGAGATCGCTCTGGAGCACCGCAATGATGCGCTCCGCAGCCTCGGCGTCGATGTCTCGGTGGACCACGATCCACCGGATGCCCTTCTCCCGCAGCGCGAGGGTGTGGGGGGTGCCGCCTTGGTTCTTCAGCCCGAGCTTTTGGTGCTCATCGGCGCGTCGGTTCGAGAGGCCCGCAAAGATGCGGTAGCTCGGCTCGTGGATCAGCGAGCAGGTGCTGGCCCGTGCGTCCGGGGCATACGGAATGGGCCGCCCGTGGGCCGCTTGCCAGATCAGGTAGCGGCTGGTGCCCATCGTGGACCCGGCATCGGTGGGCAAGTCGAGGATGCCCCACTGCATCGGTTCGTCGGCTTTGCGGGCCATGTGCGCATAGGCGGCCGGCCAGTCCAAGCTCGCCGTCGGGATGGGCCAGACGGTGCCGGAGATGCCCAGCCCATCGATCAAGACGACCCCGAGTGCCACCAGAGCGAGCGGTCCCTTGGACAAGTTGTGCGCGCCGAGGGCGGCCAGCCCGGCCACCGCAGCGAGGGTGGGCACTGCGAGGCGCAGCGGGTGGGTGACGGCGAGCCCCGGCATGACCTGTTGGATGGCCCCCCAAGGCAAGCGCAGCCGCCGGCCATCGTGCAGCGAGAGCCAGTCGCCGTTGACGTAGAGGTAGGGGCCAAGGGAGATCACGGCGCACACAAGGGCCGCGAGCACCCACCAGATCTCGGAGCGGTAGGCCCGCTCCACCGGCTTGCCCTCCGCGGGCTTGGCGTTGCTGCGAAAGGCAAACACACACAACAGCAGTGCCGCGAGGCCCAGGTACATTGAGTGCTGGAAGCCCTCGTGGGACAGGTCGACCGATCGAAAGCCAAACGGCTGGAAGAAGGTGCGGAGGTCGACGGCGTTGTGGGCCGCCAGCTGGTCGTTCATCGAGTCGGGATGCTTGATGATGGCGTCGGGCGAGGCCAGCTGGGTGCGCAGCGCGAGGGCCGGGGGAGCGGCGACCAGCACGGCCGTGAGCCCGCCGAGCCAGGCGTGTCGAATGGCGGGCAGGCCCCGCACCAATGCCGCGATGCCGGCCCCCAGCCCCAAGTAGGGGGACGCTATCGCCGAGAGGCCCACCCCCAAGCCAGCCTTGGCCCAGCTCTTGAGGTTGCGGGTGCGAGACGCGTCTTCGATCCATGCGAAAGCGAGGGCCACGGGGCCAATGTTGACGGCCTCGGAGATGCCATTTTGCAGCTCGCAGGTCATCCAGGCGCTGGCCGCAAAGACCCCGCTCGCCACCCAGCTCGCCCACGGACCCGCACCGAGCGACCGGGCAAACCGACGCGCGGCCCAGCTCGCGAACACGACATACCCGAGGATCACCACATTCCAGGCGCCCGCCACGCCGAGAGTGCCCACCAGCGGGGCACCGAGCAAGGCGAGCATGGGGTCGATGAACCAGAGCACGCCCCCGGACGGCCAGAGCAAGTACTCAGTCTGCCAGGGGATGTTGCCGTGGGCCAACTCTGTGGCCCACCACCAGGGTCCCCACGCGTGATTCCAGACATCCACGTCTGGATTGCCCAGCAAGTCGCCGGGCCGGGTGACCATCGGAAAGGTCACCAACAGGCCAAGAAGCAGGTGGCCCAAGCCGGCGCGAACGCGGGGACTCTCGAAGATGCGGCGCCAGAGCGGGGCGGACAACAGGGAGGCTCGTGGGACGGGGAGGGCGCAGGGTAGCGCACGCGATGGGCAAGGGGCAGCCAGCCCGGGGCCGGCGCCCCGTCAGCGGGTGGGGGCCTGCCCCGGTCGGTCCGAGAACACAAGAGTGCGCTCCGGCCAGAGCACCGCGCCGAGCACCCCATCGAACCCGGACGTCCGCCCTGCTGCCCGCTCGCGGTACCGGCGGCCCACGCTGTAGTCCACACAAAAGACGTTGCGTCGCGGTCCGGCCCAGTCCGTCGGCTTGGCGGTCTGGAACACGTCGCGGGAGCCGTGCCCAACCTGGGTCAAGCGGCGCCAGTAGTGGCCCACCACAACCGCCTGGGGATCGGTGTAGTCGCGCCACCACCGGGAGCGCTCGACGAACCGCCACTTGCCCCCGATGTAGAAGCGATCGGCGAAGGGGATGCGCTCCTCGAGCCCACTGGTCAAGGCGGCCACGGGGTTGCCGTTTTGCTCGGTCATGTCCTGAATGGCGACGTCTTCGAGCATCCGGTCCGGGCACAGCGACCGGTCCTTGAGCTCGGCCCACGCCGCACGCTGGACCGCCGCACGGGCCACCACTCCCGCTTCTTCCAGCTCTTCTTGGATGGCCAGGTCCCGCTCCATCATCAGTGTGGCGACGTCGCCTTCGGCGGGCAATGCGGCCAATGAGGGCCCATGCCAGCACGCGTGAACGACGCGCAGTTCGTTATTCTCGGCGGCGAGGGGCAGGCTGGCGAAGAAGTCCAGCATCGCAGCCCGCTCGGCCGGGCCACCCGCCGGCGTCGAGTCGAATGCAACATTGACGAAGCCGCCTTCCTGGCGGTGCTGCCAGAGGTCTTCACGGTTCTTGAACCAGCCGTTGCCCTCTCGGTCGCGGTCGATCAGCAGGTTCAGCTCGTGGTTTCCGAGGACCACTTGGGCCCGCCCGGCGTCGACCAGCTCGCGCACCCGCCGGACCACCCCGGGGCTGTCGGGGCCGCGGTCGATCAGGTCACCCACAAACACCAAGAATCGATCGGGTCCCAGCGCGGGACGGGCCAGCAGGCGCTCCAGCGCGGCGAGCTCACCGTGGACATCACCGATCACAGCGAGGGGACGATCGGGCAGGGTGGCGATCAGCTGCGGCACGGGAACACGCTCCAGTAGGCAGCACCCGCGTACGCCGGAAGGCCGCCGCCCGCCACGGGCTTTGGGGCCGGGGAGCAGGGGCACCGCCAAGCCCGGCCCCGGCGAATTCGGTAAGGTTCATCGATGGCCCACATCAACATCCACGACCTGCCCCGCCTCCGCGAGATCACCGGCGTGCTGGTGCGCCACGGCTTCGGGTCCCTGGTCCGCACGGCCGGCTTGGAGGGGGCCCTGGGCGCCCCAGCAGCGGACTCGGCGGTGCCATTTGCCCGCCGACTGCGGATGGTCCTGGCCGAGCTCGGGCCCACGTTTGTGAAGCTGGGCCAGGTGCTCTCTGTGCGGCCCGACATCGTGCCAGCCGATGTGATTGCCGAGCTGGAGACTCTTCAGGACAGTGTCGAGCCTGCGCCTTGGGACGAGGTGGCCGAGATCCTGCGCAAGGAGCTCGGCGAGCCGGTGGAGCAGCGCTTCCTGGAATTCGACACCACACCGTTGGCGAGCGCGTCGATCGCGCAAGTCCACCGCGCGGTGCTCTCCACGGGCGAGCCGGTCGCCGTGAAGGTCCAGCGGCCGGGCATTGAGGAAAGGATCGGGTCCGACCTTCACATCCTCTACACGCTCGCGCGGCTGCTGGAAGGCCGCCTCGATCTGCCGGGGCTCTACACCCCCGTCGGCATCGTGCGGGAGTTTGAGGCCGCGATGGTGCAGGAGCTCGACTTCCTCCAAGAGGCCCGTGCAGCGGCGGTCTTTCGGCGCAATTTCGCCACGAGCCCCGATGTGGTGGTCCCCCACGTCTATGAGTCTTGCTCGACCCGACGCGTGATGGTGATGGAGCTGATGGTCGGGCGGTCGTTCCGCACGCTTGCCCACGCTGATCAGGCGGACGTGGACGCCGGCATGCAGAAGCTCATCGACGCCACCTACCTGCAGGTCTTCGAGCACGGCTTCTTCCACGGCGACCCCCACCCGGGCAACCTGATGTTGCTCGACGACGGGCGACTCGCGTTCCTCGACTTTGGGCTGACAGGGCGCCTGACGTCAGAGATGCAGGACACCGTGGTGGCGCTCTTTGTGGGACTGGTCTTCCACGATGCCGAGGCCGTCACGCTGACGCTGTACCGAGCCGGGGCCACCGAAGGACGGGTGGACCTCAAGGGCTTCAAGCGGGCGGTGGAGCGCCTGATGACCAAGTACCACGGCGCAACCCTCCAAGAACTCGGCCAGACGGCCTCTCTCGTCGAGTTGGTCGACACTGCAGCGCGCTTCCGCATCAAGCTGGTGCCCGAGTTTGTCGTGTTGGTGCGCACCGCCAGCATCCTCGACGGCATCGCCCGCAGCCTGCTGCCGGACGTCGACATTGTGGAGCGGCTGCGGCCGTGGGCCCAGAAGCTGGTCGGCCACCGGTTCAGCCCCGAGCGCTTGTCCACTGATGCCGTGCGGGTGCTGCAGCACGCCCAGATGGCCTTCCAGGACGTGCCCCTCCAGCTCAACCAGCTCCTGCTGGACCTCGAGCGGGGCAACCTGTCCATCCGGGCGGTCGACCCCGGCGCCGACGAGCTGCGACGGGAAGTGCGCCAAGCGGGCATGCGCATTGCGGTCGCGTTGTCCGCTGGCGCCTTGATGCTGTCGGGCGTGGCGCTGCTTGCGCCCCTGACCTGGGTGCTCGGGCTCTGGGTGATCCCACTTGTGCTGGGACTGCTCCTCGCGTCCGCGGGGGCCCTGTTGTTTGTGGCCATGGTGGGCCACTATTTGGTCGCTTCGCGCATCGATCCCGGTGATCTGCGCCGTCAGGCCCTTGCCGTGCTGCGCTTCTTCATCCAGCGGCCGGGGCGCAAGTCCGTTGACGACGGCGCCCGCCCGGTTGTGGACGTGGATGCCCCCCGGCCAGAATAGCGGCCGGGTGACCTGTGCGATAGTGCGGTCGGCCGCACGTTTGCGATCTGAGGATCGGGGGCGTGTGCCAGCTCAGACCAAGACTTCGCTTGACCCTGTCGAGCGATGTCTGCGGGGTCATCCCGACCCCTTTCGCGTCGCCCCTGCGTCGCTGTCGCCTTCCCGCCTCAAGTTGCTCGCCGGTGGACCGCAAAGTCTGCCTGGGTCGCAGCCCCCGGGCTTGGTGGCAAGCGCCGACAGGGCGAATCAGGGAAGTGGTCTCCACCGGGGACCACGACCAACACGCCCTCAACGGGCGAATCATCGGAGTCGACGTGTCGGACACCCCCAAAGCGAGGTTCAGCCGCGGAGATGTCATCGGGAGCCGCTACGAAGTCGAGCAGGAGCTGGGCTCCGGCATGCTTGGCGCGAGCTACCTGGTGCGGAACATCGAGTCGGGCAAGCACCTCGCCCTCAAGGTGCTCCACCCGAAGATGCTTGCGAACCCCCGGGATCGGGCACGATTCGAAGAAATCTTCCTCTTGGTGAAGGAAGTCCGCCACGAAGCCCTGGTCCGCCTGGGTGAGGTCGGCGAGCACAACGACCTGGTCTGGTTCACCCAGCAGTACTTCCAGTCTCAGTCGCTCCGCGAGCTGATCGACGAGTACCAGGCTGCCCAGCGCTCGTTCACGCTCCAAGAAGCCTGCCAGATCGTCAACAAGATCTTGGAAGCCTTGGATGTGCTGCACCGCGCGAACATCATCCACCGCAACCTAAAGCCCGAGAACATCCTGGTTCAGACCCGTCTCACGGGTCCCGGTGGCAAGAATGTGGTGCGCACGGTCATGGTCACGGGTGCCGGCTTCGCCGACATCGTCAACCCGACCATCTTCGCCGAGAGCTACATCTCCCGGTCCGATGCGAAGTATCTGGCGCCTGAGCTCAGCGGCTTCGACGACATCGGCTCGCCGCGCTCCGACATCTACTCGGTGGGTGTGGTCCTCTACGAGCTGCTGGTCGGCCAGCCCCCCCGGGGCACCTATCTGTCGCCCACCCAGCTGCGGGGCGATCTGCCCGAGCACATCGACGATGTGGTGGAAGTGGCACTCGGCCACTCCGCGGAGGAACGCTACCCCTCTGCCCGCGACATGATGACCGACATCCAGCGGGTCTTCACCGAAGACAACTTCGAGGCCCCCCAGGGCCCGAACATCCGCAACATCTTGATGGGTGTGGGACTGGGTGTGGCCATCCTCGGCGGGATCGGTGTCTACATCGGCGCGTCTGACCCGCCAGATCCGACCATCTCGGCCAAAGCGATGGATGACTCGGTCCGCAACGCGGTCCAAGCGAAGAACCGGGTGCTCACCGAGGCCGAGCTGCGGGCGATGGTCAAGGACCACTCTGAGATGCTCTACATCCCGCCAGGCCCTTTCCTCAAGGGTCGGCTGAACCAAGAGGGCACCGCGGTCGCCTCAATGTCGGAACCGGTGACCTTTGAAGTCGAGCTGAAGGGCTTCTTTATCGATCGCTTTGAGTGGCCCAACCGCCACAATGAGGCCGCCCCCGAGCGGCCCGACACCCGCATCACCCACGAGCAGGCGCTGTCGGCGTGCCAAGAGCAGGGCAAGCGCCTGTGCACCGAGGACGAGTGGGAGAAGGCGTGCAAGGGCCCCGACAACTGGGTCTACGCCTATGGCGATGTGTTCACCACGGAGACCTGCGGCGACGGGCTGGACGCGGCCTACAAGCTGGGCGACTTCCCGAACTGCGTCAGCGGGTACGGGGTCTGGGGCATGAGCGGTGGGCCCCGCGAGTGGACCGACTCGGCACCGGGATCGAAGTCCAGCCGGCGGATTGTGAAGGGCGGCATGCGCGGCAAGGCGGTGCGGGGCACGCGCTGTGCGTTTGCGGTCGACGAGTCGGTCAACTACGCCGACGCGGCCCTGGGCTTCCGTTGCTGCATGGGCGTCGCCGAAGGCGGCTGAACCGCAACACAGTCGTGGGCTCAGCGCGGAGCGACACCGGGCTGGCCCCGCTCAGCCCACAGCTCGCTGGTGGCCTTCAGCTCCTGGCGGACCAGGTGGTAGACCTGGGAGTCGGTGCACAGGTCCGAATGGCCGATTCCGCTCACGGGCAGGTTCTTCATGGAGGCCTCGCCGGGGCGGGGGCGCAGCACGGAGCACCACCACGGGCACACCAAGTCGTGCTTGCTGTAGATGCTGACCAGCGGGATGTTTGAGGGGAAGTGGTCAGCAGCGAGACGGCGCACCAAGCCGCTGCCGGGGAGCATCTCCAGGGGGCTGCGCGAGACGATCCCGGCGCCCATCAGTGCGACGCCGATGAGGGCGGTGGGCGTGCCGTGGTGGGGGGTACCCAGCGTGATCAAGCTCTTCACCCGCCGGTGTCCACCATGGTTCTGGATGAACTCCCGGGCGATCAGCCCGCCCTTCGAGTGGCCGATGACGTGGATGCGGTCTAGCCCCGAGCGCTCACAGATGCGCTCCACTTTCTCGGCGACCAGCGTGCCGAGATCCGTGGGGGACCGGGTGTTGAAGCGCCACAGCAGCCCGCCTAGATCAAAGCTGAGCACGCCGTAGCCATCGTGGCGAAGCCGGTCCTCCATGACCTCCCAGATGTTCCGGGTCTGCATGAAGCCATGCAACAGCAGCACAGTCTCGTCATAGTCCGCGAAGTCGCCACGGCGGTGGATGCGGTTGCTGCGCATGTAGACGCGGCGAATGCTGCCGAGCTGGCCCCGAAGGGCCCGGTAGAGGCGGGGCGGGGTGACCGTCTTTGGCACGTGCATCCCAGGGGCCGGTGGGGTGCCGTCAATAACGTCCGGGAGGGGGGGCCGTGCCCGGGAGGGGCGTGCTAACCTCCAGCCGTCTGAACTCTGGAGGCGAGGCATGGCCCGACGGCACAGCACTGTCACGAAAAACGGCTCCCTGTGGGCGATGTCGCTGTTGGCGGCCGGCCTTGGCGCCACCGCTTGTGGTGACAAAAACGGCGACTCCGGCGAAGACACGACCGGCGAAGTCGTGGATGGTGGTGGCACCGGGGACGACAGCTGCGGGGGCACCGCGCCGGTCATCTCCGAGATCACGTGCCAGAACTTGGGCCTCGCGCACTACGAAGATGGCGACTACCCCCAGCTTCTCATGACGATGGCGGTCACCGATGACGACGGCGATCTGAGCAGCTACTCGGCGGAGGTCTACTTCGACGACACGGTGGATGGCACGGTGGCGACGGACTCCTCGCCGTTCGACCCGGTCAGTGGCTCGACGTCCAGCGAGACGTGCAACACCGCCTCGGCGAATCTTGGGGTGACGCTGGTGATCACCGGTGGTCGGCCCGAATTCGACACCGAGTATGAGTGGGCCTTCATCGTGAACGACGCCGCGGGCCAGTCCAGCGATCCCTACGTGCTGACGTGTCGGACGCCGAAGTCTGACGGCACCTGGGAGGAATAGGGTGGCGGACGCGTATCGGACCGCCGGTGTCGACATTGAAGCCGGAGATGCCGTGGTGGACGGCATTCGCGATGCTGTCAAGCGCACGCATCGGCCCGGGGTGATGGGCAGCATTGGGGGCTTCGGGGGCATGTTCGCATTGGGCGACCGCTTCCGCGACCCGGTGCTCGTCAGCGGGACGGACGGCGTCGGCACCAAGCTGCTCGTGGCCCAGCGCCTCGGGCGTCACCGCACCATCGGTGTTGATCTGGTGGCCATGTGTGTCAACGACGTGGTGACGCTGGGGGCCGAGCCCTTGTTCTTCCTCGACTACTTCGCGACGGGGCGGCTCGCGCCGGACGTGGCGGTGGAAGTGGTCGAGGGCATCGCCGATGGCTGCTGCCAAGCGGGCTGTGCGCTGATCGGTGGGGAGACCGCCGAGATGCCGGGCATGTATGGGCCCGGCCACTACGACCTGGCGGGATTTTGCACGGCGGTCGTCGAGCGCGACGGCATCGTCGACGGCGCCCAGATCCAAGCGGGGGACGTGCTGGTGGGCTTGCCCAGCAGCGGGGTACACAGCAACGGCTACTCCCTGGTTCGCAGCATTGTCGACAAGCTGGACTGGGACCAAGAACACGGGCTGGGCCAGCCCCTTGCCGATGTGCTGCTGACGCCGACGGTCATCTATGTCAAGGCGGCGCTCCGGGCGGTGCAGGACTTCGGCGCCCGGGGGCTGGTGCACATCACGGGCGGCGGCATTCCCGGGAACGTGCCCCGGGTGTTGCCCGATGGGCTCGGCGCCCGGTTTGAGCGGGGCTCCTGGTCCCGGCCCCCCATCTTTGACTTGCTGGAGTCGATGGGCAAGCTGTCGGAACAGGACATGCTCCGCACCTTCAACTGTGGCCTGGGCATGGTGCTTGTGCTGCCGGCAGACCGTGCCCAAGACACCGCGGATGCACTCGGTGGTGCCATCGTCGGTGAGGTTGTGGTCGACCCCAACCACGAGGCGGTGGTGGCGTGAGTCGGGTGCCGGTGGCCGTGCTCATCAGCGGCTCGGGCACCAACTTGCAAGCCCTCATCGACGCGTGCGCATCCGACGACTTTCCGGCCACCATCGCCTTGGTGGTCAGCAACCGACGGGACGCGTTTGGACTGGAGCGGGCCCGTCAAGCAGGCATCCCGGCGGTCTGGATCCCCCACCGGGGCAAGGCCCGTGCCGAGTTTGATGGCGAGCTGGTCGCGTGCTTGCAGGCCCATGGGGTCGAGTGGGTCTGCTTGGCGGGGTTCATGCGCATCGTGACTGAAGTGCTGCTCGGCGCCTTCCCGCGGCGGGTGCTCAACATCCACCCGGCCCTGCTTCCGGCGTTCCCGGGTACCCACGGACAAGCCCAAGCCCTTGGGGGCGGTGTGCGCATTGCGGGCGCCACCGTGCACTTCGTCGATGGGGGCACCGACACCGGTCCCATCGTTGCGCAGGGGGTCGTGCCAGTGCTGCCCGAAGACGACGAAGATTCCCTCAAGCAGCGCATTCTCCGCATCGAGCATCGGCTGTACCCCCAGGTCCTGCGCCAAGCGACCGAGGGGCGCCTGCGGGTCGACGGCCGCACAGTGCACGTCGAGCTGGCCCCGGGCGAGACCAACGCGTTGTTCCTGAGCTGAGCCTCTGGCGGGGGGCCTCGTTCAGCTCGCGCGCACCCGGTCCACCCGGTACACCCCGTCCATCTTCTCCAGGCTGCGCATCAGCTTGGTGAGCTCGGCGACGTCCACGACGTTGACCGCGAGCGTGAACTCGGCTTGGCCATTCTCGAGCTCCCGCGCTTGCATGCGCGACACGTTGAGCTCCAGCGTCTTGCAGATGCTGCCGACCTCGGCGAGCATGCCGGCCTTGTTGCTGGTGACAATTCGCAGCTCGCCCGTGTGGCTGCGGGTCTTGTCGTTGGACCAGTCCACCGCGATGCGCCGGTCGGGGTCCATGGCGAGCAGCTGCTTGCAGCTCGCGTGGTGCACGGTGATGCCGCGCCCTTGGGTGATGTAGCCGCGGACCGGTTCGCCAGGCAGCGGGCTGCAACAGCCGGCATAGGACACCAGCACGTCGCTCTCGCCGTTGATCAGCACCGGGGACTGGGTCTTGCGGCGGAAGCGCTGCAGCAGGCCGGCGATGCCTGTCGGCGCCTCGCCCTCCAGCTCATGGGCAGGAACAAGCTGGGTGAGCACCTTGCGGACGCTGATGTTGCCCTGGGCGATGGCCAAGTAGAGCAGCGGCCCGTCCTTGTGGCCGAAGTGCTGGGACGCGGCGGCGATCTGCCCGCCCTTCTCGAGCTTGTCGATCTTGCGCCCGAGCTTTCGCAGCTCCGCTTCGAGCAGCTCTCGCCCGATGCGCTTGCCTTGGTCCCGCTCGTCTTCGCGCAGCGCCCGGCGAATCTTCGACAGCGCCCGCCCTGTCTTCGCGACTTCCAGCCAGCTTCGGTTGGGCTTCTGGTCTTTGTTGCGAATGATCTCGACGCGGTCGCCCGAGCCCACTTCCGCCCGAATGGGCATCATCCGCCCATTGACGAGCGCCCCGGTGCACGTGTCGCCGACGGCGGTGTGGATGGCGTAGGCGAAGTCGAGCACCGTCGCACCAGCGGGCAAGAACCGCACGTCGCCGTTGGGGGTGAACGCGAAGACTTCCTCATTGAACAGGTCGACCTTGATGGTCTCGAGGAATTCGTCAGGATCCTCCACCTCTTGGGCCGCTTCAAAGAGCGAGCGCAGGCGGGCAATCTTGTTGACGTCTTCGCGAGACAGTGCGAGGTGGCCCTCTTTGTACCGCCAGTGGGCCGCGATGCCGAACTCAGCGATCTGGTGCATGCTGTGGGTGCGGATCTGGATCTCGACCTGTTGCCCACTCTCGCAGAGCACCACAGTGTGCAGCGAGCGGTACCCGTTGGACTTTGGGTTGGCGATGTAGTCCTTGAGCCGCCCGGGGACGTGCCGGTACAGCGCGTGGACGTTGCCGAGGGCCGTGTAGCACTGGCCGATGTCTTCCACGAGAATGCGCAGTGCGTGCAGATCGTGGATCTGTTCAAACTCAAGATTCTGGCTGCGCATCTTGCGCCAGACGCTGGTGAGGTGCTTGGGGCGACCCTTGACGCTGGCGTCGAGTCCCCGGTCCGCGAGCTGGGCCTTGATGCTCGCGCTCATGTCGTCCACGAACCGGTTTCGTTCTTCGGCCGACAGGTCGAGCTTCTCGGTGAGGTCGTTGTAGACTTCGGGCCGGAGGTAGCGCAGGCAGTGGTCTTCCAGCTCCATCTTGAGCTGGGAGAGGCCCAGCCGGTTCGCGATGGGCGCGTAGATGTCCATCGTCTCTTGGCTGATTCCCCGCTGCCGCTCGGCCTTCATGTGCTCCATCGTGCGCATGTTGTGCAGCCGGTCGGCGAGCTTGACCAAGATCACCCGCACGTCCTTGGCCATCGCCAAAACCAGCTTGCGGAAGTTCTCGGCTTGGGCTTCGTGCTTGGTGCGGAACTCCAGCTTGCCGATCTTGGTGACGCCCTCGACCATCTCGGCGACATCTTCGCCAAACTCGGCGGCGATGGCTTCGCGGGTGGAGAGGCAGTCTTCCATCGTGTCGTGGAGCAGGCCCACGGCGATGGTGTCGACGTCCATGCGCAGACTGGCGAGAATGCCCGCCACTGCGATGGGATGGATGTAGTAGTCCTCGCCAGACTTGCGCACTTGGCCGGCGTGGGCAGCGGCACCAAACAGGTACGCTTGGGCGATGACCCCCACGTCAGCATTGGGCTCGTACGCTTGCACCCGCGTCAGGATGTCGTCGAGACGGGTGGCATCAGCAGAGGGGACCATGACCGCTCCTCGCACCGGCTTGGGGGGATGCCGGGGCGTGGGTGTGAAACCGTTTTCGCAGTCTATGTTTCCCCATCCAGCACGCCAGTGCCAATTCTGGGCACCTGAAGCTGGATGTTCAGCGGTGTCCGGAGAAGCGTGCGACCAGGCTGGGGTGGCGGGAGACCCCCTGAAGCTCGCTCACCAGCACCGCTTGGAACCGGTCGTGGGCGCTCCGCAGATCGTCATTGACCACCAAGTAGTCGAACTCACCCACGCCCTGAAGCTGTTCCCAGGCGTCGGCGAGGCGGCGCTGAATCACTTCTTCGGCGTCGGTGGCCCTGGAGCGGAGGCGCTCTTCGATGACCGAAAAGTCAGGGGGAAGCACAAACACGCTCACCGCATCGGGCATCGCGGACCGCACTTGGCGGGCTCCCTGCAGGTCAATCTCGAGCAGGATGCTGCGGCCTTCGTCCATCGCCGCGACGACCGGTGCGCGGGGAGTCCCGTAGCTGTTGCCATAGACCTCGGCCCACTCCAGCATCTCGCCGGCGTCCACCATGGCCTGGAACTGCTCGGTCGACACAAACTGGTAGTCCTTGCCGTCCACTTCGCCCCGCCTAGGGCGGCGGGTGGTGGCACTCACCGACCAATCGAGGTCTGGCAGAACCTTCAACGCCTCGCGGACGAGCGTGGTCTTTCCGGTTCCAGACGCTCCAGTGATGACAAAGAGTGCACCGCGCTCGGGCGGCGTCCAGGCGGAAAGGTCGAGGGGCATGGTTGGCCAGGGCTTGGATGGCGAGGCATCGGGCTAACCGGTTGGGTCCTGCCCACGGTGCCGACCCTGTGGAAGGTGCATGGCTACGGGATCGGCGGACCGCTGCCTTCGGTACAGACTGGGCGGAGGGGGCAAGGTGTGCACACATCTTCGTGCCAGGTGCCCCGGCAGGTGCCGCTGATGCCGAGGTGGGCCAGGGCAAAGTCATGTCGCAGAGGGTCTTCAGGAGAGAGCGTGCGCAGGCTTGCGGTGATGTCCAGCGCCGTCTTCCACGATGCGTCCTTGCGCCGGGTCAAGCCGAGCAGCCGCCCGAGCCGGTGGACGTGGGTGTCCAGGGGCATCACCAGCCGGGATGGGGAGATGTCCGACCAGACGCCCATGTCGATGCCGGCTGCACCGGGGCCGGGACGCCGCACCATCCAGCGCAGCATCATGCACCAGCGCTTGCAGGCGGAGCCGCCCGTGGGGCGGGGCAGGAAGTACCGGAAGCCCCGAGGCAGGGCCGACCACGCGTCAACTTGGGCCACCGTCATGGCGCACCGGCGCAGGGCCAGGATCAGTCCATCGAGGGCGTCGCCAATCGTCGCGTGGGTGGGGTCATCGAGGTCGGTCAGCGCTTGTCCGAGGCTGACGCCGCCGCGGCGAAACTCTCCCAAAGTGGCCGCCAACAGGGCGAAGTCGGCTCCATCCATCCATCGGTAGCGCAGCGGGGCCAGTGGGCTCGCGTGGGCTGCGGAGAAGCCGTCCACCCATGCCGCGGGACCGCCGTGGGCATCGGCTTGGTCGAGGATGGCGGCAATGACCGGCGTGAAGGACGCCACCCGTCCGAAGGCCAGCCCGCTCGCGAAGACCGCGGCCACCTCGACGTCGTCGAGCCGGGTGTACCGTCGGGGGAATATGATGGGGTCGGCCAGCAGCCGGGCTTCAGGCGAGGTCGCGCCCAGCAGTGACTCCAGGCGCGCGCCCAAGGTGTGGTTGATGGACGGGCGCAGCCCGGGGGAGGGCGCCACCGTCTACTCGACGTTCGCGGACTGCTCGCGCAGGCGCTCCACCACGCTCTTCATGTCGACCACCCGGGCCGAGATGGGGTGCTCAGCGGCCTTGCTGCCGATCGTGTTGATCTCGCGATTGAGCTCCTGCACCAGGAACTCCAGCTTGCGGCCCACCGGCTCGTCTTGGTCCAGCGCTTCGGTGAATTGCTGAAGGTGCGAGTGAATGCGGGCCAGCTCTTCGCTGACGTCGGCCTTGTCGGCCAGAATTGCGGCTTCTTGGGCCAGCCGGCTGGGGTCGACGCGGTCCCCCAGCAAGCGCTCGAGGCGACCGAGCAGGCGGCTGCGCAAGCGCTCGGCGAGGTCTTCGCTGACGTGGGCCACTTCCATGCGCAGGCGCTGAAGCTCGTCGGTCTGGGCCAACAGATCGGCCCGCAGCGCATCACCCTCGGCGTTGCGCATGGTCATCAGATCGTCGAGACTGGCTTCGAGCGCAGTCTTCAGCAGCTCCCAGTCGCTCAGCGCATCATGCTCCCCTTCCGCGAGGGTGAGCACCCCGGGCTGGGACAGGATGAATTCCAGGGGTATCGTCGCCGGGTCTCGCTGGATCCGCTTGGCCACAGCGCTCATCGCGCTGAGGTAGTGGTCGGCCAGTATCGGGTCGGGATGCACCGTCTGGTTGCTGTCGGCCGCGCTGCGGCGGACGAACGCATCGACCCGGCCGCGGCGAATCCGTTCTTTGATTGACGCATGAACCCGGGGCTCCAGCACAAGATACTCGCGCGGAAGTCGAAGGTTGATGTCGCGAAAGCGGTTGTTTACGGTCTTCAGCTCAACCACGATGGTTACATCACCGTTGGTCGCTTCGCCCCGTCCATATCCAGTCATCGAGTACATGCGCTCCCCATAACCGTGCCGCAGCTCCCTTGGCCCGACCCTGGAGCCCCGCCCCGTGACGGACCTGCCCCAAAATCGACCGCCGGACGACCGGCATGGCATCACCGCGCTTGTGCCCGCGCCGGGCCTGGCCCGGATGGGTGCATCGGGCACCGAGCTGGTGGTGCTGGGGGTGATGGAGCTTGCCGCGACCTTGCTCGGCCCGCTCACCCTCTTTGGTGCACCGCTGCTGGCGGGCTTGGTCACCGGCCTGTTTTGGGCACTTCGGGACGTGGACGGTGGGCGCTTCAGCCCCGGCAAGCGCCTGACGGGGCTGATGGTGGTGGACGCTGCCACGGGCGCACCGGCGAGCCCGCTGCAGTCCCTTCAGCGAAACGGGGCCCTGGTCGCCGCGATGTTGCTCGCTGCGGTACCGGGCCCCTTCGGATGGCTGGGCGCGCTGTGTGTGGTCGGGATTGCCTTGGTGGAGGCTGTCTCCGCGATGGTCGATCCCGAGGGCCGCCGACTCGGCGACCACCTCGCGGGCACAAGGACGATCCGGCGCGCCCGCAGGTGAGAACTACAGGTCGGAGACGGTCCCGGTGGCCCAGTCGATGGACGCGAAGCCGGTGAAGGTGTCCTCGTTGCTGATGGCCTTGGTCTTGGTCCACGCCATGCTGCCATTGATGTAGATGTTCACCGTGACCTGGTTCGCGCCGTAGTAGTCGGGCGTACTGTACGAGTAGTCGTGCACATAGACGCTGTACACGCCGTTCTGGGGGGCCGAGATGTTGATGTTCTCGGGGCCCTGGCCCGGGATGTCGTCGAGGTCGAGGCGGGGGTCGTCGGCAGTCCCCGACGCGCCCCAGGACAGACCGCTCGTGCAGTTGGCGAAGTAGCAGTCGCTGTTCGAGTCGCGGCTGCCGCCCGGAGCTAGGAGGTGCAGGTCCATGTCGTCGTTGGCGACCGACCAGTACATCTCGATCCAGAGGTCTTCGGCGGGAATGGACTCGAGCGTGGTCTGACAGGGCTCGGATCGCCGGCCGTCGTCGGTCACAACAATGAGCTGACCCAGGTACTCTCCAGCGAGCTCGGCCTCGAAGCCGGAGCGATTCGGCGCGTTGCCCGTGGGCATCACCGAGGTTGCGCCGGAGGGACGGGCGTTCAGCGTCCAGATATAGTCGGTGATCGTGTGGCCGAGGGGATCGTAGGAGTCCTCCCCGATCCAGGTTGCCGTCTCGAAGGGGGGCTCAACCGGGTTCGGGGTCACCGAGCACACCGCCACCGGGTCGTCCCCGTCCGGCACAGTGGTGCCATCGTCCGAGTCGTCGGGGTCTTCCTCGTCTGGATCCTCATCCTCGTCATCGCCGACGGGGTCCATCGGCGTGGAGGTGTCGTTGGTGCCGGCTTGACCCTCTTTCTCAGCGGAGATGTCATAGTCCTGGGCACAACCAGCGAATAGGATTGGGAGCAGTACGGCGGCGCGCATGGTGTCTCCAGCGATCTGAGCGCCCAGCGGGCGGCGCTTTGGAATGCTTGGCCGAGGGGTGGCGAGGCCTTTGAGGCCCAGCGCGCAGGTTCGGCGGGCGGCCACTCTGGATGAGAGTCCGCCAAAGATGGATGATCTGGAGTGCGGATGGTTGAGCAGCCACCGCTCCAGATGCGAGTCCCTTCGATTTTAGCGGAATCGATGACCACTCGCGGTCAAAATCCAGCTCCACGCACGGAATTTGCTAGTGTGGACACAATTCGCGTCGCTTCTCGGAAAGGGGCACCGCGCCGGCACTGTGCCAGACTTGCAACAGGCCGTTCGCTTGGGCATCGAGGGAAAAGCCAAGCTGTTGAAGATGCCGCGGACCGGGGCTGTGGGCATCACGGGCGGCCGGTGTCATGGCGTCGAAGGCGCGGCGAAGGGCCAGCGGATCATCCGAAGGCACCAGCCAGCCACACGGTGCCGCGCCCGGGGGACAGACCAGCTCCGGCACCCCCGCGACCGGGCAGCTCAGGACCGGTCGGCCAGCCGCAACCGCTTCCATCAACACCATCGGAACGCCGTCCCGGTCACCGTCTACAGCGATTCGGCACGGCAGCACCACCACATTGCATGCCGCCATGGCTTGTTGGACCACGACCGGCGGGGCCAAGGGGGCGCGGGTGCAGCGCTCGGGGAGAGGGCCGCTGTGGTCGCTGAGCAGGTGGAGGTGGGCGTGGGCATCGCCGGGTGGCCAGGCCGACAATAAGGTGTCGATGCCCTTCTTGGGGACGTCCCGTGCGACCAGCAGCGCCCGGACTGGGCCGGGTGGGGGCGGCGGAAGGGATGCCCAGCGGCTGAGCTCGGGGCCGCAGCGCACCACATGGGCGGTCAAACCTTGGTCTGCCAGATAGCGGCGGTGGTGCTCGGAGATGGTGATCACGGCCTCAGCGTGGCGGAGCACGGTGGCCAGGCTGGGGCGCGGGCGGAACAGATCCACGGCGTGCACCGTGACGGTGTAGGGCACCTGAAGGTCAAGCCACAGGGCATGAGCGAGCTCTGCGGCCTCACCGGCGAAGTGTACATGCACCCGATCGAAGGCGGCCGCCGCGACCCGTGCCCGCAGCCATGGCAGCCGAGCGGCGTCTTTGGGGCGCTGGCAGCTGCGCAAGAACTGCTCACCGGCCGACACGGTGCGCCAAGGACGCAGCCGATCGAGCCCGCGACGGGGAATGGTCCACACTCTCGCGGCGGGCTGTGCGTCCGCCGGCACCAAGCGCGCGTCCGCCCGGCTGCCGAGGCTGGCGATGGTGATGTCGACACCACGGGCTTCGAGCGCCCGCACCTCGTCCCGCACGAATGTCTCGGACAAGCACGGGTAGTAGCGGAGCAGGTAGAGCACCTTCACGTCGACCACCCCAACAGGTCCCGGAGCTCGTTCAGCCGCTGGTGCCAGGTGCGCAGGACGGGGGCGCGGGGGGGGGCGGCACTGGCCAATGTCAGCGCGCGCAGCAAGTCCGCCGCGTCGTGGGGTCGATGCAAGAAGATGCCTGACGTCGGGCCGGCAGCCACCGGGGCCGCCGCCAAGGCCCTGCGCACGCTGGGGAGGTCTGGTGCCACGAGGGGCCGAGCGGTCGCGAGATAGTCCCACAGCTTGAGGGGTGAGGTGAGCTGCTCGCCGAAGACCCCGTCGCCGAGAGTCAACAGCAACACCCGGGCGCGGGCGAGCACAGCCGGCACAGCGGTGTAGGGCAGGGGAGGGTAGTGGTGCAGGCCGGCGATGGCCGGTCCGTCGGCGGGGCCGTGGACATGCACGGGCAACGGGAGTGCATGGGCGACCTCGCCGACCAAGGCCAGGCCCTTCCGGGGGGCTCGGCTGCCCATGACGACGATCTGGTCGACAACCTCACCGGCGACCGCTCCCAGCGAACGGCCCGGGGCGCACCCATTGTGGGCGGCGCGACGGGGCAGGTCGCCGAGGGACCACGCCGCCTCCCAAGCGTCGAGGGTGCCTTCGCAATTGGCGATGAGTGCGTCAAGCTGGGGAATGAGGGCCCGCTCCAGGGCCGCGGCGTCGGGGTCGGTTGCACCGTCCCGCTCGTGGGTCTCCAGCACGATGCGGTGGCCCGCGCGGCCTTGGGTGTGGAGTGCGCGGGCCAGTCGGCGCTTGTCGCGAGCGAGCACCAGCCCCGGGGGGCCCGACCACCAGTGCGCAAGGCGCCGTCGAAACCAGATGCCGGCCACACCAGAGTGGCGGAGCGGCGCGAGCTCTACACTCAGGCCCGGCGTGGGCGCAAGTCCGAGCACTGACAGCGCGTGGGCAGCGGAGGCGGGGGCAGTCCCACGATCGGCGAGAATGGTCACTTCAGCGCCATCTTCGGCCATGGCCTGTGCGCAGTGGACCACCTGAATCGCCTGGGCGCGCTGGCCGGGCAGGCGTGGTCGGTACAGCATGAGCACCCGCCGGGCCGTGTTCATGGGGCCAACCCCCGGGCCACATGCAGGGCAACGAGGGCCCGGGCCGCACCGTGGTGGGCGCGGAGGGCGTGGAGGGCCCGCTCCCCGGCGAGGGGGTCGGCGAGAAAGGCCTGGACATCGGCGAGGTTGGGGCGGTCGGGGTTGGGCAAGATCAGCCCCGGGCCCACGGCCTCGGGCACCCCGCCGGTGGCACAACCGATGGCGGGAGTCTCGCGGGCGGCGGCCTCCAGAATGCTGAGTCCGAAGCCTTCTTGGGCCATTCCCTCCGGGGAGCTGCGGGGCAGGAGGACCACAGCAGTGCGCCGGGTGAGGAGTGCCATCACCTGGGCTCGGGCCAGCCGGCCGTGGACCCGAAGCCCCGGTGGACGGGGGCCGAGCGGACGCTCGGTCGGGCCGATGAGATCGAGGGGGAGCTGCAGTGCGTGGGCCAGCCGCACCGCCCGATCGATGCCCTTGAGGGGCGTGGGGCGGGCGACACACACGAGGCCGGGGCGGGGCGCGTCGGGCAGGGTGGTGGGGATGTCGAGGGCCATCGGCAGCTGGACTTGGGGGCCGCGGAGGTCCAGCCGATCCAGTTCCTGGCCCAGAAAGCGCGAAACGGGCAGCCAAACGGCCCTTCGGTCCACCGCACGGAGGCTGGCGGGGGCGGTGCGCAGGGTGGTGAGATCGCTGCCGTGGGCGGCGACGAGCAAGGGCACCCGCCGGGCCTCACACAGTGCCGCGATGGGCAAGGCGAGCCGCCAAGTGGCGCACACCACGGCGCCATGGGGCTTCAGCATCGACGCTGCGCGCATTCCCAGCCACAGCCCGGCCATGCTGCGCCAGGACCGCCCCGCCACCCGGTGGACGGTGTAGGCGCGCATTCGATCCCGGGCCAAGGCAGCGCGGCCGGCGACGCTGGACCCCCGAGTCGCTGGCGCGAGAACATCGATCCGTTGCCCCGAGTGGGCGAGCGCGTGGGCCAGGTCGTCCGCCCAAGCACCCACCCCGCCCCCTTGCTCGGGGGACAGCTCGTGGGTCAGCAGCAGCCAGGACGTCGTCATCTGGAACGCCCAACAATGGCTTCAAACACGGCATTCACGGGCAGTCCGGTCATGCACAGATGGTCGCCCGAGGGGCAGGTGGGCGTGCCGTGTCGACTGCACGGCCGACACGGCAGCGGGTCCAGCTCGACCACCACTCCTGGGTGGCACCAGAAGCCATCCACGCTGGTCGTGGGGCCGTAGATGCCGACCACCGGGACACCACAGGCAGCGGCGAGGTGGAGCAGTCCGGTGTCGCCGGCGACGACCGTGGCCGCGGTCGACAGCGTGTCGAAGGTCTGGTCAAAGCCCTGCTCGCACAGGGCCCGAGCGCTTGGGCCGATGCCGCTGGCGATGGCCGCACACAAGTCGACATCCCCCGGGCCCCCCAGCACCGTCACGGGACCGGCCCAGCGTTGGCCGAGCAGGGTCCACTGCGACTCCGGCCAGCGCTTGGTCGCCCAGGCTGCACCCGGTGCCAGCACCAAGTGTTCGGGATCGGGCACGCGCGGAATCGGGATCCAGGGGTGGGGTGCGACGGTGGTGCGCGCAGCGGCCGCGTAGCGTTGAACCACAGGAGCGGCGGGTGGGGTCTTCAGGACTGGACGGAGGCGGCGAGCGAGGTGGGCGCGGGCCAGTCGGCGGACCGGCAGCCCACTGGACAGGCCCATCCACCGACTCGCGGGACTGCCCTGCAGGTCAATGATCTGGTCAACACCGGTGACGGGGGCGTGCCAAGGGCGCACCTCGACGACCCCGGGCAAGCGGACCGCCACACCGTGCCACCGGGCCTGGGTCTGGAAGACCACCGCCCCCAGGCCGCCGGTCACGGCACCCGCCAACACGACGTCGCCGAGGGAGCTCTTCCGCAGCACCAGCGTGCGCGTCATGGCGATGGCCCAGGGCCGAGTGCACCCAGGACCGCGTGCAGCACGACATCCACAGCAAGATCCTGGCAGGCCAAGCCGTGGGGGCAGGTCGCCCGGTAGCAGGGCCAGCAGGGGGGCCGAGCGCCGTGCAGCCATGTGGCACCAGGGGCGCCCGTGCGGTGTTCGCTCGTGGAGCCGGTGATGCCGATGACTGCGCGGGTGGGTCGTCCCGCTCCCCGCCGGGCCGCGACCGCGAGGTGGGTGAGCCCCGAGTCATTTCCGACGACTGCCCGCGCGGCCACTGCGGTGGCGGCGAGATCGGCCAAGGACAGCGCAGGCAAGCGCCGGTGGGGCCCGGCAATGGCGTGCAGCGGGCCATCCTCACCGGGGCCTGCGGCAAAGCCAACCGCCCAGCCGTGGACATGCAGGCGATCGGCCAACGCCCGAAAGCCTGGCCACTGCACCGTTGTGCCCGTCGCGCTGAGCGGGAGCAAGAGCACGTCCACATCGGCTGCGGGGGTGCCCAGGTGCGCTTCTGGCAGGGTTGGCGCGCCCTGAGGGGTGGCACCGGCCAGGGTGGCGACGCGATCGAGATCGTGCTGGCGGTGGTGGTTGCTGGGCACCACGGCGAGATCGAGCCCTGGCCAGCGGTGGTCGCCGACCAGCCCGACCCGGCGGCGGCAGCGGGGCCCTTGCAGCACCGCCCGGAGGGCTGGCTTGAACAAGACGGCGGTGTCGACCGTGCGCGGCGTGGGCCCGGCGGGGGAAGGAACGACGGTGTCGGCCACCCATCGGCAGGCCCGAGGCCCGGCCACCCAGCAGGGCCCCCGGGCGGCAAGTGCGGCGAGTGCCGGAAGTGCGAGAACGGTGTCCCCCAGGTGATCGGGGAGCCGAATCCAGGTGCTGGTGGGGGCGGGGGTCATGCCCGGCCAAGGTAGCCCGTCTCTGGGCTGTGGACGGGCTCAGGAGGCCTTGGCGTTCTGGAACAGGCGCTCACCCGGGGCGACCTTGACTTCGCCCTTTCGCTCGAAGATCAGCAGCCGCAGCACCTTGCGCAGTCGGGCGTGAACCTCCGCTCGCCGGTCTTTCTCGAACAGGCGCGTGAACCAGGCGATGGCCTCTTGGGGAGGGCAGCCCACCAAGCCGACCACGACCCGCTGTCCCGCTTCTGCGGCCCGCAGCGCCAGCTCGGCCGATGCCGCACCCGGGAGGTCCGCCGACACCAAGGCGTCCACGTCCGAGGTCAGCGCCCACGTGAGGCCGTCCTCAAACGTGTCGGTGTCCTGGCCAACCTCCCGCTGGGCCACAAGCGCCTTTTTGTCGGCGTGCAGGAACTCCAGCGGATGCTCCAGGGACACCAGAAATCCCTTGCTGTGGGTGTTGTAGTGGTCGATCAGCGCGGCGAGGGTGGCCATGCGCTTGGACTCCCCCAGCACGATGCACAGTCCCGGTCGGTCCCAGACGGCCGCGCCAAGGCTGGCCTCACAGCCCAAGCTGGCCAGCGTCGGCGGCCGCAGCACCATGCGATGGACCACGATGCTCAGGGTTCCGCGCTGGCGGTACATGTGGGCCCGAAACCGACCCATCCCCTTCACCCCAAACGACAGCTCGTGTTCCTGAATTGTGGCCAGTGGCAGCTCGGTGTGGGCGAACCCCAGCAACGCCTGGGCCACCCGCAGGGTGTCGCGGGGGGTGAGCGGCGGGAACTGGGTGTCGACAAGGGTGCCGTGGATGCGCATCCGAGGCCGCCCCGGCACCTTGAAGTGGACATCCGTGGCGTCGCCGTCGACGCACTCCCGCAAGATCCGAGCGATAGTGTCTTGTTCGTACTGCACGAGCCCTCCGTCCCTCGACGCATCGTCTCGGTCGCGGGGACCTGAAGCGCAAACGCGGCCGACCCGAAGCCGGGGCGACCGCGTGCAGGCTGGCAGCGGCCTACTTGCGGTTCTTCTTGCGTGCGAGCCGCTTCGCCTTCTGGCGGTCCTTGCGCTGCTTGGCTTCCAGCAGCCGATCTTCGCGGCTCATCGTCGGCGCGGCCGGTTGCTCGGCGCCGGATCCAGGGAAGCCCGGCATGCCCGGGAAGCCGCCTCCACCGCCGCGACGGGATGCACGGCCACCGAAGCTCGGCATGCCACCGCCGCCGCCCATGAGGTTGCCCATCAGGCCCGACTGACCCAGCTGGGCCATCATCGTCCGGGTCTGGAGGAAGCGCTCGTATAGGCCTTCCACCTCATCAAACGGGCGCCCCGAGCCCCGGGAGATCCGCTGCATCCGGGACTGATCCATGATGTCCGGGTCGCGCCGTTCCTGGTTGGTCATGGACTGGATCATCGCCTCGATCTTGACCAGCTCGCGATCGTCGAGGGCTTCGGGCGGGATCTGGTTCAGCATGCCGCTCATACCCGGGACCTTCTCGAAGATGCTGCGCAGCGAGCCCATCTTCTTGACCATCTGGATCTGCTTGTAGAAGTCCTGGAACGAGAACTGGCCCTGAAGCATGCGCTTGGCGTCGGCTTCGGCGTCCTTCTCGTCGACGACTTGCTCAAAGTCCTTCATCAGTCCGACGACGTCGCCGAAGCCGAGGATGCGGTCGGCCAGCCCCTCGGGGCGGAAATCGTCGAGCTTGTCGAGGCCTTCGCCCATGCCGAGGAACTTGATGGGCTTGCCGGTCACTTCCTTGATCGACAGCGCCGCGCCGCCCCGGGCATCACCGTCGAGCTTGGTGAGCACAAAGCCGCTGAAGTCGAGCAGCCGGTCAAACTCGGCCGCCGTGCGCACCGCGTCCTGACCGATCATGGCGTCGCAGACGAACAGGATGTTGTCGGGCTTGGTGTCCTCGCGGATGTCGACAAGTTCCTGCATCAGGTCGTTGTCGATGGCAAGACGGCCGGCGGTGTCGAAGATGACGACGTCGCGGCCGACGTTGCGGGCCTGGGTGACCGCCAGCTTGCAGAGGTCCCGGGGCTTCATGCCCTGGATGGTGAACACCGGCACACCAATGCGGTTGCCGAGGGTCATCAGCTGGTCGACGGCGGCCGGCCGATAGATGTCGGCGGCGACGAGCATGGGCTTGTGGCCGTCTTTCTTGAGCCGCCGGGCCAGCTTGCCCGCCGTGGTGGTCTTGCCGGAGCCCTGGAGGCCCACCATCATGATGATGGCCGGGTCACCGTCGGTGGACAGTGTGGTGTCCACAGGGCCCATCAGGTTCACCAGCTCGTCGTGGCACGACTTGATGAAGTGGTCGGCCGGCGTGACCTTCATGCCCGGCATCATGCCGAAGCGGGCTTGCTCGGGGCCCTTCAGAACCACAACTTCGCCCAGTGCCCGCTCCTTGACCCGGTCCAGGAACCGACGGACAACTTGGAGCTCCACGTCGGCTTCCAGAAGGCTCACCCGAACGTCGCGCAGGGCGTTCTGGATGTTCTCTTCATTGAGCTCAGTCTTGCCCTGAAGCTTGAGGCGCGCGGTGCGGAAGCCCTTGGAGAGAGTCTCAAACATGCGGGATACTCCTGATGGTCGGCCGGTGTGCCTCGGGGCACTTCAGGGCCTGACGAGCGACCCCGGCGCATAACCCGTGGGTCAAGGAGCGGGGCGCATCCACGACAAGGAGGGGTTGAGCGCGAGGGCCCGACGGGTGTGGTCATTGGCGCCAGCGCGGTCTCCCAGGGAGTCCAGCGCGTTGGCGAGACCCATGTGGTGCAGTCCTTCTTGAGGCTGGAGTGCCAGAGCTTGCCCGTAGGCGGCTCGGGCCCCTTCGCTGTCGGCCAGAAGCTGCAGCGCATCGCCCCGTCCGTGCCAGGCCCAGGGGTCGTCGGGCGCTTCCTCCAGCCGCTGGCCGAAGCTGTGCAGGGCATCCCCAAGGCGACCTTCGCCGAGCGCTTGGCGACCGTCTTCGAGGTGGTTGTGCAGGCCCAGCTCCGCGGCGGTGGGCACCCGAATGCCCGGCGCGGGACGGTCCGATCGGGTCAAGGTGCGCAAGCTGGTGTCGGTGGGCCGGGGCACGAGGCGACCCGCGAGCCGGGCGACCCACAGCGAGATCCGATCCAGGCGTGCGCCCCATGGCGAGCGGCTTGGGGGCTTTGGGGCTTCGGCGGTCATGGGATGAGGGCCCAGGGGACATCCAGCGGCGGAGCGGTTGCCAGCATCCCGTGATAGTGGTGGTCTTCTGCCCCACTGGGTCCCCCACATTCGCCGCACGCGGATGGCTGCGAAGGGGCTGAGGGCGGAGGAGGGCACGTGGGCACCAACATCGTTGTCTCACCAAAGCGGCGTGGTTCAGGGCGTCGCAGCAAAAGTCGCGCGGGTCGAGTCCCCGTCGCGCTCGGGGTCTCGGCCGCCCTGTTGGCGGCGTGTTCGCCCGACAACTCGCTGGTGAAGCTGGACGCCGATGATGTCTTCTACCAGCTCGAAGCCGGTGAAGTCGACGTGCTGTTGGTGGTCGACAACTCGTGCTCGATGGAGCCGTACCAGGTCGAGCTGGCGGACAACTTCGCTGCCTTTTTGGAGTACATCGAGGCGGGGGACGTGGACTACCACATCGGTGTGGTCACCACGAGCGTGGCGGAGTCCGTGCCCGGTGGCACTTGTGAGCGCGCCGACACCGACGCTGTGCCTGACGCCGGCGAGCTGGTGGGCGGCGCGTGGATCACCCCCGACACCGACGATGGCGCGGATGCCTTTGCGGATCTGGTGAACGTGGGCATCTGCGGCGCAGGCTACGAGACCGGCCTCGACGCCGCGCTTCTGGCGTTGTCCGAGCCCCAGGTCAGCGGCGCAAACAAGGGCTTCCTGCGGGACGACGCCTACCTGTCGCTGGTCTTCGTCAGTGATGAGGAGGACGGCTCGCCCCTGACGGTGTCGGAGTACGTCAACGCCTTCCGGGCCGTCAAGGGGCAGCGGGAGCGGGACATCTTCAACGCATCGGCGCTGGTGGTGACCGATCCCGAGCTGTGCCCCGAAGACTCGCTGGCCTACGATGGTGGGCCCTCCAGCCGCTACATCTCGGTGGCCGAAGAGACTGACGGCATCGTCGGCGACATCTGCGAGGCCGACTTCGAGCCCATCGTGCGAGAGCTGGGGCTCGCGTCCTCTCGGCTCACCGACACCTTCTACCTGTCCGAAGAACCTGACCCCCTCAGCCTTGTGGTGGGGGTCGACAGCATTGCGGTGGACTGCGGCGACGGCTGGCGCTTCGACCGTGTGGGCGGCGAGCCGGCGATTGTGTTTGATCGGGACTCCATGCCGGGGCCCAAGTCCAAGATCACGGTCGCGTACAACCTGGGCTCGGGCAATCCCGAGGAATTCGAGTGTGGGGCATGAGCATGTTCCTTCGATCGGCGATGACCTGCGCAGCGATGGTGCTCCTGTCCGCCTGCTCCGGCGTGGAGAAAGGCGAAGAGTGCACCCAGAACGGCGACTGTGAAGACGGTCAGGCCTGTGTGGACGACACCTGCTCCACGGTCGAGTGCCTGAGCTCGGACGCCTGCGGCATCGAGAACTACTGCACGGCCGACTACACGTGTGCCCCGGGCTGTGCGGCGGACAGCGACTGCCTCGCGGGCTCCGAGTGCAACGTGGACGCCCATGTCTGCGAGGCCTTCGCGTGCCGGGACACCAACCTGGACTGCAACTTCGGGGAGTTCTGCGACTCGGTGTTCGGCGAGTGTGTGCCCGACCCCGTGGCCCACTGCCAGGACTGCGGGAATGCCTCCAGCGCCGGCACCTGTGGCGAGGCTGGAACCTGCTTGTACGGGCGGGTCGCGGATGCGTGCACGGCGGGCGGCTGTCCATCGGGCCAGATCTGCGACAGTGGGCTGTGCTACGCCGCTGTGTGCATCGAAGACTGCGACCCAGACGCGGTGGACGCCTGTCCTCGGGGCTTCGCGTGCACCTTCCTCGGCCGGGGCAGCTACGGCTGCTACGCCGACTGCGACTACCTTGAACTCAACGGCTACTCGTACTGAGCTGCGGCCGCACCGGCGGCACCCTCGGGGCCAGCGCATGCTGCCGGCAAGTGTTCACCGGATCCTGCGGCCGTCCCCCGTTGAAGGCCGCTGTCCGCCGGCATAGCCGCGGGCGCCTTGATGGAGCCCCCCATGCCGTCTCCCGAAGTTGCCCCCGGCGCCCGTGGCCTCATTGTGCCCATCGGTGGCGCCGAGGACAAGATCAGCGACCAGCGCATCTTGCGTCACTTTGTCCAGGCCGCCAGCGAGGGTTCAGACCCCCCGCGCTTGGTGGTGGTGCCGACCGCGAGCGAGCTGGACGACACCGGCGCCCGCTACGAGCGGATCTTTCGCCGGCTCGGTGTGAAGCACGTCAAGGTGCTCGCGATCACCGAGCGGGACGAGGCCGACGACAGCTCGGTGGTCGAAGCGATCAACCATGCGTCGGGCATCTTCTTCACCGGAGGCAACCAGCTTCGCCTCAGCACGATTCTGGGGGGCACGGCGGCCGCCCAGGCGATGCGGCGGGCCAATGCCCGGGGTGTGCATGTCGCGGGAACATCGGCGGGTGCGGCATTCATGAGCGAGCACATGATCGCCTATGGCCGGGAAGGGGCCACGCCGATCGCCGGCAAGGTGACCTTGTGCGCGGGCCTGGGCCTGACCAACCGGGTGATCGTCGATCAGCACTTCCGGGAGCGGGACCGGCTGGGACGGCTGCTCACGGCGCTGGCCTACAACCCCTTCGCCATCGGCATCGGGCTGGATGAAGACACCGCCGCGGTCATCAATTCCGACAACGAGATCGAAGTGCTCGGCGCCGGTGCGATCACGGTCGTCGATGTGTCGGACCTTCGATACAGCAGCATGGCGCGGGTTCACGAAGGCGAGCCGGTACAGCTTGTGGGCGTGCGCCTGCACATCCTCTCCGACGGGGCGCGGTACCGCCTCGACACTCGGGAAGCCATCCCGGGGGAGCGCGACTGACGGCGCCTGGCGTCCACCCATCCCCGAACGCCGCTCGACCCTCGGGGTTGCGGCCCTGGAGACCGGCATGCGAGTCCTCGAGCAGCGCACCTACGTGGGCCCCAACCGCTACGCGACCTTCCCGGTCATTCGGATGACCCTCGATCTTGGCGTGCTGGAGGCCCATCCCAGCGCCGAGCTGCCCGGCTTCGTCGATGGCTTGTTGGCCTGTATCCCGAGCTTGGGCGAGCACGGGTGCTCCTACCGGGCCGAAGGTGGCTTTGTCCGCCGTCTTCGGGAAGACCGCGGCACTTGGCTCGGCCACGTCTTGGAGCATGTGGCCATCGAGATCCAGAACCTGTGCGGCACGCCGGTCACCTTCGGAAAGACCCGTGGCGCTGGCGAGAATGGCCACTACCACGTTGTTTACGAGTATGAAGAAGCGTGGGTGGGCGTCGAGTCTGGTGCGCTGGCCCTTCGCCTGTTGCACCACCTCGTCCCAGCGGCGCTGCGGCCTGGGGTGGACAATGAGGACCACTTCGACTTCTCGGCGGAGCTGGAGGCCCTCACTCGGGCGGCCCAGCGTCGGGCCCTCGGACCCTCGACGGCTTCGCTCGTGCGGGCGGCCCAAGCCCGGGACATCCCGTGGCTGCGGCTCAACCGCTACAGCCTCATCCAGTTTGGCCATGGACGGCACCAGAAGCGCATTCAGGCCACGGTCACGAGCGAGACCCGCCACATCGCAGTCGACATCGCGGGCGACAAGGAGATGACCAATCGGATCCTGGGGGACCTCGGGCTGCCCGTGCCCCGCCAGGACCAAGTGTGGACCCTGGAGGAGGCCCAAGCGGCGGCCCGCAACATCGGCTATCCGGTTGTGATCAAGCCGCTGGACGCCAACCACGGCCGGGGCGTCAGCATCGGCATCGAGACGGAAGATCAGGTGGTGGTGGCCTTCGCCCAGGCTCGGGAGCACAGCCGCACGGTGCTGGTCGAGAGCTACATCCAGGGCTTTGACCACCGCATGCTGGTCGTGAACAACGAGCTGGTCGCGGTTGCCAAGCGCGTGCCGGGGCATGTGATCGGGGATGGTCTCCACACGGTGGCCGAGCTCGTCGAGCTGGTGAACCAGGACCCCCGCCGGGGCATCGGCCACGAGAAGGTGCTGACGCGCATCGAGCTGGACCACCAGGCCGAGCGCTTGCTCGAGGCGGCCGGCCACACGGTGGCTTCGGTGCTGCCCGAAGGCGAGGTCTTCTACCTGCGCAGCACCGCCAACCTGAGCACCGGTGGCACGGCCATCGACGTCACCGATGTGGTCCACCCTGACAACCGCGAGATGGCGGTGCGGGCGTGCGCAGCGATCGGGCTGGATGTGTGTGGTGTGGACTTCCTGACCGCTGACATCGCCCGGTCCCACAAAGAAGTGGGCGGGGGCATCTGCGAGCTGAACGCAGCACCGGGCTTCCGGATGCACGTCTCACCCAGCGAGGGCCAGCCCCGGGACGTCGCGGGCAAGGTGATGGAGATGCTGTTCCCGCCGGGCACGCCGACGCGCATTCCCATCGCGGCCATCACGGGCACCAACGGCAAGACCACCACCACGCGCATGCTCGCGCACATCCACAAGATGGCCGGCGGTGTGGTGGGCATGACGACCACCGACGGCGTCTACATCGATGGCCAGCGCACGGTGGAAGGCGACATGACCGGGCCGGTCTCGGCCCAGATGGTGCTGCGGGATCCGAAGGTCACGGTCGCGGTGATGGAGACGGCTCGGGGCGGGCTGCTGCGGTCTGGCATGGGCTATCGAAAGCCAGACGTGGCCTGCTGCCTCAATGTCAGCGCCGACCACTTGGGCCTCGGCGGGGTCGACACGGTCGAGCAGCTGGCCGAGATCAAGCGCATTCCCATCGAGGTCGCCAGCGGCACGGTGGTGCTCAACGCCGACGACCCGCTGTGTGTGCGCATGGCGTCTCACTCGGTGGCCCAGCGGGTCTGCTACGTCACCATCCATCCCGAGAACGCCCTCGTGCGCGAGCACATCCGCGCGGGTGGCCAAGCGGTGGCGTTGGAAGCCGGCGTGAATGGCCAGATGATCACGATCTACGACAAGGGTGCGCATCTGCCCTTGCTCTGGACCCACCTGATCCCTGCGACGATGGATGGGCAAGCGGTCCACAACGTCCAGAACGCCATGTTTGCCGCCGCGATGGCCCACGCAATGGGCCTGAAGCTCGACGACATCCGCACCGGCCTGCGCACCTTCGACACCAGCTTCTTCCAAGCGCCGGGTCGGATGAATGTGTTCGACCAGCACGGCTTCCGCGTGATCGTTGACTATGGCCACAATCCCGCTGCGGTCGATGCCATGTGCACGCTGGTGGACCGGATGGTGGAGGGCGGCACCCTCGGACCGGGCGGCCAGCGTCGGGTCGTGCTCGCGGCACCGGGGGACCGCCGAGACGAGGACATCTTGGCCATTGCTACCCGGGCGGCCAGCTCTTTCGACACCTTTGTGTGTCGCCGGGATGACCGGGCGCGGGGTCGAGCCGACACCGAAGTGCCGGAGTTGCTGGCGGCGGGGCTGCGGGCCTCGGGCGTCGACGGGAACCAGATCGCGTGCATTCCCCACGAGGTGGATGCGGTGGACGCTGCGCTGTCGGCCGCCAAGCCGGGCGATCTGTTGCTGATCTTCGCCGACCAGACCACCCGCACCTGGAAGCAAGTCATCTACTGGGGGGGCCATGCGCCCCAGCCGGAGCACGCCCCTGCGGTGCCGCAGCCCGTGCGCGAAGAGTCGGTGCCGACGCTCGTGGGCCTGAACCTGCTGCGGGACGCCCGGGGCGTCATCGTGGTGGACGAGGACGCCGACTGATGGGCGACTCTGGGTGGGATGTGGCGGACGCCCGGCGCATCACGGGCCTGCACCCCCTGCTCGATGGTCCCGGTGTGGGCTGTGAGCTGCTGGGGGCCGTCGACGGCGAGCGCGATGCCGTGTGCGCCCGGGTGGACGGGATCTTCGCTGCGCTGGGCTTGCCGGCTGCGCCCGTGTCGGTGCGGGCCCACAGCCGCGGGCTCAGCGTGGCCCGGCGGGCGCCTGAAGACGCCCTGTGCGTGGCTTGTGAGGCGCTCGAGGCCAGCCTGGGCGATGGCCCCGTGGACATCGAGGTCCTGCGCCGCCAGCTGGAGGCGGAGCAGAACGCCGCGCTGGTGGCCCTTCGCACGGCCTTGGGTCCCGACTGCAGCTTCTGGGATGACGACGGGTTCACGGTGGGCCGCGGGGTGCATGCGCGCACGTGGCCGCTGGAGGCGTTGCCGACGCTGGCGGTTGCACAGGCCGCGGGCGGGGGCATTCCGGTGGTCATGGTCACCGGCACAAACGGCAAGACGACCACCAGCCGGATGATCTCGTCCATCGCTCGGGCGGCGGGGCGGACGGCAGGCCACACATCCAGCGATGGGGTGGTGGTCGCCGGAGAAGCGGTGACACGCGGAGACTGGACGGGCCCAGGGGCGGCCCGCACGCTGCTGCGCGACCCGCGAGTGGACTTCGCAGTGTTGGAGACCGCGCGGGGCGGGCTGATGCGCCGGGGGCTCGCCATTGAGTGCGTGGACGCTGTTGTCGTGACCAACATCTCCGACGACCACCTGTGTGAGTGGGGGCTCGACGATCTGCACGACATGGCCTGGGCGAAGCTGTCGGTGGCCCGGGCGCTCCGCCAGGGGGGCACGCTGGTCATCAACGGGGGCGACGATGCGCTCAAGCAGGCGCTGGGGACCGCACTCGTGGGGCGGGACGACATTGGCGTGCGTCGCTTCGGCCGGGAAGGGGACGACGCCTGGATCGCCGACGGTCACCTGATGGTGCAGGAAGGGGCCGAGGTGCATCGGTTGTTGCCGGTGGCTGAGGTCCCGGCGACGCTGGGCGGACGGGCCCGCTTCAACGCTGAAAATGCCATGGCAGCGGTCCTTGTCGCGCGAGCGGTGGGTTTGTCATTCGCCGACATCCGTGCGGGCTTGCGGGGCTTTCGGCCCACGCGGGACCAGTCGCGGGGACGGCTCAACCACTACACCCTGCCGTCCGGGGCCAGCGCCATCGTCGACTACGCCCACAACCCCGCGGGGGTGCGGGGCTTTGGGCCGGTGGCCGAGCGCCATGCGCGGGTGCTGCTGCTGGCGGGACAGGCCGGCGACCGCACCGATGCACTGATCGACCGCTACGCCGGGGCCCTGGCCGAGCTGAGTCCCGCCGTGGTTGTGATCAAGGACCTGCCCCACTTCCGCCGGGGGCGGGCGCCGGGTGAGGTGGGCGAGCGGCTGCGGCGGGTGTTCGAGCGCGCGGGCGTGCCCGACATTCGGGACGTCGAAGACGAGGTCGAGGCCGCAGCGGTCGTGCTGGCGCTGGCGGGCCCCGGAGACCTGTGCTTGCTGTTCGTGCATGAGCAGCTCGACGGAGTGGAGGCATTGTTGGCCCGCCTCGGTGCCACGGGGTGAGCGCTTGGGCCCTCAGGCCTCGAAGGCACCCTTCACCACCGGCTGGCCGTCTCGGACCATCCAGCGGCCGCTGGCGATGACCCCGTTGACGTTGAGGTTCGCGTCGAGAATGACGATGTCTGCGTCATAGTCAACGGTCACTCGCCCCTTGGTGCGCAAGCGGAAGAGCGCTGCCGGGGTGCGCGTGACGGTCCGCAGCGCGGCGTCCAGGGGCATGTCGAGCTGGACTGCCGCCCGGATGGTCTGGAACAAGCACGCGCTCGCCCCGACGTCCATCCGCGCCAGCAAGCCATCCTCGCCAAAGACAGGCAAGCACCCGCCCCCGTCGCTGCTCATGGTGAGGCGGTCCATCGGCAAGCCCTCCCGGTGCCAGGACGCGAGGTCTTCGGCGGCTGGCACCTCGCCGGGTTCGTCGGGAAATGCCGTCAGGTCGACCGTCACGCCCCGGGCCACGATGGCCCGTGCCTCGGCCCACAGCCGGCGGTTTCGGTTCACATGCGTGGGGTGGAAGACGCGGGCGGGCAGCTCGGTCTCGTCGAGGGCGCGGTGCACCAGGGCCAGGCCGCGGGGGCCGTCGCCGAGGTGCAAGTGCAGCAGCCCGGCCTTTCCGGTCATCAGTCCCGCCACATGGGCGTCGGACGCGATGCGGATGAACTCTTCGAAGGTCGGCTGGCTGGACCGGTGGTCGGAGATGGCGAGCTCGCCAACGGCGACGATGCGGTCGATGAGGGTGATGTCCTCGCGCACATTGTCGAGCATGGTGGGCGGCGGCACCCGGTACGCGCCGGTGTAGCAGAGGGCCGTGATGCCGTGCTCCGACAGGCCCCGCGAGGTGGCCAGCAGCGCAGCGAGGGAGCGTGTGGTGCTGTCGGTGCCGAGCAGGCCGATGGCGGTGGTGACCCCTGCGGTGGTCAGTGCGGTCAAGGCGACGGGCGGCACCCGGGTGTGCGCGCCCCCTTCGCCCCCGCCCCCCGTCAAGTGGGTGTGCACATCGACGAGCCCGGGGGTGACGAGTGCGCCGTCGAGATCGACCACTTCACAGGGCCAGCCGGCCGGCGGCAGCGCGAGGCCTGGCCCCACCGCCGCGATGCGCCCACCGGCGAGGAGCACATCACACCGCCCCAGCGGCTCGGGGGCGTACACGGTTGCGTTGCGCAGCAAGGTCAGCATCGGAGTCTTCACCCTCAGCCCAGAGTGGGCAGCAGCGGCGGTGCGGTCGTTTAGGAGCGCGCTCGCTTCGTGGCCGCGGACCTACTTGGCCCGCGGGGGCAAGGTCTCTTCGAGGCGCTGGGCGTCGCCCTTGAAGTCGAAGGCGCCGTAGACCACGCTCCAATTCTCGATGTCGACCACCCGGGGATACAGGATGCGCCCGGCCTCGATGCGCTCCTCGGAGAAGTCGAGGGCCAGCAGGATCTGGCGCACCTGGGCGGCCGTGAACCAGCGGGACTGGGCCGCAGTGCGGATGATGCGCAAGCGACCATCTGCAAAGGACTCCGCTTCGACTTGCTGGAGCACGTCGGCGATGGGGCGGGTGCCGACGTCGATGGTGCCCAGTGCGGTGTGTTGCCGTGGGCCTCGGCCCCGCACATCGGTGGACCGGGTGTCGACGGGAACGCCGACCAGTGCGCCATTTCGAGGCACAAGCGCCATCACGGGCTGGCTGGACGTGCCGAGGGCCGTCCGCTCCAGCGCACCCAGGCGCAGCTCAAGAGTGTCGAGCCGGGCGAAGAGCTCCGTGCGCTCATCGCTCTCGGGAAGCTCGGCGGCGGCGGCACGCACAGAAGACAGCGCAATGCGGGCTTCGGCCGATGCACCATCGACCGTCAGGGGCGCCGCGAGGGCATGGGACAAGCTCAGCAGAACAATCCAAGACATCAGAGCACCGGGTGTTCAAAGCCGCCGTGGCGGTGGGCGTCTTCTTTGGCCCGGGTGTCGGGCTTGACCGTGTTTTGGTCCATGCCAGGGCCGTAGCCGGGGGCACCAAAGCCCACGCCGGGCATGGTCTTGACCCGCGCGGCGACTTGGTCTTTTACCCGGGCAGCGATGAAGCGCCGGCTGACCGGAATGATGAGCAGAAAGCCCGTGAGATCGGTCAAGACGCCCGGAGTCACAAGGAGTACGCCGCCCAGGAGCACCAGCACACCTTCGACCAAGCGGGAGGCGGGCGGGATGCCCTGGGTGGCGTCCTGTTGCAGCTTCTGGAGAACACCCAGGCCCTCGCGCTTGGCGAGCGTCGCGCCGATGCTGCCCGTGAGCAGGATGATGAGCACGGTCTCCATCATCCCGATGCGCTGGCCGATCTGCATCAACAGGTACAGCTCGATCGCGGGCACAATCGTCATCAGCAGGAACAGTCGGAGCAACATCAGGCCTCCTCAAGCGACTTGGCGCGGGACCACAGCGCCTCGAGATCCGGCGCCGGCGTGTCGGCGAGCACGAGGCCGTCTTGGAGCGCCAAGGCTTCTACGCTGGCGAACCGGCGGGCGAAGCGGGCATTGGCGATGCGCAAGGAGTCCTCCGCGGGGGTGCCCAGGTGGCGACCCAGGCTGGCCAGGCTCATCAGCACATCCCCCAGCTCGTGGGAGATGGCGTCGGTGCTGCCCGATGCGATGGCTTCGCGCAGCTCGCCCAGCTCTTCATCCACCTTGTTGAGCACGCCGGCCACGTTTGTCCAGTCAAAGCCGACCGCGGAGACCTTCTGGCCCTGGCGGTGGGCGACCAACAGCGCCGGCGCAGCCTTGGGAACACCGTCCAACAGGCCCGTCCCGCCCCGTCGTTCGTGTTTTCCCCGCTCCCAGCCGGCCACGATCTCATGTGCACCGCCGGACTGCGGGGTTACCGGCGCATCGATGGGGGCAAACACATGGGGGTGGCGCTGGCGCATCTTCCGGGCGATGCCGCCGGCCACCGCGGAAAGGTCAGTCCAGCCCTGGTCCGATGCAACGCGCGCCATCAGCAACACATTGAACAACAAGTCGCCCAGCTCTTCCCCGACGGCCTCCGGCATCCCGGCGTCGATGGCCGCGAGCACCTCGTGGGCCTCCTCCAGCAGGAAGGGGCGCAGGGTCTGGGGCGTCTGGGCTCGGTCCCAGGGGCAACCATCGGGATCCCGCAGCTTGTCGACGATGCGGACCAGCTCGACCAAGGCGTCGAGGTGGGGGGCGAGCGCACCGGTGCTCGATGGGCCCGGCAGGGGCGGCGGCGAGGAATCGGCCATCAGTCTCACAGAGTCGGGGGGGACGTGGCCCCGATGCGCCCGCTGTACCCGGCCGCAGCGAAGTCGGCGGCATCGAGATGCATGTGGAGATCGCGACCAGTTTGGGGCATGATACCAACCGCACCGGCCCGTTTTGCCCTCTGGCGACGGTTGTGGCGCTTCAGAGCGGCCGCGCTGGTGGACGCTCCGGGCTGTTCAGGCCACCGCGGCGCAACCTTGGTGGTGCCCCCTGAGGTTGTGTCCACTGACTGCCGCCCGGCGCGATGCTGTTTCGATGCAGCGCCCCCATCTTCATGTTTCCAATTCTCGACTCCATTCCTTCCTCGGAAGCGACCATGCGCAAACTCTTCTGGCCAATCGCCGTCCTCAGCTTCGGCTGTTCGAGCGACTACAATGTGAAGTCCAGCCGGACCGGCGCTGAGCTGGAGTTCGAGGTGTTCACCCCCGTCTACGGCGAGTTCATGGGCGACGGCCCTGCGCTGGTGACCGGCCGGGTGAGTCCGCCCCAGGCGGCCGTGCTTGTGGAAGGCGAGCTGGTGGATGTGGACGCCGATGGGTTCTTTTCGGTCGAGGTCCCGGTCGACCACGCCTACCGCTGGTTGGAAGTCGAAGCCGCACTCGACACCCAGTCCGACAGCTGGCGCACCGCGGTGTTCTCGGGCATCGACCCCGCCCCGGGATGGCCCGGTGGCATCACCGCACGGCTGCATCCCTCCGGCTTTGATGCACTCGGTGTCGCGGCGGGCGCGCTCATCGACGGCACCGGCTGGGCCCAGCAGCTTGAGGCCCAGCTTCCCGCCTACGAGACCGACTGGTTCGCGATTCGTCCCGTGGGTGTCTTCAATGACCCCACCGAGGTCGTTCTCGAGGCCCGGGACGGCGACATCGGGGTGAGCGCGGCCCTGCGCAACGTGAAGCTTGAGTACGAGATCGCCTCTGACCCTCTTGGGCTGTCGACCGAGCTGTCGGTGGCCTTCGGCACCATCGCCATCGAGACCGCACTGAACGTCACGGTCGACTCGGCCGGGCTGCTGTGGCTGGAGCTGTCGGACGAAGGCTCCATCGCTCTGGACGATCCCGACTTCGTCATCACCGTGTTTGAGGGTTGGCTGCTCGAGGCCATCACCGACGCCGTGCTCAACTACGTCATCGAGCCCCTCGGGGATCTGTTGCTTGGCTACGTGGGCGACCAGTTCGGCACAATCGAGCTCGGCGGCCCCCTCGCGGGCGAGACCGACTTGCTCGGTGTGACCATGAGCTTTGCGCTGCAGGACCTCTACACCGAAGTGCAGGGCATCGGGATCGACCTGGGCCTCGGCATCGGGGCACCTGCGCCGACCTCCTTCGGTGTGCCCACCCCGAACGAAGACACGCCCGGGGCCGAGGGATCCCATGCCACGGTCGCGGTGCACGAAGGTGTGATTCAGGTCGCGATGGGGGACTTGCTGGTCGGCATCTTCGAAGGTGAGCTGGCCGGATACCTCGACCTCGCAGCGCCCATCCTCGGTGGCTTGGTGGAAGCCCTGCCCGGTGGCGAGCAGGCGCCCGAGGGTGTGAGCTGGTGTCTCGACATCGGCCCGGGTGACGCCTACCTCGCGCGCCTGCACGAGGGCACCGCGCCCATCGCGTCCATCTACCTGCCCGACATGCAGTTCACGGTCGACCGGAAGCTGGCAGATGGCACATGCTCCCCTTGGCTGAGCACCTCGCTGGCAGCCGAGATCGATCTGGTGGCCGTCGGCTCGTCGATCAGCATCGACCTGAACGTGCCGGAGGGCCACATCGTGTCCTACGCGGCGACGGGCGTGGACGAAGAAGCGGTGGTTGCTGGACTGGCGACGGGCATCGAGGGCGCACTCGGCGGCTTGCTGGGTTCCTTCGGCATCGACCTCGCGGACCTGCTCGGTGGTCTGGCCGGCGGCGACACTGAGGGTGACCCCCTGGCCGGCTTGGGTGACATCCTGGCCATTGAAGTGACCAACTCGAAGAAGTTTGTCGCCGAAGATGGCTCCTGGGACGACGGTCTCTACGCCGTGTCGCTCAAGCTCTTCGCAGAGTAGTCGAGGCTTTCGAGGGGCCCGGACCGCCGGGCTCCTGCCGTGTCGACACGGGGCCACTGAGCTGCATGAGGATGTGCAGCGACCGTCCTGCAGCGCTGGCCGGGTGTGGTTGTCCCGGTCCTGGCACCGCCCCAGTGGGCTCCCACGGCGGGTTCAGCCCAAGACGCAGAGAGAGGGATGCAGCGGATGCCGCATCCCTCTCGTTTGTCCCGTCCAGCTCACAAGGGGCTGGCCGTCACAAGCTCAGCCCTTGCTGTCTTCCCGCTCGAACACGGCCGCTGCGCCCATGCCTCCACCGATGCACATGCTGACCACACCGTAGCGGCTGCCGCGGCGCTTCATCTCATGGAGCAGGGTGGCGGTGAGCTTGGCGCCAGTGCAGCCGAGGGGATGCCCCAGCGCGATGGCGCCACCGTTCGGGTTGACCCGGTTGATGTCGATGCCGAGCTCGCGGACGCAGTACACAGCCTGGCTGGCGAAGGCCTCGTTGATCTCGAACACATCGACATCATTGAGGGTGATGCCGGCCTTCTCAACCGCGGCCGGGATGGCCTTGGCCGGGCCGATGCCCATGACCGAGGGGTCGACGCCCACAACCTTGAAGCTGCGAAGCACACCCATGATGGGCAGCCCGAGCTCTTCGGCCTTGGCGCGAGACATGACGAGGGTGGCCGCCGCCCCGTCGCTGACCTGACTGGCGTTTCCGGCCGTGGTGGCGCCCGTCGTGGAGAACACCGCGCGGAGGCCAGCGAGGCCTTCTTTGGTGGTGCCCCGGCGGATGCCATCGTCGACCGAGACCGTCACGTCTTGCCAAGCGCTGCCGTCCCACACCCGCGTCTCCACGGGCACGGTCTCTTCGACGAACTTGCCGCCGTCGATGGCCGCAATGGCCTTGTCGTGGGAGCTGGCCGCGAAGGCGTCCTGGTCCTCACGGCTGACGTCGAAGCGGGAGCAGACGTTCTCGCTGGTCATGCCCATGGTGATGTAGATGTCGGCACGCTGCTCGATGAGAGCAGGGTTGGGTGCCGGCTTCAGACCACCCATGGGGATCATGCTCATCGACTCGACGCCGCCGGTCAGGGCAACGTCGATCCAGCCCGCTTGGATGGCGGATGCGGCCTGGGCCAGCGACTGCAAGCCGCTGGAGCAGAACCGGTTGATGGTCAGGCCGGGGACGGTGTCCGGCAGCTCGGCGCCCATGGCCACGATCTTGGCCAGGTTCATGCCCTGCTCGGCCTCGGGGAAGGCCGTGCCGATGACGACATCTTCAATGAGAGCCGGATCGAAGCTCGGAACCTTCGCGAGAAGGCCCTTGACTGCGATGATCATCAGATCATCGGGTCGTGTGTCCTTCAAGCCGCCCTTGCGGGCCTTGGTCACCGGGGTGCGGACCGCGGCGACCACAACGGGATCACGGGGGTTTTTGCTCATCGTGTTCCTCTTGGAGATTTGGGGTGTGTGGTCGCGCCGGTCAGTTCCGGAGCGGCTTGCCGGTGGAGATGAAGTGCATGATGCGGGCCTGGGTCTTCTCGGTGCCGAGGAGGCTCAGGAAGCCCTCACGCTCAAGGTCGAGGATGCTCTGCTCGGTGACGAAGGCGCCGCTGGGCACATCACCGCCGCACAGGACATGGGCGATCTTGAGGGCAACAAAGGCGTCGTGCTCAGAGGCCATGCCGCCGGACACGAAGTCGTTGAGCTGCATGTGAATGGGCCCCACGCCGTTCCTTCCGGGCACCTTGAAGGTGGACTCCTTGGGAGGAACCCAGCCGCTCGCGGCGAGCCCGAGGGCCGTGCGCTTGGCTTCGTGGATGATGCGGTCGGCGTCCATCACGACCTTGTCCGAGTCGCGCAGGTAGCGCATGCCACGGGCTTCTTCGGCGGAGGTCGAGACCTTGGCGAGCCCCATGTTCAGGAACGCGGCCTGGACGAAGGGGTTGGTGTCGACGTTGACGGCCTTGGGGATGTCGCCCAGGTAGCGCTTGAGCATCTCCTTGCAGCCACCACCGGCGGGCAACAGGCCCATGCCGGCTTCGACCAAGCCCATGAAGACCTCGCCGGTGGTGACCGTGGCGGCCGACTGCATCGCGACCTCGAGCCCGCCGCCCAGCGTCAGTGCGTAGGGTGCGGTGACGACCGGCGCCTTGCTGTACTGGGCGCGCTTGAGCACGTCCTGCATGCCCTTGATCATCTGCTCGACCTGGGCCCACTCACCCTGCATGGCGGCCATGCCCACCATCATCAGGTTGGCGCCGGCGCAGAAGGCTTGGCCGCTGGGACCGACCGACGGGCGGAAGGTGCCGTTGGGGCTGCCCTGGTTGCCGACGACCAGTGCGGCGAAGTCGCCGTTGTCGAGCATGTCGAGCGCGTCGTTGTAGGCCTGGAACATGCCTTCTTCGAGGGCATTGAACTGGCCGGGCTTGGTGAACTCCAGCAACAAGCAGCCGTCGCCGAGGTCCACGAGGGATGCCGCGTCGTTCTTCTTGACCACGCCGTTGGATGCCTTGACGTCGGCCACCCACAGCCAGCTCTCGCTGTCGGGCATCGGCTTGGCTTCGCCGGCGACGCCGTCCCAGTAGGTGCGCACGCCGCCGTCGAGCATGTAGAAGGACTCGCGGCCCGCGGCGAGCATGCCCTCAACCCAAGCGGGAATGGTGCGGCCTTCGGCCTTCATGCGGTCGACGCTCTCGCGCACACCGATGGCATCCCAGGACTCGAAGGGGCCGAGGTCCCAGTTGAAGCCCCAGCGCATGCCACGGTCGATGTTGACGATGTCGTCGGCGATCTCGGGCACCCGCTTGGCGGTGTAGATCAGCGAGTCGGCGGTGACGGCCCACACGAGCTGAGCGGCCTTGTCGTCGCCACGGATGAGGGCGCGCACGGCGGCGGCGGAGTCATCCTTGAACGCCAGCGCTTGCTTGACCGAGTCGAAGCGGGGCCGGGCCTTGGGCGCGTACTCGCCGGTCTTCCAGTTGCGGGCCAGCGTGATGCGGCGGCCCTTCTCGTCGCGCTGCTTCGTGCGCTGGTAGAAGCCCTTGCCGGTCTTGTTGCCCAAGACGCCCTCGGTGAGGAGCATCTTGTACCAAGCGGGCGTCACGTGGGCGTCGGCTTCGTCGTCGTCGGGGCAATTGGTGCGGACATTGCCCAGCACGTGGTCGATGGTGTCGAGGCCCACGAGGTCGGCGAGGCCAAACACACCCAGCTTGGGGCGACCGGCGGCACGACCGAATGCCGTGTCGACATCTTCGATCGACATCTCCAGCCGCTCCATGTGCTTGAAGACGCTAACGATGCCGTAGGTGCCGATCCGGTTGGCCACGAAATTCGGCGTGTCCTTGGCGTAGACAATGCCCTTGCCGAGCTTGCCTTCGCCAAAGTCGGCGATGGTCTTCAGCGCTTCGGGGCTGGTCTCGGGACCGGCCACCAGCTCCAGCAGCCGCATGTAGCGGACCGGGTTGAAAAAGTGCATGATCAGGAAGTTCTGGCGCATCTCGGCGGGCATCGTTGCCGCCATGTCGACCAGCTTCAAGCCGGACGTGTTCGACGCGACAATGCTGCCCTCACGGCGGTTCTCGGCAACCCACTTGTAGACGTGGGCCTTGATGTCGAGGCGCTCGACGACCACTTCGATGATGAGGTCGCACTCGGCGAGCAAGGCGCCGTCATCGTCGTAGTTGGCCGGCGTGATGAGGCTGGCGAGGCCCTTCTCGAAGAAGGCGGCCGGCTTGAGCTTCACCGCGTTCTTGAGGCCGTCGATGGCCAGCTTGGACCGCGGGGCACCCTCGGGGAGGTCCCGGGGAATCATGTCGTAGAGGACGGAGGGCACGCCTGCGTTGGCCAAGTGGGCAGCGATGCCCTGGCCCATGACGCCGGCGCCCAGTACGGCGACTTTGTTGATCTCGACAGCCATCTCGTCTCCGATGGGTGGCCCCCCGGTGGCGCCGTGTGGGGCCTAGCGGAGGGAGGGGTTCGGGAGCTCGGGGAGGTGAATGAATGTTCATTCATTCCGCGAGCGACCCCTATCGGAGGTGAAGGGCTGGTGCACATGCTGAGTTGTCTGTGTGCGGTGGGGTGTGGCAACCGGCGCACGGGAGCGCCGCACCGGACCGCTGTGCAACCTCAGCTGGCGGCCTCGGCTGGGATGAGTGTCGCGGGTCTGTCCACCGCCGGGATCTTGGTCAGCAGGCCGGTCTCGACACGACGGTGAGGGGGCTGCATGACCACAGGGTCCGCCCGCTCGGCCGGCATGCCCCAGGTCTCCGCATGGGCGCGTGCGCGGTGGGTGTGCCAAGCTGCGCGCAGCGTCCGTCCTGCTGTGGCGTGCCGAAGTGCCTCGTGCTGGTGATAGAGCAGTGCGGCCACTGCACTGCCCCGGGCCAGCCAGCGCAGCAGCTTGCCGGTCTGTTCGGCCGGCGCGTCTCCGTCCTCGCCGCCTCGCAGCGCAGCCAGCGTCGTGTCCGACATGGCGATGCCCGCGAGGATGAGCTCCGGGGTGGGGTGCATCGTCGGGGCAGCCCGCCAGCACTGGATGGCCTGAAGGATGTGTTCGCGAGCGTCTTGGGGTTTGCCGTGGTGCCAAGCGGCCCGGGCAAGGGCAGCGTGCAGGGTGATGGCGCGCGCAGGCCCGTGGTTGCGGCAGAGCGCCCGCTCCAGCTTGTTGAGGTCGCCGACGGTCCAGGACGACCCACACGCGGCGAGGCCGATGGTGCGCACGGCCTCAAGAGCCCCGGAGCCGAGGGTATCTTGCGTGGCCCCGGTGCCGGTTTTGTGGCCGGCGGCGTGGAGGTCATCGAGGATGCGGTAGGGCTCTGACCGGAGCAGGTGCACCACGGCGAGGTCGGTGAGAAGCTGCTCCCGACCGAGGCTCTCGGCGAGCGTCTGTCGTGAGCGGAGCAAAGCGTACATCCGGTCGGTGGCGACGGAGATGCCGGTCTCGTCCGGGGCCATCGCCAAGGTGGTGGCGGCCCGGGTCACACCCACGTGCCACACGACATCTTCGGTCGGGGGACCCTCACTGACCGGGCGGGAGCCATTCGCGACGAGCAATCGGTCGATGAGCGCGGTAGCCCCGGCGGCGGTGGATGCGGAAGGCGCCAAGCGAGCGGCCCGTGCTGCGTGGGCGAGGGCATCAAAGTCATTGCCCTGGCGGTGCTCCAGCCAAGCGAGGCGCAAGTGGGCCTGGGCGGCGGCGGTGTCCGCCTCGGTCTGCGTGGGGGCGGACCCCAGCGGGCGGATGCGAATGGACCAGAACAGCGACAGGAGGCCCTGAACCCCCCGCTGGATGGCACGCTGGCCCAGCTCCGACAGGAGGGACTGGAGGTGCACCCGGGCGACCGACGGGCGTCCGTCCGAGAGGTGCGCGGTGGAGAGGATCTCGTGGCGGCTGCGCAGGTCGGCCGCCGGCAGTGTGATGCTGTAGTCCTGGCAGAGCTGGTCGGCTTTGTCGACAAGGGCGATGGACTCGGCGTTGCGGCCATCTCGGCCCACCTGGCGACTCGCCGTGAGCAGCGCCCGAACCGCTGTCACGGGCTCTTCGGCGGCGATGGCGTGGTTGGCAATGGCCTTCCAGTCGGTGTTTTCGAAGTCTTTGCTCACCATCCGGCCCGCTGCCCGGCTGTGCAGCTCTCGGCGCTGGGCCAAGGGCAGGATGTCGTAGATGGCGTCCCGAAACAGGACTTGGTGAAAGCGCCAGACCTCGCCGTGGGTGCCCGGCTCCGGCTCCGCGACCTTCATCCGGGCGATCTCGCCGAGGTCCAGCTCGAGCTCGTCGGCGGCGCCCACGAGGGGGTGCACGACCGCGAGGTCCCGACGTCGGAAGCGTGCGCCCAACACGGCGGCGATCTTCACCGTGAACTGGGCCTCGGTGGAGAGCCGATCAAGCCGCGACAGCAGCATGGCCTCCAGGGTCACGGGCAGCCCGCCCAGGTCTCCCTGCATCTCCTGCGGGTTGACCACCGTGCGGCCGTCGACCACCTCGACGGCGCCCCGGTTGATGAGGTCCTCGACGAGGGCGGTGACAAACAGTGGGTTGCCGCCGGTGCGATCGAAGATGAGCTCAACGAGGGGGGCCGGCGGGGACTGGCCCGGCAGGCCCACAAGCTGGGCGGTGAGCTGGGCCACGTCCTCGCGGTCGAGGGTGGAGAGCGGCACCTGGATCGCCGCGCGCCGCAGCCGTGACCAGATGTGCCCCGGGGCGTCCGGCGGCGGTCGGCTGGTGAAAATCAGCAGCATCGGCAGCGCGGCGGTCAACAAGCCGTCGAGGATGTCGAGGGACAACGAGTCGAGGAGGTGGGCGTCTTCGAGGAAGACGGCGCAGGGCAGCCGGCTGGTGGCGTGGCGCAGCAGCCGGACCACGACCTCGGCTTTGCGGGTGCGCAGGGCATGGCCGGCGAGGCTGTCGGTGGCCGGCGGCAAGGGTCCAAGGCCCGGGGGCAACAAGTCGGCGATGGTGTCGAGCAGTCCTGCATCGGCGCCGGCATCGGCAATGAGCTGGCGACCGGACTCGGGGCATGGGGGGTATAGGCGCGCCAGCACCGGTGCCCAGTTGTGGCCCGGCTGGATCTGGTCGAGGGGCTCCCCGCGGGTGTGTACGGTGGTGCAGCCGGCTGCGGCGATGCACTCGGCCACGCTGTCGACCAAGGCGGTCTTGCCGAGACCCGCACCACCGGCCACCAGGATCGCACTGCCTTGGTGGTTGTCGAGCAAGCGCCGTCCAGCCGCGACGATCTGCTGGACCGCGGCATCCCGGCCCACGAGCTGCACCCGCTGGTGGGGGGTCGGACCGATCTCGGTCGTGGGGGCAAAGACCTGGACTGGTGCCTTCTTTCCCTTGAGGCGCAGGGCCGGCCGTGCGTCGAGGTGTAGCCGCCGAGAGGACCGGTTGGCCGTCGCGGCATCGACAAGCACGGCCGTGGCACCGTCTTCGCCGTCGTCCTGCTGGGCGACCGCCTGCATCAGCCGTGCGGCGGTGTTCACCGCGTCGCCGATGACGGTGTATTCCCGGCGGTCGGTCGCGCCGATCTCCCCGCAGAAGGCCTTGCCGGTGGCGATGCCGACCTGGGCGCGTGCTCCGATGTCCGACAGGGCCTTCACCGCGTCTTGGGCCGCGAGGCATGCCCGCACGGCGTCGTCTTCGTGCACTTCCGGCGGCAGGCCAAACACCGCGAGCACCGTGGCACCCTTTTCGTCGATGTTCAGCTTGTTGACGATGCCCCCGTGGCGGTGGATGGGCTGCCACGTGGCGTGGAAGACCTCATTCATGCGCTCGGGGGTCGCGCCCGTGCGCAGGGCCGGCAGCCGCACAAACACGGCGGTGATGGCCCGCAGCTCCGACATCCAGCGACCTTGGCGGCTGCGGACCCGGTGAAGCACGGACGCCGGCAGGTAGCACGAGAAAGTTGGGTCCCAGGGGAGCTTCGGCGCGGTGGGCAACGGCAGCGCCCGCAGCGACGGGGAGATGTCGAGGATGGTCTCGCCATCGGGGCCGATGGTGGAGTTGTTGTGCAGGGCGGCCCGCACATGGGTGCCTGCCCGCAGCTGGCCGGGCTCGGCACGGGAGCAAGCTTCGGTGGCGCCGTCGACGCTGGCGCCCGTGACGAGCAGCACCCGCCGAATCTCGGCATTGCCCAGGTGGAGCACTTCGAGGAGGCCGAGTTCGACACCCACCCGCATGTTGAGGTCGGGCACCCCCGGGATGGGGGCGAGTCGTCCCTGGCGGGCAATGATCTCGAGGCCGCAGCGGGAGGCCGCAGCCGCCGTGAGCGCGAGGCCCCGGGTCGATCGGTCGGTGGCCGGCCAGCACGCAAGCACTGCGTCGCCCGCAAACTTGATGATGTCCCCCCCGCAGGCGTGCACCGCGCCGACCACGCAGCCCATCTGTTCGTTGAGCACGCCGGAGATGCGCTCCGGTCCGAAGCTGCGGTCGGCGGTCAAGGCCTCGGTCATGGCGGTGAAGCCGCTGAGATCCGCGAACAGCACCGTCCCGTACAAGCGTCGCCGTGCCGGCGTGTGTCCCGGCGGCCCCCCGATAGGTCGACCGACTCCCCGCCAGCCGAGCAAGGCTGTCAGGTAGCTGCCGAGGATGTCATCTGGGGCCGAGGTCGACATGGGGTCCTGCCGGGGCGGCAGACGGGCCGCCCAACCGTGGAACGGACTCGCGGCACCTCGGCGTGAGGCGGATCGAGAAGACAGCGGCGGACCGCGGATTCGGCGGCCATGCAGGCGCGGCATGGGGCGCACGGGCTACACTCGCGGAGACCGGCCCTGGAGCGCATGGTGAGCGATAGCCGAAGGCCAGAGGTGTTTGGCGAGTACCACCTCCTTGAGCGCATTGCGACGGGGGGTATGGCCGAGGTGTGGCGTGCCCGGGCCTACGGCATGGCGGGCTTCGAGAAGATCCTGGTCATCAAGAAGGTGCTGGCGACCCTTGCCGAAGATGATGAGTTCATCGAGCTCTTCATCGACGAAGCGCGCATCGCGGTCCAGCTGCACCACGTCAACATCGTCCAAGTCTTTGATCTCGGTGAGGTCCAGGGCCAGTACTACATGGCGATGGAGTACGTGCACGGGCTCGACCTTGCCCGCGTGCTCAGCCGGGCGACGAAGCTCGGGCCGTTCCCGGTGCGGCTGGCCCTGTTTGTGGTCGCCGAGGTGCTCAAGGCGATGGCCTTCGCCCACGATCGCACCGACGAAGAAGGCGTGCCGCTGCACATTGTGCACTGCGACATCTCGCCACAGAACGTGCTCATCTCCTACTCGGGTGAGGTCAAGCTCACCGACTTTGGCATCTCTCGGGCGGCCTTCCAAGCCAGCTCGAAGCACCAGGTCATCCGAGGCAAGTACGCCTACATGAGCCCCGAGCAAGTGGGCGGCGAGGCCCTCGACCGCCGGACGGATCTGTTCAGCCTTGGGATCGTGCTCTACGAGATGCTGACGGGCACGCGGCTGTTCAAGGGCCGCAACCGGGACCAGACCCTCGATCGGGTGAAGCGCGCCGAGGTGCCATCTCCCCGGGCCCGCCGGGCCGAGATCAGCGAAGACCTCGAAGCGATGTTGTTGCGGGTGCTCGCCCGTCGTCCGGATGATCGCTTCCAGACCGCCGGTGAGATGCTCGAGGTGCTGTCGGGGCTGATGGTCCGCGAGGGCCACCGCGCCACGAACAACGATCTGGCCGACTACGTGAAGGCCGCGATCGCTGCGGCTTCGGCGGCAGCTCGGGGGGGCACGTCCGAAGGCCCACCCCGCGACCGCAAGGTGCCGCCGTCTGCGGTGGTGGTGTTGGCGGTCGAGGCCGCGCCGCCCCCCCGCACGATCGCGACGCCCCGGCGGTCCCTCGATCGGCTGACCGACGACTGGATGCGCTTGGTGGACGAGGCGGGTGGTGAGGTCTGGGAGAAGGCCGAGGGTGTGCTGCTGGTGGTGTGGATCGCCCGGGGTGGCCTGCGGTCGTCGATCTCAAAGGCGGTGTCGACGGCGCTGGCACTGCAACAAGCCGCTCAGGACGGCGGCTTTCGGCTCAGCACGGGGCTCGCGCCGGGGGTGGCCCGTGTGTTGCCCGAGACTCGGCGCCCCGACGAAGGCTGGGAGCTGGCCGGCCCGTTTTATCTGGCCCGCTGGATGATGAACTTCTCGGCCCACCGGGGGCGGGTGTTGCTGACCGAGGTGGCCGCCCGCCACACGTCCAGCCCCACACGCTTGCTCGGTCGCATCCCGATCCAGGGCAGCCGCTCGATCAACCTGTATGAGCTGCGCTGATCGGTGGGGCTGACCCTCAGCCGCGGCGGGTGAGCATCGCGAGCAAGTCGGGCGCGGCATCGCCAGCGCTGGCCGTGACCTCGTAGGTGCCAGGCGACCGCGCCCCGCGCATCTCGACACACATCTGGCGGGCGGTGATCGACACGGCCACACCGGTGGGATTGAGCGCCTGATAGACCTCCTGGACGAGGTTCTCGGCGAGGCGTTCCTGGAGCTGGGGCCGCCGTGCGAGGGCCTCCAGCAAGCGGGGAAACCAGCCGAGGCCGGCAATGGCCCCGTTCGGTAAGTACACGATGGTGCAGTGTCCAAAGAAGGGCAGCAGGTGGTGGGCGCACAAGCTGTAGTACGGTATTGCCCGTATCAGGATGGGGTTGCTGGACACGGTGGCCAGCGGCGTCACGGGGGGAAGGGGCCCTGGCCGAAACTCGGACAGGAACTGGCTGACCCGCTCGGGGGTGGTGTCCATCTCTGGGTCGCCGTGAAGGCCGATAGCATCGAGGCTCTCGCGGAGCGCGGTGGCGGCGCGGGGCAGGTCGCAGCCGTCGGGGACTGGGGGCTTGGTGGACATGGGCGCCTCGGGCTGCGCGTCGACTCAGGGGCAGGAGCGTCGCGGTCTGGGCCACCCTTCGCCAACACTGGGGCGCGCTGGAGCACGCGGCAGCGCCGGTCACGAGCCGGGTGGTGCCCGCCGCCTATGCCGTCCCGACGGTCGAGCACAGGGATGGTGCCGGCGCCCCGTCGACCGAGTAGGACCTGCCCCACCGTTCTTGCCCGGAGCCCCCATGTCTGCATCGCCCAGTGTCGAGTCCCTGCGTCCCTCCGCCGTCGAGGCCGTCGTGGCCGCCAGCCGGGTGTGCCGTGAAGTCCAGCAGCGCTTGGTGGCGGGAAGTGCCCTGCAGAAGGGCGACAAGAGCCCCGTGACCGTGGCGGACTTCGCGGCCCAAGCGATTGTGAGCCACATGTTGGCCGAGGTCGCGCCCGGGATTCCGATGGTCGGTGAAGAGGACGCCGCCGCGCTCCGCGATCCCGACAATGCCGACCTAGCGGACAAGGTCGTGGCGTGTGTGCAAGCGGTGCTGCCGAGCCTGAGCCGGGACGCCGTGCTGGCGGCGATCGACCGGGGCACCTTCGAGGGGGGCGGTGACGGACGGTACTGGGTGCTCGACCCCATCGATGGCACCAAGGGCTTTCTGCGGATGGATCAGTACGCGGTGGCGCTTGGCCTCATCGACAAGGGTGAGGTCGTGCTCGGGGTGCTCGGGTGCCCGAACATGGCGGCGAGCGAAGAAGAAGGCGCCGAGACGGGGTGCATCTTTGTGGGCGTCAAGGGCCAAGGCGCGTTCCAGCGGGGCGTCGACAATGCCGTCGAGGTGCAGGTCTTCGTGGACCCGGTTGCCAAGGCTGCCGATGCTCGGTTCTGCGAGTCGGTCGAGAAGGCCCACACGTCCCAGAGCCACTCCGCCCAGGTTGCCGAGCTGCTCGGCATCAGCGCGCCACCCTTCCGCATCGACAGTCAGTGCAAGTATGCGGCGGTCGCTCGGGGGGACGCGGCGGTCTATCTGCGGCTGCCGACGCGGCCTGGCTACGTCGAGAAGGTCTGGGACCACGCGGCCGGGGTGGCGGTGGTCACCGAAGCGGGGGGCACCGTCACCGATGTGGACGGCAAGCCGCTGGACTTCTCCCTCGGCCGGGGCCTGACCCAGAACAAAGGGGTCATCGTCACGAACGGCCGGTTCCATGACGCGGTGGTCGCGGCGGTGAAGCAGGTCCTCGGTCGCTGAGGGCGCTGGGTTCATCACGGCCGACGCTCAGAAGACGAAGGCGACCCCGACCGATGTCACGCCCAGCCCGAGCAGGGCCCAAGTGGACACGGCGTACACTTTTTGCGCGGCCTCGGCGCTGTCGATCTCGTCGAGGGTGGCTTTTTGCCCCTTGGTGAACGCCGCATCCCCCGACGGTGGGTTCTTCAAGAAGCTGGACGTGGCTGACGTGGCCCGGTCGGACTGGGCGCGGGCGAGCAGTGCGGTGACCCCGCTGCCCACGGCGAGGACCCCGCCACTGGCGAGCAGTGTGATGCGTGCGACCGATGGGCCCTTTGGGGCAGCCGGCATCGCTGAGCCGGTGTCGAGCCATGGGGGCGTCAGCGGGACCGGACCGGGATCGACCACGAGATCGTCTTGATCGAAGACCAGCGCGAGGCGGGCACTCCGGGAGACCCCGGGTGCGGCGGGTGCGTCGTAGGAGGCAACCACTTGGACGAGGTGGAGGCCGCTGGGAACCATCGCGGGCAGCGTGGTCTCTTCCCCGTTGAGCCAGGTCGAAAAGGCATCCGGCGGCGCCGGCTCCAAGCGCAACCGGCCACTGCCGAGCTGGGCGGAGCGGGTGCCTGCGGCCTCAAAGCGGGCGAGCAGCTGGGCATCGAAGCTGGGCGTCCATCCGGCGGGATCGAGGCGGGCCGCGCTGGCGAAGGCAAGGTCGGCCTCGTCTTGGGCGCCTTGCTGCACCCAGAGTGCTCCCTGAAGCCGCAGCACCCGAGCCACATCCGTGGTTGCGGCGGGCGGCGCGCAGGCCAATGCGAGCTGGACTTCTGCGATCGCTTCTTCGGCCGAGAGGCCCTCGCTTGCGGGCCCGTCGACCACGAGGCGCTCACCGACCACCAGGGCCTCTTCGAGGACAGGGCACCGGGTCGAGTCTGGAGCGGGACCTGCATGGGCGACCGTGGGGCCGAGGAGCAGGCAGAGCGAGGACAGCGCGTGGACAATGCGGGGCATGCCGGTTCCGATGTGGGGGGCTCGTCTGCGGGCAGCTACTGGCGCGCGGAGATCTTGCCATCCGCGAGAGTGCATAGGAATGTGTTGGTCCGTGCCGCACTCACCCGGATGGTTCCGGTGCAGGTGCCGCCGGGCCCCTCGATGCGCAGCTGGTGTCGACCGCCGGCCACGACGACGTCCCGCAGTGGGGTCTGGCCAGCGAGCGTTCGGCCGTCGATGGTGACGGTGGCGCCGTACGGGGTGGATGTGAGCGTGATGGGCAGCGGGGGGCCGCTTGCAGCTGGAGGCGCAGGCGGTGGGGAAGCCTCTGGCTGGGCGCCGGCCGGTGCCGGGGCTGCTGGCGCCTGAGTCTCGGTCGCGTCGGGGGCAGGGGTGCGCTCGGCACTGGCTGAAGTGGAGGGACGGGCGGGGCTGGGCTTGGGCGCGGTCTCCGGTGGGTGCGGCTTGGGCCCTGCGCTGGCCGTGGGGGCTGCCACCGTCAGCTGGGGCACCGGCGAAGGGTCGTCCGCGAGCACGGTCGGCACGTCCCGTGAGGCCGGCGCGACGATGCGCGGCGCACCGGCTGCGGGGGTACGCCAGTCCCCCGCGAGCCATACGAAAACAACCACCAGCACGGCAGATGCGGCGATGATCGGAACGGGGAGCCACCGACGGGAAGCCGGCGGCGGGTCATCGAGGGGACGAACCAGGGTGGCCTCGTTGCCCGGCTCTGGGACGGGCCCCTCGGCGGGCAGTGCACCCGGCGCGGCCGCCGAGGACAAGACGCCCTGGTCGGAGATGTCGACGGCTGAGTCCGGCAGCGCCGCGCTCGGTCCGACCTCCAGCAACGGCTGCTCCACCGACATCGACTGGGGCAGCGGCATGGTTCGGAACCGCTCGCGGCGCCGCTCCACCAAGGCAGGCACCACCCGCCGGGCGTACCGCGTGGCCGACTCGCCGGGAATCGTGTCGGCCAAGCGCAAGCAAGCATCCGCCACCGCACCGGCATCGGGGCGGTCATCGGGGTTGAACGCCAGCATGCTGTGGAGCAAGCCCGCCACATCGGCGCGCACGGCGTCGGTCCACCGGTCGGCGGTGATGGTGTTCACCACGGCATCGATGTGGGTTTGGAACGACTCGGGCTGGAGGGGGGCACGGGTGATGGGACGCCCAGCCAGCGCCTCCGCGAAGCTGACGCCGAGGGCGAAGATGTCGACCTTGTGGGACACGGCGCTGTAGAGCCACTGCTCCGGTGCCATGTAGCGGGTGGTGCCAAACTGGACCGAGCCGGTCTGGCCCTCGCGGTCGAACGAAGCTTTGGCAATGCCGAAGTCGAGCACCTTCACCCCGCCGTGGCGAGACAGCAGGATGTTGGCCGGCTTGATGTCGCGATGCACGACGTGCAGCGGCGCGCCGGTGTGGGGGTCGGGGGTCAGTCGTGCTGCCTGAAGCGCCCCGGCCACATGGGCCACGATCTGGAACGCCGCGCGCGGAGGCAGCGGACCTCGGCTGAGGAGCTGGGCCATGTCGATGCCCTCGACATACTCCATGATGACGGCGGGACGGCCGTCCAGCTCGGTCATGTCGAAGACCCGAACGATGTTGTCGTGGACCATGCGGCCCAGCAACCGGGCCTCGTCCCGCTGGCGCGCAGCGAAGTCCGCGATGGCGCTCATGTCGGCGCTGAGGATCTTGATGGCGACTCGCTGGACGAAGTCGTCGTCGCTGATGACATCGGCCAGGTAGACCGCACCGAACCCACCCTTGCCGAGCACCTCAATGAACCGGATGCGACGGCTGCGACGGGCGAGGTCAACCGTGGTGGCGCCCGAGGGCGACGTGGGGGTGGATGTCGACATGCAGGTCATTGTCCACCACCCGATTCGGTCTTTCCCGCAGGAGGGGACCGCAAGCGGTCATAGGCGGGGGCGATCAGCGTGTCGACGCGGGGCGCCGGATGGTTCTCCTTCCATGCCTTCGCTGCTGCGCGCCAGGCGGCAGGGTCCTCCACGGCCACCGGTGGCGGAGCGTCGGTGTCGAGCCACCAGACCCATGCACAGCCCAGATCGATGGGGGGGCCGAGGTGGCGAGACACGAGCGTGCGCAGGCGCTGCAGTCGCCCTTCGCTGAGGGCGCCGCCGGGCTCGACGTCGATGGCGATCACGCCCACGCCAGCTTGGCGGAGGCTGCGAACGGCCTCTGCGCCGGGATCTTCGACCTTGGAGGCCCGCTCGATGGTGGCGAGCCAGGCGACCAATGGCTCTTCGGTGGTCCACTGGGTCCAGGCCGCTGGCGGTTGCACACTCGGCGGCAACAGCATGGGGTTCACCATGGGCCGGCCGTGGATGCGCCCGTGGGTCGCCACCGCCGCCGCCTCGATGCCCCGGCGGTCCAGTGGCAGCTCCAGCACCGCACCACGGGTTCCGGAGATGTCTCGCCAACACATCGAGTGGCGCACATCGTCGGCCAGCACGGGCAGGTTGTGGGACACCAACAAGTTCTCGATGAAGATGAGGCCCGCCCACAGCGCAGGGCGGGGCGCGTGGGATGCAAGGCCCACCAAGCCCAGTGGGATGAGCCAGCCCCAGCGCTCTGGCCAGGTCAGGCGGTCCAAGAAGGGGTGGAGCTCCCCCAGCCAAGCGAACGGCAGCGACACCGCGTGGCCGCCGATCAGCACGAGCTCATCCCCCCATCGAAGGGCCGGGCCCAGCACCATCACCGACCCGAGCACCGCCATCCAGCCAAAGGCCCACCGCTGCCACCGGGGCACCACACGCCACCCCAGGGCTGCCGCGAACACCAAGGCGACGGACTGGCGGTTGGAGATGTCGCTGGGACTGGCACGGAACATGAACCCCGGATCGACCCCGTGCCACGCCTCGAACTGGGCACTGTCGGCAAGCGCGGAGAACGAGGCGGGTACGCCCTGGGGCGGGGCCAAGGTCATGCCGGCCGTGAGCGGTCGAGTGTCCCAGGCGAGGAGCTGCGGAAGCAAGAAGGGGGCACAGAGCACCACCATCACGGCCGCCACCACGGCGAGCTGGCGGTGGGAGAGCCGGGCGAGCAACGGCAAGGCACCCAGGACCAGGAACATGCCCGCATACCAGTAGGCGAGGGCGGTGACGGACAGCCACAGCCCGGCCCAAGCGGCGCTGCGGTAGCGCTTCAGCGGGCTAGTTGCGGACGTCGCGGCCAACACCGAGACGACCAGCAGCGGAGCACCGAAGAGCATCGCCTGGGGCGCATGGTGGAGGGTGACGTCTCGTACCAGGGCCTCGCAGCTGATGAGCCCCACGCCACCGATCCAGCCCCCGTGGGCCGTGGGCGTGAGGGCCGTCGCCATGCGGTGGCCGGCGAGCCCTGTGCCGGTGAGCAGCAGCCACCACCAGAGGTTGTCCGCCAGTGGGAACGGCAGCAGGGCCACCAGGGGAGCCGCAGTGAGGTGGTCGAGCAGGTTCGGCGCGAGGTCCAGCCCGGCCATGCCGGTCGGAAAGAACGCCGCGGTGCTGCGGTGGTCACTGCCGAACAGCGACTCCGGCACCACCCGACGCAGGGTGACGGTGTCGAAGCTGTCGATGGACGGCATGCCCACCAATGCAGACATCGGCGACCACGCTGCATCGCCCATGACAATTGCCGCGAGCAAGGCATAGACGGCGACGACCCCGACGGCTTGAAGGCCGGGAGACAGTGTCGGAAGCGGGCGATTCATGGGTGGCCCCGGTCTGAACCCAAGTGGGTGCCTCCCTCCTGGCAAGGGCTATGCCATTCATAAGTTATTGATATTTCAACAGTCAGGTGTCCAGCCTGTCGGACTTCCGTCACCGACAACCGTCACCCCCCGCCACCGTCAACAACCGCCGCCCGGACGCTGCCCCTGCCGAATCCAGTGCGCTACAGACCGACGCCGGTACCACAGGAGGGGCCATGCCGGAGCTGCCAGAGGTGGAGATCATGGGCCGCAACCTCGCGAGGTGGTGCGGCGGCCGCACGGTGGGCGCAGTGGAGCTCATCGATCCCCGGCTTGTGAAGGACCATCCCGACCTCAACCCGGTCGTGGGTCTGGTCGTTGGGGAGGTCCGGCGGCGGGGCAAGTATGCCACGGTCCACCTCGCGGACCCCCGGGGGGATCAAGCAGACGGGCCCACCGCTGCCCGAGAGTGGGTGCTGGTCCTCCACTTTCGCATGACCGGCAAGGTCGTCCTGGACGATGGCGCGGCCGGGCGTCGGGTGCGGCTTCGGCTTCACCTGAAGGGCACCGGCCCACCGGCGGTGGTGTTTGATGATCGCCGGTGCCTGGGTGAGGTGTGGCTCATCGAGAATGCTGACTTGGAGCTGTTTTTCACATCGCGCAAGCTAGGGCCGGAGCCCTGGCCGATGCGGCGAGCCGGGGCCTGGTGGTCTGGGCGCTTGAACGGATCCCGAGGGCCGCTCAAGACCGTGTTGATGGACCAGCACCGCGTCGCCGGCCTGGGGAACATCGCGGCCAGCGAGATCCTGTGGCTGGCGCGGCTGTCTCCCTTTGACACCGCATCCGACCTCGCACTGGCTGACTGGGACCGCCTCGCGGACAGCGTGCCCCGGTTCATCGACCGCGTGCTTCAGACCGAGAGTGGCGACGAGGTCTACTTTGTGCAGCACGGCGGCTCCAACAATTTCGCTGTGTACCAGCGGGCCGACAAGCCGTGCTTGCGATGTGCCACCCCGGTGGCTCGTCGGGTCCAGTCGGGGCGGTCGACATTCTGGTGCCCCCAGTGCCAGCCGGAGCGCCCGCACTGATCGGGGATCCCGCCTGCCGAGGCTTTGTGGGCGTCGGGTCTCATGCTGGGCCCCGGTGGCTCCGTACTCTGAGGTACGCCCTTCTTCGGAGCCAGCCGCATGTACGCCACTTTGCTCTCCCTCATCTTGAGCGCCCCAGCCTCCGCCCGGGCGCTCGCTCCCGAAGCCCGCACGGACCACATTCGTGCCGAGACGGTCGAGGAGCTCCTGTTTCCCGACGGTGGCTTTGAAGCCGAGCTGGTCAGCGAGCGGTCTGAAGACACGCAGGCGGAGCTGGATAGCTATGCCCGCGCGGCCTCCTTGGTCATCCAGGGTGAGGTGCTCACCAGCCATGAGGAGCTCGTCGACGGCGTGCGCCTCGAGGTGCTCACCGTGCTGGTGAATTCGTGCTTGCGCGGTCCCCGGGTTCCGGGGGACGTGATCGAGGTGAGGGCGCCGCTGATGGGCGCCATGAGCGGTGAGGTCGGACAGTCGTTCCGCGCGGTCCGTGGCTATGAGCTGCTGATGTTTGTGGGCGAGGCCGGCTACCTCGTGACGGACGACGCCCTGTACGTGATGGAGGGCGGCTTTGGCTTTCGGGCCTTGCGCCCCGACGTGTTGATGCGCCCGCGGATCGACCACGACTGGGTGCAACGCATCGACCCCACGGCCGACTACTCGGTCGTCGCGATGGGGCAGGTCGAGTCCACGCTGGAGCGCGTCCCGATGGGTGGCCGCAAGGACCGCCGTCGGGCAGGCCGAGGGCGATAGGCGACCCAGTCCGCGGGTGTCGGGTGTCCACCGCCTGCGAGACCATGGGCCTTCGGACGCATCGAGCTTTGCGTTACGGCGAGGGGTGAAGCGGGCTTGCCCGTGCATCCACCCCCAGCGAGACGGGCATGCCTGGTCCCGACGCCGACCGCCGACCGCAAGATACGCTGCTGCAGCATGTCTTGCGCTGGCTTGGGCTGATGTCGACCGCCGACCCGGCAGTCTCCCGCCCCCGATCGACGCTCGCTAAGCGGCCGCCGCCCCGAAAGCCCGAAGATGCACGGCCACGATCGGTCGAGCCATGGAGCGGGGTGCGCGCCGCGTCCACGCTGAACGGCGGGTTGCTGCGTGCCGGCTTGCTGCGGTCCCTGTTTGAAGAGCTCGATCGGAAGCCTTCTCCGCCGGACCGCCAGCTGCTCACCAACCTCGTCCGGATGCTCGGTGAGGAGAAGCTCAGCCTTCCGGTCTTTCCCGATGTTGCGCTGCGACTGGACCGGATGCTGCGTGGGCCGGAGCCCTCAGTGCTGCAAGTGGCAGCCCTGGTTCGGCGGGATCCGGATCTGGTCCGCCGGGTCTGGGGCGCGGCCCACAACGTCCACTTCGCGCGCGGCGCGACGTCGCTGGACAATGCCATCGCCAGGATTGGCTACGACGCCCTGTGGCGCGTGGTGATGTCGGCCTGCATGCACGCTCCTGTGTTTCGTGTGGGCCGCTACCAGCCCCGCATTGAGCGGCTTCGTCAGCATGGGCTGGTCGCTGCTGAGGTGGCCGCTTGGTTGTCTGAAAACAACCGCAGCGACGCCTATCTGGCCGCGTTGCTCCACAAGGCCGGGGTGCTGATGATCTTGCGGTGCCTGCCGGCGGGCCCACTGCCCGACACCGCGCTGTTGGAGCGGATTGTGCGGCACCACCACCCGTCGATCGGCGTGTTGATGGCCCAAGCGTGGGACCTCGGCGGTGGTGTGGCGGCTGGCATCGGCTTTCACCCCAACCCGGGCGCCGCACCCATCGACCGCCGCCTCCCAGCGCTCATTGTGCACGTGGCAAGCATCGCCAGCCACACCGCCGAAGAGGCGATGGCCGGCGTGGACTGTGGGGGGCTGGCCGCGCTGGAGGGGGTCACCGACCTGTTGTTCGACACCCACGCCGCCATCCGGCGGGCGAGCACCGCATGGCAGGGGCTGTCTGCAGGACCGTCCCATCCAGGCGGGCCAGGTCGAGGGACTCAGGCGTCGGCCGGCTCGGCGTCCCGCAGCTCGGCGTAGATGGTCGAGGCCCGCTCCATCGCTTGGTTGCCGTCAAAGCCGAGCGCCTGGATAATCGCGACAGGATCGGCATTGTCATAGCTGATGCCCTCCGCCTTGAGGCGCACCCCATACGACGCCACCACAGCGGCGCGGATGATCCGGGCTCCCCGCTGCTGGCTTCGGGGGGCTCCGTCGGCGTCCCCGTGGAAGCCGATGCCCGCCACGGCGACATCGTCGAGCTTCCACGAGTGGGCGACGAGCACCCCGAGCGACGCACGGGTGGTGTCGCCGACCTTTGCCAGCATCACCAGGCTTGGGCCGCTGCGCTTGGTGTCGGACGCACACCGCAGCAGAATGAGATCGCCCACGCCGTGCAGCAAGCCCGCAAGGTAGAGCGAGCCCCGGCGCTCTCCAGCGATCATGGCCGCCACCTCGGCGGTGATGATGCCGTGCTCCCGCACTTGGGCGGCTTGGCCCTGGTAGCCCTCCACCCGGAACACCGTGTCGTTCAGGCACACGCTCATGCCAATCCGCCACAAGGCGTCGAGGCCCACCCGGGCGACGGCGTGGTGGAGACTGCGGGGGGCGGAGCTGTACATCGCGCTGCGGGCGTGGGTCCACACGCGGCGCACCAGCCCAGGGTCCCGCTCCACCACCCGCGCGATCTGGAGGATGTCGGTGGTGGTGCGCTGTAGCAGCTCATCGAGCTCACGGGCGACGTCGGGAAAGGGCGGCAGGTCGAGCTTGTCATTTTCCACAAGCTTGAGCAGGCGCTCGGCGAAGTCGCGGTCGCCGCCCGGGGGAGTCTCGGCCGCGAGGGCCTCCAGCTCCTGGCGCAGCCGACGCCGGACCACAGTGGGCTCCATCGCGGGGGCCACCGTTGAGCGGTCCCAGGGGGGCGGGCCCCGGCGTTGTTCGCCGACCAACACGGGCAGCTCGGCCGACCCATCTTCAGATGGCACAACCGGGAGGGGTTGCCCAGGTCTCGTCACCGGTGCTGCCGCTGGGGCCGGCGGGGCGTCGCTTGAGGGCACATCTCGGGCGAAGCCAAGGAGCCGCAGGAACCAACCAAACATGAGGCCCTCGTTGTCTCGCGCGGGTTCCACGAATCCTGTACTTCTCGTTCCTGAGGCGCTATCCGCCGGTCGATGTGCCGGCCACCCGGGGGGGCTACCCACCGCGGATCCGCTGGTTCAGGGGATCCACACGGCCTGGCACCTTGAAGGCGCCCGGCCGTTGCTACACATCCAGATCCTTGACAATGCCCATCCACTGGGTGATCTCGCGAAAGCGAGTCTTCGGGTCTTTTCCGAGCAGATCGCTGACGACCTGCTCGGTCTCTAGGCGGGCACCATCGGGGATGTCCACCCGCTGCAGACGCCGCTTCTCGGGGTCCATGGTCGTCTGGTACAGCGTCTTCGGCATCATCTCACCGAGGCCCTTGAAGCGGCTGATCTCGGGCGTCATCCGGGGCGGCAAGCGCTTGAGGATGCGGGCCCGCTCTTTGTCGTCGGATGCCCACCACGTCTTCTTGCCGGCGTCGATGCGGTACAGCGGGGGCTGGGCCAAATAGACGTGACCGAGGGTGATGAGGGGCTTGAGATAGCGGTAGAAGAAGGCCAACAACAGCGTCGCGATGTGGTGGCCATCGCTGTCGGCGTCCATCAGCAACACGATCTTGTGGTACCGGAGTCGGTCGGGCTTCAGGTCCTTGCCGAGGCCACATCCGAGGGCCTTGACGATGTCGGACAGCTCATTGTTGGCGACCACTTTCTTCAAGCTGGCTTGCTCGGCATTGAGCACCTTGCCTCGCAGCGGCAGGATGGCTTGGAAGTGCCGGTCCCGGGCTTGCTTGGCCGAGCCGCCGGCGCTGTCGCCCTCAACGATGAACAGCTCTGCTTTGCGCGCATCGGATGTCGCGCAGTCTGCCAGCTTGCCGGGCAGGTTCAGGCGGCGGCTGACCGCGGACTTGCGGCGCACTTGGCTGGTCGCCTCCCGGCTGGCCATGCGGGCTTTGGCGGCGAGCACGATGCGGCTGACGATGGCGTCGGCTTGGCTGGGGTTCTCCAGCAGCCACCGCTCCAGCGCGGGGCGCACCAAGCTTTCCACTTGAGAGCGCACTTCAGGGTTGTTCAGCCGGTCCTTCGTCTGGCCCTGAAACTGGGGCCGCGCAACAAAGATGCTGCCGATGGCAAAGACCCCCTCGCGGATGTCCTCGGCCGTGAGCTTGATCGACTTGGGGACTACACCCTCGTGCACCACCAACCACGAGCGGACCGCCTTGACAATGCTGTCCTTGAGGCCTTGTTCGTGGGTGCCGCCCTGGCGGGTGGGGATGCCGTTGACGAAGGTCTGGACCTTCTCGCGGGGGGCGTCGGTCCAGCACACCGCGATGTCGAGCCGCGGGTCGCTGTCTTTGGTCAGGGCGAAGGTGGCGTCCGTGGACGGCTGGACCTTGGCTTCGGTCACCACCCGCTTGAGGAAGTCACCAACCCCACCCTCGTGGTGGAAGTCGTGCTTCGTGCCTGTGGACTGGTCGTCAAAGACCACCCGCAGGCCACGGTTCAGGAAGGTGCTGATCTCCAGGTGCTCGACAATGGTCTGGGAGTCGAAGCTCTGCTCACCAAAGATCTCGGGATCGGGCGTGAAGCGCAGGGTGGACCCGGACCCACGGCTGTTGCCCTGGCGGACGATGCCGCCCCGGGGCCGCCCACGGCGGAAGACCTGATGCCAGGTGCCGCCGTCCCGGAGCACCGTCGCCTCTAGCTGCTCGGACAGGGCGTTGACGACCGCCGCGCCCACACCGTGCAGACCCCCCGCAGCGGCGTACTGCTTGTTGTCGAACTTGGCGCCCGAGAACAGGCTGGTGAGGATGACTTCCAGCCCCGACTTGCCGGTCTTCGGGTGTTTGTCGACGGGGATGCCCCGGCCGTTGTCGCTGACGCTGACCGTGCGGCCGTCGGCTTCGAGGGTGACCTTGATGAGGCTGGCATGGCCGTTCATGGCCTCGTCGACGGCATTGTCGACGACTTCCCACAGCAGGTGGTGGAAGCCGGACTCGTCGGTGCCGCCGATGTACATGCCCGGACGTCGCCGGACGTGGTCGATGCCTTCGAGCTGCTCAATGTCGGCGGCGGTGTAGCGCTTGGTCATGGCCTACTCCTCGCCTTGGTTGAGCAGGTCGCCCCGGACTGGACCTCGGCGCCACTCGGCGAAGCCTCCCCGGCGAATGACGGCGGTGCCCCGGCTGGCCCGGCTGCCCAGGTAGTGCTTGGCGTCCACCCGGACTTCCCGCCCGCGATTGGTGACAACCTCGACCCCGACGTCGTCCCCGAACACCACGGCGGCGGCCAGCACGCTGTCTCCGTCTTTGAGCTTGATGGCTTGCATGCCCCGGGCAGCGGCCTTGCGGATGCCCGCCTCGGTGACGGGGAAGCACAACGCATTGCCGTCGTGGGTGGCGACGCTCAAGTGCTCGCCACCGACACTGATGCCGACGATGAGAACGCCCTGTTCACCGGTGTCCACGCGCATGAAACGACGACCCGTGCGCTGGGAAGGCTCGGCGTGCAGCGCGAGGGGGAACCGAAGCACCCGCCCTTCGACGGTCACCGCGACGCCGTGGGGCGGCGCGAGGTCGGGGGCGCCCACGTCCTCCACTTCGACGAATGGCGACAGCTTGGGCATCGACGCTTCGTCGTGAAGCACCACGCCGGCAATCTTCTCGCCATCGGTCAGCTTGAAGAATTTTTGGAGCGGGTCGCCGTAGCCGGTGGTCGCGGGCACGTCGGTCATGCGCATGCCGTACGCCGAGCCCTGGTCCGAGAAGAAGGTGACCGTGCTGCGGGTGTTTCCAGGCAGCAGCCACCCGATCTCATCGCCCTCTCGGGTGCGGATGCGGTCCAGCTCGGTGAACGAGCCCTGGCGCTTGATCCAGCCCTCGCGGGTCACGATGAGGAAGGCCTCTTCGGACACGATGTAGTCGGCTTCTTCGTACTCGACGTCGGGTGCGGCCGCGGCGCCGAGGGTGGTGCGGCGGGGCTCGGCGTACTGCTGGCGCAGGTCGACCAGCTCCCGACGGACATGGGACCACAGCTCCACTTGGGAGTCGAGGACGGCCTGGATCTCGGCAGCGCGCTCCCGCTTCTGCTCAAGCTCGTCGAGGATGTCGGCCACCGGCAGCTTTGCGAGGCGGTAGAGCTGCAGCTCCAGCACCTTGTCGGCCTGGATGTCGTCGATGTCGAAGTGTTCCATGAGCTTGTCGCGGGCGTCGCGGCGGCCCTCGGACTCACGAATCAACAAGATGGCGAGGTCCAAGTCCGCGAAGATGGCGGCGAAGCCCTCGAGGATGTGGATGCGCTCCAGCAGCTTCTCGAGCTCGTACTGGAAGCGTCGAGTGACCGTCTCCAGGCGGAAGTCGAGCCACGCCCGAATGATGGTGCGCAGGTCGGCACGCACCGGAATCGGGTGGGAGAAGCCCTTGTCGGGAATCAAGCACGTCAGGTTGGCCGGCCACGTGGTCTGGGCCGGGGTGTGCTTGAAGATGTAGGCCATTGCGGCGGCCGCATCACCGGCGCTGCGCAGCTCGAGGACAATGCGCACCACGTCGGTGCTCTCGTCCCTCACGTCGACCACTTGGGGCAGCTTCCGGTCGGCGACCAGCCCACCGATGCGCTCGACCAGCGTGGCCTTGTTCACGCTGTAGGGGATCTCGGTGATGATGGCATGGTCCTTGCGACCGCTCTTCTCGGTGGTCCAGCGGCTCTGGACATGCAGGCTGCCGCCACCGGTCTCATAGATGGACGCGATGGCTTCCGGGTCGTCGAGGATGACGCCGCCGGTGGGGAAGTCGGGGCCTTTGACAAGCTTGCAGAGGGTGGAAATCTCGACGTTGGGGTCGTCGATCATCGACACGCACGCATCGACCACTTCGCCCAGGTTGTGGGGCGGAATGCGGGTCGCCATGCCGACGGCAATCCCCTCAGCGCCGTTGATCAGGAGCTGGGGGAGCTGAGCGGGGAGGACCACAGGTTCATCGTGCTGGCCGTCGTAGTTGGGCCGGAAGTCGACGGTGCGCTGGCCGATCTCGCTGAGCAGCTCCATGGCGAGGGGCTGCAGCTTGCACTCGGTGTACCGCATCGCTGCCGGGGGATCCCCGTCGAGCGAACCGAAGTTGCCCTGACCATCCACCAGCGGGTGTCGCAAGGAGAACGGCTGGGCCATGCGGACCAGCGCGTCGTAGATGCTCTGATCGCCGTGCGGATGGTACTTGGCCATTACTTCGCCAACCACCGCAGCGCTCTTGCGGAATCGAGAGTCCGGGCGCAGCTTTAGGTTGGCGTCCATCGCATAGAGAATGCGCCTTTGGACGGGCTTCAGGCCATCTCGCACGTCCGGCAGGGCGCGGCTGGTGATGACACTGAGGGCGTAGTTGAGGTAGCGGTGCCGGGTCGCCTCGTGGAGGGCGACCGGCTCGATGTCCGGTGCGGTGGGCATGGTCAGGCGGGGGGCGGTGCGGTGGAGTGCGCGGCCAGAGAGCTGGCGTGGGGGCCGCGGTCAAGGGCAGGGAACAGAGGCGGGGTTGCACAGTAGCGCGAGTGGGCCTTCGCGGGCCACACCCCGGCCCAGAGCGACCGTGGGGGCAAGGGGATAGGCGCCCATGAGCCGCGACGGCGGGGCGGGTCCCGGGGCGGATGGGGGAACGGATGATGGTGCAAGAGCCTGGGCTGGAGCATGTGGATCTCAAGTCCTGGCCGCGCGCCAAGCACCTTGCGTTCTTCCGGGACTTCGACAATCCCCACTTTCACATTGTTGCGGACGTGGACATCACGGTGATGCACGGGGCAGCTGGGGCGAGCGGACGCTCTCGCTTTGCGGCGATGCTTCATGCCGTGACGTGGGTGGCCAACAGCATTCCCGAGCTTCGCACCCGCATCCGCGGAGAGGCCGTGGTGCGCCACCGGACGGTCCATCCGTCGTTCACGACCTTGGTCGGCGAGCAGTACGAGTACCGCGGGGTGCGCCACGACGGTGACTTTGACCGCTTCGAGGCGGCGGTGGGTGCCGAGCTGAAGCGCCCCAGTGACGGCGGCTTGGGTGCCGAGGGTCTGGACGTGGACGACCTGCTCTATGTCTCCTGCGTGCCCTGGGTCCACTTCACAGGCTTCCAGCATGCGTCCTGGCGGCCGCGCGTTGACAGCATTCCCCGCATCACCTGGGGCCGGTTCTCGCGCATTGAAGGCGCCAGGGGCACCCGCGTGGTGACGCCGGTGTCGATTCAGGTGCACCACGGGCTCGCCGATGGGCTGCACGTGGGGCGCTTTTTCGAAGGGATTGAAGCGCGGGTGAACGACACGACCTGGCTCACTCGGGCGCCGGAGGGCCACCCAGCCCGTTAGCGGACGCCGGCGACCGGACGGCGGTTGCAGGAGGAGCCCATGTCGGCCGGAACACAAGGTGATGCCCCCACCCATGGGGCTTCTGCGCGACTCGATGCAATCCGTGTGGCGTATGGCGCGGCGCAGGCGACCCTGGACGCAGGGCCGGGCGCCTCGGCGACGGTGGAGGGCTCTGGCGGAGGGCTCGCGCAAGGTGTGGAGCGGGCTGGACTTCGGCCAGCACTGGGTGCCCTCCACGATGGGGAGACGCTCCACTTGCGCGACCCAGGCTGTGCTCTGGAGCTGCGGCGGGTGGGGCAGACCGGCACGGTTCGGGTGACTTGGGCGGACGGGCCGACCTACGAAGATCGTCTGCCAGTGCCCCTTGTCGAGGTGCCCCTGCCCGGCGGCGGTGCCTTGCCAGTGGTGGACCCGGTCCGCCCAAGCGCGCCAGTGGGTGTGGCCGCTCGTCCCCTCGACCGCGCTGCCGCCCTCGCAGACATTGACCATGCTCACGAGGTCTTCAAGGGGCAGCTCTATCCGATGGGGGGCGCGCCCGGCCGACCGGAGGGGGTGGTCCCGGCGGTCCCGGCGACTGCGCTCGGAAGCGCTGCCTTCTGCCGTGCCCACGGTGTGCGGGCTGCCTATGTGGCGGGCGCGATGGCAGGGGGCATCGCTTCGGCGCCGCTGGTCATCGCGATGGCTCGCCAGCAGCTGCTTGCGTTCTTTGGGGCCGGTGGACTGCCGCTGACCCAGGTCGATGCTGCGCTGGCCGAGATCCAGGCGGCCCTGCCGGCGGGAGCACCGTGGGGGGCCAACCTGCTGCACAACCCCGACGAGCCCGCCGTCGAAGAACGCACCGTCGATCTGTACCTCAAGCGGGGTGTTCCCGCGATCTCGGCGAGTGCGTTCATGACGCTCACGCCGGCCGTCTTGCGCTACCGATTTGGTGGTCTGCAGCCGGCCCCCGGGGGTGGGGTCACGGGCCTGCGCCCGGTGTTCGCCAAGGTCAGCCGAACCGAAGTGGCGGAGCGCTTCCTGGCCCCGCCACCGGCCAGCTTGCTCGATGTGTTGGTGGAGCGGGGTGCCTTGACGCCAGAGCAGGCCAAGCTCGCGGCCACGCTGCCCGTCGCGGAAGACATCACCGCCGAAGCCGACTCTGGCGGACACACCGACCGACGGGCGCTGATGGTGTTGGTCCCCTTGTTTCGGGACCTGCGCGACCGCCTCGTGGTGACCCATGGCTATGCAGCTCGGGGGATTCACCCCCGCATCGGGGCCGCGGGGGGATTGGGCACGCCGGCGTCGGTGCATGCGGCGTTTGCCTTGGGCGCCGACTACGTGCTCACCGGCTCCATCAACCAGTCGACGGTGGAGGCGGGCACCAGCGATCGGGTGAAGACCATGCTCGCTGAGGCCACGATGGCCGATGTGGCCCAAGGGCCTGCGCCCGACATGTTTGAGCTCGGCGCGCAGGTCCAGGTGCTGTCCCGGGGGACGATGTATGCTCAGCGGGCCCGTCGCCTGTACGAGGTGTACCGCGAGTATGACGGACTGGACGACATTCCCGATGCCCTGCGGGCCAAGCTGGAGCGCAGCACGCTCGGCCGCCCCATCGCAGAGATCTGGACCGAGACCGAGGCGTTCTGGCAAGCGCGGGAGCCCGCGCGGGCGGAGCGTGCACGCCAGGACCCCAAGCTGAAGATGGCCCTGGTCTTCCGCTGGTACCTGGGCATGTCGAGCCGGTGGGCGCGCACGGGAGAAGCGGGCCGGGCCCGGGACTACCAGATCTGGTGTGGCCCCTCCATGGGGGCGTTCAACGCTTGGGCCGAGGGCGGACCGCTTTCGCAACCGCAAGCCCGCCGGGTGGCCGACATCGCGTGGGCACTGTTGACCGGCGCGGCCCAGCTGGAGCGGGAAGCTGTGGCGGTCCGGCTGGGCGTGTAGGGAGCACTGCCTCGGTCGGCGAGAACACCTCGCCGGTCGGTGTTCTGGCGCTGGTTGGTCAAGACGAAAGACGCCCCCCGTCAGAGCTGGAGTGGCTCTGGCGGGGGGCGCTCTTCTTGTGCAGGAAGCTCAGACGTTCTTGTTGAAGCCCGTGAGGTCCATGCCCATCTGGAGTCCGCAGTCGGTCATCAGATCCTTGATCTCATTGAGCGACTTGCGGCCGAGGTTCTTGATCTTGAGCATCTCGGCTTCGGACTTCTCAACAAGCTGCCAGACGTACTCGATGTTGGCGTTCTTGAGGCAGTTCGCGGAGCGGACCGACAGCTCAAGCTCACCGACGGGCAGGCTGAGCTCCGGCGGGAAGTCGGAGTGGCCCGCCTCTTCGAAGGCGACCGGCTCTGGCTCTTCCTCGAAGTCGATGAAGACCTGCATCTGCTCGCGGAAGATGCGGGCCGACCAGGTCAGTGCGTCTTCGGGGCGGACGCTGCCGTCGGTCCAGATCTCCAGCGCGAGGCGATCGTAGTCGGTGCGCTGGCCCTTGCGGGCGTTGGTGACGACGTAGCGGACCTTCTCGACCGGGCTGTGCAGTGCGTCGAGGGTGAAGGTGCCGGGCTCGGTCGACGGTGCGTTGGTCGCGCCGTTGTAGCCGGAGCCCATCTCCACCCGGATCTCGGCGGCGAGGGTGCCGCCTTCGGTCACGGTGCCCAGCACATGCTCGGGGTTGAGCACTTGGATGTCGCCGTCGAACTCGATGTCCCCCGCAACAACCTGGACCGTCTCACCGACGGCAGCGGTCTTCTTCACGCGGCCGGCGATGGGCTCGGTGGCCGTGGTGCGGAAGCGTACGCCCTTGAAGTTGAGCTGGAGGTCGGTGATGTCCTCGACAACACCCACGATGGTGTCGGCGCCTTCGGGAAGGCCGGTAAACCGAACCGTGCGGATGGCGGCGCCCTGAAGGGTCGACAGGAGGATGCGGCGAAGTCCGTTGCCGAGGGTCGTCCCGAAGCCGCGCTCCAGGGGCCGAATGACAAACTTGCCATGCCGGTTGTTGGAACGGGAGGCACGCTCGACGGCCCGGGGGCGCTCGAGGGTGCGCCAATTGTTGCTGATGGCTTCAATCACGGGAGCTCCACGAGGGGCGGGCGCGGCGCAAGGCAAACATCAACGAGTGCGGCGCAACCCGGAAGGTCGGTGAAGGGGAATGGTCTGGCGAGAGGCCGTGTGGGACAGGGCAGCGGGCCTTGGACAACCAAACGGAGTCTCGCCGGGTCGGTCATCCTAAGCGCATCTCGGGCCGAGACCCGTGGGGGTCAGGACGGCGAGGGGTCCACACTTGGGCTTCGGCGATGTCGCCGGCCAAGAAGAAGGCCGTCGGGGCATAGTGCAGCGAAGGCGCGCTGTCAATCGGCGGTGTGGTGCCACGGCGCGGTGCCGCTGAACAGGTTGACCACCAGGGGGTCGCTGTCTTCGCGGAGGCTGCGCACGACAGGGCCAGCGAGATCGACCGACTCGGAGACTCGATCGAGCAGCGGACCATCGCTGCTGGCCAGCCGCCAACCCTCAGCAGCCAGTGCCGCGAGTGCGTGGTCTGCGGCATTCTCGAGCGTCACCGACATGCCACGGTCGCGCAACATGCCTGCGAGCCGTCCACTGTTGGAGATGGGGCGGTCGAGGATCCACAGCACCTCAGCTGCGTCGGCCAGCGCCGCCACGAGAAGGTCCAGTGCATGGCCGGTTTGGTCAATCCGGCGCCACGTTCCGTGCACGCTGGCGATGTCGCGGGTGCGCCCATCCGCACACCACAGGATGACCCCGCCATCGAGTGCCGCTTCGACATGCACGAGCTGGTTGAAGCCGTCGATGACCACCCGTGCCCCAGCGACAGCGAGGGTCTGGGCTTGACGGCGCAACCCGAGTTCTGGACCGCAGGCGGCCCGGGCGATGGCCATCCGCTGGCGCTTGTTGAGCTGGTGGTGGTCGCCGACCAAGCGGCCTGCAGCGTCGATGTTGAAGCCTTCGCCGAGCAACCAGCCGAGCTGCCGGGTGGCGCTCCGCAACACTGGGTGACGCGCCGGGCCAAAGACGGTGGGATCGTTGGGATGGGGGCCGCGGGACTTGCGGACATCGGCCATGGGTGTGCTCCAGATGCCCCGCCGGCACTGCCACGTCAGGATTCAGGATAGGCTGTCGTATCCCGCACCGGCGGTCCGCACCCCTGGAGGTCCTATGCATCCCCCCCGCTCGACGAGTCTGTCCTCGGCCACGGCATTGTCGTTGCCCGTCCTCACGGCACTGATGTGCTTGGCCAGCTTCGGAACCGGTTGCACCGAGGACGAGAAGGGCGGCGACGACGGCACTTCGGATGGCGGTGCCGACGGAAGCGCCGACGGCGGTGAGGATGGTGGCGCAGACGGCGGCACGGACGGGGCCGATGACGGCGCAGACGGCGGTGATGGGAGTGACGGCGGTGACGGCGGAGGGACCGGCTCAGAGACGGTGGACGCGGTCCAGGCGGCGTGCACGACGGGCGAGGAGGGCGTGGTGGCGCTGATGCCGGCCTATCGCCTTGCGTCAGAGGTCACGTGGACCCTCGACTTTGACGCCGAGGCGGAGGGCTTGGGTTTTGTGGACTGCGCGTACACCCGCACCTACACCGGGCTGCAGCGCGTCGACATTCCCCATGTGTGCGTGGACTGCGAGCTGATTGTGGAGGGGACCGCAGTGATGACCAGTGGCTTCGAGGACTGCGCCGAGCCACTGTTTGGCGGCACTGTAGAACGCATCGAGACCTGGGGCATCGGCGGCGCCGATCTCTACCGGTCTTCGGGCAGCCAAGCGCCGATGGGGGTGCTGGCGACCTTCGAAGCGCCGGCCAGCGCCGGGGACACCGTCTCCCTGGCATGGGACTCCGAGTACGACCTGACCGATGGGGGCGTGATGGTGTTGAGTGCGACCGGCACGGCGTCTTGGGCGGAAGACCCGGACACGCTGATCCCGGAGCACTTCGGACCCCGCTCGGACGTCTACTCGTGTGGTTGGGAGTGCAACGACCCGGGCGGGCTGACGGGCGTGGCACCGATGGCGCCAGGTGCCACCATTCCGGCGGGACGCTTTCAGGACCAGTGCGGCGACATGGTCGATCTGTACGACTTTTACGGTTCGTACCTCATCATCGACAGCTCCCAGGCCGACTGCGGCCCTTGCCGCAACATGGCGGACCAGGCGGAGGCCTTCAAGGCCCGCATGACCGCCCAGGACATCCCGGTGCGCATGGTGACGCTGCTCGGCAATGGGCTGGCCGACGTCTATGGCACCCCGGATGACGCTACGGTCCAGTCCTGGGTCAACACCTACGAGCTGACCGATCCCGTGCTCTACGACACTGGCTGGACCTATGCATTCTTCCGCGAGTTCATGCCCGAGCACGCGGGCAGCGACATCGGGTGGCCAGCGTGGATGATTGTGGACCCCGACATGAACGTGCTGTACGGCAATGTCGGCTTTAGCAGCTGGGATGGGGCCCAGACCATCATCGAAGACGACTGGGCGGCCCGCACCGGCGGCTGAGCCTCAGCGAGACTCCAGCTTCTCGATGCGGGTGAGCAGCTCGCCAATCTTGGACTCGAGCTCTTCCACCCGGCGAGAAGCACCGCCACCCCGGCCACCCAGGCTGGCCCGGGTGCGCTCCACGCGGGCCCGGTCTTGCACCGACACGCGGCTCTTGAGCGCCTCGAGGGCGGACCGGGATCGCGGGCTGCCGATGCTGCCCAGCGCACGCCCGGCGGCCATGCGAACGGCGTAGTCCTCGTCGAGAAGGGCCGCTTCGAGGGTGGACCTCGCTTGCTCCTGGATGCCGGGGGACGCCCAAGACACGGCCTTCGGCAGGGCCTCCGCAGCGGCACATCGGGTGGACGAGGGGATGTCCGGGTCGGTCAGACAGGCGACCAGCGCCGGCATCCAGTGGACGTCCCGGGTCTTGCCCTGGCCGCTCACCGCGCCCCGCTGGGCCCAGCCGTTCCATCCGTCTGGCGCCGCCGCAGCTTCCGCAAGCAGCGGGTAGTGCTGGGGGTCCCGCTGGGCACCGAGTGCAGCGAGGGCCGCGCCGAGGGCCCGGGGGGTGCGGTCGGGCGCCTCCAGCCACGTCACAATCGCGTGGGCCAAGATGGGGCTGCGGTGGCGAGCGGACGCATTGAACAGCGCGAGGAGCACGCGGGGGTCGGCCTCTTCGGAGATGAGGTCGGCCAGGATGCCCGGCGCGGAGGGGTGCAGGCTGCGGCCCAGCGCGGTGGCCCAGAACTCCCGGACGCCCCAGAGCGCTTCGCCGGACCATGCGTGCCGGATGGCGACAATATCCTTGAGGCGGCCATTCTCGACGAGTGAGCGAGCTGCGGCGATGCGGCCGCGGACGTAGGGGCAGTCGGTCAGGGTGCGCCGGGCCATGGTGCTGCCAGACTTGAACCGGAACTTCACCGGGAGGCGGCTGTTCGGGTCCAGGATGACTTGGCGGGGATGCAGTCCGAGGGGGATGTGCAGCGTGGTGGACTCGCCGTCGAGGGTGGCGGTGTGGTGCGACCAGCTCCCATCGGCGGCCTCCACCGCGACGTCCACATCGAAGTGAAACAGTGCAATGCCCTTCTTGGGGTCCGCCTGGGTCTGGCGCAGCTTGAGCCGGCCCTGCTTGGCGGCGGAGTCGAAGGACCAGTCCGCCTTCACCTTGGGGTGGCCGGGGCTGCGGAACCACTCGTCAAAGAAGCGGGCGAGGCTGCGGCCCGAGTGTTGTTCCATCATGCGGCGGAAGTCATCGGTCTCGACGACTTGGCCCCGGTGCGTTGCGAGGTAGTCCCGCACTCCGGTCCAGAACGCGCCGTCGCCGAGCTCGGTGCGCAGCAGGTGCAGGCGCACGGCACCGCCCGGATACAGGTGCTGGTCGAACATGTCCCAAGAGCTGTCGAAGTGGCGGGTGGCGATGGGGCGCACGTATCGGGACGCTGCCTCGGCGAAGTAGGCGGTGCGCTCCCGCGCAAGCTGCACGTGCATCTCGTCGATGCCTGCGGTGTCTTCGACCCAAACGCTCTCCATGTACGTGGCCCAGCTCTCCTTGAGCCACGAGTGCGCGAAGTCGCGGCAGACCACGGCATCGCCGAACCACGTGTGGGCCATCTCGTGCAAGTTGACGAGGTCCAGCATCCAGCCGAGCTCTTCGTGCTGGAGCGGGTCACACACCCAGCGGGCATCCCAGCTCACGAGCGAGATGTTCTCCATCGCCCCGCCAATGCCGGGCACCGCAAACTGGTAGTACTTGGGGAAAGGGTAGGTGGAGTCGAGCTTCTGGGTGATCCAGTCGAGCATTTGGACCGTGGGCCCAAAGGTGCGGGCGAGGTCCGCTTCGGTGTAGGGGGCTGGTGCGAAGCACGCGACAGGCACGAGGCCTTCGGTGTTGAGGTGTGCCCCGCCATCCCACTCCACCAGCTCGCCGGCGACGAAGCAGACCAGGTAGCTCGGGCAGGGGAAGTCGAGCTGCCAGTGGGCGGTGCGGGTGCCGTCGTCATGCACCAGCTCGTCGACCTTTGCGCCGTTGGCCAGCGCCCGCATGTGCGCGGGCACGGTGAGGTGGATGTCCAGCCGGGGGCGGATGCTGGGGTGGTCCACACACGCCAGCCAGTAGCGGGCCCGCTCGGTCTCGTTGTCGGTGGCGACGAAAGCGCCCTGGGGGTCGCCATCTTTGCGGGGACAGAACACCAGCCCGGTGAGCGGCTGGCGCACCGTGTAGCGTAGCGTGACCGTGCGTTGTTCGTCCAGGCCGGGCGCTTTAGCCCAGGTGATGACCACCTCGTCGCCGGTGTAGTGCGACGAGAACGGATGCTCGGGCGGGCCACTGACGTCCAGATCGTCGAAGTCGACCGCGTCCAGGCGCAGCACCGATGTGCGGCCGGTCCGGCTCTGAACCGTGATGGTCACGTCGGCATCGAGGCTGCGGGCATCCACGTCGGGGCTGAGGTGCAGCCGCATGTGCACCGGCTCGAGTCCAAGGTCCGGCGCGTACTCCGGCTGGGCATCGGGCCGGGCGAAGCCGGGTGCGGATGCGTGGGGAGCGAGCTGTTGGTGGGCGCGATGGGACACGGGAACCCTCAGGACCGGGGAGGCCGCCACGTAACCCGCAGTCGCCCACCTTCGCTCGGGTCGGTCAGGCCTCGATGACGGGGATGGTGCGTCCCTTCTCGCGGTTCGCGCGCGGCAAGGAGACTGTGAGGACCCCGTTCTTCAGCGCGGCGGTCAGGCCATCCTCGTCCACATCCATGGTGACATGGAAGGACCGCTGGTAGCGGTGGTCGGGGGCTGTCGCCTCCAAGTGGAGGACCCGCGACTCGAGTCGGAGGCTCAGTCCCTCGGCCGTCGCGCCCGGAACATCGGCAATGAGCTGCACACCGCTGTCATCGGACCAGATGTCGACATCGGGCCGGCGAGTGGGCAGGACGGGGGAGGGGGACACTGCGGTGTGTGCGGTGGGGTTCATGGCTTGCTCCAGCTCGAGGGTGGTTGATGGAGGTTGGGTAGGGAACAACTCATGGGCGCGTGACGGCCCTTGTGTTGTGGAGACATGTCGACACTGGCGGGCGGCGCGTGTGACTCAGGCCGCCAGGACGGGGATTGTGCGGGCTTGGGTGGGTGCGCGCCGGGGCAGCCTGAGGGTCAACACGCCATCCTTGAGCGTGGCGACAATGCCCTCGGTGTCGATGTCTTCCGGCAGCTCGATGCGACGGCTGAGGCGCAGGGCACGACGCTCCCGGCGCAATGCTCGCTTGCCCTCGGGCGGGTCCACAGCTCGCTTGAGCGACACGGTGAGCACGCGGTCTTTGACGTCCAAGTGGAGGTCTTCGACGTCGGCCCCCGGGACCTCGACTGTGGACACCCAGCCCACGGGCTCGGTGCTCTGCACTGGGTTGCCCTCCGGGCCTTCGGCTTCCCCATGGACGGGTCGAAACCGCAGCTCTGGCGCGGTGCTTCGGGTCGACTGGCCCATGCTTCTTTCGAACTCGGCGAGCGCCTGAAGGCCGTTGAACAGGCCGAAACCGGCGAGCGAGGGCGAGCGGCGAAGGGCAGGATGGGTGGACAGGTTCAGTCGAGACGGACGCATAGTGCCTCCCTGGCGCGGGGGGTGGTGTGGGGCTTGACTTGCAAGAGTACACACACGGACGGTGGATACGCATCGTGCGTTTACACCGTGCTGGAGAGCACTCTGGGCTGCGTTGTGTGCAGCATGGGTGCGGTCGGGGGTGGCTTGAGTTGGGCCGTCCCGCTCGCGACAGATATCAAAGCACCGTTGCCTGGGGCGTCAACCCCTGTCCGTTCAGATCACCGTGCGCCGAAGATCGCAGTGCCTACCCGAACCAGCGTCGCGCCACAGCGGATCGCGACGGCATGGTCGTGGCTCATGCCCATGGACAGCTCCTGGAGGGGCAGGCCTGCCGCTCGCCCTTCGGCCGCGAGCGTGGCGACGGCGGTGAACCAAGGTGCGGCGTCTTCGGGGTCGTCGGCGGCTGGGGGAATGCACATCAGGCCGGCGACCTCGACGTGGGGCAAGGCGTGCACCGTGCGGGCGAGATCGAGCGCTTCGTAGGGGGACACACCCGACTTGCTGGGCTCCCCGGCGATGTTGACTTGGATGAGCACCCGCACGGGCGCCGGAAGCTGGCCGCGGGAGTCGAGCAGGTCGGCGCGGCTGGAGATCGCCGTGGCCAACGCGAGCCGGTCCACGGAGTGGACGAGGGTGGCGACGCCGACGACGTACCGGACCTTGTTGGTCTGGAGTGCGCCGATGAAGTGCCACTCGGGAGGTGAAGGGTCAAAGCGGAGCGCCTCGCTCTTGTCCCGCAGCTCCTGGGCACGGTTCTCGCCAAAGAGCCGGTGTCCCGCAGCCATCGCTTGGCGGACTTCGTCGGCCGTGCGGGTCTTGGACGCGGCAACAAGGCGCACCGACTGCGGATCTCGTCCACAGGATATGCACCCGTCGTGAATGCTGTTCTGCACGTGCTTCAGGCGGGTTTCAAGCGTCGAGTCCATCATCGTTCCGGGCCGTTGTGGGAGGGGGCTTCAGGGACCACACCGAACGCGGCGAGCGCGGCGAGGACAGGGTCGAGCGGCAAGCCCACAACGGTGGAGTAGCTGCCCCGCACCTCGGCCACGAGGGCCGCGCCAAGCCCCTGGATGCCGTAGGCACCGGCTTTGTCGCGCCCTTCACCCGTTGCTGCGTATGCGGCAATCGCGGCGGCGGACAAGGACCGAAACCGGACGTCCGCGGTGACGACCCCGCTGATGGCGGTGCCCGAGACGCCGGGCCCGGGGTTGAGGGTCCAGCCAGTGCTGACACTGTGCCAGCGCCCCTGAAGCGCGCTCAAGAATCGGCACGCTTCGGCGATGTCGGCTGGTTTCTCAAACAGGTGGCCATCGAGGTGCACGACCGTGTCTGCGGCCAACACGACGGCGCCGGGCTCCAGGACGGCCTCCGCCTTCTCGCGGGCGAGCCGGGCTGCGTAGGCGCCGGGCGCCTCTGACGGCCGAGGTGTCTCGTCAATGTTGGCGGGGCGGACTTGAGCAATGGGGATGCCCAAGGCGAGCAGCAGCCCCCGACGTCGGGGGGACGTGCTGGCGAGGATGAGGGGCGGGCAGGGCATCGGCAGGTCCTTATCGTGGCGGCCAGGGGGGCCGGCCAGTGGGCTCGGCCACGGTGGCGTCCAAAGCAGCTGTTGAGGTCGTCCACCTATGCAGGTGCCCGGCGATCTCGCCGGCTGTCGTGTCTGCCCAAGTTGCCGTCGTCAACGGAATCTTCAGGGTTCCGATCTGGTCCTCAGGCACCCCGCGAAGCACACCCAGCACCGCCCGGAGGGGACCGGCGTGGCTGACCACGAGGACCGTGTCGGAGCCCTCCACGGTCGCCAACGCCGACAGTGCCCGAACTGCAACGTCCCGGTTGCTCTCACCCCCGGGCGGGGCGCTGTCCCAAGACAAGCGCATGCGGTGTTCCGACGCCGTGAGCCTCGCGAAGGCCCGGTTGCGGAGGTCACCCAGATCCCGCTCCCGCAGGGCGTCGACCGCTTCGGGAGCGGGGCCGGTCGGGTGAAGCCTGCCCAGGATGATCTGGGCCGTGTCCCAGGCCCGCGACCACGGGCTCACCAGCACCCGTGTGAACCGGGTGCTGCAGAGCTGCTCACCCAGGATGGTGGCCTGAAGGACACCGTGGGGGGTCAGCGCGGAGGTCGGGGCGCCGCCGACATGGCCGGCCACATTGTGGGTGGCCTCGCCATGCCGGACAAAGCACCATCGACTCAACGGGCGGCTGCGGCCTGGGCGCTGTAGTCGGCGATCCAGGCGCGAATGCGCTCCTCAGCCACGAGAATGGCGGGGATGCCCGGCTGCTCACCGAGGATGTGGTCCACCAGGTCCCGAAGGCTCTTCAGGCGCCCACGCCCGAGCAGTGTCGCGGCCCGGTCGACACCCAGAGGGGTCTCGCGGGTGAGGTCCACTGCCGCGACCAGCTCGCGGAGCAAGCGGACGTAGCGGGTGCGCAGAATGCTGACAGCCACCGGATCCCAGCCGCCGCTCGCCTTGCGCTCTTGCAGCGCGCGGATGGCCGGAAGCAGCTTGGAGGCCTCTCCCACCGCGAGGTAGCGGACCATCGCGGAGTCGATGTCGCCATCGGTGCAGATCCGGGCGATCTCCCGGGCGGCGGGAAGCTCGTCCAGCAGCGCCAAGCGGCCAGCGACGTCCGCCGGCAGATCGCGTCCCATGAGCAGGTCCACCCGACCGTCGAGGCGGGAGTGGTGGGACGTGCCCTCGATGGTCCGGAAGCGCTCGAGCACTTGACGGATGGTGTCGAGGTTCTCGGCGTCGGGACCCGGCTCACCTGGGCCGAGCCAGATGCTCACCACCGCTTGGACCGCGCGGGTGACCCGATCCCAGGCCCGGTAGCGGGTCTCGAAGCTGGTCCCGGCCTTGGCGAGCGTCGGCCGCAGGGCATCGGCATTCACCAGCTGCATCGCGAAGTGCCACGCGCGGGCAATCTCCACAAACGGCCGGCCGGTGAGCTCGTTCACCAAGGGCAAGAAGTGCGCCCCAGCATCGCCGACAATGCCGTTGAGAACCATCGTCATGCCGATGGAATTGTAGAGCATGTGGGCACGAACGTCGTCGGCGAACTCTTCGCGGATGCGGGCCGGGAAGTACTCGAGGACGATGTCCTCAAAGCCGGGGACGATGTTGTTGTCGGACTGTTCCAGGTCCTTGAAGACATGCATCTTCACGTGGGCCTGAATGACCGCGAGCTCCGGACGGGTGAGTCCGGTGCCGGACTTGGCCCGCCGGCGGAGGTCATCGTCGGAGGGCAGCCCGAGTCGCGCCCGGGTCTGGCCACCGCGCTGGGTGATCCAGTCGATGGTGCGGGAGTAGAGCATGGGGTCGCGGTGGGATCGCACCGAGTCCAGGCTGAGCTGAAGACCGTGTCGCTCGTTGTTTGCGAGCACGTCGTCCGCGACTTGGGTGGTCAGCGCTTCCAACAAGACGTTGCGCTCTTCCCACGTCAGGCGCCCGGACTTCACCAGCGGGTTCAGCAGGATCTTGAGGTTGACCTCATGGTCCGACATGTCGACGCCACCGGAGTTGTCGATGAAGTCGGTGTTGATGCGGCCACCCTTGAGGGCGTACTCGATGCGCGCGGCCTGGGTGAACCCGAGGTTGCCGCCTTCGCCGACCGCCCGCGCCCGCAGCTCGTCGGCGTTGACCCGGACCGAGTTGTTGGTGGGGTCGCCCGCGTCGAGGTGGCTCTGGTGGGAGGCCTTGAAGTACGTGCCAATGCCGCCATTCCAGAGCAGATCCACGTTCAGGCGCAGGATCAGCCGAATGACGGTGTCGACCGGCAGCTCGTCGGTGAGCACCCCGAGCAACGACTGGATCTGCGGGGTGAGCTTCACGCTCTTGGCTTGGCGGCTGAAGATGCCGCCACCGTCCGAGATCTTGCTGGTGTCGTAGTGGTCCCAGCCCTTGGCTTCGCGGAACAACCGCATCCGCTCTTCATACGAGCTCTCGAGAACAGGCTCGGGATCGAAGAAGATGTGCAGGTGGTTGAAGGCCGCCACCAGCTTCATCTTGCGGTGCTCGATGACACCGTTGCCGAACACGTCGCCAGACGGGTCGCCGACACCCACACACGTGAACTCGTCGGTCTCGGCGTTGATGCCCATCTCGCTGAACAGGCGGCGCACGGTCATCCAGCCACCACGGGCGGTGATGCCGACCTTCTTGTGGTCGTAGCCATTGGACCCGCCGCTCGCGAAGGCGTCGTCCAGCCAGAAGCCGTATGCACGGCTGAGCTTGTTGGCCGTGTCGGACAGGTGGGCCGTGCCCTTGTCCGCCGCCACCACCAGATAGGGATCATCCCCATCGAGGCGCACCACACGGGGCGGGTAGACAATCTTGCCGTCGACGATGTTGTCGGTCAGGTCGAGCAGACCGCGAATCAACACTTGGTACAGGCGGTCTGCCGTGACTCGACGCTCGGCGTAGGTGCCCGTCAGGTGCTTGATGAAGAACCCGCCCTTGGCACCTTCCGGCACGATCAGGACGTTCTTGACCATCTGGGTGCTGGCGAGGTCCAGGATCTCCCGCCGGTAGTCTTCCCGGTCCGACCAGCGGATTCCACCGCGAGCGATGCGGCCACCCCTGAGGTGGACCCCCTCGACTTCGCGGTGATGGACGTAGATCTCGTACTGCAGCTTCGGCGGCTGCATGGCCTTGACCATGGAGCACTCGAACTTCAGCGAGATGTAGTGCTCGATGCGGTCGGTGCGGAAGAAGTTGGTCCGCAACGTCGCGTCGATCATGTTGAACAGCGCGTTGAAGACCAAGTCCTGGTCGTGGTTTGTGATCTTGAGCAAGCCATCGGTGACCCGGTCGACCGCGGCACGGACCGCCATTTTGCGGTCGGTCTGAAGGTCTGGGTCGAAGCGTGCCCGGAAGAAGGCCCACAGGTCGCGGACCAGGCCCGGGCGGTGCAGCAAGATCTCCTGCACGCGGCTGTTCGTGTAGCGGAGGCCGAGCTGGCGGCCGTAGCCGAGGTAGGCCCGGATGAGGTCAACCGCGCCCCAAGGGATGCCGGCCCGAAGCAAGATGCGGTTCAGCGGGTCGACGGTCATCTCGCCGGCGAACACCGCACGAAGGCCGTCCATCAGCAGCTCACCCCGTCCCAACAGCTCATCGCTGGGCAGATCGGCCATGAGCTGAAGCCGGAAGGTGTCGATGGTCCGGCCGGGGCTGCCCGCGGGGGTCACCGTGTCGGCGAACTGGTCGATGACCACCAGCCCGAAGTCATCAAGCACAGGCAGGATGTCCGAGAGGATGATGTCTTTGGCTTGGAACAAGCGGAGGTTCACACGGCCCTTGTGGTCCGTGAACAGGTCCACTTCGACCCCGTCGCTGCCGCCAAGACGCTCCAGCAGCCCGATGTCTTTCGCAGTGCGGGTGGGGCTGTTGACCTGCTGGTACTTCGGCTCGAAGCTGTTGCCGTACTTGAGGATCAGCCCCGATGCAGCGTCTTCACCGAACTTGCGGATGAGGGCTTGCAGCAGGCGGGCATCCCAGGGGGTCGCGAGCTCAGTGATCGCGTCCCGGATGGTGTCAATCTTCGCGGCATCGAGGGGCCTGGAGCCCGTCAGGTAGAAGTGGACCAGCATGGTCTGGTAGCGGCCCACAAAGACGCCGTGGTCGGTGTAGGACGACCCGGTCTGCTGGATGAGCAGGGCTTCCATCTCGACCCGCAGGTGGTCCGACCAGCATGCCCGCGGCATGGCCGCCAGCACGAAGGTTGTGTCGCCATCGCGGTTCTGGACCAGGTGCGCGCGCACCTCGTGCTCCTGCTCGGCTTCCAGCACCCGCTCGACCATCTGGGTCACGGCATGGATGGATGCCGTGAAGAGGAACTCGGTCGGCAGCGAGTCGAAGACGTTGGCAATGCCCTTGTAGCGGTAGCTTCCGGGCTTTGCGGGCTGTTCGCGCAGCATGTCGGCGAGCACGCGCCGGAGGAGGGGCACGTGCCGGGAGGGCTGGGTGACCGCGCGGTACGTGAAGAGGCCCTGGATGTAGAGATACTTGGGCGCGCCCGTGGAGCTGGGAACCTCAATGCGAATCTCATCGACCCGCCCAGCGCGATGAACCGGGGACTCCATGCGGCCCTTTCGCACCCGCACAAGCTGGCCATCGGGCGCGTCGGTCCAGTTCTGCAGTGCGGAGGCATCCCAGACGTCAGACACCGCGGCCGAGGCGATGCCCAAGGACTGGTCCGAGGTCATGGCGCCCATGAACACGAAGTTGTCGGCGAGCAGCCAGCGCATGAACTCGGCGGACTCCCGCAGCGTGTCGCCGTTGTCCGGGGTGCGGTCGCCCAGCCGTGTGAATTGATAAGCGTAGGAGTCGATGATGTCGGTCATGGCGGAGAAGTCGCGGACCATGGCCCGGGCGAGGCGCAGCCGGGCTTGGAGGTGGGCAGCCAGTGCCTCCACCTTGGCGCTGTCCACACCTTCGCACTCGATGATGACGATGCTCTCGAGGCTCTCGGCAGGGCGGTGAATGCCCGTCACCACGCCATCTTCGTCCCGATCGACCGACAGCACTGCGTTCAAGCTGCCAACGTAGGTTCCCTTGAAGCCCGAGATCGCGAGGCGGACCGTGTCCACGATGAAGGGTTGGTCCGGCATCACCGTGCTGATGATGCACAGGTTGCCCGAGACGATGCCGTGGGCGCTGATCTCGTCGACGCCCTGCTTGCGGAAGCGGGGCCACAAGCCGGCGAGCAGCGACACGGTGGTGGCTGCGGCGTGGCGCGCGATGAACGGAGGCCGAAGCTGCGGTCCGACGGCTTTGATCAGCGCCTGAAACAGCGGCAGTTCAGCGGTTGGGGTGTCCGGGTTCTGGGCGCAGGCCTCGGACATCTTCTGAATATAGGCCGTCATCGGCATGTTCGCGGCTCCTGTGCCTCTCGGCACGCTCCATGGGACCTTGGAGGAAGGGCGCCACCTTAGCCTGGGGGACGGTTCCCGTGGGGGGGCCGGCCGGGGACAAATTGTCAGGCTTGGTCGCGCTTGGAATGGGGTCTCGGTTCAGAGAGACAGTGGCTGGAGGGTACCTGGGTGTGGCTCAGCGTGGGTCCGGCAGGTCTTCGGCGCCCGAGGGGTACAGCGCGCGGAGATCGCCTCTGATGATCTCCACTGCCGCGTGGTTCTGGCCGTAGTGCGACGAGATTCCAGTGTCGATGCCGACCAGGGCGCCGCCGCACCGGACCGCGACGCGACCGGAGCTCTGGGTGGTGTGCCCCACGACCATTCGTGTTGCGCCCATCGACGTCAGCGCACGATGGAGCGCAGGACACGCAAGGGCTTCATCGGCAAGCAGGTAGTCTCGCAGCCACAGCGGTCCCTCGGGGCCGAGAACCGGGGCGCGGGGGTTGTGATCGATCGCGTAGCGGGCGTCGGCATTGGTGCCCTCCAGGCCCCGCTCGGCCCAAGCCGGGCTCATGCCGCCGTGCACAAAGATGGTGGTGTCGACCTTCTGGACAACGTCCCGGGCGCGCAGCCACTGTCCGATCTCTCCACTGGCGGAAAACGCGGTCGCGCGGGCGGTCGCAGTCCCAAAGTCGGCGACATCGAGTGGTGAGACGTACCGCAGGTCCCCGGTCATGTTCATCGCTTCGTGGTTGCCCATGAGCGCGATGACCTTGCCGCCCGCTGCGGCGGCTTGGGGCTCGAGGGCTTGGAGCAGCTCGATCACTTCTTTGCTGTCCGGGCCCCGATCCGTGAGGTCGCCGGTCTGCACGAAGATGGTCTGACCGCCGACCCACTTGCCGGTTTTGTCGGTGAGACCAGCCATCTCGAAAACAGCGAAGGTGTCGTCAAGGTCTGCGTGCAGGTCGCCGATTGCTACCACACGCTCCGCCGGAGGTGCGGGACTGTTTCTGCGATCGGATCCCGGAGTGGCCGCCGCGCTGGGCACAGGCAACGGTGCGCCCGAGCAGGCCGCCGCCATCAACAGGACACCGAGGCCCCACGCCGCCGCTTGCGGATGGCGGTGGGTCCGGTGGAAGCTGGGAAGTGAGTTCAGGGACATGCCACTCAGGCTAACGGTCAAGCCGGCAGCCCGCCGATGCGGAGCGTGTCGACCCAACGCTGGCTGGGATTGGCGACGGTGTTCCCCCGAAATGCCGCGCAGTCGCGGTTTCCACGGAGATAGAGCATGAGCAACAGCACGGGCCAACCGACCGCACCCGCCGTTCCCGATGATGGCCGCCGATGGGACGACATGCGGCTGGTGGCCGTTCGTCTAGTGGATGAGGCCAAGACCGCCGGCGCGGTGCATGCCGAAGTGCTGTTGCGGCGCCGCTGTCGAAGGGTGACTGAAGACCGGGGCCCCATCGTGGGGCCGCTCTGGGACGATCGGATCTCGATTCGATGCACGGACAAGAGCGGGCGGGTGGGGAAGGCCACCGGCGCGTGGCGCGAAGCGTCCAAGGTGATCAAGAAGGCGGTGTCTTCGTGCACCGGCCCAGCAAGCTCGGCGGAGGGTCCGGTCGACCGCATGGACATGCAGGACCGAGGCCTGGGCATCGACGACCCGCGCTTGCCTCGGGTGACGGACGAGGAGCGGCGGGCCACAATCGACGACAACCGCTCGGGTGTGGCGGTCATCGACCGAAGCTTGGAAGTGCGCAGCCTCGCGTACTACGAAGAGCGTGAAGAGCGGGCCTTCGCCAACAGTGGTCAGGTGTCCGCGCTCGAGACCTCCACGCGCTTCAGCATTCGTGGGGCCGTCGCGGTCGCGGGCACGAAGTCGGCGGTGGACGGCATGATCGCCAGCCGGTCGTTCGCCGAAGTGTCGAGCCGGCCGCTGGGCGTGGACCTTGCGCGGGCCTGCCTTGCACTGCGCCAAGCGGCCACGCTGCCCGAGGGACCCTGTGCCGTGGTGCTGGGCCCCCGTGCGGTGGCGCGGATTCTGGAGGGGCTGCTGCCCGCGTTCTCGTCCGAGGCCATCGCTGCGGAACGCAGCTTTCTGACGGGGCGCATCGGGCGCAAGATCGGCGGCAGCGCGCTGCACATGATCGACGACGCGTCTCGCATGGGTGGGCTGGGCACGCGAGCCTTTGACGACCGGGGTACCCCCTCGGTGCCGATTCCCTTGATCAAAGAAGGAGTGGCGGCCGGTGTCTACCAGGGACCGCTCACCGCTGCCCAACGAGAGACCCGTCCCAGTGGTCACTCTCGCTTTGACGACAGCCTCTGGGCCGGCAACATCATCGTGCGCGGCGGCAACCGCACACGAAACATGTTGTTCCCCGACCTGGGCCGCTTTGTGCTGGTGGAGGACGTCTTGGACGTGTCGGGCATCGACCCGGTGTCCGGTCAGATCCGCATCCCGGTGACGGCGCTGGTGCATGAAGGGACAGCTGCGCTGGGGAACCCGGGAGTGCTCACGCTGGCCTGCACGGCCGAAGAGCTGTTCAGCAGTGTGGAAGCGGTGGTCAGCGACCAGCAGCGCAACGGGCTGGTGGACACGGGTACATGGATTCTGGACGGGGTGGGCTTCGCCTGAGGGTGCCACTTTGGCTATGGGAGCGCCTTGTCGAGGTGCCCATGCCCACAGAACGCAGTGTCGATGCAGCGCCCACACTCAACGCCGCCCAGCGGGGGCGGGCTGACCTTCAGCGGTGGGTTGACGCGGCCCCGGACAACCTCTACACCGATGATCTGGCGCTTCAGGCGCTCGTTCGCCGGCACGGGCTGATGGACCGCGCGCCCAGCTTGACCCAGGCTGGGCGAGACGTCGCGGGGCCGCTCGACCGCGTGGTGCGCGAAAACAACCTGGCGCGCAACCTGCCGGTCCTGGATGACTGGGACGCCATCGGCAATTTCACGGCTGGGGTGTCCCACCATCCGAGCTGGCGGGCGGCGGGCCAATTGATCTACGGCACCGGCATCATGGCCGCGTACGGCGAGGCTGCGACCGCTCCGAGCCCCCCCCACCGCTACATTCTCGCCTTGTTCTACCTGACGGCCCAGGCCGGCGAGGCGGGGCACAACTGTCCGCTGGCCTGCGCGGCGGGGGCGATTCGAACCCTCCAGAAGCTGGGCACACCAACCCAACAGCAGCGGTACTTGCGGCCGTTGCTGGATCCCGACTTCCGCACCAACTTTACGGCCAGCCAGTTTCTGACGGAGGTGCAGGGGGGCTCGGATGTGGGCGCCAACGCCGTCATCGCGGTTCCCCGGGGCGACGGCGCCGAGGGCCGGGCTGCGGGGTCTCGGTGGACGATCAGTGGCGAGAAGTGGTTTTGCTCGAATGCCGATGCGGACGTCTTCTTGATGACCGCACGGGTCGGGCCTCCGTCGGCGGGAACCCGGGGCCTCGGCCTGTTCTTGGTGCCGCGCCTGCGCGAAGACGGCCAGCCCAATGGCTTTCGCATTCGTCGCCTCAAGGACAAGCTCGGGACGCGCTCGATGGCGTCGGCCGAGCTGGACTTCGTGGATGCCGAGGCCGAGGCGCTGGGCCCTGTGGACGCCGGCTTCAAGCACGTGATGGAGCTGGTCATCACCACTTCTCGCTTGTTCAACGCCATGGGCTGTGCCGGCCATGCCCACCGAGCTTGGGTCGTGGCCAGCACCTACGCGGCCCACCGCCAAGCGTTCGGGCAACCCATCGCCAACTTTGTGGTGGTCCAGGAGACGCTTGCTTGGATGCGGTCCGACGCGGTCGCATGCTTGGCGGGAACCCTCACGCTCGCGGATGTGCACGAACGCGTCGACGCCGGCACAGCGACAGACCAACAGCGCGCCTTCCATCGGGTGGGGGTCAACCTGAACAAGCTGCGGACCGCCATTGTGGCCCACGAGTGCGTCAACCGCGGGATCGAGATCCTGGGGGGCAATGGCGCCATTGAGAGCTTCAGCGTGCTGCCTCGGCTGCTTCGGGACAACGTGGTCTACGAGAACTGGGAAGGCACCCACAACGTGCTGCGAGCCCAGGTTCTCCGGGACTGTGCGCGCTTTGGGGTGCACGAAGGCTTCTTTGCGGAGCTGAAGGCGCGGTTGCCCGGGGACCACGATGCCCTGCACGCCGATCTTCTCGCCCTGCGGCAGCTCTTGGCGGGTCCGGCGGACTTGGCGGCTCTGGCGTTTCGTCGCCTCGCCGATCGGATGGCGACGTGGGTCCAGCTTGCCGGCATGGCCGGGGTCCCGGAGCTGTCCACGGCCACCACCATGACCCGTCGGCACATCGCCGAGGTGGTTTTGGATGACGCCTACGTGAAGCTGCTCGCCAGCTACCAGCGCGCACCACTGCCCTGAAGCAGCACGGGGAGGGCAGCCTTGGCCGTCCTCCCCGTGTCGATTGCTCCGTGTGGGTCGCCCTACTCGGGGCATTCCTTTGTGGTCGCTTCGTACAGCGGCGAGTCGTCCGGCACAAAGACGGCGTCGGGCCAGCGGATGTAGCCCACGTCCCAGACTTCACTGATGAGCATCTCTTTTTCGCTCTCGTGGCGCAGCCGGCCGTCCATCCAGACCCGCACCGTCGCCCACGTCCGGCCGCCACCGCGGTCCGTGAAGTAGTGCACCCGCACGTCGTAGTTGCCGTTGGCCGGGGCAGGAATGATGATGTTCTCGGGGCCGAAGCTCTCCGAGTCCTGCTGCAGATTCGGGTTGTCGGTCGCGACGCCGGCCTCACCCCAGTCGGGGTTGTCGTTGCACCAGGACACGTCCTGGGGGCCCGAGTACAGATCGTAGCCCTGCTGGGCGAGGTGGAGGTCCATGTCGACGTCCGCCGAGTCCCACACCAGCTCGACGTGAACCAGGTTTTCCGGGATCGCCTCGAAGTGGCAGCTCGCGGGCGCAGACCGCAGACCGGCCAGGGTCTCCACTTGGAGCTGCACTTCCCAGCTTCCGGCAACGTCCACCAACACGCTGGACACGGCTTCATCGGCTTCGGTGATGATGCCATTGGACCCGTCGGGGGTCTCGACCAGGAACCAGCTGTAGGTCAGCCCGTCCCCCTCCGGATCGATGCTGGCACTGCCGTCGAGGCTCAGCCAAGCCGGCGGGTTGATGCCGTCGGGGCAGTCGATGACGGCCTCGGGGTACACCACGGTCGAGCCACCGTTGCCGGTGAGGGTGATCTCGCCGTTGGGGTTCGCAGGGTCGTTCGTGGCGTAAGAGATGATGGCGCTGTCGCCGGTCTCGGCGAACGGCGTGTACTCGATGACGAGGTTTTCGTTGCCCTCAGGGGTCACGGTCATGCCGCCGCCGAAGTCGGACGGAGCGATGATGGTGAAGGCGCCCGACCCGTTGATGTGGATGTCGTCCACTTCGCAGCGACCGCGGCCGCCATTGGAGAAGACCACAAAGTCGATGAGCGAGCCCTCGGTGGTGGACACGGCACCGAAGTCGAGTGCGGCCCGATCCAAGGCCAGCTCACACGCCGGCGTCTCCAGCGCAGTGCCGGTGACGGGAATGGCGTAGTCAGCGGCATCCTTGGCGTTGCTGCTGATGACCATCTGGGCGTCGAGGGGGCCCGCCGTGGTGGGCGTGAAGGTCACCTGGAGGGGCTGGAAGGCGTCGGCTTCCAGCGTCAGGGTGGAGGTGTCCACCGTCAAGAACTCAGAGCCCGCACCCGTGAAGGTGATGGCCGAGATGTCGAGGTCCACAAGGCCGGAGTTGGCCACCGTGACGTCGAGCGGCGCGCTCTCATTGATGATGACCTCGCCGAAGTCGAGGGTCTCCGGCGCGGCGTTGATGATGGGCTTGAGGGCCTGGATCTGGGTGTCCGGACCGCCACAAGCGACGAGCAGCGGAAGCCCAAGCACCAGGCTCAGAGCGTTTGAGCAAAAATGGCGATGCATCAGTCAGCACTCCAGCAGGTGACCTGCCCGTTGCGGAAGTTGTCTTCTTCGACAAGCGTGAACGCAGCATCGGGCCAGCGAATCCAGCCGACATGCCAGATGTCCCGGCGCTCCATCAGGCGGCTGCCTTCCCATGCCAAGCTGCCGTCCACCCACACCTTCACCGTTGCGATGGCCGTGCTCGCGCCAGACCCGTTGTAGGTGTAGTAGTGCACGTAGATGTCGTAGTCGCCATTGCCTGGGTTGTTCAGGTTGATGTTCTCAGGCCCGTACCCGGTGCGGTTGTCGAGGGCGAGCTTGGGGTCGTCGCCCTCGCCCGCAGAGCCCCAGTCGGGGCTGCGGTTGCACCAGTTGCAGTCGCCGGGGATCTCAAACCAGTCGTACCCGTACTGCTTGAAGTGCAGGTCCAGGTCAGAGTTCGGGATGTCCCAGTACATCTCGATGTGGATGTTCTCGGTGGGCTTGGCCTGGATGACGCACTGTTCCGGCTCGGACCGCAGACCGATCTCGTTTTCGACCACGAGCTGGACCGTGTACTGGCCGGAGATGTCGGCGAAGTACTGGGTGTAGGGGATCAGCGGGTCGACGAAGTAGCCCCCGGAGCCCTCGGGGGTCTCAACGACGGTCCACTCGTAGGAGGTGATCTCGTAGCCATTCGGGTCGCTGGAGCCCCGTCCGTCCATCGCCACCCGAATGGGGGGCTGGACCGCGCCGCTGGGGCAGTTGATGTCGGCGTCCGGGTATGCGAACTCGCCACCACCATTGCCCAAGAGGACGATGGACACTTCGCCTTCGTCGGGGTCGTTGCTGACGAAGGTCAGCATCGCGTTGTCACCCGTGTCGCCCGTCGGGGCGTACTGGATGATGTAGGTGGTGTCGTCATTGCCATCAAGCGCGGTGCTGCCGGCGCTGGCGATGGTGAATGCGCTAGACCCTTCCAAGGAGACGCTGTCGATGAGCAGCTGGCCACCGCCGACATTCTTGACGGTCAGCGTCTTGTTGCGGGTCGTGCCGGTCGCGATGAGCCCAAAGTCGAGCGAGTTGTTGGACAGCTCGATGTCGGGCACCGGTCCGTCGACGCCTTCGCCCGTGACGGCGACGTAGAACTCGGGGAAGGTGGGGTCGTCCGAGGTCACCTTGATGTTGCGCGTGTAGTTGACGTAGCGATCTGGCGCGAAGGTCACCTCGACCTCGAGCGACTCGTCCTGCGCAATGACCCCTTCCGAGGGGCTCAGGCTGAACACCTCGTTTTCGTCGCTGCCATTGCCGAACGCGATGTCGGTGATGGTGAGGTCGGACCGGCCGGTGTTCAAGATCTGGAAGGTCTCGGTGGCTTCGTAGAGGACCACGACACCCCCGAAGTCGACCGTGTCGGGGGAGACCAGCATCTCGGGCTCAAGCACCGTGAAATTCTGGTTCTTCGCCGTGCCGCCGCCGCAGGCCACGAGCACCGAAGTGGCCAGGGCGAAGCGAACAAAGGTGGATGGAAACCGGAGCATGGGCTCTCCTCTCATCTCGGGTCCGTCCTCAGTGAGCCGGTGGCGCAGCGCGGATGCCCGGGGGCGTGCGCGGGAGGGTGATGGCCATCTTGGCGCCTCAACCGTCCTGCGCGGACCTCGCAAACATCAGCACAACCAAGGAACCCAGAGGTGTCGATGGTCGTGGAGTGTATTGCCGAAAGCGGGCGCCGTCGACAGCCGTTATCATGCGCTGCCATTTGGCTGTGGAGCGAGGCGCACGCCTCCGCTTGAGCCCTGAAGCGGGTTCGTCACTGCCCAATCTTGAGGTCGACCATGCAGATCCTTCTCGTTTCCCTTCTAGTCGGCATGCAGGCGTGCACTGGGTGCTACGAGCTTGGTCTTCCCGGCGCCGTCGGGGATGATCCTGGGGATGAGACCAACAGCCCTGTCGACACGTCGGGCGAAGAAGACACGGGCGACCTGCCGCCCCCGCCGCTGTGCGAGTTCCCCGAGGTTGAGCCGAACAACAACCTCGCGGAAGCCAACCCCATCGACCCCGAGTCCTGGGCCTGCGGCACGCTGTTGGTCGACGACCTCGATCCCATTGGCCTCGACTACGTCACCTTCGAAGCGCCGGCGTCGGGTTGGATCTCGATGTGGGGCCGCGGCGAGACCATCGGTTCAGCGGCCGACATCGACATGAACGTCTTTGTGGACTCTGACTTCGGCAGCGACCTCGTCGTGTTCGAGCGCACTGTCGGCTCCCACGAGTCCTTTGGCATGCTGCCCATCGAACAGGGCGACGTGTTCCAGGTTGCGCTCAGGGATGCCTTCAGCGGCAACGGCGAGGGCTACGTTTGGGAGTTCCTCGGCTCGATGGAAAAGGGCGCCCCGCTCGACTGGACGATGGAAGAAGACGAGGTTCGCGATGGGGCGGCCACCAACGACACGTTCGCGGCGGCAACCCAGACCCTTGCATCGGGTGATCGGGTGTTTGGCGTCGTGGGCAACGCCGCGGGTGACAAGGGGGACATCTACAAGATCGAGGTGCCTGAGGGCATCACGACCATCGAGCTGACGGTCGAAGCTTGGGAGTATGGCTCGCCGCTGAACAGCCGCATCAAGCTGTACCGCCCCGATGTCATCGACCAGATCGAGACGGAGATCGAAGACAGTCGGGCTGCCAACAACGCCTACCGCCACTCCGAGACGTGGGACCCCTACATCTCCTACACGGCAACCGAAGCGGGCACTTGGTACGTCTCGGTGCTCAAGGCTGGCGACTACTTCGGCCCCTACCACTGGTACGTGTTGTCGGTGAACATGGAAGCCGAGCCGATCGACACCGCCACGCCCTGAGGCTGTGGTCCAAGGACTCGACTGGGCGCCTCTTCTGGGGCGCCCGTCCTGGTTCTTGGGGGGGCAGTTCTCGGGGGGCCACACCCGCCGCGGCGCCCCTTGAGCCGTGGGCGACACGTGACTGGCCACTGGGCAGGAGTTGTGCGTCTCTACCGACAGTGACAGCGGATTGCACACTGGTCGGATAGTCTGGCCGTCACTTGGACCGCCGCTGGCTGTGGCCGTCCTGAATAGGGAGGAGACCATGACGCGAAGTGTACTGATCCTGCTCGGGGCCACCGCCCTCGTGGGCTGCGCCACCGACGAACCCAGCAAGGCTGGCACCTCGGACCGCGAGGTGGATGAAGGTGGTGACGGTGGAGACGGCGGCGACGGCGGCGACGGCTCGGATGGCACCGATGGGTGCACGGTGAGCTTCAACTCGTCGATCCCAGAGTCGGGCGACCAGGAAGTCTACACCCGGGCCATTCTTGAGGTCCTGTTCGACGCTGATGTGCGCACCATCGAGCCGGACTTCACGTTGACCGACTCGGCGGGCGGCGTGACAGCCTACTCGGTGACCTACGACGAGACGGGCCTCAAGGCGTTCGTGCTCCCCGACGAGGCGATGGTGGCGGACGCTTCGTACAACTTGGCCGTGGATGTCTGTGACACGGTCACCAACATCGCGTTCACGACGACCTACTACGGCGCCCCGCTCGAGCTCACCAGCGATGCGCTGTCCGGGATGACCTACCACTTCGATCTGGGCGGCGCGAACTACCTGAAGCCCCCGGGCCTCGGCACTGTGCTCGGTTCCTTCCTCCAGGCCCCGCTGCTCATCGGCATCGGCGCGGTGGCGGACGGCAACATCCAGATCCTCGGCACCCAGGGCGCCTTCAGCGGCACCACCCCAGTGCTCGACGGCTTCCCCATCTGGGACTTCGGGTCGGCCACGTTTGAAGATGCGCCCTACTTCGCGTCCGACCTGACCGACATCGAGCTTGACTACGATGGCGTGCCCATCCCGATCTACGGCTTCTCGCTGTACGGCACCTTTGCGCCCGACGGCACCTCCATCGGCTTCGCGGGTGCATCGGGCCTCGGCGACTCGCGCCACATGGGCCCGCTCATTGGTGCCGGCTCGGATCCCAGCGCCATCTGCGACACGGCGGCCAGCTTGGGTGTGAGCTGTGAGGACTGCCCCGACGGCAACCCCTACTGCCTCGAGATCGAGCTTGAGTTCGAGCCGGCGCCCCTCGTGGCTGGCATCGACCTGATGGCCGAGCTGGCCGACTGACCCTCGGACGGCTTGCATCGGCCCCGACCTGGCGGTTCAAGCTGGGTCGGGGCTTTGCCATTCTTGGGCGTTAGGGTGAGCATGCGCCGTCCAGCGGCGGGAGCGAGGGTCGATGGCAGCGCTTGTGCAAGGTCTGGCGATGGTGGCCTTTCTGGTGATCGGCTGGCGCTACCCCCGGGTGCCCGGCATCCCGCTCATCAACCGTGATGTGATCAGCAACTTGGTCAACGGTGTGGTGCTGTTTGGACTGCGGGTTGTCCTGGTCAGCAAGGTGGCGGCGTGGGCGACGTTCGGTTTGGTGGACGCTTCCGGATGGCCGGTGTGGCTGCAGCTGCTGGGCGCCTTCCTGGCGCTGGACTTCACCCGGTACTGGGTGCACTTCGCCGACCATCGGGTGCCCTGGCTGTGGACCTTTCACCGGGTGCACCACTCGGCCGAGCGCATGGACTCGACCACGGGGCTGCGCATGCACTTCGTCGACTTCGTGCAGCTGTCCGCGATTCCCATTGTCCTCTTCGGAGTCATCCTCGACACCAGTGCATGGCCGACTTGGGTGTTGCCGGCGGCGCTTGGTGTGGGTGCACTGATGGACGCATTCCAGCACGCCAATTTGCGGGTGGACTCCCGCGCACCTTGGTTCCGGGTCTGGAACCTGTTGCTCAACAGCCCTCACTTTCACTCCTGGCACCACACCCGCGATGGCCACTTGCGCGACGGCAACTACGCCAACACGCTGGTCATCTGGGATCGGCTGTTCGGCACCGAAGTGACCCAGCCGGTGCCGCCGGAGGCCTACGGCATCTTGGCGTCTGAGTCGATCGCCAATGATCCGCTGTCGTGGCTGATCTTGCGCAAGCGTGTGGCTCAGGTCGTGGACGCCGAGGCGGCCCGCTGACCGCCCCCGGACCAGCGCGTAGACTGACCCTGAAGATGGCAGTAGTGGCCATTGTCACGGCCGTCTTCCTGGGGCTGGTCCTCAAGGACCTGGACCTGTCGGCAGCGCGGGCCTCCATTGCTGCATTTGAGACGTGGACCCTGCTGCCGATGGCGGGGCTCTACGTGTTGGCCCACGGGCTGCGCTCGGTGCGCCTGAGCTTGCTGCTGAAGGACGAAGGCACCCCCGATGTTCCACTGCTCCGGCTGTTTGTGGTCAACGGCGTCGGCTTCTTGGCCATCAACCTGATCCCCCTGCGCTTGGGCGAGATGGTGCGGCCCTGGTTGTTGGCCGAGCGCTACGGCGTGCCGTTTGGGCGGGGACTCGCCGCCATCTTGTTGGAGCGAATGCTCGACTTCGTGGTGTTGCTGGGCATGCTGTTGGGACTGGGGCTGGTGGTGGACCTGCCGGCCGAGGGCCTCGAAGTGGCCGGGGTGGACGTGATCCACACCGCCCAGCGTGCGCTCGGGGTGCTGTTGTTGGTGGGCATTGTCGGCGGAGGGGTTGCCGTGGCCCTCGGCGATCAAGCGGCCGCCCTGCTGCGGCGCCTTCCCCTCGGTGAGCCCATCTCTCGGTTTGCGCTCCAGTTTCGGGGTGCCTTTGTGGCGCTCCTGAAGCGGCCCCGACGGGCGCTTGGCGCTGCGTCTGCTTCGGTGGGGATTGTGGCAGCCACCGTAGCGGCGGTTGCCGTTGTGATGAGTGGGTTTGAGGGCATTCCGGCAAGCCTCGTCACGGCGTTCGCGACGTGGACCATCACGCTGTCGGGCATGGTTGCGGTGCCGACACCCGGCTTCTTCGGTCCCTACGAGCTGTTTTGCACAGCAGCGCTGTGGCTGTGGCGGGTGGACCCTCAGGTCGCGCGGGCCTTCGCCATCACCCTGCACTTGGGCCAGTTTGGCTTCACCCTGCTGCTGGGCGGAGCCTCGCTGGCGGCGGAGGGTCTGGGGCTGCGGGATCTGGTGCGCCCGGCACCACCGTCACGGGGAAGTTGAGGTCGGTCGCCGCAGCCGTCCGGGGTCGATGGCGCGGCCATGGAGCCTCAGCCCGAAGTGCAGGTGAGGGCCCGTGGACCGGCCGGTGTTTCCGCTGTCGAGGATGTGTTGGCCCGCCCGCACGGCGTCGCCCTTGGCCACGTGAAGCACGTCGGCATGGCAGTAGTTGCTGCTGACCCCGTGGCCGTGGTCGATCACCACATACCGGCCGCTCACCTTGGCCTCCCGGGCGCTGCGGACCTTGCCGGCACCTGTGGCATGGACCGGAGTGCCCGTCGGAACAGCGATGTCGACGCCGTCGTGCATCTTGTGGGTGCCCAGCACGGGGTGCACCCGCTTGCCGAAGGGGCTGGTGACCCGGGCGTCGACGGACACGGGCCAGGCCATGTCGAGAACGGTCGCCAGCGCGAGCACATCGCCAACTTCTCGGTCGGCCTTGCGCTGCAGGCGGTCAGGCAGGAAGCGGCGGTGCGCTGCATAGCGCTGGGGAGACGTCACGCCCGCAGAGCGTGCGCGGCGGATGGCACGGGTGCGGGCGTCGGTGCCCACAGCGTGCTGCTCCAGGGCGGCCTCGGCGTCCTTGCCCGCGGCGACTTGGTCCCGGATGCGGGCCGACACTTCGGTGCCCAGGCTGGCCTCGATTGCGGTGTGGAGGCCAGCGTCATCGGCACTGACGGTCGTGGGGACCGACACCAAGGCGCGGCTCAAGGACGCATCGAGCTCTTCGGAGAGCCCCGCTCGAAACGACGCCAGGATGTCTTCAGTCGGCTGGTCCTGAGCGTGGGCCACAACCGACCGAACCATCGCGCCAGCGGGTGTTCTCGTCCATGCTGCCCCGAGCACCGCGACAGACAGCAGCAGCTCGGCGATGCCCTTCACGGGGCCCCCCTGGCGAAGGCCGCCCACCAGCTCGAACAGACCCCACCACGGGACGCACTGGGTCCACACGAGGCAAGTGATGGGCAGGAGCACGAGGGCCTCCAGCACGCCTGTGCGGACGGGCGGGTTGGGGTCGAGTCCTGCGATGGTGCGGTGCAGCGCGCCCATCCCGTGGCGGGCAAACACAGCGAGTCCCACCAGCGCGGCGGCGATGCCGGCGACCGGGGAGGCGGGCAGCAGATCTTCGGTGGCCATCGCGAGGCTCCATGCGCCCGCGACCAAGACACCCAACAAGGTGATGGGCACAACCACCGCGCGGACGCTCTGGGCCTTGCGCCAGCCCTCCAAGGTTCCGGTGGCAGCAAAGGGCACCAGTGCCAAATTGCTCCACAGCCGCCAGACGACCACAAGCTCGACGACGAGGGCGGTCCAAGCCGCTGCCGCACCGAGGGGCAGGCCTCGCCACAGCATCAGGCGACCCGGCGGCAGCTCCAACGCCGCGGCAATGGTCATGGCAGGTCCGGCCAGCGCGTGCTCGAGCCCGTCCACACCCACCTCAAGGGCGGCCAGGATCAGGTCGTCGAGGTGGTCGGCGGCGAGGTGAGTGCCCAGGAAGATGAGCGCCAGCTGGACCAGCCCGGTGCCCCCGTGCGCGAGCAGCCCAGCGGCGCGGTCGGCGAGCCGCAGCACCTTGAGGGGCAGGGGAGGGGAGCGGGCCGCCATCGGGAGTCCTCGGTCTGTGGTCACACCGAGTGGTGCACGCCGAGGAGGTTCCCGACCTTACACTTCGTTGGCAGGTTCCCAGCCGTACAGACCCACCGGCAGGCCGCCGTTCTTGAACGTCGTCAGCTGCATCACGTCGGGATGCACCTTGACCGCGAGCTCAGGATGGGGCGCCAGAAAGGCCACTCGCCAACCCGCGAAGGGGCCTTCCAGCAGCCGGCCCAGCGCCGAGTAGACGCCGAGGACATGGTTGCCGAGGCGTTCCCCGTAGGGCGGGTTCGCGACGATGAGCCCGGTCGGTGCGGGCGCCAGCAGCGCCTCGACCTCGGAGAGCTGAAACTGGACCGAGACACCGGCCCGTCGGGCGTTGTGGCCCGAGATCTCGATGGCCCGTTCGTTGTGGTCGGCGCCAAAGATCTGGGCCGGCTGGGCGGGGACGGAGGGCCAACGCAGCGCCTTGCCGACAAGCTTGGGCCACGCTTCCCACGCAAACTCCCGCCGGGGACCGGGGGGCTTGCCGGCGGCGAGCAGTGCTGCCTCGATGGGGATGGTGCCCGACCCGCAGAAAGGGTCCATCAGCGGCTCTTCAGGAGACCAGCCGGACGCGAAGAGCAAGCACGCCGCGAGGTTCTCGCGCAGTGGTGCTTTGCCCGCTTCCCGGCGCCAGCCCCGCATGTGGAGGAGGTCACCGGCAACGTCGATGGACACGGTGGCTTGGTCGTTCGCGATGTGGACCTGGACCCGCTGGGTGCGCCGGGGGCGGCGGGCACGGGAGGGCGGCAGCGGACGACCCTTGAGGCTGTCCTGAATGGCGTTGGCCGCCTTCTTCTCGACCGCAGTGCGGTGCTTGAGGCGAGACCGGGTGGCCCGGACCACCACATGGACATCGTCCCGAGGCCGAAGGTACGGCGTCCAGTCCATGCTCCGCAGGCGCTGCGCGAGCTCTTCGTAGGTGCGGGCGCGGGTGTTGCCGATCTGCAGCAACAGTCGTGTTGGAGTGCGTAGTAGCCCTGACAGTGCGGCGCCGCGCTCGAGCGAGGCGGTGAACTGCACATGGCCAGCAGATTGTTGGGGAGTCTCGCCCAGGAGCTCAAGCTCGCGGGAGACGACCGGCTCGAGGCCGGGGGGCGCAATGGCAGTCCAGGTGGGCATCTGGGCGGTTATCCCGGGGTGGGTGACTGATCTCGTCTATAGGAGGCCCGATGACGCCGTTTAAGATTCGCGCACGCATCAAGAAGCTCCTTGGGCTGGACGCTGCACCACCGCCAAAGCGTGCTGAAGTACCTCGCTTTGACGTCACCTTCCACACCCCGGATGGCTCGACCTACACCGCTGCTGGAAAGCGGGGGGACGTGCTCAGCATGGTCAGCGGACGGGGGCCCCAGCCGATTGCCACCGGTTGCCCCGACAGCACCTGTGGCACCTGCGCGGTCGAGGTGATGAGCGAGTCCAGCCAGCTCTCCGAGCCCGACGAGGTAGAGGCCGCCACCAAGCGCGCGAACCAGGTGCCCGCCCACCAGCGCCTCGCGTGCCGTGCCCAGCTCCTCGGCCCCGGCGTCGAAGTCAGGGTGCTGCGGGTGCTGGGCATGGACGCCGACGGGGACTGAGCGTGGTCGTCGCCGCAGCCACCGCTCTGCTGGCCGTGGCCACCCTCCGCCACGTGTGGAGCGGGGGCACCACCCTCAATGATCATGCCGTCGCAGTGGTCGTTCTCGGATGCTTGCTGCTCTACCCCATTCTCTGGTGGGGGGCGGTGCAGTCGGGGGCCGAGAGCCCTCTGTTGGCCGCCGCCTTGGGTGCAGGTGCCGTCGGCATCTGGGTGCTCTTTGCCCTCTTGGGCACCCGGGTCGAGCTTCGCCCCGCGGGCATGGCCCTGGGTGTCGGATCGCAAGTCGCCTACGCCTTTTCGCTGTGGGCGGGGCTTCTCATCATTCTTCGGGCCCCTGTCGCCTGGGGGCTGGGCCTGCCCGTCGCCTGGCCCGGCGTGTGGCTCGTGCTGCCCCTCTTGCTGGCGCTGTGGGGCACGGCTTGGACCTGGCTTCGGCGCCACAAGGTCGTCCAGCTCCGCATCCAAGGACCTGAAGTTGCGGGTCGTCCACTGTGCATCGTCCAGTTGTCGGACTTGCACGCCAGTCCGTTGATGCGGGGTCAAGACCTGGACGCACTGGCGGATGAAGTCGAGCGCTTGAGGCCAGACATCATCGTTGTGACGGGCGATCTGGTGATGCCCTTTTCAGAGGACCACCACCACTACCTGCTCCGGAGCCTCTCCCGCCTGCGACAGCTCGCGCCGGTCCTGGCTTGCCCGGGAAACCACGACCTGCCGGTGGCGGACCAACTGGCAGACGAGCTGGCGGCCTTGGACGTGGCATGGCTGGTGGACCGGGCCCTGACCCTCGATGGGACGGGGTGGACGATGCCGGTTCAAGTGCTCGGCGTCGACTTCCGCTGGCAGGGCCTCGCCGCCCACCTCGACCATGTCCTGGAGCAGCATCCGGCGCCCCCAGCCCCGATGCTGCGCCTGCTCCTTGCCCACGATCCCCGCGTGTTTGCCCATGTGCCGCCGGATCGCTTCACGCTGGTGCTGTCTGGCCACACCCACGGCGGCCAAGTGGGGCTGCAGATGCTGGGCATGAAGGGCAGCCTCTTGGGCCTGCTCGGCGTGCGGGACCACGGGCTGTTTCATCGGCCGGGCGCGAGCCTGTGGGTGCACGCGGGCAGCTGGCACACCGGCCTTCCCCCCCGCATGGGGGTCGCACCGGAGATCGTGCAGATCCTCAGTTCGCCGTCGTTCTCGGAGCGCCCTACTCGGGCGTGACCGACCAGCGCTCGCTGACGTAGCCGGTGCCGTCGTAGCGAATGGCGGCGAGGATTGGGCGCCGCTTGGTGGCGCCGAGCACCTCGACGCCGCCCCAGGCCATGTAGATGAAATTGCCCTTGCGGAATGTGAACGGCATCGCCGCGGCCCGTCCATTGACGACCACACCGGGCTCTTCCATCACGAACACTCGCGCCATGTCGGCCGTGTAGGCTTCTGAGCCATCGAGAGGGTCGACAATGATGAGCACGCCGTCCTTGTCAATGAGCACCCGCAGCACGCTCTCCTGCACCTTGTCGTCGTCGAGGTCGGCCCGCCAGCCGTCCAGCACCTTGATGCGGTCCCGGGAGATGCCGACGCCGGCCACGACACCCAGCGCGCCTTCAATTGCCGCTTCGTCGAGCTTGTAGATGCCAGCAACGGTCGCACCGCTGGGGGGCTCGCGCAGGAGGCTGCCGTCGGGCGCGTAGCTCCACCCGGCCTGGGGGCTCAGCTGGGGGGCCGCGGGGCGGGGCGGGTTGACATGCTTGCTGGACAAGCCGAAGACGGCCGCCAGGAATGGCGGCACAAAGCGGACTTCATCCCCCTTCACACCCCAGTCGCGCAAGGGCTCGGGCATGGCCGACAGCCGCGAGCTCTCCACACGCATCAGCCCGTCTTCTCGCTTGACCGTCCAGCCGGCCGGCAGGCCAGCGCCTCGGAGGCTGCCGGAGAGGGGGAGCGCTTTGGCGGAGGGGGGCCGTCCTGTGGCCCACGGCATTCCGCCAGACACGGGCATGACCAACCAGCCGCTGCCGGCTTGGAGGGTGACGGTGCCTTTGTGGAGCTGGGGGGTGCCCGTCGCTGCGGGGAGCCAGGCGGCGACAGTGCGTCGCTGGAGTGGGTCGGTGGTGGACGCGAAGTCGACATGGTGGCCCGGCCGGAGGGACACGCCGGTCACTTTGCCGCCACCCAGGGCCACGAAAGTCGGCCAGCCGTCGGGACCGCAGCCTTCGTCGAAGCCGATGGGCTGGACCGCGCGGCCCTGGCCCACCCGGATCTCGATCGCCGGGGACCAGCCTGGGGGCATGTTCGGAATGAAACAGACGGGGAGGGCGGGCTCGGCCGTGCCCTGGGGCAAGCCGCCGGCCACAGAGTCGGGCACGCCCCAGGCGGCCAGCTGTTCTTTGACGACCAGATCCCACAGCTCGGACCCGCCACCGCTCTCGGCGGCGATCCAGCTCACCCGCGGCTCGAGGGGTCCGGTGAGGGGAATGGCCGGTTCGACCTTGGTCTGGGGCTTTCCGTTGATGAGGCGGACCTTGACAAAGGCCCCGGGAAAGCGAGCGACCAGATCGCCCAGCGATGCGTGGCCAGCCCAACGGTCGGCGACCTTGAGCGCGGCGGCCTCATCCTTGGCGTCGCGGATGGCCGCCCGAGCTGCCGCATCGCGGAACTCTGGCCCCGAGGGGGTGGCCTTGTAGCGATCGGCCAAGATCAGCAAATTCTCTTCGGACAGTGCGGGGGCCATGTCCCGGGCCACAGCCTTGGCCTCGCGGGCCAGCGCGCGAGTCGCCCAGCTCGTGCCGGCCCACTTGGTGCGGTAGCCGGACCAGTCGCGCTCGGAGTCGACCGCTTCGGCCAGTGGCCACATCGCCGCCGCGCAAGACTCGCGCAGGGGCGCTTCGGTCTCCGCGGAGTGGGCGGCCCAACGGTCGCACTTCGACTGGGCCGCGTCCAGCTTGCCCGAGTCGATGAGCTTCTCGATGGACTCGGCTTTGTCGGCAAGTGCGGGTGCGCTCCAGACCGCCAGGAGCGCCGCTGCATAGACAGGAATCGACTGGGCGCGGTGAGCCATCGTTCGCGAATCTCCTCGAAGGGGGAGCGCCCGGTGGCGCTTCATCAGGAAGCCAAGCTGGTTCGGCATCTGGCATGACCCGGGGGTGGTCCCGGAGAGGTTCCAGGGGGACGCCGGCGTGTGGTTCCGGTCGGTTCCCGGGTGTCTGCACGTTGAACTGCGGGCATGGCGGCGCCAGACAATGCAGCACATCCGGTCCACAGGGGGCGCACGCCACGAGGGCAAGCCGCCCGACCGGGGCAGCGGAACCCGAGCGTCGCGCATGCTAACACCGCAGGCCTTGTCTGGCGTTCCTGTGGCGTTCGTGTGGCCGTGTGTTGCTGCATCGCAGACGTGCGGATACCGGCGCAACTCTCTGCACACGGGTCCATCCCGGCTGCGCACAGTCCTGGACACCGCTCCAGACACGACGCGCGCCGACGACTGCCCCAAAATGCGGAAAGCGTCGGTTCCTGCGGCGCGGTGTGCCCCATCGGGGATGCATCGCTCGACGAACGCTGGCCAGCTCCTGTTCGGGGCCGCCACCAGCCCTCCGTCCTGCAACGGCCCGGCAATCCTTCTCTGTTCGTCATGCTTTGACCGCCAGGACAGCGCCAGATGGGCCCCCATGGCAGTCCCCCTTCAGACGCAGGAGCCTCCCGTGCTCACCGACCTCAGCCGGGTTCGCAATATCGGGATCAGCGCTCATATCGACTCGGGAAAGACAACCCTTACCGAGCGCATCCTCTACTACACTGGTCGGATCCATCAGATCCACGACGTCCGCGGCAAAGATGGCGTGGGTGCGAAGATGGACAGCATGGACCTCGAGCGCGAGCGGGGGATCACGATCCAGTCCGCCGCGACCCACTGCGAGTGGGGCCCTGAGGAAGACCGCTACCACGTCAACATCATCGACACCCCCGGACACGTCGACTTCACGATTGAAGTCGAGCGCGCGCTGCGGGTTCTGGATGGTGCGATCCTGGTGCTGTGCTCCGTCGCAGGCGTGCAGAGCCAGAGCATCACGGTTGACCGCCAGATGCGTCGTTACAATGTTCCGCGCATCGCGTTCGTGAACAAGTGCGACCGTCAGGGTGCAAACCCCATCAAGGTCTGTCGCCAGCTTCGCGAGAAGCTCGGCCACAACAGCGTCATGGTTCAGCTCCCCCTCGGGCTGGAAGAGAACCATGAGGGTGTCATCGACCTCGTCAACATGCGGGCGTTCGCGTTCAGCGGCGAAAACGGCGAGATCATCACCGAGTCGGAGATTCCGGCGGACATGATGGAGCAAGCCGAAGAGTACCGCGAGATCCTGCTCGACACCGTCAGCATGTTCTCCGACGAGCTCATGGAAGCGATGCTCGAAGAGGAAGTGACCGAGGATCTGATCAACGACGCAATCCGTCGTGCGACCCTCACCCGTCAGCTCACCCCGGTGCTTCTGGGCTCTGCCTACAAGAACCGTGGCGTGCAGAAGCTGCTCGACGCCGTCGCCGCTTGGCTGCCCGACCCCACTGAGGTCGAGAACGAAGCCTTGTCGATGGACCGGGAAGGCAACGAGTCCTCCCTCATCCTGCCCCATGTCGTCGACGGCCCCTTCGTGGGTCTCGCCTTCAAGCTTGAAGACGGCCGCTACGGTCAGCTCACCTACCTGCGCATCTACTCGGGTGTGCTCAAGAAGGGCGAGTTCATCTTCAACGTGCGCGGCAACAAGAAGGTCAAGGTTGGCCGGCTTGTGCGGATGCACTCGAACGAGATGGCAGACATTGAAGAGGCTTCGGCCGGCGACATTGTTGCGCTCTTCGGCGTCGACTGCTTCTCGGGTGACACGTTCACCGATGGCACCGTCAACTACGCGATGTCCTCGATTCACGTGCCGGCGGCGGTCATCAGCATCGCCATCTCGCCGAAGGACACCCGCGCCCAGGTCAACATGTCGAAGGCCATCCAGCGGTTCACGAAGGAAGATCCCACCTTCCGCGTGCACACCGATGTGGAGACCAACGAGACCATCCTGTCTGGGATGGGTGAGCTTCACCTCGACGTCTACATCGAGCGGATGAAGCGCGAGTACAAGGCCGAGGTCCTCACCTCGCCCCCTCGTGTCGCCTACCGCGAAGCCATCACCCGCCGCGCTGAGTTCGACTACACCCATCGCAAGCAGACGGGTGGCTCGGGCCAGTACGGTCGCATCGTTGGCTACATGGAGCCTTGGGAAGAGGGCGAGTACGAGTTCCTCGACTCCATCAAGGGCGGTGTCATCCCCCGCGAGTTCATCCCCTCTTGCGACAAGGGCTTCAAGTCCATGCTCGACAAGGGCATGCTCATCGAGGCTCCCGTCACTGGGGTTCGCGTCGGCATCGTCGACGGCAACTACCACGCGGTGGACTCATCCGACAACGCCTTCCAGTCTGCCGCTCGCGGCGCTTGGCGGACCACCTACGCGTCGGCCAAGCCGGTTGTGCTTGAGCCCATCATGACGGTGTCGGTCGAGGGTCCCACCGAGTTCCAGGGTGCGATCATCGGGACGCTCAACCAGCGCCGTGGCGTCATCCTCGGCATGGGTGAGTCGGATGGCTACTGCAGCATCGACGCTGAGGTGCCGCTCTCTGAGATGTTCGGCTACTCGAACACCCTGCGGTCCAGCACCCAGGGCAAGGCTGAGTTCACGATGGAGTTCGCCAAGTACTCCCGCGTGCCCAGCAGTGTTCAGGAGCAGATCATCGAAGAGCACAAGAAGAAGAAGGAAGCCTCCTGAGGCTCACCCACTTCGGCACTCGTCCGGCCGCTTGGCATGGCGGGTGCCTGCTGTGTACCCAGAAGCTGTCTGTGTTCGTTACGGAGGTTACCTCATATGAATAGCGAAGAGCTGATTCAGCGGAGCCCGATGCGGGCGATCGCCAGCCGAATCCGGGGCGGCCTTGAGCCCGGTCAGGTTGGTGGCGTGCTTGCGCGGGCCGGTGTCGGGAAGAGCGCCTTCCTGGTTCAGGTCGCAATGACCCACGCCCTCCGCAGCACTCCTGTGCTTCACGTCTCCCTGACCGATGGTCAGGCCCGTGTTCGCACGTTCTACGATGAGCTGTTCACTGAGGTTTCTCGGAACCTCCCGGCCAGCGACCGTGCGGCGTCCCAGCTTGTGCTGGAGCGAAACCGTGTTATCCACGCCTGTCTCGGCCGGACCTTCGGTCCCGACGATCTGACCGCGCTGATGACCACTCTCGCCGACGTCATGCACTTCCGCCCGACCATGGTGTTGGTGGACGGCACCGACGTCAGCCAGCTCTCCTTGAAGGGTTGGCGCAAGGTCGCGACCGACACCGGCGTTCGCCTGTGGCTGGCTGTGCGCATCCACCGCAATGATGGTCCCGGCGTCGAAGAGCTTGCGGGTCTGTTTGACACCGCGGTCTCTCTGGAGCCCACCAGCACGGGCATCGATCTTCGGATCCTGCGCTCCGGTGGTGCCCCCCTCGATGAGGGTGCCCCCCTGCAGCTTGACCCCGTCACGCTGATGGTCCGCCCCGAGGATGTCCAGGATCCGACCACCTCGCCGCCGTCCCCCCACCCCAGCGTCTGCACGCTGTACTCGGGTGGCGCCACTGGCTCCGAGGCGGCGTTCGGTGAGGCTGCCGAAGCGGCGGGCATCAAGGAAGTGAGCTTCTCCTTCGAAGGTCACAACCAGGCCCGCACCAACGGCCGTCGCATCCTCGACCAGCGCGAGCTGGCCGCTGGCGACGTGTCCCTCGTCTATGTCGCCCACCGCCTCCACCGGCACTGGGACAAGACCGAGACCCTCCGCAAGGTGCTCCAGAGCCAGTGGCACGTGGTCAGCCACGCCGCTCAGGTGTTCGTGGTTGGCGCCATTCAGCCCGATGGCACCGTCCATGGTGGCACCGGCTGGTCGGTCGAGCTCGCAAAACGTTGGAACAAGCGCGTGTGGGTCTTCGATCAGAACCACGCCGCGTGGTTCACGTGGAATGGTGCGAGCTGGATGCGGGGCGAGCCCGTCATTGAGAGCCCGGACTTTGCGGGCACCGGCACTCGGTTCCTCAACGAAGCGGGTCGCTCTGCGATTCGTGAGCTCTTCGAGCGCAGCTTCGGCGAGAGCTGAGTCGACAGTCTCTGGTGCGCCCCGGTCTTCTGTGCCGGGGCGTGCCTGCTTCAGGCCACCACTTGTTCATGGAGGCAGGGGCCTGTGTGGACCTGCCCCCGCTCTTGATCGATCCAAGGCTTCCGCCCACTCTTCGGGGATGACATGACAGTCAAGCTGCCCCAGCCGATTCTTGTCGCTGATCATGTCCACCACGAGGTCTTGCGGGAGGTTGCGTTCTCGCGCCACCTCAACCCCGTCAACGTGGCGGCCGCACGGCAAGCCTTCATTCGGGGGGCGCCCGCGCCACCCTTTGAGTACGCGCCACTGCTCCAGGCAGACGCCCACCTCGCTCGGCTGGACGCTGTGGAACCGCCCCGGGATCACCCAGCAGGGGACCTTCTCGGGCGCTGCATGGACGGCACCCGCTTGCTCCTGCGGGCGCTTCGGGACCGCACGGCGTCGGCCTTCCATGAGCTCGCGCTGGTGGGCGGTTGGTACCCCACCGAGGCGCTGCTGGCCCTGCGCTTTGAGGATGAGGAAGAGGACCCTGAGCCGATGGATGTGCCCGCGTCCAGGGTGATTCGTCGGCTCGAAGAAGCGCTGATTGAGCGCGATCTCAACGACTGGGCGGTGGTCGAAGACACCGTGATGGCCGCTCGCGTGCTGGTGGATGGTGCAAAGCGCCTGGTGCGGGTGAACCCTGAAGCGCGCTTCCGTCCACGGGATCAAGAACGGCTGGTCGTCCACGAGATCGACGTGCATGCGGTCCGCTCGGCCAATGGCCAGCGCCAGATCCTGCGGTGCTTCCAGACCGGCCTGCCGGGCTCACTGGCCACCGAAGAAGGGCTGGCCATGGTGACCGAGGAGCGTGCGGGCGTCGCTGCCCCGGGCGTGCTGACCCGCCAGACCGAGGTGGTCTGGGCCATCGATCAAGCCCGCAGCCTCGGGTTCCGCGAGCTCTACGACGCGCTGGTGCAGCGCCTCGGCCCAGGACTGGCTTGGGGCATCTGCCTGCGCATCAAGCGGGGACTGCGTCAGCCGGGCCAGCCCGGGGTCTACGCCAAGGACAGCGTCTACCTCTCGGGGCGGATGTCGGTGAAGCACTGGCTGGATGAGGGCGGCGACATCCGCCACCTCTACGCCGGCAAGGTCAGTGTCGACGATCCCGTGGAGGAGTGGGTCAAGCAGGGCTGGGTCGATCTCGGTTCCGTCGCCCCGAGCTGGATCCGCCGGGCGGTCCCGCTCAGCCGTCGACCTGGATGAGCTCCACCATCTGGGGGAACTCTTCGCGCAGCAGGGCTTCCACACCCATCTTCATCGTCATGATGCTCGATGGGCACGTGCTGCACGCGCCGGTCAGCTGCACATAGACGTTGTTTTCTTCGACCTTGAGCAGCTTGATGTCGCCGCCGTCGCCCTGGAGGGCCGGGCGCACCATCTCGTCGAGAAGCTCCCAGACTTGGTCGTACTGGAGCCCGTCGCCCGCATCGATCGGCGCGCTGGCTTGGGGGGCCTCGTCGACTTCGGGTGCGATGGCGGCCACCGGCGCTTCAGCCACGTCATCCACTTCATCCACGACGGGGTCGGCGACGGGCACCGGTCGTGTCGCACCCGCCTGGCGCTCCGCGAAGGGCGTGACCGGCGGCCGGGCCACAGCGGGAGGCGGCGGCGACGCGTCGCCAAAGACCTTCTTGATGCTGGACTTGAGGGCGTCCCGAATTCCGAACATCGCCATGCTGACCTCCTGGGCACCGCAGTGGGTGCGCACGCAAGATCGGTCTAACGGGGTCTCACGTTTACGGAAGGGTTTGCACCCGGTCCGCCCAGAACACCCCACGAACCGTGCTCTGCTGGTGCCGGCGCGTGAGCAGGTCTCGGGCGCTCTTGAGCTTCGCGTACATCTCGAAGAAGGCCTCTAACAGGACTTTTTCGTGCCGTCTGACCCGTTGGCTTGAGCAGATCCACTTGGGGTCTGGTGCGCCGCCATCCACAAAGTCGATGAACCCGACCACTTGGCGCTCTACCTCGATCCCGCGCCGCAGCCGGGGACCCAGGACCACTGCGTCCCATGGATCTCCGTCCGGACCGGTGGTGCCGGGCACCGAGCCGTAGTTGAAGGGTGCGGGCACTGGCGAGATCAAGTCGATGCCCTGGCCGTCGGCAGCGGGCTTGATGAAGGCGCCGCGGGGCACCTCAATGCGCACCCGCAGCACCGTCGGGGCATCGGCGGGCATTCTGTTCATGGGTTCGGGCGTTACCCTGCTGCCTGGGCCCGCGCTATCAAGCCGGATGTTGGAGACCCCATGACGCAACGAACCCTGATGCTTCCTGTCCTGGTCTGGCTGGCCACGGGCTGTACCGCCGACACGGGCTTTGTCGCCAAGACCACCGACAACCAAGCTGTGGATGGTGCCGGTCAGATCTCGGTGGAGCCGCTGGAGATCTTCTTCACCGACCTGCGGTACGACCCGCCCTTGGATGCCTCGACCGACATCGTCATCGGCAACACCGGCGATGCCACGCTCCAAGTCTTCTCCATCGCCATCACCGAGAACCCGGTGACCGAAAACAGTCCCCAAGGTGTGCTCTACATCGAGGAAGTGGGCCAGCTGGAGCTGCCCGCGGGCGCCGAGCGTGCCATCACCATCGGGGCGGGCCTCAAGGACTTCGAGGCGCTCGAAGGCACGGTCCGGATCAGCAGCGCCGATGGCCAGCAGTCGGACATCTACATCCCGGTGCACATCCGCCCCGAGGGCTGGGTGGACGACACCGCGACCGAGTAGGGCAGCTGGACGTCACTCTGGCTTGGCGTACCAGATGCGGGCCGGGCGAGCAGGCCAGCCAGTGCGGGGGGTCAGCAGCTTGCCGGCGGGTCGGATGCCGGGGCCACGGGTGTAGGCCTGATTGAGGCCATGACCGAGCTTGTCGTTGGACGTGAGCACGGCGCTCCAGCGCCGCTCCGCGAGTGCGGAGTCGATCGATGCTGCGGCGTCTTTGAGTGGACCTTCGTGGTCGGCGACATCCCACAGGGCAATGAGGTGGAAGCCCGGCGCTTTGCCCGCCTGCACCGCAATCCAGGGGTTCCAAGGCGCAAGCACGTCCCCATCGATCGCCGCCACCGCCGCCACCACCCGCTCACCGGCCTGCACATCGGCCGCGGTGGGCACCATGTCATCCAGCGACCAGCGGCCCACAACCAGCTGCATCCCGAGCAACAGTGACGTGCCCACCACCACCAGCGATCCCGACCGCAGGCTGCGGAGCTGGTGCAGGCCCACGGCGCCGGCGAGGCTCAAGAACCACAGCCCCGGGATGAGCACGTTCAGGTAGCCCCCGTGGTGGGCCCGCATCACCGACGTCATCACGATGGCAAGCCCACCGCAAACCATCCAGAATGTTCCGCCAGTGGGCGTCTTGAGCGTCAGCCAGGCCCGGTCTCCGACGGCCACCACACCCGCGCCCGCGACCCCGGCGGCAGCCACCGCGATGGGCAGGGCCTGCAGCAGCTCCCACTGGGACGTGAAGAGGCGGGCGCCGACGAGGGGATGGGCGCCCGGCACCCCGAGCAGGTAGGTCAAGAACAGGCCGTCGCCTTCCAGCAGCATCAGCCCGGTAAACACCAGCGCGGGTGCGACACACCACTGGACGAACTGGAGCGCGGCCCGGCGACCCCCCGATGCATGCGCCCACCACAAGATGGGCAGCCCGAATGCTGCCAGCGAGTGCTTCGTGGCGTAGGCCAGCACCAACGTGACCCCGGCGGCCCGCCACCATCCGTGCCGACCCGCGACCAGTGCCCAGGCGACCAGCCCGATGGCGAGCCCGTCGATGCGCACCAGATCGAGGAACTGGCCCCCGTCTTCGTAGGTGCTCAGGAACAGCGCCCCGGCGCCAATGGACAAGGGCCAGCGGGTGCCCTGGCCGTGTGCGGCCATCCCGACCGCCACGGCTGCAGCGACGCTGCCGACCACGCTGATGGCCCGCCCGAGCGGGTAGCCGAGCTCAATCCCATGGCTGGCGATCCCGAGCACCCATGCGTAGAGCGGCGGGTAGATGAACGGGATGAAGTCACCGCTGGGCAGCACATAGAGGGGCAGGCCTTGCTGCACCCGCAGCCCGTGGGTGAGCATGCCGCCCTCCATCCACTCCAGATCGAAGGGGTAGAGCAGTCGGCCGGCCACCGTGGCTGCGAACAACAGGACCATGAACACCGAGCCAGCGAGCCCCGGCACTTCAGCAGCCCAGGACAACGGCGGATCCCTCCGCTCGCTCATGGCTTGCCGAGCGACTTGAGAACCTCACGCAACACGGCATCTTCGAGCGCCGAGGGGGCGGCGGTGGGACCTTGGACATGGGCCATTCGCAGGCTGGGCGCCGGGTCGGCACACGCCGTGCACGCCGACGGAAGGTCGTGGCCGCCCGCTTCGGCCTTCTTCACGGCATCCGGGGGGCCGCCGTACCGCAAGAGGCCCATCTGGCGCAGCTTTGTGGCCTCGTCCGGCGGCAGGTCTCGTGCCCCACCCAGGTCTCGTGCTGTCTTGGTGATCAGCGCGGTGTGTTCCATGGTCTCGAGGTTGCAGAACGCCGTGAGCAGGTCCCGCCCGACGCAGACCGCACCGTGGCGGTCCATGAGGATGGCGTCGTGCTCTCGAATCCACGGCCCGATCCGGGCGGCCAGCGCGTCGGTGCCGGTCGTCTCGTAGTCCACAGTCGGGATGGTCCCGAGCGTCAGCACCACCTCGGGCAGCACACACCGGGCCAGGCTGATGCCGGCGATGGTGAAGGCCACCGAGATGGGCGGGTGGGCGTGCACCACAGCGCGGATGTCCGGGCGCTCGTCGTAGCAAGCGAGGTGCATCTTCAGCTCGGAGGTCGGTGTGCCCGAGCCTCGCAGCTTGTTGCCCCGCCGGTCGACCACCAGCAGATCATCGTCGGTCAACAAGCCTTTGTGACAGCCGGCCCGGGTGCACAACACGTCTCCCGAGGGCAGGAGCACGCTGAGGTTGCCATCCATCGCCACGAGCAAGCGCCGCTCGTAGCAGAGGTGGGCGATCTGCAGAAGCTGCTTGCGTTGCTGGTGCTCGTGCACGTTGGGGCTCCTGTTCGTCCTGCGCGCGGGGGAGGGCGCGGACTGGCGTGGCTGGCAACTGGACACTGCCCGCAGGGGCACCCGTCAGGGGACGGGCGACCATAGGCCGGCGCTGCCCAGCGCTCAAGGGCGAACCTGTGCGTCGTCTCGTTCCGCTTTTCGCTGGCGGCTGAGCAGGTAGCGGGTGGCGATGGGCACCGGCATGTCTTCAAAGAGCACTTGGTACATCACTTCGGTGATGGGCATCTCCACGCCTTCCCGCTTCGCCAGCCGTCGGGCCGAGCGGGTGGTGATGACCCCCTCCGCCACCTGGCCCAGCTCTTCGAGGATGTCCTCCAGCTTGCGGCCTTGGCCAAGTGCGAGGCCAACCCGGCGGTTGCGGGAGAGGTTTCCCGTGGCGGTGAGGACCAGGTCGCCCATGCCGGCGAGGCCCGCCAAGGTCTGGGCATTGCCGCCGCGGGCCACCGCGAGCCGGGTGATCTCGGCCAAGCCGCGGGTGATCAGGGCCGCCCGCGCATTCAGTCCAGCACCCGCACCGTCGGCGACGCCACAGGCGATGGCCACGATGTTCTTGAGTGCCCCGCCCAGCTCAGCGCCCGCGATGTCGTCGGTGTGGTAGCACCGGAAGGGGCCGCCGTGAAAGGCGTCAGCCACGGCATTTGCAGCGATCTTGGACCGGCTGGCGACGACCACCGCGGTGGGCAAGCCCTCGGCGACTTCCCGGGCAAAGCTGGGGCCGGCCAGGAAGCAGAGATGCTCGTGGAGCGCCTCGGGCAGGCTCTCTTGGATGACCTCGTCCATGGTCTGGAGCGTGGCTTCTTCGATGCCTTTGCTCGCGCAGCACACCACCGCATCCAGAGCGATGAGCGGCGCAGCCTGCTCGACGACTTGGCGGGTGACCTGGCTCGGGACCGCGCTCACCACGAGGGTGGCGCCCTGGAGCACTGACGCGAGGTCGGCGCTCACCGTGAGGTTCTCGGGCAACGCCAGCCCCTTGAGGTACTGGCGGTTTTCCCGGTTGGCTTGGGTCGCGGCTGCCCGCTCCACACTGCGGTCCCACTGGTGCACGTCGTCGCCGCTGCGGCACAGCTGCATGGCGAGGGCGGTGCCCCAAGAACCGGCACCCATCACTGCGATTCGCATCCTGACCTCGTGTTGTCTGGGGGCCTGCTACTCCGCCGAGTCCCACGCCAACTCCGCATCGGCGGGCGGCAGCCACGCACTGGCTTCATCGTGGCCCTGGTGCAGTTCGAGAAACGCGGCCGTGACCGTGTTCACGATAGCATGGACTTCGGCGGGGGCTTGGAAGGGTGGGCTGCAGTCTTCGTAGCTTGGCAGCAGCTCACATGCGTTCGAGAAGCTGTAGTGACCGGCGTCCTCGAGCACGCCGAGCGCCCTGCTGTGGCCGTAGGCCTCGTAGATGGGGCGGACTTGTGTGGGCACCGGCGTCAGGGTGTCCCGACCGCCACCCATGATCAGCGTGGGGATGGTGGCTTGCCCGAGAGTGGTCTGCAGTAGCTCATAGGCGGCCGGTGTCCAGGCGACGGCAGCCCAGGCCCGGGGATCTCGGAGGTCGGCCGGTGCGAGGTCAGGGTGGGCGGTGAACTCAGCATCCAGGTCGGCGCACAGCCAGCCTGGGGCGCACGACGCAGCGACCTCGGCGGTGAGCACGGCCGACGCCACAGCCATGGCGGTGAAGCCACCGAAAGAGTGACCCACCACAGCATAGCCAGCGGTCTCGTCGACACAGCCGTAAAGGGGCCCCCCGGGACCCGCCGCGGTCTCGACCAGCCAGTCGAAGGTGGCCGCCACATCGGCGGGCCGGCGCAGTGTCAGCTCACCCTTTCGGCTGGAGTCGTCGTCCAAGAACGTGTTGTACGTGTGGTTCGGGGCCGCCACCACCCAACCCCGGGCCGCCATGTGCTCCGCGAAGAACCAGCTCTGGACGTTGATGCCCGAGTTGCCGTGGCTGAACACCACCACGGGCCGGGGGACGGCGCAGTCGGGCGTGCCATCGGCCAAGATGTCCGCTTCGACAATGCCGGCATAGCGGAAGCTCTCGCCCGTTCCATCGTCCATTGCGGGGTACCACGCCTGCACATCCAGCGGCGTGCCGTGGGCTGGGGTGAGCTCGCTGGCGAAGGTCGATGGGCGCCACGGTCCCGACAGGTCCGGCGACAACCACGTGTCCTCCGCGGTCGCCGAGTCGGCGCTGTCGGCGGAGATGGTCTTGCTGGGTTGGGTGGTCGCGCCGCAGCCGACCCAGACCGCTCCGCACCATGCTGCGGCGTTGCGCATCTTCGCTCCTGGGGGCGGGTCAGGTGAACCCCACCGACAGGCAGGCTAACCCTGGCACCCAACCTCCACCGCCCGGGAACTTCAATGGCCGACAACGCTGCAGTGATCACCGAACTCTACGAGGCCTTCCAGCGTCAGGACGGCGCAGCGATGGGGGCCTGCTACCACCCCGAGGCCCGCTTCTCCGACCCGGTCTTCCCCGAGCTCAAGGGCCCCGAGGTGCCAGCCATGTGGACGATGCTCTGCGAGCGCGCCAAGGGCTTTTCGTTGGAGTTCTCTGGGGTGTCCGCTGAAGGCAACCACGGCCGTGCCCACTGGGAAGCCCGCTACATCTTCTCCACGACCAACCGGCCCGTGCACAACATCATCGATGCGGCGTTCGAGTTTCACGCCGATGGCCGCATCCTCCGCCACGTCGACACCTTCGACATGTGGCGCTGGAGCCGACAGGCCCTCGGGGTGACCGGGGTGTTGCTCGGCTGGAGCTCGGTGGTGCGCAACAAGGTCCAAGTCACGGCCGGGGCATCGCTGCGCAAGTACATGCAGAGCGCCTCGGACTGACCACTACCAAGCGGACATGGGGCCCAGATCCTTCACGTCCGCAAACCCATGCTGGAGCAGCAGGCGTGCCGCCGATGCGGACCGGCCACCCGACCGGCAATAGACCACCACGGTGCCGGTGGGATCCAGGTCGCTGAGCATGGTGCCCAAGCGGTCGACGGGAAGGTTGATGGCGCCGCTGATGTGGCCCGAGCGAAACTCGGCCGGAGACCGCACATCGACCAGCTGGGCGCCAGCCTCAACCAGCGCACGTGCGCCCGAGCCGTCCACGCGGTTGGAGGTTGCGCCGGCGGGGGCGGTGTTGCCGAAGAGCTTGGTGAGGAATGACATGATCTGGATCCGTGAGTGGGGTGAAGGGGGTGGCTGACCGGTCACCAGTCCCGCGGGGGACCGCTGGGTCTTCGTGCTTGGGAATGGTGACCAGCATGGTGTTTTGGGGTGTTCTGCTGCTACCCGCGGACCGGCGCCAGGCATCCGTGTTGGCGTGCGCTGGGTCGATGGCTGACACAGCTGGTGTGTAAGCATGAAATATGCCAATCCGAGTGGGCGCGAGCTGGCACCAATCTTGCTTCACCAGCGGGTGCGCCGACTGTCGCTTGTGCTGCGGCCCCCTTCATCGAGGTGTGTATGTCACTCCCACCGAACCAGTCTTTGCTCTTTCCCGTGGACCCCTCTGGCTGCGCCTTTGAGGTGGCGGTCAAGCTGGCCCCCATCGCCCGGGATCTGGGTGCATCCGTCGTGTTGCTCAATGTTGTGAAGCTGCCGCCAGGGCTGGAAGCCGACGCCCCGATGGCCGAGGGTGCGGCGATGGACCTGCTCGATGCCGAGTCCCGGGCGCTGATGGCCCAGCTCGCCGAGGTGTTCTCGGACGAAGGTGTGCGCACCCACACCCGGGTCTGCCACGGCGACGTGACCGAGTGCATCCTGAACGAGTCCGACCGCATCAGCCCCCGGATGCTGGTGCTGGGCACCCACGGCCGGCAGGGCCTCAAGCGCCTGATCATGGGCAGTGTGGCCGAGTCGGTGGTGCGGCGGGCCACGGTGCCGGTCCTGACCGTGCGCACCCAAGCGCCCGACAGCCACCCAGGGCTGAGCGCGCTGAGCCAGCAGGCCGAAGCCGAGTCGATGGGCTGACGTTGTTTCACGAATCGCTGGAACGGTTCGTTCCATGTTTCAGAATTTGAGACAACTTCTGAAACGGTCAGCGCGCCGGTGGGGTCGGCCGGGGGAGGGGACCGAGTGCACCCACGAAGCTGCGCTGGTCCTTGGCTTGGGTGCCGTGGGCCGTGCCTTCTTGCTGCACATCGAATGGTGGCACCGATGCTGGGTAGCGCTCTGCCCACGGATGCTGCACCGACACCAGCAACCAGCGGTCGCCGGACTCACCCCGGAGCTCGTGCCCGCCCAGCGCTTGGGTGATGTGGAGGCCCGTCACCTCAGCATGGGGGGGAGCGAGCAGCAGGCGTGTGGGGGCGGGGTCACCGGGACGCCAGCCCCACAGCGACGGCCGCGGCTGCTTGTGGGTGTCTTCGCCCACGAAGAGCATGTCGAGAGTGTCGTCGTAGACGATGTTGTCGGGGTTTGAGATGCCCGCGGTGTTGCACCCCTGCTGCTCAGGTATGCCGGCCAGCACGATGTGCAGGTTCGTCGCGACATGGGCACTGAGGATGGGCGCACCGTCGGTGTCCACCACGCCGGCAGCTGTGTCCCCGGCGACCACAGCGCCGCAGGGGTTGCTCGGGAGACGCACGGTGTCGGGGCCTGTGGTCTCGCCGGCTTCCATCTCTTGGGAGATGCTGCTCAGCGCCATCAGCACCCGTCCTCGGGACGCGTCCCAGGCCACACCTTCGCCCTTCACAAACTCGATGGATGCACCCTTCAACGCCGCGGCACGCCGGGTCTCCAGGCGGGTGGCGAGCAGCTCCGGCCGGGGCACTGCGGCAGTGGCGGCAGCGAAGGCGAGGCACTCGGTCCGGCCGGCCGTCCGCACCCGCTCCAGCCCTTCGGGGCAGCGCCCGTCGTCGTCCGGCGTCGCGGCGACCAGCAGATCGGAGAAGGTGATGGCCCCCTTGCGCTCGACCCAAGGGGCCAGCTCATCGTCTGTGGCGTGCCCCAAGCTGATCCACTGCACCGGTCCGCCGGTCTCGGACGTCGTGGTCCACTGCGCCGCGTACAGCGTGCCTGCGCTCAAGTCACCGGCGGTGTCCGCGACGAACATGGCCCAGCCGACGCTGCTCCAGCCATCGTCCGACAAGTACACCGTGCGCTGGTCGGGCAACACATAGGCCATCTCGTGGCTAAAGCGGCCCATGGAGTAGTGGCGCCACCCGCTGAGGCTGCCGTCGGCGCCTGTGTCGTCCACTTCCGGAATCCAGCCGTACCGATAGGGCCACGTGTCCCGCAGGTCCGGAAACGCGCTGGCGAGGCGCGAGTAGTGGGGGTCATCGGTCCAGCCGCCCTGGCCGTCCGGCGAGCGGATGAGGCCGGACGTGGCATCCCAGCTGCGGGCGTTGGGCTCGTACTCCTCGGAGCTCAGCATTGTGCCCCAGGGGGTGATCTGGCCTGCGCACGGATTGTAGCCCCCGCCAATGCCTTCCAGCGGGCCATCGTAGCGAGTCTGGCTCACCCGGATGCTGCGGTCCTCCACCACGAGGCTGCTGCGGTACAGGCCGCCCCGGGGGCACTCGAAGTGGGTGATGAGCTGGGGGCCCGCAGGACCCACCAACACGCCGTTGTAGTCGGCCTCATTGCACAGGTCCGCGTAGGGAGGGCGCATGGGGGACGCGCCGACTTGGCCGGTGTGGTCGGCGAGTGTGCCAAAGCGGGGCCCGGTGCCCCCGGGGCGGTCGCCGACATGGATCAGCTCGGTCCAGGCGAGGGGATGGGCGACCCCGTCCCACTCGACCCCAGCGCTGGCGAGCACTCCCAGATCCGAGGATGTGGCCGGCACGGGCGTGAACTGCGCAGGAGCGGCGGTGGCCAGCGCCGTCGAGAGCAGCCACAGGGCGGCCCCGCGCAGTGCGCAGGCGGGAACAAGGCGAGGGGACATCGGGCACCTGGAGTCCGAGGGGGGCGTCGGGGGCGTGGGAAGGCGGCTACGCCACGTCCTCGTCCCACTCTTCGAAGAAGTCGATGCGACGTCGCTCATTGCTGGCGCGGCGGGCGCGGGGCCGGGCCCACTCCCGCAGGGTCTTGAGGCGGTCGTCCATCGTGACCGCGAGGGGAATCATGTCGCGGCAGGCGTCGATGAGGTCGTTGCTGCTCAAGGAGCGACCCTCGGCAAACGCGGCGAACATCGCGCTCACCACCACTTGCTCCAGCTCTGCGCCGCTAAAGCGGTCGGTCTCTTCGGAGACCTGCACCAGATCGAAGTTGTCGGGGTCACGCTGCCGCAGGCGCAGGTGGATCTCGATGATGTTGAGTCGCTCGTGAACATTGGGCAGGTCGACGAAGAAGATCTCATCGAAGCGGCCCTTCCGCAGCAGCTCTGGCGGCAAGGAGCGCACCTCGTTGGCGGTCGTCACCACAAACACGGGCTTGGACTTCTCCTGCATCCAGGTCAGGAAATAGCCAAAGCCTTCTCCGCCAGCGTCTTCTCGTCCTGAGAAGCCCTTCTCAATCTCGTCGATCCACAGCACGGCCGGCGCCAGCGTCTCGGCGATCTTGACCGTCTCGCGCAAGCTCTGTTCTTCGTTTGTGCTGGTCTGGAACAACGCAGCAACGTCCAAGCGAAGCAAGGGCAGCTGCCACATGTCGGAGACCGCCTTGGCCATCAGGGACTTTCCGCAACCCTGGACGCCGAGGAGGAAGACCCCCTTGGGCTCGGGCAAGCCAAAGTCCCGTGCCGCTCGGGTGAAGCCGGCTTGGCGCTGCCGCAGCCACTCCTTGAGGGCGTCCATGCCGCCAACATCGGCGATGCGGTCGCTGGACTCGTGAAACTCAAGGAACTTGGAGCGCCGAATCACCCGCCGCTTCTCGTCCACCAGCGTGTGGAGGTCATCGTCGGTGAAGCGCCCACCGGCCAGCAGGATGCGGGCATACAGCCGCTTGATCTCGTTTTCGGTGAGGCCGAGGGAGCCCCGCACAAACCGATCAAAGCGGTCTGTGGGAAGCTCGATCTGGCGGGCTTTGAGGAGCACCCGCAGCAAGCGTGCGACCTCGTCGCGGTCTGGCAGGGGCAGGTCGATGACGATGATGTCTTTGTTGAGCTCTTCGGGCATCTTGAGCACCGGCCCGAGCAGCACCACCGCTTGCTTTCGGCTGCCCAGGGCACTCGCCAGATCCCGCAGCCGACGGACCAGCCGGGGGTCGTCCAGGTACGGATGGAGGTCGGCGAGGCAGAACAGCGCCGGGCGGGTCTGTTGGGCGAGCACCTGTAGGGCGGCTTCGGGTGTGGTGGTCTTCGGCACCGTCTGGCCTTCAGCATCGCGCAAGCCATCGGTGGAGGACCATCGCCAAAGGGGCATGCTTCGCGTGTCGGCCACTTTGGCGAGAAGGCGCTCGGCACGGGCTTCTTCGTGGGTGAGGAGCATGACGAGGGGATAGCGGGCCCGCACCAGCAGCCCAAGCTGTTCCTGAATGTTCTTCACTGTGTCGCCGGGGTCGAATGGTCTTGCGTTGTGCGCTCACACATGGTCGGCAAACTCTTCTCGGTTGTGGTGGAAGACCGAGTAGCCCACAAGCATTGAAAAAGCCGCAATGACGGCGATGATCACGAATGTGCGGGGGTCGGGGACCTCGTGGTTGAGCAGCAGCTGACGGTAAATGCCGATGAAGTGGGTGAGGGGATTGAGCTCCCGCACCAACACAAGCTGGCGGGGGTATGCCTCGGACCCATAGAACACTGGCGTGAGGAACATGAGCAGCAGCAGCCCGGCTTTCACGACGTGTACCGTGTCGCGAAAGTAGACGTTGAGGCTGGACAACAGCATGGCCCCGCCGAGGGTGAACCCCGCTTGGAACAGCAGCGGGATGGGCAACAACAAGGCGTGCCAGGTGATGCCCCGGCTGGAGAACAACAGAAGAAAGCTCAACAACACACCGAGCCGGATGAGCTGGTTGACCACCGCCGACGCCACAACATAGCCAGGCAGGGTGATGGCGTGAAAGTTGACCTTCTTGATGAGGTGGGCGTGGTCCGTGATGCTCGTCGCACCGCGGGTGATGCCTTCCTGAATGCCGTGCCAGGTGACCATGCCGCAGAACAGGAACAGCGCATAGCTGGCCCACTCGGCCTCACCTTCGGGGGTGTTGTCGCGAAAGCCAAGCACCACATGAAAGACAAATGTGTAGGTGATCAACTCAAGCAGCGGCGTGATGACGGTCCAGAAGAAGCCCACGCTACTGCCGGCGTAGCGCTGGCGCAGGTCGTTGACGACAAAGGCCCAGATCAACCGGCGGTGTCGCCACAGGGCAACGAGCCCACCCGTGGCGTGACCCGGTTCCAGCTCGGGACCGATGCGGCGCACCACGGGCGGCGGCAGCAGGTGCTGGGGCTGGGGACTGGGCAGCGACATGGGGCGGAGGGTAGCCGATTCTCGCTCACCCGTGGGGCTCACCGGTGGGCGGCGGACGCGCGTGGGCGCATCAGGACAGGAAGCGGGCCGCAGTTGCGGGATCCGGGAGGCGACACGCATCCACCCGGCCCCAGATTCGGTAGCGGGACCGGGCCACCAGCCCGTAGCCAACGTCGCGCAGGAAGCGGGGGAGGACAGAAAACACCGCCAGCCAGGACCACGGCGCCGGGAGCTGGCGGCAGATGCTCAGCACGGCGGTCGACCGGCTGCACACGACGCTGCCTTGTGCGGAGCGCTCGACGAGCAGGACACTGTCGAGATCGACCGGAATCTCGGGATGGGCCCTTCGAAGGCGCGCCGCCTGCTCACCTTGGAGCGGTGCAAAGTGGAAGCGACGCCGGGTGTCGTGGTCCAAGAGCCACTGAATTGAGGCGTCGCAGAACCCGCACGTGCCGTCATACAGCACGAGGTGGTCGACCCCTTGGGGGAGCTGGCCGTCGGGGCGCTCGGCGTCGGGGGTGGCCACCGAGGCGGATGGGGGGGGCACAGACATGCATCCCACTATCCCAACAGCCGCCAGAGTCCCGGGTCTCGTGATGCCGACCTTGGGGCCGCCACTCAGCGGCTCTGAAGGCAGAGCCCATCGGCTTCGTGCTCGCCGCCATCGGGCAGGGGGCGCAGCGGCCGCAGCATCTCTTGCATGAACGGCACGTGGGGGGCCAGCTCGTCGGAGGTCCAGCCCATCGCCTTTTGCACTTCTGAGGCCGGTGGCACCAGGTTGACCGGGCTGAGGCGCTGCTTGAGCGGGAAGTAGAGGTTCGCGAAGGGCTTGTTGGCGCGCACATTGGGGCGCACCACTTGTTGCAGCGGCACCCACGCGAGGCCCCCCCGGCTGGGCGTGAAGCAGTCCAGCGCCAACACAAAGGGGTTGCGCCGGCCGAGTCGACCCTTCATGACCTCCCACCACGCGGGACGGGCGGGAACATTGTTCACCAGCCCGCCTTCGGTGAGGCGGCTGATGCCGTGGATGCCGTAGAGCTGGTCCAGCAGGTGGCGGGTGCGGGGGTCGTCCCGCAACACGTCGTAGTGGATGACGCCAGTGACGGCTGCGGAGAACCCGGCCGCGTCCAGCACGTCGAAGTCCATTGTCAAGTCGTCGGCTCCGAAGACCACTTCGCGGAGGGTGTCGGGGCGCTGGATGAACTCCTTCCAGAGCCCGACGAGGCCCGCGAAGCGCTTGAGCCAGCTGGAGCGGAACACCACGCCCGGCCGCACGGCTTCGTCGAGGTAGTGCTCGTAGTAGCCGAGATCATGGCGCAAGCCGTCCAGGGTGACCCCGGTGACGACAATCAGCAGGGGCACTTCCATGTCGTGGAAGGTGGCTTGGCGGCCGCCCTCCATCTCGAAGAGGCTGCCGAGGGCGGTCCGCAAGTACAAGCGCAGGGACGCCGGGATGCCGTAGCGGCTCTCCACTTCGAGCACCCGAAAGACGGTCTGCCACGTCAAGCGACGGGCCGCAGCGAGGGGCTTGGCGGCATCAAAGACCCGGTGCCGTGCCCGAAAGGTGCTGATGATGGCGCCCATGGACGTGCCACACACCAGCTCGGGCTGGAGCCCGGAGCGATGCAGGAGCTGGTAGGCCCCGGCATAGCCGTAGCCAGAGCCACCACCTCCGCCGCAGGCGACCACCAGCTGGCGCTGCGTGACCTCGGCGTCGATGCTCTCGCGGTCGAGTGCAAAGCGAGAGAGCAGGCGGGCGCGCCACTCCCGGGTCTCCCGGATGAGGTTGGGCAGCTGGCGGTAGGCCGCGCGCAAGGTGGGCTCGCGGCCGCGGAGGGCTGGCTCCAGCACACTCTTGATCTTCCAGCGGTGGGCCGCGAGAAAGTCCGCCACCTCGATGTCTTCACCCTGGCCATTGCGCACGGTGGTGAGCCGCGCGAAGGACAGTGCATAGCGCAGGTTGTCGAGCAGCGGTGCCTGGGTCTCGTCCGGGCGGCCAAGGTGCCGCCGAACGACCGTCATTTCCAGGTCGTCGAGGGGCTTCCGGAGTTCAAGCAGCGCGGTCATCGGCACGGGGGGGCCCTCCGGGCGGTGAAGCGACAGCGCCGTAGCATACAGGGCGGCGCTCGCTCAACGGGGAGGCTCCGGCGTCGTCACACGATGGCCACGGGTGGCGGACCGAGGGCGCACGGACTGCAGCGGTTGCTCAGTCGAGGTTGATGTCTACCCGCTCACCGTCCCGCTCGACCACCAGGCCTGCCCCTGGCCCGCTCCACTGGTCGAGCACAAAGTCGGTGACGTCCGCGCTCAGCCCCGGGGGCAGCTCGTCCATGTCGAGGCCGGCAATGGTCACGCCGACGACGATGTCGCCCTCCATGAGCCCGGCGGTGGCGGCTGATCCGGACGGGTCCAGGGCGTCCACCACCAGATCACCCTGCTCATCGGTGCTCAGGCCGATGCCATTGCGGTCCAGCAGGTTGCCCTCGCCGGTCTCCAGCACCAGCTCCTCGTCGGAAGTGACAGGTACGGTCACCGGGATGCGTGTGAAGGGGCGGGTGGCGAGAAAGACTTCGTAGTCGCCCACTTTGAGGCCTTCGATGGTGAAGATGCCCTCGGTGCCGGACCGCCCTTGGCCGAGCCGGGGCATGCCGCTGGCGTCACCGAGGGCCACGACCACAGCACCGGGCTGCCCTTCGCCGGTGGTGGCGTCGATGACCACGCCGGCGATGCGTCCGCCTGAGAGCAGCTCAATGTTGCCCGCGTCCACCACGGTGTCGCCGATCAGGATGGGGTCGAGGGTGCGGGTCTCGCCACTGCTCTCGATGTTGAGCAGCCAGTCGCCGGGCTTCATGCCCTGCATCGTCACTCGGCCGTCGGCGTCGCAGGTGCCTTTGGTGCCGGCCGCGAGCCCACCTGGGATGTCTTCGAGGCCCTTGGGGAGGCGAGTGCCCATCGCGATGCAGGGCGCCGGCACGCCGCCGCGAAGCACCCGTGCGGTGATGCCGCCCCGGTCCCGCATGTCCAGCCAGGCCTCGGACTCATCCGCGCCGACCGCCACTGCGGTCCCGCCGCCGCGCACCGCGACGTCACCGTTGTCACACCGGCACAGCGTCCGTCCGTCGGGGTACTGGGTGCAGGCGGTGCCCGTGGGGAACGCGGGGTGGGTGCACAGGATGGGGAGGATGTCGGCGCACGAGTCATCGGGCAGCCCAGCGCAGTGCACGCTGACCTCGCGAATGCTGTCCAGCACGATGTCGTAGAGGATGGGTGTGGTCTCCGCTCCGGTCGGTCGCAGGCGGTCTTGGTGGTCGCCAAACCCGTTGGCGGTGGCCCGGATGTGGGTCACGCGGTCGGGGTCGACCCGCAGCGCATAGTGGCCGTCGGCGTCGGTGCGGTCGCTGGCTTCCCCGGCGCTGACCCGGGCGGCGTCGATGGGCTCGCCGCCTGCGGACATCACCGTGCCTTCGACCCGGAGCCCCCGGGTGAGCTGGAGCACAGCCGTCCGCTCCGTGACGGTGTCGACGTTCTTGCGCCGGCGGACCGCATACCCGGGCACCCGCGCCCAGAGCTCGGCCACACCACAGACGAGGGAGTCGAGCCGTGCTGTGCCCGCGTCATCGGTGGTGGCTTGTGTTCGCAGCGACGCGGCACCACGCTGGGCGGACCGGACCTTGGCGTGGACGAGGGTGCCGACCACCGACTGGTTCAGCTCGTCCACCACCCGGACCGTCATGGGGCACACGTCGAGCATCACAAAGGTGAGGGGTCCGGAGTCGGGCGTGGCGAGGTTGCTCGCGGGGTCAGCCGTGCCCTCCACTTCGATGACCAGGGGCACGTCGGTGTTGGCCAGGAATTGGCCTTGGCCGTCGGTGGAGGCAAAGGGGGCGGGCTCGCCGCCGGTGACCGAGCGGGCGAGAATGGTGACGCCAACGGCTGGCTGGCCGTCGATGCCCACCACGCTGCCGCGGACCACAAAGGCTGCCGTGCTTTCCGGGGCACCCTGGCGTGTGGGCAGCGTGCGGGACTGCTTGCGCAGCTCCGGCAGGGCCGGAGGCGGGGCCATGACCTTCCACCACATGGTCAGAGTGCCCAACACGGTCAGCAAGACGAGGACACCCGCCGCCAGCATCAGGCGACGGAGGTCCCGGCGTCCGCTGGGGCGGGTGGAGCTCATCGCAGGCTACTGGGGCGCGCCAGCACCTTCGGCGGGCGTGGGGGCAGTCCCCGGCGTCGGGGTCGTGCCCGGGGGCGGACCACCGGCAGCACCGGCGGGCGCGGCACCCTGGCCGCCCGCGCCTTGTCCGCCGGCGGGAGCCGCACCTTGGCCACCCGCGCCCTGTCCTCCCGCGGGAGCCGCACCCTGGCCACCGGCACCGGAGCCGCCGGAACCTGCACCCCCTTGGCCACCACCCGCCTGGCCGGATCCCATCTTGCCGGCGCCCATCGGGTTGCGATGGGGCGGCGTCAAGTTCGGGTCGGGTGCAGGCATCCAGTCAGCGGTCTCGCCCATCTTGACAGTCAAGGAGATGTCCTTGCCCACAAGCTTGATGGGGTCCTTGAGGTGCCCGTGCTCGTCGTTCTCGGAGAGGCCCTTGCCGTTGGAGTAGTTCATGGCCGCCACGTAGATGGGCGCGTCCAGCTTGGCGGGGGCGGTCACCTTGAAGGCCTTGCTGCCCTCAAAGGTGGCCACGTGGAGGGCCCTCGGGTTCCCGTCCTCGAGCGTCATGAAGTCGACCTGGCCTGTCGTGCCACCGGTCACCGTCACCGTCAGCGTGATCGTGTCACCGCTGGTGTCGAAGACCGGGGGGGCGACGGGCTCGGGGGGGCCGGAGCTGTCGGGCGGCGGACCGCCCGCTTTGGTGCCACCCTGGCCCGGGCTGTTCGCGGCGCCGCCGTTCTGGGGCGGACCCCCCATGTTGCCACCCGCGGCGGGCGAGTTGCCCCCGGGGGTGGTCGGGCCCGACGCATCGGGAGGCGTGGGGCAGCCGGTCGCCAAGCCCACCAAGAGCAGGAGCCCGGCGCTTCGGGTCAGGCCTCCACGGCGGCTTGCGGAGGAGGGAGTGGCCAGGGGCTGGCCCTTCAGGTGGGGTTGGCTGCTGAACAATGGGGACTCCTACGTTCCGGTCGGTGCGCGCTCGCCTGGGCTGCAGGCGCAGGTCTCGCGAGACCAGCGGCGGGCATAACGGCCACAAGAGCCGTGCGGGAGGCAGAGGTTAGTGCAACCCTGGGTTCCGTTGCAAACCCACTGGAGCAGCGCCATGCGGCCCTTGGCCCCCGACGAGGTGACGCTGGCCGAACACTACTTCGGACGGCACTTGCGGACCGCGCCCGTGCGGCTCACCCGTGACCACCCGATGTCGCTGCATGCCCCCAAGACCCTGGGCAACACGGTGCACCTGAAGTCTGGCTGGCGCCACTTCGATGGACCGGGGCTGGCCCTGAGTCCCCGAGGGCTGGGGTGCTTGGTCCACGAGCTGGTGCATGTCTGGCAATACCAGAATGGTGGCCTGGGCTATGTCTTCGGGTCGCTCTCGGCCCAGCTGCATGCCATCGTCACCGCAGGCGACCGCGGCGGGGCCTACCGCTGGCGACCGGTCCATCGGGCGGGTGTGCCGTGGGCCCGCTGGAACCCCGAGCAACAAGCCCAGGTCATCGAAGACCACTTCAAGGCGTCCCGGCGGATCCGTGCGGGGGCCGAGCGTCCGAAGGATCAAGCGCTGGTGGATGGCACCGCGCAGTACCTCGACAAGCTGCGGGCCGGACAGGGGGCCGCGCGCTTGTTTGGCTGAGGGTTGGGGGCCCGCTCAGGGCGCGAGCAACGCCGTGAGCCACGCGTCGAATACGGGGCCTTGCACCATCACCCGGGCCTCGTCGGCGATGCGGGCTTCAATGCGCTGTCGCCAGACCAGCTCGGCGGCGTCGCCGGTCTCGCCCTCCAGCCCCGTCTCCCGCAGGAAGTCCCGCAGGCTTCGTCCGCCGGCGGAGTCCAAGGCTTGGGAGACCGCCCGGGCCACCTCACCTTGGAAGCCTTCTCGGTGGGCCAGGGCCCCGGCGACCCCGAGGGTCAGGTCCACAACCAGCTCGGGGTCAAACTTCTCGAGCTCATCGACCAAGGTCTGGTTTGCGGTGCCGAGCAGCGTGTGGAGCACATGCACCCGATAGTCGGCGTAGCTGTCCGCATTGGCGGGGTCACACACGTGCCCGGCGACCTGGGACATGGCCGAGTGCAGCGCAGAGTCCACAAACTCGCGGACCATGCCTTCTGCGCGGTGTTCGAGCTCTTTGGAGACCCCGCCGAGCATACCTTCGCCAATGCCGCGAACACCCTGGCTGAGCATCTTCAGGCGGCTGAAGCCGGGGCTGCGTTGCACCCCTGATGCGACGGTGCTGGCGACGGGCCTCAGCCGCTCCACATAGCGGCGAAGGGACGTCTGGAGCAGATCCGTGACGAGGTGGCGGGCAGCATCGTGGTCGAGAATGCGCTCGACCAAGACCCGATCGAAGACCACCGGGCGCTCCAGCACCTTTTCAAGCGGACCGAGCACTTCTTGAGGGACGAACTTCGCGGGCGTGCCGGCCGGGACCTGGGTGCGCAGGCTGGCCAGCTGCTCGTGCAGAAAGGTGCGGGTGCGGGCATCCCGGGACGCGGTCTCCAGTGCCGTCACGATCTGTTCGGCGACAAAGCCGGGCTCCAGCAGCTGGTCCACCGGACGGTCGAGCAGGTGGTCGACGGTGAGCGCGACCAACGCATCGAGTGCTTCGCCCTGAAGGCGGGCGCGCACGGTGTTGAGGCTGGCTCCCGGAGCATCCGTCATCGCACGGCCTTCGGCAAGATGGAGGAGGGGGTGGCCACGCTGGTCAGCCAGAGCTGGTGGACCGCCCGGGTGGCCGCGACATGCAGCAGCCGCCGATGGTGGGGGGTGTCGGGCCAGTAGCGGGCCGACGCCTCGACGATGATCACGTAGTCAAACTCGAGACCCTTGACTTCCTGCGCTTCGACAATGTCGATGCCAGGCGCAAAGGCAAAGGCTTGGTCCGTCACCAGTCGCAAGTCGGGGAGCTGGGTGCGCACAAGGCCATCGTAGTACAGCTGCGACAGTGCCGGATCCGGGGTGAGCAGGGCCACATTGGCATTGGGCTCCGCGTCCACCAGGCGACGAAGCTCTTCACCGAGGAAGGCCACACAGGCGCCGTGGTCGCCGAACCGGAACAGCTCCACTTCCGGACCATCCCGGGTGGTGCGAGGGGCCGGCTCGTCGTTGTCGTCGAGCACGTCGACCGCAAAACGCGTGACGGCGTGGGTGGACCGGTAGCTGACCTCGAGGGTCGACAGGGCCTTGCTCTCGACGCCGATGCGGTTGAGGAAGTCGGTCCACGACGAGAAGCCGGCTTCTTCGGAGATGTGCTGGCGGGTGTCGCCGGCGAGGGTGACAGACTTGTGCTTGTCGCAGGTCTCGATGAGCACTTGAACTTCGATGGGGGAGAAGTCCTGGACCTCGTCGAGCACCAAGTGGCAGTACGACAGCGGCGAGGTGTGGGGCCCCAGCCGGCCGACGCGGAGCTGCCATGCGCGCAGCAGCAAGGCGTCGTCTTCGGTGTCCAGGCGGGCGTCGGCCTTGCGGTCCCCCTCCAGCCAGTTCATCACCGCGGCGGTCTGGGCGGACGTCCAGTCGACGGCACGGTCGATCTGATCGTCGCTCATGTCGCCCTTGAGTGCTTTCTTGAGCGCCCGTCGGTCGGTGAGCACGGTGGCCCAGTCGTCGATGGCCTCGGCCCGGGAGCCCCGGCCACGGTTGTTGCGCACCCGACGCTCCAGCAGGGCTGTGACAGCCGGATGCAGCTTGAGCCGGACCACGGCGCTGGGCGTGTCGTGGGCTTGTTGGTTTGGCAGGTCCGCGAAGTGCAGTCGGACCAGCCGGCGGGACCACTCGGTCCACGTGGTGACCTGCACGCCTTCGACGCCGAGCGCGGGCAGCACATGGGCGACATAGTCCCGCATGGCGCGGCCCCAGACGATGACGAGGCAATTGCCGGGACGGAAGCGCCGGGAGCCGAAGGCCAGGTAGGCGATGCGGTGGAGCGCGACGGTGGTCTTGCCGGAGCCTGCGGAGCCACGGAGCACCACCACGCCGGCGTCTTCGCCCGTGATCAGCGCGAACTGGTCGGGGTCGATGAGGGCCGCGATGTCGGGCAGGTGCTTGTCGGCGCGGTGCTTTTGCCCAGCGCCCAGGCGGGCCTCTGCGCGGGAGCCGGCACGAAGTGCAGCACCGGAGCCACCGGCGAGCCGCTGGGCTTGCCGCGACTGTTCTCGCCAGCCATCGGCCGTGCGAACCCAGTCGATGTCGGGCGTGCCGACGCGAAGGAGCTCTCCGCCGTCGACGTGCAGCGTGCGGCGGGCTTGAACGACACCCTCGCGGACCCGCCCACCCATCTCTTCTTCGTACTCATCGCCTTCTTCGTACTGGTAGAACAAGCGCGAGATGGGGGCATTGCGCCAGTCCACAATTCGCAGCCCGTTGCTCAGTCGGGTCGTTCGACCCAAGAAAACACTGCGGTCGCGGCCTTTCTCGTGAAGTTGCAGATGCGCGAAGTAGGGGTTGTCAGGGTCCACCGGATCCGGAGGAACCGCCTTGCGGTGCTGGTCCAGCAGGGCCATCAGCTGGTTCATCTGCTCTTGGATCGAGCCACGGTCCTCGGGCTTGGCCGCCCGGTAGTCTTCGCGCAGGCGAATCAAGTCCTCAACAATCTCGGTCTCGGAGCGGCTGTTGTTTTCCGGGTTCTCGGTCAGGATGCGGCGCACGCGGTCGAGGTTGTGCTGTTCATCGGCGACGATGGTGGGCAGCGAACCAGACGGTTGGGCCGGGGCGGAAGGATGGGGAACTTGCGAGCGCACGGCCGAACTCCGGTGGCTTCAGGCGAACCTCTCGGGGCTAACGCTGGGTCGGGGCGGGTTCAATCTCGGCACACAATCGCTCACCTTCGCCGATGCCGCAGCGGCACGGCTCTCTTGGAGGTCGCTCCACTCGCGGTGCAGGTAGGCCACGGTGGCGCCCACCCCGAGGATGCCGGATGCGGGTGTGGCGATGGCGGCGACCCAAGGCAGGTCGAGCAAGATGCCGAAGAAGGCGAGGGCCACCAGCCAGGTGAGGGCCTTGCCGGCGACGGTGGACTCTCGAGGCCGGCTGAGGCCTTCGAGCCACGGGCGGAGCAAGAACGGAATTGAGATGCCCTGGAGGATCTCCCGGGCGAACCAGCAGAGCATCCACCACGCCGGCACGTCCTGGTAGAGAACCAGCGACCACGCGGCGTTGACGTGGAAGATCTTGTCCATCCAGCCGTCGAGGGTGGCGCCAGACAGCGACACGGTGCCTGTCGCTCGGGCGATGCGGCCGTCGAGAAAGTCGGTGAGGCCGACCAACAGGTAGAGCCCGAGGGCGAGGTGCAGATCGTGGGCCACAAACGGGAAGGCGAAGGCCATCGGCAAGCGGGATGCGGACACCAGCCCGGCGAGGTTCCACATGTCGCTCAGCCGCAGATCCCGGGATGGATCGTGTTCGTCGCGTCGGCGCGGTGGGCGGAACAGGGGCATGGCCCTGTCCTATGTCTTGCAGCGGCCGCCGGCACAGTCTGTGGGTGAACTGGGGGCGTCAACGGGCGCCGAAGATCTGGGTTGGGGGGTGGAGGGTCAGCGTGGGGGATAGGGGTTGGGGCGCCGGCAGTGCCGGTCGCTGGAGCCGCCTATGTTTCGTCGACTCGCCCGCAAGGTCCTGAACCGTCTGCAAGGGAGCACCCGCCCCATGACGGATGCCCCACCGCCGCCGCCGCCCACGGCCCCTGCGCCGCCTGCGGAGGCCGAGACCTTGTCGCGGATCGAAGCGGGTGCTCAAGAGGTGTTCGAGCGGGTGGCGGCCGGCGAGCCGGTGGTGTTGTTGGACGTGCGCGAGCCGTCGGAGACCGCGGTGGGCATCATCCGGGGCGCCCGCTGCATCCCGCTGAGTGAGCTGGAGTCGCGGTGGCAAGAAGTGGCCGACTGCGACGAGATTGTCTGCTACTGCGCGCTCGGTGCACGGTCCCTGCGGGCGGCGGAGTTGCTCCGTCGCAACGGGGTCTTCAATGCCACAAGCATGGAGGGCGGCGTGGGCGCGTGGTCCAGTGCCGGCGGGGTGCTGGTCGCGCCGGGAGTGGGCTGATGTCGGACGTTGTGGTGCTTGGCGCGGGTGGTCGGATCGGCCACCTGTTGTGTGGGATGACGAGTGGACCGTGGCGTCCCATTGGGGTGACTCGGGATCGGGACCCGGTGGGACTGCGCCAGCCAGGCGATGCATTGCCGATCGTGGTGTGTACTCGGAACGACGATCTGGACGGGGTTCTCGCTGCGGTGCACCCCTCGCGGCACGGGGACCTCGTGTTGGTGCAGAATGGCACGGTTCGCCACTGGCTTGCCCGGCATGGGTTGGTGGGCTTGGGGCGGGGAGTGCTGTGGGTGGCGGTGCCCAAGAAGGGCGATGCGCCTGTGCCGGGTGGCACGAGCGTCTTCACGGGCCCCCATGCGGGTCTGGTCGCTGGGATGCTGGATGCCCACGGCGTCGATGCGGCGGCGGTGGACGCGCAAGCCTTCGCCCGGGAAGAAGCGGTGAAGCTGGCGTGGATCTGTGCGGTGGGCTTGGTGGGCTCGGCGACGGGCCAGCTGGTGGGCGAGATCGATGCCGACCACGGGGCCGATGTCGACGCGCTGGTGGCCGAGATGCACCCGGTGCTGGTGGTCGAGCTGGGGCTGGACCTGAACGCCGCGGACTTGGTGGCGCGGGTGCGGGCCTACAGCGCGCGCATTCCCCACTTCCCGGCACGGGTCAAGGAGTGGGACTGGCGCAACGGCTGGCTGATGGGTGCGGCCAAGGCCCGTGGGTTGGGCGTTGACTTGCAACAGTCGTGGTTGGACCGGGTGAGCTGAGCGCGAGGCCCTGGCTCAGCCGCGCAACAACACATCACAATAGAAGCGCACCTTCTTGAGCAAGCCCCCGAGCGGCTTGTTGTGGATGTCTTTGCGCAGCCACAGCAGGGCCCGTCGCTGGGACGCCCAGTTGTCCCACTTGCGGGCCTTGGGCGCCCATGCGGTGGGGTCGGCGGACTTCATGGCGTCCCACAGCCCCTCGACGGGGTAGCCCCAGGTCTCGAGGTCGGCGGGATCGACGCCGGCAAGCTGCTTGGCGACGACCTCAAACTTGGCATCGGACGCCGCGAGCTCTTCGGCCCACTTGTCGATGGAGGAGGTCACGGGGCGGGAGTGCTTGGCCACACCGATGGGATCCCCGAGGCCTGCAGCCACGTCTTTGCGCTTGTAGTCGACGGCCTCGGGCTCGAAGGGAATGCCGAGGAAGGTGCTGATCCGCTCCAGCTCGACCTCGGGCTGGCTGGCGAGGTCCTCGTAGCGAACATGCAAGATGGGGCAGGGCTTCTCGCGGAGGAAGCGCGCCATGGCCGGCACGTAGCGACTGAGCACAGGGTTGAACTTGACCGCGGCCTCAAAGTCCCCGTCGAAGAAGCTGTTGGCAAAGCTGGAGAAGATGGCCGCGGGATGCCGCGTGAGCACGATGTAGCGGGCCCGGGGGTAGACCTTTTGCAGCCAGGGCAGGACCAGCGCGTTGGCGGGCGTCTTGTCCAAGAAATAGCGCTCACCTTCGGGCGCGGTGCTCAGCATGCGGCCGTAGAGCACGTCCAAGTAGGCGCGGCACGCAGCCCAGTAGTCCTCTTCACCACCGGGCAGATCACCGACAAACTGGCGCGTGGCTTGTTGGGCCTGAAGCTGGTCGTATGGCGCCTTTTCGACGGTCTCCCAGAACCCGAGATGGGCGAGGGGAGGCAGCAGGTGGGGCTCCGGCCGGCTGTAGATCGCGCTCGTGGCGTTGAGGATCCGCATCAGCAGGGTGGACCCGGCGCGGGGGGTGCTGATCAGGAAGACCAGATTTTCCTGGACCTCGGGGGACGCGGCGTCGGACATCGGACTCTCGGAGGGGATGGGGACGGGCCGCTATCCGGCGAGGGGCGGCAGCGGCCAGCTTCCCGGGGGCCAGTCGCCGGCGAGGTGGACTTCCGGCTCGAGGCACACCCCATGCTGCTCCCACACGGTCTGGCGGGCATGGCGGACGAGGGCGAGCAGCTCGGTGGCGGTGGCAGCGCCGGTGTTCACGAAGAAATTGGCGTGCTTGGTGCTGATCTGGGCGCCGCCGATCTGGTGGCCCTTGAGCCCGGCGGCGTCGATGAGGCGGCCGGCGGCGTCGCCGGGGGGATTCTTGAAGGTCGAGCCGCAGGAGGGCTGGTCGAGGGGCTGGGTTGCCCGGCGGCGGTCGAGGTGGTGGGCGACGGCGGCTTGGGCGTCGGCCAGACCCTCTCGGTGCACCCGCAGCCAGACCCGCGTGACGATGGCCCCTCTCGGCAGAGAGGCCCAGCGATATCGAAAGCCAAGTGCGGCGCCGGGCAAGCGCTGGACTTCCCCGGTGGGCAGGGCCAGCTCGACCTCCTGCACCGCGTCGCCGATCTCGCCCAAGTGCGTGCCGGCATTCATGCGGATGGCCCCGCCCATGGTGCCCGGAACCCCCGCCAGTGCGCCCGCGCCGTGCAGCCCGGCCGCGTCGAGTCGCTTGAGCAACACGACGTTTCGGGTGCCGGCGCCGACCTCCATCAGCAGGCCGTCTTGGCCTTCGTGCAGCGTCGTGGTCTGGAAGCCCCGGCCGAGCTTGAGCACGAGGCCACGGATGCCCTGGTCGGCGAGGAGCAGGTTGCTGCCGTTGCCAATGATGCTGATGGGCAGGCCATGATCGCTGGCCTTGCCGATGGCCAGAGCGAGGTCCTCAGGCGTGGCTGGTTCTGCCCACACATCCGCCGGACCACCGACCCGCCACCAGCCCCGACGGGCCAAGGCTTCGTCGGTGCGGGTGCGGATGCCGGCTTCGTTGAGCGCACGGGCGAGCAGGAGGACAGGCACGGACTCAGCCGAGCAGCTTGCGGAGCACACCGGCGTCGCCCTGGATCGCGACGCGGTTGGTGTAGAACTCCAGACCGCGCAGCCCACCGAGCTCTTCGCCACCGCCGGCGCGACCGGGGCCGCCGTGAACCTGGCTGGGGAGGACCATGCCGGGGGGGAGCACTTGGTCGGCGACCTTCTTGCTGGCGAGCACGAGACGGCCCACCCACGGGGCACCCTCAAGGATGAGCGTGCCGGTCCAGTCGCGGTCGTCGGAGTATGCACTGGTCACGAGCATGCCGCCGCCCTTGGCCAGCAGGGTTGCTGCTTCGCTGGCATCGCCGCTGTAGGGGAGCAGCGTGGCGCAGGGGCCGAAGACCTCGTGGAGGTGGACGTGGGTGGCGTCGAGGGGGGCGCGGGCGCGCAGCAGCGTGGGCTTGACGAAGAAGCCTTCGCCATCGGCCACACCGATGCCTTGGATGGGGGCGGCGCCACCGGTGAGCACGTCGGCTTCTTGGGAGAGAAGCTGGATGCCGGCCCGGGCGTCACGAAGCTGGCCGGCGGTGGCCACAGGACCCATGCCGACGTCTTTGTCGCCCGGGTGGCCGACCTTGACGCGGGACAGCTCGTCGACCATCGCGGCGGCGAAGTCGTCCACGATGGACTTGGGCACCAGGATGCGGCGCACGGCGGTGCACTTCTGGCCGGTCTTCTGCGTGATGTCTTTGACGACATTGCGCAGGGCGGTGTGCCACAGGTTGTCGCCCGGGGACACGTCGGGGCCGATGATGGCGGCGTTGAGCGAGTCGGCTTCGATGCTGAGCCGGGTGGCCCGCTGGACGACACAGGCGTGGCCCCGGAGCATGGCGCCGGTGTTGGCCGAGCCGGTGAAGGCGATGCAGTCCTGGGGGCCGAGGTGGTCAAGCAAGTCGCCAGCCGAGCCGCACAGAAGCTGGACCGCGCCATCGGGGAGAATGCCCGCCTCGACGATGATCTGAATCATGCGATGGGTGAGGTGGGCGGTGGCGGTGGCGGGCTTGGTGATGACCGGAACGCCGGCCAGCAGTGCCACGGCAAGCTTCTCGAAGGTGCCCCAGGCGGGGAAGTTGAAGGCGTTGATGTGCACGGCCACGCCGGGGCGGGACAGGCGCACATGCTGGCCGACGTAGCGGGCGCCGCCGCCGAGCTTCTCGGCTTCGCCGTCGAGGATGACGCGGGCATCACCGAGGTCGCGGCCATACCGGGCGTAGGCTGCGAGGGTGCCGGTGGCGCCGTCGATGTCGAACTTGCCGTCGCCGCGGGTGGTGCCGTTGTTGTCCCGGGAGATGTCGAGCAGGGCTTCGCGGTGCTCGTGCAGGGCACGGGCCATGGCCTTGAGCAAGGCGCCACGCTCGGCGAAGCTCATTGCGCGGAGGGCGGGCCCACCGACGTCGTGGGCGTACGCGACGGCCGCGGCGAGATCGAGGCCTTCGGTGGAGGTCTCGGCGATGGTCGCGCCGGTGGACGGATTGACAAGCGGCCGTCCCGCGCCGGTTCCGCTCTGCCACTGGCCGCAAAGGTAGCTCTGAAGGCGCACCATGGTCATGCTCCCGAAGTCGAAAGGAAAGGCTGGTCGCCTAACCGGTTCGGCTTCGGTCGCAGGGGACCGGGCGGGTCAACATTCGCCGTCACAGAACCGTGGCGATGCGTGGATCCGTGGGCCTGGGCTCGGGGTCAGATGGGCGCGTCGTTCCGTGTGGGAACGGCGTGTTCATCAGTGCTCTCGATTAGAGCTGACCCTGGGCCTTGATGATCTCTTCTTGGGCGAACTCGGCGTCGAAGTCCATGTTCGACGTGATGGGCCGAGCGGGCTCATGGGTCGCAGGGACCGCCGCACCGGCGTCGACCGCAAGCTTCATCGTGGTGGCGGTCGCCGAGTAGAGCTGGCGGCTGAGCGCGACGATGAGGGCCCGACGGAACGGGGACGTGAGCCCGAAGTCGCCGTTGCGCAGCAGGTTGCGGGCTCGGCGGGCGGGCATCTGAAGCACCTTGACGACCCCCCGGGCGCGCACAGTGGCGGTTCGGCGGGCAAGGGTCATAACGCCCACATGGCCGAACAGGCAGCCCGGGGTGAGCATCGCGACCTTGTACTTCTTCATGTTGGGCGCGGTCTTGATGACCTCGCACTCGCCCTCGGCAAGGATGAAGAGGGTGTCGGCAGCTTCGCCTTCAGAGCAGATCACTTCGTCGACATGCTCGCGCAGGTCGAACTCGCGGGCGAGTTCTTCGAGGGCGGCGGCGGGAACCTCAGTCAGGCCCGGCACGTCGCTCAATACTTCGGCACGGTAGTCCATGGTCAGCTCCGGACGCCGAAGAGGCGGCGCAGGGTGGACAGGAAGGTGCCTTGGCGCGTGGCTTCAAGCAGCTCCGCGAGGCGCTCATTGGTGGCCTGAATGCGCTTGCTCAAGATGTCGAGCACGTTCTTTTCGAGCACCTCGGCGGCCGGATCGCCCATGCGGACCAGCTCGTCGTAGGCCCGGTAGGGCAGCAGGGCCGCCACGCCGGGCATGGTGCCGATGACGTCGGCCGTGCGCGGGGACTGGGCATCGAAGAAGGCGATCTCGCCGAAGATGCGCCCAGGTTCGAGGATCTCGACGGTGTAGGCCTTGTCGTCGCGGCGGGCTTGGACGATGGCGTTGCCTTCCAGCAGCATGCCCAGGTACCGTCCGGTGTCGCCGGCGCGGATGATGGGTTCACCCGACTTGAAGGGGTGCTGAACAAAGCGCGCCGCCAGAGTCTCGCGGATGGAATAATCCATGCCGGCGAGGAGGGGGGAGCGCTTGAGAAGGGTGTCGAAGTGGGAACGATCCATGGGGCGCCTGTTAGCCTGGGGTCGGGCGTTTGGAAAGCCCGCGACGGGTGTGGCGGGGCGGGCTGGAGGGGCCGGGGTGCATGGTCGGGCTTGACGGGCAGGACTTGAGAGGACATGGAGGGAGACCGCGGACGTCGCGGTGGTCTTTCAGAGCTCGAATTTTTCTGGTGGTGTGCTGTGTCGGTCGACACAGGTGCCCTGACTGTCGTGGTGCCCTCGGGCGAACGACAATCGTGAATCCCGCTTAGGTTGTGATCAATCTCTATGGGGGCGAAACGGTTTAGACGGGGCTGTGCAAATCAAGGTTGCGTGTCGAGGATTCTATGGACCTCGTAAATACTCATAGAAAAAACATCAAGTGCCAACAACAACAAGCACTTCGCTCTGGCTGCATAGTTAGCTGAGCCGTCCGAGTCCGTCGCCGCCAGGGGCATGGGCTTGGGCGTGTCAAGTCCTGGATAGTCCCGAAGCTAAGACGTGGCGTCATGCCGGGGGACGATAAATAACCAACCCAAATTCGCCATCAACGGTCGTCAAGGGTCTGCTCTGGTACCTGGCGAACGTCGATTCATCGGAGCTACACACGTAGACGCCGCGATGGAGCAGCCGCGGACGCGGGTTCGACTCCCGCCGCCTCCACTCTCTTATTCTCGTGTTGAGTTGCGACCTGGAGGGCGTCGACCGGATGGCGTTTCTCCGCGATGTGCTGGAGATGCTGCCGCATGCAAAGCCCAGCGAGGTCCGCAGACGCTCTCACTCCGTCGTCTGGACAATGAACACACCACGGTCTCGAATAGTTGTCTGGAGGTGAGCCTAAGTTGAGGCCTCCCCAAACCAATGGCACTCCCAAGCGCTGTTGCTCACTCTCGGAGGCGTCCTCAGCAGGCGATGTCTGGGGCCGCCTCGTCCAACGCAGACGCTTCGTCCGCGAGCTTCTCCACCGTGGCGTGCAGCCTGTGTGCCGCAGCGGAAACGGCCTTGAGGTTCCGACTCGACGCAGTCGTGCCCAGGTGCTCGAGGGTCAGCAGCTCTCCCGCGTCGGACTTTAGCCCCGAAAGCACCTGCACCGTCCGCCGTCCGCCGTCCCAACATTGCGAAGGGTGCCAGCGCCTCGCTCTCGTCCCGCAATGCCTGCTTCTCGTGGGCCGACCAGTACAGCTCGTGGGCATCCGACAGGATCGCCCGCATCTCTTCCCGCTTCCAGGGCTTGCCAACGAACCGGGTGATCCGGCCTTCGTTGACCGCCTCAACGACGGCGTTAAAGTCGGTGTGGGCGGTGAGCAACATGCGCACGGTGTCCGGGTGGCGCCGTCGCACCTCAGCGAGCAGCTCGCTCCCGCTCATGCCGTCCATCCGCTGGTCGCTGATGATGATGGGGAAACACTCCTGTTCCAGGATCTCAAGAGCCTCCGCTCCGCTCCTTGCAGTCCGGATGTCGGCGAACCGCCGCAGACTGGCACGGAACACTGTGAGATTGCCCACCTGATCGTCGACGTAGAGGACCTTGGGGAGGTCGTGTCGTTGGTGCGTCGGATTGTTCACGGTTCGTCCTGTTGCTGATGCTGGGGCGACGGAGCTCACGCGGCTTTCACCGCTCGATGCGTGAGCCAGGCGAGCAGGTCTTTCTCGCTGAGTGGCCGGCTGTAGAGGTAGCCCTGGACGAGGTCGCAGCCGAGGCGGCGCAGCTCGGCGCCTTGCTCGACGGTCTCGATGCCCTCGGCGACGATGGAGAGTCCCAGCGACCGGGCCATGGCCACAATCGAGCGCGTCAAGGCCAAGGACTTGTGGTCGGTGTGCATGTCGCGGACGAAGGCACGGTCGATCTTGAGGCAGTCCAGAGGAAGCTCAAGCAAGTAGGCGAGGGATGAGTACCCGGTGCCGAAGTCGTCGAGGAGCATGATGATGCCCATGTCGCGCAGGCGCTGAAGGACCGGCAAGGCCGTGTCCATGTCGTCGATAAACGCACTCTCGGTGACCTCAAGCTGGAGGCCCTCTGTCGGCAGTCCGGTCTCTTCCAAGACCGCCGCGACATGCGCCGCGAAGCCGTCCTGCCGCAGCTGAAGGGTGCTCACGTTGACAGCCACGTGCAAGTCGACGTCGTGTTCCTCTCGCCAGGACGCGGCCATTTTGCAGGCGGTCCGCAAGATCCAGTGGCCCAGCGGCACGATGAGCCCGGTCGCCTCAGCAACCGGGATGAACTCCACCGGACTGACCCGCCCCCAGGCCGGGGAATTCCACCGCACGAGGCACTCGACGCCCACGCATCGCTCGTCCTCCAGCTCCAGCACCGGCTGGAACACCAAGGAGAACTCGCCCCGCTGCAGCGCATCGACGAGCGCGCCCTCCATCTCCATGCGCCGCGTGGCCTGCTCATGCATGGCCGCGTCGAAGACCTGACAGTGCCCCCCCGGCTGGGCACGTGCGGACTGCATCGCGGCCCGTGCATCGCGAATGACGTCGGATGGCGTAACGCTGGCCGCGTCGAGCACCCGGATTCCGACACTGATCGAGGTGCGCAGTCGCCACGAATCCACTGGGACGATTCCCGTCGTGCCGCGCTGGAGCTGTTGGGCGATGTGCTGCAGGTCTTCGAGCCGATCCACATGCCGGCAGAGGACGACGAACTCGCCTCCCCCAAGGGCAGCGGCGGTGTGCTCCATCGTTGCCGGCAGCCGCACCCCGTGCTCCTCCCGCAGGCTTGCGGACAAGCGGTCCGCCACAGCACGCTCGATCGCCTCGCCCGCCGCATGTCCGTAGACCTCGCAGACGCGGGCCAGCTCGTCGATTCCGACACAGATCAGCGCCGCCCGATGCGCGACACTCGCCACATGCTCCAGCCGAGACAGCAGCATGTGCCGGTTGGGCAGTCCGGTGAGGGTGTCGTGCTGGCGCGGTGCGGAGAGGTCTGCCACAGAGCCCGCCAAGTGGGTCGGATTGGGGCGACCCACAACCCGTCCGTGCACCTGCACCCAGCGGGTGTGCCCCTCGAGGCTGATGTGGCGGTACTCCCCGTGCAACGCGGCATCGCAGCCGTCCAGCGCCGCCGCGACGTCCTGGAGAAACCGCGGCAGGTCGAGAGGGTGGACGCGGTCCAGCCAGGCGTCGACGGGGTGGACTCCGTCCGGCAGCCCGAGGGTCGTCGTTGCCAGGCCGCAGAACGACACGAGATCACTGTCGAGACTCCAATCCCACAGACCGGCGGACGCACCGCTGAGGGCGCGGCCCAGGGGCGACGGCCAAGGAGGGGTCAATGGGGATGAGGCGGATGGCATGAACGTTCTCTCGCGAGTTCCCCCCCCCCCCCCCCAACGGTGGTTGGGCCCGAACCTTGACCCGATCGATCACGCTTGACCTCGTCCCGATTCGAAAGGCCAGCTTGTTGGGCGAGCTCGAGGGCATCACTTGGCCCCCCAACACATCAGTGTTGACTCGGCAGCGATACACACTTGTCCCATGGAGATCCGCAGGTCCCAGGGTTTCGGTCAGATTGGTGCAACCATGGCCCCGGACGCCCTATGCTGGTTCATGCGAGTCCGATCCTCCAGCCCAAGTCCCGCTTTCCGACCCGGCTTCGATGTGCCCCCACCTCTGCAGGCAACGGGATGGCGCTTGGCACCGTTGCACCCTGACTTGGCGGAGCTCGACTACTCGGCCTTTCGAAGCTGCCGGGCGCGTCTCGTCGCCGACCTGCAGTGGAACGGATGGCCAAGCCCTGACTTCACCCTGGCCGACAACGTGGCCGATCTCACCATGCACCATGCCGAGTTCCTTGGAAACGAGGCCTATGCCTACTCGGTGTTGGGGCCGGAGCGCTGCTTGGGCTGCATCTACATCGAGCCCTGGGGCGGGGGCGCCCAACTGGCCTTTTGGGTGGTCGACGATGCGTTGTCGATGGAAGGCGAGGTGGTCGCGGCTGTGTTGGGATGGCTGGGCGGCTGGCCCCTGGAGCGGGTGATTGTTCCGTTGCATCCAACCAATCGTCGAGGGCAGGCCCTGATGGCGTCACTGGGGCTGGTGTGCTGCCCGGGTCCGGAGGGCCACGTCTCCTTCGCGGCTGTGCAGACGCCACCACGGTGAGTGGTTCAACTCAAGCAAGCTCGGGGCACGGATGCGTGGCACTCTCGGCGACCGTGCCGCGCGCTTGTTCCAGGCAGACCCTGGGTTGAACGAGACTCGGCGAAAACCGGCACGTTCCGTCGGCCGGGACCTTCATCTCTGGAGATGGCCCGCCAGGAGGCAGAACGGCACGGTGGGGACGCCACAAGCCGGGGCGATGCCGATTCCGGGGGCGGCGTGAGTGGATGGAAGGTAGTATGCCTTATCTATGGTGAGTCGCTGGGCGCATGGGATTGGGCGTGCAGAAGCTCGTAGACTTTGCGGCCGGCCCAAGCGGTACAGCCCGTCAGCACAACACCCCACAGGATGTCTGGCAGGACCAGCGTACCGGGCCAATCTTGAATCACCGCCCAGTTGGTCAGCTCGTAGGTTGCGTAGGTCGCAAAGCCCAGCTCTGCGCCCCGCCGCAGTGCGTCGCGCGTGGAGGTGGCCCGGTGAATCCCGTAGACGACGATCAGGCCGATGAACATCACGTAGAACAGCGCCGCCGCGACCCCGTTGATGGGCGACGCCTTGAGGGGGCCCATGTGGGTGTCGTAGAAGCCCCGGGCGACCACACCGAGCCAGAGCAGGTCCAGGGCCGAGAAGGCCACAGCGCTCGCCACGAAGGCGGCGAGCAGAGCTTTGACGGGCAACGGTGCCGGGGGGACTGGGAGGCGGTGTTTCACTGGCTGGCCCATCTATCGTCAATGTGGCGATGGGGGATCCGGTGCCTTGAATTTGCCGGCCGCAGCCGTGGGGGGGCTGGAGCCCGCCTGCTGCGGCGCTCTGGGTCCGGGCGAGGAGCTCGCCAGTTCGAGGCCCGCCATGCGGTCTTCGCACCTGCCCGACCTGCTCGCCCTCCACCATGTCGCCAGGCTGGGCAGCTTGCGCCTCAATCGCCAGAATGTGGCGCACGGCCACGCGCGGTGGGTTGCACGACCCGGCCAGGACACTGTTCAGGCAGCGCCATCCCAGGTAGGGTGCCCCTTGCTCTCTCTGGAGGCCTCCTTGACCACCGCCAACCGACCGTTCCTGCTCCTGCTGATGCTCACAGTCGCTTGCAGCAGCGGCGCCGACGACTCGGGTGCCAAGACCGCAGGTGGGGGCGACGGGTCGGACGGCGGGACCGCTGATGCTGAGGCCATCGCCGGCATGCCCAACGGCACGTTCTATGTGCAGCTCTCGCTCGCGCCCGTCGGCGGGCTGCTCGTGCCGATGCAAGCCGAGGTCCGGAGTCTCGAGAGTGCTGACGGCTCGCGCATCCTCACCCTCGACGGCAAGGCCACCAGCCCGGCGGGCGACCTGAGCGACCTGCTCTTCTCGGTCAGCACGCCGCTGGCTGAGGATGGCGCGTGGGCCGCCGACGAGACCGCGTTCGTGCTGCCTGGCGCATTCTCGCCGACGGGCAGCGACGTCGAGGTGAGCATGGCCATGACCAGCGCCAGCAGCAGCGCCGACGGCTTCTGTGGGACGCTCACCGGCTCCATTGTGACATTCGGCATGGACCTCGCGGGAAGCACCTTCGGCGCGGTGTCTTGGGAGGCGCGGGACGATGGCGGCGTGGCCTCGTGCGATGCCAGCGGCGGCGAGTTCGACCCCATCGAGGCCTGCCCTGCGGTCACCGCGGGCGTCAATGTTGGCTTCCGGTCTGCTGAGCTCGACCGCTCTTTCGAGCTCGTGCTCCCGAGCCAATACGACCCGGGGCTCTCCTGGCCGGTGATCGTCGTCTACCACGGGCTCGGCGGCAACATCGGCGACATGCTGGACGGCGACTCCAACCTGCGCCCCTTCGCCGACGCCCGTGGCGCCCTGCTGGTGGTGCCCCAAGGCGCCGACTTCGGCGGCAGTCCGGGCTGGGATGCGGTCAATGCGCCGCCGCGAAACCGCGACATCCAGCTCTTCGACGACTTGCTCACCTGCGTGGGCGAACAGTACGTGGTCGACCCAAACCGGGTGTACGCAACCGGCATGTCGAATGGCGGCCTGATGACCGGCGCGCTCATGGCCCAGCGCTCCGAGGTGTTGGCCGCCGCAGCACCCATGTCGGGTGGGGTCATCACCGACTGGTCCACCGAAGCCGCGAACCTGCCCACTCTGATCACTTGGGGCGGCGTCGACGACGAAGCCTATGAACAAGACTTTAACGCCCTGAACCTCGAGCTCATCGCTGAGGCCGAGGCCCGTGGTGGGTTCTATGTTGCCTGCAACCATGGCCTCGGCCACGAGCTGCAGGAGGACTTCTGGCCGTGGACGGTTGAATTCCTCCTCGCCCACGCCCGGGGCGCCGAGGGCTCTCCCTTCGCCGGCGGGCTGCCGGAGATCTTCCCCGAGTACTGCTCGGTCCCCGAGTAGGGGACGCCGCCGGGAGACCGCGGAGCCTCGTTCAGCCGATCCGGAATGCCGACGCTGAAAATGACTAGCGCATCGGGTTCTCGCGTAGCAGCTCTTCTTGGGAGGAGCCGAAATGCAAGGTCCCAAGCCACCTGAAGTAGTCGTGAGCCCTCGTCAGCGAGCGATTCTGGAGCAATTTGTCCGCTCCCGCACGGTCTCGGAGTCGCTCCTGGAGCGGTCCAGAATCATCCTGCTGACATCCGCCGGGATGCCGACCCGGCATGCTGCGGCCGAGCTCGGAGTGGACCGTCAGGGGGTCCGACGGTGGCGCCATCGATGGGCGAATCACCTTGCCGGACGCCTTGGCGCGGTGAAGGCCGAGGCAGACGACAAAGCCCTTGCTGTCGCCATTGAGGAGGCTCTCTCGGACCGTGCCCGCCCCGGTGCACCGCCCCAGTTCACCGAAGAGCAGATCGCTCGCGTTCGGGCCATCGCCTGCCGCGAGCCTTCAGAGTTCGGACTCCCCCCACTCGATGGACCCGGGATCTCATCGCCCAGGTTGCCGCCGCAGAAGGCTTTGTCGAATCCGTCTCAGTCGCCGAAGTTGGCCGTTGGCCAAAAGTGGGGGTCTGAAACCACACCGGACTCGGTGCAGGATGAAGCCCGTGATCGACGACGAGCACATCTTTGCTGCGCAGGTCTGGGAAGTCGTTGAGTTGCACCAAGCAGCCAAAGCGCTCGCAGCACGGAACGTCCGCGTTGTCTCTTGCGACGAAGAGACCGGCATGCAAGCGATTGAGCGCCTCGGCCGTTGGGCGATGAAGGCAGGCAGGCCGGAGCGCCACGAGGCCTGGTACAAGCGGCACGGCACACTGTGTCTCATTGCCAACCTCGACCTCGCTACGGGGCAGGTCGTCACACCAACCATCGGACCCTCGTCGACAAACTCAACAACCACAAGTCCCCCGAGCTGGTCGAGTGGATTGCAGAACGGTGTGGCACGGGCGAGAACCTTGGCAAGAAGTTCGTCCGCGGACACCTCCGCAACCGAGCGCGCGGGACCGCGTTCCTCACCCGGCGAGAGCATCGGGTGCGGTTCGTCTACACCCCCAAGCAGTGCTCTTGGCTCGACGAGATCGAGCGCTGGTTCAGCAAGCTCGCGCGTTCTGTACTCCGCCCTGGGACGTTCATCAGTCTCGACGACCTCCGACAGCGAGTGCTCGACTGCGTCCGCTACTACAGCGTTGTAAACGCCAAACCCCACCGCTGGCGCATCGACGCCGATGAACTCCTGGCCAAGTTTGGGATCGTTACTTCGGAGCTGAAGAACTAGAGCGGACGGAGTCTCGGCCCCAATAACACCAACCGATCCAACAACCCGCCTCGCGCTGTGCTGGGGCATGCTCTGTGATGGCCTGCCCCTGGTCGGTTCCGACGGTCACCCCGTGCTCCTCCACCACCTCGGCCTCGCGCTCTCGCTCCGTGCTGGGCTCCTCCAGTGGTCCGACGCCGCCGCCGCACTCGACCGAGTCTGCATTGGGTCCCGCAACCTCGAGGCTGGTGCTTACCGCGAGCTGGCATGACGGACTCCTGCTGTCTCTTAGCAGTTGGTCCGGTCGTTCTGGGGAGGGTCACGGACATTGGAGACGGCTGAGGGGATGTCCACTGGGCGCGCCCCAGGGCCACCGGTCGGATCCGGTGTGGTGGCATAGTGCGGGACGCCCGCCGCCCCTGGATCCACCGGGGCCGGCCGCGCTCAGCAGCCGTCGTCGTTCCCGTCGGTGTTCACGTCGCCTCCCACGCTGACCCCTGCCGCGATGCCCTCCGCGATGGACGCGCACAGGTTGGGGTTGTTGGCGATGTCCAGCTGGATCCCGACCGCCTCGAGGCTGCCCAGGCCGCTGATGTCGGTGAGCGAGAGGTTGTCGCTGATGGTGATTCTCTCGCTGACCTCGGTGAGCGCGCCGAGCCCGCTGATGTCGCGGAACCCGCCCTCGTTCGTGCCGATGTAGATGGAGCCGCCCACGGACTCGAGCGCGGAAAACCCGCTGACGTCCAGCAGCCCGAACGACTCCTGGATGTTCAGGTTGCGGTCGATGCGGGTCAGCTGCGTGAAGCCCCCGATGGTCACCGGTGTGTCGATGTTGCCGAAGTAGATGGAGCCAGCCGAGGTCATGCCGTTGAAGCTGTCGATGGTGGCGAGTACGTACACCCCCTCGATGTGGATCGACGCCCCGCTCAGGTCCGGGCTCGAGAAGCTCGGCAGCGTGGTGACGTCCGTGAGGGAGAGCAGCTCGAGGGACGTGAAGACCACGCCGTCGATGCCCGAGATGTCCGCGAGGCTGTAGTTCTGCGAGATCCGGAGCGTGTCGGCGGTCTCCAGGTTTGCGAGGCCATCGAGGTTCGCGAGGCTCGGGTTGTCTTCGATGTTCACCGTGCCCACCGTGCCCAGCCCGCTGAGGCCGTCGACGTGGGTCAGGGAGTCGTTCTCGAGGATGTAGAGCTCGTCGAGCTCGGTGAGCCCGGCGAGCCCGTCCACGTCGGAGAGCGCGTCGTTTCCCCAGACCGTGAGCCGGCTGCCCGCGTTTGTGAGCGCCCCCAGCCCGTCGATGTTCGCCAAGGCGTCGTGCTCGGTGATGACGAGCTCGCGCTCCACGGTCTGGAGCGCGGAGAGGCCGTCGAGGCTGACGAGGGCGTCGTTGTCGTCGAGCCAGAGCGAGAGCACCGCTGTGAGGCCCGCCAGGCCGTCGAGGTCCTCCAGTGACCGATTCGATGCAATCTGCAGGTTCGTCAGGGGCAGGGCCGTGAGCCCCCCGAGTCCGTCGAGATTCTCCAGTGCGGCGTTGTCCACCAGCGACAGGTATTCACCCACGTTCACGGCGACGAGCGGGGCGAGCTCGCGCAGTGCTGGGTTGCTGGCCACCGTGAGCGACCACTGGCCGGTGATGGTCTCCACGCCCATGAGCGTGGTCAGCGAGCCGTTGTTGTCGATGGTCACGCCGCCATCGACCTGGATCTCCCCCAGTCCGGCCAGGTCGGTGATCGAGGTTCCGGAGATATTGAGGTCCGAGCCCACTCGGCGCAGTCCCCCGAGCCCGTCCAGGCTGGGGACGTCGAGGTCCCGCAGCGAGAGGGTGCCGTCCACGGTCGAGAGGGCGGCCAGCCCGCTGAGGTCGTCCGGGCTCCCGGACAGCACGAGGCTGCCTTCCATGGTCTGGAGCTCCGCCAGGAAGTCCAGGCTGCCGCCCCCGAGCGTCATGTGGATGTCGCTGAGGAAGGTCCCCGACGCGACGAGCCCGGACAGGCCTGTCAGGTCGGGGCTGGCCGAGGGCAGGTCCAGATACAGCGAGCCGACCGCCGAGAGGCCGGAGAGCGCATCGACCTGGGCGAGGTCGGCCCCCGTCAGAGTCAGGTTGCCGTCGATGCTGCGCATCCGCTCGAGGCCGTCCACGTCGCTCTCGCTCGTCGTGATCGACACGGACCCGCGCACGTGCTCGACGCAGGCGAACGTGGCGGCGGTCTCTGCGCCCGCGAGCGCACCGACCGCGTCCCCGCCCACCGCGATCCACAGGTTGCCGTCGACCTCGTTGATGCACGCCGCGCACAGCTCGCCCCAGTCGACGGGGTCCTCCCAGGTCAGCGGGAAGTCGCCCTCCCACACACCATCCGGGATGCGGCTGGCGTCGGTGTCATCGCAGTCCACGGCGTTGTCGGCCCAGCCCTCACCGGGGTCGCAGCCCTCCGTGGTGACGTCTGGCACACCGTAGCCGTCTCCGTCTTGGTCCTGGTACCAGGTGCTCCCCTCACAGGGGCTGTCGTCCTCGGGTGCGGCCTCGGGTGCGGCCTCGGTCTTGTCGCTGGAGCAGCCCGCGGTGAGCAGGAGGAGCGCCAACGTGTGCGCCAGCGTGGATCGCAAAGACGCGCCTGCATGGGGGTCGTGTTCGGACACATGGGCTCCAGACGGGGGCGTCGGGGGAGGTCGAGCGGGCCGAGGATACCGGCGTCGTGGCGCCGGCTGAACGCGGGCTCTCGCAAGTCGGTGGTCGACCCTATTTCATGGGGGGTGGTCTTGTCCCCGATTTGTGACTTTCCCCCGAAATGCTGGACTGTCGTCGAAGAGGCATCAGCCCAGTCCCCAACCCATGCCGTCAAGCAGGCCGATGGTGCTCGCGAGTTCATGAAGCGCTCCGACTCCCAGCTCCTCCGGTCCCACCAGTGGGGACCTCGCCCGGGCCAGTGTTTGGGGACTCTGCCCGAGCCAACATTCGATGCTTTGGGCGGGCTGGCGTTGGGAAGCTTGGGTGAGCCGTCCTTGGGTACATCGGACGGACTGCCGCAAGCGTTTGAGCGTGCGGTAAGGGACGCTGTTGGCAACGTGCCCCAAAAGTCGGAACATTGGCAGGGCCGTGACCAGCGACGGGAATGGCGGTTGATAGAGGATCCTGGCTTGGGTTGATCGATGGCTCAATCCTGCCTTTCGGCTTTCCCGCGCTGTTGGGCGGGTCGGCGACTCGCGTCGAGTGACTTGGCTTCGGGTCGCCCGTCCGGTCACACTGGCGCTCCATCGACGGCCCAAGGTTGCTCCTCTCTGGCAAGTGCGACGCCGCTCATCAGCCGCTCGAGACGGTCACTTGTGGACAAGCACCGATCAGACCAGGGGCTGCACTGCTCACCCTTGCCGGGCTGGGGAGGACGTCCGCCGGCCACCATCAACGGAAACACTGTGTTGATGGGTGTCCGCGGCCCGGCATGACACCCTGTTGACTCCGCAATTTGCCTGACTGGTGCACCAGTGACATTCTCGCTCCGCCTTGTGAGCCACCGCGCGGTCCGCAGGACTCTGCCGGCCGACCACCCGGTCCCGCGCTGCCCCCCAGTGCGGCCCGCCGGCTCTCGATTCCGGGCCACCCCCCAGGCAAGTCCCATGTCCACCACACCCCCCCCAGACCCTGACGAAGGCACGCTCACGCTGGTCGCGATGCCGGCTGCGGATGGTGATGATCCCGACGAGCAGGAGGAGCTCGCCGACTATCTGACCCAGCTCGACCATGCGCTCGGTCTGGTGGCTGCCTACGCGCGCTTCGAGCCAGAGCTGGTGCTGTGGTGTTGTCGCCGTGCCGGGGAGCTGGCGCTGCGCTGTGTGCACCTGCACTTCGGCGCAGCGCCGATCAAGAACCGGAACCCCACCTTTCGCGAGCTGAAGGGCCACGGAATACCAAACACCACGCTGTCCGAGGTCTTGGGGATGGCGAACGTGCACGCCCTGGACATCCTCCAGAACCAGGGCAACTTGGGGGTCCACGCCCGCCTCGGGGGCCGCTCCGAGTCCGAGTCGGCCGTGAAGACGGCAGTGCCCGCCGTCGAGCAAGTTGTGCGGGCCTTGTTCACCGACCGCGCCCTCGGGCCACACCAGTGCACCGACGGCATCCGCCGCCACCTCAAGTACATTGGCCGAGGGGGTCATGAGCAGCGCCCGGACCTCCACCGCATCGAAGCGTTGGAACAACAACTCAAGAGTGTTGCGGAGAGCGCCCAGACCGCCATTCAACACTGGAAGGGCCAAGCCGCGGAGCTCGCCGGGCACATCGAAGTCCTGACGGCTCAGGCGGACCCCACCCCCCAGACCGACTTGGACACGCTGCTCACCACCACCCGCACGGCGTTAAAGGCCGCAGAAGCGGACGCCGTCCGGGCCCGCGCCCAAGCACTGCAGTGGCGGGAGACCCTCGACCAGAAGGACCTGCAGGTCGAGGCTCTGCGCAGTGCCCATGCCGACGAGGTGCGCCGGCTGCGCAGGGAGCTTGACGCCCGCCCCCTCACGGTGGTGGCGGTCCAAGATGGCCTCGACGACCGCACTTCAGCACCGCGCCCTCGCCGCTGGGGCCGCGCTGTGGTGGTGACGGGCTGCGTTGCGGGGCTCGGGCTGGCGGTCGTCCAGCGAGCGCCGTTGATGAAGTGGGGACGGGCCATGTGGACCCAGTCCATCGCCCTGGCTGAGGCCACGGGGGGCCTGTCTTCGATGGCCGCTGTGCCGGTTGGGGGATCCACGGTGGTCAAGGCCGCGGTGGTGGCCACGCCCGGCAAGCAGACCTGCCCCGAGGGCACCTTGGTGGTGCCGGCCCAGCGGGTGCGCCTCGAGCCGCCGAAGGACCGAAAGAGCTGGCCCCGTCCGCGGACCCATACGCTCGATCCGGTCGATGTGTCGGCGTTCTGCATGGATGTCGAGCCGGTGGCCCGCGCCAAAGGGGCCGTCCAAGATGGCTGCCGCGGCAACCCCCAGACCTACTCGGGCACCAACCCCCAGATCTGTGTGGACAGGGACGCTGCCGCGGCAGCGTGCGCATCCCGGGGCGGCACGCTGCCGTCCGTGGTCCAGTGGGAGGCCGTCGCGCGCACGGCATCGGTCGCTGAGCTCTCGCTGGAGCTGCCCAGGGAGTGGGTGGCTGACCCCTTCCCGCCGGCGGTCTTTGCGATGGATGGGGCGACCGACCCGACCGCCGACGCAATGTTCCGCGCCGGTCTGTTGAATCCCGACACGAGTCCCCAGGTGCGGTGGTCCTGGAACCGCCAAGCCAGCGGCCGGAGCTGGACCAACCTCGGCTTTCGGTGCACCTTCTCGCCCCTGGCCGCCCAGCGCTGACCCATCTTGAGGAGGTCACCCATGACCACCGTCTGCATCGACGAGAGCGGGAATGCCGCGGGGGACGGGCCGTTCCTCGTCTGTGGTGTTCGCATTGGCCGTCACGCTGCGGTGTCGCGGGCCCTCGCGGGGGTGCGCCGTCGCTGGCCATTCTTGCCGAGAGTCCTGCATGCCTCAGAGCTGCGCCAGCCCGCCATGCTGGCTTGGTACTGGCGGTGCTGGTCGGAGGGGCGGGAGCTTGGCCGTCCTCCAGTGCTCGCCCAGCATGGCCTCAACGATGCCGATGGGCGCCAGTGGCTTGTCGAGAATGGTCTAACCGAGGACGTTGTTGCGCTTGATGTTCACCGTGCCCGGACGACGGCGCTGGGCCCCACCGAGACCTTCGGCCGCGCCGTGAAGGCGCTCGATGGGGTGGTTCTGGCACGCCAGCTGCCGGTGTCCACTTGTCGGGACGGCAGACTGACCGGCGAACAGCGAGCGGCACTGCGCAGCTGGGCGGCGCAGACGAGGCTCACCACCAACGCTGCGGTGCGCGCCCTCGGCACGGCCATTGTGGGGGCCATCCGCCAGGCGCTGTTTTCATGTGGCGGCCTCGTCGAAGCGGTGGCCACCCGGGACGGTCCGACAACCGGCGCCGACAACGACCGCTACTGCGTCCATCTCGCGGTGCTGCTTGCAGAGATGGCCACCCCGGGCACCACTTTTCGGGTTCAGCACCACCAGCCGCCTGGGCCCCACCGCCTCGCGCCGCTGCCCCCGTGGCCGCCCGGCACCCGGGGCAAGACCGTTCACTTTCGGACCCATGGTGAAGCAGGGGACGTCGCCGCCGACGTGGTCGCCAACTGTCTCTACGGCGCGGGCGGAGACCTCGTCAATGCCCAACAGCGGCTGCATCCGGTCCCGGTTCGCATCGTCCTCCTTGGAGCTTCCTGATGGGTCTGCTGCACACATTTCTGGGTGCTTGCGCGGGGGATGATGGGGCTGGCACGGCGCTCTACACCGCGCTGACCACACTCTCGACCACCGCGCTGGCGGGCCTTCGGGGCAGCGGTGCCAGTGCTCCGGACGCCGAAGATGCGGTGAGCACGGTAATTGTGCGGGTCTGGCTGTCCCGTGCGCGCTTCCTCGATGAGCTGGCGGAGGCCGGGGACCAAGCCAGCCTCCGGGGCATCCGCAAGGCCTCTCGACGGGGGGTGACCCAGGCCGAGGCCGTGGCTGCCATCGGTCGTCCGCTGTCTGCGGCCGAGCTTGCTGCCTTTGACCCGCTCGCCGACGATCTCGCGGTGAAGAAGTACCTCGTGGCGGCGCTGCGCAACGTCCTGCGGGACCGGCTACGCGGGCTGGCCAAGATGACCGCGGAGCCGGAGGCCGTCGCGGTCCAGCCGGAACCGACCATCCACGACGCCGTGGTGCCAATGCTCTTGACCAACGTGTTGGCCGAGTATGTGGCCTGGGGCAACGCCCAGTCGAAAGGGGGAGGGGACCGCAACCGCGTCGCCCTGGATGAGCTTCGGGCGGCACAGGCCGCAGGCGTCGGCGCGCGCGAGGTGGTGCGGCAGGCCCAGCCAGGGCTGCAAGGCAAGGCCTTCACCGCTGCTGTCGGGGCCCGTCGAAAGATGTGGTCCCGGGCCCGGGAGCGCTTCCACAAGTTTGTGCTGGACGTGCGCCGCTCACCCCGCGACGAGCGAGACTGTCTGCCCGATGTGCTCCGGCTCTTCGACGACCTGTACCGAATTCGACAGCGGGCTGTCCGCAAGGAGGACCCGCCCCGTCCTCCCGTTCAGACTGGAGTGTCCCCATGACCACCCCACGCATCGTTCGGGTTGTGCTGCGTCCCACTGCGCCTGACTCCGACGGAGCCTTCGCTGCCCCTGGGCGCCTGGTGCTCGAAGCCCCGCCGCTCGAAGCGCTGGGTGTGTTTCCTGTCGTGATCGGCGGTCAGCTGTTTCTGGAAGCCTTTGGTGACCAGTCTTTGTTCGCGCCGGACGACGCCACCCCCCAAGCCAGCCGGCCCCTGCGACCGGAGACCCCGCTGACGGCCGCGGACGGGTGGCGCTTTGTGGTGCAGGAGCTGGGCGATGGTGGGTGGGAGGTTGTGGCTGAAGCCGCCCCGACCCCCAGCGACCGGAGTGTGGCCGGCCCTCGCCTGGACTGTGATCTGCTGTTGTTGCCCCGTGTGGTGCGGGACGCGGCGGCGGAACAGTCGGCCCTCGGCGCAGGCGGTGTGGCGGCTGGACTGGTGCTCCGCTTTGGCACCACCGCCCTCGCCGGTGTCCTCCAGGACCGCGACCGGCCCCAGGAGCTGGTGTCCGCGTGGTGGACCGGCCTGTCCGAGGCCGGGCGGGCCGACGTGATCGAGCACTTGGTGCAGCTTGCCGACGCGGTCGCGGACGAGGCGGTGCGGCTGCTGGACGACGAGGACCGGGACCTGCCCGCGTGGGACGTCGAGCTGCTGGCCCTGTGTGGTGACCGAGACCACGTCGCGAGCGCCAGCACTCTGCTGCGCCGTGTTGCTCCAGCGCGGCGTCCTGCGGCCCGCATTGCTGCGGCGGATGCTCGCCTTCGCCGGGTGCTCGCATCGCTGGTCGCGCCACTGACAGTCGACAGCCCGCTGCTGGTTCATGTCGCTCGCGAGCGGGGCTCGTGGTGGGCCCGTCCGGGTGCACGAGATGTGCAATGAGCCCGACGCCTTGGGTGCCGGGTGATGTGGTGCGCATCGCCGCTGGACAGCGGGTCCGGCCGAGCGCTCGGGCTGCGGCCAGGGTCGCAGCTGCCTGCGGCCCGTGGTTCTGGCCGTCTACCCAATCGGCGCGGGCGATTCTCCAAGATAGACTAAACATCAATGTTCCAGCGAACACCGTTGGCGCTTCACCCATCCTCGCGGTGGGGCCTGGCCAGCGGGCCGTGTGGTTGCTCACGGTCAACAAGTCCGATGGCGAGGGGCTCTCCGGCACAACCGCCCGGGCCGCCCGCCATGCCCGGGACCACGTGGCCCGCTGGACCCCGCTGGCGTGGCGACCGCTGCCGCCGGCGGATGGTGTGCGGGTGCGGCGTGTGGCGGTGAGTGTGCCCTTGGGTCACGCGGCCATCGAGCGTCCGCTGACCGGCGACTCCCTGGGGCTGTCGGTCGTCCTGGCGCTCGTCTCGGCCTGGCTCAACGTGCCGGTGCCAGGTGACCTGGCGGCCAGCGCTGCGGTCGAGGCCGACGGCACGGTGGGCGCCGTGGGCGGGCTCGCCGAGAAAGCTTCGCTGCTACGGGATCTGCTGCCCGGGGTGCGTCGGCTGCTGGTCGCGAGCGGCCAGGAACGGGAGTGGACCCGAGCACTCAACACGGCCAGCATCGTCGATGTGGAGCTGGTCCCGGTGGGCTCGGTATCCGAGGTCATCGCACGCTACTTTCCGCCCGCCGAGGTGCTGGCGAAGGTTCCCCCCGAAGACCAGCGGCGGGTGGTCTACGGGTTGACGTCCCTCGTGGGGCGCGGGCAAGGCGTGCTGCCCGACTGGAAGCCCGTGGTGCAGGCTGTGGCCACCATTCGCGGGACCTGGACCCTTGCGGTCGACGATCAGGAACGGCTGAGCTTGTTGGACATTGTGGCCCGGCGGTACGCCCAAGCCGAGCTGGCTGTGTCGCCGGCGGGCACGACGCTGGACGCGCTGGTGGCCCAAGCCCAGGCCCGGGGTGACCTGGAGCGGGCGGTTCACTTTGCCCACTTGGTGGAACACTGCCGCGCCCTGGGCACGGACCTGCCGTCCGCCTTGGCCGAAGCCATCGGCCCGATGCTGGACCCCGTCGGGTCGCCCTACACCTTTGAGGTGCGCGGGGCCCACGCCCGGTGGCTCGCGGTGAGGGACCCGGTCGCTGCGCTGCGTGCCCAGACAGCACTGTTGGCCGAGCTGCGTGCCGCCCGTCGCTTGGACGACTGCAGCCACGCCTTTGCCGAGGCGGTGCGACTGGCCGGCGCTCTGGAAGACTCCGTTGCGTTTGATGGGCTGTTGTCTGTCGAGCGAGAGCTGCGGGACCTCGGCGGGTTCTCGGTGGTGGACCAGACCTTCGCGGATGCGGCTGTGAGTGGGGCCGCCGCGCTGCTGGGCCGCGCCCCACTGTCTGATCTCCGCTGGGGCCGCCTTGCGCAAGGCTCGGGTCCCCGACGGTATCTCCAGAGCTGGGCCCATCGGTTGCGGATCGTGGGCGGCATTGCCAAGCGAGAGGATGCCCAACTCAACGCAACTCACGCCGCGCTCGACGCACTGGCCCAGGGCAGCTTGACCGTGGAGGACGCCCTGTCGAGGCTGCGGACCGGTGCGGCGCTCGGCCGGGTGCTTGCGGACCAGGGCACCGCATCGCTGACACGGTTGTTCCCGTACTGACGCAGCAGCGCGCCAATGTCGGCATCGAGGCTGCCCCCGTCCAAACCAGCCCCCGGCAAGCCCATGTGATATCGGCCACCTTGGCCCCGCACTGCCGGGCCTCCCGAACGCCGCTCTCCGATGCCGATGCCTGCCCAGACCTCACTCTCCCTGTGCCTGCGCCCCTCTGGCGCGTTCGACGCCATTGTCGACGCGGACGCCGCACCCCTCAATGGCGCGGCGGTCGGCCGGATCGGGGATGCCTTCGCCCAGGGGGCCGGCGCGGGCATCCTCCACCTCGGACTGGTCGAGGTCCACGCGTCCCTGCCCCCCGCCTGGGCTTGGCTGCGCGAGCTCGGACGTCAGGTGCTCGCCGCCGCGTGTCGCCACAGTGACCTCGCTGAGCTGTGGCCCACCCTCGATCTGCCTCCGCCGGACGAGCTCGCCGAGCTGGTCGAGCGTGCGCCGCCGTTCCGGGGCAGGGAGACCCTGCGCAAAGAGACCCTGAGTGCCGCGTGGATGTCGACTGTGGCGGCATTCCGGCAGGCATCAGCTGGGTTCTCTGGCACGGTCCACGACTGGCTCGCTGCCCACGGTCCCTCCTGGCATGCCGTCGGTCGGCTCTGCCTCCACCTCGCCGAGAACCGCCGCGACCCCGAGCTTCCGTTTGCGTTCCTCGCCACCTGGGCCGCCCGCCTCGGTGCCGATGGCCGCCCCCAACATGTGCCCCTCGGACGCGCGCTGCAGCAGGCCCAGGGTGACCCGTCCAAGGTCGAGACCTTGCTCGCACCGGTGCGCAGGGCGGCCGTCGATGTGCCGCTCATCGCTGATCTCGTCGAGTCTCGGGGCATCTTCCGCCCCCAGAAGTGGGGCCCCGGCGAAGCCATGCGCTTTCTCCGCGCGGTGCCCGCTCTTGAAGCCGCCGGGCTGGTCGTGCGGGTGCCGAGCTGGTGGGCGACGGGCAAGCTGCCCCGGGCGCGGGTGCGCGTCACCGTTGGGCCGCAAAAGGTCGGTCCGCTCAACGCCAGCGCCTTGCTGTCCTTCCAAGTTGGGCTGGTGGTCGACGGTCCGCCCCTCACCGATGCCGAGCGGGACGCACTGCTGGCATCCACGGAGGGCATGGTCCTGCTCCGGGGCAAGTGGGTCGAGGTGGACGCCGAAGCCCTCGCCGCCGTCATGGACCAGTGGACCCGCGCGCAGGACGAGGCCGACGCGAACGGGCTGTCGTTCTTTGAAGGCATGCGCATGCTCGCGGGCCTTCCCGCCCACGCATCGGCAGGTGCATTGGGCACCGATGTGGACCGCTGGTCGGAGGTCACGGCCGGACCTGCGCTGTCGGACTTGCTGCGGCGGCTGCGGCAACCGGGTGAGGGCCGGGGCGCGCCAGCTGGCCTCAAGGCCCGGCTGCGTCCGTACCAAGCGTCCGGTCTGGACTGGCTGTGGACGCTGTCCCAGCTCGGGCTCGGCGCTTGCCTTGCCGACGACATGGGCCTGGGAAAGACCCTTCAGGTGCTTGCCCTGCTGCTGCGCCTCAAGGCCACCAACCGGGAGCGGGCCCCCAGCCTTGTGGTGCTCCCCACGTCTCTGGTGCCGAACTGGCAAGCCGAGGCCGCTCGGTTTGCGCCCAGCCTCCGGGTGGCCGTTGCCCATCCCTCCGCCGGTGCCGATGCGGCTCAGGCTGTCCCAGACGAGGACGGCAAGCCCTGGCAAGGCGCCGACGTGGTGCTGACAACCTATGGGATGCTCCACCGGGACACGCGTCTCACCAAGTGCGACTGGGATCTGCTCGTGCTCGATGAGGCCCAAGCCATCAAGAACGCCGCCGCCACCCGCAGCCGCGCGGTGCGCAAGATCTCGTCGCGGGCCTGCATCCTGCTGACTGGCACCCCCGTCGAGAACCGGGCCGCCGACCTGTGGGCCCTGATGGATGTCGCCAACCCAGGCCTGCTGGGGACGTCCAAGCAGTTTGCCCAGTTCTGCCAAGCCCTCGGCGACGACCACCGCCCGCTTCGTCAGCTCATATCGCCCTACCTGTTGCGTCGCCTGAAGACCGATCGGGACGTCATCTCCGACTTGCCCGAGAAGGTCGAGATGACGGTGTGGTGCGGCCTGTCTCGGCGCCAAGCGGCGATGTATGCCGACGCGGTCGACCAGCTCGCCAAGCTGTTGGCCACGCAGGAGGGTGTGGCCCGTCGGGGGGCGGTCCTCGCGGCCCTGACACGGTTCAAGCAGCTGTGCGACCACCCCGCGCTGATTGCCGAAGATCCGGACAACCTGGGCTTTCCGGTCCAACACAGCTCCAAGTTGAGCGCACTGCTTCGCTTGGCCACCGAACTCGCCGAGCGGCAGGACAAGGTGCTGGTGTTTACCCAGTATCGAAGCATGATGGACGCGCTGTCGTCCACGTTGGCCCGTGCATTCGGACGGGAAGGACTGGAGCTGCACGGGGGGGTGCCCTTGGCCGAGCGGGCCCGACGGGTCAAGGCCTTCCAAGACCCCGATGGCCCCCCGTTCTTTGTGTTGTCGCTGCGGGCGGCAGGCACGGGCCTAAACCTCACTCAAGCCAACCATGTGGTGCACTTCGACCGCTGGTGGAACCCCGCCGTTGAGAACCAAGCGACGGACCGGGCCTTTCGCATCGGCCAGACCCAAACCGTCCTTGTGCATCGGTTGGTGTGTCGGGGCACGGTGGAGGAACGCATCGACCAACTCATCGCCGAGAAGGCCGAGCTGGCGAAGAGCATTGTGGGTGGTAAACAGCAAGGGCCGTCGATCACCGAGCTCGACGATGCTGCATTGCTCAAGCTGGTGGCCCTCGACCTTCGCGCGGCAATGGACAACTCTGGAGGCTGACATGTGGTACCGCAATAGAGGGTTTCCTCAGTATCAGTCGGTGGAAGGCAGGAGGAAGAAGGCCGCTGCGGCCCGGAAGAAGCTCAAGACCAGGCTTCCGGCCATCCAGCCCGTCATCTTGGGGGGACGGCGCACCATCGCCAAGACCGTCTGGGGCAAGGCTTGGTGTGACCACCTCGAAGCCATGGAAGGTCTCGACAACCGCCTGGGACGGGGGCGCTCCTATGTGCGCCATGACTGCGTGGTCGACTTGCAGATCATGCCGGGCGAGATCTCGGCGCTCGTGCAAGGCTCGGACCTGTACAGGGTGGACCTCATGGTGAAGCCCCTGGCGAAGTCACAATGGGACGCCATTGTGTTGCGTTGCGCGGGCGAGGTGGGCTCTCTGCTGGACCTGCTGTCGGGGCAGCTGTCACCCACTGTGCTCGAAGCGCTCACCGATCCCCGCAGCGGGCTGCTGCCGAGGTCGGCTGATCTGGAGCCCGAGTGCACGTGCCCGGACTGGTCCCGACTCTGCAAGCATGTCGCGGCGGTCTACTTTGCGGTGGGTGTGCGCCTGGACGAGCGTCCGGGCCTGCTGTTCCAGCTTCGCCAGGTGGATGAACAGGAGCTGCTGGTTGCAGCAACGGCCATCCTCGGGGGGGACGGTGGAGACTTCCAGGATGCCGATCTGGAGGCCATCTTCGGCATTGATCTGGTTGACGCCGACCTTGAGTTTGATGCCGGGGCCGATGGGTTGTTGTTGGACGAGGCCTCCGCGCCGGTGGACGAAGCGCACCTCCTGCCCGTCTCACTTCTGGACGCCACCTTCACGGCCGTCGTGACGGCGTTGTGGGGGGCCACGTCTTTCGAGGAAGCGGAGCAGCTGGCCCACCAGCACCGGGCGCTCCTGCTGCGATGCAATCCAGAGCTGGTGACGGACTTGCGCATGCTCGAGCGCTTGGGCCTGTGTCTGGATCCTCGACTGCATGGCGCCGCACTGGCCGCGTGGGTCGAGGAAGTGCTCCGGACCGGCCCTCGCGCCTCCGCAATCGCGAACCGACTGGCGCGGGCACGGCAGACTCCCCACTTGATGTTGCCCCCCGTCTCGATCGAGGCCCGACCGGACGGGGGGGTGAGTGTGGTCGGCCCCTGCGCCCACAGCTTCTGCAGCATGGTGGACCCCGACATGTCGGTGGTGGTGCTGCCCTCGGACGCAGAAGCCCCCATCCTGGACCTGGATGAAGGCACGCCATGGGCCTGGGACGCGACTGGGCTGACCGGGCTGGTGGGCGACGAGCTGCGCCAGTTCTTTGAGGACGGCGATGCGTTGGCATGGGAAGACATCCCCCACACCCGCGAGACTCAGGGCGACACGGTGCTGTTCTGGTGCGACTGGGTGGACTGGCTTCCAGAGCGACACCGGTGGCCGGGGCTCGCCGGGGTCGGCCGCACCCAACGCAGTGGTGTCGACACGTTCTGGCTGGGCTCGTTGACGACCGTGGAGGCTGCCCGACTGCTCGACGTTCGCGACGCCGTGGCTTGCGCGGAGCTTGGCCCCCGTGTGGAGTCCGGCGACTCGCCTTTCGACATCTATCGGCTCGCTGCGGATGAGCTGCTTGGGGAAGCGGGTGTGGACACTGTCGCTCGTCGCCGACAGTGGCGGGCGCGCACGGGACTGAGCATGAGGGGCCTGAAGTCGGTGCTGCTGGGTTGAGACGGCGCCAACACGGCCGGTGCCTCGCCCATGCCGCGCACCCCTCCCACGATCGGGCTCAGAGTGCCGACTGGGTGCCTGTTCTCGCGAGTCGGGGCAGGCGAAGTCTGATCGGACGCAGTGTCGCTCGGATTGCCCTGCCTGTGGGCAATCTGGTTCGTTATGCTGGCGGCGTAGCCTCTCCACGGCTTCCCAGAGGTGCCCCCTGCCCAATCGTCTTGTCCAGGCCGTCCGCGCACGGCTGGCGTCCTCGTCTGGATCCACCGGCCCCCAGCAGTTCAGCACGTTCGCTGGGGTGTTTACGCCCACGTTGCTGACGATCCTGGGCGTCATCATGTACCTGCGACTCGGTTGGGTCGTGGGCAATGGTGGGCTCCTCGGTGGGCTGCTGGTGATGGGGGTGGCGCTCACCATCACCACTGCGACGGGTCTCTCGCTGTCGTCCATCGCCACCAACTCGCGACTGGGTGCTGGCGGGCCCTACGCCATCATCTCCCGCTCGCTCGGGCTTGAGATCGGCGGAAGTGTCGGTGTGCCGCTGTTTCTCAGTCAAGCCCTCGCCGTGACTATGTACATCTTTGGTTTCCGCGAAGGCTGGCTCTGGGTCTTCCCCGACCACCCAGCGTTGGTGGTGGACCTTGTAGTGTTTGGTGTGGTCTTTGGCATCGCCTACATGAGCGCAACCCTGGCCTTCCGCATCCAGTATGTGGTCATGGCGATTATCGCGGTCAGCATTGTGCTTGTGTTGGCCTCGCCGGCGGGCTGGAACAACACGGCCGACGTGGTGCTCTGGGGCTCCTTTCCGGGCAGTGGCACCGCCGACAGTGGTGGCTTCTGGCGGGTCTTTGCGGTCTTCTTCCCCGCCGCAACAGGCATCATGGCCGGGGCCAACATGTCCGGCGAGCTCAAGGACCCTCGGCGGGCCATCCCCCTCGGCACTATGGCCGCCATCGCGGTCAGCACCGTCATCTACATCGCGCTTGCGGTCTGGATCGCCAATGCAAGCTCGACCGAAGAGCTGCTCACCAACTACACGGTGATGATCGACAAGTCGCTGTGGGGACCGGGTGTGCTCGCGGGCCTGCTCGGTGCCACCTTTTCCTCGGCACTGGCCTCCCTGGTTGGCGCCCCTCGCATCCTGATGGCCCTGGCCAAGGACGACATCGTGCCGCGGGGGGCCTGGCTCACCCAGAGCTCCTCGAACGGGGAGCCCCGCAATGCCATGATTGTGAGCGGGGTCATCACCTTGGCCGCGCTGCTGGTGCGGGACCTCAACCTCATCGCGCCGCTGATCACGATGTTCTTCCTCATCACCTACGCGGTGATCAATGGCGTGGTGCTCGTGGAGGGCAGCCTCGGACTGCCCAGCTTCCGGCCGACCCTCCGCGTGCCGCGGCTCGTGTCCTTCGTCGGGGCCGTCGGCTGCGTCTTCGCCATGTTCATCGTCAACCCGACCTTCTCGCTGGTGGCGGTGGGTGTGGTGTTTGCGCTGTACGCCTACATCATGCGGATGAACCTCCACCCCGACGGCGGCGATGCCCGCAGCGGAATCTTCGGCGCACTGGCCGAGTGGGCCGCTGCCCGGGCGACGGAGTACCAAGTCGTCAGCCCGCGCGCATGGAAGCCCAACCTGCTTGTCCCCGTGGAGGACACCGAAGAGCTCCGCGGCGAGTTCCACACGTTGCTCGACTTGGCTCGCCCCGAGGGCACCATCAAGCTGCTCGGCATCGCGACCCAGGCCACCGTCGACGACGCCAGCGTCCGGATGGAGTCCCTCGGCCGTGCGCTCCGGGCCCAAGGTGTCTTCACGACCTGGTCGGTGCTGGACTCCACCACCTACGCCACCGGACTGGTTGCGGGGCTGCAGTCCCTGCGCAGTGCCTTCTTCCGCCCGAACTTGTTGTTCGTCAGCCTCGACGAGAGCCACGACCGCGATGCCGATCTGCTGCACCTCGTGGGCGAGTGTCGGCGGCTGGAGGTCGGGGTGTTGCTCATGGCCGACCACCCCAAGGCTGGCCTCGGGCGGCGGGCGGCTGTGCACCTGTGGCTGAGCTTGCCCGAACCCGGGGAAGGGGTCGGGGCTGCGCTCACCCGGACCGGACAGCACCTCTCCATCCTGATGGCACTGCGAGTGTCCAAGGCCTGGAAGTCCCCGCTGCGGCTGATCACGGTGGTTGAGGAAGTGGCCGACAAGGCCCGAGCCCACCGCTTCTTGGAAGAGGTGGTGGATCTGGCTCGTGTGCCCAGTCCCTTCGAGCTGCACGTGCGCCATGGGGCACTCGCCGATCACCTCGCGTCGGCGCCCCAGTCTGATCTTGACATTCTGGCGCTGCCGGCTGAGGCAGACCTCGACGCGGTGCGCAACTTCGTTCGGCTCAGCCGCTCAGCCTGCCTCTTTTGCCAGGACAGCGGCGGGGAGAACGCCTTGGTCTGAGTCGCGGGCTGAGCCGTGCCGCACGCACACGCACGACACTAGAGTCCATAAAAATGTTACACGAATAACTTGTCGTGTATCGAGAGGTGGCTAAACGTCTGGCACGGGGAGTAGCCCCAGAACTCCTGGGGTGCGGCTCGGCCGTGGCGTGCGGAACACCCCAGGGCCTTGGTCGACTTGGAGCCCCAGTGCCCGATCTTTTGCCCCCCTCCGTCGACGCCGACCTCGGTTCGCCGACCCTGCGGCCCCTGCTTGCGTTGCTCGTCGATCTGCTGGGCATGTCCATCCAGCCGGCCGACCTCATCGCGGCCGAAGCGGGGGGGACCGATCGGCCCTCATGGACCGACGCCTTGGCCCATGGCGGCGCGGCACTGGGCCTGCGGATGCACTGGGTGCGGTGCACCGTCGACGAGGCCGCGTCGTTGTCCGACCCTTCGCTGCCTGCGGTGGGCCTGGGGCCTGATCTTGGGGTGGGCCCCGCGTGGGTGGTGCTGTCGGGCTCCCGCCTCGGCACCGTCCAAATGCACATTCCCGGCAGCCCAGCCGGTCCGCGGCGCCTTCGCCCGTCCGTGCTCCAGGCCCAGTGGCTGTCTCCGGATGAGGTCCAGCTGTGGGCCTTCGTGGAGCCCTCCCGCCCCGCTTCCCCGGTGCTGCGGCGCACCGAAGGTCAGCCCGCGCCCAAGCCCCTCCAGCGCCTCTTTGGGCTGCTCCGGGCCGAGCGGGTCGACCTGATTGCAGTCGTTGTCTATGGCGTCGCAACGGGCATTCTCGGGCTTGCTATCCCGCTCACGATGCAGGTGCTCATCAACTGGTTGGCGTTTGGGACGCTGGCCCAGCCGGTCATCGTTCTCACCGGCATCCTGTTGGTGTGTCTGCTGCTGGCGGCCGCCCTGCGCAGCCTGCAGCGCCTCGCCGTCGAGATGGTCCAGCGGCGGGTCTTTGTGCGCATGATGGCCGACCTCGCCCGGCGCCTCACCCAAGTGCGCATCTCCACCTTCGACACCCGCTACGGTCCGGAGCTCGTCAACCGCTTCTTTGATGTGCTCACGGTCCAAAAGGCCATGTCGTCGCTTCTTGTGGATGGACTCGGGGCGGCCCTTCAGGCGGCAGTGGGGCTGACCCTGCTCGCCTTCTACCATCCCGCGCTGCTCGCCTACGATGTGGTGCTGGTCCTCAGCCTCGTGGTCATTCTCTTTGCGTTGGGCAAGGGCGCCGAGAAGACCGCCATCAAAGAGAGCAAAGCCAAGTACGCCGCCGCCTCTTGGATCGAAGAGCTGGCCCGCCACCCCCTCGGCTTCAAGCTGGGCGGCGGCGAGCGCTTCGCGTTGGAGCGGGCCGACGCGCTGGCCCAGGACTACCTGCGCGCCCGCGATGCCCACTGGTCTGTCTTCTTCAAGCAGTTCGTGGGCAGCGTGGGCCTCCAGGCGGTCTCCAGCGTGCTGCTGCTGGCCGTGTGTGGGTGGCTGGTGCTCGACGCCGAGCTGACGGTTGGCCAGCTGGTCGCCGCCGAGTTCATCGTGACCTCTGCGCTGGCCGGCTTCGCCAAGTTCACCAACAAGCTCGACTCGTACTACGACCTGCTCGCCGGGATCGACAAGCTGGGCACGCTCGTCGACCTGCCCCAGGAGCGAGAGACCGGGATGGCCCCCGCCAGCCGCACATCGCCGTCCAGCGTCCGCCTGGACCAGGTGGTCATCCAACAGCCCGGTGGCCTGCGCCGTGTGGGCCCGCTGGATCTGGATGTGCCCTCCGGGGCTCGATTGGCGGTGCTCGGGGACTCCGGATCTGGCAAGAGCACACTGTCCGAGGTCATTCTTGGGATGCGTCGACCCCACGCCGGCCAGGTCTGGCGCGATGGCATCCGCACCGAAGACCTGCGACCGCCGGCGATGTACCGGGACGCGATGCTGGTGCGCGGCGTCGACATCATCCAAGGCACCGTGGCCGAGAATGTGCGGCTCAACCGCCCTGAAGCGGAGATCCCGGCGCTGCGGGAGGCCCTGGAACAAGTGGGGCTGACGCGCACCGTGGATGCGCTTCCCGACGGCATTCACACTGAGCTGGGCCCCTCGGGCACCCCCCTGTCCTCGACCCAAGCCCGGCGCCTGATGTTGGCCCGCGCGCTGTGCGCCCGACCGCGGCTGCTCATCATCGATGGCGCGCTGGATGCGATGGCGTTGTCCGGGTTGGACCCGATCCTGGCCCGACTGTGCAACCCCGACGCGCCGTGGACGCTGATCGTGTTCACCGAGCTGCCAGAGCTGGCCGCCCGCCTGCCGGTCACCACGAACCTCACCGCCGGTGGCCTCCATGCCTGATCCGAAGAACCTGCCCATGCTGTCGCTGACGGGCCAGAGTGAGCGCCTGCGCCACCCGGGCAGCGATCTGCCGGTGATGCGGCTGGTGCGCTCCCCGCGTGCGGTGGGCTTGGTCGCCCGTGGGCTCGCGGTTGCATTTCCGGTGATGGCCTTCCTGATGCTGTTTTTGCCGTGGCAGCAGTCGTCGACGGGTGACGGACGGGTCATCGCCTACGCGCCAGAGGACCGCGCACAGAGTGTGGAAGCGCCCATCAAAGGCCGCATCCAGGCGTGGCAGGTCACCGAGGGGGAGGCCGTCGTGGCGGGGCAGATCTTGGCCACAATGGTCGACAACGACCCCGCCTACTTCAGCCGCCTTCAGGCCGAGAAGGTCCAGCTTGAGGCGGTGCTCGCCGCCGCGGTGGACACTGCCGCGACGTACCGGCGCAAGATCGATGCGGAACACGCCGGACGTGCGCTCGCCATCGCCGAGTACGAGTCCAAGGTGCTGTCCGAGCGCCAGAAGCTGGTGGGAGAGCAGGCCGAAGCTGCGGCCGCCGAGCTCCAGCTCGAGCGCATCACCCAGCTCGCGGCCGAGGGCATCGAGAGCACGCGGAAGCTTGAGCTCGCCCAGATGAAGGCCGCCAAGACCCGCACCACCGTGTCGGCCCGCCAGCAGCTCATCGCCGGCACCCAGCAAGCCCGGGACAAGGCAGCCCAAGCGGGATCGTCCAAGATCGCCAGCGCCCAGGCCCAGCTCCAGGCCGCCCTGAGCAAAGAAGCCGAGAGTCGCCGCAAGCTGGTCGAGATCGAGGTCAAGCTGGCCCGCCAGTCTCGCCAGGACGTCCGGGCGCCCCGCGCGGGGCGGGTGCTGCGGCTCTACGGTGGCCCGGACGGTGCGCAGGTCAAAGAGGGCGACCTGCTGGTCAGGCTGGTGCCCGACACAGACGCCCGGGCAGTGGAGCTGGCCATCGACGGCAACGACGTGCCACTCATCACGGCGGGCGACGAGGTGCGGGTGCTCTTCGAGGGCTGGCCGGCGCTGCAATTCAGCGGCTGGCCGGAGATGAGCACAGGCACCTTCCCTGGTCGGGTCGCCTTCATCGACGCCACCGACGACGGCAAGGGCACGTTCCGCATTGTGGTGGTGCCGGATCCCAACTCACCGGGCTGGCCGAGCGGCGAGCGCCTGCGCCAGGGTGTGCGGGCCAAGGGCTTTGTGCTGCTCGCCCGGGTCACCTCTGGCTACGAGCTCTGGCGCCAGATCAACGGGTTCCCCAAGCTGCCGATCAGTGGCATGGACAAGGGCTCGGCATCGGTGCCGGCGAACGGGAAGAAGCCCCGTGCCCCCAAGGAACTGAAGTGATGAGGATGTCGCAATGATGGCCATTGTGGCGCTGTTCTGGTCCACTGTGGTCGCCGCGGCCCCCCTGGATCTGGCGACGGTGCTGGCGGCGGTGGATGGCCGGGTGCCGGAGCTGGCGGTGGCCGAAGCCAAGCGTGCCGAGCAAGAAGCCAAGCGGCTCAGCGCGGCGGGTGCGTTTGATCCCACGCTGCTGGGCAAGTACGACCAGGAGCTGTCCGGGCCGTACCCCCGCGCGTCGGTCGACAGTGCCCTGGTCATGGCCACCCCCTTTGGTCCAGAGCTCGAGGCCGGGTACCGCTGGGGTGGGGGCAGCTTCCCCGACTACTACGGTCAATACGAGACCTTGCCGATGGGCGAGGTGCGGGTGGGTGTGTCGGTGCCCCTGCTGCAGGACCTGGGCATCACCGCCGAGCGGGCGAAGCTGCTGGTGGCCCGACATGGGGTCGAGGGCGCGACCGCTGCGATGGATGCCAAGCGCCAGGCGATGCTCGGCAAAGCGGCGTCGGCGTGGTGGAAGTGGGTGGCGACGGGACAGAAGCTCGCGGTGGCGGAGCAGCAGCTCCAGCTCGCCGAAGACCGGGCGGCCGGACTGCGCCGTCAGGTGGCGCTGGGCGCGAAGCCTGAGCTGGCCGAGCTGGACAACCAGCAGGTCGTGCTGGAGCGTCGGGCCAACGTTGTGGATGCCCAACAGCAGCTGCTTCAGGCGGCGTTGATGCTGTCGCTTTACTACCGCGGCGAAGACATGCAGCCGGTGGTGCCCCGCCCGTCGGACCTGCCCGAGGCGCTGCCCCCGCCCGTGCTCGGGAACGCCCAGCCCGAGGACGTTGTGCAACAGGCCCTCGCCCGACGCCCGGAGCTGCGGGTGGCCGATGCGCTGCTCGCGGGCGCCCAAGTCGACCTGGGGCGGGCGCGGTCGACGGTGCTGCCGAAGCTGAACAGCCGGATTGGGGTGGCCAAGGACCTCGGCCCCGAGTCGGCGTCCAGCAAAGCGAGCAAGGCGGAGGTGGATCTGGGCCTCAAGCTGGAAGTGCCGCTGGCGCTGCGCAAAGGGCGCGGGGAGCTGGCCCGGTCCCGCGCGGCGGTGGAGCGGCTCCAAGCGGAGCGTCGGGGCCTCGCCGATGCGGTGAGGGCGGATGTTCTCGGTGCCCATGCCCAGCACCGGGCCGCGGTCCAAGCGTGGGCGGTCCGCCAAGAGAGCGCCGAGCAAGCCGCCAGTGTGGCCGCCATGGAGCGCACCGCCTTCTCGCTGGGGTCGAGCGATGTCTTTCGCTTGACGAAGCGCGAAGAGACGCTGGCCAAGGCCCGAAAGGCCGAGATTGAGGCGCTGCTTGCGGCGGGCTTGGGAGAAGCGGCCCTGCGCACAGTCTCTGGTGGCTGGTGAGCCGGCTCAGGCATCTGTTGATGTCCCCAGTGTCTCGTGATGGCGGGGAGGCTTGGCACGCCGCTCGCTTGGGCTAGGCGGAGGCCTGCTCTGGAGTTGCCATGGTTGTCGAGGTCTGGTCCGATGTGGTGTGCCCCTGGTGTCTCATCGGCAAGCGCCGGCTGGAGCGCGCCCTGGAAGCGACGCCCGAGCTCGATGTTGAGCTGCTGTTCCGTTCCTTTGAGCTGGACCCCAGCCAGACGCCGTTGCCCGCCGGCAGCGACCTCGCGGATGTCTTGGCCCGCAAGTACGGCATGTCCCGCGACAAGGCGCTCGGCATGATGGCCCATGTTGCGGCCCAGGCGGCGGAGGAGGGAGTCACTTTCGACTTCGACGCCCAGAAGCGCGAGTCGGGCACGTTTGATGCCCACCGGCTGCTGCAGCTCGCGGTCACGCTCAGCCCGGCGCTCCAGATCTCCCTCAAGGACCGCCTGATGCGGGGCTGGTTCTGCGAGGGGCGCAGTGTTCGGGACCTCGCTTCGCTGCGGGCGATCGCCGTCGAGTCTGGGCTGCCCGAGGACCAAGTCGACGCGGTGCTGGCAGATCCCAGCGCCTTCGCCGACGCGGTGCGCCGCGACGAAGCCGAGGCCCGCACGCTGGGCATCTCGGGGGTGCCCTTCTTCGTCATCGACCGCCACTTTGGGCTCTCCGGGGCCCAACCACCGGAGCTGTTGGCCCGTGCCCTGCGGGAGGCTGCGGCCCGGAAGGCCCCCGAGGTGTCCGATGCGCCCGGGTGTGGCCCCGACGACTGTGCGGTGTCCTGAGGCGCTGCAGGGTGGACTCGCCAGCGGGGGGCTGCTGAAATATCGACCACAGCAGCGCCCACCCTGCACCGGCGCCGGTGTGCACCAAGGGAGTCGGGTTGTCTGGAACCATCCACCTGCTCAGCGGTGACTCACCCGCCACCGCGCTTCAGGTCACGGCCTTGCAGCGCAAGGGCTTCCGGGTGCGCCACCGAACCAGCATGCAGGGCTTGGTGGCGGACATCGAGACACACGGAGCCGACGCCGTTCTCATCGACTTCAAGTTCGACGGGGGCGCCGGTCTGAGCCTGTGCGGCAAGCTCAAGGCGCGCTGGCCCGAGCTGCCCATCTTGCTGGTCGATGACATCGGCACCGTCGAGAACGCCGTGGCCACGATGCGCTCGGGCGCCTTTGACTACCTGGTCCGGCCCCTGCGGGTTGATGTGTTGGCGTTGGCCCTGACTCGTGCCGTGCAGCATCGTCGGCTTCGTCGGGAGGTTCGCCAGCTCAGAAGCGTGGTTGCCCCTGGTCCCATCGGGGGCATTCTGGGCAGCAGCCCACCCATGCGCCAGCTCCAGGAGCTGGTGCGCCAGGTTGCCGACAGCGACGTGTCTGTGCTGATCTCCGGGGAGACCGGCACCGGCAAAGAGATGGTTGCCCGGGCGCTGCACAGCGAAGGCACCCGCGCCAAGGCCCCATTCATTCCGATCAACTGCGCGGCGATGCCGGAGTCGCTGCTGGAGAGTGAGCTGTTCGGCCACACCCGGGGTGCGTTCACCGATGCGCGGTCTTCCCGGGCGGGCCTGTTTGTGCAGGCCACCGGTGGCACCCTCTTTCTCGACGAGATCGGGGACATGCCGCTCCCCCTCCAGCCGAAGCTCCTCCGCGCGCTGCAGGATCGGGCGGTGCGTCCGGTTGGCGGCGACCGCGAACATGCCTTCGACGCCCGCATTGTCGCGGCCACCAACCAGGACCTGGAGGCCCGGGTGGATGCCGGTGTGTTTCGGCGAGACCTGTACTACCGCATCAACGTCATCCAGATTGACCTGCCCCCCCTCCGCGACCGGGGAGGGGACGTGTTGCTACTGGCCGAGACCTTTCTCGCCCATGCTGCGGCCCGCGCGAGCAAGCCCGTGCACCGCATTGCCCCTCCGGCGGCCCACTTGCTGATGGAGCACTCTTGGCCCGGCAATGTGCGGGAGCTCCAGAACTGCATCGAGCGGGCCGTGGCGCTGTGCCGGGGTGAGTCGGTCGGCATCGATGACCTGCCGATGGCCCTTCAGCGGCCGGGTGTCGATGTGCCACTGGAGACCCCAGCACAGCCGGGTGGTCGGGTGGAGACCTTGGCCGAGCTGGAGCGGCGCCACATCTGCGCGGTGCTCGACCGGGTGGGGGGCAACAAGAGCCTGGCCGCGCGGCAGCTGGGGGTGGACCGAAAGACCCTCTACCGGAAGCTCCGAGCGTATGGGTTGGGTGCTTGAGCGCGGCGGCTTCACCCTGCTGAGGGCTGGCGGCGCGGGCAAAGGGCCGGGATGGGATTGCACACCGATTGCGGATCCTCGCCCTGCATTTTGCACAGGGTTGGCGCGTGCCACGGTCACGTCATAGCGCCCCCGCACACCGGGGCTGTGCTGAGCAGATGCGCAGCCCAGCGGCCTTTCCAAGCGTCGCCACGCCCCCAAATGCCCCATCTGACAGGACCCAACGCCATGCAAGTTACCGAGACCACTCGTGTGCTGCGGTTGATTCGCCGCTTTTCCGCCGCCGAGGAGCTGTTTGGCTGGTACGGCATTGAGACCGAGGACATCAAGCGCGACGACGCAGTCCGTGACATCGCATGGGCCCACCGTGCCGATGTCGACGATCTCATCGCGGATCTGCAAGCCATCGTCGACGACGAGAGTCGTGTGGTCGAGCGGGATCCCGACGAAGAAGACGACGAGTTCGACGAGGACGGCAACACCGAAGAGACCGACCAGTGGGGCGACTCGGACGACTCGGACGACAGCGGTGCCGACTCGGATGACAGCGACTCGGACGATGAGGACGACGATGACGACGATGACGACGAGGACGAGGACGAGGACGAAGACGGCTGGTAGCGTTGCTCAGGGTAGGGCGGACAGCTCGGCGATGAACACACGCCGGTAGTCTCGCTGGGGGTCGCCCAGGCGGCCTTGTGCGCTCACGGCGATGCGCACACCAGCACCCTCCGTGCCGCGAGTGACGTCGAGATCCTGGTTGCCGACTGTGTCGATGGGCACTCGTGCCGGTGGGCCGCCAGTCGGTGCGACCGCAAAGACGGGATCGAAGGCTGCGTCGTCGTCGCTGACATAGACGAGGCGCGAGCCGTCGGGGCTCCAGGCGGGCCCGTTGCCGTCGGCGACCACCCCCTTGGCGACGGTCTTTGTGGCGCCTTCTGGAGTGGAAACGACCAAGTCCACGCGGGGACCGCTGGGGCTGTCCATCGTGGCGTAGAACGCGACGAACCGGCCGTCGGGGCTCCACCGGGGTCGACCCTGCGCGCCCGTCCACGTCGTGAGCGGGCGAGGCTTGGTGGGAACGTCGATGTCATCGATGATCCAGAGGTTGTCCCCCCGGTCGGAGTGGGCGACGTAGACCACCCGCTTGCCGTCCGGGGACAGCGTCGGGGAGACCTCGGCGCTGTCCTCGAGATGGGTCAGTCGATGGGGCTCCGCGCCCAACGGCAAGATGTACAGATCGCCGCCCCCGCTGCGTGCGCTCGTGAACACGATGCGGGCCGGTGCCCCCGGGGACCACGCCACGTCACCGTCCGCGCCGGGCCCGGTGACCAGGGGACCGTCGCCACCCAGCAAGAACAGGTCGAAGTCATCGCCCCCGGTGCTCGCCCCGTAGATGAGGGTGTTTCGCAGCCGTGCGGACGCGGTGCGGGGGGCCCAGACGGCACCGACAGCGGCGTGGGTGCGGGCGGCGGTCTGAAAGCCACCGGGCGCCTGGCGGCCCACCGGCGGCGGCGCGGCGAGGCTCGGCGGGGGGCCATCGGCGCTGAGGGTGGCGGTCCAGATCTCGACGGTGCGGGCCTTGTGGTCGTTGCGCTCCCAGCTCAGACGGCTGCCGTCGGCGGAGAACCGGGGCGACTGGCAGTTTGCCTCGGTGGTCGGGGAGATCTGGCGGGCGGGTGCAGCGGTGGCGGACAAGCCGGTGGCCAGCAGCAGCATGAGCGGAGTGATGGGCATACGTGTACTCCCTCATTTTGGGCATGGGGACCGACTGGCCCCGGCGGGTGGGCAGCGTGACGGCCTGACCGCGGGGGCTCAGCGCTCGTATCCGGTGGCACAGTCGAAGGGGTTCCTGTACAGGTCCAGGAGGTTGACCCGGCACCACCGCTGGCCATGCCTCGATGCACCCACCGCGAGCCTTGCGCTCAGAACGCGAAGGAGGCGTTGGCCATCACCCGCACGGCAAAGCCCCGCCACGCGGTCTCTTCGGTGGTCCATCCCAGCGAGTCGTCGCCCATCGACACAGTTCCCGTGGAAGGTGACCATGCGAAGATGGCCTCGCCACTGGCCTTCAGGCCGAATCCAGCGGCTCCGCTTCGGCCGGCCCGGCGGTGGTCAATGGACAGCTCCGCCCCCGGCATCGCGACCCACGCCATCGTGTGCACCGCGGCATCCTCAGGGGCGCCCGCTCTACCGATGGCTCCGCAGCTTCCGTCGGTGCTGCACGCCCGTCCCAGCCCGGCGAGCTGGCCTCCGCGAACGACGAGCGCAGGCCGAATGGACAGCGGCAAGGCGGTGATGAGGTCGGCGGCGACCCGAGCCCCTGCCGTGACGCTGGCCGGGGCCTGTCCTTGGCGGTCTTTGCCGAGCACCGGGTAGCGGGTGGGCAGCTGCACGTCGATCAGCCCGCCGACGAGCATCACGCCCACCGGCCAAGTCAGGCCGAGCTGGGTTGTGGGCACGATGTTGGGCAGCCCCGATCCGGGGACCACCAGCACCCCCGCCGATGCTTCGGCCCGCTTGACCTGGAGCGCTGCCAGACCTTGGGCCCCGGTGGCGTTGAGGGGGAGCGCGAGGTGGGCGATGCGGTCGGGCGTCACCTCCACTTCTTGTCCGTTGACCGAGTACCGACCGATGGGCACGGTGGCCTCGGTCGGCAGCCGGGTCTGCTCCCGCCAGCGCAGTGCGACCCGGTCCACCACCTGACGCTCAGCGACACTGGTGAGCGGGTCGAGGGGATCGAGCTGCATCCGGGTGACCAGTCCGTCTTCGGGGCCCACCACCCGCAGCAGCCCGACCTCGTCGCGCAGCCGGCGCAGGGTCTGGGCGCGGTGGGGGTTCGAAGGGTCGAGGCGCACCGCTTCTTCAGCCCAACACACCGCGAGCTGGTGGTGGTCGCTCGCCAGCGCGATGTCGGTCGCCAGACCGTAGAGCTCGGCGCTGGTCTGGCCAGTCGGCAGTGTCCGGGCGAGATCCAGCTCGTCGGCGGCATCCCCGAGCCAGCCCCGCTTCAGGAAGTGTGTGGCTTGGGCGAGGTGGGACTCGAGGTCCGTCGCGGTGCGGCCCCCCGGTGGGGCAGGGGGCGGCAGGCGGGTGCAGGGCGGCAAGGCATAGGCCGTCCCGGCGTGGGCGAGTGCGGCCAGCACGGCGAGGCCCAAGACGCCGAAGCGCCCTCGGCGACCGGCGTGCTGACCCTCGCTGGCGACATCGGGTTGGCCGCGAGAATGGTCCAGCGGACAATGTTTTCGCATAGTGTCTGCCACGGTCAGGCCTCGGGCGGGGCAGAGGCCGCAACCGCGTGGCAGGCAACCTGATGCTGCCCCTCACCTCCGGCCACCTTTAGCGTGGGGCGCACGGTCTCGCAGGTGGTCCGAGCCTGTGGGCAAGTGCCCAGCAGGGGGCAGGGAGCGTGGGGGCGCAGGGTGACGGGCTCGCCCGGGTGCAGCAGCTGGGCCGTGTAGGGGTGGTGGTTGCCCTGGCCGAGCAACCGAGTGGGGCACGACTCGACCACACGACCTGCGGCCATCACGATCGCGCGGTCGGCGAAGCTGCGCACGACTCGCAGATCGTGGGTGATCAACAGCACCCCGCTGGTCGGGGACCGCCGGGCGAGGACAAGCTCGAGCGCATCCACCGCGCGGTGCACATCGAGGCCGGCGGTGGGCTCGTCGAGGATGAGCAGCCCTGGTCGTGCCAGCAACAAGCGGGCCAGCCCTGCGCGGCGCCGCTCCCCGCCGCTGAGCTGGGCGGCCGGAGCATGTCGGCGGTGCCACACATCGAGCTGGGTCAGCAGGTCCTGGACTTCGGCGGCGGGGGCGGCGGTGTGGTGCACCCGCGCGCTCTCGTGCATGGCCTGCAGCACGGTCATGTGGGGAGGCAGGTGGGCGCTGGGATCCTGGAAGAGCACCTGCACTTGGGCAGGGGTCGGTCGTGCTGCGATGCTGGTCACCTGGCCCCGCACGAGCACCTCTCCAGCCGCGACCGGCACCGCACCCACGGCGACCCGCGCCACCGTGCTCTTGCCCGCACCGCTGCCGCCGACGAGGGCCACCACCTCGCCGGGCCAGACGTCCAGGCTGACATCGAGCAGGGCGGGATCGGCCGGCGGCCCCCACATCCAGCGGGGGTAGCGCACCGTCACGCCCTTCAGTGACAACAACGTTGTGGTCATGGGTTTTCTCGGCCAACGCGGAGCCGCTGGGCAGCGACGGCGAGGCGACGGGCTGCCGGATGATCCAGCGTGTCCCAAGCACTCGCCGGGCCCTGGGCCACGACCTGACCTTCATCCATCACCACAACCTCATCGGCGAAGGTGCTCACCAGGTCGAGATCGTGGGAGATCAGCAGCACCCCTCGTCCCCGGTCGCAGCGCGCCCGAAGCTGGCGCAGCACCCACACCGCAGCGCTGGCGTCGAGGCCTGTCGTCACCTCGTCGGCCACCAGCCAGGGCGGGTCGTCGGCCTGGGCGATGGCGAGGTGAACCCGCTGGGCCATGCCGCCAGACAGCTCGTGGGGATACTTGTCCAGAGTAGCGTGGGGCTCGAGGCCCAAGGCCGACAACAGGGCGGCCGGGGCGCTGGCGTGGCGGAGCTGACGGGCCACCGTCCACCAGGGCAGCAGCGCATCGCGGCCATGTTGGCAGGCCCACGAGAGCTGCTCGGGGGCGGCCGGGGTGAGGGGTGGTCCCAGCAGCGGCCGGGGAGGGGTCTCGCCGACCTGAAGGGTGCCCGTGGTGATGCCCGGCGACACATGCACCTGGCCCACCAAGGCCCGCCCGAGCAAGCTCTTGCCGGCACCGCTCGCCCCCACGAGGGCCACAAGGGTGCCGGGACTGAGGTCCAGTGACCGCACATCCACCAAGGGTGTGGGGCTGCCATCGGCCCGGATCTGGAGGTCCCGCAAGAGCAGCCGGGCAGTGGGAAGACTCACTGGCCAGCCCCCGGATCCGGGGTGTGTCGAGCCGCGCTGCTCGTGGCCTGAAGCACGACGCCGACCACAAGCACGGGGGCCAGTCGCCCGACCATGGGCGCCCGGGGGTCTGGTCCGACGCTGGCCAAGATGTTGCCCCAGGAGGGCAGGGGCTCTTGGGTGCCTACGCCGCCCAGATACGCCAGAGTGGTCTCCAGCACGACATAGGCACCGAAGCAGTACAGCGCGTGTCGGGCGAGCAGGCCCCGGCAGGCCCCCCACACGAGGTGCTCGGCCAACACCCGGCCGGTGGACACCCCGTGGACCCGGCTGGCGAGCACAAAGTCCCGCTGGCGCAGACCGGCGATGCGGTCCTCCACGGATGCAGCGAGGCGGGGGGCCGCCGCGATGCCGATGCCCACAACCAGCGCGCCTTGCCCGTCACCGACGGCGAGCACCATCAACAGCGCGAGCACGATGTCGGGAATGGCCGACAGGGTGTCCCGCAGCACGCCGAGCGCTTGGGCGGCGAGGCCCCCAAACCAACCTGCGGTGGCCCCCGCTGCGGTGCCCAGGGTGGTGCTGAGCAGGGCCGCAAGCACCCCGGGCACCAGCACCGCGTGGGTGCCGGCCGCGAGCCGCTTGGCGATGGGCCGCCCGAGGCTGTCGGTGCCGAGCCAAGCGTCGGCGCTCGGACCCAGGTGGCGAAGTGCGGGGTGTACGTCCACGACCGGATCGTAGCCAATGGTGATGACGGCGCTGATCACCAGTAGTGCCCCGATGGCGGCGGGCCAAGCGCGGGCCACGGGGGTGCCGGTCATGGCAGCCCCCGGCGGCGGGGGTCGGCCCACACTTGGCCCAGGTCCGCGACCAGCCTCAGCCCGACCGCCACCAACCCCGCCACCATGCCCAGGCCCAGGGCCACGGTGAGATCCCGCTGCACCACGGCATCCCAGAACGCCGCCCCGGCACCCGGCAGCAAAAAGACCTTCTCGACCACCACCAGCGCCCCGAGTGTCGCGGCGATGCTATGGCCGGGAATGCTGATTAGCACGGGCAAGACGCCTGCCCAGCGCGCGGCGGCAGTCGGCTGAGCCCGGGCCCGCAAGGCGTCCATGGCGGGCGACCGGTCGATGCCCTCCGCGGTGGCCCGCACCGCGGCGGCGTGGCCGGTCAAGCGGCCGCCGGAGACCGTGAGAATGGTCACTGCAAGGGCATTCCGGAACATTGAGGGCGTGTCGGGAAGGCTGAACCAAGACGGGCGGTCGAGCCAGCCGGCCGTCATCGCGCCGAAGGTCAGCTCATTGATGGACGTGAGGATGATGAACGCGAGCAAGAATGCCGGCAAGCTGCTCAGTCCGAGCCCGAGCATCCAGCGGGGCCGTGACCGGGTGCCCAGGAGGTACGCGAGCACCGGCCCGAGCGCTGTGGCCGCCAGGAGCAGGGGCAAGCTGGTGATGCCACGCTGCAGGATGATGGTGGTGACCGGTATTCCCGGCCGGAGGACCAGGCTCTCGCCGAGGTGGCCGCCCAGCGTGCGCCAGACCGCCACGGGCAAGCTGGCGTCGAGTCCCCACGCTGCCGAGAGCTGGGCCCGCATCGCCGGCGTGGTGGCCAGCAAGTCGGCCGCGTTGCCCGGTGCAGCCCGCAGCATGGCGTGCAGGACCACAACGATGCCCACGGCACTCAGCGCGGCGAGGGCGGCGCGGAGGCCCACTTGCCGCAGCACGTGGAGGTTTCGGGGCACCGCGCTACTCGAGGCGCCAGTCGCGCACCCACGTGAAGTAGTAGAACGGGTGCACCGACACGTTGCGCACGGTGTTGGCGACGGCGCTGTAGCTGTCCATCGTCCACAAGAAGACCATGGGTGCGTCTTCGTGGGCGCGCAGGTGCACCTCGCGCAGCTTGGCTTTCTTCTCGGTCGGGTCCAGGCTGGCCCGGGCCTCGTCGAGGAGCCGGTCCACGTCGGGGTTGTTGTAGCCGCCGAAGTTGCGGGTGCCCTGGGAGTGGAATTGCTCGCGGATGTCCTCGCTGCGGTCGAAGCTCCACTGGCCCAGCACCATGTCGAAGTCGTGCTGGCGCCACACCCGGGCCTTCCAGCCGGCCTCGTCTAGGAACTCCACTTGAACCTGGACCCCTTGCGCGACGAACTGGCTCTGGAGGTTGATGATGACTTCCTGGGCGGACTCCAGGCCACGGGGGGCGGCGAGGCGCAGGGCCATCGGCTCGCCCTTCGGGGTGTGCCAGCGTCCGTCCACGCGGGTGTAGCCGGCGTCTTCCAGCAGGGCGCGGGCGGCCCCGGAGTCCTGCTGAAGGGGCTTCACATCGTGGTTGTAGTAGGGACTGGAGGGCACGTAGGGGCCGCTGATCAGCTCGCCGGTGCCCACCGGTGCCAAGAGGGCCGCACCATCCACCAACAACGACAGCGCCTTGCGCACCCGCACGTCGTCGTAGGGCGTCCGGGTGAGGTTGAAGCCGACGTACCACCACGAGTTGGTCTGGTAGGGGTAGAGCTCGACGCCGTCAGTGTTCTGGAGAACTGCCAGGTCCCGCGGCAACACCCGCACCAAGGCCTCGAGGCTCTCGTACAACAGCAGCTTGGCTTGGTAGTTCTTGTCGCTGACTTCCCGCATCACGACTTCGGGGATCTGCGGCTGGCGGCCGGACTGCGACGTCGCCGTGAGCTGAATGCTGTTGTCCGGCTGGAACCGAGAGAGCTGGTACGGGCCGGTGCCGATGGGCCGGGTGTGGAATGCATCGTTGCGGCTGATGGCCGTTCCGGTGAACCGATGCGCCGGCAAGATCTTGAAGTACAGCTTCTCTTGGGGCCGGGACTCGGGCTGGACAAAGTGCAGCCGGACTTGGTTGGTGCCCACCGCTTCTGCCCGGTCGATGAACCCCACCCGGCCCGCCTCGGGGCTCATGGTGCCGGGATCTTTCAGCGCGGCGATGGTGAAGACCACGTCCTCGGGCCGCAGGGGCTTGCCATCGTGCCACTGCACCCCCGCCCGCAGGGTCACCAGTGCGGACTGTCCGCCGTCTTCCACCACCACGCCGCTGGCCAGCAAGGGCACGGGCGCGAGGTTCTGGTCGTCGGTGTAGAGGCTCTCGAAGATCAGCTCGTGCACCCGGGCTTCGCCCATGGACGTGGCGAACAGCGGGTCCACCAGGGCGGGGCCACGGTCCTCGGCGTATCGGAAGTTTGCGCCGGCCATGAGCGGCAAGCACAGCCCCGCGAGGAGGAGCGCGCGCAAGGTCGGGGAGGGGGAGGGCATCAAAGCTCCTTGGAGTCGCCGTCTCGGCCGAGCCCAGCAGCGACATGGTAGTCGCCGGCGAGCTCAATGAGCGGGTCCATGTCGATCCAGGCGTCGCGCATGCCATGCAGGGCATCGAGCGCTTCCCGGGTGCGTCCAGTGCGGAGGCGGGCTTCGGCGAGAAGGGCCAGCAGCAGCGGGGGATTGGTGGGGCCCACCCGCTCACCGGCGGCGGCATCGATGCCGCCACGGAGCAGTGCGAGGGCATCCAGGGGCGGCAAGGGCGGGTCGCGGTGGACCAGTCCCGCTGCGATGTGTGCCGCACGCTGGCGGCTTCGGTGGCCGGCGAACAGCGCGAGCTCGTCGGCGAGGCGGGCCCCCGGGGGGGCGTCGGCCAGCAGCGCCGCTTCCCACGACTTGAGGCGTGCATCGACGGCGGCGAGGGCCTCTGCTGAGGCGTCCGCGGGGAGGTCCTTGGCGGTGGACCATCGAGCTGTGAATGCCGTCGCAGTGAGCACATCCGACGAGGTCTGGGCTGCCCGGAGCGCGAGGGCACGGGTGTGGCGCGCGAGCGGGTCCGGCAAGCGACCGCCGTCGGTCAGGGCCGTGCAAGCGTCGGGATCAGGCAAGGCGCCCGCTTGCCGGGCACGGGCATGGCTCGTCACGCACTGCTGCACGGCGGGAACCGGCACCGGCTGGGCCAGCCAGTTGTCTGTGGGGCCCTTCGCCCAGGCACTCAGGGGGCCCAGGCGCTCGACCAGCGCCTCGGGAAGCGGAACCTGGGCGTCGAGGCAGGACAAGGCCGCCAGCGGAACCAGTGCGGAGCCCTCGGGGAGCTGGCCCCGCTCGGCCCATCGCTGGATCAACCCGGGAAACAGTGCGGCTTCGGCACGCCCCAGGCTGTCTTCGACGTCGGCTTGGGCGTTCACGAAGCCCGGCTGGGGCCCGGTCGTCGGCGCCACCCACCGACCGGCGTGGGCCGCGATCCACCGAGGGGACTCGTCGGCGGTCATGCGGGCTTCCAGCTGGCCGGGATCCCGCAAAAGCAACGGGACCCATCCGTCGGGAACATCGACGGGTACAGCGTCTTCGGCCGTGCCACACGCGACGGCGGTGCCCCCCAAGAGCAGGAGGGCTGCGGTCGCAGCACGCACGGCTACTCTCCCTCGTAGGTCGCGCCGGTCGAGGTGGGACGCTCGGCGGTGGAGGGATCGATGGCGTGCATGCCCGGTGCGACTCGAATGGTCTCTTCCGGCATGATGATGGCAGCGAGATGCAACTCACCACGGCGATAGTCGACTTCGGTGCTGACGGTCTGAAAGCCGGTGCGGAACGTCTCGATCGTGTACTGGTTGCGCCGCTTGAGCTTGGTGCGCTTGCCGTCGTCATCCCGCAGATAGTCCACGGCGAAGGCGCCCTCATTGTCGGTGAGCAGCTCGACCGAGCCAGGCTGGAGCGAGACGATGACGCGGCTCATGGGCTCGCCGTTGCGATCGACCACCTTGCCGACGATGGCGTGGCGGGTGGCGCAGCCGGACCAGGCCAAGCCCAGGACCAGGGCGGCCCATCGGACCGGGGTGCGGGTGGGGCGGGGGGTCATTGCAGGCGCCTCCGGATGTCTTCAAGCTTGGCGATCTGGGCCGTGGCACGCTCGCTGATGTCGGGGCGCCCACCCCGCTGGGCGTGCTCCGCCAAGCGCCGCCAGCGACCGAGGGCGTCATCGAGCAGGGAGAGCTGCTCGGCCTCGGCTTCTGCTTCGTAGAGCAGTCCCTGGGTGGCCGCAGCCTGGACCTCAAAGATCTCGGCTTGTTTGTCGAAGACCAAGCTCGACGGCAGCCGGGCCCAGTGCTGCTCGGCCTTGGTGGCCGTGCCCAGCGCAACCGCAAACTGGCGCTGGTTGACTTGGTGGCGGGCCATCTCGGCCAGGAAGACCGGATTGTAGCGGTTCTCGGGCACCCGCAGGATGTCTTCGAGGTAGCGGCCCGAAGCCCCCACGTCGTCGCGGCGCTGGGCGTCGATGAGCAGCAACACGCGGGCGCGGGTGTAGTCGGGCTCGGTGCTGTTGACCCCTTCAAGCTGTTGCACGTCCTCGGCATCCAGCTGGCCACTGCGGGCCCGGTTGGCCTGGTCGTCCATGGACCGCCGCGCGGCCTCGGGCTCACGGGCGTCCCGGGGCTCGACCGAGTCGGGCTCGGCGCTCGGCGTCGGGGGTGGGGGAGGCGCGGGGGTGGGCGTCGCGGCCGGTCTGGGCGGGGCGGGCGCCGGTGGTGGAGCCGGAGCGCGGGGCGGCGGCACGGGAATGGCGTCGGCTCGGTCACTTCGGCTGCTGGAGGGCACGCGGGGAGGGGGGGCGGCGCGGGTGGGGCGCGGCGCCGGTGCCGCCTCGGGAGTGGCCTCGGGGTCGGGCTCTTCGTCGGCGAGAATGTCGACGCCTTCGCTGGGCAAGGGCGCAATGTCCGCCACGGCCGGGGGCTCTTCGTCCGCGACGACTTCCGGCGCTTCCACGGCAGGGACCGCTGCGGCCGCATCCGGTTCAGCCGCGGGGTCGTCGCCTTCCAAGCTGCCTGCAAGCCAGACGCCGCCGGCCCAGACACCAAAGAGCAGCGCGACGAGGGCCCCTGCGCCGACGAGGGGCCACAGGCTGCGGCGGGCGGGACGGCTGGCACCTTCCTCGGCGGGCGCGCTGTCGGCGGCCGGCGCTGGGGGGCGGGACTGGGGGGGCGGTGCTCGTCCGCTGACGGCCGACGGAGCGGATGGAATCTGGGGGGCGGCGGGCGCCGGTGGGGGGGCAGCGGAGAACGGAGGCAGGGGCGCCGGGACCTCGACTGGCGGTGGTGCTTCCGGCGGAGGAAGCATCGTTGGCGGGGCAAGGATCTCGTCGGGCGGCAGGCTCTCGGGCGGCGGGGCCGACAGCGGGGCGCCTGGGGAGCCATGCATGAACATGCCCGTGGTGTCCGGGGGCGGGGGCGCCAGGGGGGCGCCGGGCAGGCCGCGGACAAACATGCCGGTGGTGTCGGGCGGTGCAGCCGGTGGTGGCGGGCCGCCAGGCGGGATGGCGAGGGCCTCGGTCAGCCCGCTCTCCCGCGCTGCGCCATCTTCCTCAATGGACTCGTCTTGGAGTGCGTCGGCGAGCCGGCGGGGGTCGAACCGGCGGGGAGGCTCGGGCGCGAACAGGTCGGCCAGGGACGTGGCGCCCGGTCGACCGCTGCCCGCGAGGAGGGCGTCGGCCAGGGGGAACGCGCCCGCATGGGCCGGCAGATCACCGTCCGTGACGTCGGCCAGTGTCTCTTCCTCGTCCCCGGACTGGGCGCTCGCCGCGACAGGGGGCGGCAAGCTCAGGTCGTCGACCACGGGCGGGGGCAAGGACAAGCCGCCAGCGTCCGGCGGATCGACTGCATCGGTCGTCCACGGCGGTGGGGGCGGGGTGGGCAGGTCGACCTTCGGGGCCGTGAGCGCCATCGCGGGCTCAGCGGGCACCTCGCCGATCCCTTCGAGATGGGGAATCTCGGTGGGATCATGAGCGGCCGGTGGCGCCACCTCAGGCGGGGGTGCACCCAGGGACGGTGCGGCAAACGCCGGCACATCGATGGGCAGATCGGTCACTGGCGGTGGGGCCTGGACAGCCGGCGGTGCGCCAAGGTTGGCGGCCAGGGGCGGAAGCTCAGCGGGGGGCGGCGGCAACGCTGCGGAGGGCGGCGCGCGCTCGGCCGGCGCGTCATCGAGCGGAGGCAGGCCGGCGAGGGCCGCAATCGGCGCAGCCACAGCGAGAGAGTCGTCGGGAAGGTCCAGTCCCAAGGCCGAGTTGACCGGTGCGGACTCGGCCGTCATGTCGTCTGCATCCGCCCCGACCACCGGTCGCAGGAACCGGCGGGTGTCGTCCACAATCGTGTTGAACGAGTACCCCGCCATCAGCGCACGCAGGTCTTCTCGCAGCACGAAGGCCCGGTTGTAGCGGTACCGGGGGTTGCGGGAGAGGCAGCGCTGGAGCACCCGATCGATGCCGGGCAACAGCTCGCGGACCGCTTGCAGGGGCTCGGCCAGATCGGCCTCCCGCAGCGACTCCAGCACGATGTCGTCGGTCTGGCCAGGGAACAGCGGCCGCAGGGTGACCATCTCGTACAGCAGGGTGCCCAGGGAGAAGATGTCGGTCGCGGGACTCAGTGGTCCACCTGGTGGTGCCTGCTCTGGCGCGAGGTAGCGCAAGCGGGCGGTGGTGGAGCCCGTCAGGCCCCCGTGGGGCATCGTCGCGGGGGACTTCACCAGCCCGAAGCCGCCGAGCACGACCTTGCCGTCCCGGCTGACCACAACCGCGGAGGGCCGGATGCCGAGGTGCAGCACATTGGGGGTGCCCGTGGCTTGGCCCGGTCGCCCGTGGACCGCTTCCAGCCCATTGCAGAGCTGGGTCGCCAAGTTCAACAGCACATTGGTCGGCAGCGTCTGGTCGCGGGCCCGACACCAGTCGAGGAGCCGCCCGAGGTCGATGCCATCGACGAAGGCTTCCACCACAAAGCGCTCGTCCCCGTCCTCCACCCAGTCCATCACGCGGACCAGGAAAGGATGCTGCAGGTGGGTCAGGTCCCGGACCCGCTCTTCTGCTTCCCGCGCCCGATCGGGATCTTGGCGAATATACGGCAAGAGCCGCCGCAGCACGACGGTCTGGTCGCCTTGGCCCGCCACCACGCCGAGGAAGGACTCGGCCACACCGCTGGTCCCAAGGCGACGCAGCAGGGTGAAGGGGCCAACATTGCGAGGAAGCAGCAGCATCAGCGGCACCCGGGATGAGTCGTGGCGCCGGGGCGTGGCTGCACACCCGCAGAGGCCGGCCGAGACACGCCGCAAGGGCGAGCAGACGGGACAGGCCAGGGGGCCGACCGGGCCAGGGGGAGGGAGTGCAGCATCAACGGTGGCTCGTGCTGGGACGTTGCGCTGGAACCCGTGCTTCGCGGTCGGAAGGGGGCATGACGGGGCCGTGCGCGGCGGGGACACCCCATCAACCACCGGTGTAGCGAACCCTGACCGGGCTGGTCAAGGCGATGTCTGGACAAGGTTGGTCTCGAAGGGCAATTCGCCGGCATTGTGGCGCACCGACTTGGGTCTCGGGCGGTGGCTGTCGTCAGGTGGGGACGCTGAGGGGGAGGCCTGGGGTACGCAGGAGCGCCGGTCGGTCCAGGCGCCCGCGAGATACTCGACATCACCCGCGTCGCCGGCAATCCGCCCGCCCCTGTCTTCGAGGATTCGCCCATGTCCAGCCGTTTTGCCGTCCTGCTCGCCCTGGGGCTGGGGACCGCGTGTGGCCCCAAGCACTTGGTGTCCGGCGTGATCGATGCCGACCCTGATGCCGGAAATGACCGCAAGCGCGCGGTTCTCGTTGAGTCCAGCGGTGCCCGTCATCCCCTGGCCCTCAGCGGCGACGCCTTGTGGCTGGCGGACCTCGGCGGTTGCTCCGTGCAGATCGAGGGGCGGGACGCGGTGCGCCGGTTGGTGGTGGACCGCTGGCTCGTGACCGACGCCGGTGACGGATCACAGCCGTACATCGGCATTCTGGAGCGATCTGGGCTCCAGTATCAGCTCCGGGATCGCCACTCTGGGGCCGCGATCATCCTGGCAGCGGACTCGGTAGGGGCGCTTCAGCATGAGGTGGACCGGCCGGTGCTGGTGGCCGGGTACTTCGCGGGGCCAAACCGGCTCCACGTGGTGTCCTGGCGGGTGCTGCGGGACCTGCCCGGGCCTTGAGCCGGGTGAGCGCAACGGGTGCGCCACACGATCGGCACCGAGCATCCCCCGCCGCGACACGGGGGCGTGGCCTCCGAGACGTTAGCGCGCGCTCCTGAGGTGGTCCGCCTCGGTGGGAGGAATGCCAAGATGACCCGCTACGCCCTGCTCTCTGTCTCTGACAAGTCTGGCCTGGTCCCGTTTGCGCGCACATTGGTCGACGCTGGCTTCACCTTGCTGTCCACGGGGGGCACCGGTCGGGTGCTGCGCGAAGCGGGCCTGCCGGTCACGGGGGTGTCTGAGTTTACCGGTCACCCGGAGATCATGGGCGGGCGGGTCAAGACCCTCCACCCTCGGGTCCACGGCGGCATCCTCGGGCTTCGCGATGTGCACGCGGCCGAGGCGGCGTCGGTCGACATTCCCTGGATCGACGTGGTGGTGGTGAACCTCTACCCCTTCCGGCGCACCGTGGAGCGCGACGGGGTCACCGTGGAAGAGGCCGTCGAGCAGATCGACATCGGTGGGCCGACGATGGTGCGGGCTGCCGCCAAGAACCACGTCGAGGTCGTCATTGTGGTCGATCCCGCGGACTATGGCCCGGTGGGTGCCGCCATCGCTTCTTCGGAAGGCGTCGATCTGGCGACCCGTCGCCAGCTTGCCCTGCGGGCGTTCCGCCACACCGCCGCCTACGACGCCATGATCTCGACTTGGCTGGCGGCACGGTTCGATGTGGACGGCACCCTCCCGGTGGAGGGCGCGGCGCCGCTGTCGGATGGCACGCCGCTTCGCTACGGCGAGAACCCCCACCAGAAGGCCATGTTCTACGCGGATCCCGCGAGCTCCGGCCGCTCCCTTGCGCGCATGACTCAGCTTCAGGGCAAGCCGCTGTCGTTCAACAACATGGCGGACATGGACGGTGCACTGCGGGCGGTCTTTGAGCTGGATGGGCCCTCGGTGGTGGTTGTGAAGCACATGAACCCCTGCGGCGCTGCGACCCACCCCGACGGCATGGCGGCCGCGTTTCGGCTCGCGCTGTCGGCCGACCCGGTCAGTGCCTACGGCGGCATCGTCGCGTTCAACCGCTTTGTCGACGAAGACGCTGTGCGGGCGCTGCGCCAGAGCCGCACGTTCTTTGAGGTGGTCGTCGGGCCCGGGTTCTCCGATGCGGCCAAGGCCCTGCTGGCCAAGCGTGAGAACTTGCGTGTGATCGATATTCCCGCGGACTGGGCTGAAGGTCGCCCCCCGGGGATGGACGCCCGCCGGGTGCAGGGTGGATGGCTGATGCAAGACTGGGACGTCGGTGAGGTGGTCGAGACCACCAGCCGGTCGGTGCGGACGCCCACGGACGACGAGGCCCGCGCCTTGGACTTTGCTTGGCGGGTGGTGCGCAGCGTGAAGTCCAACGCCATCGTGCTGGCCCGCGCAGAAGCCGGCGGTGTGGTCCTCAACGGTGTCGGCGCCGGCCAGATGTCCCGGGTCGACAGCGTGCGCCTCGCGTGCTCCAAGGCCACCCGGGCGGTGGCGGGCTCGGTCCTGGCCTCCGATGCGTTCTTCCCGTTCCCCGATGGGGTCGAGGTGGCGCTTGAGCAGGGTGTCACCGCGTTCATCCAGCCCGGCGGCTCGATCCGGGACGAGGCGGTCTTGGCAGCGGTGGACGGAGCAGGAGCGGCGATGGTGTTCACCGGAGCCCGACACTTCCGCCACTAAAGACCGGCCTCGGACATTCGCTGAAGCCCCTTGTCAAGGGGCGGGGTGGCATCCAGGCAAGCCCTCAGTGACCCTGCGGAAGGAGTGCCCACGCCCCGCAGCACGTCCCGGAGTGGGCCCCGTTGGTCTCTGGGGCACGGCAGGGGCGGCGGCCTTCCAGGTGGCCTGTTGCTGGGTGCCCTGGGCGGCCATGGGGGGGAGCGCGGCCGGCGAGGAGTGGTCCGAGCAGGCCAGGAAGGGGGCCCGCCGATGTAGACTCGTGCACCCGAGGTTCGGACATGGTTCGCCGCTACTGCTTTTCTTGTGGTTCATCCCTGCCCCGCGAAGAGGCGCGGCCGGGCGCGGTGTGTCAGCCCTGTCGCCTTGGCGGGCCGCAGGTCCCGGCCTCCCGTGTGCGGTTTGAGGTGCGCACCCGCGATGGTGGCACCCGGGGTCCCTTGTCCAGGGATGCGCTGGTGGACCAGCTTCTCCGCGGTGCCATCGCCGCAGAAGACCAGGTTACCCGAGGGGGCGCTCGCTGGAAGCCCCTGGTGGAACATTCTGATTTTGTTGGGTTTTTCATTCCCGGCACGCCCGACTATGCGCGCCTGCACTCCACCCGCAAGGCCGCGACCCAGCAGCGTCGGACCGACGATGGGCGGCGCTTTGCGCGCACGGTGGGTGCGGTGGGGGCCATGGCCGCCAGCCTCGGCCTGACCGTGTATGCCGTCCAGAACGACCTGTTCATCGTCCCCGAAGAGCTGGTGAACGCGGTGATGGGCGCCGCCGGGGATGCGACCAGCCAAGTCGCCGACCAGATCGAGCAAGCGGTCGACCAGGATGCGGCCAAAGAGGCCTTCAACGCGGACAGGACGCTACCGGGTGGCCAGCTGCTCACCCAGCTCGCCGAGACCTGGCCACAGCCGACAGGCGCGCCGGGCCTGCGGCTGCATCGCGGGCGGGTGGCGTTGTGGTCCGGCACGGTTGCGGGGCTCGGAGAAGCTCGAGAACACCTGGAGCAAGCGGCCATATTGGCGCCGGCCGATGTGGAAGTCTGGGGCTCTCTCGCCGAGACCTGGGCCCGAACCTTCGCATCCGACCCCTCACTCGTCGAGCCGATGAGCATCGCTGCCGACCGAGCGCGGGCGATCAGTGACCGTGCGCCGGCCGCCCGGCGGGCATCAGCGGCGGTCGCACTGGCGACGGGGAATGCGGGCCGTGCGGCCGACCTGTTGACGGAGTGTGGCGAGCCCGCCTCGCTTGCGGGCACACGCGGATCCACTGTGGATCTGGGCTGCGCCGTGATGTTGGCGGAGGTCCAGGGCAACGAGGACTCACTGGCCACTCTTGACGAGCGCTTGGCGGGGGTCCTGCCGATTCGGCTGGCGCTCGCTCGGGTGCACGAGGCTGAGGGTCGCTACGGTGATGCGACCGCGCTGCTGCGCAAGCTCACTGCGGCGTGGCCCAATGAGCCCGAGCCGTGGCGAGTGTTGTTCCGGGCGAGCGTGGCCATCGGTGACTGGAAGACCGCCCGGCAGGCCGGCGAGAAGCTGAGCGCCTTGGCCCCGCACCTGCTGGAGGAGCGGGCACGGCTCGGCGCCATTCACCTGAAGGTCCGTCGAGACGGGCGAAAGGCCCTGGCCGAGCTCGAAGCGGTCATCGCCCACGAGGGCTTTTCGCGCCATCCGGACCGGATTCAAGTCTTCTCGGACGCGGCGGCCGCAGCCATTGACCTCGGTCGCTTGGAGCAAGCCCTGGCGTTTGCGGACCAGGGGCTCGCCGAGGTGGGGACCCATCCGGTGCCAAGCCTCCAGAAAGCTCGGGCACTGCAGCTTCAGGGCCGATCAACGGAAGCGGAAAAGGTCCTGCGGGGGATGGAGCCGGGCAACCTGTCCGGGCATGCGCTGGCCCAGTACCACCTGGGTGCGGCACGAATCTACGTGGATGCCGGCAGGGAGCGCTTGGCGGAGACCGAGCTGACCAGTGCGTCGGAGGCCGACCCTGGCTGGGGCATGGTGCTGGTCGAGTCGGCCCGCAACCGCCTGATGGTGGGCAACCGGGACGCGGCGATGCAGCTCTTGGAGCAGCTTGCGTTCATGGATCTGACCCAGGACCGAGCCCGGGCTCCACTGTCGGCGCTCTGGTTGCCCGAGCCAGACTGGCGGTCGCTCCAGAAACAGATCGACCGCGAGCTGGTCGGTGATGCCCGCTTTGCCAACCGGGGCGTGGTGGTCATGGGGGTGCTGGGGGTGCTCGCCAACAGCAACAGCGCACCCGACACCCTGCGGCGCGGGCTGCGGGCTGTGCCGGACAGCTCGGTGGCCAATGCTGCGATGGGCCAGTTCTACATGATGCGCAATGACCCCGCGAAGGCCGGCATGTACGCCGGGGCAGTGATCGACTCGTCGGCGAACCTCGGGGTGGTGAAGGGGGTCGAGGGCTGGGCCGCCGGCATGACCGGGGACGCCCCGAGTGCCCGGGCGTTCTTTGTTCAGGCGCTCCAGGACGCCCCGAATGCCCCTGGGGTGCATCGATGGCGTGCCCAGGCGCTGATCCACGCCGGCGACGTGCGGGGGGCCCGGCGGTCACTCGCCGAAGCGCTGCGCCTGGCGCCCGACGATGTGCAGGCGCGGGCCCTGCTGGCGAGTCTCGAGGGCTGAGCGGTCCCAAGCCGGGCTGTGTGTGCCGTGGCCGTGAGGACTTGTGCCGCCATCGCAGCGCGGGGGTAGGAGCCAGTCGGCGCAGGGGACTGGACGGTGCCTCGGCCGGAGGAGGTCGGCATGCATGTGTTGCTGGTGGGCGGCGGTGGCCGTGAACATGCCCTCGGCTGGCGGATCTTGCGCAGCCCCTTGCTGACTCGACTCAGCGTCGCTGGGGATCATCCGGCGTTCGGACCGGACGTCTCGCGGGTGGATGGCGAGGTCGTCGCGTGGGCCAAAGCCAACGGCGTCGATCTCGTGGTGGTCGGCCCTGAGGCGCCCCTTGCCGACGGGCTTGTGGACCGGTTGGAGGCGGTGGGCGTCGCAGCATTTGGCCCGCGGGCGGCCGCTGCCCAGTTGGAAGCATCGAAGGCCTTTGCGAAGGAGTTCATGCTGGCCCACGGCATTCCCACGGCCCAGGCGGCACTGTGCCGGACTGCGGATGAGGCCCATGCTGCCGTCCACGGCCCCTGTGTGATCAAGGCCGACGGGCTCGCCGCCGGAAAGGGTGTCGTGGTCGCAGACACGGCCGACGAGGCCCATGCGGCCATCGACGCAGCCTTCGCGGGTGAGGCGGGGCCCCAGGGGGGCGCGGTGCTCATTGAAGAGCGACTCACCGGCCCCGAGGTCTCGGTGCTGGCCATCTGTGACGGCAAGCGCGCGGTGCCCTTGCTGCCCTGCCGCGACCACAAGCGGCGGTTCGAGGGTGATGTCGGACCGAACACCGGGGGCATGGGGGCGATCTGTCCGCCGCCGGGGCTGCCCGAGGGCTTTGTTGATCATGTGCACCGCACCGTGCTCCAGCCGGTGGTGGACGGCATGGCCGCCGCTGGGGCGCCCTTCGCGGGGGTCTTGTATGCCGGGCTGATGCTCACGCCGGACGGGCCGAAGGTGCTGGAGTTCAACGTGCGCTTCGGCGACCCGGAGTGCCAGCCGCTGATGATGATGCTCGACGAAGATCTGCTGCCTGTGCTGCTCAACGCGGCTCAGGGGACGTTGACCGATAGGCCCCTGCGGTGGCACTCGGGCGCGGCGGCGTGTGTGGTGATGTGTGCCGATGGCTACCCGGGCACCGCTCGGCGCGGTGACCAGATCACGGGCGCCGACCTGGGCACCGCGGACGAGGTTGTCTTCTTGGCCGGTGTTCGCAGAACCACCAGTGGTACGCTCGAGACGGCAGGCGGCCGGGTTCTCGGTGTGACTGCACTTGGGGTGGATTTGGAAGAAGCCCTCACCAAGGCCTATGCGCGAACGGCGCGGATCCGATTCAATGGTGCGGATTGGCGACGTGATCTCGGAGCCTGAACTGTCGGCTGAACCCAAAACACTGGCGGAGCTTGAGCTTCCGCCGCTCTCGCGTGAGACCCCGAGGGAGGATCTGGTCATCTACCAGCCCTCGCGTGGCTTTCGCTACTCCATGGATCCTTTTCTGCTGGCGTCATGGGCGCTGGAAGGGGGCCAGCCCGGGTCTGTCGTGGACATGGGCACTGGCTCCGGTGTGATGGCACTGTTGTTGGCCCGTCTGGGGGTCTCCTGCACGGGTGTGGATGTCCGCCCCGAGTGGGTGGCCATGGCTCGGCACTCCGCGGCCGAGAGCGAGCTGGACAATGTCCGGTTTGTTCAGGCGGATGTGCGGACTTGGGACGCGCCTCCGGTTGATCTGGTGGTCTGCAATCCCCCGTACTTTCCTGCGGGCAGGGGGCCCAAGTCTTCGGATCCGCTGAAGGCCCATGCACGGCATGAGCTGGCGGGCTCGTTGTCCGATCTCATCGGTGCGGCGGCGGCGATGGCCCCTCGGGTCTGTGTGGTGCTGCCGGCTTCTCGGTCCCGCGAGGCGGCGAAGCTGCTGGCGCGCCATGGTCTTCCCCTGTCGCGTCGGATGCGGCTTGAGCCTTCCCTGGTCCTGTTGGAGGGCCGCGCCGACGCGGTTCCGGGCGAGGCTTGCGAGGAGATTGTGCCCATGCGCAGTCGAGGTCGCTTCCACAGCCGGGTCGTCTCGATGTATGCGCGGCTGGGCGTCGTTCTCTCTTGAGCGCTGGGCGACAAGGTGTCGGCTCAAGGCCCCCCAAAGCTGCCGTCGGTCCGTGCGGAGTGGTCCCTGAGCGGGTCGCAGGATGCGAAGGCTGGAGGTCAGCGATAGGGCGCCCATCCCCACCCGGAGCTCCGTCCCATGGCCTCTCGCCTGACCTTGCGTGTGCGTCGGAGTTCTCGGGATCTGGCGGCGCTGCCCGACACCGGTGACCGAGCGCTCGGTGATGCGCTGTGGGGACGTCTTTGTGGGGCCCTCGACAAAGGGCGACCCCATCCAGCCCTGCTGGTGCTCCGTGAAGATCGGGTGGAGCAGTTCGATCTGGTCCAGGTTCGAAGAGTGGCCGGACGGGGGGCACCCCGGCTGATCTCGGCACTCGCGGCCCAGCTGAACAAAGAGCGCGCCAGCGACGTGGTGTGCACCGCGCTGGTGGGGGTGCTTGTGCTTCGGGGCCGGGGCCGACCCGAGTGCCCAGGCGCCGTCGTCTATGTGGAGTGGCCGGACAACCGCTGGTGGAGTGCGGTCGCCCCGCTGGCGGCGGAAGGCGGGCTGCAGTGGCCCGAGCCTCAGATCCGCAGCGCGGTTGACGGCTGGCCTCGGCCCGGAGGCGTCGGCGGGTGGTTCTCGACGGCGAGGCGGGAGCGGCTCTGGCTCAACCTCCAGCCGGTGGTCCCCGAGGTCGTGCCCGATGGGCAGCAAGGACTGGGGCTGGTCCACTGAGGCCAAGGCGAGTCAAGGTTTACGGTTCTTCCGTGCGTTCAGTACGTGGTGTCTTGGGGTATGGGTCATGCGCTGCGGGGGGCCCCAGCGGTGCGGCCCCCTTGAGCGCGTTGGCCATGCAGGTCACACTGACCGTCTCCCGCGTCCCCTGAGCGCCCGCCGCCATGCCGCTGCCCAACCTGCCAGAAGATGTTGTGCGCATCCTGTCCTTTCACGGGCCGGTCGAGATGGTGTGTGAGGGCGAACTGGGCTTGATCTCGGAGAAGGTCGAGGTCGCACCGTTCGACTCCCACTTGGTGGCCTTCCTCCGTCCCGGCGGGGCGTTGGCTGAGGCGCTGCTGCTGACGGGCCGCGCAGAAGTGCAAGCGCGCCACACCGAAGGCACGTACAGCTTGCGGATGACGGGTGTGGCCCATCCGGGCATCGCCGTGGGGCGCCGCTCCGACCGTGCTTCGCTCACGCCTTGGTTGCCCGAGCGGGGGGGCAACGGACTGCTGGCCGCCGAGTTCATCCCTCACCGCATCGAGCTCAGCCGGCAGGAGGGGGCCAACACCGTTCGCTACCACGGCCCCACCCCCGCGGGTCAGCAAGCGCCGTCCCGTCTCAGGGGCGTGGTGCGGGCCGGGTTCACCCAGAGTGGCGTGGTCGGCACCTTGGTGGCGTTTCCAGCGGTCTTTGGCTTTCTCGCTTGGGAGGGGCCGGAGGTGCCCTGGCGACCGGTGGCCTTGATGGTCGCCTGGCTGGGCGCGGTGTTCGGTGCGGTCGGGCTGCGCCTGGTGATGCTGATGCTGACCTACGATGTGTGGCGGCGAATACGTGGAAACTCTGATGAGTGCTTCTTGGTGACCTCAGGGGTCGTCTCGTACGGGGACGCTCGCTTCTTTGGCTTGTGGTGCCTCGGGCTGTGGGGCTTCGTGGTGCTGCTGTGCTGGGGGCTGTGGTCCCAGGGGCTTGCGCTCACCGTGTTCTTCGGCAGCTTGGTGCCGCTGTACACCGCTGCGGGCCTGGTGCATCTCGGTGCCGGCAAGCCGGACCGCGCCGCTTGATTGTGCACCAGCGCAGCTATCTGTGCCCAAGGCGGGCAGTGCACTGCGTGGAACATTAGGTCACAGTGCGCGTGGGGCAGGCGGCAGCCCGAGGGAGTATCCGTTGACTGTTGAACTTCGTGGCAACAGCGCCGCAACCCTCACCGCCGGCATCCTCTTGCTCTCGCGGGCCCGCAGCTTCGGCCATCGCTTGGACGTCGCGATTGTGGGCAGTGCTGAAGAGATCACACCGGTCGAGGGCCCCGCGCTCGTGTCCAGCGCGGTCCTTGCGACCTGTGGGGTCGGTCGTCGGCCCGGAAATGGCGCGCTGGTCGTGGTTCCCGGGCCTGCGGATGCGCCGCTTGCGACGTGCTTGGGCGCTGAAGGTGCGGGGGACTGGTTCTACTTGGACCGCTCGGGCCAAGGGATGCACCCGGCCACCCGCAGCTTCGTCCACTTGGTGCGCCACCCCGAGCGGGCGGTGCGCGAGCGCGGACGGGAGCTGTGCTTGGCCCTCGCGGCGCTGGGCTGTCCGCCCGAGCCGGGCCTGCTGGACTTGCTCTTTGGTGCGCCCACCTCGCCCTTTGTTCGGCTGGCGGTGGCGCTGCGTGCGGGCCGGTCCATGACCGGGCGGGCCAATGCCCCGTTCAATCGCTTCATGAGCGAGACCGGTGCCCTGACCGATCCCATCGAAGAGATTGCGTCGTTCTCCACCCTGCTCGAAGCGCGGGGGGACGGGCGCCTCGACGCACTCATGGCCCGGGGCACGCCCCATGTGCGCCGCCGTTTGGATGCTTGGTTCAGCGAGATGCTGGGCCACGCTGAAGCCGATCCCGCGTTGGGCGCGGTGCTGTGCGGGCTGGTTGAGGTGCTGGGCCGGATTGGTGGCTTGCCCTCCCACGCCATGTTGCCGGCGCTGGATGGCCCCAAGGACGCCGTGGCGGTCGGGCTGGCCGACGGCTTGGCGGCCACTGGGGACGGCAGCGATGCTAGCGCCTCGTTGGCCGCAACGTACCGCTTCCTTGGTGGGCGCTTTGTGGACGATGCCCGGTACGCGGTGGTGGTGCCGGGAGGCGACCCGCCAGAAGACCGCCTGGCGCGGTGGGCTTGGTTTGCCGAGTCCACCCACGCTGCGGCGCGCACCGCCGACTCGCTGTGGCGCAGCGTGATGGATCCCCTCCAGTAGCGGCAAGTGGCCGCGGACTCGGGCGCCGCACCCCCGGTGCCGGTAGACTATCGAGTCAGCGCCCAAGCTCGGGGGCCTGTGATCGCCTGGGGGCGCTGTGTCCGATTCCGATTCCGTGCCCGGCCCTGTCGAGCCCGGGGCTCCCCCTGGGGGACGCCGCCAGCCGCGGGGGCCGTCTGAAGCGGATGCTCGTCGGCGTCGGGGCCGCCGTCGCACGCGCCGGATCATCAGTCCGCCCGACATCCTCTACCATGCGACCAGCGAAAGACGGGTCGAGAAAGCCGTCGCACGGGGTGCTCTCGAAATTCGAGGTGGTCGCCCGGTCTATCTGTCCCGCCATGAGGGCCAAGCTTGGCAAGTCGCCCACCGCCAAGCCGATCTGCCCATCGTGCTTTACGTGGACGTGTCCCGAGCCCGCCGGGACGGCTGTGACTTCGAGCGCAATGCGAAGGGCCTCTGGCAGACCACCGCCGTGCCGCTGCGCCATGTGCTCAACCTGCGCACCGGCTTTGCTGAGCAGATCTCCGCCGGAGGCATCCCGATGGTGCTCGGTCCCCGGGGGCCAGAGCTCGCGCTCATTCGGGTGCAGCGCCGAAGCGGCATCACGTGGGAAGTCGCCAAGGGCAAGCTGGAGGCCGGGGAGAGTCCCATGGCTGCAGCGGTGCGCGAGGTCTGCGAAGAGATGGGCTGCGCGCTGGATCTCAAGATCTCACGGCCGCTGGGCTACATCCGCTACGGCTTCCACACGCCGGACGGCTCTCCCCGCCTGAAGACCCTCCACATGTACCTGATGGACACGCCGGAGCGTCGGACGGACTTCGCGCCATCCACACGGGAAGGTGTGCTCGAAGTGGGCTGGTTCACGCCGGACGAAGCCGCCCGAGCGGTCACCCACCGCAGCTTGCGCCCCCTCATGCGGCAAGTGCGGGATCTCATCCACGAGATGCACCCGCCGCCTGACCCCAGCCGCAGCTGAAGCCGACGGGCTCAGTTCTTCGTGCGGTGGTCACGCTGGGCCACGATGTGGCCTTCGGCGTCGAGGAATTCCACACGGTCGCGCTTGTTGTCGTAGACCGGCACTTCGCTGCCCAAGTAGGCGGTGAGCTGCTTGCTGGCGTCGGTCTGGGGCGTGCCCTTGCCGGAGTGCACCTTCACGGTGTGTCCGGGCGGGATGGTGACCTTGGGCAAGTCAAAGGTCTTGCCGTTCATGTTGCGCAAGCGGAACTGGGACAGGTCCAGCGGGCCGGCGCTGATGTTGCACACCCGCAGGTACTCGCCATTGACGAACTTGGCGTCCTCTCCCCGGCCGTTGGCATGAAAGCTGGTCATGCGGACGGGACCTTGGAAGTCTGGGTCGGCCCACATGCCCAGCTTGGCCGCACGGGCGCGCTCTTGGGCGGCGAGCAGATCGGAGGGGTCACGGGCGTCCGGCGGGATGATGAAGACATGACCCAAGCCGAGCTCCAACAAGTGAATGGACAGCTCGGTGTCGCCCACCTTGATGCCCGCCACCAGCCGACCGTAGCCATCGCGGTTGTCGCCGGTTCCGTAGATGAGCTCGACTTCTTTGCCCATCACGAGCTTGGCGGCGGCGTCCCGGGCTTCTTCGGAGAACGGCTCGGGCGGCCGCAGCTCGGTGGTGTTGACCCACTTGAGCCGCACCTTGTCGCCGGTGTGGAGGGTCACGGTGTCGCCGTCATAGACTTTGACCACCCTGGCGGTGGCCGGGTCGGCGGCTGAAGCGAGCCCAAGGATCAGGCTGAGTGCGACGAGTGGGCCCATTGTGGCCTCCGGTGTGGGGCGGTCTCACCCGCCGTCGGTTGCGGCCGCGGCGAGTCGGTCTGCCTGCCACAGCAGGTAGACGTCTTCGGGGTTGGTCCGTGCGGCGGCCCATGCAGCGTCTCGGGCAGCGGAGGCCGCGCCCTGAGCTTCGAGGACCACCGCGAGGGTGTCGAGAAACTGGTGGTTCTGGGGGCGGGCTTGCACCGCGGCGTCGATGCGGGTGCGCGCCCCGTCCAGATCGACGCCGGCGACCGCCCGGTACCACGCTTCGCAGTTTTGGCGATCCGGCGCTTCGGTCGCGAGCCCGCAGTCCCGGGCGATCCCGGCGTCCATGAGGGACCGGGCGAGGTCGGGGCGGTTGAGCAGCCGGTAGGCGGCGGCCAGGAAGTCCAGGGGGCCTTCGCCGTCATGCAGTCGCTCTCGGGCCTTGTCGAGGTCTTCGATGGCCAAGTCTGCTTCGGCGGTCTGACGCACGGTCCATGCGTAGATCCACGGGGTCACCGGTGCGCCAGGGTAGAGCTGAATCATGCGCCGAAGGTGGGTGATGGCGCCGTGGAGATCACCCTCGGCTTGGGCCAAGAGGGCCCGCCGCAGCAAGTGGCTGTCCGGCTCTCCCGTCAGCTTCGTGGCCGTGCGCAAAGACGAGCGCGCCGTGGCCAGGTCGTGCTGCACCCGCGCGATGTCCGACAAGGCAAGCCAGGCCCCAGGGTCGTCGGGTCGAGCGGCCACGGCCCGGTCGGCGAGGGTGCGGGCGGCGTCTCGGTCGCCAGCCAGCCAGGTGCTGTTGACGACCGCGAGGATCTCACCCTGGTCGACGAGGGCCTCGACGGGGAGGGCCGACAGGTGCTCCAGCGCCAGCGCTGCTTCGCCGCCGAACCGCTCCAGCCGTGCAAGCAGCACCCGCACGTCGGTGTCGTCCGGATCCTCCCGGAGCAGCCGGCGGAGCTCTCCGCGGGCTTCGTCTTCGTGGCCCAGCCCGGCGTTGAGGCGCGCGCGGGCGAGCCGGTCGTCCCGGGTGCGGGCCCGCTTGAGCTGGTCCAGCGCCCAAGCGTGCACGTCGCGGTCGACGGGCGGACGGGTGGATGGGGCCAGCGCGATGCTGCGCCCCAGGTAGTCGAGAATGAGCCGGTGCTCGTCAAACAGCTCGTGCCCTGCGAGCCCCTGGAGCCGGAGCGGTTGGTTGTTGCCAGGGTCGGGCAACCATGAGGTCTGCACCGCTTCTTCGATGCGGGCGCCCCCCAGCTCCACGGCGACCACAGGCAAGCGCAGGGTCTGCTGCATGAAGGTGCTCAAGGGCATCGCGGCATCCGCACCCACGCCGAAGATGGGCTCCTCGCCGGGGCGGGCCAGCTTGAGCAACGGGCGGGCGTCCCCTTGTTGGTCGCCGTAGAGCAGCAAGCCTGTGGCGCCGGTGTCGACCTCGACCGTCCACGCATGGCGCACCGCGGGACCACCGTCAGGCGGCTGCATCTCGAGGGTGGCCCAGGTGCGGATGTGGGACCCGTCAAACCACAGTGAGCTCGCCGTCTCCGGGATGGGCAGCCCGTCACGCCAGAGCTCGAGCGTGTTGGCAGGGTAGTCGACCACCACTTGAAAGTGGGACCACACATTGTTGCCGAGAATGCCCGCCAATGGCGCCATTCCCACACGCTCGGGAATGCCGGGCAAGCCCACCGCGAACATCACATTGGTCACGCCGTAGGGACCCAGGCCAACCTCGGGGACAATCGCGCTCTTCCATTGCTGCACCCGGCCGCCGAGGCCGGCGAGGGCTCCCGCACCGGAGTCACTTGCCACTATGCCCAACTCCGCAGCACTCTCGGCGCTGAGGACCGAGATATCGGCGCCAGTGTCGAGCAAGAACAGCCGAGGCTTGCCGTCCCCCAGATCGGCTTCCACGAACACCTTTCGCCCGCTTGGCGAGCGCCACAGTGGCAGCTCAGCATGGCCAGCACTGCCCCGAACTGCGTTCTCCAGTCCCGTCTGGGCCACCTTGGGTGCGCAGCCGGCGGCGTGCAACAGGCCGAGCAGAGCGACCGCGGCGAGGGGCTTGGAGAAGATCTGCATGGCGCCTCGGGGCAAGTGGGACGGGGGGCAACGTCCGGAGGGTCGGGGGCCGGCCGACAAGGGACAAGGCGTGTGGCGCGAGGCCAGTCCATCATAACGCCAGCGGACCCCCGAAGGCGCCCCGGGATGTATGCTCACCGGCCCTCCTCAGGGGACAGCGCGGGCACAGACCAGCGGCCCCGCTTGAACCGCCCCGCACCGGAGTTCTTCCATGTCGAGCTCGCTGACCGCCAATGCCACCGAACAACACCACACCCGCCTGCGCCCGGAGCACCTCAAGGGCAACAATGGAACGGGCCGCTACGTGCTGTTGCCCGGTGATCCATCCCGTGCTCAGCGCCTCGCCGGAATGCTCCAGAATGTCGTAAAGGTCGATAATCCCCGCAATCATGTCGCGTGGCTCGGCAGTCTGCCCGGTCGGGGGGGCGCGCCGGACATCGACGTGGCCGCCATCGCCACAGGCATGGGGCCAGGATCAGCCGAGATCATCGTTCACGAGGTGATCGCAGCTGGGGGCCGTCGGCTCTTGCGGGTGGGGTCTTCGGGCTCGCTGAACGCGCGGGTGTCGCCGGGCGAGGTGGTCATCGTCTCTGGCGCCGTGCGCGATGAACAAGCCAGCCGGCACTACGCCCCGCTGGAGGTGCCGGCGCTGGCCGATCACCGCGTCATTCGCGCGATGGCGACCGGGGCCCGGGCCGCGGGTCTGTCGGACCACGCCTTCATTGGCCTGTGCCACACCAAGGCCAGCCTGTTCGCGCGAGAGTTTGGTGCGGGCCCTGCGGGGGAAGCGAACAAGGCCTACCAAGCGTGGCTGAGCCGCTGTGGGGTCATCGCCAGCGAGATGGAGGCATCCGTCCTCTTCATGCTTGCCCAGTGCATGAGCGCCAATGACGTGGGCCCCGTCTCCGGTGGGGACCACCGCATCCAAGCGGGCTGCGTCCTCGCGGTCTACGGCGGAGACGACTCCAACATGAGCTTCAGCGAAGCGGTGGTCGCCTTGTCGGAGGAGCGCTCCGCCGCCGTCGTGCTCGAAGGGCTCTACGCCTGGGCGGCCCAGGACCGCGCAGGCTGAGCCGGGCGCCGGCTACATGTTTCGCCGGTAGCGCCCACCCACCTCGTACAGCGCACCGGAGATGTCGCCGAGGGTGCAGCTCTTGACGGTCTCCATCAGCTCGCCAAAGACGTTTCCGCCGTCGAGTGCGACCTGTTGGAGGCGCTTGAGGGCGTCGGCCGACCGGTGGGCGTTGCGCGCTTGGAAGGCCCGGCGGCTCTCGATGGCGTACTGCTTCTCGTCGGTGGTCGCGCGGATGACCTCGTCGGGGATGATCGTGGGGCTGCCTTGGTCCGACAAGAAGGTGTTGACGCCAATGATGGGCAGCTCGCCCGTGTGCTTGAGCGACTCGTAGTGCAGCGACTCTTCTTGGATGCGCGAGCGCTGGTACATGCGCTCCATCGCGCCCAACACGCCGCCCCGCTCGCTGAGGCGACGGAACTCGGTGAGCACGGCGGCCTCGACCAGCTCCGTCATCTCTTCGATGATGAAGCTGCCCTGGAGGGGGTTTTCGTTCTTCGCTTGGCCCAGCTCTTTGTTGATGACAAGCTGGATGGCCAGCGCACGCCGCACGCTCTCTTCGGTCGGTGTGGTGATGGCCTCGTCGTAGGCGTTGGTGTGCAGTGAGTTGCAGTTGTCATAGATTGCGTACAAGGCCTGCAACGTCGTGCGAATGTCGTTGAACGCGATCTCTTGGGCATGCAACGACCGGCCGCTGGTCTGGATGTGGTACTTGAGCTTCTGGCTGCGGGGGTTGCCGCCGTACCGAAGCTTGATGGCCTTGGCCCAGATCCGCCGGGCCACCCGACCGATGACGCTGTACTCGGGGTCCATGCCGTTCGAGAAGAAGAACGACAGGTTGCCCGCGAACTCGTCGATGTGCATGCCGCGGGACAAGTAGTACTCGACGAATGTGAAGCCGTTGGCCAGCGTGAAAGCGAGCTGGGTGATGGGGTTCGCGCCCGCTTCGGCGATGTGGTAGCCGCTGATGCTCACCGAGTAGAAATTGCGGATGGCGTGGTCCACAAAGTAGCGCTGGATGTCGCCCTGCATGCGCAACGCAAACTCAGTGGAGAAGATGCAGGTGTTCTGGGCCTGGTCTTCTTTGAGGATGTCGGCTTGCACCGTGCCCCGCACGCTGTTGAGGGTGCGCTTGCGGATGTCGGCATAGACGTCGGCGGGCAGCACCTCGTCGCCAGACACGCCGAGAAGGCGGATGCCGAGGCCATCGCTGCCTTCGGGCAGGGCGCCCTGATACCGGGGGCGGGGGGTGTCGCCGTAGATCTCCGCAATGCGGGCCTCGACCTCGGCTTCGAGGCCATGTTCCACAATGTGGCGCTCACACTGTTGGTCGATGGCGGCGTTGAGGAAGAAGGCCAGGACCATCGGCGCGGGGCCGTTGATGGTCATTGACACGCTGGTGAAGGGGCTGCTCAGATCGAAGCCGCTGTAGAGCTTCTTGGCGTCGTCCACGGTGCAGACGCTCACGCCGGAGTTGCCGACCTTGCCGTAGATGTCGGGGCGGGGGTCCGGGTCTTCGCCGTACAGGGTGACCGAGTCAAAGGCCGTCGACAGGCGCTTTGCCGGCAACCCCGAAGAGACGTAGTGGAAGCGCTTGTTGGTGCGCTCGGGCCCCCCTTCCCCGGCGAACATCCGGGCGGGGTCTTCGCCCACCCGCTTGAGGGGGAACACGCCCGCTGCGAAAGGGAAGAACCCGGGCAGGTTCTCGTGCATCCGCCAGGTGAGCAGGTCGCCCCAGTCCGTGAAGCGGGGCAGGGCCACCCGGGGTACGCGGGTGCCGCTCAGCGAAGTGGTCACCAGGGGCTGTTCGAGGACCTTTCCCCGCACCGTGAACCGGTACACATCGGCCTTGTAGCGCTCGACCAGCGAGGGCCACTCGGCGAGCAGCTGGCGACAGTCCACATCGAGGCGCTCACGGAGTGCATTGAAGCGCCGCACAAGGTCGTGCACTACGTCATTGTCATCGGGTCGGGTGGCCAGCGGTTCCGCCGGTGTGGGGGCGGCGGGGTTGGGATCGCCCCGCACGGCCGAGATGGCCCCTTGCAGCTGGAACAGACGCCGGGCAATGCCGGCCTGGGTGTCCACCGTCTTCGTGTATCCGTCGATGCCTTCACTGATCTCGGCGAGGTAGCGGGACCGGTCCGGGGGGATGAGGGACGGCTTGCCGGTGGTGGTGCCGTCGGCGATGAGGCCCGACGCGAGGGGTGCGCCGGTGCGGTCGGCGATGACGCCCATCAGGTGGATGTAGAGGGCGGTGACCCCGGGGTCCGCGAACTGGCTGGCAATGGTGCCGTAGACCGGCAGCTGGTCGACGGGGGTTTCCCAGGCACTTGAGTTGCGCCGGACTTGCTTGCGCACATCCCGCAGGGCGTCGTCCGCACCGCGCTTGTCGAACTTGTTGATCGCGATGACGTCCGCAAAGTCGAGCATGTCGATCTTTTCGAGCTGGGTGGCGGCGCCGTACTCGCTGGTCATCACGTAGAGCGACACATCGCTGTGGTCGACAATGCGGGTGTCGGACTGGCCGATGCCGCTGGACTCCAAGATGATGAGATCGTACCCGGAGGCTTTGCAGAGCTGGACGGCGTCTTGCACGTTGGCCGACAGGGACAGGTTGGCCCCGCGGGTGGCCAGAGACCGCATGAAGACCCGGGGGCTGTCGACACTGTTCATTCGTATGCGGTCGCCGAGCAGTGCCCCGCCCGAGCGACGCCGCGTGGGGTCGACACTGATGACCGCGACCGTGCCGGTCTCGTTGCCCCGAGGGTCCCTCAAGAAGCGCTGCACCAGCTCATCGACGAGGGAGCTCTTGCCCGCACCGCCCGTGCCCGTGATGCCGAGCACCGGGACCTTCCGGTCGCCCAAGATGCCCTCAGCTCGGGCCATCACAGCGTCTCGAACACCCGCGTGATTCTCGGCCACGGTGATGATCTGGGCGAGCGCGGCCTTGTCGCCGCCTTCGAAGAGGTCCCACGTCTCGTCAGTGACCTCGGCTGGCCGCTTCTCGAAGTCACTCTTGCTGATCAAGTCGTCGATCATGCCCTGCAGACCGAGGCTGCGCCCATCGTCCGGGGAGTACAGCCGGGTGACTCCAGCGGCGTGGAGCTCGTCGATCTCGGTGGGCAGGATTGTGCCGCCGCCACCTCCGAAGACCTCGATGCGCTCGCCGCTCTGTCGAATCAGCTCGACCATGTACTTGAAGTACTCGACGTGGCCGCCCTGGTACGACGTGATGGCCACCGCGTGGGCATCTTCCTGGATCGCGCAGTCCACGACTTCTTGGACCGAGCGGTTGTGCCCAAGGTGGATCACTTCGGCGCCAGCACCTTGGATGATGCGCCGCATGATGTTGATCGCGGCGTCGTGCCCGTCGAACAGGCTGGCCGCGGTCACGATGCGGATCTTGTGGGTGGGCGTGTACGGAGCGGGAGGCTTGGGCGACATGGGGCGCACCGGGGGCATTGTGGAACCTGTCCCTTAGCCCGGATCGGTGGTGGGATCGGCCCCGCGTCCGCAATCGTCCCCCGCTCGTCTCAGCCCACGGAGGCAGTGCCCTGTGCGTCGGGGTTCAGCGCACTTCGAGGATGCGGATGTCGCACTCGTGGTGCCCAACGCTCTCCGGCCCCATGTGGAAGTGCAGCGCGATGGCCCGGGCCGGGGAGAAGGGCGGCGGCTTGCCCCATGCCGGCGCGTTCATGTCGGCGACCCGGATGGTCTGCTTGGTCCATGCGCCCGTGCCATCGCACGTGATGGCGTGCCCGTAAGGCGACTTGCGCTCGTCCCCGCAGTCCATGTTTTCTTGGTCGACCATCAACAGCTGGGCATCCATCGTGACCGGCTTGGTGCTCCGCGTCTCGATGACGATCTCGCGCATCTTGCTGAGCTTGTCGGCGTTGCCGGTGGCGAGGCGCACACCCATGCCCACGTAGGGGTACCGAGCGGCGCGCTGGATGTCGACAATCCATCGGATGGCGCACAGGTTGGTGCGGCCTTCGCCCCACGCCAGAGCTTCGAGCAGAGAGGCCGACATGCCCACATCGCAGCCATCGACGGCTGTGTCGGGGTTGTCGCGGTCGCTGTAGGTGTACCAGTCGGGTGAAAAGTAGTCGGCGGCGCCGCCGAGGGCGGCTTGGCAACGCAACGCCTCGGCGCGGGTGCCCACGGGCGAGAAGGGCCGCACGTCGTCCTCGTCGTCATTGACGGTGCCTTCACCACTCTGGACCCGAGGGGTCGCAGTGGACGACGACTCACCACCCAGCCGGGCTTGGCGGTCTTGGGCCCGCGTGGTCCGCCGCTCGGCAGGCTCACACGCACTGAACGCCAGGAGGATGACGCCGAAGAGTTGGGCTTTGTGGAACACAGCCATGATGAGTCGTCCTGTGGGCGTTCGGTGCGGTCCGGGCCAGGGGAGGGGCCACCCCGGGAGCGGATCGACAACGCCAGTGGGTCCGTGTTTGCGCCGCGGTGCGCACGGATTTGAGCCGACAATAGCACCACGGGTGGGGCAGGCGGTCGGCATCAGGCTGATAGCGGTTGACGTGCGGCCGATCAACGGAAGAGCACCCAGGTCCTGCAGAATCGGGCGGAGGGAGCGGGCGCTATTGGTCCGAGCCCTCATCCAGATAGCCCAAGGACTGCAGCTTCTCGTGGGTGGCGGCGTCGAGGGTGGTGGTCGCGGCCCCGATGTGACCCGCGGGGAACTTCGCTTCGAAGACGGCACGTGTGGGGTCTCCCGTGGGTGCGGCGGACGGCGACTGCTCCTGGGGGTCGAGCTGCAGGTCGATCAGCACCGGTCCCTCAGGGCGCAGGCGCTCGTCCCAGATCAGCTTGGTGAGGCCATTGTCTGGTGAGATCGCGAGCCGCCCCTCCCGCTGCGCAGCGAGGGTGCGTCCGGTGCTCAGGTCGACGGACCAGTCGGTGGAGATGCCCATCGCTGACGTCACCAGCCAAGGCACCACCACGTTGGAGAGGGCCGGTGGCAGGTCCTCTTGAGCGGCAGTGAGGCCGGGGTGGTCCACGATGAGGGGCACACGGGTCAGCGGCTGCCAGAGCCACCAGCCGTGTCCGAAGGTGCCGTGTTCGCCCAGCAGCTCTCCATGATCGGAGGTCAACACCACGAGGGTCTGGTCGCGGTGGGGGCCGAGTGCGGCGACAATGGCCCCCAGGAGCACGTCGGTGTCCTCGACTGCGGCGGCGTAGGCCTGGGCATATGTGGGGCGCACGTCGGACTCTTGGCCCCGCTTGGCTTGGCCGATGGTGAGCCCATGCCGGCCGCTGAACCAGTGGTCGTCGGTGAGGTCGCCCAGGCCGTGGCGGGCGCGGGCTACAGGGGACGGCTTCAGCGGGGAGTGGGGGCCCAGCAGGTGGACGTAGGCGAGGTGCCGGGAGTCGGCCGTCCAGGTGGTCGCCACGAGCTGCCCAAGCTGCTGGGCGAGCTGAGTGTCGCCGGTGCGCTTCCACGAGCGGAAGCCCCGAGAGAAGCCCAAGTCCTCCGACAAGTACGGGTTGGCGTACAGCCCATCGCAGACCACGCCGGCCCCGCTGAGCACGGTGGCGATGGTGGGCACATCCGGGAGTGGCGCGTACTGACCCATTCTCGCGGACCCTTGGTCCCAGCCGTGCTGGCGGACGGGCATGCCGGTGAGCAGCGAGATGACGGAGGGCACGGTCCAGGTGCCGGCGGACCATGCGTGACCGACGCGGTGTCCACGGCCGGCGAGTGTGTCCATGTGTGGCGTGGCGGCGGACCGGGCGACATCATCGCGCAGGGTGTCAATGACGATGATGAGCGTGTTGCGGACGGGGGGAGCCCCGGCGGGCCAATCGGCGGGGGCGGGAGCCGGGGTTGGTGAGCAGCTCGACAGCATCATTGACCATGCGCCAGCGCGGGCCAATGTGGCCGGTGCGATGGCCACCGGCATGCGCACAGCGCCGCTCATGGGGCACGCTCCAGCGGAATCCGCACGCTCTTGTCGCCCCCCACATAGATGAAGGTGCCCTCGGCTTCACGAACCACGGCGATCTGGGCAGTCTCGGTGACCGGCAGCACCGGGGTGTCGGTCCAGCCCAGGTCATCGCGCTGGAGGAGGTGGACCGCGTGGCTGCCCCGAACCACCAGCGCGGGGGGGCCGTCGCCGGGCACCACGATGACCTGCTCGCAGGTGTAGCTTCCGCGCAGCCACCCGATCGTGCGGCTGGTGTCGAGGGTGGGGCCCGTGAGCAGCGCCAACCGGGCATCGCCCTCTCGTCCATAGGCGTAGTGCCAGCCATCACAAACCGCGAGAACGTCCTCAGTTGCGGTGTTGTGGTTGGTCGGGATCACGACTCGCACCAGTGCCCGCACCCCCCGCAGCCCGGGCTTCACCACCTCGGTCCCGTCCGCGCTGCGCAACCGCAGATCACCGTCGGAGCGGGGCTCATCGCCATACAGCCGACCGATTGCCACCCCGCCGTCTCCCCAGGGAACCTGCCGCATGCCCATCGACACGCGGGCCACTGGCGCTGCGCTGTTGAGCCATGCGCCCTCCACCATCCGGTCGTCGGTGAACCGTGCGACAAAGAGCTGTGGCCCATCATAGTGGAGACTGGTGACCTGGCCTCGAGGTGAGGCCTCACGCAGCACCTCAGTTGCGCCTTGGGCATTGATGGTGACCACAACCTGGGGAGCTGATCGGTCCGTTCGGCCCGCGCCTGTGGCAATGGCCACTTCTTGGCGGTCCTCCCGGAGCGCAAATCTCTGGAACTCGCCGGACACCGGGGTGGTGCCTTGGACGCTGTGGATCCCGTCGGCGTCGATGCGCAGGACCTCGTCAAAGCCGTCACCATCCTCATCGACGGGGACAAAGGCGACACCCGCCGGGAGGGCTTCGGCGGCGCCGGCCCGCCACCCACGGGTCTCGGCGCCCGGCGAGCAAGCCGTCAGCATGAGGCAGCTCAGCAGACGGCCAAGAACCGCACTGGCACGATGATTGGGTCGCATGCTTGCCCGCGGTGCGTGGATTGCGCTGGACGACTGGGCTATCCCGTCAAGCCGGCCCTCGGGCACGGTGCAAGGGAGGTCTGCCGCATAAGCCCGTCTAACGCTGGATAAGATGGGAGGTATTCCGATCCATAAAATGTTGAGATCAACCACGGACCAAAGATCACCAAGCCGATTGTCATCGGGATTGAATATGTGGCGGCTAATCAGGAGCCCTGCCTTAATGTCACATACCTTACATTTTCCCAGTGCATGCCGAGCAATCTACTCGAGAAACGGTCTGGAAAAGTTGCTTTTGGGAGCAGGCTGACGGGTAATTGCAGCAAATTTGACAACGCCAGGGCTAATTTGTAATAACCTGCCTGGGTCGTCCCTAGAAAAGCGTGGAGACCCAAAGAACTTCACTATCTTTTGCGATTAAACTTATCGTACTGCTAATATTGGTGCTAAATGCGAAAGTCA
>CALOBC010000028.1:0-68002 GCA_942491145.1 Myxococcota bacterium | reverse complement strand
CATCTCCCACTCTTCGGTTACCGGATCCATGATGCAGTTGACGAAGCACAGCCAGTTGTCGTTGTCCAGCTTGGGGAAGTCGGCGCGGAAGTAGTATCCGGGCCAACGGGTCTCTTCGCGGAACAGGATCGTGCGGACGTGCGCTTCGGCCTGGTACATGCGGTGGACGTTTTCCCAGCACCGCATCAGCTCGTGAAGATCTTCCGCACCGAGGTGGGCGGAGTCTTCCTTGAGCAGACCGAGGAGTTCGAGACCCCGCTCGCAGAGGAACTTGGAGGTCGTGAACTGCGAGCCCACGCCGCCGGCGTACTCGTCCATGAGTTTCTGCAGGCGGAACATGAACATCTTCGGAATGATGTAGTTCGGGTTGACGTCGGTCTGCGAGGTGAAGCCCTTGTGCTCGGCAAAGAGATCGAGGGGCTTCAGGGTCTTGGCCTTGAGTTCCTCGACCAACGCGTCGCTGACGGTCGGCTTCGGCGGGTTCTCGTTGACGAGGTAGCGCACCGCGGCCTTGGCGGCGATACGGCCCTCGGCGTGGGAACCGGAGGAGAACTTGTGCGATGAGGCGCCCGTGGCGTCGCCGGCGGCGAACAGGCCCTTGGTGGTGCACATGTTCTCGTAGCCCCAGAAGTACTCTGGCGGCGCCAGATCTTCGGGACCGCTGACCCAGGCGCCGGAGGCGCCGGAGTGCGAACCGATGAAGTAGGGCTCGGCGGCGGCGATCTCGGACGACTTCTCTTCCGGCTGGACGTCACTGGCAGCCCACAGAATGGCCTGCGAGATGGTCATGTCGAGGAAGTCTTCCCAGGCCTCGCTCTCGAGTTCCTTCATCTTCTTCTTGTAGGCCTTCGGATCGTCCTTGTACTGGTCGGCGATCTTCTGGAGGGCTTCTTCGGTCCGCATGTAGATCGGGCCCTTGCCTTCCATGACGTCGAGCATGCCGAGCCAGTTGCGGAGGTTTGCCGGGATCGGCTTGGCCAGACCGTAGGGCTTCCAGTTCTCGAGCTCGGGGCGCCGCTCGACCATGTACTCGCCACCGAAGGCGTTGGTCGCGCGGGACTTGAAGAGCAGGAACCAGGCGCCCACCGGGCCGTACGCATCCTTGAAGCGGACCGGGATGAAGCGAACTTCCTGGCAGGTCATCTCGGCGCCGGCCTTCAGGGTGAAGTATGCGGACGAGCCCGAGTTCCAGGGCGGATACCAGGCGCGGCCGAGGCCTTCACCGGATGAACGCGGCTTGAAGACGTGGACGGCGCCGCCCATGGCGCAGAACACGGCGCGGGCGAGGAAGATGTAGAACTTGTTCTCACGAACCGAGAAGCCGTAGGCGCCCTTGAGCACGCCGTCTTCCATGATCGGGCCGACGATGAAGACGCGCTCGATGATGTTGTCGGTGCCGAGGTGGTTCTTGGCGGCTTCGGCGACGATGACCTTGTAGGACTCACCGTTGATCATCAGCTGCCAGCGGCCTTCGTGGACGTATCCGCCGCCTTCGGCTTTCCAGATCGGGAGGCCCCATTTTTCGAACAGGTGGACCGAGCCGTCCACGTGGCGAGCGATCGAAGCGACAAGGTCGTCGCGGGCGACGCCCATGAGGTCCTGCTTCACGTAGTTGACGTAGTCCTTGACGGTGTTCTCGCCGTCTTTGATGCCCACGTACTGGTTGATGGCGGAGAGGCCCATGGCCACCGCGCCGGAGCGGTCCACCGCGGCCTTGTCGACCATGGTGACCTTGAGGTTGTTTTTCTTGGCCCAGTGAGCGGCTTCAACCGCGGCGCCGCAGGACGCCATACCGCCACCGAGGATCAGAAGATCGGTTTCGACTGTGACTGTTTCGAAGTTTGCCATGATCCCCCCCTACTTCGTCCACACGTCGCAGCCGAGGGAATCCGGCTCGGTGAAGAGCACCGGACCCTCGAGGCCCGGCTCGGTGTTCCAGCCACCGGTGGGTTCCGCCTGGCCTTCAGGGGTGGTGCGGATCGGGAATTTGAACCGCTTCACCTGGCCGCTGCGGAACTTGACCGTCCACATGATCGAATCGGTGGACCGCAGGGGCACCACCGACGCGCCCATGGGCACGAAGTCCGCATAACCGCGGACGTCGACGGCCTGGGTCGGGCAGATCTTGACGCAGTTGTAGCATTCCCAGCACATCTCGGGTTCACGGTTGTAGGCCTTCATCTTCTCCTTATCGAGAACCATGAGGTCGTTTGGACAGATGTGTTGGCAGGCGGTCTTGTCGAGCGCCTTACACCCGTCACACTTTTCAACATTGACGAAACTCGGCATACAGGGTTCCTCCTTTCAAGCTCCAATGGTCTTTTGAATCGAAAAATCCACGAATTCTCATCGGGGACGGACCAAGCAAGAGCTGTGCCTGATTTCACAATCTCCCGGGCGAGAATCCTCGAATCCTGGTTTAAAGTACTGTAAACAAAAGAATTGTGACCAGAGTTGCCGGGCAGTTTCCGGTCGCGGTAGTGCCGGGGCCCCACGCAGTGAGGATCGGGTGCTCGGAGCGCTGACTGGCCCGGTCGAACATCCCACCTGTGGGGTGGGGTTTTGACATTTCGTTGACCTAAGTCGTGCTTCTGGAACTCTTACGGTGGAGGGTGTCGACGTTTGACAGAGGTCTGTGAAATTTTTCACTTGCAAATGAACAAACGACTTGCGGGTCTTCGTCTCCGAGGATTGTTACCGAATCGTTACGGATCCCTCGACGTCGAGCTCTAAGTTGAGGTTTCGATGCCACTTATGGGCTGCGGTCGAATCGTTACTCATGATGGAACGGCAGCCGTCGTCACCCGCCGTTACGTCGGACGGGCCGTCAGGGCCTGCACCTGTGCCGGGAACGCGATCGGAAGTATATTGAATTGGAACACTTTACGACAATTCCGCGGACCGATGGGATGCGGGTCGTTCCGGGGTCTGTGCGACGGCCGGACGCCGATGAAGACCGAAAATGACCGCCGGATGGCCTCGAAATCGATGGAATGCGGTCGATCGGGGTCGAGGCGGGTGCATGGCGGGCATCGAATGTGCAAGAGTCGGGGTCCACATCAACGCGGATCACCGCGAATCGGAGGACGGCTGCATGCGACTGATTCTTCTCGGACCACCCGGCGCCGGCAAGGGCACCCAGGCGCGATTCATCTGCGAGCGTTTTGGAATTCCACAGATCTCGACCGGCGACATGCTGCGCGCGGCGGTGGCGGCCGGGACCGAACTCGGCAAGCAGGCCAAGGCCGTCATGGATGCGGGCGGACTGGTGTCCGACGACATCATCATCGGTCTGGTCAAGGAGAGGATCAAGCAGCCGGACTGCTCGGCGGGATTCCTGTTCGACGGCTTTCCGCGGACCCTGGCCCAGGCCGAGGCGATGCGCGAAGCCGGGGTCGCGATCGACGCCGTGGTCGAGATCGCGGTTCCCGACGACGACATCGTGATGCGGCTTTCCGGGCGGCGGTCGCACCCCGGCTCGGGCAGGGTGTACCACGTGACCTTCAATCCCCCCAAAGTTGAAGGCGTCGGACGACGTCACCGGTGAGCCTTTGGTCCACCGCGATGACGACCGCGAGGACACCATCCGCAACCGTCTGGCCACCTACCACGCCCAGACCGAGGTCCTGACCGAGTTCTACGGCGACCTCGAGGCGAAGGGGACCGCGGACGCACCGAAGCTGATCAAGGTCGACGGCACGCAGTCGATCGATGGCGTGAAGGATCAGGCGCTGGCCGAGCTGAGCAAGCTCAGCTAGCAGCCGTTAGCTGTTAGCGGTTCATTGGCTTTCATTTTTTCACTGGCGCTAACCGCTAACCGCTAAAAGCTAATAGCTGTCATCGACTTCGAACGGAATGTCGACCCTGCTTTCCTCGAGATCGATGACCAGGCGCCAGCGTCCGGCTGGATGCCGCCCGGCACGCTGAATACGAGCGGGCCGGAACACATCTCGAACGTCGTGACGCGCAGTTCGTCGGTGGGGAAGCCGCGGGCCGGTTCGGCAAAGAACCAGCGGTCGCAGAAGCGAATGTTCTCCGGATCTCCAGGGTAGGTTCGAGAGGCCGTGGTCGAAATCTGCGTCCGCCGTATCTGGAAACGGATCTTTCCGTAGGCGGCGAGGAATTCTTTCTGCGTCAGCAACGGCAGCCGCCGTCCGTCGGGTGACCGAAGGGCGACGGCGTCGCGGTGGATCGTCAGGACGCCGCTCGGCGAAGTCGCCTGCAGTTGGCCGCCACGACAAGCCACTCGTCGCCCAACGCCGAACCCGCCTGATGAGTCCCCACTGTAGCGTCCAACTCCGGACCATCGTAAAAGAACAGGTGATCGCCGCGCCTGCTGACGCCGCTGCCCATGTCGACCGCTGTGGAACAGCTCGACAGGAGCAGCAGAAGCGCCGCCGCGCCGACTGCCTTGCGGCGGGTCATCTTTGGCCGGTCAGCTCGCGGATCCTGGCCTGAAGTTGTTCGGAATCGAGCCCCTGGTGGCCCATCTGCTGCCACAGCCCGCCGGAGCCCTCGCGGTTTGTGCCGACGTGGTCGTATCGGGGCGCGAATCCGCGTTGCAGCAGCCATGTGCCAAAGCGGACGCCGAGACCGGTTCGCTGGTTGAGGCTCTCGGCGACCAGCACCCACCGGCACGCGCCGATTTTTTCAAGCATGTCTTCGTCGACGATGTTGAGGGTCGATTTGTTGATGAGACCGACGTCGACACCCTCTGCGCGAAGACGCTCGACGGCGTCGAGCGCGCGGTAGAGCGTGTCGCCGAAGCTGACGACGAAACCACCATCCGGCGAAGCGTCCCGAACGATCTCGTCCCGGCCCGGCACGAATTCGTATCCGTTACCGAAGAGTTCGGCCCCGTCTGCATCGAGGATCACCGGCAGTTTCGACCGGTTGGAAAAGACGAAGCGCAGACCGGGGTCGTTGAAGATCCTCCGACGCAGGCCCTCATCTGGCCGCCGTCGGCCGGGAAGTAGAGGCGGGTCGGGTGCTCGTCGTGCTCGAGCCCGTTGTCGGCGAAGAAATTGTTGAGACCGAAGTGGCAGGTGTTGTCGGCCATGTCGTCGACACCGGCGTGCGAGAAGTGGCACAGCACGTTGCAGCCGTTGAGCCGGGCCATCGTGATCTCCGAGACGCACATTTCGAGAAAGGCGCTGAAGGTGCCGAAGATCCCCTGTTTGCCGGCCTCCAACCCGAACCCGCCGCCGCGGCGAAGTTGCCGCGTTCCATGATGCCCGAGCTGACGTAGATCTCGGGGAAGGCCTTCTTGATGTGGACCAACCCGCAGGAGCCCTCGAGGTCGGAATCAACGACCAGGACGCTTGACTTCCGGGTGGCCTCGTCCATCTCCCCAGGATGTCGACCACGACGTGGCCGAAGAGATTGCGGTTGGAGTCCTTGCGGTCGCCGGCGCCGAGGTAGACGTGGGGGTTCGGTGTTTTGGTGATCGAATCGAGGTAGGCCACGGCATCGCCGTGGCCCCGCTCGTGAGGTAGTTCTTCGCGCAAGATCGAGGCGAATCACGTCGTGGGCCTTGGGTGTTCCTTCGATGCCCGGGATCCCGACTGCCATCGGGCGCTGGTTGACGACCGCCACCGGGTCCGTCGGTGCGGAGGGCCCGCGCCATCCGCGAGTACAGATTTCCCAGGTCTTCGCCGTCACCCTCGTCCACCACCAGGCCGTGGCCGGTGAGGGTCTTGGCGACCGAATAGCCGGGCAGATAGGCGCTGGGGTGGCCGGCGATGGTGATGTCGTTGTCGTCGATGATCAGCTTGACGTTGAGGTTGCGCCGACCGCGAAGCGCGCGGCCTCGGCGTCGTTGCCCTCCTGGAGCGAACCGTCGGAGCCGAAGCAGAAGACCGCCTTGCCGGGGTTGGCCATCGCCACGCCGTTGACGTGCGGCCACATATGGCCGAGGCGACCGGAGCTGAAGCCGACTCCCGGCGTGTGGCCGAATTCGGGGTGACCGGGCAGGTGGGCGCCGGCCTCGCGGTAGTGGAGCAGGGCCGCAGCGGGCAGGTGGCCGTTGAGAACCGAGAGGAGGTACTGTATGGCCACCCGGTGTCCGGCCTCGTCGAAATAGGTCTTCAAGACCGTGTCACCGCCGCGCATGAAGCCGTCGGCAATGAGTACTTCGGGGACGATGTCGTACGCACCGCCGGTGTGTCCGCCGACGCCGCTGGCAGCCCCGGTCGCCGTGAAGAAGATGATGGCGTCGCGGCACAGTTGGACATTCTTCGCGAGCTGGTCCAAGCTGCTCCGATGTCGAGTTCCTCGACTGCGGGGTCGAGAGCCAGTGGGACGGAATTGATCGAGGTCGATGGGAAAAGTCTCGTTGGTAGCCAATGTACTTCCTCCTGGTGGGGCGAAGATATCAGAACCCATCGGCCGCGGTCACGCCGACCCCATCACGATTGGAGAGGCCTCGCTGAAGATGTGGCTCGACGCTAGTCTCGGTCGACCGATGGAGTTCCACCATTCTCTTCGACATTTTGTGGCTTTCTCATCCGAAGCGCGACGGTGGTCGCGAGCGTGTGCGGAGCCCCGGGGTTGTCCATTTGATTTTCCAACTCGCGGCCCCGATCAGGCAGTCGACGCGAATCGAGGACAACGTGTCCTCGCGGGTCGTGCACGGGAGCTGGCGGAGATCCTCAGGAATGCCGGTGGAGGGATCCGGGGGCGCGTTTTCGGTGATATCACCCCTAGAGTCTGTCCTCTCGGCGCCCATGTGGACCATCAGGGCGGGTCGCCACCGGGATGGCATTCCCGATCGGTCCGCGACGGTGGTGGCGACACGGATCACAGAACCCCGCCCCGAGATTTCCGGAGAAGCCTCCAGTTTTCCGGGACGGCGACAGTCGACCCGCTAGAATCCTGACTTCGACTCGACCCGGAGATTGACATCATGCGCGCGCAGCGGTCTTTTGTATTCGGCCTCGGTCACCAATTCCGCAAGGCCGGGCTCAGAGCGGTGATCAGCGGCACCTTCCGGGGGCGGGTCTGAGTTCATCGGCGGCGGTACTGATCGCCGGCTTCACAGCGATGGTCCACGCCAGCCGAATCGAGCTCCTGCGAGAACGGATTTCCGCCCGGTCCAACGGGCGGGAAAACACTTTTCTGGGGGTTGCGAGCGGCCGCCCCCGACCAATCGATCATTCTCCGCCAAGCAGGGACAACTCGACGAGGCGGATTGCTCGACCTCAAGATTCGCCAGGTGCCGCTCGCCGGAGGACGGATCGCCTGCGTCCCTGCTGGTGGCGTTTTCGGGTCTGTCCCGTGCCCTCGTGGGTTGGTCCTTCAACGCCATGGTCGGGAATGTCACCAGGCAGCGAGTCGGCTGCTCGAGATGAGTGGAGGGGGGTGAACGCCGCCCTGTTGTTCGAGGTCGATCTGGCTGTATTCGAGGAGTTCGGGAGAGGTTCGATGCCTCCGGCGGCGCGCGCTGCACTTTTTCGAGCAGCACCGGTGGCGGGGGGCGAAGCCTCAACGCTCGCTCGATTCTCCGTGAATTCGGCTCGCTGATGACCGCTTCCGGAGAGAGCTCTATAGAAAACTAACAGAGGCGGCACGCCGGAGATCGTCTCTTTGTGGGAGGCGTTGCGTTCCACGCCGGGAGTCTATGGACCGAGGTTCTGTGGAGCAGGGTTCGGCGGGAGCTGTATTGCTTTGATTGATCCAAGAGCGGCGCCTTCGATCATTGAAAGGGTAAAGATGGAATACGCCGCCGTTCACCCGGTGGCGCGGAGAGGCTGCCACCTACAACGTCTGTTCATCAGCTGGGGCTGTCCATCTCGTGGACGGGATCTGATGCAGGCAGTCATCCTTGCCGCAGGGCTGGGCACCCGGTTGGAACCAGTGACCGATCATCGCAGCAAGGCGATGGTTCCAGTTGTCGGGCGCCCGCTGGTCGAAAGGGCGATGGAGCCCATTATGGAGTGCGGTGTTCGGGACCTGATCATGGTCGTCGGTGAGGGTGATAACGAAATTCGCGATCGCATAGCAGAGATGGCTCGTCACTGGAGTTCGGTGCGATGGGTCACCCAGCGTGAAACGTCTGGGGATGGCCCACGCCCTGGGACTGGCGGCCCATCTCATCGAGGGTCGATTCATCGTGTCGGCATGCGACAGCCTTGTCAACGTTCCCCTCATAAGAGATCTCCCTGACCGCCGGGGAAGGGCGGAGACCGTGCTCAGCCTGCTCGATGTGGAACCTGAACGGGTTTCACGAAGCGCAGCGGTCGAACTCGACGGCGACGAGGTTCGTCGAAATGTGGAAAAACCAACGATCGGAGGAGAGCGCCCCTCGTGCACGGTCAGCCCCCCACACTTTCTCTTTCCTCTCCCGAACTGGTTCTGCCGATCTCTCGCGACTCTGTCCCGCTCGGCACGAGGAGGAGTACGGTCGAACCTTCCAGGTAATGAGGCCATTCAGCGGCACATCGACGACGGCGCAAGGGTCGTTGGGGTACGCACAGCCGAACGGGACTGCAGGTTTCCTCGCCCGGTGATCTCCTTCTCGCTGAGTCGGAAGATCCTGCGCGATGAGTTCAGGACCGGACAAGCTGCCCAGCTCGCAAGCAGATGGATTGGCCATGGTGTTGGATCCCGTGGGAAATGGAACCCGGGGCGATGGTCGGTGTTGGCAGCGAGATCGGTCCCGAGGTATTTCTCGAGTCCGGGTGCGTCATCGGGAATCGTGCTGTCGTCCGACGCTCGATCGTGCTTCGCGGCGGCCGCGTCGGATCCGGTCAGGTGGTCGTCGATTCGGTTGTGGTTGACTGACACTTCCCGTTCACCCGTGGAGTGACAGGATGCCGGGTTTCAGACCCTCGGCCGAGGCCGTGACGACCACCGCTTCGTGGCTGCCCTCTATCGAAACGTAGGTTCTGGCTTTCCGAGGCTCGCGCGATCACCACTTCCTGCGCTTCGTTGTAGGAGTGGAGTCTAGGCTTGGGGCCTTCCACCTGAGCCGAACGGCGCCATGCCAGTTGCGGACCACTGCGTGGGTCGAATCAAAAATCTCGACGTCCAGTTCCATTGTCGGAGCTGCTGAGCCCGCCGATGGCAAACTGAGGTGGATCCGCTCGGCCTCGCCGTGCCGCGTCACTCTGTCCTGAACCACGTTGCCGTCGAGCGGCAGTGGGCGATGATCTCTTTCTCCTCCAAAATCCACCGTATAGGGGCAGCACGCTGGTGGATGGCGCCCTCGAGGACGGCGATCATCGAAGCCGTCCCGGGCGAGGCGCAGGGTCTCGCAATTGGTGAAGGCGTGGAGTTCGGCGTTCGCCCGTGAAAACCTCGACACCGTCGGCCCGGTGCTCGATGCGAAAATCATCTGGTCGGCGGCGCTGCCGGCCCGGGCTCGGTGATGTGGAGTGAAACAAACGGGCGCTCAGTGTACCGTGCTCGGAAGAGCTCGGCCGCCATTTTGGGTCGGCAAGCTGCGCGTGCGAGCAACCCGGGACGCCGGACAAACCTCTTCCGGTGCTCCGTGGCATAGTCGGCGAGACACCAGATCGTATGACCGGCCACGAACCTCCGGTCGGCCATCAGCTCCCAATCCCGCTCGATGACCGCGACCTGCATGAGTTCCTGGCGATCGTCTCCTCTGATGCTTTCAGTGTGGTTGCCGCATTCCGATACGAGGACGTTCTCCGTGCGGCCCGATCTGACAGGCGTCATCCAATACCTCGAGTTCGTGAAGTTCACACCCCAAATGTCGGGAAGGGCGACAGTGTGCTGCCGCCGCGCTCGCTTGAGGTGGTTTTCGGCGTAGGTGACCGGCCGTTCGGGGTCGAGTTCCCGGGCGATCGACCGCAGTTCGAGGTAGGCCTTGTGGAGAGCGCGATTCGTTTCCCTATGCCCCATACGATCACGCTGGGATGATGCCGATCGCGTTTGATGAGGCTTCTCTATCTGGCTGCGGGCGGCTTTCCGCCAACCTCGTGCCGAACGAACGCTCTTCCACGTCGCGATCTCCGGGTAGACCATGATTCCGAGCTCGTCGCACGCATCGAGGAAGAGGGGAGATTGCGGTAGTGGGGAAAGACGGACAAAGTTGCACCCCAAATCCTTGAGGATCTGAGCGTCACGGCGCTGCAGGTCGTCCGGGAGTGCAGCGCCGAAACCCGGGATCGCTTCGTGACGGCTGTACTCGTGGAGGTCGATCCGGATCCCGTCGAGATACAAGCCGTCACGCTGCCGAAACTCGGTGCGGGTCACACCGAAGCGCACGCGGACGATATCGATAGGGTTGCCGTCGATAGCGAGATGCCCCTTCCGCCCAGTAAAGGGCAGGGTCTTCGGGCGACCAACATCGCGGATCGGATATTTCGATTGTCGCTGACCGTTGCACCCCGTCTTGCGGACCCCGCCAAACCGGAGCGGCGCCCACCGGATGTCCGGCGGCATCGGTGACAACCCAGTCCACCGTTATCTCGGCATGAGATGCCGCGGTTGCGGCGGCAGCCCAATCGATGGTCACCAGTTCGGCGCCCGACTCCTGTTCTCGGCAGTCGATACTGATCCTGTCGGTATCCAGGTGTCGTTCTGGAAGACCCTCCATCCAGACGCCTCCGGCGAGACCGCCGTGGAGAATGAAATCCGGTTGGCGGAAACCGGGCAGGACGTTGCGGTGCCAGCGGTTGTCGAGGCGGAAGGCCATCAGGTGCCCGGTCGCTCCTCTGAGCGGCGGGAGGTCGACGGCGGCGCCCAGATACTGGCCGTCAACCCTCGCCAGTCGGCGGCCGTCGAACCACACCTCGCCTGGGCCGTAGAAGCCTCCGGTGCGGAGGTTCCAGACGATGCCTTTCCCGGTGTCGGGTATCGGGAGAGTTCTGTGCCTTCGGTAGGCGCCCCAGCCGGAGTAGCTCATGTGACCGTACTGAAAGGTGTCGGACGCGTTCCAACAGTGGGGGAGTGCTACGGGATGACCACCTCCGCCGTGTCCGCTCAGCCAGGAACGGCCGACCCGTTTGCGAATGAACTCCCACCCATCTTCGAGGTCAATCCGCGGGCGCAGGGGAGTTTCGATCATCGGGGGCTATAGTAGCGCGGCCGGCAGTTTCGAATTTCGAATTTCGAATTTCGAATTTCTTATTTTCCATCGGCACCCCCTTCAGATATGTTCGAGCGTTCACGTTGGAAGCGCGTTCGGAAACGAGCCGCGTTCACCGGACGTGCCGTCTCAGATAATGTTGGGCACTCGTTTGTCTGTTGAGAGATCGGGTTTCGGGCCCAATCATTGTCTGAGGGGGCACTCACGGGCAATGTCGTCCCGGAGAATCGGGATGACCCATGCCGGGAATCACTTCTGAAACGTGTCGTGCCTGCCTACAGCCTGGCGCCTCGCCGTTCGTGCGCGCCGCAGGCGCTTCTCCCAGCACCTCGCTCAGCTTCTCACCGGATCCGTAGTCGGCAGCTTCGCACTGGAAATCCGGCACACACAGGCAGCCGCCTTTCCATCGACCGTTTCATAGCTTTGAACAAACGGCACCAACTCTCGAATCTCAGCGCCTGCGTCACCGGCCGGAACCACCAGGACGGCTGCGTTCGGCATGTAGTGTGAGCGAGCGGTTTCGATCAAAGCCCTCGTGTCCGCGCCTTCTTCGGTCGCCCACGATAACGACCTCGATCGACTGACCGATTCGGCGTTGGAACGCAGAGTCCAGTTGGCTGTGGGCGGACGGCTGGCGCACCATGTCCGAAGCGAAGGCCGAAAAAATCCGATCGGCCGACTCCTGAAATTCGGTGCGGCCTGTGAGCCGCGCGAGTCGCACGAGATTGTCGGCGGCGGTGGAGTTGCCGGACGGGATCGCCCCGTCATAGACCTCCTTCTGCCGCACCAGCAGTTCTTCGTTGTCGGCCGCCGAAAAGTAGTAGCCGCCGCGCTGGTCGTCCGCGAAGAGAGTGTCAGTCTGCTGTTGTAATTCGATGGCTGTCGCCAGGTATTCGGTATCCTGTGTTGCTTCGAAGAGCTCAATCATCGCGGTCGTCATGAAAACGTAGTCGTCGAGAAAGGCCGGGATCGAGGCGTCGCCGTCGCGGTAGCGATGCAAAAGTCGGCCCTTGGATTCCCGCATTTCATCGAGCACGAACGCTGTCGCCCGCTGCGCTGCGGCTATCCACGTTCCGGGCTCGTCAAACACCGCGGCCCGCGCGCCATCGTCGGCGGCCATCAGCCCGTTCCAGTCCGCCAGTACCTTGTCGTCTTTGAGGGGATGGATGCGGCTCGTCGGTCGGTGCTCGAACAGTCGGCCTCGAGCCCCTTCCAACCGTGTTTCGAATTCGCCCGGGTCGAGCCCGAGGACCGCGGCGGTCTCTACGTGGCTTCGGCCGAGGTGGGGAATGTTGCGTCCGGTTCGTTGCGTCCGCTGGCCTCGTCGGCGTAGTTGCCGTCCAGCGTGACATTCCATGCAGCGGCTGCGAACGCCCCGTCCTCCTCGCCGAGCACGGTCTTCATTTCGGCAAGTGTCCAGAGGTAGAAAAGGCCCTCCTCGCCCTCGCTGTCGGCGTCTTCGGCCGAGAAGAACCCGCCCTCAGGGGACGGTCATCGCGCAGGATATAGGTGAGGATGACACGGACCACGTTCGTTCGAAGACGGGGTTGCCGGTGGCCTGCCAGGCTTCGGTGGCGGCCATCGCCAGCATGGCCTGGTCGTAGAGCATCTTTTCGAAGTGGGGCACGAGCCACGCTGCGTCGGTCGAATAGCGGTGGAAGCCGCCGCCGACCTGGTCGAAGATGCCGCCCCGGCGCATCTGCTCGAGGGTGACCGTTCGACCATGTCGAGGGCCAGTTCTGGTTGCCTCGTCGGCTCCGCCAGGTAGCGGGTGAGAAAGATCCAGGTTGTGAGGGTGAGGGGAACTTCGGCGCCGATCCGAAGCCGCCGAACTGGCGTCGTAGCGTCCGCCGAGTTGGCGGAAGGCTCGGTCGGCGACCCTGGGATCCACCGGACCCAGCGGATTGGTGAGCGATTCGCATCTTCGCCTGGGCGAGAATCGGCTCCGTAGACCGAGCACCTTGTCCCGTTCCGCAGCAGCCACGACTCCAACACCCGCGGGATCAGTTCGAGCATGCCGATGCGACCCTACCGGCTCGCGGGGGGGGAAAGTAGGTGGCGGCGTAGAATGGGCGTCTTGTCCGGAGTCATGATGATGGTGAGTTGGCCAACCACCGCCGCCGGTCATCATCTGGCAGACGGTCATGTAAACCTGGTCGATGTCGGGTCGTTCTTCTCGGTCGACCTTGATGTTGATGAAGGTCTCGTTCATCAGCGCGGCCACCTCCGGATCCTCGAAGCTTTCGTGCTCCATGACGTGGCACCAATGGCAGGCCGCGTAGCCCACGCTCAGGAAGATGGGTCGGTCGAGCTCTACGGCGCGTTCCAGCGCTTCCTCACCCCAGGGGTACCAGTCCACGGGGTTGTGGGCATGTTGCAGCAGGTACGGGCTTCTTGGTGTCGGCGAGGCGGTTTTTTTGAGTTGGGCTTTCGTTCTCGGCAGCGTGAGTCATGATGGCTCCGAAGATGGCGGACACGTGGCGGCTAGGATTCGTCGGATGAACACGCTTGCACTCACACCGTGGGTGACGCGGCGGGATTCCTGGCTGTGATCATGCGCGAATCTTGGGGTTCAAACGTGGATTGAAATACCGGACAGAGCGACTATGGAACCCAGCACCTACGCCGCGCGACGAGGTCTTCGAGAACCGCGGTTCCAGACGGCGCCATATTGATCATGGGCAACGAGGATGCGCCGCGAAGACTACGTCGACAGCATCTACCCGTTTCGCTTCCTCTTCCTATTACGCGGAGTCAGCGCATCCCGGTCTCGGGATTGGTGATCGAAGCCCGACGGCCGGCGGTGCTCTACGGGCCTCCCGAACACCGAGATGACGTGATCTGGCACGGACCACCCAACCGTTATGGATTTTGCCGCCTCAGCCAAGGCTGAGCATGCCGATTTCGGCACGCTGAACGAGAAGGTATTCTGCAGACGGCCGACGGAATCAAGATTCACTACCTGCCGCCCTATCGGTCGCAAAGGAGATTCGCTCTGGCGAGATTGTTCGGTTCCGATCCGCGGGAGGTTGCGGCCGAGACGTCCGTCGAACTCGTGCGCGCGGTGGCCGCCCAAAGGTCGATCAAGGAGGCGCGCGAGATCGACGAGATCGAGGATGCTGGCCGTAACGGCGGGATGTATGCCGCAGACCATGTGCGCGGTGGCGGCGGCCGCACCGAGGCCGAAATCGCCGCCATTCACACGGCCGAGGCGGTCGCCGCGGGTTGTGAACAGGCCTTCAGCCCTATCGTCACGGTGCGGGGTGAGGTCCTCCACAACATCAGGTACGAAAACATTCTCGAAGAAGGGTAATTGCTCCTCGTCGACAGCGGCGCCGAAGCCCCGAGCGGATATGCGTCGACATCACTTGCACGATCCCCGTTTCGAGGAGATTCACGAGTCAACAACGGGAGATCTACGAGGTCGCTCTGGCCGCCAATCAGGCCGCCATCGAGGCCGCTGGGCCGGGTGTTACCAACCGCGAACTGCACCTCCTCGCTGCGCGCACCATCGCCTCCGGTCTCAAGGACATCGGGCTCATGCAAGGTGATGTAGATGCGGCGGTGGAGGCCGGCGCCCACGCCATGTTCTTCGTCCACGGTCTCGGACACATGATGGGGTTGGATGTCCACGACATGGAAGACCCGGGCGACGTCGTCGGCTACGAGAGGGGAGGAACGGTCGACCCAGTTCGGTCTCGCCTATCTCCGGCTCGCCCGACCTCTTGAAACAGGGTTTGTGATCACGATCGAACCGGGCATTTATTTCATCCCGGCTCTGATCGACCGGGTGGCGAGGGACGACCTGTACAGCGAGTTCATCTGCTATGAACGGGTCGAGGATTACCGGTTTTTCGGTGGGATTCGCATCGAGGACGATGTGTTGATCACGGAAACCGGCAGCAGGGTGCTCGGCCCTCCAATCCCGAAAACCGTGGCCGACATCGAGGCGGCGATGGCGAGGTAGTTTTGAGTTCTCAGTTTTGAGTTTTGAGTTTGAGGAATGGCAACCCGAACGTTGATTCTCGGGGTTGCCGGTTTTCGAAGATCATCATCGATAACCCAGAACCAAGATCTAGAAACTCAAAACTGAGAACTCAAAACTTTTAACTCTCGTGGTCTGCGAAGAATTCGCGGATCATGGCTTCCTGGTCGTCGTGGACGAGGTTGCTGGGATCGCCCAGGGTCCACTCCTCGGGCAGCAGTCGGACGTAGCGTGGATCGAGGAATCGCCGGCCAACGATGGTAATGACTCCGCGGTCGTGCTCCGAGCGGAGGAGGCGGCCGGCTGCTTGAACCACCCGGGTCAGACCGGGAATCAGGTAGGCATAGGCAAAGCCGTGCTCGTAGAATTCGTCGTAGTACCCCTTGAGCAGGTCCCTTTCGAGGTTGTATTGCGGAAGACCCGGCGACACGACGATGACCTGCGACAGCATGTCGCCGGGGTAGTCCACGCCCTCCGCGAAGATACCGCCGAGGACCGCCAGCAGGAGATGCGGCTTGCCGTTGCCGAGCGCTTCCAGGATTTCGCGCTGCTCGGCGTCGCTCACGCCGGGGCGCTGGGCGATGATCGAGTGGGTGACCGGAGGCAACCTGTCCTGAACCGCTTCAAGAAAGGCGTAGCTCGGAAACAGGGTCAAGACGTTACCGGCGGGATGAGAAAGCCGGGCGATCCACGATGCGATGCGGTCATAGTGGGCAGCGCTGGGTCGGCGATAGGTCGTGTCCACATCGGAGATGGCCATCACGAGGCGATTCTCAGGTGGGAAAGGCGATGGCACGAAGAGTTCGTCGGTGCGGTGGGCGTCGAAACCGAGCAGGTCCCGGTAGAACTCGAAGGGTTCCAGCGTTGCCGACATGCCGATCGCGGAAGCGCTGCCATCGAGGACCTCGCCCACGAATCGAGGCGTCGCGACAGAAGATCTTCAGGGTGTCGCCGCCGGGGCAATTCCGGAGGGCGATGTGAACGAACTCGTCGCCGCCCAGCGAGAGCACCCGGTGAAAACGGGTCAGAGTGAAGAACACCTCGAGGACCGGATCATCGGCGATCCACATCTCGCGTTCCCGCTTGTAGAGGAAATAGCTGAGGATGGCACCATCGAAGGCGATGCGGAGATCGGAGATCTCGTCGGGCCGGAGATCGGCCGGACCTTCGTCGGGTCCCTCGTCGTCGAGGCTGTCGGCGACGCACCTGTTGACCTCCCGGGCGAGTTCCTCCACCAGCTCTCCGAGCTCGTCGAAGATCGGGTTCGAACGGGTTTCGAGAAAACGTCGCGCGCGATCCAGCATGGCGCTCGAGATCTGCGGTGAGTAGTACTCCGGCTGCGGAGCAGCGCCCGGTCGTGAGTGCCCCGGGCGTCGAAGGCCCCCGAGAGCATCATGCAGCCTTCGCCCACATCTTCGAGGCGCCGCAGCCGCTCGCCCAAGGAGCCCGACGCGTCCACCGAGCACGCGTACTCCAGCACACCCACGGTGATCCGGGAGGGGTCTCGCCGTCCTGTTCCAGCAGGTTGCGGCCGAGGCCATGGCAGGCGTTGACGTCTTGGTCCGCGCAGTTGCGGGCGGCCGTTGACTCGTCGGGTGCCGTCAGCGTGATGGCTTCGAGACAAGCGCGGTAGACGCCTTCTTCGCATGCGATGCCGAACACCCGCTCCGCTTCTTGGCGGCCGCCGGGGCGGTCGAGCAGGGTGGCGGCGATCTGGCGACCGGCCACGAGGCAGGTCTCGGGCACCGCAGGGGTGCACTCGGGGAGGCTGGCGGTGCCCCGGGGCCAGGTGATCGCGTAGACTTCCAGGCCGGCCGGCGTGGGCACCGCGAGGTGGTCGCCGACCTCACCCTGGAAGCGGTCCAGCCGCACCGCATCGGGGAAGGCTGAAGCGGCGTGGGCAGCGGGATGCACCGAAGCGGTGGTCTCGCCCAGGACCACCCAGTCGGCGGCCGCCAGCGACCAGTACAGGGGCGTCACAAACGGCTTGGGCAAGGCGTCGGGATCGACCGTGACCGCGTTCTGGGCGCCGGTGTCCGGGTCGAGGGCCCATGCCTTGAATGCCGCATCCACGCGGATCAACGTGCCGTCCCGTCCCATCCGCCAGCCGTCGTAGCCCTCGGCGCGGGTGAAGCCGGTGGGCCAGGGCAGAACCCCGATGGACTCGGCTTGCACGAGAGGCGCACGCCGCACTTCGACCACCACCTCACCGCGCTTCGTGTCGAAGGCGAGCTGGATGGGGCGGGCCGGACCGCGGGCGACCTGGGCCCGCACCGCATCGGGGGACTTGAGCTTCGCGAGGGGCTGGCCTTCCACTTCTTTGAGCGCCCAACCGGGCTCGACCCCGGCGTTGGCAAAGTCGGCCGGCAGGTCGGCGGGCAGCACCCATCGACCCTTGGCGTCTTCGTCGAAGTGGAGCGGTACCCCGGGCAGATCGCCGGCTTGGGCGACGCTGCCGATGGCAAGCCACATCGCGGCAAAGGTGGACATCATGGTGGGCTCCCCGTGGGCGTGCAGCGTCGCGTGTATCCCGCCGGGCGCCGGTCTTCTCGGTGGGGGACCACGATTGGCGAGGGTCGAGACGCGAGAAGACATCGGCATCGAGACGGACATGCCCGTGTTGCCGGTCGCCACTCGTCGAGAGCGGGCTGTCCCGGCCCAGTTGCTGGGTGGAGCGAGGCGCGCCGCTGCGATAGGGGGCGCGACTTTCCTGCATCGACCGGCCTGCATTTGGAGCGAACCATGACCCGCCCGCTGACCCTGCTCACCCCCCCCATGCTCTGCGGGGCCGTGCTCGCCAGCATCGCACTGATCTCCTGTGGTGAGAAGGCGCCCGCCGCCTCCAGCGCCGACGCGAAGACCGAGCTGCCCGCCTATGCCAAGGCCGTGCTCGAAGATCTCGACACCGGCGTCAGCCCCTGCGACGACTTCTACCAGTACGCATGCGGTGGCTGGCTGGAGCGCACCGAGCTGCCCTCCGACCGCCCCCGGTGGACCCGTTCGTTCTCCGAGATCAGCGCCACCAACGAGGACTTCCTCAAGACGGTGCTCGAGAAAGCGGCGGCCGACCCCGCTGCTGCGGATGATGACTGGGCCCGCATCGGCAACATGTACGGCGCGTGCATGAACGATGAAGCGCGGACGGCTGCGGGCATCGACGGCCTCGCGCCGCTGTTCGCCACCGTCGACAGTGCGGTGGACCTGAAGTCCCTCAGCGCCGCGATCGGCACGCTGAACATCGCCGGTGTCGACCTGTTCTTTGGCGTCTACATCGAGGGTGACTTCGTCGACCCCGGGCTCCAGATCGCCCACATGGGCCAGTCCGGGCTGAGCCTCCCCGATCGCGACTACTACCTGATCGAAGAGGGCGACGAGAAGGGTGCAGCGCTGCTCACCGACTACGAGGCCCACATCGCCAAGATGTTGGAGATGGCCGGTCGGGGGGGCGCGGCCGAAGCGAAGAAGGTGCTCGCGTTCGAGACGGCCTTGGCCAAGCTGCATCGCCCAGGCGAAGCCCTGCGGGACCCCACCCAGAACTACAACAAGATCGACCGGGCCGGACTCAAAGAGATCGCCCCGAAGCTGGACTGGGACGGCTGGCTGGCGGCGCTGCATGGCGACCACATCCAAGACATCAGCGTCGACTCCAAAGAGGTCTTCGCCCAGGTGGCCGATCTGATGGCCGCCACAGACATGGCCACGCTGCGCAACTACATGGCGTGGTCCGTGGTGCGGGACACCGCCGATCACCTGCCCTCCACCTTCTCCGACGAGTCCTTCGCGTTCTTCGGCAAGAAGGTGACAGGCCAAGAAGAGCAGTCCCCCCAGTGGAAGCGCTGCGCCCGACTGGCCGGCGGCAGCCTCGGCGAGATCGTGGGGCGCTTCTACGTCGAAGAGCGCTTTGGTGGCGCCAGCAAAGACACCGCCAAGCAGCTCATCGAGGACGTCCAAGACGCCTTCGAGGCGGGCCTTCCCGACATCGACTGGATGGACGACGTCACCCGCGAAGCCGCCATCGGCAAGAAGAACCAGCTGGTCAACAAGATCGGCTACCCCGACGACTGGCGCAACTATGGGGCGCTGACCATCTCGGGTGACTCCCACCTGTCCAATGTGCTGGCTGCGCGCTCGTTTGAGCACGAAGAGGTCATCGCCCGGGCCAGCAAGCCCACCGACCGCTCGCTGTGGCTGATGCCGCCGCACATGGTCAACGCCTACTACCATCCCCTGCTCAACGAGATGGCCTTCCCCGCGGGCATTCTCCAGCCTCCGTTCTTCGACGCCAGCTACCCCAGCGCGATGAACTACGGCGCCATCGGCATGGTCATGGGCCACGAGCTGACCCACGGCTTCGACGACCAGGGCAGCATGTTCGACGGCGACGGCAAGATGCGGGCGTGGTGGGCCGAGGGCGCCAGGGAGCGCTTCGCGGAGCGCACCGGCTGTGTGTCGGACTTCTACTCCAGCTTCGAGGTGTCCGAAGGCCTCAACGTCAATGGTGAGCTGACCAATGGCGAGAACATCGCCGACATCGGCGGACTGCGGGTCGCCTACCGGGCGTGGCAGACCGCGTCGCAGCGTGAGGGTGAAGGCCGCCCGGCCCCCGTGCCCGGCCTCACCGACGACCAGCTGTTCTTCGTGTCGTTCGCCCAGGGCTGGTGCTCGCTCGCCACGGACGAGTACCTGACGATGCAGGTGCGCTCCGATCCCCACAGCCCCGCCCGCTACCGGGTCATCGGCACGCTCAGCCAGCTGCCCGAGTTCCACAAGGCATTCAGCTGCGAAGCCGGCCAGCCCATGGTTCCCGAGAACGTCTGCAACATCTGGTAGCCCCGCGGGGCCCCGTGCCCTGGCTCGCTGCGGCTCAGCCCCCGAAGAGGTTGAGCTGCAGGGGGCCTTGGCTTGCATAGGGCAGCGGTGCGCCCGGCACTGGCTTGCCCTTGATCCAGCCCAACAGCATCTCAATGATGTGCTGGCGTGCGTTTTCGTCTGAGATGTAGTCGATGTCGTTGGTGTTCAACACATAGACCGGCGCATCCTCGTAGCGATCCCAGAGCGTGTAGTAGCGCTTGCGCAGGGCATCCAAGTACTCGGCCTGGATCTTCTGTTCTGACGAGATGGCCCGCCGCTCAATGCGCGACAGGATGGTCTCGGTCGGTGCGTCCAAGAACACCACGAGGTCTGGCCTTGGCGCCGCCGTCCGCAGCATCCGGGCGAAGCGGTCGTACAGCGCCAGCTCTTCTTCGTTGAGGGTCTGTTCGGCGAACAGGCGGTCTTTCTGGAAGACGTAATCGGCAATCACCAAGTCCTGAAACAGCTCTTCCTGTCGCAGGTTGAGCTGTTGGGACGACCGGGTGGCCAGGTAGAACATCTGGGCCGCAAAGGCGTACCGGGCCGAGTCCTCGTAGAACAGCGACAAGAACGGGTTGTGTTCCCACGGCTCGAGCACGAGGCGCGCGCCCCACTCGGCTTCGAGGATCTTGCACAGCGAGGTCTTGCCGACCCCGATCAGGCCTTCAATGGCGATGTAGCGACGGCGGGACACACCGGCCTCCGCGGCTTCGGGGGACTGGACAGCGACAGGGGTGCTCAAGGAGCGGCCGCGGGTCCGCCGTGTAGCCGGTGGTGGCAGCTTGCGCAGGCCGCAAGCATCCGACCGAGCGCGCGGCCTTGCGCCAAGGGGTCGGTGGCCCGGGCTGCGCTTGCGGCTGCGTCGTGCACTTGCACTTCCAGAATTGCCGCTTCGGGGGGAACTTGGGGACTGTCCTCGGTGGCACCGGTGGGGAGCAAGGGCGTGGTCGCGAGCTGTTCGCTGGCCAGCTTGATCCGCGGCGGGTCCGCCGTGACGAGGCCAGCCCAGATCTCCTGGGAGGCCCACCGGTGCAGCTGCATCTGGCGGGGCAGGCTGCCGTCCTGCACGGGCGCGGCGACCGCGGGGATCCCCACTTCGGCACCGCGGGCGAGGTGGCACATGCCGCACTGGGCGCTGAGCTCCCCGAGTGCCTCCCCAGCGACCTCGGCGTCGATGGCGGTGGTGAGGCGATCCGCAGCGAGGGCGGCCGCGTCCCGGTGGGTCGAGAGCTTGGCCGGCAGCTCCACCTTGCGCAGCCGTGTTGCGAGCTCGGCGCCGGCCACCCGGGCGTCGGCCAAGCGACCCTCTTCGATCGCGGCGCGCGCTTGAACGCCGAGAGTGGCGTGCTCGCCCATGGCTTCGGCGAGGGCGTCCTTGTCTTCCACCCGCTCGCCACGGGGATCGGGGAAGCAGCCAGGCAGCGTCAGCGCGAGGCCAGACAGCATGATGGAGAGGTGGGCGGCAGTTCGCAGCATGGGTGCCGGGGGCAGTGGGGCGGGGGCAGTGTCGCCGACGGGAGGCGTCGCGCCCAGGATGGCCGGGAGGATGCTGCGCCCGATCAGGGAGCGGATCCCCTCAGTTGCCGCACCCGACCATGGTGGCGTGTGCGGCACCGACGCTCAAGTGGGCGGTCTGGGGTGCGGGGCGGCCATCGAGGCAGGGGCGGTCCAGCCGCTGCGGCTCCAGCACATACGCCTGGAGCTGCCCCGAACCTTGGAAGACCGACGTCCACGTGCCCAGCGGCGACGGACCCGGCGGACGGTCGGCCACCAGCACGGTGTGCCAGTCGGCGAGGGTGCCATCGGGATCGTGCCGAGGCCGTGGACAATACAGCCCCACGTCTTGGAAGATGCCCCCAATCAGGGCGTTGTCGGGGTGGTTGGCGCAGATCCAGGCGCCCACTTCGGCATAGTGTTCCGCTCGGGGACGCTCGGTCTGGAGGCCCCGGAGCACGGGCGGCCAGAGCGTGGCATGGGCGACGGCAACACAGATGCCCACGACTGCAACCATGGCCTGCCGAAGGCGAAGATGGGCGGGGGCGCACGCAGCCAGGACCGCGAGGCACAGCGGGAGTGCGAGCATCACGTGCCGACGCTGAGACCAGATGAGCAATGCCGGCACGACTGTCAAGATGGGCAGCGCGAGGCGGTTCAGGACTCGGCTGCGTCGCGCCATGAGGCCCACGGCGGCGACCGCGACCACGGCCCACCCGTCTGCCGCAAGGCGCAGGCTCCGACCGAGGTGCCAGCGCACCTGCCCCCATCGGTCGTGCTGTGTCAGGAGGTCCAGGTACGCCCGGCGGGCCTCTCGGTGCAGCTCGCGGATGTACGGGACCGCGTCTGGGCCTTCTGCGGTCAGCGCCGACAGTGCCCCGCCCGAGCGCTCCGCCCAGGGCACATCCAGCGGGTGAAGACCGGGCAGCACCCCCACGAACAGCGGTCCCGCCCACCATGCCAGTGCTGCACCCCCTGCCCAGCGCAGGCCCCGGGGACTGACCGCCAGCACACCGATGATCAAGGCAGCCAGGGCGGTGCCGTGCTCCCGAAGCAGCGGCCAGAGGCCAGCGAGGAGGACCAGGGAGAGGCGTGGCCAGCGGGCGTCCGGTTGGCGTGCCTGGTGGGCGAAGATGCCGCCCAGAAGGACCATCCCGAGGGATGCAAGGCTGTCGGGTTGCAGCTGCTGGGCCCACGCACCGAGGTCGGGACTGAGCCCGGCGAGCACCGCCGCGACGATGGCCGTGCTGCGCAGTGCACCCGCCGTCCGCGCCGCCCAGAATGTTGCGGCGGACACCAGCGCTGCGGCCGCCAGCGCCACCATCCAGCCGGCGTCCACCAGGGTCAAGCCAGTGAGCTGAAGTGCCCCCACCAGCACAGGATAGAGCGGTGGAACCAGCGGCGGTGCGCCCGCGCACAGGTCGAGCGTGGTCAGGCCCCACAGGGGTGCGTCGGTGCCCAGGGCGCCCCACAAGCCCGCCCCCCATCGCACCGCGACCAGCCCCGTGGCCGTGCACAGCGACAGTGCGGCTGCGATGCGCCGGTCCGTGGCCTGGTTCATGCGAAGGTGGCCTGCGTCATGGGGAGGGGTCTGCATCCTGTGAGAATCGCCACGGGCTCTTGTCAGCCGGGCGCGAGAGTGGCCAACATGCGACTGCTGGGCCAAGATAATGGGGTTGTGGTGGTTGAGAGGGCCGCGCACTCCGAACCCCGCTCCCCCCCCATGCGTGGGTCGCTGTCCAAGCCGACACCGAAGTGCGCGCCAATGCCGAGGAATCCGATGCGTTCTGTCTTCCTGCTTCCTGCCGTGGTCTGTGTGGCCGTCGTGGTTCTGCCTGGGTGCGGGTCGGGCAAGGGCAATGGGGAGGGCGACTCCGGCGACGGCGAGTCCGAGTTCGGCGCCGGCTCGGGCAGCGAGTTTGACGGCGATGGTCCGGTGGCGAGCGATGGGCGCATCTGGTGCCAAGCGGGCTCCGACAGCTCGGGCAGCTTTGCCTACATCGAGTGCAAGTACGACGACCCCCAGGGCCCCGCGGACGTGCAGGAGGGCACCCTCATCGCCACCCGCGCGTCGGATGGCAGCGCCGTGTGGGAGAAAGAAGCCCAGTTTGTCTGTCGGGACTACAAGTGCGAGGGCTCGTTTGGCGAGACCCAGTCCGGGTACGCCCCGGTGAACTGCACCCAGCTTGGTGACTTCGTGTTTGAGGCCGTTCTCGTCGATCGGTCCGGCAACGAGTCGGCGCCACTGGTGCTCACTCAGGAACGCTGAGGGTCGGCATGGGCGATGGAAATGGTCCACCAGTGGGCATCTTGGTGGAGTCTCAGATGGCGAGACTCCAGCTTGAGCGGGTGCTGGACGCCGGGGGCTTTGACGTGGTCGTGCTCGGCGACGCATCACCGCCGCCCACGGTTGCGCTGGCGGTGGTGGGCCCTCGCACGGATGACCTCGCTCTGGTCCAGTCTTGGGTCACCGAGCTGGCGACCGGTGGCCGTCCGGTGTTGCTGATGGTGGGCGAGCACCAGCGGGGCCTCATCGAGGCTGCCCAGCAGTGGCCGGTCGCCGGTGTGGTGCTCCGCCCGTTTCGCTCCCAAGTGTTCCTCGCGATGGTGCGCGAGCTCACTCAGGGTTCCACTGATCCTTCACGGGAAGCAGCGCAGACTCCGCCAGATAGATGATCCGATCGGTGACTCGGATGATCGCGTCCGGGCGGGGGTTCAGGCGCTGGGCCCGACCTTCGGTGTCGGTGAGGCCGATGACCATCAACCGGTGGCGGGCCTGCAGCTCCGTCGAGACCACCGAGAACGGCGCGGGCAGTTCGATGTCGTCGGGCACATTGCCCACATAGAGGCTGTGTGCACCCGCAGCGGTGATCCGCCCCAACAGCTCGGCGGTGCCCCGCTGGACGATGGCATGGGACAACAGCGAGAACCCGATGCGCGTGGTCTCAATGACCTCGTCGGCGCCGGCGGTGCGCGCATGGCGAACGTTCTCGGCGTCGAGGATCTCGGTCACCAAGTACAGCGCCCGCAAGCGACGGGCGGTCGTGGGCTGGCTGTCCATGTAGGAGCGGATGGTGAATGCCGTCAGCAGGGTGCGGGCATCGGCGTCCTGGGGGGACAGGGCACGGGACCCCACAATCAGCGCTGCGTCGGCGCTCTCCATTCGGGCTTTGCCGAGCTCGCTCTCTTTGGTGGCATCGCCGCTGACCCATCGGAACTCCGGCGGAACATTGGCGGGCCGCTCGTTGGGGGCAAAGATGACCAGCTCGGTGGTCTGGGTGTCAATTTCTGCGAGAATGGCGTCGAGCAGCATTCTTGCGCCCGGTTCCCATCCACACACGACCACATGGTTCATCGATGAGCTCATTCGAAACTGCTCCTCGCGCACCCGCATGACGGAGCTGAGCATGGTGTTGCCGACAATGCCCGCGAACAGGGCCAAGGTGATCATGCCGACCACCATCATCGCGCCGCCGACGACCCGACCAATGGGCGTCATCGGGCTGATGTCGCCGTAGCCGACGGTGGTCAGGGTCACCAGGGCCCACCAGATCGCGTCGGCGAGGGTGGTCAGGTCCGGGTTGGTGCCGTGCTCGGCCAAGTAGAGGCTCGAGCCCCCTATAATGGTCGATCCGCCGAGAACACTGAATGCCACGCCATACAGGAGGCCGTGTTCTCGCACCGCTTGGGCGAGTCCACGCAGGGGACTGGCCAGGGGAAACGAGCGGAAGCTGCGGGCCAGCCGGAGCATCCGCATCGCACGCAGCCCGCGCAAGGCAGGGACAACCGCCATCACGGCAATGATGTCGAACAGGACCAGCGGCTGGAGGCAGTAGCGCAGGCGTCCGACGAAGTGAGCCCAGAGCCGCTGGCTGGCGGTCATCTTCAGCAGGTCCAGCTCGGGGGGGCGGAACGTGAGGATTCGCATCACCACTTCGAGCCCGAAGAAGACCAGCAGGAACTGGTCCACCACAGCCAGCGCTGGCGGCAGAGACTCCAAGGCGAGCTCGAGCCCCACAATGGCCACGGACACAACAATAGTGGTCCACACCATGCCCTCGACCCATCGCCAGGCCGGGTGGCTCGGGCGGTGCATGGCCCCGTGGAGGTGGCTCCACAAGGATGGCTTGGCGGACGTGGGCACCGAGGGCTCCGGCGGGCTTCGAGTGGCGAGCATCATCGCACGCTGGGGCCGGTCGTGGGATGGACCCCATGTGTCGAAACGCCGACAACACATCGACGTGGCGCTCCCAACTTGTGGGCTCCGGCGCCCATGGAGCGCGGGAATGGCTTGCTGTGCACCACTCTTGGGTCTTGCGGACCCTTCGGGTTGCAGCATCAGTTGAAATTCAACTTGCAGAGTCGACCATCCGATGCCAAAGTCTCGCGCCGCGGCCCATGTTCGCGGCAAACACCATCTACCTCACCACACTGTGGAGTGACCCATGTCCAGCACCTTCAACTTTGCCTCGGTCCCCGTCCTGAACTCCATCTTGGGTGATGACTGCCAAGATCTCCGGGTCGACGGGATGAACCGGGTGGCCTTCCCGGATGCAAGGTCGGCCGGGCCGCCTGGCTTGCGTGGCTGATAGTCGCCTTTGATCGGTGACTCTGGACGACTGTCCTCCCTCAGTTCTCGCATCCTCAGGTGATCGCCCGGCGGCCAGCCATCGGCGGTCTGTTGGTGTTCTTGGTGGACCTTGTGTCGCCCAAGACCCGGCGGGCGCCGTGGGATGGCTGACGGCGCGTGCACCTGTCCTGCGGAATTGCGGGTGGGGCGGATTGTTTTTGTGTTTGCACGTCGGTCCTTGTGTTGGGTCGGCGAAGGCACTCGTGCGTCTTGAGTGCACTTGGAGTTTGTGATGTCAACAATGCAATTGGACGGCCGGGTGCGGTTGCGCCGGGCGGTGGCGCGGGTGTCGGGCTCGGTGGCGACCCGCCGGCGCTTGGTGCGGGTGCGGCAGGTCGCGCGTCTGGCGTGGCCCATCGCGGTGCAGATGCTGTCGTTCACGGCGATGGCGCTGGTCGACACCTTGTATGTGGGCTGGCTGGGGACCGCTGCGCTCGCGGCGGTGGGGCTGGGTGCCGTGGCCAGTCACTTCGTGCATGCCTTCGGCACCGGCCTTCTCGGTGGCGTGCGGGTGGTGGTGGCCCAGGCCCATGGAGCCGCGGATGGGGTCGCCGCGCGGGACGGTGGACGGGTGGGGCTTGCACTTGCGGCCACACTCGGTGTCTTGACGCTGCCGCTGGCCGGGCTGGGCGGCGTGATCTTGGGCCTCGCCGGTGCGGACGGGGAGGTGCTGGAGCTGGCCACCGGTTGGTTTGGGGTTCGTGTGTTGGGTGCGCCGCTCTGGTTTGGCACGCTGGCGCTTGCGGGTTGGTTCCAGGGCCGCGGTGACACCCGTGCACCCATGCGCGCAACGCTGGTGGCCAATGCGGTCAACATCGCGCTCGACCCGCTCTACATCTACGGCTGGGGGCCCTGGCCTGCGATGGGGGTTCAGGGCGCCGCGCTGGCCACAGTGGTCGGGCTTGCTTCGGGCTTCGTCGTGCTTGGCCTGTCGGCTCGGCCCGCCCTGCGGGGGGACGGACCCCTGGCGTGGTCGGTGGTGCGCCGCTTGTGGCGGCTGGGCAGCCCGGGTGGTGTGCGTGCAGTGCTCGAAGTGGGGGCCTGGATGGTGTTTGCATCCGCCCTGGCCCGGGTCGGGGACACCGCCCTGGCAGCCCATCTGGTGGTGATTCGGGTGATGAGCCTGAGCTTCCTGCCGGGGCATGCCATCGGAGAAGCCACCGGTGTGCTGGTGGGCCAAGCGGTCGGACGGGGCAGGCCCGCCCAAGCCCGCCGAGCCTGGCGCTCGGGACTCTTCCTGGGTGTGCTCGTCATGGGCCTGTTCTCGGGGGTGTTCCTCGGCGTGCCCGGGTGGCTGCTGGCGCCTTTTGGTCTGTCGCCAGAGGTGACGGACGTGGCCGTCGGGCTGCTCACCATCGCGGCGCTGCTGCAGGTGTTCGATGCGGGCGCCATGGTCGGGCTCGCGACGCTGAGCGGTGCGGGGGATGTGCGGGTGGTGATGGTGCTTGGGGTCGGCACGAGCTGGCTTGTGAAGCTGCCGCTCGGGCTGCACTTGGCCTTGGATCGGGGCTGGGGCGCGGCCGGCGCGTGGTGGGGGCTCACCGCCGAGGTGGTCGTGTTGTTCGGGGTTGCCGCGTGGCGCCTGCGCGGGGACGGCTGGCTGCGGGGGGCCCGGCAGCGGTGACGAGCTGGCCCCCGGGGATCGGCGCAGTGGGGCGGGCTATGGGGGGAATCTTGAGGAGGTCCTCCCATGGCCAACAACACACCCCCAACGGGCGGCGATGGCGTCGTGGACGATGTGGTCGAGCAAGTCCAGCGTGCGCTCGAAGAAGCCCAGATCCACCTCGGGCCCGCCCGTGAGCAACTCACGACCGAGCTGCGCGCCGCCTTTCGGATGGTGCGCGGCGACATCTTTGGCCGGCCGACGGACCTCGAAGCCCCCGCGGAAGCGGAACCGGAGCTGTCGGTGGTGGAGGGCGGGCGGGATGCCGAAGCCCCCCGCACCGATGTCGCCAAGCCGGACCTGACGGTGGCCCCGCCCGATGGTGGTGAGGGGCCGAGTGAAGAGGCGGTCGCCGATGAGGGGGCCCCAACCAAGGTCACGCCCGGCATGCGATGGGTGTGGCGAAGCGCGTCACGGGCCCAAGATGCCGGGCGCATCCGATTGCCGGCACCGACCGAGAAGGACGCTGGCTGGCACACCATCTTTCGGGGGGATGTGCCCCGGCCCTACCGCCTGACCTGTGACGACGGCGAGCTCGAGCTGGCCATCGAAGGCCTGCCCGGTGAGCGCCTGCGCGCCGGGTGCAGCATGGACATCGAAGCCCGCTTGATCCGCGTGCGCGCGGTGGCCGACACCCCCACCCACGGACGCTTTGTCCGCATCTCTAAGGCATGAACCGATGGCCCGTGACCCCGCGACTTGGCAGCTGACCACCCTCAACGTCAACGGCATCCGCTCCGCCGCCCGCAAGGGCTTTGTGGACTGGCGCAAGACGTGCGGGGCCGACGTCATCGCCCTGCAGGAGCTGCGCATTCAGCCCAACCAGATGACCGACGAGCACACCGCCCCGCGGGGGTGGAAGTCGATCCAGGCAAACGCCGAGAAGAAGGGCTACAGCGGCACTTCAGTGTGGACCCGGCTCGATGTGGATGGGCCGGGGGTCAACACCTGCGGCATCCCCTTGGCCGACACCGAAGGGCGCTTCACCCGCATGGACACCGCCGAGGCTGCGGTCATCAGTCTGTACCTGCCCAGTGGGTCGTCGGGCACCGCACGCCAGACCATCAAGGAGGACTTCATGGACACCTTCTTGGAGTACTCCAAGGGGCTGCTCGCGGAGGGTCGCCCCGTCGTGATCTGCGGCGACATCAACATCGCCCACACCGCCCAGGACATCCACAACCCGTCCGGAAACAAGAAAAACTCGGGCTTCTTGCCGAGTGAGCGGGAGTGGATGGACCGGTTGCTGGCGCTGGGGTGGGTGGACGTGTTCCGCCAGCTCAACCCGGACACTCAGGAGTACTCTTGGTGGTCCAACCGAGGCCAAGCCCGGACGTTGGACCGGGGCTGGCGCATCGACTACATCTTGGCTTCGCCCGATCTGGCCACCCGTGCGCTCAAGAGCTGGATCACGGGGCGCGAGCCGGCGCTGTCCGACCACTGCCCCGTCAACGCCACGTTCTCGCGGCGCTGATGGCGGAGCGGGTGGCTGGCCAGCCGGGGGCTCACTCTGCGGGAGCGACCAGAAGGACCGTGCCGAGTGCGCTGATGCCGGCGTCGGGGTCCGACGCGATGGTGCCGCCGGGGCCCACGGTCGCGGTTCCGCCGAGAACCCATGCGTGGTCGGCATTCACGAGCGTGTAGATGTTGAGCGTGTCGCCCTCGGTCAGCCCACTGTCGTAGGTGGTCGTGAAGGGCCAGGGCGACGAAAGCTGGATGTCAAAGTTGCCCAGGTACCACATCGCGACGATCTCCCCCTCGATGCCATCGGTGGGAAGTCCCGCGGTGGTGGGGTCCATGCGCACCGACCGTGCGTACAGCGCAGCGCCGCCTTCGGGCGCGTAGTCGGGGGTGTAGGTGCCGCCAGACATCGTGTCGGGGTTGCCCACAAGCTCGAGTCCGTCGAGGTTCAGCGCTTGGCCGGGGCCGGTCACGTCGATCGCGTCGCCGCTGAACTTCGGGATGACGACAGGCTCGGTGAGCGCGCGGGCTTCACTGGCGCCCAGCGGGATGAGCGCGTTGGGCACGGCGTAGGTGGTGTCGCCGAGAACGACGGCCTGGAAGGTATAGTCGCGGGGGCTGATGCCGCTGAAGGACCAGTTGCCGGAGCTGTCGGGGCTGGCCGTGAAGCACGACTCGTCGCACATCCGAAGCTGGACATTGGTGGCGGGGCTGCCGTCTTCCCAGACCACCTGACCGGTGATGGACGCAGCGTCGGCATCGGCGTCTGCGTCGGCATCGGCGTCCGCATCGGCGTCCGCGTCGGCGTCCGCATCAGCATCGGCGTCCGAGTCTGCGTCCGCGTCGGTGTCCGCATCGGCCTCAGCGCCAGCCGAGTCGTCGGTGCCGGACTTGTCGGAGCAGGCCACGCCGACCAGCGTGATGAGGGCCAGGGGCAGCAGGGTGCGCATCGTCATGGAGGTCTCCAGAAAAAGGGATGTTGAGAGGGGCGCAGTGCGGCCCGCCCAGGTTGCCGAAGCAAGATGCCACCGTGCGGCATCAGTCGCGCCCACTTGGCCAGCGCTCGGTGGGGCACTCAGCCGGCGTGCTTGGCCACCAGGTCTGCGAAACGGGGCATAGCCGCCCCAATGTGGTCGATGGCCCGTCCGCGGAGGCTCTTGTAGGCCTTCACCAGCACCCGGTGCTTGCTGTTGTTCGCCCGCTGGTCGGTGATGCTCAGCAGCGCGTTGGCCACCTCGGTCTTGCGCTGGACGAAGAAGGTCCGCGGCGCTGCGCCAGCCTTCTGGCAGTCTTGCCAGAACGGGTCGAGCTGCTTGCTGAAGTCGTTGAGCAAGGCGTCCATCGAGGCGCGGACCATGCCGGGCTTGAGGCTCTTGACGGACTTGTAGGCGCCCTTGACGGCAAGTCCGGTCAGGCCGCCCTTGTCGGCGACTTCGGCTTCAATGAGGGCGACGCAGTCATCGAGGACTGCCCCACGGCGGGTAGGGTCGGCGACGACGGTGACGAGGGAACCCATGATCTGCTCCTGGAGAGTGTTCCGGTCAGCCCAGTGGGCCGGGAAAAGGGACGGATGCACCGCTCATTCGTAGCCGGGGCACCGGGGCACGTGGGCCGTGCCGCCCAAGGTGCGGAACCAAAAGGCGGTGTAGGCTTGGCCGAAGCACGAATAGCCACCCGCCCGGACCGCTTTCTCCACGCACGCGTAGGAGTTCTCGAAGTCGCGGTCGTTCTGGGCGGTGATGATGTCGGTGCCCGGCACCTTGTCGGGCATGCCCTCCTTGAGGTAGCTGCGCGTCCAGAACGGAATGGCGTCGCAGAGCACCGCTGTGGCGTCCTTGCTGGGGGAGGACTTCAGCACCTCAAGCGATCTTGGTGCGCACGCCGGCGTCTTCTTCAAGCTTGAAGGCCCGCGTGCGCAGACACTTCACAGCCGACGTCCGCCGGGTGCCGCGGTAGGCACCGACCGCCATCGTGCGCACTTCGGCGCTTGAGTCGTTGAGCATGGCCTCGCAGAGCAGATCATCGGCGTCGGAAGCGCCGACCTGCTTGAGGCCGAGCAGGGCCTTGGCCCGCACCGCACCCTCGGCGTCGGAGGCAGCCGCTTTGCGCAGAGCGGCCTTGGCGGGGGCGTTGCCCTTCAGAGCGATGGACCCGGCGGCAGCGGCCCGGACCGACGCTTCGGTGTCGGTCGCCAACACCTTGATGAGCATGTCGATGGACTCGGGGTTGGCCGCGAGCGACTCGATGGCCTTCACCCGGATCTCGGCGCTCGAGCCGGAGTCGGCTCCGATGGTGCGCATGGCGGCGCGGGCGCGGTCAGCGGACATGGTGCCCAGGATCACCACCGCTTCGAGCCGCTTGGGCAGGTCCGGCTTGACCACCAGGTCGGCAAAGCAGCCCGCGAGATCGTCGCGGTTGGAGGTGCGCAGGCCGTTGGCGACCGCGCTGTCCCAGCCGAGCGTCTCGTGGGGGAGGGCGGCGCACACGCACTCGGCGGCGAGCGGGTCACTGACGGTCTGGAGGCGCTCGGCGGCGTAGCGGCGGACGTCGTCGTCCTTCATCTTCAGGCCGACACAGACCGTCTCAATGCGGCCCTGGATCAGCGCATCGTCGATGTCTGCACCCTCAACATGGCTGGGCGTGAAGGAACAAGCGCCGAGCAGCAGGGTGGCTGCGGCAGCAAGGGGGGCTGGGGCCGGGAGCAGACCACGGGTGCGCGGTGCGCCGGGGGAGGCGGAGCGTGAGGAGCTGATCAGTCGCATGGTCTCGGCCTCCTAGGCGGGTCGGGAGGGTAGCCGAGGGCGGATCCCCGTGCCAGGGCAGGCCATGGGATCGACGGTTGGTCGGCCGCGGTGGCGCGGGTGCTCGCCATTTGGGATCGGACGGTCTATAGTCTCGGCCCCGAGGAGACGTGTGTGCGCCCTCCGGCCCGCGCCGGATTGCTGAGCTTGTTGCGGTTGACGGAGATCGGACCTCCGAAGTCGTCGAGCTCAGGTGGGTGGCTGCCACGTGATGGAAGGACTTCTATGGACGAGAAAGCCAACTTCACCGTACCGGCCATGGTTGCCGTGATGGTGCTGATGATCGGAATCAACATCGCTGGTGTCGCGGGTGCGTCTGGAGTGTCCTTCCTGACGGGCGACTCTGGTGCCGTGTCCGACACGGGCATGGACACCGGAGAAGCGGACGCCGACACCGATGCGGATGCCGACTCGGACACCGATGCGGACGCAGATGCCGACGCGGATGCCGACGCAGATGCCGACGCGGATGCCGACGCAGATGCCGACGCCGACGCCGACGCGGATGCCGACGCCGACGCGGATGCCGACGCCGACGCGGATGCCGACGCCGACGCGGATGCAGACGCCGATGAGCCCACCGAGTACCCGGATGTGCCGGAGTCGGGCACGACCCCGACCGGGGCTGAGGTTGAGGAGTACAAGGAATCCGACGCTGCGGGCTGCTCGACAGCCGGAGCCGCAGGGTCGCTGCCCTTCCTTGCCTTCATGGGGCTCGGCCTGGTGATGCGCCGCCGCGACTGACGCAGCGGATCGACGATGTAGCACTGGGGGCTGCCTCACCATGTGGGGCGGCCCGCTGCTGCTTCAGCGCAAGGGCAGAACGGGAAAGCGGACGTTCCCGCTTCCTGTCCGGTCCCTCCGACCCGAGCGCTACCGACAGAACGGCGCGATGTGTTCGACCAGCCGGGGAATGTCGTCTAGGTGGACGCTGGCATAGCTGACCCGAATCGCCCCGACGGAGGGCTCGGCAATCACCCCCACCCCTTGCTTCAGCAGTGCTCGACGAGCGGCATGGGCATCCCCCACCACCGGGATGAGCGCAAAGAAAGCGCTGTTGAAGGGCCATGCTTCCACGCCGGCAGCAGCGAGGCCTTCTTTGAGCGCCGCATACCGCGCGCGGATCTCATCCCGCAGGGCGCGCTGGGCCGTGGGCATCTCGGGGTCCTCCAGCATCTTGAGCACCAATGCTTGGGAGGACGTGGGCGCCGACGAGACCGAGGCCCGTCCGGAGCCGATCGCCTTGTCTTCCAGAATGGCCGCTGCTTCACCCTCACAGCCAAAGGTGATGAAGCCCACCCGGCCCCCAAAGAAGAACAGCTCCTTGGTTGCTCCGTCCAGCTTCACCGCCAGCACCCGACGGGCATCCAGCATCGACAGTGCGTGAAAGAGGCTGCGGTTGTGGATCTCGGGTTCCCAGTCCATCCCCAGGTAGGCATCGTCGCAGACCACGACCAGGGGCACTGGGCTGCGCGCCACACTGTCGACCAGTGCGGCCGCTTCGGCGTCGGTCGGGGAGTAGCCGACCGGGTTGCTGGGGAAGTTGAACATGAGGACCGCCGGGCCCTCTAAGGACTGGATGGACCGGTCGATCCCTTCGAGATCGAGCCCACCATCGGCAATGAGGGGGTACCCGATGGTGCGCGCGCCCGCCCGCCGACCAAAGATGTGCTGGTAGTTCCCCCAGCATGGTGCAGGAACCAAGATGGTCGCGTCCGGCCCCAAGAACAGGTCGGCCACGGTCGACAGCGCGTGGGTGATGCCGCACGTCACCACGGGCAGTGACACCCGCCCGCCGAGCGCCTTGAGCCGGGCTTGCCACGCCAGCCGCAAGGCCCGCTGACCGCCCTGAGACGCGTAGAGCACCACATCTTCGGCAGTGAGCGTGCCGAGGCTGTCGGTGATGGTGGGCAAGGGGACCGCGTGGCCGTGCCCATCGGTGATCTGCCCCACTGTCGCGTTGAGCCAACACCCGGCCGCGTCGGCAGCCTGAGCCGTCACCCCCCGAGGGTAGAAGATTCGCTGTCCCAGATCAGACAAGCAACTGGCCGCAGCCGGGTGCACCACCCCAAGGCGCGCGAGCTGGTTCGTGGCGATCGGATCCAGACCGCGGGCGGAGACCACGGAAGGCATTGGGGTGTCGTGGGACGGCACAGGGCCCGCCTGGGATGGAGTGTTGCGCGCCGTCAGGGGGGGCAAACCGGGTTACTCGCTGGCCATGTCGAGACCGACCACGGCTGTGCTGACTCCCCCTGTCGACGACTTCAGGGTCGACGCGCCACCATTCTACCTGCCGGTGGCCGATGAGGTGAGCCTGTTCGAGGCGGCCTCTCGTGCGCGCATCCCGGTGGCCCTCAAGGGACCGACCGGGTGTGGCAAGACCCGCTTTGTGGCGCACATGGCCCATCGCCTCGGCCGGCCGCTGGTGACGGTGGCATGCCACGAGGACCTGACCGCGAGTGATCTCGTGGGTCGATATCTGCTCCACGCGGACGAGACAGTGTGGGTGGACGGACCGCTCACGGCTGCGGTGCGCCACGGCGCCATCCTGTACCTGGACGAAGTGGTGGAAGCGCGGAAGGACACCATCGTGGTCATCCATCCGCTCACCGACCACCGCCGGGTGCTGACGATTGAGAAGCTCGCTGCCGTGGTGCACGCGCCGGACGACTTCATGCTGGTGATTAGCTACAATCCCGGCTACCAGTCCGTTCTCAAGGAACTCAAGCAGTCCACTCGCCAGCGCTTTGTCGCCTTGGACTTCACCTACCCGCCGCCCGATGTGGAAGCCCAGGTCATCGCGACCGAAGCCGGCGTGGATGCTGCCCTGGCCCGCTCGCTGGTCAAGGTGGGCGGACGCGTGCGCATGCTGACCAGTCGAGGCCTCGAAGAGGGCGTGTCCACGCGCCTCTTGGTGCATGCGGCGCGCTTGATGAAGGAAGGCTGCTCTCCGTCGGCGGCCACCGAGGCGGCGCTGGTGCGCACGCTGTCGGACGACCCGGACCTCCAAGCCTCCGTGCGTGAGCTGGTTGCCGACTACTTCTGATGCGGGGGCTTCGAGGCCCACCCTTCGACCCCTTGAGTGCATGGGCTGCGGAACGCGCATCCCGGCAACCGAGCTGAACCGGACTCATCTCGGTTGAGTCGTCCACCCCGCGGGATGTCTGTGGCTGACCCCCTCTCACGCATCGCGCGCATGTTGGGCCCCGCCATCACCCGGGTTGGCTCCCGGGTGGGTCCGCTGGGGCGGCTGTCGCGCATCGACCTCAGCTTGGCGCGGGCTTGGCTTCAGCACGCCGGCGCCCTGGAAGACACGCTGGGGCCGGCATGTGCCCGCTCCTACACGGCGTTGGTGGTGCAAGTGGCCACCCGCGATGTCCCTCTCGCCCGCACGCTGGCCCATGCGCTGCCCGACAGCCTCGCCCGGGTGAAGCCCGCGCGGCGTGCCCGCTACCTGCACTTGTTGACGGTGGTGGTGCACCAGCGGCTCGAAGCCCTGCCCCTGGTGTCTCGTGCCTTGCCGGATCTGCTCGACCAGCTCGATGATCAGAGCCTCTCGATCTATCTGGCCCGGGCCCTGGAGATCCACGCCGATGCACCGCAGAAGGCCGAGAGCTTCCTGCGCCAGGAGAGCCAGGAGGGGATGACGGTCGCGGCCGACCTGCGCAAGGGTCTGTCTCTGGTGGAAGTCCAGCGCACCCTGACCCTCTATGCGCGCGCCCACTGTGGCCAGGACGTGCTCGTGCTGCCCGCGGCGCCGGGCCAGCGGGGCTTCACCGACGGGCGTCACATCCACCTGCCGCCCCAAGTGGACCACTTTGGAGACCGCCGGGACTTTCTCGTGTACCGCGTGCTCACGGCCCGAAACGCCGGCTACCTAGAGTTTGGCTCGCTCGATCTGGACCTGGACCGCCTGCCCGGGGCTTGGCCCGATGCCCAGCCGGGCGAGCTGGTGGTGGAGCAGTTCTTGCGGGGCTTCCCCAACCGCTCGCTCGCCCGGGATCTGTTCACCGTCTTTGAAGACGCCCGCATCGAGGCCCTGGTGCGGGCGGAGTATCCGGGCGTGGCCCGGGACATGGACCAAGTCGCCGAGGCGTGGCGTGCCCCCCGCCCCGATGTCACCGCGAAGGCCGCCGCCGTGCAGGCTGTCGAAGTGCTCGCTCGGTGCTCCCTTGGTCTCGAAGCGCCGCCCAACGTGAGCGCGGCTGCCTTGAGGGCGGGCCAGGCCGCTGCGGACCATGTCGGTGCCCTTCGTGGGCTGGATGCCACCGTGCAAGACGTGGCAGAAGCGGTGGTTGCCGCCTACCCAGCCTTCGATGCCTTGCTCAAGCGGGTGGATGACAACAAGCTGGACCGAGTCACCGAAGATGACCGCCCCGCGGGGGATCTCCCGGCGGGTCCTGGGTCTCAGGACGACGACTCGGCACCCCCGGAGCCCCCCCGTCCCTCTGAGGGCGGGTCGGGGGCGGACGACGACGACCCCTACGAGTCTGCCCACGAAGACCCCCTCGCGGGCAGCTTGCGCCTCGATGCGATGTCCCCCGAAGAACGCCAGATCGAGAGCCGGGCGCGGGAGCTGCTCAACGCGCTGCGGACTGCGGATGCTACGGCGGACGCGGATCTCCAGGAGGCCCGGGAGCGCGCCCGACGAGAGACCTTCAGCTACGAAGAGATGGCCGACATGCTCGACCGCATGGACGCCCCCGCCGGGCCGGTGCAGGGCGCAGACGCGGCTGCCACCCCCCAAGGGTCACCCCCGTCGGCCCCCGCAGCCCCGCTGGAGACCGACGCCGAGGACACTGGGGTGACCGCGCTGTACCCCGAGTGGGACGCGCTGATTCTGGACCACAAGCCCGACTGGGTGAAGGTTCGCGAGTATCGCTTGGCGCCCGGAAGCCGCGAGTTTGTGGACCGGGTCCAGGAAGAGCACGGCGCGCTGGTGGCCGAGATTCGGCGCGCGTTTGAGGCCTTGCGGCCCGAAGGTCTGCGCCGTCAGCGGGGGCTCACCGACGGCGACGAGATCGACATCGATCGGGCGATTCAGGACCGCATCGCGATGCGCGCCGGTGGGTCGGGCGACGGACGGGTCTATGCACGGCGGCAGCCCCGGGACCGGGACGTGGGGGTGGCCTTCTTGTTGGACATGTCGTCGTCCACCAACGAGGTCGTGGACGGGGGGGACAGGCGGGTCATCGACGTCGAGAAAGAAGCGCTGGTGCTCACTGCCGAAGCCGTCGATGCGGTGGGGGACACGTGCGCCATCTGGGGCTTCTCCGGGTACGGACGCGACCAGGTCGCCTTCTACGTGGCCAAGGCACCGGAGGACGCCTGGGATGACACGGTGCGGGAGCGCATTGGGCGAATGAGCTGGAAGATGGAGAACCGGGACGGTGCGGCAATTCGTCACGCGACCGCCAAGATGTCGAAGTGGAGGCAGCGGGTGAAGCTGCTCATCCTCCTGTCGGACGGCCGACCCCTCGACTGTGGATGCGACCACTACTCCGATCGTTACGCCCAAGAGGACACCCGCGCCGCCCTCGCAGAAGCCCGTGCGGCCGGCATCCACCCGTTCTGCATCACCGTGGATCCCCAGGGACAGCGCTACCTGGAGCGCATGTACGGCGAGGTGGGCTTCACCGTCATCGACCGGGTGGAGCTGCTGCCGATGCGGCTGACCCACATCTACCGGCGCCTCACGCGCTGAGTGATGTTGTTGAGAATGGTCTCCGGTAGGATGTTTTCGTGGGCGGTGTGGTCTCGGAGCCATGGGCGTGCGCACGAACCATGGCCCGGGACGCTGGCCAAAGCGTGCCCCCCCGCTTCGTCGGTCACCCGGATAGGCGCCCCGGCGGCTGTCCCTCACGGGGCCGGCCCCTCCCACCGAGGACCCCATGACTCGCCGAGACCCCCCATCTTCTCCTTCGCGCCCTCCGGGGCGTCGGCCTCCTGCGCGCGGTGGGCGCCCCTCGGGCGGACCCGGTCGGGGTGGCGGCAGGCCAAGGTCCATGCGTGGAGAGACCCTGACGGTCGAACCCCAGCGCTGGCAGCACCAGGGCTTCGCAGAGCTGGACTTCGACGGGCGCAAGCTGGTCGTCTGGGAGGGCATTCCCGGTGAGTCTTCCCGAGTGACCGTTCGCCACGAGGGCCAGAACCGCATCCGCTCGGAGTGGCAGGGCCCGGCGGGCGCACCCCACCCGAGCCGCCGCAAGCCCCCGTGTGAGCGATACCGCACCTGCGGCTCGTGCCCGTTGATGCACATGGACGGCGATGGCCAGCGAGACGCGCGGCTGCGCATCGTCCACGACTCGCTCGATGAGTTTGGTCTGGCCGAGCACACCCCCGACAGCGTGGTGCCCAGCCCCGACGGGGACGTGGACTACCGGCACGTGGTGAAGCTGGCTGTGGGCATGTCCGACCGTGGCAACATCCGCATCGGTGCCTTTCGACGGGGCTCCCACGACATCATCGCTATCCCCGACTGCACGGTCGCCACGCCGCAACTGCGCCAGGCGATGCGCGTGGTGGCCCGCGCCGTCATCGACCTCGACATCCATGCGTGGTCGCCCGAGCACGGCGGCACCCTCCGCTACATCATCCTGCGCCAGAGCCGCACCACGGGGATGGTCCTGTGCACGCTGGTGGTCGGTCGCTCCACCCGCTTCCTCGAGACCCTCGCCGCGCGAGTGATGTCGGTCGAGTCGGGCATCGTCGGCGTGCACATGCATGTCAACCGCGACCCCGGCAACGCCATCTTCAACGCGGCCGGTGACCCCATGGGCCCCGGGTTCACGCGGGTGGAAGGCGAGCGCACCATCGTCGAAGAGCTGGCCGGCGTGAAGCTGGAGATTGGCCCGGGCGACTTCTTCCAGGCCAACCCCGGGATGGCCGAGCGCATCGCCCACGACATCGTCGCTGCGTTTGCCCCTTGGGAGGACCGCCCGGCCGTGGATCTGTACTGCGGTGTCGGTGCGTTTAGCTTGCCGCTGGCCAAGGCCCATGGCTGGCTGCTCGGTGTGGAGGTGGGCGAGGGCGCCGTGGCGCGCGCCCGGACCAACGCCGTGCGCAACCACCTACAAGCGGAATTCCTCGCGGGTGAGGTTGCGGATCGACTTCCAGAGATTGTGGCCCGCGTGGCCGACAAAGCGCCGGTGGTGCTGGTTGATCCTGCGCGGCGCGGTCTCGAAGAAGGTGCGCTGGAGCGCATTGTCGAGCTGAAGCCCGCCGTGGTGGGCTACCTCAGCTGCAACCCCCGCAGCCTCTCCCGGGACCTCCGCCAGTTCGTCGATGCGGGATGGACCGTGGACTTCGTGCGGGCCTACGACATGTTTCCTCAGACGCCCCACGTCGAGACCTTCGCCTTGCTTCGTCCGCCCGAGGCCCCCGAGCCGGCAGGACGGGCGCCCCAGCGTCGCATCGTCTCTCGCGGCGGCGGTGGGCACCGTGGGTGACCCGTCGGTGCTAAGCTCCGCGCCATGAATCGGTCCCTTGCATCTGCTTTTGCCCTGCTCACCTTCGGTTGGGCATCGGCTGCCCACGCGGGCGACACCGCCGTGCTGGTGCCTCCCTTTCAGGCCCAGGACCGTGGCTCTGCCGCGCTGGCCCGCGATGTGAGCGCGGCGGTCCAAGCCGAGGTGCTCAAGCTCAACGAGCTGAAGGCCCTCGACATCAACCGGGTCCCCGCCGTCGGCAACCTGCCGGCAGCGGACTACGCCGAGACCTGTCCCCCGGGACAGTCCGTCGGCTGCGCATTTGTGCTGGGCGGTGCCGCCGGGGTCTCCCTCGCGGTGTCGGGCGCGGTGTGGACCCTCGGGGATGACGCGCTGGTTGAGGTTCACATCGTTGATGTGCCCAACGCCGTCGACATGCTCAGCTTCCAAGCTGAAGTGGGCCGCAGCGAGCTGCCCTTCTTCGGTCAGACGGTGGCGCGCTTGCTCGTGGCGGTGGCCCGGGGGGATGTCAGCCTCGGGGGTGACATTCGCCTCGCTGCGGTCGCTCCCGTGGGGTCGGGCGTCGACAAAGACGTCGCCAATCGCCAGCTCGCACAGCTGGACGAAGAGATCGGCGGGTCGAATTCGGTCGACCGCCGGGCCACCGGCCGCATCGACCGGGAAGACATGTCCGAGGATGACATCGCCGAAGCGATGCAGTCCGATGGTGTGAAGCCCTGGGAACAGCTCGGGATGACCCCCCAAGAGTACATGCGGTACTACAACTCGGGGCTGCGCATCACCGACTGGCGCCAACGGCAGCTCGGCCGCAAGGGCCAGCTCATCGTTCGCCCCTGGCTTGGCTACGGCAAGGGGCCCTTTGACGGCACCTACCAAGCATCCAAGGGGCTCGACGGGACCACCCTCGAGACCATCGAGGTCTACGCCTGGCACGAGATGGTGCAGACCAGCGCGATTGAAGCCGGTGCGTCCGTTGCTTACGGCATCATCCCCGAGCTCGACGCGGGCTTTGGGCTCGGCTTCGCCACCGGTTCGTACTCGGTCCAGACCCACAAGGTCACCGAAGACAACTTCTCGAACCCGCCCGACCCCCAGACCTTCGCCCAGAGCCTGCTGTGGCTGGGCCCCGAAGTGCACTTTGCGCCGATGCCGACGTGGCCGGCGCGCCCGGTCATCGGCTTGCGGGCCACTTGGATTCGCAGCCGCACGGTCGACCAGCATGTCCAGATCGATCCCGAGCTGCCCACGTTCGAGGCGCTCAGCCAGTGGCGCCTTGGCATCATCCCCGGTGGTGAGGCCCGCATTGGCGAGCATGTGGACGTGTTCTTGCACCTTCCCATCGATCTCACAATCGGCGGGAAGAGCTCTGCGGTCTATGACCAGGGCGGCGGCGTGCTCGACCGCAATGACGGGCCGGGCTCACTGACGGGTGTGAACGCCGGCGTCATGATCGGTGTTCAGGTCCGCGCGTTCGGCGCCAAGCCCAAGTCCGGGTCTTCGATGATGAGCGGCGACCCCGACGAGCTCTGAGCCCGACGGGGTCGACATCAGCGCTGGTGTGACAGGCACACCCGCACCGCGCGGCAAGCAAGGGGTGGGGAGCACTTCCGGGTGTTCCCTGTGGAGGGGGGCGTGGTCCGCCTGCCATGGAGAGACCGTGCCATTGGCCCGGGTGCTCCACCCTCTGCATTGCGTGTGTTGTGCTCGGTCAGCTCGTCGGTGTGTCAGCTCGTCGGTGTGTCAGCTCAACAGGATGTCGAGAACCAACAGCTGAGGGACTGCCTCAGTGGCCGTCCGGTTGCGCATTCGTCCGCGCTGGAGCTCCAGTCGAAGCTGTGCCACCAAGAGATGGGAGTTGGCCAGCGCGTTGTTGTGCATCTGGTCGACCCGAGCCTGTTCGTTTTTCTTCACTGAGAGCCTCGTGGGGCAGCGCGCTCTCGCTGCCCGGTTGGTTCGCACCCTGACTCAGCGAACGGATCCACGCAGGCGGTAGGTGAGGCGCTTGACGCCGGCGCCGCGAAGCTGGCAAGCCCGCGACTCTGTGACACCGAGCGTGGCGCCAATCTCGCGAAGGGTCATGTCGTTCATGAACGACAAGGACACGGCGACGCGCTCCTTCTCGGGCAGGCAGGACACGGCGGTGATGAGCTCGCGGCGAAGCTCGCGGTCGCCGATGATGTGCTCGGCGTCGTCCATGTCGGACGCAATGCTCTCCACCAGGGGGGTCTGGCCGTCGTCGGTGGTCGACACATCGAGCGAGACCGAGCGGCGGATGTGGGAGTCCTTGACCAAGGAGTCGTAGGAGTCTTCATCCAGGCGCAGGTAGGCCATCATCTCGTCGCGGGACGGGGCGCGCTGGTTCTTGAAGGACAGGTAGCTGCGGGCGTTCTCGAGCTCGCTGTTCTTCCGGCGGACCGAGCGGGGCACGATGTCATCGGACCGCAGTGCATCGACCATGGCGCCGTGGATGCGAATCTCGGCGTAGGACTTGAAGGGTACCTTGCGACTGGCATCGTACCGGTCGATGGCATCGATCAGGCCGAGCACACCTTCATGCACGAGCTCCTCAACCTCAACGTGGGCGGGCAGCTTGCGGGCAAGGCGCTTGGCGATGGTCTGGACCAGGGGGTAGTAGAACTCAATCATCGCCTGACGGTCGGTCACGTCTGGCTGTTCCGAGCCGTCCCCAAAGCGGCCGCGGCGGCTCAGTGGGCGGATGGTGTTTGAGAGGGTCGAGTTCAGTGTGGCGAGCTTGGCAGGCATGGCATCTTCTCCGTGAGACACCATGGACATGAGCAAGTACCGTGCCACTTTTTGTTTTGGCCTTCAGTTTCTGAGAACCGGCTGTTGATGGCTCGGGCAAGGCAAATTGAACTGTGTCTTTGCTGACACGGGTGGCTGGGTTGACCACAAGATCGTGTCGCTGTGTCACTCGTGACCCAGTCATCGGTCCCGGATTGCATCCGGTCGGTTGTCGGGCCCCTGCCGGACCTCGCTGGCGGCCACAGCGTGCTAAGTGCGCGGGCGCAGGAGGGTGCCAGAGCGTGGGCGAGTGCCTTGGTCTCATGGTGTACCTGCCGTTGCGGTGTGTGGCCCTTGCATGGGCTTTCGCCACCGCGCAGCCGCGAAGACGCTGGCGACCGCCCTCTTTGGTGGCCATCCAGGGTTCCGCTGCGCTGCATTGTCCTCCACGGCGTGGTCTTCGTCCCGCGCGTGCACGGACTCCCGCACTCCAAGTGCTGCCGGCCCCCGTGGGCCGCACCCCGCCGACCGGATGGACACCCCTTGTCTGACACGCCCAAGCCGCCCACCGCCCTGCCCCAAATGGGTCAGTCCCCGCTGGGGGTCTTCGGGCGCCTCGCCACCTCCGTGCTCACCCAGTCTCGCCGGTGGGTGCTCGCGCTCGCGGTGTTGACCCTCGCGGCGGTCGGCCTGGCGACCCAGCTCACGGTCAACCCGAACATGCTGGAGCTGCTGCCCAAAGACCACCCCACATCCCAAGCCATCGCCGAGCTCAACGCGGAAGAGGGCGGCACCAACCTGGTCACGCTCACGGTGCAGGGGGACGACCCGGCGACCTTGGACGCCTGGATGCGTGTGCTCGAGTCGCGGGCCGGTGCGCTGGATGGGGTCGACTACGCCGTGTACTCGATTCCGGATGACCTTGGCTTTCAGCTGGGCCTGCTCCAGCTCACCACAGTGGAGTCGGTGGCCATTCGGGACCGCCTCAAGGGGGCCGTCGCCCTGGGCCCCGCGGCGGGCAACCCCTTTGTGGCCTCCCGGCTGCTCGACCTAGGCCCGCTCACCGCGCGCTTGAACAACGCCCAAAGTGAGCTGCCCGCGTTGTCTTCTGGGGACGGCAAGGCGCGGCTGGTCATCCGGCCCACGGGCTCGGCCTACGATGCCCGCTTCGCCCAGCCCTTCATGGCCCGCCTCGATGCGCTGCTGGAGGAGCTGGACACGCCCGATGACGGGGTGAAGGTCACTTGGGTGGGCGGCGCTTACCGCCACTCCGTTGAAGATGTGAAGACCATCCAGCACGATCTGGGCTCCACCGCCGGCTTCAGTGCCGTGATGGTCGTGGTGCTCATCGCGCTGGCGTTCCGGGACCTGCGGGCCACCCTGCTCATCTTCCTGCCGCTGGTGCTCGCCAACGTCTGGACGACCGGCGTGGCCTCCCTCACGGTCGGGTCGCTCAACACGTTCACGTCCTTCTACCCGGCCATCCTGATTGGCTTGGGCGTGGACTTCTCGATCCACCTCTACTCGCGGTTTCGAGAAGAGCGTGCCCTCAGCGAGACCGTCGAGGCCGCCATCGTGCGCGCCTGGGACCTCGCCGGCCCCCCGTGCTTCACGGCCGCCGTCACGTCAGCGGGCGGCTTCTGTGCGCTGTGGGTCGCCGGCTTCGGTGGCTTTCGCCAGCTGGGCACCCTGCTTGCCGCCGGTGTGTTGCTCTGCTTGGCGGCCGTGCTGGTGGTGTTGCCCTTGCTCATTCGTTGGCGCAACCCGCCCGGTGTGGCTGCGCCCCAGTCCGGCGCCGGTGGTCCGGTCGACCGGTCCCGCTACCGCCTCGCCCCGGTGGGGCTGGCGACCGTCATCGCCCTGGCTGTGCTCGCGATGACCCAGGTGCCCGGGGTGTCGTTCCAGTACGACCTGTCCGCCTTGCGCCAGACCGGCCTCGGCTACGACGAGATGGCGCCCGAGATTCGCGAAGCGGCGGTGAGCAGCTACGCGCCGGTCATCGTCAGCTTCGACGACCTCGACAGCCTCACGGCCGCACACGCGAGCGCCGCCGCCGCCATCGAAGCCGGGGACGTGAAATTGGTGCGGGGCTTGTTGTCGTTCCGCTCCGTGGTGCCCGCCGACCAAGATGCGCGCCTCACTGTGCTCCAAGAAGTGGCCACGCTGGCGCGCCACCCCAACATCGGCTTTCTGCCCCCCCAAGTGCAAGCCAACCTCGGCCGCATCGCCAAGGCCCAGCTCAGCCCCATCACGCCCGCCGACCTGCCCCGGCCGCTGCGGCACTTGATCGGCGCGGGCCAGGACCGCTTCCGGCTGATGGTGCTCCCCCAGGGCAACCAGTGGGACCTGCGAAACAACCTGGCGCTGAAGACCGAGATCGAGGCGCTGTTCCCCGGTCAACAAGCGGCCGGTGAGTATCTGGCGCTGGCCGTCCTCTACACCCTCGTCCAGGGCGACGTGCCCCGGGTGGCCGGCGTGGCGTTCCTGCTGGTGCTGGTGATGAGCTGGATCGACCTGCGCAGCCTCCCCCGGGCGCTGGGGGCCGTCCTGGCGCTCGCGGCGGGCATGGCTTGGGCGGCCGCCGGCATGGCCACGCTGGACGTGCGCCTCAGTGTCGTGAATTTCGTGGGCATCCCCATTCTGATGGGCATCGGGGTGGACGTCATCATCCACCTATTGCACCGCATGCGCGAGGAAGGGCCCGGCGGGGTCGCGGTGGCGCTGAAGACCACCGGCTGGGCGTCCGGCTTGTCGGCGGCCACCACGGTGCTGTCCTTCGCATCGCTCAGCATCGCCACGCACCAGGGGGTGCAGTCCCTCGGCCACCTCATTGTGCTGGGTCTGAGCTTGGTCACCCTCGCGGGCTTCTTGGTGATTCCGCTCGGGTGGATGACCATCTGGCGGAAGGCGCCTGCGGACCCCGGCGCCTGAGCGTCAGCCCCGCAGCACCTTGTCGACCAGGGTGCGCGTGAACTGGTGGCCGTCGAGAAACGCGAGCTGGACCTCGTCGGGATCGGGTCCCACGCGCATGTTGCGGATGGGCCCCAGGTCCACGCCATCACCGACCGCCCGGACGGGGCGTCGCTCCCATGCCAGCGCCTCCAGCTCGATGATGGTGCCGATGGGCACGATCAGGGGGGACAGCCGCGGTGCGTGGGGCGCGATGGGGGTGACATGGACCGCACGAACCAGAGGGTGACACGGCACCCCCCCGGCGGAGTAGCTGTAGGCGGTGCTGCCCAGGGCAGTGGCCACCAGCAACCCGTCGCAGATCAAGCGGTCGACGACATCCTCGCCGTCCACCCGCATGTGGAGGTGTGCGGTCTGGCCCGTGGCCCGCTCCAAGTAGAGGTCGTTGACGGCCGCGCTGCTGACCGTCTCGCCGTCGACGTTGGTGGCGGTCATCAACAGCCGGGGAAAGTTCCAAGCCCGAAAGCGCCCCTCTCGCATGCGTGCTGCGGCCGCCCGCATCGTGGCCTCAGACTGGCCGATGTCATTGAGCAGAAAGCCCAAGTGGCCGGCATTGAGGCCCAGGTAGACCGGGTCGGTGCCCAGGGCGCGAATGGTCGACAGCATGAACCCATCGCCGCCCACAACGACACACGGGGCGCCGGGCAGGTCGGCCAGGTCCACATGGGGGGACAAGCGCCGGGCGAGCTCCTGTGCGCGTGGATTGCGGGGATCGACGCGCAGCATCATGGGCTCCTGGCGGTCCACAGACCGGTGGACCGCAGGGCAGCGCCGCCGGCGCGCAGGAGCAGGGTCCCGACGCACCGGCACCTTAGCGTCGCCGGGTTCCCAAGGGGACCGCGCCGGGGATCTCCACGGGCGGGGCTGGTCCCCAGCCGGGATAGTGCCCCCCGCCCCAGGAGGGTTCGATGCGACTGGTCCGCAGCCACGGTCTCGGCAATGACTACCTCGTGCTCGCCACCGATCAGGTGCTGACCGCACCCGTCGTGCGCGCCTTGTGTGACCGCCACCGGGGTGTCGGTGGAGATGGCGTACTGGAGCATGTTCCCAGCGATGTGGCCGACTATGGGCTGCGCATCTGGAACCCGGATGGCAGCCAAGCCGAGAAGAGCGGCAACGGCCTGCGCATCTTCGCGCGCTACCTCGTGGACCACTGCTACGCGCCCATGGCCTTCACGGTGGAGGTTGCATCGGGGCGGGTGCGCTGCACGATCGATCCCGACACGGCGATGGTCACCGTAGAGATGGGTCAGGCAACCTTTGTCCCGGACCAAGTCCCCGTCCGCGAGCCGCTGCGCGAGGCCGAGACGGTCGTGGGGGCCCAGCGCCTGCGCATCACCGCCGTGGGCATCGGGAACCCCCACTGTGTCTGCTTTGTTGGCCACTTGATCGGCCCCTCCGGCTGCATCGATGACCTGCCCTGGCGGGCGTGGGGCCGGGAGCTGGAAGTGGACGCACGGTTCCCCAACCGCACCAATGTGCAGTTTGCCCGGGTGCTCAGTCGGCGCTGCATCGAGCTGCGCATCTGGGAGCGGGGCGCGGGCGAGACGCAGGCCAGCGGGTCTTCCGCTTGTGCCGTCGCAGCGGTCGCTGTCGACACCCACCGCTGTGACCCAGACGAGGACCTTGAGCTGCGGATGCCCGGCGGCAGCCTTCGGGTGCGGGTGGGCGCCGACCTTGAGCTGGTCCAGACCGGACCGGTCGAAGAGATCGCTGTTGTGCAGACCACGCGCCAGTGGCCTTGATTCTGGGCTCGCCAGCCCCCCCGGGTCGGGCTAGCCCTCCAGTGGACCCCCTCGGTCTGCGTGCGCTTGCGGCCCCCATCTTGGGGCCCTCGTGTCGACACTGAGGGTGTGACCCCAGCCGCCTCTGGAGGCCACCTTGCGCGTGATGCTGATTCGCCCTCCCGCTCGCCACACGGTCGAGAGTGAAGTCCCCGAGGCTGTGGAAGCCGAGAACCTCTCCTATCCGCCGCTCGCCTTGCTCAGCATCGCCCAGTTCTTGCTGTCCCAGAGCGAACATGAAGTGCGGATTGTCGACGCACAGCTGGACGACTTGGCCTACGACGCGCTGCGCGACCTCATCCGCGAGTGGGCGCCGGACGTGGTGGGTGTGACCGCCTTCACCGTGCAGCTTGTCGACGTGCACAAGACCATTCGCGCCGCCCGTGACGCGGGTGTGGCTCGGGTGGTGGTGGGTGGGCCCCACGTCAACGACTTCCCCCAGGAGTGCCTCGACCTTCCGGGGGTGGATGCGGTGGTGAAGGGCGAAGGGCAAAAGCCCATGCTCGACCTCTGCAACGTCTGGGCGCGAGGCGAAGAAGCCAAGGGCATTCCCGGGGTGATGGCCCATCCCGACGATCCGGTGCCGGTGGACGACGTCTACTTCTCCAACGACCTCGACGAGTATCCGCTGCTCGACCGGCGGCTCATCGAGTATGAGCGCTACTACGATGTCATGGGCGACGGCGGCATCTTCACGACAATGATCTCCAGCCGGGGCTGCCCCTATCGGTGCACCTTCTGCAACACTCCCCGCCACCGCTACCGCGTGGCCTCTCCCGAGCGGGTCTGCGACGAGATCGCCCACTGCCTCGAGCTGGGCATCCGCGAGATCTACTTTGTCGACGACACCTTCAACATCACGAACCAGCGTGTGCACGAGCTGTGCGACGAGATCATCAAGCGAGATCTCCAGTTCAGCTGGACCGTGCGCTTCCGGGTGAAGGGTGTGGATCGCCCGCTGCTCGAAAAGATGAAGGCCGCGGGCTGCGCCCGGATCCAGTTCGGCGTCGAGCAAGGCACCGAAGAGGGGCTGCTGCGGCTTAAGAAGGACGTGACCTCCCGCGAGATCGAGCACGCCTTCAAGCTGTGTCGCGAAGTGGGCATGCACACGGTGGCCTACTTCATGATTGGCACGCCGACCGAGCGCACCCGCCAGGATGTCATCGACACCATCGAATACAGCATTCGGCTCGACCCCGACTTTGTGATGTACAACATCCTCACGCCCTTCCCGGGCACCACGCTCTACGACGAAGGCGTGAGGGACGGGGTTCTCGAGCTCGAGCCCTGGTGGGGCTTCATGCGGGCCCCCAATGAGGAGTTCAAGGCCCAGGTCTGGGACGAGTACTTCTCCCGGGACGAGTTGCGCGGACTGCTCGATCTCGCCTACCGTCAGTTCTACTGGCGGCCCCGCTTCGTCGCTCGCAACCTGCTCCAGATCCGCAACCTCACCGACTTCAAGCGCAAGGCCACCGCCGGGCTTCGCTTGTTGGCCGGCTGAGCCCGAGGCCCCGCCATGCATGAGCACGAGAACGCCCTGTCTGCCGACCCCGCGCAGACCGGCTCCCCCGGTGGGCGACCCTTCCATGTCGCGCTGATCACCATCTACAGCGTGGAGAACGCGGGCATTCGCTACGTGTCGGCGGCACTGCAGCGGGCAGGCATCCAGACCACCATCATCTTTCTGCGGGACTGGGTCCACAACCGGCTGACCATGCCGACCGATGGTGAGTTCGACACGGTCAACCGCCTGTTGCGGGAGCGGGGCATCGACGCCGTGGGCATCGGGCTGATGTCGAGCCTGTACCCGATGGCGCTGGAGTGCACGAAGCGCATCAAGGGCGCCCACCCCGACCTTCCCGTCGTCTGGGGCGGCATCCATCCGACCAGCGCGCCCGAAGACTGCATCTTGGACGTCGACTACCTGTGCATCGGGGAAGGCGAACAAGCCGCCATCGATCTGTACAGCGCAATGCGCGATGGTGCAGACACGACGAACATCCCCAACATCTGGGCCAACTTGGGTGGCGAGATCCACCGCAACAGCCCCCGTCCCCTCATCCAGGACCTCGACTGGCTGCCCTACCCCGACACGGCGGACGGCAACAAGTTCTACATTGAGCGTGAGAAGGTACTCAACGAAGAGCCGTGGAAGCGCACGGCCGAGTACCGGATCTACTTCTCTCGTGGTTGCCCTTACAATTGCTCGTATTGCTACGTGTCGATTCTCAGGGATGTCTACGATGAGAAGGGCAAGAAGTTCTATCGGGCCCGCTCGGTCGAACACATCATGGGCGAGCTGGCAATCATCCAGCGCACCTTCCCCAAGGTGGCCCGCATCAAGATCGACGACGACACCAGCTTTGCGTTTGGTGAGTCGTGGATGGAAGAGTTCCTCCAGCGCTACCCCGTGGAAGTGGGCATCCCCTTCGAGTGCCTGCTGATCCCGCCGATGATGCGCCCCGACATGCTGGCGCGCCTCCAGAAGGCTGGCTTGGTGCGGGTCCAGACCGGCATTGAGTCGGGCTCATCGAAAGAGAGCAAAGAGATCCACAACCGCTCGCCGGGCAACACGGCCATCATGCGGTTTGCGGAAGCCAACAAGACCCTCAAGCTCAACGTGGTGTACGACGTCATCATCGACAACCCCCACGCGACCGAAGAGATGAAGCTGGAGACGGCCGAGTTCTTGCTCGACCTGCCCACGCCCTACGACATCTTCTTCTACAGCTTGAACTACTTCCCGGGCACCGCGCTGACCAAGAAGGGACTTGAGGACGGCTCTCTTGACCCAGACATGGTGGAGGGTCGCAACACCAAGGCTTGGTACCAGTTCCGGGTGAGCATGGACTGGCCCCGGTCCGAAGAAGACAAGTTCTACCTGGCCATCTTCTCGCTGGCGTCCAAGTCTTTCGTGCCTCGGCCCTTCATCCGCAAGCTCATCGACGAGCGCGAGTATTGGAAGAAGAACGTCGACTCGGTCTACTACCTGGCGTGGGCCGCAAACTATGCCAAGATGTTCAAGGTGGCCCTGCGCTACTTTAAGAACGGCGAGCTGACGTGGTTCAAGGTGCGCCAGTACGCGTCGATCAAGAAGCTCATCAGCCAGTAGGCTCGCACGGGGTCGGCCGGCTGGATATCGCGCGGACGCGGAGGGACACCCATGGGCATCATCAATCGGCTGCGCAAGAAAGTGAAGGGCACGGCAAAGCTGGCCCGCACGGTGGTGGAGTCGGTGCGCGAAGAAGCGCGCCACCCCGGCCGACCGGCGTCGGGTGTGGCCACCAACAGCGCCGTCTGGCAAGACGGGGCCGACAACCCGGCCTTGAAGAAGGCCCAGGAAGGCATCAAGGCTGCCCAAGCCGATGCATCGGCCACGCCAGGACTGCCCAAGCCCGTGGACACGGCGGGCCGGGACGACGAGCCGTTCTGGTTCTTGAAGGACGGGGCCGAAGAGGGCTGGGACACGGCCAACCCGTCCGAAGAGTGGCGGGAGCGCCACGGCGACCAGAAGCCGGAAAACTACGGCGACTGAGCCACTCTCAGCTCACAGGCACCCGGTCGGTCCGCACGTGAAGCTGGCGGCCGTGCCATAGCTGTAGTTCGTGCTGTTGTCGCCGTTGTGGACCGCGCTGGACACGTTCGACGAGAAGTCCACGGCGGTCGCCCGCAGCCCAGCGGACACGCTCCCGGTGATGTAGAGCCCGCCGCCCTTCTTGGTGGCCGTGTTGGACGAGCAAGCGCCGCCAACCATGTCGGTGAAGTTGGCGCGGTCCAGGTAGGCGCCGCCGCCGTTGCCGCCCGCCGTGTTCGACGACAGCACGAGGCCATCGGTGGTCAGGTCGCTGCCGACAATGGCCAGCCCGCCGCCATCGGCAGTGGCGAGACCGCCCGAGATCGTCGAGTCCAAGATGTCGAAGGCGCAGACCGAGGCGTAGATGCCCCCGCCGGAGCCGACGGCTGCTGTGTTGTTGGACAGCGTCGAGTCGGTCAGCTCGACTGCCGTGGCGTCGAGGTCCCCGCAATACAGCGCGCCGCCGTCTTGAGTTGCGTAGTTGCTGTCGAAGCTTGAGCTCGTGATGGCCAGCTCGCGGGACTGGCTCCATGCGATGGCACCACCCCACTCGGCGTCATTGCCAGCAAACGCACAGTCGGCGAGTGTGGCGTCACTGTCGTCGGCGTAGATTGCGCCGCCAAAGGTCCCGGCGCTGTTCTGGTCGAAGACGCATGTGTCGAAGCTCACTCCGCTGACGCCCACCAGCGCGGCCACCCCGCCAGTGCTGGTGGCGTTGCAGTCGGTGAAGGTGACGCCGGTGAAGGCCACATTGTCGGCGACCTCGACACAGCCGCCGTGGGTGGCGGCGCCGGACTGGAGGGTCAGGTCTTCGACCAAGGAGCTCACGCCGGCGCTGAGAACCTGCACCAGTCCACCCCCATCGAGGATGACGCTGGACGCACCGCCGAGGCCCCGCAGGGTGGCGCTGGGGTCGAGGGTGAGGGCGGTGTACCAAATGCCGGCACAGATGTTGACCTCGGCGTGGCCAGCCAAGCTGACGGTGGCCGGGCTCGACGCGGTGCCGGCGCCGAGGCTTGCCGAGAGGTCCGTGGCGGCCCCGCTGGACGAGAACCCGGTGGCCAAGTTGGCCTCGGTTGTGCCGCTGTCACAGTCGTCGTCCCAGCCGTTGCAGACCTCGGTTGCGCCGGGGTTGATGGTATCGTCATCATCGTCACAGTCCGTGTTGTCGGTCAGCCAAGCCAGGGCGCCGGTGCTCGGGTCTTCACAGGACACGGTCGCCACCGCGGCGGCATCGCCGTAGCCATCGCCGTCTTGGTCGGGCACCCACGACTGTTGGGTGGACCCATCAACGGTGCTGTCGGCATCGTCGCTCAGCCCATTGCAGTTCTCGTCCACGTCGCCGGCGTCACACACCTCGGTCTCGCCGGGGTTCACGCTGGCCAGGGTGTCGTCGCAGTCGGTGTGGTCGCTGATATACAGCAAGAACCGGGTGCTCGGGTCGACGCAGGCCATTGTGGCCGTGGCCGTGAGATCCCCGTATCCATCGGTGTCGACGTCGGGGTACCACGGGTCTTGGGTGCTGGTGTCCAGCGAGCTGTCGTCGTCGTTGATCAGGCCATCGCAGTCCTCGTCGATGCCCACGCCATCGCAGACCTCGGTGGCCGCGGGGTGGATGGCGCTGTCGGTGTCGTCGCAGTCCGTGTCGTCGGCGGCATAGGTCACCGACGCGGTCGTCGGGTCGTTGCACACGCTGGTCGGGGTGCGGGTCCCGTCGCCAAAGCCGTCCTCGTCGGCGTCTCGGTACCAGTCCACGAGCGTCGCCGGGTCCACGCTGGCGTCCCGGTCGTCAGTCAAGCCATCGCAGTCCTCGTCGGTGTCGTTGTCGTCGCACACCTCGGTGGCCGCCGGGTTGATGCTGCTGTCGTCGTCGTTGCAGTCCAGCTGGGTGGTCAGCCAGGCCAGATCCGCGTCGGAGGGGTCGTCGCACAGGTCGGTGGCGGTGGCCAAAGCATCGCCGTAGCCGTCATTGTCGGCGTCCGGGTAGAAGCTCGTGCGCGTGGCGCTGTCGGCGTTGCTGTCCTCGTCGTCGGCCAGCCCGTTGCAGTCTTCGTCGATGTCGGCGGCGTCGCAGATCTCGGTTGCGGACGGGTTGATGGCGCTGTCCGTGTCGTCACAGTCAGTGTTGTCGGCAAGCCACGTGGTCGTGGCGTCGGTGGGATCATTGCAGAACAAGCTGCCCGGGTCGCTCTGATCTCCACTGCCGTCCCCATCTCCGTCGGGGTACCACAGCGAGCGGGTGCTGGAGTCGACCGAGCTGTCGTCGTCATCGCTGAGCCCGTCGCAGTCTTCGTCGATGTCGGCGTCGTCACAGACCTCCTGCGCCCCCGGGTGGATGGCCGCCGCTGCGTCGTCGCAGTCGGTCAGGTCCGTCACCCACATGTCCGCGGCGGTGCTCGGGTCGTCGCAGAACAGGCTGGGGGTGGCCGCTGCATCGCCGTACCCGTCGGTGTCGGCATCCGGTGCCCACTCGGTCATTGTGGCCGGGTCTGTGGAGCTGTCGTTGTCGTCGTACACACCATCACAGTCCTCGTCGACGTTGCCGCGGTCGCAGATCTCCGTCGCGCTCGGGCTGATGCTGGGGTTTAAGTCGTTGCAGTCGTCGCCGTCCGCCACGTGCCCCGAGGGGGGCGCGCAGCTCACCGTGCTGTCGTCGGGATCGCCGTGGCCATCGCCGTCCGCATCGGCGTACCAGGACCGGGTGGTGCCCAAGTCCACGTCGGCGTCGGCGTCGTCGATGAGCTCGTCGCAGTCATCATCCCAGCCGTTGCAGGTCTCCAACGCGCCCGGATGGACTTCCGGTCGGCTGTCATCGCAGTCCCCGAGCGCGGCCGCGAAGCCTTCGGGCTGGAGGCACGCTTGGGTGTTGTCGGATGTCTCGCCGAAGCCGTCGCCATCGGTGTCCCGGTAGAAGACACTGCCCTCGGACTCCGCGAGGTTGTCGTCTTCGTCGTCGATGAGCGCATCACAGTCGTCGTCGATGCCATTGCACAGCTCTGGCGCACCCGGGAAGCGGTCGCCGTCGGTGTCGTCGCAGTCATCGTTGTTCTGGACATGTTCGGCCGGCGGCTCGCAGGTTGTCGTCTCGGCCTCGAGGTCCCCATGGCCGTCGCCATCCACGTCGGCGTACCAGGTCTCGGCGTCTTCGGCCTCTTCGCCGTCGATGGTGCCGTTGCAGTCGTTGTCTTTGCCATCGCAGATCTCGGTGCCGCCGGGGTGCACGTCGGGATCGGCGTCGTCGCAGTCCACGCTCGCCGGGACACCGTCGTTGTCGTTGTCCGGGTCGCTCGGTTCGCCACTGCCGTCGTCGCCATCGCTGCCCGAGGCCGTCACAGCGCCGGTGTCCCGCTCTCCGGCGGCCTTGTCGGTGGCTTCGCAGCCCACGCCCCACAGTGCGAGAGACAAGGTGAGGGCGGGCCAGACGCTGGAAGGGGACATGGGGGCTCCACGACAGTCGAGTCCGGATCCTACGCGCTCGGGGGTCAAAGCGAAAACCAGCGCGCTGCGGCGGCCGGCCGGACGTGTGTGGGAGCGCCCAGGACAGGGGGGCCTCAGCGCTGTGGGAAGCCGGCGGCTCGGGTCGGCCTAGCCCGAAGGGGAGGGGAGCAAAGGCCCCTGGTGTCGGGACATGGCGGTCCCCCGGTCCCGTCGCTCGTTATGGGACCGGGCGCCGCCTCCGCGGTTGCATTCCTGGGATGGTGCTGTTGCTTCGCTCTGTGGTGATTGCTGTGCTGGGCGCTGTCTTCGCGGGACCTGCCGGCGCCCAGGCTGTGGCGGACTGTCCCCCGGGCACGTCCCCGGCCGAGGTCAAGGTGCCGGGCAAGGCCGAGACGGAACAGGTCTGCCTGCGGCCGGATGGCAAGCGACAGGGGCCGGGGCGCCGCTTTGATGCGTCGGGCGGCCTGATTGCGGAGGGCAGCTATGTGGATGGCCGGCCCGAAGGGGTCTGGCGACTGGTCGAGAAGGACGGACTGGTGCGGGTCGGCGCGATGAAGGCGGGTGTGCCGGACGGGCCGTGGACCACGCTGAGTGGTCGGGAAGCCGTGGCCACAGTCACATGGCGTCATCTCTCGCCGGGTGCGGGCCGGGGTGTCGCAGCGGAGGGCAAGGGGGCACCCGAGCATGTGCGGGATGCGGCCGAGGTGTGGCGCACCCCGATTCCCGGTCAGCCCACGGCGCTGGAGTGGGATGGAGAGCGGGCCTGGGTCCAAGCCGCCAACCGCGTGCATGTCGTGGACGGCATCGACGGGACTGTTGTGGTGGTGGTCGATCCCGGCGAGGCGCTCCGGCCGGGGGTCCTGTTGGGTGACCACTCGGGCGTGGGCGTCACCCGCGCTGGTGAGCTGCTTTGGATCGACCCGCTGGCGATGCGCTGGCACAAGGTGCGGACCCCCCTGGGGCTGACGGATGTGGCGGCGGTCGACGGGGACTCGGCGTGGGTGCGGGACGGCAGCGGGCGCATCTCCCAAGTGGACGTGCGCACGGGCCAAGTGGCTTGGCGGTCGCGGCCCTATGTCGATGAAGCCCTGCTCGTCAGTGTTCCGGGCCGCATCGTCGGGGCCCGGGGGCCAGAGCTGGTGGCGGTGTCGGACCGGGACGGTGAGCCGGTCTGGACGCGGCGGCTCGGGGCGGCACCGGTGCAGCTTGAGGTGTCCGATGACCTCATTGTGGCGCTGGGGGCGAAGGGCCAGGTGACCTTGGTGGACGGGTTCTCCGGCGAGTTGGTGTGGACCCGAACGCTGGGCGAGCTGGCGGGGGGGGCCCGGGTGCAGGTGCATCCCGACGGTGTGCTGGTGGCGGCGGGACCGGTGGTGCGGATGCTCGACCTGCGCACCGGAGATCCGCTGCCAGCCGTCATCTTGGGCCCCAAGGGCGACGCGGATCTGTGGGCGGGCACGGCGTGCTTGGCCACGGATGTGGCGCTGGTGTGTGAGCAGGCCGATGGCGCCTGGACTGTGGCCGGCGGCCCCGCGGCGGGTGCGCCCATGATTGTGGATGGTGGGGTGCTTCAGCCCCTGGCCGAGGGGGCGCTGCGTTGGGTAGACCCGGTGGTCGCCCGGGTGCGCGCGGGGCTGATGCCCGGGGGCGACGCGGAGCTGCTGGAAGACCGCGTCGTGGATGTTGCCGTCGCCACCGCCGATGGGGGGGAAGAGTGGCTGTCGATGCCCTGGGCCCTCATCGAGCGGCCGGCGGGCGACGGCTGTGTGCGCAGGTTGGGGCTCCTGAACATGCGGGGTGCTGGGCCGTGGCCAAGTGCCGTGGACGCCGGTGTGGTGGTGCTTCCGGACGTGTCCGAAGACGATGCCGAGCCGGCGGTGCCTGCGGCGCCTGAGGTGGTGCTGCCGTGGGCCGTGACGGCGCCCATCCGGCTGCGCCAGTGGGACGAGGATGGGCTGGTGGACGCCATGGAAGACGACACGCCGGTGCCGCGGGGCTGGGAGCTTGACGTGTCCCACGAGACCTGGAGCATGATGTGGTGGTTTCGGTGGCTGCCGTCGATTGCGTCGGCCCGTCCGGCGTCAATTGAGCCGGTGGTGCGGGAGGGCGTCGACGCGGCGCTTCAGTGTGCGGGCCCCGCAGTGGCCTTTCGGGGGCAAGTGGTTCTCCAGAGCGGCACCACACTGCACACGCGCCAGGGCATGCTTGCATTGTTCCCAGAGGCTCAAGAAGTGGATGGGCTGGCGGGTTGTTTGGTGGAAGTGCGAACCAATGGTGTCTCGGATGGATGGTGGAGCGGTGGCGTGACCGGCGGCTGGGAACAGCTCATCGTGTCGGTGGATGGGGCGGCTGAGGGGGTGTTCTCGGCCAGTCCCCGCGACGCGTCTCGGGGCTTGCCGATGGTGGTGGACGGCCCTGCGCGGGTGGAGCTGCTGTTGCCCGGCCGGACCGAGCGCACGGTGGTCGACGCCAACACCGAGCTGCGGCTGACCCTCACGCAAGACGATCTGCTTGGGTTGCAGTGGCTGGAGATCTGGCTGGATGGACGCTTGTGGACCCGCCGGTCGATGACGGGGCTGCGGCCGGGGCGGGTGGGCTGGTCGCAGGGAGAGCCGGTGTTGGTGCCCGAGGTCGAGCGTGATGTGGTGCTTCGCCACTTTGCAGAGACGCCGCCCGCATTGGACTTGGTGCCGGTCTGGAGTGAGCTGAGCTGCCCGGCTGAGTAGTGTTGAGTTGTGGTGTGCCGGGGACGGCCAAGGCAGCGCGCCACTGGCGTCGGCGCCTGGGGGGCCGACCGTGCGGCAAGTGTGGAATGTGGGCGCGGGCATGCGTGGCCCCTGACCGCCCGCGATATTGTGCGGTTCTTGGCGGGGTCCCTCGTCCCCCCGCGCACCGGAGGCCCCCGTGGTCTGGATCTTGCTGATTGCCCTTGGCTGCTCCACGCCCTCCGACAAGCGGGCCACCGAGTCCGGCGAGGAGGGCTGTGCGGCCGGCCTCGACATGAACGCCGACGGTGTGTGCGATCACGACGTGGCGGACTGGACGAGCGGTGCCACAATCGCCGATGGTGAGCACCGTGGGAACATCTACGATCTCGATGAGGACGATCTTCTCGCTGCCCGAGAGGCCGGTCTGCAGCACGTGTTCTACTGGCCTGTGCCGACCACCCGCATGCTCCTGCCCCTCGATGCGCTGCGCACCGTGTTCACCGATCCCGACGCGGACGTGGTGCGCCAAGTCTTGGCGTCCACGACGGGCTTTAGCGACGAGGCGGGCATGTATGCACGCATGGGCCTGTCCGCGTTTCCCGGGACCCAGGGCGAGGTCGGCAGCCCGTACTGGGTGCCGCCCCCCGCAGGCCAGGGGCCGGGCGACCCGATGGGGGCCACGTGGCTCGAGACCGATCAAGGGCTGGGGCTCACCTTCTCGTGCGCCGCTTGCCACGTCGACACCCTGTTTGGCCGCCCGGTGATGGGCCTGCAAAACAAGCGGCCACGGCCCAATGCACTGTTCCATGTTGCCCGCACTGCCCTCGCGGCCGTCGACGGGGCCACCTTCCAACAGCTCACCGGCGCCACTGACAGCGAGCGCGCAATGTATGAAGAGACGGTCACGGCACTGGGCGCGGTGGGCACCCGGGAGCCGGCGACCTTGGGCCTGGACACCAGCTTGGCCCAGGTGGCCGGAAGCCTCGCACGGCGCAAGGCGGATGCCGACGCCTCCTTCGATGAGTTTCTCGAAGACAACCCACGGGAGATGATTCTCGACGATGTTGTCGGCGACTCCAAGCCGATGCCGTGGTGGACGATGAAGTACAAGACCCGATGGCTCTCCGACGGCAGCATTGTGGAAGGAAACCCCATTCTGACAAACTTTCTGTGGAATGAGCTGGGTCGGGGTGCCGACCTGATCGAGCTGCAGGGCTGGCTGGAGAGCGACGAGGGAATGCGGGTCGTCGATGAGCTGACGGTGGCCGTCTTTGCGAACGAGGCGCCCCGGTGGACCGACTTCTTTGGTGCCGACACCATCGACGAGGGTCGGGCCCAAGAGGGCCAAGTCTACTTTGCGGAGCGATGCGCCGAGTGCCACGGCACCTATGACAAGGGCTGGGATGCGGAGGATGCCGACAGCCGGGATGCCGCGGCCCGGTTGGCCACCACGGTGGTGCACTACCACCCCCAGAGTCTCCGTGTCGACGTGGGCACCGACAGTGGCCGGGCAACGGCGATGGTGGACTTGGAACAACTCAACAGCTTGACGATCTCGGCCTGGGCGGAGACCACCGTGGATGCGGGTGAGACGGGGTATGTGCCCCCACCGCTCGACGGCATCTGGGCGCGCTACCCCTACTTCCACAACAACGCTGCGCCCTCGCTGTGCGATGTGTTGCGTCCCCCTGCCGAGCGCACCGCGTTCTATGTTCAGGGGCCTGCCGAAGACCCGGCGACCGACTTTGATGCACAGTGTGTGGGCTACCCCACGGGCGAGGCGATTCCGGCGGTCTGGATGGACGACACCGAGGCCCATGTGAGCCTCGGTGGACCGGGCCAGGGGTTGGGCGGGCACGACGAGATGCTCGACGGCATGGACGATGACGAGCGGCTGGCCATCGTTGAGTTCTTGAAGACACTGTAGGCCCAGGGGGGGGGCTCAGGTCGAGCCCGCCGGTCCGTCGGTGCCGTCTGATGTGGTGCACTTGCTGGGGTACGGGCCTATGCTTGGTGCTGGCACGTATGTCCGAGGGAGGGCGGTGCTGGGGCACCGTCGTTGATGGTCGTGCCGATGGGCATGTTCAGCGTGTTGAGAGCTTTTGTGATCCGAGCTCGACGGCCACCACCCAGCTCGCCCAAGACGTCGACCCCCAGTCGGTTGTCGAGACCATCGAGGCGGGTCTCTCGGCCCCGGATCCCACGCCAGCCGTGACCCGGGAGCTTGAGGTGTTGCACACTGAGTTGCTGGGTCGGATCGGCCGCTGCGGCGATGCTGCCGCTGCCGCCCGGGCGTTCTTGGCGGCAGATCCCGGCCACCCCCGAGCGTCGGTGGCGGGCACCTTGGCCGGTCTGGAGGCCGCTGGGCTCTGATGGGCGACCCGCACCCGCGTGTGTCTTGGGTTGTTTGTGTCCGCACGCCGTGGCAACCTCCGTGGCCACGGTGTCGATGCTCAACCCTTGGGTGTGTCCTGTGGCGCCACCTGCACCAACGTGATCGCCGCCTCCGGGCATGCCACCACACACAAGCCGCACGCCCGGCATGCCTCAGCGAGGGGAAGGTGGGCGGTGACTTTGCCGTGAGCGCGGAGCTTCATGCGGGTAAAGAACGGAAAGCTCTGGTACTCGGCCTCATCGATCGGACCCAACGCAAACACACCATAGGGGCAGACCTCGACGCAGTCACCCTTGCCTTCGCACCGGCGGCGGTTGACTTGCGGTTGCCACGTGCCCGGCTCGGCGCGGCACTCTTCACCGGGACGGTCGGGGTGGGCTGCGGCTGCGCGGGCCTTCTGGGGGTTCCGCTTGGGTTGGGGGTGCCCGGTATGGCTGGCCGAGGGAGGGCGGGGGGCGTCGGCGGTCATGGGTTGTCCTTGGCACTGGTGGTGGTAGACGCTCAGGTGTCGCCGAAGTGCACGGCGCTGAGCTGGATGCCGATCAAGCTGCCTGTCCACGCGATGCGCCCACGGTCCGCACCGGCGGCGCCTGCCGCGACCATCATGGGCAGCAAGTGTTCCTCGTGGGGATGGGCCACCCGGGCGTTGGGGGCGGAGGTCCAGTCCTCGAGAGCGGCGTCGCGTTCGGTAGACTCGGCCGTAGCCACCCGCCGGAACCACTCGTCGAAGGTCCGCGATCGACGGACGATGTCGGCCGCTCGAAAGTCTTCCCAGCTCATGCCGCTGCCCACAATGAGCACGCCTTCGTCCCGCAGGGGCGCCAGTGCCCGACCGATGGCGATGTGTCTCGCCGGACTGTAGCCGGCATCGAGCGACAGCTGAACCGTCGGCACGTCGGCGTCGGGGAGGGCCAGCTTCATCGGCACAAACACACCATGGTCGAACCCACGGCTCGGTGCGGTGTCGCACGGCAGTCCGGCGGCGTGGAGCAGGCCGGCCAGCCGCTGCGCGAGGGCGGGATCTCCGGGGGCCGGCCAGGTGATCTGGTACGTGTTCGGCGGGAACCCATGGTAGTCGTAGATGGCCTGAGGGCGGGGGTTCGAGACCACTGTCGGGACCGGAGCCTCCCAGTGTGCAGACACGATGACCACAGCGGTGGGTCGCCGGGGCAGGTGGTGCGTGAGGCCTTCGAGGTACGCCCGAAGGCGCACGTAGTCCCTGGCGAGCTGGGGGGTAAACGCCGGGGTCCAGGGCCAAGGACCGCCGCCGTGGGGAATGTAGACAGTGGGCATGCGGGGGGAGGCCATGGGCACGACTCCGGTGTTGGGTTGGGGACTGGCGTGGCCACGGATGTGACCGAGTGTCCCGGGTCCGCTCAGCGGGCAGCGATGGGGGCACCCTTGGCCCGTCCCCACACGACGAACGCGGCCATTGCGCCGAGCACTGCGTTGACGCCGATGGCACCGAGCTCGCCGCGGCTGAGGTGGGTGACCGATGCGAGCACCATGACAGTGGTGAGGCCGGCGGCCGCATAGGTGGTGAGCCGCGGGAGGATGCGTGTGGCGGCGGGCAGGATGAGTCCGATGGCGCCAAGCACTTCTGCAAGTCCGATGAAGCGCACGAGTCCGCCCATGGCACCGCCCACCCAAGGCATCTGCTGGGCGAGCTCTTCGACGGGGGCGGTCATCTTCATGCCACCGGCCATCACGAAGGTAGCGCCGAGCAAGATCTGGACGGTCCACAAGCCGTAGTTGAGGGCTTTGGGTGCGGGGGTAGCGGCGGTCGAGTTGATGTTCTGCATGATGTCCTCCGGGACACCCACAACGTGCCCGCGTTTCCCTCGTGCTACAATGCGTTTGTTTTCAACACGGTGTTCCATGAACGAAACACAGATCGATCTTCAACTGCTCGTGGTCTTCGCCGCGATTGCTGAAGAAGAGAGCTTCACGAAGGCGGCGGAGCGCCTCGGGCTGGGCAAAGCGACGGTCAGCCGGCGGCTCTCCACGCTTGAGGACCAGCTCGGGGTGGAGCTGCTGCACCGCACCACCCACCACGTTGCGCTGTCCACGGCGGGTGCGGCCCTGTTTGAGCGCACGCGGGCCCACCTGACGGGGCTGCGCCAGGCGATGTCGGAGCTCCCCGAGCGGGATGAGGAGCCGTCCGGGCTGCTGCGGCTGACTGCGCCGGTGGACTTTGGCGCTGTGGTGCTGCCCTCGGTGATGGCCAACTTCAGCCGTCGCTTTCCGGCGGTGCGCTTTGAGGTGCGCCTCACGGGCGAGCACGTCGACCTCGTGCGGGAGGGCATTGACCTCGCGGTGCGTGTCGTGGCGGGTCCCCTCAAGGACTCGTCGTTGACCCTGCGCCGGCTGGGCCAACAGAGCGGCAGCTTCTTTGCCGCGCCCAGCTACCTCGCCCGTCGGGGGCGACCGCGTCAGCTCGGGGACGACCGCCACGTCTGGGTGATGCATCCCCACGCTGCCCGCATGTGCGAGCTGCGCCGAGAGTTGGTCCAGTTTTGGGCGGACGACTTTGGGTTGGTGCGCGAGCTGCTTCGCAATGGTGTGGGGGTCGGGCTGTTGCCGGGCTTCATGGTCCGCGATGACCTGCGGGAGGGCATGCTGGAGGAGGTCACCCTGGCGGACCTCCCGCTCACCGCGGGCGAGCTTGTGTTGCTCTACCCGTCGGCTGGGCAGGTCCCGAAGAAGGTGACAGCGTTTCGGGACTTCCTGGTGGCGGCCGTTCGCGACGGCCGTTGAGTGTCGAGGCGTCGCGTGGGTTGTGTCCGGTCAGCGCCTTCGCAGCGTGCGCTCACTCCCGCCAAAACTCCATCGCCGGGGACGACTGAAGATACACAAGGCCTCGGTAGTGTTCGACAGGCCGAAAGGTGGCTTGGGCGGGTTGTCCTGCAGGGTACGCCACGCCCTCTTCGATCACCGTGCCATCGGCTGTGGCCACAGGAAGGTCAATCAGCAACCATGGTGCGCCGAGCTCTTCCAAGTGACGCTCCAGTGAGTTGTTTCGCGCGGCTTGTCTGTCCTCCATTCCGGGCCAGCTCCAGGCCACCTCGGACGCGATGAGGCCGATGGGTGCGTAGTCCTCGCCGAGTGTGTCCGCCAAGATGGTGCCCATGTCGACCCAGTTGGCAGGGTACGAATAGTCCTCCATGTCCCCGCCATCTTTGACGATGTGGCCGTTGTGTGCCCAGATGACGGCCCGCTGTCCCCCTGATCGTTCCTGCCAGAGCAGCTGAAAGACCGCCGCCATGCCGGCGTCCCGGGCGTCCCAGGTCTCCACGTCCCACATTGCGCCGCCAAATTGCTGGTGTGCGGCTTGCATTGCGACGATGGCGACTCGGGCCAAGACAAGGTCATCCGCCGAGCGGGCGGCATTCACCAATTCAGGGTTGGCGTCGAGCCAAGTGTTGACCGCCGTGAGTCCTGCAATGCATGAGTCCGTTCGCTCGGTGAGCCCTGGGATCGGGAACGTGCCGGCAGCGAGTGCGATCCCGTCATCGGTGGCCCAGAAGTCCCGCTCGTGCTCGATCGCGCCCGCGACGCATGGCTCCATTCCCGCGAGCAGGGTGTACGGTTCGGGGTGGGCGTCGCGGAGCAGTCCCCGCAGCCAGGGACTGTCGTGCCAAGGTTGTTGGATGTCGAAGCCGTGGAACTGGACCGGGTCGTCGGGATGCTCGACGTTCCAAGCCCGCAGCCACGCGATGGTGTGGGCGGTGGACGGGCTCTGCCAGACCGAGAAGTACAGGCCGACCATGGCGTCGTAGAGGGTGCCTTCGCCATCTTCGATGTAGGCTCGCGTGGCCTCAGCGGCGCCCCAGGGCCCTTCGAACGCGACGACCCGCATGCCCTCGACCTCGACGAGGTAGGGGATGATGCGTGCCCGCACTTGGTGGTAGCCGCCGCTGTAGTGTATCGACTCGCCGAGGGCGACCACCTGGGCTGTGCCGATGAGCTCGCTGAGGGGGGCGAGGTCGTCGCGGGGCATGTCGGGGTCGAGGCCGTCGAGGCTGTGAATGCCGGGGTGGAGCTCTCGCTCGTTGACGGGTTCGGCGGAGTCTTCACTCTCGCCGCTGTCCACGAGCGCAGGGTCGTCGGTGGATGTCGCGGGCTTCTCCGTGGGGGACGACGAGGCACAAGCGCCGAGCATCAGGAGGAAGACAAGGGGCAGGCGGGACATGGCGCTCTCCGGTGGGGGGGAGAGTGGGCGCTTGGGTCTGGGCTGCAAACGGGCGGGGCCGTTGTCTTGAAGCTCCATCCACCCAGGCTGAGCCATCCCCCACGACACCCGAGGCGCAGGCCCCGTCTCCTCATCTCCCACAACCCCAACTCAATACACGTTGTACTTCCGCCGCAACGCCTCATGCTCACTTGCATTGCGCCCCGGATGCAACACACCCGAGCTGTCGTGCAGGTAGTACCAGAACTCGCTCGGTGTCGGTGAGATCGCCGCCGCAAACGCCGTCGTGCCCGCGTTTCCAATCGCCGTCGGCGGCAAGCCCTGGCGCAGTCTTGAGTTGTACGGGTCGTTCGGGTCCCGCAGCTTCTTCAGGAACGCCTTGCGGTCATTCCACTCGTCCAGCTCGTACCGGGACGTGGCGTCGATGCCCAAGTTCCAGCCACTGTCGAGACGCTTCCAGATGATGCCCGCCACCAACGGCCGCTGAGCCGGCGTCGGCTCTTCTCGTTCCAGCATGCTCGCCAGGATGACGATGTCCGAGAATGCCCGCCCGCTGGACTCGATCGCGGCTTTATTTGGCGTGAAGACTCGCTCGGACAGCGTGTCGATCTGGCGCTGCACAAACGCTTGGGTGTTCCACTTGTCGGGGATCACCATGTAGGTCTCCGGGAACAAGTAGCCTTCCAGCGTGCCCGCCGGCAGCGCAAACGGGGCCGTGAACTTGTCCGGATCGGCCGCCAGCGCGGCATACTCGCCGGGAGACGTCCAGCCCTTGGCCACCAGGGCCGCGTCGATCTCCCGAATCCGCCATCCCTCTACAATCGTGAACGGCACGTCTTCGGGCAGGGGCACCCCACACAGCGTCTCCAAGATGGCGGCCGCGTCCATTGACCGAGACAACCGGAAGCGCCCCGCCTTCAGGCAGCTGCCCTCTTTGGTGATGCGCACATACATCGTGAAGTCGTCGGCACTGTCGATGACGTGTGCGGACGCGAGCACTGCCCCGACCGTGCGCGGACTCGTGCCGGCGGGCACTTTGACCTCGATCGGCTCCACACTCGTTGGATCGGCGGCGGCACCGTAGTGGTCCGTCACAAGGCTGCAGCCGCTCAACAGCATCAGGGCGAGCATCGGTACTCCCAGAGCATGCGCGGCTGGCCCGCGACAAGGGGCGGCGCTTATCCAACCCGGACGGTCGACGCTGGGCGGAGAATGGACTCCCATCGCGGGCACGGGGGGCCGCGTGGGGTAGTCTGCGGCTTCCCTTCTGCTGCGAGCGTTGCGGATGCCCCGCTACAACCCCGTGTTCGAGGCGCTTCCCGCCTACCCCTTTGTGGAGCTTGATCGGCGCAAGGCCGAGATGCGCCGGCGTGGGGTCCGCATCTACGACTTCACCATCGGCGATCCGGTCGAGCCGACGGCAGAATTCATCCGCCAAGCGCTGCTCGGGGCCATCTCGCCGGTGTGCCCCTACCCCAAGGTTCGGGGCTCAGCGGCCGTGCGCGGCGCCATTGCCGGCTACCTCCAACGCCGGTTCGGGGTGGACCTCGACCCGGCGCGGGAGATCTTGCCGACGGCGGGGGCCAAGGAAGTGGTCTTCCACATGCCCCTGCTGGTCATCGATGCCAATGCGCCTGACCGGCGCGTGGTCTTTCCTGATCCCGGCTACCCAGCGTGTGCCCGGGGGGCGAGCTTCGCCGGCGGGGTGCCCACCGCAGTGCCGCTGCACGGCGACCACGTCTTCCGTCCTTGGGAGCTTCCCGAGCGGGTGCTGCGCGAGACCCGGCTGCTGTGGATCAACACCCCCCACAACCCGTCGGGCGCCGTGATGAGCCGCGAGGTGCTGGAGCGCACCGCGGAGCTGGCCCACAAGCACGACATCCTGCTGGTCTCCGACGAGACCTATGCCGACATCTGGCTCGACGAAGCACCGCCCTCCCTACTCGAAGTCGCCCGCGACAACGTGCTCGTGCTGCACAGCTTGAGCAAGCGCTCCGGCATGACCGGCTACCGCTCCGGCTTCGTGGCCGGCGACCCGGCGGTCATCGCCCAGCTCGCCGCCCTGCGCAGCAACCCCGGGCTTGTGCCCCAAGACTTCGTCAACGCCGCCGCCGCCGTCGCCTGGGCCGACGATGACCATGTCGCCCCCCGACGGGAAGCCTTCGCCGCCAAGAAGCGTGTGTTCCTGGACTTCTTCGACGAAGTTGGCTTGGACGTCATCGGCCGCCACGCCGCCATCTACTTGTGGGTGCGGGTGCCCGACGGCCACACCGATGAGAGCTGGGCCCGCTTGCTGCTCGACCGGGGGCTCGCCGTCAGCCCCGGCCGCATGTTCGGCATCAGTGACGAGGCCGGCGCGGGCTTTGTGCGCCTCGCCATGGTGCCCACGGTGGACGACTGTCGAGACGCGGTGGCGCTGTGGCGGCAAGTGCTGTAGGTCGGCGGCTCCACTGCTTTGTCCCCCCTGCCTCTCTGGAGACCCCGTGGCGACTGATCTTGCCGACCTGGAAGCCCGCATCCTCACCAGCTTCTCGGGCCCCAAGGACGGGGTCGATGTGGACGCTGTGGAGCAAGTCCTGGCCTTGCTCGACGAGGGTGCGCTGCGGGTGGCCAGCCCGCCGGACGACCCCGACGGTGACTGGACCGTGCACGCCTGGGTGACCAAGGCGATCCTGCTATACTTTCGTGTGGCCGAGATGGCCGTCCACGACGTCGGTCCCTACCAGTTTCACGACAAGATCCCGCTCAAGACGGACCTGGCTGCCCAAAACGTGCGCCTCGTGCCGCCCGGCCACATTCGGTATGGCGCCCACGTCGAGCCCGGCTGCGTCGTGATGCCCGGCTACGTCAACATCGGCGCCCGGGTGGGTGCCGGCTCCATGGTGGACACCTGGGCCACGGTGGGCTCCTGCGCCCAGATCGGCAAGGGCGTTCACCTCTCCGGCGGCGTCGGCATCGGCGGGGTGCTTGAGCCCCCCGGTGCCGTGCCCGTCATTGTCGAAGATGGCGCATTCATCGGCTCTCGCAGCATCATCGTCGAGGGTGTGCGCGTCGGCCGCGAAGCCGTCCTGGGGGCCAATGTGGTGCTCACCGCGTCCACCCACATCATCGACGTCACCGGGCCCGAAGAAGTGGTGCACAAGGGCCGCGTGCCCGCCCGTGCCGTGGTCATCCCCGGCACCCGCGCCAAGCGCTTTCCCGCCGGCGAGTACCACGTGCCCTGCGCCTTGATCATCGGGCGCCGCAAAGAGAGCACCGACCGCAAGACTTCGCTCAACGAGGTCCTGCGGGAGTTTGCGATCGTCGGCTGATGCGGCTGCTGCGCGCCCCACGGCTTGGGCTCAGCCTGGCCGCCATGGTGGCCGTGCTGCTGCTCTCCGCGGCCGTGCCTGTGCTCGATGAAGAGAGCTACCTCGAGATCGCCGGGATGCTCGACCCGGCGCGCCCCTACGACTGGTGGCGTCCGTGGCCGCCCTGGGGCAGCGCCCGCGAGGCCGATGCCTTCGTCTTTGCCCATCCACCGGCCTTTTTGCTGTGGGTGCACGCCTGGGCACGCACGGGTGCGCCCATCTGGCCCCTGAAGGTTGCTGCTGGCCTTCCGTGGGCCGCCTTGCTCGGGTGGAGTGTGGGCCGCCTCGCCGAGCGCATCGCCCACCGTCCCTGGCTCGTCGCAGTGGGCTTCTTGCTGGCCCCGATCACGCTGCTCGGCGTGCAGCGGGGCCTGATGCCCGACCTGATGGTCACCGCCCTCGAAGCCACCGCCGTGTGCTGGTGGCTCGAAGGACTGTCGGTGAACGGTGCGGTGCGCCGGCGCTGGATGCTGTGGGCTGGTGTGGCCGCAGGGCTGGCGGCGACCACCAAGTATCCCGCGCTGATGGTGCTTCCGGTGCTCGCCCTCCACGGCCAGTCTCGCCGCCAGCTCAGCGACACGGTGCCGTTCTGGTTGGCCTTTGCCGCGGTGTTCTTGGGCACGGAGCTGTGGCTCGCGCTCGCCTACGGCCGGGTTCACTTGGTGGAGGTGCTCTCTCGGGCCGCCGAGATCCCGTCCGGCGCTGTGGGCCCCCGCTGGCTCGGCGCCGCCGTGCGCCTCAGCCTGGGCGTGACGGCACTGCCTGTGCTGATCCTGCCCTGGCGCCGGGCGCTGCCGGCGGTCACTGTGCTGGCCGGGGGGCTGGTGTGGTGGGGCATGCCGGAGGGCACAAGCACTCAAGATGCCCTGTTGGCCGTCATCTTGGCCGCACTCGGAGCGATGCTCGTCGGCCTCGCCGCTCGGGAGCTCATCTGGCCTGACGCCCCTCGTGCCGACAAGACCCGCCACGACGGGCTGCTCATTGGGGCCTGGCTGCTTGCGGTCCTCGCGGGGGTCGCCTTCGGCCACAACTTCTCGGCGCCTCGCTACTTGCTGCCGGCCATGGCCCCGCTTGCGCTGCTGGTCGACCGCATCGCCTCCCGTCGGGGGGATGGCCGCCTGGTCTTTGGGGTTGGGATCGCCCTGTCCGCGGTCCTTGCCACCGCCCTCACCGTTGCCGAGCACCAGCTCCACCACGCCGCTGTGCTCGCTGCTGATCGGGCACTGGCGGCGGTGCCGGCCCACCTGCAGCCCGGTTGCTTCACCGGGGAGTGGGCCTTTCGGTGGCGCATGCGAGAGGCCGGGTGGACTTTCTGTGCCGGGGTGGACGACGTGGTGGCCTTGCCGCCAGGGCGTGTGGTCATCGGCCCCACCCATTCCAGCCCCGGGGAGCTGCCGACCACCCTCGGCGAGCTGGAGCACGTGTCGCTCGGCCACACCTGGCTGCATGTGGTCGACGCG
>CALOBC010000027.1:0-15245 GCA_942491145.1 Myxococcota bacterium | reverse complement strand
CAGGTGGTGCTCGACGCGATGAACAAGGGCCTCGCCGTCGATCGCATCGCCCAGAGCCTCAGGATTGTCCGCGAAGCGGGGCTGGAGTCCGCGACCTTCTTCATCGTGGGCCACCCCGGCGACACCCCCCAAGAGTCTGCGGTCACCCTGTCGTTCTTGGAGGATCTGTGGGCCCAGGACCTCGTGAGCTGGGTGGACATCTCCACGTTCACGCCCTACCCGGGAACGCCCTTCTTCACGTCACCTTCGCGACATGGAGTGCGCGTGCTGACGAGTGACTGGAGCCGCTGGCGGCGCACCAACCGGCCCGTCGCCGAGCTGGTGGACTACCCCGCCCCCCTCATCTACCAGAACTTCTTGCGGATGTTGGCCGTGCAGCATCGCTATCGTGGGGCCCAACCCAACACAGCGGGCCCAGAGCTGGCCATGTCGTGATCTGGACTCAGCGAGCAGCCGGAGCCTCGACCAACGCCGGCTTCTCGCGGTAGGCCAGGCACATCCCGTGGCACCGCACGTTGAACTCGGGGCACTGGTTGCAGATGTCGAACTTGGACGGCAAGGCGCGCAGGTTGTCGATCAGCCCGAGGGTGTATCGGTGGAGCTGGTCGAGGCTCTCGAACTTTGAGACGTGGCGTCGACCCTCGGCATAGGCGTACTCACCGCCGCAGATGGTCATGTACCCACTCTCGTCCATCACGGGCACACTGGTGCACCGGGACTGCTTCACCCGCTCGTCCACACACAGCGGGAAAGAGCAATCGTAGCCGAGGTGGATGCCCACGTCTTCGCAGTAGGCGAGGGCCAAGCCGTGCACCCGGCGCATCTCGTCCTGGTCTTCGGGCGTGAAGCAGTGGGGGTCGGCACCACCCACCGGTGTTGCAAAGGCCAAGAACACAGCCCGGATGCCCGCGTCGTGAATGGGCTTAAGCAGCTCCACCACGTCTTCATTGGGCCGCACGGGCAGGTTGGCGAAGATGCGCCGGATGTCGAAGGGCAGCTTCGGCGCCCGGTGGGCAAAGTGGCCATTGACCGTGATGCTCCACAGCTTGTCGGCCACCGCTTCGATGCGCTCGGGCTTGGAAGCGTTGGTGAAGACAATGGCGCCGAGGCCCTGTTCATGGACCGTCTCGACAATCTTCACAAAGTCGGGATGGATGGTGGGCTCGCCACCCAACAAGTTCACCGAGCGGCTCGCGAACAGCGTCATCGCCAGCTCGCCCAGGTCTTCGCTCCACTGGGGCAGCGGCGGCGCATCGGCCACCAGCGCGGCATACGCACGAATCTGTTCGAGGACGGAGCCTCGCTTGACGGGGGCCGCGCCCTGAAAGAAGTCACCGGCGTAGCAAAACGAGCAGGACTCGTTGCAACCCCGGCCGAGAAACAGGTTCATGCGGGCTCCCCAAGGGCGTGATCAGCCGACGAGGACGGTGCCTGCACCCATGATGATGGTGCCCGAGGCCATGCCGCAGTGCAGCGTCTGGTCGCCGAGGCGGGCTTGGGGAATGGCATTGGTCGAGACCGTGCCGCTGCCCGCCGTGATGATGTAGGTGTTGGGACCGCAGCAGACCGCCGAGCTGTGCGCCCCAGGATCCCCGATCCGTGCGGCCTTTTGGCCTTCGATGGTCGTGTCAGGGGACCCCGCGTTGATCGGACCGATGACCGGATGGGGCACCGGGCTCCACGGGTGGACCGAGTGGCAGTGGGGCGTGCCCTGGGAATTGTCGGTCACACGAGCTGCGGGCTTGCCCATGGGGGGCTCCATCGACGGGGACTGTCCGAGGATAAGGGATCCGAGGGGCCATGCCAAGCGGTGTCGGCCCCCACGAGGGAGTGCAGCGCATGCTTGAAACCGCCGCGAAAGCGGGCTTGATCACATGCCCCGTCTGTCGGGGGCCCGACGCCCAGGGTGTGTACCAGCACCCTCGGCTGGACATCGCTGAGATCTGGGCCCAAAACAATGATGGACACGTCATTCAGGGCATGCTGCGGTGTACTCGATGCCCCGCGCGCTTTCCCGTCATCGACGGGGTGGCCGTCGTGTTCAAGGACGTGGGCGCCTGGCTGCGCCAACAGGAGCGGGCGCTGATGTGGCGGGATGACCTCCACCCCCACCTCGACGACTGGGTGCGCGGCGCATGGGCCGACCACGAGGCCCAGAACTGGGACCGCCAGATGCTCGCGGTCTACGCCCGGCCGCTGTGTGGGCAGGCCGATGAAGCGGACCACCTCCCCGGGCCGATTCGTGCGCTGGAGCAGGACTGGTACCGCTTCCACGAGGGCCGCCGGGCCGTGTGCCTGCAGGCCCAGCCCGATGCGTGGGTGCTCGACGCCGGTTGTGCCCTGGGGGTGGGTGCACTCGACGCCAGTCGACATGCCGCCGGCGTCATCGCGATGGACTCCAGCTTCGCCCCGCTGCGCACACTGGCGACCCTGCTGCGGGAGGGTCGGGCCCAGGTGCCCCGCTGGAGAAATGGCGGGCGGGACTACACCACCGTGGAGATCACCCTGCCCGATGGGGTTCACGCCGAGCGCATCGTGCCCATTGCCGGCGATGTGTTGGATCCGCCCCTCGCGGCCGGCCGCATGAGCCTCGTCTCTGCACTCAATGTGTTGGACAACACAAGCGATCCAGTGCTTGCGGTGCGACAGCTGCACGCGGCACTGCAACCGGGGGGCACCCTCGCGATGAGCAGCCCCTTCGACTGGTCCGAACACACAACCCCCCGGGACCGGCGCCTCGGCGAGACACTGCGCGCGGCCGGCAGTGATGCCCCCGATGACGCCCTCAAGGCCCTGCTGTCGGGGGCCTTCGAGACGCTGGCGCCAGAGCTGAAGATGCACTTGCTCCACACTGCCGAGCTGAGCTGGGTGCTGCCCCGCCACCGCCGCAACGCCCATGTCTTCGCCAGCTTCTATGTGGAAGCCCAGAAGCCCCTCACTCAGGCCACCTCCGCCTGATCGGTCCACCGCCTGCCCGCGGGGGCGCACCTCTGGCTCGGCATCGCCATGTCCTTGTTCTTGCTCAGCCTCCGCCGCCCTCGCCTCGCGCTGGCTGTGTTGGCCATCGCGGTCATGCTCGCCGGGATGGCCCTGCGGACGGCCACTGTCGACTTCAGCATCGAGCGAATGTACCCCAAAGACAGCCCCTCGGCGGCCTTTGCCGCGGAGCACCGGGAGCGCTTCGGCCGCGAAGATGACGTGATGATGGTCATTCCAGAGAAGGGCACGGCACCGGAGGACCCCAGTCTGGCCACGCTCGCTGCACGCTTGAGCAACGACCCCCGCTTTGTCGAAGTGGCCCACGCCGCGGCCACCCCCCGGCTGCACCGAGATGGCTCGGGCACGCTCACCACCCGGCTTCCCGAGCCCGGGGAGCGGGATCCACTGCTCGCGGGTGTGTTGGTCTCTCCCGATGGCGGCACGGGGGCGGTGCTGGCCCGAACGGCGCCCATCGTCGCCGCCCACGCCGACCGAGAGGCCTTGATCAGCGACATCGAGGGCTGGCTGAGCGAGCAGGGTGGCGACTGGGCGCTGGCTGGGCTGCCGGTGGTGCGGACCTGGTACGTGCGCCTGATGCTGGCGGACCTGCGGCTGTTGATCCCCGTGGCCACGCTCATCAGCGCGTCCTTCTTCATCGCGGCCTTCCGGGACCTGCGCCATGTGGTGCTCGGCACGGTGGCCATTGTGCTCGGTGCCTGGCTCGCCGCTGGGGCCCACGCCGCGCTCGGCGCCCCCTTCGACATGTTTGCCCCGGCATTCCTCGCGGTGGTCCTCGTGGTGGGCACCAGCGACGTGATTCACCTGGTGCACCGCTTCGCCGACCGCTGCGCTGAAGGTGCGAACTGGCGGGGGGCAGCCGAAGTCGCAGCCCGAGAGGTGGGACTGGCGTGCTTGCTCACCAGCGGCACCACTGCGCTCGGCTTCTTTGCACTGCGGGCGACCCGGCTGCCCCCCATCCAGACCTTTGGCATCGCCACCGGCTTGGGGGTGGTGCTGGCCTTCTTGACGACGATGCTGCTCGTCCCGCCGGCACTCGCTTGGCTGGGGCCCCCGCGACAGCGCGCCCTGCGCAGTGCCAAGGCGCAGGGCACGTGGCTGGCCCAGCTGGCCGACCGCTTGACCGCACGACCCGGACGCAGCCTCGGGCTGGCCATGCTCCCCCTGGTTCCCCTGCTGGTGTGCATTCCCCGGGTACACGTGGAGTACCGCATCTTGGAGGATCTGGAGCGAGGCGGCGCAGTGGCCGATGCCCAGGCCCGCATGGAAGCCGAGTTCGGCGGGGTGCTGCCGCTGGAGGTGGACGTGGCGACCAAGGGCGACCCGCTGGATCCGGGAGTGCTGGCAGCCACCGCACAGACGACGGCGTGGCTGCGGGCACGTCCCGAGATCGGCCATGCCCTCGCGCTTCCCGACTTGCTGGAGCGGGGCTGGACCTTGCTCTCCGACGCCCCGGGACTGCCCCCCACCCCCGCCGCAGCCGCCCAGACGCTGTTGACGATGGAGCTGGCGGGCGAGGACGCGGCCGGGTCCTTGATGGCGCGGGACGATGACGGGAACCCCGGCCACTTGCGCATTGCTGCACGAATGCGGGACGTGGGCCACCACGCCACCGTGAAGCTCGTCGATGACCTGCGCGCCGAGCTCCGAAGGAACTTTGGCCCCCTCGGTGCCACGGCAACGGTGACCGGCGTGGGCTGGCTGGCCCAAGAGGTCAATGGCACCCTCACCCGTCAGTTCTTTGGGTCGTTCAGTCTCGCACTGGGCCTCATTGCGGTGCTCGGGCTGGTGCTCACCCGCTCCCCCCGGCGCACCGCTGTTGCATTGGTCCCCAACATCGTGCCCATCGCACTTCACCTGGGCTTGCTCGGGATGATTGGCCTCGCACTCAAGCCCAGCACGGCCATGGTGATGAGCATCGGGCTGGGCATCGCAGTCGACGACACCATTCACCTGTTGGCGGTCTACGAGCGGGCCCGGGGCGCTGGGGAAGACCCGAGAACGGCCGTCAGCACGGCATACCGAGAAGCAGGCCGCTCGGTGGTGACGACTTCAGTGCTGCTGGGCTTTGGGTTCTTGGCGTTCGCGGGATCCAAGTTTGCGGGCACGCTGAACTTCGGCTTGCTCACCGCCTGGGCCATCGTCACCGCGCTGTACGCCGACCTCTTCTTGCTCGGTCCACTGCTGGTGTTGGCGGACCGCCGCGGGGACAGCGTGCACCGGTCAGCTTGAGCGCTCGGTGCCATCGCGCCGCCGGCGGCGGAGGCCCAGGAACCCGAGGGCGAGCGCAAGCCAGCCGGCCCCGGTGCTGCCCGTGGCACATCCACCACAGCCGTCGTCCTTCGCGCCGGTGTCCGCGCCCGGATCGACCGGCCTCGACCACCCGTCCAAGAGGTCCTCGGCATAGCCATCTTCGCCGGTGCCGTCTCCAGCATCGCCGTCGCCGCCATCGCTCCCGTCTCCGCCATCTCCCGCACTGCCGTCCCCGCCATCTCCCGCGCCATCGCCCCCGTCTGCGCCATCGCCCCCATCGGCGCCATCGCCCCCGTCTGCGCCATCGCCGCCGTCATCTGCGCCGTCCCCCTCTCCGCAGTCTTCGTCCACCACACCATCGCAGTCTTCGTCGCCGCCCCCACAGCCGTCCTCGGGCACGTCGGGATTGACGTCGGGATCGGTGTCATCGCAGTCCCCTCCCCCCCACACCGCAATGGCAAAGCCATCGCCGTCCGCGTCGTGGTCATCGTTGCCTGCACAGTCGCTGTCGACCCCATCATACCAGCGGTCCGCTGCCCCGGGAAAGACCGCTGCATCGGCATCGTCGCAGTCCGCACCGCCCGCTGAGAGCGCGTCCACGCCGTCCCGGTCACAGTCTTCGTCGCTCCAGCCATCACAGTCGCTGTCGACGCCGTCGTAGCAGGCGTCCGGCGCGCCCGGGAAGGTCAGCGCGTTGTGGTCGTCGCAGTCGTCCGCCGACCACCAACGGTCCCCATCGTCGTCGACATCATCGATGCCATCGCAGTCTTGATCGGTCCCGTCCAGTGGAATCTCCACCCCCAGCGGAGAGATGGTGGCGTCGCTGTCGTCGCAGTCCAGCCCACCCCACACATCGCTGCCGACGGTGTCCCCGTCGGCGTCAAAGTCGCTGTCCCCGGCACAGTCCTGGTCCACGCCGTCGTACCAGAGCTCCGTCGCCGAGGGCGAGATGGCGGCGTCCTCGTCATCGCAGTCGTCGCCGCCGTACCAGTCGACTGCGTGGCCGTCGCCGTCTTGGTCGTAGTCGTCGGCCCCATCGCAATTGCTGTCGACGCCATCATAGTAGAAGTCCGTGGCCCCCGGGTAGACCGCACCGTCCGTGTCATCACAGTCTGCGCCCCCGGCCGCGATGGTGTCGATGCCGTCCCCATCGGCGTCGTGGTCGCTTCCACCGCTGCAGTCCTGGTCCACGCCGTCGTACCAGACCTCCGTCGCCCCCGGATAGATGGTGGCGTCTTCATCGTCACAGTCGGTGCCGCCGTCTTCGACACCGTCCACCCCGTCGCCGTCGTCGTCAAACTCGGCCGCACCATCACAGTCGCTGTCGATGCCGTCGCGGGGGATGTCGGTCGCGTAGGGGTTGATGGCGGCGTCCGTGTCGTCACAGTCCGTGCCGCCGGAGTAGCTGTCAATGTCGTAGCCATCACCATCACAGTCAAAGTCACTGGACCCATCACAGTCCTGGTCAACCCCGTCGTAGCACGCGTCCGAGGTGGCGTCGGGGTTCACGTCCGCGCGGAAGTCGTTGCAGTCGAGCCCGCCGTAGACCGCGGAGTCGTAGCCGTCCCCGTCGCTGTCGTAGTCGCTGCCCTCGTCGCAGTCGCTGTCGACCCCGTCGTACCAAGTCTCGGTGCCGCCCGGGCTCGCGCTCGCGCTGGAGTCGTCGCAGTCCCCGCCCCCGAGGGTGCCAAAGCCAAAGCCTGAAGCCCCGTATCCATCGCCGTCAGCGTCATAGTCGCTGGCTTCGTCGCAGTCGCTGTCCACGCCGTCGTACCAGATCTCAACAGCGTCGGGGTTGGTGCTGGCCGACGCGTCGTCGCAGTCGGTGCCCCCATAGGCCGCGCTCGTGTGGCCGTCGCCATCGCTGTCGTAGTCGTCATCGCCGAGGCAGTCGCTGTCGATGCCGTCGTACCAGATCTCTTCGGCATCCGGACTGACGTCGCTGGACCCGTCATCGCAGTCGTAGCCGCCGTACAGGATGCTCGTGTGGCCGTCGCCGTCGCTGTCGTAGTCGTCTTCGCCGCCACAGTCGCTGTCCACGCCGTCGTACCAGACATCCGTGGCATCGGGGTTTGTGGTGGCGTCGTCGTCATCGCAGTCGCCGTCGGCCTCGGTGTAGCCGTCCCCATCAGCGTCATCGAGACCGAGCTCCGAGAAGACAACGCTGTCGATGCCCCAGACATCGGCGCTGGTGTCGCTGCTCACCTCGAGCTGGTCGATGCCATACGCATAGACAAAGCCGATGAACACGCCATCGTCGACGTTGTCGCCCTCCAGATCGAGGGTCTCCCGGTACAGCTCGGTGCCCGCCGCCGAGCCCACGAAGGTGACCGTGCCGGCGGCGTCGAGAATGTGCATCGCGACGGCCGGTTGGGTCTCCTTGAAGACGAAGGTCACGGTGCTGGAGGCCTCGCCCGCCTGGAGGTCCACCGGGGCGGCACCATCCACGTCATCGACCACGGTGAGGGTGCCGTCGATGCTCAGGCCCAGGCTCAGGTACTCGTCGTCGATCACGTCCAGCAGGGCGGGACTCTCGAAGTCGATGCGCTCCGGGATCAGCCCGGCGGCCGCCGACCACACCGTCTCGTCCGAGTAGCCGTCCGATGCGCCCCCATCGATGACCCCGTCGCAGTCGTCGTCGATGCCATTGGTCAGGTCCTCGGTGGCCCCGGGCGAGATGGCGGCGTCGCTGTCGTCGCAGTCCCCGGCGTCTTCGTCGTAGCCATCCCCGTCTCGGTCAGTGCCGGTCGCCCAGACCACCTTGAGGTCGTCGATGCCAAAGGCGTCCGTCAGCTCGCCGGTGAGCACCAGTGTGTCGATGCTCTGGGCAAAGGTGAGGCCCAGGAACAGCCCGCCGGTGCGGTCGTCGCCGTGGAGCGTCAGCGTGGTGTCGGTGAGCACCACGACACCATCGTAGAGGGCCGAGACGGTGTAGTCCCCTGAGGGATCCAACACCTGAAGGGCCACTGCATCAACATCTTCGTCAAAGCGGATGGCCACGCCATTGTCGGTGCCGTCGTTGGAGACCCGGCCACCGAGGGAGCCGGCGGGCAGCGCTCCGTACACCAGGCTCGACGCGATGAAGGTGTCGGTCGGGACGAAGGTGACGCCGCTGGAGACGTAGGCCAGGTCGAGGTCATCGCCGTTGCCGACGGACTCCATGTCGAAGGTGTCGTGGTCAGTGGTGGCCAGCTCTTCGTCGAGGTCCCAGTCCCAGAGGTCCTCGTCGGTGCGCAGCACGGCCGCATCGTCGATCCAGCCGTCACAGTCGTCGTCCAGGCCGTTCAACGCGGTCTCGGTGCCCCCGGGGAGCACGGTGGCATCGCTGTCGTCGCAGTCCGGTCCACCCGCCGCCTGGTCGATGAAGCCGTCCCCGTCGGCATCCGGGAAGTCGGCTTGAATGCTCGTCCACCACACCGCACCGGGCTCGGTGAAGCTGGCGCTGTCGGCATACGGGGCAGCGAAGACAGCGTCGTCGAGGCCATCATCGTCGTGGTCCAGCACCATGGCGACCGCTGTGCCCAGGGCGCCCCCGCTGGCGTCCCCCAATATGAGCCTGTCGAAGTCGGACATGGTCCAGGACGTGCTGCTGGTGGGGTCAAGCACAACGCCGACGATGCCCGAGCCCGTCGCCCCCCCGCTCGCCCCGGGGGCACCAAGCACCAGATCTGCGGTGCCGTCGCCATCGAGGTCCCGGGCGGCCAGCGCGCTGGCAAGGAAGGCACCATTGCGGTCGGCGGTGAGGATGACGTCGGCATCAAGGTCTGCGTCGAGGGTGCCCGAGGTCGCCCCCACCGACAAGAACGCGTAGGCCGCCCCCCCGACCAAGGCCCCAGCGTCGGAGTAGGGCGCACCCAGCACCAGGTCGAGAGCGCCGTCCCCGTCCAGATCTCCGAGCGCCATTGCCCGGCCCAGCTCATCGTCGGCCGCCCCCCCCTCCACCACCCAGCGGGCCGCCCCGGAGGCCGCAGTCGTGCCCGTCGCCAGGGTTGCGCCGTCCACGCCGAAGACGACGCCCGCATCGCCATTGCCGGTGGAGCTGTCGCCATAGGGGGCCGCCAGGACGAGGTCCGCGAAGCCGTCCCCATCGAGGTCGTCCACCGCGACGACCGCGCCGAGGTGGTCCCCCTCCAGCGTGCCCAGCAACACCGTGGATGCGCTGTCCATCGACGTGGTCGTGCCGGTGGTGGCGCTGAGGCTGCCGAGGACCACAAAGACCGCCCCGGCGTTGGTGTCGATGGAGTCTTCCTCCGGGGCCCCCACCACCAGATCGGCGTAGCCATCGCCGTCGATGTCGCCCACCCCCACCCCACTCCCGGCGGCGGGGCTGACCCACGCGGCTGTGCCCCCGGTCCCCGAGCGGGCCGACACCGGGCCCGTCACCGTCCAGTCGGCATCCCCGGGCAGCGACACCGCACCCGAGGCCCCATCGGCCAAGATCACAAACACCGCGCCGGCGCCCGCTGCCCCCAGGTCGGACTCTGGAGCCCCCAGAACAAGGTCGTCCAGACCATCTCCGTCGATGTCCACCAACAGGCTTGCATGGCCAAGGTCGTCACCGCTTTCGGTGCTGGTGAGGACGGCGGTGGCGGCGGACAAGCTGCCGCCCGTGGCCCCCGCACCGGTCACCAAGTACGCCCGGGCCTTGTCGGGATTGCCGATCAACAGGTCACCCAGGCCGTCCCCGTTGACGTCGCCCGCGCCGAGGGAGTGCCCCACATAGGCCGAGGACGCGGGGCCTTCCCAGGGGGCGGACAGTGCGCTGAGCTCACGACTGGCCGCCGCCGGACGGGAGCTCTGGGGGCCAATCCAGGCGGTGCTGCCGTCGCTCAAGCCGCCGGCACACGACCACGCCACGCCGGTGGACGCCCCTCCCTGGGCACCGACCACTGCACTGGCGCCCCCGTCGACGGCCGCGCTGCCAAAGGTGACGTCGTCCAGCACGATGACGGCTTCGTTCTCGCCCTCCCGCAGCCAGACTTGCACCAGCCCATCGCCGCCGGCCGTGCCGTGGGCGCCGGACCACTCAAAGACCACCGTGCGCGCGGGGTAGCGGCCAAGCGTCCACGTGGACACGGCATCGGCGGCCCAGTCATCCCAGAATGGCGCAATGCCCGCCCATGTCCCGCCAGTCCCTGGACACGCCACCGTCGTGGTGGATGTGCCGAACTGGAGCACCCCCTCATTGCTCACTGTCACGGCATCTTGGGCAATCCCGTACCACTCGAAGGAAAACGGCAAGTCCACCACCAGGGTGCCGTCATCGGCGAGCCCCAGCGAAGCATCCGCGCCGTAGGGGAGCACGGCCACCGGCGGACCTGCGGCCTCGTCCGAGTCGATGAGCACCACGTCCCCGGCGTCGGGCCCCGCGGTGGCGGCGACCGCGAGGAGGGCCACCAGTGAGCGGCGGCGCAGGACAGGACGGGGAGACAGAAGGGCCATGGCCCACGATAGACCACGGCCGCGCCCAGGGGCAGAAGCATCAGGAGCGCGGACCCACATGGGGAGGTCCGGCTCCCGGTGGATCAGTGCTTGCTGTGGGCCACCCGAGGGGACGGACGGTTGTGGTGCCGCGGCGCCGGTCGACGGGAGATCCGTGACCGTGAGGGTTCCCGCAGCGCACGCTGCCAGTCCTCGTCCGCGCTGATCTCCACAGACTCTGTCAGGACCACTCGGCCGCGCATGTCCTCGACCACAAGGGTGTGGGTGCCGACGACAAGATCAAGCTCCAGCTCACTCTGGGGCCGGAGGGACCGCCCGGGCTCGTCGTCGATGAACACCAGCACCGTGTCCCGCCGGTGGTTGTCGAGATCCAGCTCGCCCATCGGCACAGATGCCAACATCTGGCCGCCCTCCAGCGCGGTCACCCCAACCTGCTGGGCATCGAGCAAGCGGCTCCCGTCCCACAGTTCCAAGCGGGGATTGCCGAGGGGCACCATCACCAGGGCCACCTCCCCCGCGGCCACGGCGCCCAAGGAGCGGGCGGGCTTGTCGCCGCGAACCATCATCAGCTGGGCATCCACCGGGCTGGGGTTGGTCACTTGGACCAGGGCCTCCCGCGGCGCGCGGATGGCCAAGCGCTCCTTCTCGCCGGGCTCCACCACGAGGCGACGGTGGGCGATGACCTCTTCCTGGCCAAACCACGTGGCCACCACGTCGACCGTGTAGGTGCCGGCCCGGAGGCCCAGTCCCCGACGCTGGGCACCCGACAGCGCCAGCACCCGGACCGCTTCTCCGTCCCGGCTCAGCCGCACTTCGACGTCCATGGGCCCCAAGTTGGCCACCTCAACACGGCCCCGATCCGGCGCGACCACGAGCGCTCGGTCCTCGTCGGCACGCACGGACACCCGCTGCTCCTGGATGAGCTTGCCCCGGGCATCCAGGATGCGGATGTCGTGGTTGCCGGGACGCAGCCGCAATTCCAGCGCTTCGCCCGGGGCGGCAAAGCCCCGCACGACGTCGTCGATGACCACCTGGACCGGCTCGTCCCGGCGGTTGGTGAGGTCGAGCGACGCCGGCGAGGGGTGGCGGGCGAAGGCGGACCCACCGAGGAGCATCAGGGGCAAGGCGAGCAGGGCGTGGGAGCGGACGTTGTCGAACATCGTGGGCCTCCGTCAGGGTGTGGCGGGCCGACGACCGCACCGGGGACACCATTCGCCCGCACGGGCAAGCCAAGACGCGAAAACGCCCTCAATGAGGGCATTATCATCCAAATTGCGTCGCCTGAGTTCCCAGGTCGGGCTCAGCGCCGCTGGGTGGGCGTCAGCGGGCCGGAGACATTGTCGGTCTCGTCGGACTCATCGATCGCACCCTTGGCGTCGGCCAGCGCCCAGAGCGACGTGCTGGCGTCACCACTGACCGAGATCTCGGCCACCGCGGTCTCGCCCGCCGCCAAGCCCTTGATGGTCGCCGTGCCATCTGCTGACTCGCCGGGGCTGGGGTCGCCGCCATGGTCTGTGTAGACGCCCACTTGGAAGCTGCCCGCGTCCGACGTGCCCAAATTCTCCACGCCGACCTCGCAGTCGATGGTGGAGCCGTTGAGGTAACAACCGACGTAGTAGACGCTGAGGTTGACGTCCGCGCCGCTGTCGCCGCCCTTGTCGACACACCCGAGGCCGAGCCCCGCAACCAGCGCTGCGCCTCGAAAGCGGCCGACCCGCACTGTGCGAGCCCGAGGGGACCGTGCCCCCCATCCGTCGACTGTCCGCCGCATCGTGCCTCCTTTCGTGCCACCGACCCAGGGTAACACCGCTGCAGCCCCCACTGGCGGCACGCTGACGCTGGTATTGTGCCCGCCGTCGCCCCGGGAGCCACCGTGGACCACCTGCTCCGCTTGCATCGCAGCATCGATCGACTCAGCCTGGGCATCGGGCGCGCTGCGTCCTGGTTGAGCCTGTTGATGGTGCTTCTGGCCTCGGCCAACAGCGTGCTGCGCTACAGCGGTCGCTTCGTCGGCACCAACCTGACCTCCAATGCGATGCTGGAGGGTCAGTGGTACCTCTTCAGCGCGCTGTTCCTGCTCTCGGCGGCACCGACGCTGCAGCGCAATGCCCACGTGCGGGTGGACGTGCTCTACGGGCGCTTGGGACACCGCGGGAAGGCGGCCATCGACCTGGCCGGCACCGTGCTCTTCTTGTTGCCGTTCTGCGCGTTTGCCCTGTGGGTCTGCACACCGACGGTCTGGAACTCCATCCGCATCTGGGAGGGCTCGCCAGATCCGGGCGGCTTGCCCCGGTGGCCCGTGAAGAGCTTGCTGCTGGTGGGCTTTGGCACCCTGGGCGTCCAAGGGCTGTCCCAAGCGATTCTGCACCTCGCGCAGCTCACTGGAGACGCGCCGGCCGACCCGGGAGAGACGTCGTGAGCGCCGACATCTTGGGCCCGATCATGTTTGTCGTGGCCTTTGGGTTGATCTTCTCGGGCTACCCGGTGGCGTTCTCCCTGGGGGGTACCGCGCTCGTCTTCGCCGCGATTGGCGTGGCCATGGACATCTTCGACGTGGGCTTGCTCAACGGCTTCCCCCAGCGGGTCTTCGGCGTCATGAGCAACGCGGTGCTGCTGGCGGTGCCGTTCTTCATCTTCATGGGCACGATGCTGGAAAAGTCGAAGCTCGCCGAAGACCTGCTCACCACCATCGGGATGATGTTCGGGCGGCTGCGCGGTGGGCTGGCCTTGGCCGTGGTGTTTGTGGGCGCACTGCTGGCGGCGGCGACCGGTGTAGTGGGCGCGAGTGTCGTGGCCATGGGCATGATCAGCATGCCGGTGATGCTGCGGTACGGATACTCCAAGACGCTGTCTGCTGGCGTCATCACGGCGGCGGGCACCCTCGGCCAGATCATCCCACCGAGCGTCGTGTTGGTGGTCCTCGCCGACCAGCTATCGGTGAGCGTGGGGGACCTGTTCAAGGGTGCGCTGCTGCCAGGCCTGATGCTGGCGGGGATGTACGCCGCCTATGTCGTCGGGGTGGCCATCTTGAGCCCGCGCTCGGCGCCCGCACTGCCGCCGGAGGTGCTGCCCACCAGCCGCCGTGAGCTCGCCGGGAAGATTGTGTGGGTGATGCTGCCGCCGCTTGCGCTGATTGGGCTGGTGCTCGGCAGCATCTTTGCCGGCGTGGCCACCCCCTCAGAAGCCGGTGCACTGGGGGCTCTCGGTGCCATGGGGCTGGCGTGGGCCAACGGGCGGCTGGACCGCAAGGCGCTCGCTGCCACCGCGGACGAGACCACCAAGCTGACCACGATGGTGGTGTTCCTGCTCATCGGGTCGACCGCGTTTTCGCTGGTGTTTCGGGGACTCGGCGGCGACCTGTGGATCGAGGACCTGCTGACGGGACTGCCGGGGGGGCGGCTGGGCCTGCTGCTCACCGCCAACTTGGTGATCTTCGTCCTGGGCTTCTTCATCGACTTCTTTGAGATTGCCTTCATCATCTTGCCGCTGCTGGTGCCGGCCGCGCGCTTCCTGGGCATCGACCTGGTGTGGTTCGGTGTGCTCATCGCGATGAACCTCCAGACCAGCTTTCTCACGCCGCCGTTTGGCTTCTCGCTGTTCTACCTGCGGGGTGTGGCCCCCAAAGAGGTCGAGACCGCGGACATCTACCGGGGCGCCCTGCCCTTCATCGCCATCCAGCTCGTGGGGTTGCTCGTCGTCGCGATGTTCCCAGAGCTGGTCACTTGGACCTGGTAGCCCCCCCAAGACACCGTGCTCACCGATGGAATGCGGCGTTCTGATAGGCCAGCTCGGCGAGGCCAAACCAGCCGAAGCTCTCGTCCCGGAACTTGCGCCAGTGGTCAAACACCTTGCGGTAGGCGGGGTCCTTGGCGGCGTCGTCGACCAACATCTGGTTGGAGGCCTCTCGGGCGGCCACCATGATCTCGTCCACGAAGGGACGCAGGGTGACCCCCGCATCGATGAGACGCCCGAGTGCCGCGGGGTTCCGGGCATCGTACCTGGCCTGCATCACGACAGCGGACTCCTGGGCGGCGGCGGTGAAGATCTCCCGGTAGACCGCAGGAAGGGCGTCCCATGCGGACTGTTGGACGTAGTAGCTGAGCTGGGGGCCCGGCTCCCACCAGCCGGGGTAGTAGTAGTACTTGGCCACCTTGTGGAAGCCGAGCTTCTCGTCGTCGTAGGGGCCGACCCAGTCGGTCGCGTCGATGGCACCACGCTCTAGAGCGGTGAAGATCTCCCCCCCGGCGATGTTCTGGACGCTCACCCCGAGCATGCTCATCACCTTGCCGCCCATGCCGGGGATGCGCATCTTGAGGCCCTTGAGGTCCTCGAGCGAGGTCACATCACCCTTGAACCAGCCGCCCATCTGCACGCCGGTGTTGCCGGCCGGCAGGGCACGCACCCCAAAGTCCGACAGCATCTGGTTGACCAGCTCCATGCCCCCCGCTTGGGTCAGCCACGCGGTCTGTAGGCGCGACGTCAGGCCGAAGGGCACACACGTGTCGAAGGCCAGCGCAGGGTTCTTGCCGATGTAGTAGTAGCTGCCGGTCTGG
>CALOBC010000026.1:0-32257 GCA_942491145.1 Myxococcota bacterium | reverse complement strand
CTCGCCGTTGATGTAGCCCCAGTTCTTGAGGAAGTCGACGCGGGCCTGGAACTCATGCCAAGTGCGGGCAGGCCCCTCTTCGGCGGCGTTGCGGACCTTGCGGAGGGCACGGACCATGCTGCGCACTTGCTTGGGCGCCTGCCCGCCGTCTTCTTCGTAGCCCAAGGCCTCGAGCTCAGCGGCCATGCGGTCGGCCTTCTCGGCGTCGCGGTCGGCCTTCTTGGACCGATGGAAGGCAAGGAAGCTGCGCTCGACCAGCTCGCGGATGCGGGCGGGCTCGTGGCGGGCAATCAGGTTGATGACCGAGTAGAAGCTCAGGCCAAAGCGGCTATGGACCGGCTCGGTGACCCCTGTGAGGTAGTGCCGCAGCCCTTCGCGGATGTCGGGCCACTCTTCGGTTGAGCACCGGATGATGACCAGCCCTTCGTCGTCCATGCCCCGTCGACCGGCGCGCCCGGCCATCTGCATGAACTCCCGACTCGGCAGGTCGATCATGGTCTCGCCATTGAAGCGCTGGAGCCCGTCGAAGACGGCGGTGCGGGCAGGCATGTTGATGCCGAGTGCGAAGGTGCCGGTGCAATAGAGCACTTTGATCAGCCGCTGCTCGTAGAGGCCCTCCACCAGAGCCTTCAGCATCACGTGCAGGCCAGCGTGGTGGAAGGCCACACCCTGTCGGTACATGTTGAACAGATCCCGATCCATGGCTGCGTCGGCCCCGGCCTGGGTCGAGAACTGGTCCAGCGCGGCCCGGATCTTGGCCTCCTCGTCGTAGCTCACAAGGGGCTCATGGATGTTCCGCGCCAACGTCCGCGCCATCTGCTCCGCATCCTTACGTGAAAAAACAAAGTATAGATAGGGCGAATACTTGGGGAACAACATCTGGAAGATGTCGCCATGGCGCACCGGTGCGCTGACCGCGTTGCGACGCCCCCGCCCCCGTCGTCCGCGGCGGTCCCCACGCTCTTCTTTGGCCTTGCGCAGGGCGCGACTGTTGCGCTTGGCCCACTCGCTGTAGAACCGGTCCATGGACGCCGGCCCCCGCAGGCCCCCTTCTCGGGACGCGATGGCGAACTCCAAGGGCACGGCCCGCTTGGTCTCTTCCACCACCACAACCTCACGCTGGCGCACATCGGTCAGCCAAGCCGCGAACTCATCAAGGTTGCTCAGTGTGGCGCTCAGGCCCACAATCTGGACGTTCTGCGGCAGGTAGATCAGCAGCTCCTCCCACGTCGTGCCCCGCTCCTTGTCGTCCAGAAAGTGGATCTCGTCGATGATCACGGCACCGAGATCCAGGAGCTGGTCGCCGGTGAGCAGCATGTTGCGCAAGATCTCGGTGGTCATGACGCGCACGGGCGCATCACGGCGGATGACCAAGTCGCCGGTCACGAGACCGACCCGCTCTTCGCCCAGCATCCGGCAGTAGTCCCGGAACTTCTGGTTCGACAGCGCCTTGATGGGCGCGGTGAAGACCACCTGTTTGCCCTGAGACAGCACCTCTTCGACCATCCAGTCCGCAACGACGGTCTTGCCGGTTCCGGTGGGGGCACACACGAGCACGCTGGCGCCCGCCTGGAGTGCGTCGATGGCCTCAATCTGGAATCGGTCAAGCACAAGGTCGCGATAGATGCGTGGTTCTGACATAGGTGCTCCGTGATGCGGCGGCCTATCGGTGCCGGCTCTGCGGGGCCATGCGCGGCCGCACACCATGCCCCACCGGGAGGCCCAGCCAATGCTTGAGATTGAGCGCAAGTGGCGCGTAACCGACGTTCCGGCCGACCTTCCGACGCCAGACCGCATTCGGCAGGGCTACCTCACCGATGGGGACGGCGGGGAAGTCCGCCTGCGCGAGCGTGCGGGGCGATGCATCCTCACCGCGAAGCGTGGCCTGGGACTGGTGCGCGAAGAAGCCGAGATCGAGGTGACCGCGGCGCAGCTCAACACCCTGTGGCCCCTCACCGAGGGCCGGCGGCTCACGAAGCAGCGCCACACGTGGACACAGCGGGGCGCGCGGCTGGAGCTGGACGTCTACTCGGGCGCACTGACCGGCCTTGTGGTGCTCGAAGTGGAGTTCTCGAGCGAGATGGAAGCGATGGCCTGGCAGCCCCCAGACTGGGTGGGCGATGAGCTCACCGGTGTGGCGGGCTGGAGCAACGGCGCGCTCGCCCGCCAAGGGCCCCCCTCCCCGCTCAATGCCACGTAGTGGTGGACTTTAGGAGGGCCTCGAGCACCGGGCTGGGGGCCGAGGGTGGGGGTTGCTCATCGTCATCGAACGCCACCAGATCCTGCATCACCCCGATGAGCTGGCGGTGCCGCCGACACAGCACCCCGGACATCGCCCGCAGCAAGCTCACGGCGACCGGGTTGCCCGTTGCGAGCAGTCCATCAAAGGCATGACGGGGCATGTGGGCCAACACCACGTCATCCACAGCCTCCGCCGTCGCCATGCGGGGCGCCCCGTCGATCAGCGCCATCTCCCCAAAGCTCTCGGGAGCTTCCAGATGATCGAGTAGCTGGACGTTCTGGCCATCTTCGTCGCGAACGATGCCCATCGTTCCGGACAACACCATGTACCACCCGTCCCCGTCGTCGCCTTGCTCGAAGAGCCGCTCGCCCCCTCGCAGGCCCACCCGCTCAAAGTGGAGGGCCAGCTCGACCAGTCCGCCCATGTCTTCGTCGGGAAGCAGGTGGGTGTTGGCCAGCGCGTGGGCCACCAAGGTCGCAAACCCGGCCGGTCGGCGCGGGGATGTGGGCAGGGGGAACGCCGGGCTGCGCCGGTCTTCAGGCATGCGATGGGCTCCGGGACTGGGGCACACGCCTACGCTACCGCAGGCGGACCGCCGGACGGACCGTTTTGCCGAGACGCCGGTCCGGCACCACAACGCACACCCAGGACTCGGGTCCCCGGAGGGGGAGCGCGGCAGAAGCTCACGGACTGGAGGCCAGCTCCGCCGCCAAGTCTTGGGCTTCCGCAAATGCCGCTTTGGCCCCAGGCATGTCGCCTTGCTTCGCGAGCACATTGGCCTGAAGCAGCGCACAGCCGGGGTAGCGGGGAGACAAGGTCCGGCAGCGGTCCACTTCTTCGGCCGCTCCCTCGATGTCTCCCAGGTTGAAGCGGGCCTGGGCACGGGAGTGTGCGGTGGGGACATCTCTCGGGAGCTGGGCCACCATCAGCTCCAGCTCTTGGAGCTGCTCGGCGTAGCGGCGCTGCTCGGCGAGAAGCCCGATGAGCGCCCGTCGCGCGGGGGCAAACGAGGGACGATTGCCCAGCTCGTCTCGAAAGCGAGCTTCGGCGTCCACCGCAGCCCCCTCATGCAGCGCGATGACCCCGAGGGCGTAGTGGAGCAAGGGCTGGACGGGGTCTGCGTCGAGGGCTGCCCGCATCGCTGCGCGTGCGTTGGTGGTGTCACCATCCAGCGCCAGGGCCAGCCCCTGCATCCCCATCACCAGGGGATCTCGAGGGTGGTGCTGGGCAGCACGGCGGGCGCTCAGATCCAAGCCCGCGGCGTCGCCAAGCAAGTAGTGGGCATGCAGCAGCCCATGCCAGGCAGGGGCATACCCAGGGTCCAGCTCCACGGCGGCGCGAAGGGGCTGCAGCGCACCAGAAGCATCGCCGCGATGGAGCAAGACGGTGCCCAGCAGCTCGAGGGTGCCGCTCCCGCGGGAACGCTCCACCAGCGCCTCTGCGCGGGCCAGGGCAGCGCTCGTGTCGCCCGCCGCCAGGTCCATCTGGACCCGCAAGCGCTGGGGCTCGACCAGTCCTGGACTCTCGGCCAACAACGCGTCCAGCACCGCGCGGGCCGTGTCCGAGTCCCCCGCCTGGAGGGCACCGCGGGCGTCTTCCACCCGCGCCAGCAGCGGAAGCTGGGAGATCGGCGCCGGCAGCGTGGCGTCCCAGGGCACGGTGCCCATCACGTCCCCGGTGGGCTCCAGATAGCCAAGCGCCGCGAGCTGGGCGGACTGCTCAGCAGACAGGCCCACGGACTCGGCAGTGCTGGGCCCCTCCACGGACATGCCTCGAAGCACCGCCAGTGCGGCTTGCACGTCGGTGGGATGGGCGGCGGCGACGTCGTGCTGCTCCCCCCGGTCAGCCGCCAGAAACAGCGCGGGCGGCGCACCATCGACCAGCTTGTCCTGCGTCCGAACCACCGCCCGCTGCGGGGCCCAGCCATAGTGCCGCCATCCATAGACGCTCTCGACATAGGCGTGCCGATCAATTTTCTCGGCGGGTGAAGTGAGGCCCAACCACGGGGCGAAGGACACCCCATCCGACGGGACTGGGGCCAGGGGTGCGAGGGCTTCGAGGGTGGGCGCAAGGTCCACAATCGACGCCGGCGCGCGCAGCCTCCGCGGCCCAGGAAGGCCCTGAGGGGGCCGAATGATCAGGGGAATTCGCACAGTGGAGTCGTAGAGCAGCACGCCGTGCATCCGCTCGCCGTGGTCGCCCAGACCCTCGCCGTGATCGGACAAGACGACAATCCACGTGTTGTCCAGCCGCCCCTGCTGCTCCAGCGCTGCGACAAGCCGGCCCAGCTGCGCATCCGCGAAGGCCACTTCGGCCAAGTAGGGCCGATCCGCCCACTGAACGGACCAGGGCGCCGGCGCGACATACGGGTGGTGGGCGTCAAACAAGTGCACCCACGCGAAGAAGGGGCCGTCGGTGTCCGCCAACCAGCCGATGGCATCGTCCACCACGGCAGCACCCGAGCGCTCCACCCGCCAGCGACCTGCGCCAGTGCCCGCCGGCATCGTGTCGAAGTATTGGTCGAAGCCTTGGCCAAAGCCCCAGTGGCTGCGGGTCACCTCGGCCCCCACACTCGCCATCGTGTGCCAGCCCGCCGCGGAGAACCGCTCCGCCAGGGTGACCACGTCGTCTGCCAAGCGAAAGTCACCGTTGTCCCGCACCCCGTGGCGGGGCGGCAGCAACCCGGAGTGGAGGCTGGCATGGGCCGGAATCGTGAGCGGCGTCACCGTGTAGGCGCGCTCGAAGACCACACCATCAGCCGCAAGTCGGCTCGCCGCCGGCGTGAGCTGCGGTGGTCCCCCATACGGGGACAGCACGTCGGCGCGGGTCGTGTCGAGGGTGACGACCAGAAAGCTGGGCGGGCGGGGCAGCGCGTCCACCACCGCAGGCGAGCCGCTGCAGCCGAGCAAGGGCACCAGCACCCACCCCACCCCGCATCGACGTGGTGCAGTGGTCACCCGGCCCTCGCTGGCAGTGCGCAGTGACCCGATCCAGGGGGTCAAGAAGCAAAATGGCGCCCGAAGGCGCCAGAAGAGTACTCCCAACGGGATTCGAACCCGTGTCGCCGCCGTGAGAGGGCGGTGTCCTAGGCCTCTAGACGATGGGAGCCCATGAGCGGTCTTGGCCACACTGCAGCCACAAGAAAGAGTACTCCCAACGGGATTCGAACCCGTGTCGCCGCCGTGAGAGGGCGGTGTCCTTGGCCTCTAGACGATGGGAGCACAAGGAGCTGCAGTGTTGCGGAAAGCCGCAATGTTTCGCCAACGAAGAAGAAGCGCAGAGGGAGTTGGGCCGCCAGGACTTGAACCTGGAACTTCCGGAATCAGAATCCGGCGCGCTACCAATTGCACCACGGCCCAACAAATGAGTCTCGGACAGGCACCCCAAGGGGGCCCACCGTCAAGCTCAAACCACTCTGCGATGCTCTGCACCTTGAATCGCACCCACGGAAGACCGAAGCCACACCGCTGGTGAAACCGAAAGGTTGAAGCACTTCTTCGAAGATCGAGCGCCGCCGAAGCGAAGCCCCCGCCTTTTAATACAGCGGCTCAGACCATGCAAACAGTTTCAGGCCGTCGGGGCCGGACAGCGATCCGCCGCGGACGCGAGCCGGCGCACCGTGGCGGTCTGGCCCATGGCCACCAGCATCTCGTAGAGTCCAGGCCCCACGGAGGTGCCGGTCAGGGCCACCCGCACCGGCTGCGCAATTTTGCCGAGCTTCAGCTCTCGCGCTTCGGCAAAGGCCACGACCACCGCCTCGAGGTCTTCTGCAGTCCAGCTGCTGACGGCCGCAAGCGTCGCCGACAGATCCCGCAGCACCGGCCCAGCAGCGGCCTTGAGCCACTTCTTCCGGGCCTTCTCATCTTGGGGCAGCGCGCTGTCTTCCACGAAGTAGAAGCTGGACTGGGCCACGATCTCCACGAAGGTTCGGGCGCGCTTCTGGACCGAGTCCAGGGCCGCCGCCAAGCGGCTGTCATCGACCTGGACACCGGCCGCATCAAAGAAGGGCCGGGAGCGGGCGGCCAGATCGGCGGGATCCAAGCGGCGCAGCCACGTGCCGGACAGCGACAGCAGCTTGTCCATGTCCCAGCGTGCACCCGACCGGCCGATGGCCTCCAGCGTGAACAGTGAGACCAGCTCGTCCTGGGAGAAGATCTCCTGGTCGCCGTGGGACCAGCCCAGGCGTGCCAGGTAGTTGAGCATGGCTTCCCGAGGGATGCCCATGTCCCGGTAGGCCCCGAGGGCCGTGTCGCCGTGGCGCTTGGACAGGCGGCTGCCGTCCTGGCCGAGGATCATCGGCAGGTGGGCAAAGGCAGGCACCGCTGCGCCCATCGCCAAGTAGATGTGGATCTGCTTGGGGGTGTTGTTGACGTGGTCATCGCCCCGAATCACGTGGGTGATGCCCATCTCGACGTCATCCACCACCACCACAAAGTTGTAGGTGAAGGTGCCGTCCGTGCGCCGGATGATGAAGTCATCGAGCTTTTCATTGCTGATCTCGATGTCGCCTTTGATCAGATCGTGCACCACCGTTGCGCCCTCGACGGGCAGCTTGATGCGCACGACATGAGGGCCACAATCGGGCCCAAGCTGGGCATCCCGGTTGCGGCGGTCGTACCGGGGATCCTTGCCGGCGGCGCGCTGGGACTCCCGCAGTGCATCGAGGTCCTCCCGGCTGGCGTTGCAGCGGTAGGCCAGCCCGGCCGCCAACAGCCGGTCACACACGGCGTTGTACAGGTCGGTGCGCTCGGACTGACGATACGGTCCGACCGCGCCGCCGATGCCCGGGCCCTCTTGCCAGCTCAAGCCCAGCCACGCCAGATCCCGCACGATCTGGTCTTCATGCTCGCGCTTCGAGCGCTCTGGATCGGTGTCCTCGATGCGCAGCACGTAGGTCCCGCCGGTGTTCTGGGCGAACAGCCAGTTCGTCAGCGCCGTGCGGGCACCCCCAATGTGGAGCTGTCCGGTGGGGCTGGGGGCAAATCGAACGCGGGGCGTGGCCGCCATAGCGAGCTCCAAAGAAGGGGAGAGAGTCGGGCACCCGGCCCGGTGCTGGGCGGCTGCAAGAGAGGGGTTCGCCGGCACGGCAAGACCGGCCCGCACGGGATGGTCCCGGGGCACTGGCGGGCGAGGGTGACGCGGGCGCCTACTGAGCCGGAGACACCGGGTAGAGCTCAATGCGAAGGCGGTGGGGCTCGAGCGCTTCGTTGGTGCGCACCAGGAACCAGTCCTCAGCGAGCTTGTTCTCGAGGTTCTTCTCGCCAATCTTCAAGATGGCTTCGCGGTCCTGCTTCTTCCACGCCGCAACGACCTTGCCGTAGGTCTGGGCACGCTCGGTCCAGATGTCCCCCAGCTCGTCGTGGAGCGCTTGAAACTCAGGCGTCTCGGGACGGGAGGCCGGAACACGACCGGCCAGCTCTTCGGCGGTCTGCACCAGCGGGCCACCCAGCAGATCGGCGATGTCTTCGGCCTTGACCTTGGAGTTCTTGGTCTTCACCTTGACGGCGAGGTCCTGAAACTCGAAGGCCAGGGACGTGTTCTCGGCCATCAGGGAGCTCAGCCCAGCGTGCCATGCGACGGCGTCCGCGCGCACGGGGTCGGACTGGCAGCCAGTCGCCAGAAACAGCGCACAGCAGAGCGAGCGATGGAGGGTCGACAAGATCGCCTCCTGATGGGACAGCCGACAGGCGCCGCCCCGGAGTGCAGGGGTTGATAGACCACCGGTCGAGAACACTGGCGGACTGGCCGACTGCGTTATCCGGCTATCGCCCAAAGCGCAGGCCGCGGCACCGGATCGTTCGGGCACAGTGCCCCGTCTGTGTCGCGCTTGGCCACACTCTCGCTCAGCCCCGGACCCCCGATGCGCAGTCTCGACACCGCAGTGCTCCGCCTCCGCGAAGCCTCCCGGCGGGCAACAGCTGCGCTGCCGACCGCCCTTCAGCGCTGGCAACGCCCCGCCAGCTTGGTCCTCCAGACTGTGCCGGCGCCCCACGGTGACGCCCCCCCTGAAGCCGCGAACCCCGCGGTCCTCCGTCGCGCGTTGGTCGATGCGATCGCATGGCTGGGCCCCTTGCCTGTGCAGATCTGGGCCGGCCCCGAGGGTGCGAGCGAGGTGGCCCTTGAGCTCGTGCGCGTGGCCCACCGCCTCGGCTGTCCAACCGAGCTTCGGTGTGACGGCCAGGGCATCGACCGGCTCGCCTGCATTGCGCTGGTCGACGCGGGGTTGGCACGGGCGCGCATTGTCTTCGCCGACAATGGCCATGTGGAAGACGCCCTGGACGCCATCCGGGCCCTGACCGGCGTTCGGGTCGACCGGCGCACCCGCCTGAGCATCGTGGCGGAGCTGTCGTGGACCTCCGATCTGGCCGACCATGTCACCGCGCTGGCACAGCAGGCCGCACAGGCTGGGGCCGACGAAGTGGTGGTCACCCCGCCTTGGCATGCCCACGCGATCGCGGGTGCTGACGCCGCGCTGACGACCCTTCAGAGTGACGCCCCCGCTGGCCTTCTCGGCGTGACGGCCCTCGTCCAGTCCGTGACCCGCGCCCAAGCCACCAACGATGGGCGGCCCGGCCTCCCCCGCACGGACCGGTGCCCGGTGGCCAGCACCCGCGTCGCAGTCAGCCCCGGCGGCACTGTGTGTGCCTGCCCCTTCCTCTCCCCGGCCGGAGCCCTGTCGCTCGACGGGCCGTCGCTGGACACGCTGTGGCGTGCAGCAGGCGCCCATCGTGAACAGATCGCCCGCTGCGACCGAAGCTGCCCCCACCCCGCACTGGGGGGCCCGAAGCCCACGGGCGGCAGCACCACGACCCCCCGCCAGAGCGCCTGATGACGCCGTCTCCCCTCCCCTTTGTTCACCTCGACTCCGTGCCCGATGCGGGCATCTGCTTCGACGCCACCCTCACGGATGCTTGGGCGCTGGACGCGGCCACGCTTGCCCTCGACGGTGTCCCGGACGACCTCGAGGTGCACCTTCAGGTCGACCTCCAGACCGATCCGACCAATCCGCGGGCGCGCACCGGACTCGCGGTGACCGGCACGATCCGGGCCCGCTTCCCCGACCACTGCAGCCGCTGCCTTCGGCCGGTGCATGTGCGCCTCGCTGGGCCCGTCGACCTTCGCTATATGCCCCAGCCCGAGACGGACCTGGAAGAGATGATGCTCAGTGAAGACGATCTCGACGCGGGCTGGCTGGACTCCGGACGGCTGGACATGCAGGCCCCGGTCAGCGAACAGCTCGCGCTGATGGGACGCAGCCGCTACCGCTGCGAAGACAAGGACGTGGACCTCGCCGAAGGCGCCACAGGCGCCTGCACCGTGCCCACGCACGAGGCTGGACCCGACCTGGTCCGCCCTTCTCCCTTTGCGGCGCTCGCCAACATCCGCCTGCCGGAATAGGCCCCGCCACCCGCACGGCAGCGTGGCCGCTTCCCGGTCTGCTCCGTGGGTTCGTGTCCTCGAACCTCCGCTTCGGTCGCCGCTTCTGCGCAGCTCATGCCGCGCGCTGGGTTGACCTGCCCGCGGTTCTGGATACCCCTCCGACACCGGACGCCCTCCGCGGCGCGCCATCGGTCGAGGGTGTCCCGCCCCCCCTTCTCGACGCCTCCGGGCGACCCAATCGAGAGTTGGGCAAAGAACTCGAAGATTCGTCACTTGAATGTCTACTGGGTCCGCGCTTGCGGTCCCTTCCCACAGAAATCCGTCAGGCTCGCACATCTCCGGATTGCGAGCGCCAGAGAGTCTCATGGCCGTCCCCAAGAAGCGCACCTCCAAGCGACGCAAGGGCAACCGTCGCGCCCACGACTTCCTTCAGCACACCGCCGCAGTGACCTACTGCGACCATTGTGGTGAGCCCAAGCTGATGCACCACGTCTGTGCTGCATGCGGAACCTACCGGGGCTTGCAGCTCCTGCCGTCCAAGCTCGACGACTGAGTGTGCCCAGTCCACAGGGCTTCTCTGTGGGCTGACACCGGCTCGGTGCCTCTGTGGTGCCGAAGCCCCTGACCTTCCGTCGCCCCTCCCTGGGTGGTGGTACGCCGTGCGTCAGTCACCCCTCTCCGCCAGGAGTCTCCGATGACCCGCCAGGAAATCGTAGAGAAGGTCAAGGACCTCATTCAGGACAACCTCAGCGTGGACCGGGAGCAGATCGTCCCTGGTGCGTCATTCATCGACGATCTTGGGGCCGACAGCCTCGACATCGTTGAGCTCGTGATTGCCATCGAGACGGAATTCGACATCGAAATCCCCGACGACGACGCTGAGAAGATCTCCACGGTCAACGACGCCATCCACTACATCACCGACCGCACCGAAGCCTGAGCCGAGAGCAAGCGCTCCGCTCAGCACGCGGTCTGGTACGGCCAACATGACGAAGCCACGGGTGTTCATCACCGGAGTCGGCGCCATCAGCCCGTGCGGAATGACTGCGCAGGGCTCTTGGGATGACGCACTCGCGGGCCGTTCCGGCATCAGCACCATCGAGGGCTTCGCCACCGATGGGTGGCCGGTGTCGATCGCGGGTCAGATCCGTGGGTACGACCCGTCGGCTCGCTTTGATCGCCGCGAGCTGCGTCGCTACGAGCGCTTCACCCAGTACGCGTTGATCGCGGCGCGGGAAGCGCTCATCCACGCCGGGCTCGACCCGACTGTGCCCCTCGGAGACCGTGCCGGGGTCTATGTGGGCAGCGGCATCGGCGGCACGCCATCGATCGCCCGCAACGCGCTGGTGCTCCAGAACGAAGGCCACCGGCGCATCTCGCCGTTCTTCATTCCCCAAGCGCTGTCCAACCTGGCCGGTGGGCACATCGCAATCCAGCATGGGGCCAGCGGGCCCAGCTTGTGCATCGCGACCGCCTGCGCATCGGGCAACAACAGCATTGGCGAGGCCGCCCGGCTCATCCAGTGCGGGGACGCCGACTTGGTGCTGGCTGGCGGAACCGAGGGTTCGTTGTTTGACCTCGGCGTCGCCGGCTTCATGAACATGAAGGCCTTGTCCAAGCGCAACGACGCCCCCGAGGCGGCCAGTCGGCCCTTTGACCGGGACCGCGATGGCTTTGTGATGGCTGAGGGCGCGGGCATTGTGGTGCTGGAGTCCGAAGCGTCAATGAAGGCCCGGGGCGGCCGTCCATTGGCGGAGCTCCTTGGATACGGCGCCAGCAACGACGCTCACCACATCACCGCTCCCCCCGCACGCCACGCCGGTGCGGCCCGGGCGATGAAGCTGGCGCTCCGGTCCGCCGGGCTCCAACCCGAAGACGTGGACTACATCAACGCCCATGGCACGTCCACGCCCACGAATGACCGTGCGGAGTCGGAGGCCATCGCCGATGTGTTTGGGGCCCACACCGACCGGATGGCGGTGTCGAGCACCAAGTCGGTCACCGGACACTTGCTCGGTGCAGCCGGCGGCCTGGAAGCCGTGTTCTGCACGTACGCGCTCCAGACCGGCTGGCTGCCCCCGACCATCAACCTCGACAACCCCGATGAGGGTTGCGATCTCGACTATGTCCCGAACGTGGCCCGCCACACCGAACCCCGCGTCGTCATGAGCAACGCGTTCGGCTTCGGCGGCGTCAACGCGGTCCTTGTGTTTGGCCACCCGGACCGTTGACTCACAACGTGTGGAGCCCCCCATGTCCGCCCCAGTTGCCGTCGGCTCCGATCATGCGGGCCTTAAGCTGAAGACTCACCTGATCGGCATTCTCAATGCCCGTGGTGTCGAGACTGAAGACCTTGGCACCCACTCGGGTGCGTCGTGCGACTACCCCACCTTCGCCCACGCGGTGGCCGCCAAGGTGGCATCCGGCGCGGCGCCCTGGGGGCTGTTGGTCTGCGGGACCGGTGTGGGCATGAGCATCGCCGCCAACCGCACCCCCGGCGTGCGCGCAGCGGTGGTCTCCGATCCCTTCTCCGCCCACGCCACCCGAGCCCACAACGACGCCAATGTGCTCTGCCTTGGCGAGCGGGTGGTTGGGACCGGCGTGGCCGAGACCATTTTGGATGCGTGGCTGTCGACCGCCTTCGAGGGCGGCCGCCACCAGCGCCGGGTGCTCGCCATCGAGCCCACCTCGACCTGACCCCCCGTCTCTCACGGGCCCACCGCCCCCCACTGGCGAAGCCCTGACCGCTTCCCGGGAGCCCTCCATGTCCCAATTCCTCAAGGCCCAAGACCCCGACGTCCAGGCCGCTATCGACGCCGAACTCCACCGCCAGCAACACGATCTCGAGCTCATTGCATCCGAGAATCACGCATCGGTGGCAGTTCTTGAGGCAATGGGCACGCCCCTGACCAACAAGTACGCTGAAGGCTACCCAGGCCGGCGCTACTACGGCGGCTGTGAGCACGTGGACGTGGTCGAGAACCTCGCTCGGAAGCGCGCCCGCAAGCTGTTCATGGTCGATGGCTGCGACATCGGCGTCAACGTTCAGCCCCACGCGGGCGCCCAAGCGAATTCGGCGGCTTTCCTCGCCCTGATGAGCCCTGGCGACACCTTTCTCGGACTGGATCTGTCCCACGGCGGCCACCTCACCCACGGCTCCCCCGTCAACAGCTCCGGCATGATGTACCGCCCCGTCCACTACCACCTCAAGGACGACGGCTGGATCGACATGGACGAGGTGCGCGCCCTCGCCCTGAAGGAGCGTCCAGCGCTCATTGTCTGCGGTGCCAGTGCCTACCCCCGCACCATCGACTTCGCCGCTTTTCGCGCAATTGCGGACGAGGTGGGCGCCAAGCTCATGGCCGATGTGGCCCACATCGCCGGACTGATTGCCGCGGGTCTCCACCCGAGCCCCTTCCCCCACTGTGACGTGGTCACCACCACCACCCACAAGACCTTGCGGGGCCCCCGCGGGGGCATGATCCTCGCCCGCCGGGAACACATGCGGGCCATCAACTCCGCGGTCTTCCCGGGCACCCAGGGCGGCCCGATGATGCACATGATTGCGGCGAAGGCAGTGGCCTTCCGCGAAGCCCTCCAGCCGGAGTTTCGGGTCTACCAGCAGCAAGTGCTCGACAATGCCAAGACCATGGCTGCCCGCCTCACCGCGCGCGGTCACGCACTGGTCAGCGGGGGCACCGACAACCACTTGATGCTGATCGACCTCCGTGCCCATCCGCTGTCCGGCAAAGACGCAGAAGCCCTGCTGGGCAGCGCCGGCATCACGGTCAACAAGAACACCGTGCCCGGCGAGGTCCGCAGCCCCATGGTGACGTCCGGCGTGCGCGTGGGCACCCCGTCGCTGACCACACGCGGGATGGGCACGGCCGAGTCCACCCTCATCGCCGACTGGATCGCGGACTTGCTGGCCAGCCCAGAAGACCCAGACACTCGCCAGCGGGTTCGCACCGGCGTCACCGACATGTGCGCCCGCTTCCCGCTCTACTCCGAGCTTCAGGGATCAGGCGCGTGAATTGCCCGCAGTGCCAGGACTCCGACACCAAGGTCCTGGAGACCCGCGCCAACGCCGGGTCCATTCGCCGGCGCCGCCAGTGTCTGGCGTGTGGGGCCCGGTTCACCACCCAAGAACGCATCGAGCTGCGCTTGCCGTTGGTCGTGAAGAAGGACGGCACCCGCGAGCCCTTCGACCGCGACAAGCTCATCGACGGCGTTCAGGTGGCCTGTCGCAAGCGCCCCGTCTCGGCGACCCGCATCGACGAAGTGGTCAGCCAGGTTGCCCATGCGGTGTCGAGCTCAGGGCCCGAGGTCACCACGCGCGACATCGGCAATGCGGTGCTGGCCGAGCTTCGAGAGGTCGACTTGGTCTCCTATGTGCGCTTTGCATCGGTCTATCTGGAGGTCCAGTCGCCCGCCGACTTCCAGCGCATCCTCCAGCCATGGATTGAGGACGAGCCGCCAAAGACGCCGGCTCGCTGAAGCCCGTCCCGCACGCCTGGAGACCCCATGGGACCAGTGCCCAAGCGCCCGTTCATTGCGATCAAAGCCGCCATCACCCTCGATGGTCGCGTCGCGGACGCGTTCGGCAAGAGCCAGTGGATCACCGGTCCGCAGGCCCGAGAGGCCGGCCACCGCCTCCGCGGCGAACACGACGCCATCCTGGTGGGCTCGGGCACGCTGCTCGCCGACAACCCCCAGCTCACCACCCGCACGCGGGGCGGCAAGAACGCCATCCCGGTGGTGCTCGACACCCAGCTTCGGTGCCCACCGGACGCGCGGGTGCTCTCGGCCGGCGCCCCGGCCCTGGTGTTCTGTGCCGACGACGTGAACCTGACGGACCTCACGTGTACGCTCATCCCAGTGCCCCGCGCCTCGGTCGGACTGGATCTGAACGCCGTGATGGGCGAACTTCTCGCCCGTGGCATCCGCAGCGTGCTGGTCGAGGGCGGCCCCCGCGTCCAGCACAGCTTGATGGTGGCCGGGATGGTCGACCGCATCCACCTCTTCGTCAATCCGCGGGTGCTGTCCGGGGGCACCCCTTGGATTGCGGGCGCGCCCTTCTCCCTCGACCGCGCACCGGGATACCGGTTCGTCTCGGCCGATCCAGTGGGCGACGATCTGCACGTCATCCTCGATCCCACGTCCCCCGCAGCGGTCGAGCGTCCGGAGGACCGCCATGCCATTCTCGGTGCTTGACCCCGATCCCATCAAGCGCGTCGAGTACGCCCTCGAAGACATTCGGGCTGGACGCATGGTCATCTTAGTGGATGACGAAGATCGAGAGAACGAAGGCGATCTCACGATGGCTGCCGCCGCGGTGACGCCCGAAGCCATCAACTTCATGGCCACCCACGGCCGGGGCCTCATCTGCCTCACGCTCACCGAAGAGCGCGTGCGGGAGCTCCAGCTTCCCATGATGGCCACCAACAACCGCAGCCCCTACCAGACGGCCTTCACCGTCTCGATCGAGGCTCGGGACGGCGTCAGCACCGGCATCTCGGCCGCCGACCGCGCCGTCACGATTCGCACGGCCATCGACCCGGGCAGCACCGCGGACCACCTCGTGACCCCCGGTCATGTGTTTCCACTGCGCGCACGGGATGGCGGGGTGCTGGTCCGCACGGGCCAGACTGAAGGCTCCGTCGACCTCGCCCGCCTTGCAGGACTGCCCCCGAGCGGCGTGATCTGCGAGATCATGAACGACGACGGCACGATGGCCCGCATGCCGGACCTCAAGGCCTTCGGCGAGAAACACAACATCCGCATCGTCACCGTGGCGGATGTCATCCGTTGGCGCATCCGCAACGAGGTGTTGGTCGAGACGGTCGCCGAGTCGGTGTTGCCGACCCCCGCTTGGGGCGAGTTCAACGTGCGGGTCTACCGCAGCCACACCGACTCCGGCATGCACATGGCCCTGTGGAAAGGCGATCTCGGTGGCGAGGCGCCCACCCTCACCCGCGTGCAAGCCTACTGCCCCACCGGCGACGTCTTCCATGGCCAGAGCTGTGACTGCGCAGCTCAGCTGGACGCAGCCCTGACGGCCATCAACGACGAGGGGGCGGGCGTGCTCGTCTATCTCCACGTCGGCGCTGGCTCTCAGGTCGATGCACTGCTCGCCCGCATGCGCTCCCACCTCGGTGTCACCGATGCGGCCGCGGGGGATGCCGGCGGCGGCGAGCTCCGCGAGATGGGCACCGGCGCCCAGATTCTGGTTGATCTCGGCGCTCGCCAGCTCCGCCTGATGACGAACAACCCGCGAAAGATCGTGGGCCTCGAAGGCTACGGCTTGACCGTCGCCGAGCGTGTGCCGCTTTCGGTCCGCCAGTCCGAGACCAACGCGCGCTACCTCGCCGAGCGCCGTGAGCAGCTCGGCCACCTCCTCCCCATCCCGAACTGAAGAGCACGCCATGCCCGTCGTCCTCGACGCCGACCTCACCGCCGCTGCGGGGGCCCGCTACGCCATCGTCGTCGGTCGCTTCAACGAGCTGATCACCGACCGGTTGCGTGATGGGGCCGTGGCCACCCTTCGCGCCCACGGCGTACCGTCCGACAACATCGTGGTGGCGCATGTTCCCGGCGCCTGGGAGCTCCCGCCCATCGCCCGCCGCTTCGCCGACACCGGCCGCTACGATGCGGTCATCGGCATCGGCTGCGTGATTCGCGGCTCCACACCCCACTTTGACTTCGTCGCCGGGGAGGCCGCCAAGGGCCTGGGCCAGGTGGCCGCGTCCACCGGTGTGCCCGTCGCGTTCGGCGTTCTCACCACCGAGACCATCGAACAAGCCATCGAGCGAGCCGGAACCAAGCTGGGCAACAAGGGCGGCGAGGCTGCCGTGGCTGCGATGGAGTCGGTCTCCATGATTCGCGCCATCGATGCCCTGCACGCCTCCGCGGCATCGGGGAACTGAGATGTCACGTCGCCGCGCCCGCGAGCTCGCTCTCCAGGCGTTGTATGGCATCGATCAGGTCACCCAGTCCCCGAAAGACATCCTGGCGTCGCTGTGGGACACCCAGATCGCGGAGGACGCCGACAACCTCATGGGCAAGACTGCCGACGCCGAGGAGATCGAGTACGCCAGCCGCATCGTCAGTGGGGTCACCGAGCGCCTTGACGAGCTCGACGGCATGATCGAGTCGGCCAGCACCAACTGGCGCGTGGCCCGAATGCCCGTGGTCGACCGCAACATCCTGCGGCTAGCCAGCTACGAGCTGGTGGCTTGTCACGATGTGCCCGCCAGCGTCAGCATCAACGAAGCTGTCGAGCTGGCCAAGCTGTACGGCGAAAAGGACAGCCGGGCATTTGTCAATGGCATCCTCGACCGCATCGCCGCCGAGACCGGACGGGGTGGACGGCGCCATCGCGCCCGACGCTAAACCGCGGCTCTCCGGTGAGCTGAAGGGGGAGCTGTGGATGCTCACCGTGGCGGTTGTTGTGACCGGGCTCAGCGTGCTGCTCCAGCCCTCTGACGACGCTGTCAGCCTCTTTGGCTGGTCGGTGCCGCCGCTGTGCCTGTTCCAGAACCTGTTTGGCCTCGAGTGCTGGGGCTGCGGCCTGACGCGCAGCTTCACGTACATGGGTCACCTTGAGCCGGCCATGGCCCTCGATCGGCATCGCATGGGGCCTGTGTTCTTCCTGCTCGTCGTTGCCCAGATCCCCCTTCGCTCCTGGCGAGTCTGGCGCATCACGCGCGGCGATGGACTCGGGGACAACGGGGGTTAGCTCTCCTCCACCCATCCCTGCTGGAGTCCCCCATGTCTGAAGCACAAGCTGCACCCGAGTCGACCACGCCTGGCTGGACCACGTCCGACACCATCAGCGTCACGCCCAACGCGGTCGAGAGCATCCTTGAGCTCCAGGAAGAGTACGGCGAGTCCGGCTGGGGCCTGCGGTACGGCATCACGGGCGGCGGCTGCAGCGGCTTCAAGTACCTGCTTGAATTCGAGGAAGCACCCGCCGACAATGACCTCGTGTTCGACCATGGCAAGGTGCGCGTGTTCGTGTCCACCGAGCACATGGAGAAGCTGAAGAACTCGGTCATCGACTGGAAGGACTCGCTGATGGAGTCCGGCTTCGACATCAACAACCCCCAAGCCAAGCGGCCCTGCGGGTGTGGCGAGTCGGTCGACTTCTGATCGACGGCCCCCGGGGGCTCAGATCGCGTTGGCCGCACCGGGGCTGGCGCGAACGATGCCTCGGTTGCCAAAGCTCAGCCACTGTCCGTCGGGAAGCGCCCGATAGACTTGGCGCTCTTGGCCATTCATCTCGCGCTCCAGCAAGGCGGCGGCCCGCACGGGCTCCAAGATCAGCCCGTTGTCGGCGTCGACCCATGCGTGGCGGTGCAGATCGGGCACCTCGGCGACGACCTCACACGCGTGCACATCGACCCAGAGGATGCAGCACGAGTCGCCCTCGGGCAGTCGCAGCGCGCAGTATTGGCCGCCGGTGATGCCCCACAGACGGTCCACCTCGACCGTGATGCTCAGCACGTCACGGCCTTGGGCCGGTGCACCACCGCGGGCGGATGCTTCCAAGTCGTAGTATCCGAGAACGCCCTCTTCATCGAGGATCAGCAGGTCCGGCCGGCGATTTACAAATGCGAGCCGCTTCACGGGACAGTCCGCGAGGGGCACCGGCGGCGGCATCGCATCCCGCCCGGTCGCCGGATCGAGCACGCGCACAGCACCGGCCGGGGTCACCACACCCAGCCACGTGCCGCCGCCCGACAGTGCCAGCGCGGTTGGCCAGGCGAGCTCGAAGCCCCGGTTGGCCGACAGATCCCACCAGCGCACACCACCACGGGCGAGCAGGGCCGCGACCACACCGCCGCCCAAGCACACTTCCTGGGCGCCGCTCGTGGACGGCCCGCCATCAAAGACCTGGCGGCCGTGATCGATGCTGAACACCTCGAGCGGACCGCGCTGGGGGACCGCGAGAACAAGCTGTCCATCACGATCCACGTGGACTTCCCGCAGGGTCGATCCGGCCTGCAGCTCGCGGATGCGCTCACCGCCCATCCACACGGCCACCTTGCTGTCATGGGCCGCCAGCCGCACACCACCAAAGCCGCCCACCGCTTGCACCGGTCCCGCTGAGCCGGTCCCGCCGCTGTGCATCAGGCCGTCGTCACCCGCGACCAAGATCTGTTCGCCCATCCAGATCGCCGCACCGGTCGGCCGGGGCGCGCCGTGTCGGCGGCTCTCCACCGGCAGGAGGTCCGGCAGCGAGAACACATGGACCGAGCGCTGGGTCACTGCACCCACTCGGGTGCCATCCGGGGCGAGCACGAGGTTCATGATCCCCGAGCCCCCCTGGGTCGCAAAGCTGCTGACCATCGCCCCATCCGCCACGCGGAGCAGGGAGATGCCCGCCGGGCCCACCGCCACCACCATGGTGCCGTCCAGCGTGAACCGGGCCCGCTCAGCGGGGGTCTGGAGCCGGTCCATGTACAGAGACTGGAGCGACATCAGGTCCATCAACCGGGGCTGACCCTCATTGTCCATCGTGAGGAGTCGCTCACCCCTCAAGTCAAACTCGACAGTGTCCCCCGAGAACCCCTGCCACGCTTTCCGCTCATTGCGGGTGATATCCCACACGCGCAAGATGCCGTCCCGGGCGATGCAGGCGACCAGGGCCCCTTCAGGCGAGATGGCCACACCCCGCATTCCCCGTATCCGACCTCGGGCTCCTTCGCGGTCATCCCGGAAGAAGCACTCACCATTGTCGGTGCGGTAGGCGCCGATAGTGCCCTGCTCATCACCCACCACGATGATGCTGCCCCCACGGATGAGTGTGAGCGCGCCCCGGACTTCTTCGCCCGGATGGAACATCAGCTGCGGGCTGGCCTCACCTGGGCGTTGCACCGCAACTTTGCCGGTCGCGTCGGCCGTCGCCATCGCACCACTGGACGGATCGAACGCGGCCGCCGTAATCGGAGCGTCATGCACGTTCGGACAGAATTGATCAACGAGGCTGGGCATTGCCGCGAATCCTACACCCGTGGTGCCCCGACGCAAGCCAGCACCCCGATGTGCCCCTGTGCTACGACGGATTCGCGCCGCACATCAGACGGCCGCCTTGGAGAATCGGGATGCCCGCAGACCTCGCCCTTCTGCTGCACATGCACCAGCCGGACTACCGCCACCCGACCACCGGTGAGCCGGTCATGCCGTGGGTCAGGTTGCACGCCGTTCGCGGCTACACCGACGTGCCCACGCTGGCGCTGGAGCAAAGCGCCAGCTTCACCATGAACGTGGTGCCCGTGCTCATCGACCAGCTGGAGGCATACGCCGGCGGCACCACCGACCGATGGGAGCGCCTGTCGCGGATCCCCGCGGAAGCCCTCAGCCTCGAAGACGTGAAGTTTCTGCGCGAGCGGTTCTTCCACGGCCACCCGACGATGCGCCAAGGATCCCCCCGCTACCGAGATCTGGAGCAACGGCGCGCCGGCCTGTCCACCTCCCAAGAGCTGCGCGACCTGCAGGTCTGGAGCAACCTCGCGTGGATGGGGGTCGTCGCCCGGCGGCATCCGCAAGTCCGGGCACTGATCGCCCAAGACCGCGACTTCACTCACGGCCAGCTCATCGCCCTGATGGACCTCCAGCACACGCTTGTCGCCGCCGTGCTCCCCCTGTGGCGGACCGTCCCGGGCATCTCCCTGTCACCCTACACCCACCCCATCTTGCCCCTCCTCGTCGACTTCTCCCACGTGCGCCGGGCCATGCCCCACGTGCCGGACGAGGTCCAGTTTCGGCACCCCGACGATGCCCGCCGCCACATTGAGGAAGCCTTGGTGCGGGGCGATGCGGCATTTGGTCGCCGGATCCGGGGCATGTGGCCGGGTGAAGGGTCGGTCAGCCCCGAGGCCGCCGCCATCGCAGCGCGTGCGGGTGTGCACTGGTGGGCCACCGACCAAGAAGTGCTGGACCGCAGCGATCGGGACGGCCCGCCCGATCCACGGCGTGCGTGGACAGTGGACCTCGGCGATGCCGGGCACTTGACGATGGTGTTCCGCAACCGGGAGCTCTCGGACCGGATCGGCTTTGTCTACGCCACCTGGGAGGGTGCGGACGCCGCCCGAGATCTGCTGAACCGCGCTGGCGAACATGGCGTGGTGCCGGTCATTCTCGACGGTGAGAACCCCTGGGAGTCCTACCCCGATGCCGGGGAGGCCTTCTTGACCGCCCTGTTCAGCTCGGGGCGCTGCTTGTCCATCGACGATGCGATCCCGCGGATGCCTCGGGGCCGCATCCACCGGTTGCACAGCGGCTCGTGGATCGGCGCCAACTTTGCCATCTGGGCCGGAGACGCCGTCGACCGCGCAGCCTGGCAGCGGCTGGCCCAGCTCCGCGCCGCCTGGGAGGATGCCGGCCGGCCGGACGCCGCTTGGCACTCCATTCGATCCGCAGAGGGCAGCGACTGGTTCTGGTGGTACGGCCCGGAGCACCACAGCGACATGCACGATCTCTTCGACGCCCTGTTCCGCCAGCACCTCATCGCGGGCTGGTGGGAGCTCGGCCTCACGCCGCCCGCCAACCTCAGCCACCCTGTGTGGGCTGACCTGCCCGCCGACTGAGCGCGGGGTCCGACTCCACAGCCGGCCCACCGACCGCATCCGGTAAGCTGGCCGACCCGAAACTGGACTGCAATGGCACTCGCGCTGCTGCCCATTCTCGTCGACACCCACGCCGCGGGCATTCCCGAGGAGGCGATCGCTTGGACGTGGCGACGCTCCATCCGACCGGCACTCGACGCACTCGACCTGTCGCAGCACCTCCGCGCCGCCGTGCACTTGTCGGGGCCCACCCTCGGCTGGGCCGCGCAGCACGACCCCGCTGCCCTCCAGGTCCTCAGTGCGCTGTGTGAGCAACAGCGTGTGGAGATGCTCGTGTCGGGCGCCGAGGGGCCGCTGCTGGCCACGCTTCCCGAGCGGGACGCCGTCGCCCAAGTCCGCCGGCACCTCCGCCAACTCCACCAGCATCTTGGCGTCAAGGCCACCACCTGCTGGCTGGCTGCTGAAGCCTGGGATCCCCAGCTGTCGGTCATTCTCCACAAGGCCGGCGTGCTCGCCACCTTCGTGGACGAAGGCCTCGTCGCACTGGGCCGTGACCGTCCCGACCCCGTGGACGGCTGGTACCGCACCCACACCTCCGGCAGCCCGCTCGCCATCCTGCCGCTGAGCCGCATCCTCGGCGCCGCAGCGCCATTCACGGCCGTGGATCGGGTGCTTGCGCACCTCGAACGCGAAGCCAGCGCCGCCCGCACACTGCTCAGCTTCGCCCTGCCCTTCAGCCGCCTGGGAGACGACCCCGCCCACGACTTCACGGCGTGGTGGCCCGCACTGGCCGATGCGCTCAAGACGTCACGGGTGCGCACCATCCTGCCCGGTCGGGCGCTCCGGGATCTCTCCCCCAAGGGCAGCGCCTGGCCCCCGGCCGGCACGCCGCCTGTGCTGCGTGCTGCGCTGTTTGCGCCCTGGGCCGACGCGCCGCCCGCGTGGAGCACCCTCGCGGACGCCAGCGCCCCAGCCGGCCCCTCCATCGACGCCCTGCTCGCGGCGGAGCCCGTCTCCGCGCGCCTGGTCGCCCGCACCCGCCGCGTCAGTGACCAGCTCGTCATGGCCCGCCGAGATGCCCGCAAGGTGCGCCGGGACGTGGCCGCCGTCGACGCCGCCACCGCCGCCTTGCAGCGGGCCCAGTCCGGGGCTTGCCTGCACGCCGTGGCCGACATGGGCGGCAACCTCCTCGATCCAGCGGTCCGCCATGCGGCGTGGTCGGCGGTCGACAGTGCCCTGAACGCCATTCCCCTCACCGTGCCCCTTGCCCACGAGGTGCTCGATCTGGACGGGGACGGCCACGACGAGCTCGAGGTCCGCACGCGCCACCTGCTCGCGGTGGTCGCGCCATCCCGGGGCGGGGCCATCACCGAGCTGATCGTCCCCGGCATGGGCAATTTCGCCAACGTGTGCGCCCGCCGCCCCTCCCCGGAGCGCGCCCGGATCTCGGCCGCCCTGCCGCTGCCTGTGCTGGTCGAGTCCAACGACCCCGACGAGACCTACTCCGTGGTCGATCTGGACGACGACGCCCCGACCGATCCCGGCCTGGACGCCTTCCCCGCGTCCCCGCCAGTCCCCGACCTCATCGCCGGCGACCGGGAGTCCATTCGTCCCGACGATCTGCACCCCCGCCTGATCTTCCAAGAGCGCCTACTCGGGGCCGCCACCACACTGCACAGCCTCCGCGCTGCCCAACACCCTGAAGAGGGCGACTTCTTGTCCGGCAGCTACCGGCTGGAGCGGGCCGAACCCGACGACAATGGCGTGCTTGAGGCCGTCTTGGTGCGTGAGGGCACGGTCGGCAGCGCACCGGGCCCCCTGGGCATGATCCAGGTCCACAAGCGCCTGCGCTTCGCCCATGACAGCGCGACCATCAATGTCTCCTATGAAGTGGTCAACCGCTCCCGGGAGCCAGTGCACTCCACTTTCGCAGTCGAGCTGAACCTCAACCTCGACGGCCTGTGTGGACCGCTCCGCACGCTCCACCTGCCGGGCCAGCCCCCGCTGCCCTTCGACGCGGCGGGCGAGCATCTGGATGTGGCCGACTTCGCCCTCCGCTTCGGCGATCTGGGCACCCTGCTGCGCCTGCGCCCCAGCCGCCCGGCGCGCATCTTCCACTTTCCGATTCACCGCCCCCAGCGGGTGCCTGTCGGCTACACGTCCCGCCTGCAGTGCGTGAGCGTGGTCTTTGCTTGGCCCCTGGCGCTCTGGGGCCAAGAACGCTGGCAGAGCGGGCTCAGCCTGCAATTCCACCGGAGCGAGCGTGCAAGCTGAGTCCCCCAAGCCCGCCGGCAGCTTTGTGCTGGCGCTCCACGGCCACATGCCCTGGGTAGTGAACCACGGGCGCTGGCCCCATGGTGAGACCTGGCTCTACGAGGCCGTTCTCGGCGTCTACCTCCCCTTGCTGGGCACGGTGAACCGCCTGCACGCGGACCAGCTCGACGCTCGCTTGTGCCTGGGCCTCACCCCGGTGCTGCTCGAACAGCTCGCCCACCCCACGCTCCAGCAAGGCTTCTCCACTTGGCTCGACGACCGGCTCCACCGTGCGGCGGCCGACCAACAAGATCCGGCGTTGGCGGGGCGGGCCCGCTGGTGGGAACACCACATCTCGGATCTCCGCGATCTCTGGCGAGCGGTCGACGGCAACATCGTCGGCGCCTTTGCAGCCCACGCCCAAGCCGGACGGGTCGAGCTCCTCAGCAGCTTCGCCACCCATGGCTACGCCCCGCTCATCAAGCATGACCAGTGTGTGCGGGCCCAGCTTGAGACCGGCCTTCGCACGTCGGAGCGCCACCTCGGCTTCCGACCGGGGGGCATCTGGCTGCCTGAGTGTGCATTCCAGCCCCACGGCCCCTGGCAAGTGCCGGTCCTCGGCGGCGAGACCCGACACACCGCAGGCACCGACCGCATCCTCGAAGAACACGGTGTGTCCCACTTCTTCGTCGACGGCCACATGTACGCCGGCGCGCGCTCCGAGGGTGTGGTCGACGGGGACAACTTCACGAAGGTGGGCTGGGAGCTGGCCGACTCGGCTCCGCTGGACGGCTGGCGCAATGTGCTGGAGCCCCACCGCGTCGGCACCCACGGTGGCCCCTCCCGGGTGGTCGCGTTTGCCCGCCACCCCGACGTCTCGGAGCAAGTCTGGTCGGCCGACATCGGCTACCCGGGCGACCCCGCCTACTTGGAATTCCACAAGCGCAAAGATGGCGACGGCCTGCGCTACTGGCGGGTGACCGACCGCAAGGCCGACCTGGGGGCCAAGCAGGACTATGCGCCCGACCACGCCGTCTCCACGGCAGAAGCCCACGCCCGCCACTTCGCGAACACCGTGCGGTCGCGGCTTCAGGAGTGGTCCGCGCTGTCGGGGCGAGATGGCTGCCTCACCGCCACCTTTGACGCGGAGCTGTTCGGGCACTGGTGGTTTGAGGGCCCCCGGTTCATCGAAGCCGCCCTGCGCGCGCTCCACGCCGACCCGACCGTGCGGGTGCAGACCCCGTCAGAGCGGCTCAGCAGCCACCCGCCGGACAAGGTGGCGTGGCTGCCCGAGGGCTCGTGGGGAGAAGGCGGCGACCACCGCGTGTGGCTCAACGACCAGACCCGCTGGACCTGGGAAGCGCAGCTCCGTGCCGAGGACCGCTTCATGGGCCTCCAGTGGCAAGTCCGTGAGGGTCGAAGCACCCGCCGGGCCGCCGCCGTGCTCGAAGAAGCCGCCCGCGAGCTGCTCTTGCTCCAGGCCTCCGACTGGCAGTTCGTGATTCACTCCGGTGGCGCGGTCGACTATGGCTACCGGCGCTTCGCCGTGCACCTTGACCACTTTGACGCGCTGTGCGGCATTGTCGACGACCTCCTCAAAGGTCAGCGCGGCCTGACCGACGTGCAGAAGTCGGTGCGGATGCACGCAACCCACACCGATGACTGCTTCACCGATGTGGACCTGTCGGTCTGGGGCGGCTGAGCACGGTCGGGCGGCGGCCTACTGCCACGGCAGGAAGTCATGCATCACGACGATGCCCTCCAGCCCGCCACCCACGAGCACCGGGAAGTCCGTCTCAGACGCCCGACACAGCCAAGCCCCCACGGTGCACCGGGGATGGCAAAGCGGGCGCCGCCGGCCACGGACGTCCCATCATAGGACTTCCACTCACCGCCCCCCTTGTCATACCAGGGGGCGTACCAGGCATCCGCGGGATCCGGGCCCCGCACCCAGGCGCCCTCCACGGCACCCCACTCCGGATCGATGACCGCGCCAACAATCCCGCCGACATCGGCCAGAACGACGGTCGCCCCGGATGCCAGCAGCTCTTCGTCGATGGCATCCCGCTCCGCAGCAGACATCACCTGAAGATCGATGGTTAGGACATCTTCAGGACCAAGCCCCGCCCAGGTGCCCACGTCCAGGAAGACGCCGGTGTCGACGGGATCTCCGCCGTCGCAGGCCCCCGCGTGGAGCACCAGGCCCAGCGTGGTGGCGGGATCGAGGTCCGCCAGCACAAAGCCCCCGCCGTCGGTGCTGGTGGTGTGGACCAAGTCCAGCAGCGGCTCGCCCGCCGGAATCGTGGAGGGGTCGGACAAGGTCACGCACAGCCCTGCCGCCAACGGAGCGCCTGTGCTGGCGTCCACCAGCTGGCCCGAGATGCTGAACCCACCCACTGCGACCGGGTCCAGCGTGTCGTCCCCGTCGGTGCCATCCGCACCGTCCGCGCCACCATCGTCCTCAACACCCGTCACCTTCGGGTCATCACCGGCGCAAGCAACGAGGTGGGCGCCGACCACAAGCCCCATCGCCAGCATGCTCCAACCGCGTCCTTGCCCCATGTGCCGCTCCGATGTCCACCGTGTGTCGTCAGCCTACACGACCGAGCGAGGCGGCGGGCAGCACAGCATGACCGCATTTTTTCGAAGGAAAACGCAAATCCCGAGATCGCCCCGGTACCTTGCCGGCATCGTTCGTCCCTGGAGGTCTGAACATGCCCACATCGTCTCCCCGACTGGCCGGCCGCATCCGCGCTCACCGCAACTCGCTGCTCGCGGCGTCCGCGTTGCTCGCGCTGGTCCCCTCGGCAGCCTTTGCCCAAGATGCGCCGCCCATCATCGACGGTGACGAGACCGCAGCCTTTGGTGCTGTGGGTGTGCTGGTCGCGCTGGACCGCAGCGGACGGGGCGGCAACTACTGCTCGGGCACGCTGGTCGACAGCAACTGGGTGATCACTGCGGCTCACTGTGTCGAGGGCTCCGAGTACTACACCGATGAAGGCTTCGACCTGTACTTCATGGTGGGCACCGACATCTACAGCCGCTCCGGCATCACCGAGTACGCCCAGATCATCGACCAGACCCCCCATCCCGGCTACGACGCCCGCTACCTCGAACACGACATCGCGGTGCTTGAGCTCGGCGGCACCGGCATCCGTGGCGAAGACCCGATGCCGATGCGCGACTACAGCATTGGGCGCGACGAACGCGGTGACGACGTCACCTTCGTCGGCTGGGGCATCAACAGCGACCGGGGCTCAGGCAGCGGCTACAAGCGCACGGTCGATGTGCCCATCTACGACGTCTACAGCAACGGCACGCTGATCACCCACGACTCCGATGGCAACCGGAACATCTGCTCCGGCGACTCCGGCGGCGCGACCCTCATGGTCAACAGCGCTGGCCTCTACGAGCTGGCGGCGGTCAACAGCTTCGGGTTCATGCTCGATGGCAGCAGCCGGGTCCTCTGTGATGACCCCGATGCCGCCGCGGGTTCCTGGCGCGTGGATGTCGACTACGACTGGATTGTGGGCGTCATTGGCTATGAGCCGGACGTGGACGCGACCGAGGCACCTGAAGGCGGCACCGGTGGCTCAGGCGGTGGCGACGGTGGCGGTGGGGATGACGGCAGTGGCGATGACGGCAGCGGGGATGGCGACGACGGCAGCACCGACTCCGTCGACGGAGAAGACGAGGCCAACGAAGTCGACAGCTTTGGCGACACCACCGCGGAAGATGGCGACGTGAAGGCCGGGTGTGCCACCGCCGGAGACAGCGTCTCGGGCGCTGCCGGGCTCGGCTTGGCCGCCTTGGCCATGCTCGGGCTGGCCCGTCGCCGGGACGACTGAGCCCAAGCCAGTGAAGCCCGGGCACACTGCCGGGCATCTTTGACGCAACCAAGCGAGCCGGTGATCCCCAGGGGACGCCGGCTCGTCGTCGCTGTGGGAGCCGCGGCGGGCGCCGTCAGCCCCCTTCCAAGGGGTCGTAGGCCGGCACGGTGCCTCGGGTCAGCAGCAGCTCCCGAAAGACCTCCACCGGGCTGGACGGGCTGGTGATGTCCACCACCGACCAGTAGCGCACCTGCATCTCCTCTTCGGAGAGCTCCGCTTCGACCCAGCCATTATGGGTGGCGTCGAACCAGCCAATGTGGGGCTGGGCCGCCAGCACGCCCGCCAGCGACACGAAGCGATCGTCCGAGATGATCGAGCTGATCGGGGTCACGATCACTTCAGACAGTCGGGCGGCGCCGTCGGGCACAAACGGGTCGGCCGGCACCCACCCCCACCCACTGCAGTGGATGTCGCCGGAGAAGACCACGACGTGGGTGTCCGGGCTGTGGGTGTCAAACGCGTCGATGAAGCGCTGCCGGGCCGCGGGGTAGCCATCCCACTGGTCCGGGTTCAGGAAGGCGCCGCCAAAGTCCATCGGCAGCATCACGACCGGACTGCCGACAATGGTCCACTTTGGGCCATTGTCGGCAATCACCTCGTCGAGCCAAGCCTCCTGCTCGGCGCCCAGAAAGGCGCGGTCATCGTCGGCCTCATCACACCGGGGACCGATGACATCACCGCAGGGCTGGTCATCCCGATACTGCCGCCCATCGAGCACGACCACCTGGGCCAGCGTGCCGATGTGGAGCGAGCGCTGGGTCTCGACCGAGCCGTCGGGCTGGGGACGCACCCGCACCGGCATGTGCTCCCACCACGCTTGGTAGGCCGCCGCGAGGCGCGCGCGGGTGTCTTCTGCCGAGCGCCAGAGCACACCCGTGTAGTTGTTGTCGACCTCGTGGTCGTCCTGAATCACCACCCACGGGGCGCTCGCATGGCACGCCTGGAGGTCGGGATCGGAGCGGTAGAGCCCGTGGCGGTTGCGGTAGCCCTCCAGGGTCGTGGGCTCCGAGCTGCCGTGGTCCCGCACCGGCCCCGCGTTGCCACCTTCATAGATGTAGTCGCCCAAGAACACGATGAGATCGAGCTTCTGTTCGGCCATGGACCGGTGAGCAGCGTAGAAGCCCGTGAGCCAATTCTGGCATGTGGCAAAGCCCATGCGCCACAGCTCGGGCTGGGCGTCCACACAAGGCAAGGTGCGGGTGCGTCCGATGGGGCTCGTGAACTCACCCAACACAAAGCGGTACCAGTACACCGCGTCCGAGTCCAGGCCGTCCACGTCGACATGCACGCTGTGACCGACATCCGGGCCCGTGGCCACCATGCCCGAGAACAACACCTCCGCGAAGTCTTCCGTTGTGGACACTTCCCAGATGACGTCCACTTCGTCGACCGGCGTCGAGGCCACGTCCGTGGGCTCCACCACCAGGCGGGTCCAAATCACAACGCGGTCGTGCAGGGGATCTCCGCTGGCCACCCCGAGCAAGAAGGGCGTCGAAGCGAAGGCTCCCGTGCGCGGGCCGGTGGTGTCGCCCGCGACCGTCGAGGCCCCGGGGCCACAGGTGCCATCGGTGTTCGGTGGGCTGCCCGTGTCGGTGCCCGTGTCGCCGTCTGGCTTGCCCGAGTCACCACCAGCGTCGAGCTTCTCGCCCGATCCGGGCCCATGGCTGGACCCGCCCGCACAGCCCACCAGCGCCGCCGCGCCCAGCTTGAGCAAGCGACGCCGATCCACCACTGAAGCAGCCAGGGCAGAACCATCCCAGAGGGACTGTCCTGCCCGGCGTCGATCTCTACCCATGGGACCTCCGCGAACCCTGTTGGGTCCGCCGAGGGTCTATCCCCGTGCCACCTGATAAACGAAGTTGGCGGCCGTCCCGGCAACCTTGTGACGGGGAGCCCACAACGGACTGCGGAAGCGACGGCTGCCTTCCACCCGCGTCTTGAAGGTCTCGGCGTCCATGCCGGTCTCTTCGAGGGCCGCTTCCAGCTCTTCCTTGGCCTTGAGACGAGCCTTGAACAGCATCATCTGGACACGGCTGTAGACGTTGACCGCCCCGTCACCCGTGGTCTCGATGGGCAGGAAGATGGCTTCCGGGTAGCGGGAGGCGATCAAGCTCTGCACACCATCGGACACACCGCTGGAGGGCATACAACCGAAGGGCTTCACGCTCAGCGTCATGTGGTTCCAGCGATCCTCAACGAAGTGGATCAGCTTGCCGACCTCCATGTGGGCCTCGCCGCCGCGCACATCGTTGCCGTAGGAGTCTTCCGCCAGCTCGGCGACCTCGTCCATGTTCGGCAACTCATGGCCGTGCAGTCCTGCAAGGTTTGCGTAGAACTGAAACACACCCCGGATGACCTTGTCGACGGCGGTGAGCAACCACACCTTCTTGGTGCCGTCCTTGCCTTCGAGGCCCTTGCGGGCGCCGTCGGCTTCCTTGAGGTTGAGCCGCTCGATGGTGTCGTGGCGGACCTCCCAGACCATGAACAGGATCCAGTTGGTCAAGGTCTGGATGTCGACCTCGGCGCCCTCGGACTCCAGGAAGGACTGCAGCTTGTAGTTGCCATCCCCTTCTGTGGTCATGGCCCAGAACTCGCCAATGACACTGACCTTGGGCTTGGGCTGGGTGCGGTCCACCGCCACCTTGGAGAACAGCCGCCGCGACCGAACCATGGCCAGCGCGATGCTGCCCTTGGTCTCGAGCGCCTTGCCGACGAGCGCCTTGGCCTGCTCCAACGCCTTGTTGGTGCTGCCCTCCACCACCTCGTAGGGCCGCAAGCGGTACCCGATGAGGTTGATGATGTCGCCCGCGATGAGGCTGCGCACGATGGTCAGCGCAAACTCAGCGTCGACCTTCAAGCCCAGCTCGTCGCCGGTGGCCTGCTTCACGCCGCCCTGCTGCTGGAACAGGAGCACCCGGAAGCCGTCAAAGCCCGAGTCACGCAGCGCCTTGCGGTACTCGGTGACGTAGGTGCCAAAGCGGCAGGGGCCACACGAACCGGCCGTGAGGAACACGTACTCGGAGACAATGCGCTCGGTGGGAATACCGTGCACATCGCGCATCTCGGTCAGATGCTTCACCAGGTTGCCGACCGTGAAGTAGGTCGGGCTGCACTGGCCACGGTTGCCGAATTCCTTGCCGTACTGCAGCGAGTCATTGCTCGGCACATCGCACATCTCGACGTTGTAGCCGATGCCGCGAAGACCGTGCACGACCAGCTCGTCGTGGGCCAACGACAGCCCGCTCACGAGCAGCGTGGTGTGGGCCCGCTGGGACGCGGTGAACGTCGTGCTGACATTCTCGGTGTACTGCTGGCGGCCGATGCCGAGGCGCTGGGCCTCTTCTTCGGCATAAGCAGCAAGCTGGCGCTCGAGCTCGTCCCGCACGTTTGCGGGGAGCTCGTCTCCTGAGATCTGGTCTTCAAACTGGCCAGCCATGGGGTCCTCCGAGAGTGGTGGCGAACGCGGGACCGAGGTGAGCTCGGCGACGTTCCGGGGATGCGCGGGGCGAAGCCCGTCAGGAATGAGAAACAAAGTAAGAGAGTGAGGTTCAGCCAAGCATCGGGGATGCCGGGCGGATGAACGTCAGGTCGAGGCGCGGGCGGTGGGGGTCTCGCCGCGCTGCCTTGCTGCGATCTGGGCCATCAGCTCGGCGCGCCGCTGGGCGACCTTCTTGGCCAGCTCTGCCCGAGCCGCCGACTGGTCACGAAGCTCTTCTTCCACAATGTTGAGCTTGTGGGAGTAGGTCTTCACGCGGATCTGGATGGACCCACCAGGCTTGTTGGCGTCGAGGTCGTGCAATGCCGAGAACGGCGCCCGGGCGGTCTTCATGATGTTGTCGATGAGCCCGTAGGTGGGCGCGTCGTGACCACACTTGAAGCTCGACAGGTCCAGCACCGCAAGGTTCGGATGGTGGGCAGCAAAGCGCGCCCCCCACCGCCGTCATTGAATTCCGCCGAGACATGACATAGTTTGTACCTTCGCTCAATCGCACGGAGGCTCTTCTCATGGCGCTTACCTTCAATGATCCGCTGACCCAACAAATCGTCGACTTCATCGCATCCATCGGCTTGGAGGTGCGCAAGGAGACGCTCGCGGACGACACCTTCCTGCCCGGTATCCGTATCGTGGATGGGGCGATCGTGGTGGATGAGGGACGGCTCGCCTATCCCGGTGATCTACTTCATGAAGCGGCCCATCTGGCGGTGGTGCCGGCCGATATTCGCGCCGGGCTCACCGACAATGTACGTGAGAGCCATCCGGAGCAGGACTCCGGCGAGGCGGAGAGTCTCGCATGGTCCTACGCGGCGGCTTTGGCGGCGGGGATCGATCCCCAGGTGGTATTTCATCCTCGCGGTTACAAGGGGCGTTCCGCGGGGCTGCTCATGAACTTCCAGATGGGGGTGCCCATCGGCGTGTCACCGTTGGCGGAAGTCGGCATGACCGCCTCTCCAGCCCGCGCTCTGGAGCAGGGGGTGGCCCCCTTCCCCCACATGAGCCGCTGGCTTCGGTGATCGTTCGCGTCTCTAAAGGCACACCCGGAATGGCCACCGGTTGACGCGAAGCGTCACCATTTCCGCCGCCCACAAGGCGGCGGAACCGGGTTTTTCTGATTCATGTTCGGTAAAAATCGGTCAAAATCACCTCCGATGTTGACTGTTCGTTTGCCGGAGCCCGTCGGGTGCAGAGCCCCTATCTACTGATTATCATCACCTCCCTCTCCCTCGGCACCGTGGCCGGGTTCGTGATGCACCGCTCCGATTTCTGCGTCGCCGGTATGTTTCGCGACCTCTTCATGTTCCGCGACGGCTACATGCTACGGCTGCTGCTGCTGCTGGTGGCCCTCTCCATGGGGCTGTTTGAACTCTTTCGCCTCAGCGGACCGGTCGCCCCCTATCCCTTCCAGCTGCTCGGTCCCGCCTCC
>CALOBC010000025.1:0-128486 GCA_942491145.1 Myxococcota bacterium | reverse complement strand
GCCCCCGTCGGCGCCGTCCCCACCGTCCCCGCCATCGTCGCCGGAGCCGGAGTCCCCCCCGTCCCCGTCGTCGGTGCCAGCGGGATCGGCGAGCACTCCTTCCAGCCAACCCAAGGTGTCGGCTCGGATGTAGCGGTCGCCGACCGCGTCCTTCCAGCCGTCTTCGGTGGGGTCGGCGGCGGCTTCGTCCTTGAGCAGCTGCCCCGTGATGGGACTGGCATACAGCAGGTCGAGGTGGGACAGGTCCCGAGTCTCGGTGGCCAGGACCACAGCGCCCCGGGCGGTCAGTGAGCGGGTCTGGAGCGCGCTGTCGATGAAGAGCACCCCGTCGCTCGGACCGCTGATCTCGCCGAACAGCAGCTTGCCCTGCATCAGTCCTTGAACCTCGCCTTCGGTGATGCCGAAGCCTACCCAGGCGTTGCCCACCAAGTCGGCGATGAACGAAGCCCAGAGGTCGGTGCCCAGAGTTGAGAGGTCGACGAGCGCTTCGCCGAAGGTCAACGCCAGGAAGTCTTCGGCGCCATTGGGCATGACGGGGTTGGCCCCGGCCATCACGAACAGCTCCACGTCTGGATCGACGCCAGTGGTGGCCAGGCTGGAGAGCACCCCGTCGCCAGCGGCGATGGCAGCGTCGATTCCGGACGAGTAGCTATAGTAGCCGTAGCCACCATGATACGTGGTGTACCAGTCCTGCTGCAGGCTGTAGGCGCCCAACCAGGGCTGCTCGCCGGGAAGGGCCCAGTCGCCGTCCCAACGGGCGAGGAGCTGGCGCTGGCCAGGGAAGAGGTCGCCGTCTTCCGCAAAGAAGTCCTGGCGGGACAGGTCGGTCTCGATCCAGTAGGTCGCGCTGCCGTAGGGGTAGTGGCTCTCCCAGGAGCTGGGGGCGATGGCCGCGTCGTCATCGAGCGAGACATAGTTGCCGCCGGGCCAACGGTAGCTGGTGTCGACCCCGCCCAGGGGGGTGGCGATGAACACGGCCCGGCGCACGTCGCCCCGGTAGAGGGTGCCCACGGCGCGGTAGTCTGCCCGGGACCAGGACGCGCCGCTGTGGTTGGACAGGTAGACCGCGCTGGAGATCCCGCCCTTGCTGTGCGACACCACGTCGACTTGGTCGGCACCGGTGAGGACCCTCACCCGGGCGATGGCATTGGCCAGCTGCTCGGCATGCTGGAACACGTCGCCGTGGGGGTGGGCGAAGGTGAGGGCAAAGACCGGGCGGCCGGCGTTGTCCATGCGGGTGGCCATCGTGACAAAGCCGCGGCTGGCGTTGTCACCGGCACCGGGCACAAACACGATGGGGGTTCCGGTCGCGGTCGCGGCATTGGGGCCGATGTGCAGCAGCACGTCGCTGCTGTGGGGCGTGCTGTCCTCGAAGCCATCGGCGATGTGGGGCGCCCACTTGCTGTTGTCGGGCCAAGCGAGACCAGCGTTGAACTCTTCCTGGATGAACAGGGTGGTGTCGGGGTCGTGCAGCCGCTCGATGGTGCTCCACAGCTTGAACGCGCCATCGACGGTCTCGGTCTCGGTCCCCGAGAAAGACGCAGCGGGCGTGGTGGGGTCGAAGGAAGGGGTGGCCCAGGCAGTGGTGAGACCGAGCGTGAAGAAGAAAAGCATCGGGCTCATCGGGGTGCGGAGGGAAGGGTGACGGGCCGCCGGGGGGCGGTGTCGTCGAGGAACTCTCGCACGGCCCCATTGAAGCCGTCGGGATCATCGTGGTGCACGGTGTGTCCGGCGCCTTTCAGCATCACCAGCCGAGAACCGGAGATGGCTTCCCGTCCGGCTTCGGCAATGGTCAAGGTGCGGCCGCCGGTGAACAGGCTGTTGGGAATCATGCGGTCGTCGGTGCCAAAGACCAGCAGCGCAGGCATCTTCAGCTCATCGAGCCGGTGGGCCACTGGATGGTCGAGCATGCCGGCGACGCTGCGGGAGACGGCCACGCTGGTGCCCCGGAAGGCGGGCGTGCCGGCCATGCGAACCCGTTCCTCCAAGAGGCGCTCAACACCGGTGTCTTTGCGGTTGAAGACGAGGTTCTCGAAGGTGGCCCGCAGCTCCTGTTCCGAGGCCTTGCTCGCTTGGTCTTCCGTCCAGAACGTCTTCATCCAGTCGGCGGCACCGCGGTTGAATGTCTCAATGCCGGCAGGCGCCGAGAGGATGAGCCGGTCGACCCGTTCGGGGTGGTCCAGAGCGGCCGTGATCGCGATCTGGCCACCCATGGAGTGACCGACCCACACGGCGTTCTTGACGTCGAGGGTGTCGAGCCAAGCGAGGATGAGGTCGGCGTACCAGGGGGGTGTGAAGGGGGCGTCGGGCCGGCCGGACATGCCGTAGCCGGGCAGATCCAATGCGAGCACGCGGCGGTCGTTGGCCAGTGTCGGGAGCTGGTGCTCCCAAAACCCCATGCTGCTAGACAGGCCGTGGATCAGCACCAGGGGTGGCTCGTCGGCACCGGGCCGGGTGCCATAGCCCTCCCAGGAGTCCATGTAGGTCACGGCCACCCGCACACCGTCCACCTCGACGTCGACGGTCTGGGTGGGCATGGGGGTCCACAGATCGGCCGGCGCGATGGAGTCGAGCTGAGAGTACTTGGGGGCGCAGCCGACCAGCATGGTGAGCATGAGCTTCTGGGCTGGGTTCATGGGCATGGGGGATCCGGGGGGCAGTGCGCGGGCAAAGAGGCCATGGGGAAGCGCTCGGTGGGCGCGGTGCAGGGGCTTGCCCCCGCCAAGACGTGGTCTGGTTCACGACTCGCGAGCCGCTGAGCTAAAACAGCAGGTTCTGCATGGAGAGAATCACCGTCCACGGGTCGCCGGGCAGCGGGCGCCCGTTGGCCATGGGAACCTCGCTGCCGACCACTTGGGCGTAGGCGAGCGAGAGGTCGGTGAAGAGCCACGGGTGCCAGGTCGCGGTTGCGTTGCCTTCGGTGCCCATCGGCAGGCCGGTGCCGTCTTGGGCCCAGCCACCGCCGAGCCGGAGGTTCAGCTTGTTGGGAATGGCGTCGTACCCGGCCGAGAACGTGGTCCCGACCAGCCCTTCACCCCGGTTGGACAGGTCGGACACCACCGGCGTCATGCGGTTGATGCTGCGTGGGTCGGGGAACAGCAACAAGCAGCCGCTGGTGGCGTAGACGGCGCCCACGATGCCGTACTGGTTGCCCGTCATCAGGCCGGTGTACTGGTTCCGGTCGCCCTCATCGCGGCTGGTTGCGAGCACGCTGGCCCGCAGCACACTGCCTTGGCCGGGGGCGTAGCGGGCGCGGATCTCGGCGTCGGCCAGCCAGCCCTGGACGTCCACATCCACTTGCTCGTCGATGTACAGCTTGCCCACATTGCCCACGGCGAGGACGGTTGCGCCGATCGGGCCGCGGTCGAGGCGGTGGTTCCAGCCCAGGTCCGCGCCGACCCAGAGCACCTGGGCGTCGATCTCGGGGGGCAGGTCCTGGTTGGGCAGCTGAAAGTTGAGGTGGGGGCCGCCTTGCAGCGCAGACAGCCCGCTGGTGGGGCCGGTGCCGAGGATGCCCCCGCCCCGACCGTTGCTGCGGTCGTCCATGGCCCAGCCGTGGACGCCCAGCCACAGGGCATAGGCGGGCTGATAGGCGACATCGAGCATGAACAGCTTCACGTCATCATCAATCGCCGGACCGCCCTCCCAGGGGGTGTAGACGCCGAGTCGGTACCGCAGTCGCTCGCCCCAGTCGTCTCGGTAGGTGCCAAAGGCGCTGACCCCCGCCATTTCCGTGCCCCAGAACCGGATGCCGCCACCGGAGCGGAACAGATCGTCCGGTGCGGCAGCAGCCGGGTTGTGTACGGTGTCTGACACGAACTGAAGGCCCGCCACCACGTCCAGATCGTGGCCTTCCCAGGTCTTCGGCTTGTAGTTGAAGTGCAGCCGGCGGGTCTGGATGTTGACTTGGTCACCGCCGATGCCGCCGCCCGTGTTGCCGGCCGTGCTGTACGACTGGTCGCCCCAGGCAAAGTCCACTTCGAAGCCGGCTGTCATGCCCAGGCGCCCATCGTAGATGGGGGGGGCATAGGTCAGAAAGGCGCTGAGGCGCTGTTCCACCACGCCGGTGAGGCCTTGATCCTCGTCCCGCTTGTTGTCATCGTTGAGGTCGAGGCCCTTGTCGGTGAGCACGGTCGTGAGGTTGGACCCGCCCAGCCGGCCCACGATCTGGCCGTCGAGCAGCTGGTTGGTGGGCACCACATTGGTGGTGATGGACCGGGTCTGGAGCAGGGCCAAAAACGAGAAGCCATTGCTGGCCGCCGCCCGCTTGGGTTGCACCATGCCGGCGGACGCGAGTGCCCCAGCCTTCTGCGCCTCGGGCGGCGGTGCGGCGAGGGCGACGGCGATGGTGAGCGGCAGGAGCATCTCGGGGTCTCTCTTCGCGGGTCAGGGGGCAGGGATGCCCCCAGCGGGGGCCGGCTGCGGGCTCAGACTAAGACAGCACGTCGCCCGCCAAGGGCGGAGGCAGCGCGTCAGGGACGAACGTAGGTCTGGATCCAGGCGTCCGTGGGCCCCGAGCCAGCGTCGGACGAGCCGAAGCCGCCCTCGGGCGTGGGCGGAGACCCCTGGGTCACGTCGAGGATCTCGTAGGTCATGGTGTTCCCGTCGACTTGCCAGATGCCTTCGCTGACCACAGCCGGGCGGGTCTGCTCCAAGTGGATGGTGTGGGGGGTGGTGGACACATCCACCGAGTATGCCCCAGTCAGCGTGAACGCCGTGCCACTGGCCACTCCGGCGATGGTGTAGTTGCCGTCGGACCCAAAGCTGGCGTCGATGGAGTCGATGCCGAGGTCGGACAGGCCGGTGCCCACATCGCCACCGCCATCGGTGGTCCAGTCCCCCTGAATTGCGTCGGCGTCGGCATCCGCGTCGGCATCCGCGTCTGCATCCGCGTCGGCGTCCGCGTCGGTGTCGCTGTCTGCATCCGCGTCGGTGTCCGCGTCCGCATCGCTGCTGGTGTCGCCGCCCTTCACATCGTCGGGCTGGCAGGCGGCGACGGTGAACGCGAGCAGGAACAGGGAAAGTGTGCGCATGGGGGTCTCCTCGGGGGCCTCAAGGGCCAGTTGGGCAGACAGCGGAGGGGGGGCCCCGTTTTGGGGTGTCTCCGCCGGGGCCCGGGTCGTTCAGGGAAGGGAAAGTCGGCTCAGGGCCGTCTTGTCGAGCTTGCCGGAGGCAGTGCGGGGGAGCTGCTCGGTGGCGACAATGTGGTAGGTGCGGGGGACCTTGAACTTCGCCAGAATCCCTTTCAGAAAGGTCTTCAGCGCGGCGGCGTCCACGCTCGCGCCGGGCAATGTCTCGACGAACGCGCGGCCCACTTCCCCCCAGCGGCTGTCGGCCATGCCGACCACCGCAGCCAAGGCCACCGAAGGGTGCTGTTGGAGGGCGAGCTCAACTTCGGCTGGGTAGACGTTCTCGCCGCCAGAGATGAACATCTCCTTGAGGCGCCCGCGCACATGGAAGTAGCCCTCGTGGTCGCGGGACAGCACGTCGCCGGTGCAGAACCAGCCGTCGCGCATGGACCCTGCCGTGGCGTCGGGATGAGCCCAGTAGCCGCCGAAGACCACTGGACCCCGCAGCAGCAGCTCGCCCGGTTGCCCGTCAGGCAGGGGCTTGCCGCTTGGGTCGGCGATGCGGGCTTCGATGAGGTGGATGGGCAGGCCCACACAAGAACCGGGGGGACCCTCGCTGGGATGGCCCGTGCCTCGCATCTTCTCGAGTGCCCGCTGGGCCGGCATGGAGAAGCAATTGGGGCCGACCTCGGTCATGCCGAAGCCTTGGCGAAGCGGGATCCCCCGTCGTTGGTAGCGCTCGAGCAGGGGCACCCCGAGGGGCGCGCCGCCACACAAGGCATCGCGGACCCCAGAGAGGTCAGCGCCGTTGAACGCGGCCTCGTCGGCGAGCATCTGGTAGATCGTGGGCACGCCCATCAGGTGGGTGATGTGCTCACCGGTGATCAGCTCCAGCGCGGCAGAAGGGTCGAGCGCCGGCATCAGCACCACCCGTCCCCCTCGAAAAAACAGGGGCAGGCTCAGACAGTTCATCCCGCCTGTGTGGAACAGGGGCGTGAACGTGAGGGTGGAGCACTGAGTGTCGAGATCGCAGGCCAGCACGGTGTTGACCGCGTTCCAGTGCAGCATGCCGTGGGTGAGCATTGCCCCCTTGGGCCGACCGGTGCTGCCGCTGGTGTACATGATCATCCAGGGGTCGCCAAGCTGGCTGCCGGGGGCGTCCTGGAGGTCGCTGGGGGAGCAACCGGGGCCGTCGTCCAGCGAGAGCGCAGGCACCCCGAGGTCGACGGTGGCATTGGCTTGGTCGACAATGACCACCACTGGGGTGCAGTTGTCGATCTGCCACCGGAGCTCGGTCGGGCTCAGGCGCCAGTTCATCGGGTAGAGCACGGCGCCCAGCTTCGCGACCGCAAATGCCAAAGCGAAGGTCTCGCCCCGGTTCTGGCAGAGCACCGCGACGCGGTCACCAGGTCGGACACCCTCGCGCTGGAGGCGGGCGGCCCATGCGGCGGCTTCATCGTCGAGCGCGGCCCAAGTCCATCGGCGGCCGGTGCCCACATCGAACAGCGCCTCGGCGTCCGGGCGGAAGCGGCGATGCATCGCAGGCCAGTCGGAGGTGGCGAAAGCGGTGTTCACAGCGACGATCTCCCGCCGGTCGGGGCCGGGCGGCTGCGGAACCAACGATCCAGCAGCGGGTAGAAGTGGGTGGGGCCGAAGCGACCGACCACCGCGCCAATGTGGCCGGCGTCGAGCCGCTCCACCGTGACGTCTGCGGCGCCCGTGAGCTCCGCGAGGGGGAGTGCCGACGGCATCGGGACGATGAAGTCTCGCTTGGCCGTGCACACGAGCAACGGACAGCGAATGGCGCCGAGGGCCACCGACTCACCGCTGAGGGCCCACGTGCCCGCCACCAGCCGGTCTTGTTGGTAGGCGTGGCGCACGAGCTCAAGGGCCAAGGTGCCGGGCATCGGCACTTGTTCTTCAATCCAGCGCTCCCGGGCCAGCGCACGAGCGAGCCGAACCGGGTCTTGCCGCGCGGCATCGAGTGCCTCGTACTTGCGGACAATGCCGACGGGGTCGAGCATCTGGAACGCGGCCGCCATCAGCTCGGCCGGCACTAGACGGTCGGGGCTGAGGATGGTCTGGAGGTGATCAGCTTCGGCTCGGGCGAAGCGCGCGAGGCGTCCGCCCTCGGAGAACTGAACTGGCGTGTTGAGGGCCACCAGGCCGTGCACCCGCGCGGGACGAAGCGCCGCATAGATCGCGGCGACCGTGCCGCCGAGGCAGTACCCCAGGAGGAAGGCCCGCTGGGCGCCAGCATGGCGGCAGGCCCGGTCGATGGCCCGGTGCAACAGATCGAGGACAAGATCGGCCATGCTCTGGCCTGCGTCCTCAGGGCCGGGAATGCCCCAGTCAACGAGGTAGACGTCGTGGCCCAGCGCAGCGAGCCCTCCGACGAGGGACCGGTCGGACTCGAGATCGCAGATGGTCGCCCGGTTGATCATCGACGGCACCACCACCACAGGTGGACGGCGGCTGCTGCTCGACGATGGGGAGGGATAGTGGCGCAGCCGGAGCTTGTTCTGGCGGTGCACGAGCACGTGGGGCGTGCGGCCGACCGGCGGGCGCGGCGCCGTGCTGTGGATCAACATGCCTCGCCGGATCCGGCGCTGTCGGGCGCCTTGGAGGGCCGGCGGCAGGCCCGGCATTGGACTCAGTCCATGCATCACTGAACGTCCGCGGTGGGGGCATTCTTGGCGTCGATCGGCGCGGCACTCTCGGTGGCCGGAGGCGCCCTCGTGGCCCGGAGCTCCGCCCGGAGCTCGGCGACTTCAATGCGGGCTTGCAGCGCTTCTCGCTCGACCCGCGCCAGAGCCTGATCCCTCGCCGCCAGGGTGTCTTGGAGCTTCAGCACGATGTCTTCGGTCTGCAGCAGCCGCTTCTCGAGGAGCGTTGCGATGCGGGCCAGCCGAGTCAGGTCGCCCCGCGTGGGCAGGTGGAGGCGAGCGAGGTGTTGGTCCACGCGGTCTTCGTGCGCAGCAACACCCAGCGCGGAGTCGGCGAGGTGCTGGCCCGTCGCGCCCAGCACGTCTTGGGAACCGAGGACCGTGTCCCACCACTGGCCGAGACTGGCCTGCCACTGGCGATACAGCTCATCCGAGATGCCGTCCACATCGGGAAGCTCGTGCGAGCTTGGACGCGGGTTTCGCTCGGGCACGGGATGCTCCATGTCGGTCGGTCCAGGCACGGTCAGCCGTTCCAACCCCGAGTATACGCAGTCTGTTGCGGCGCGGCAACCGACTTGTGCAGTGCAGCATCGTGCGGATCGGTCGGTCGGCCGGCACGCGCTCGAGTGACCGGCTATGGCCCGTCTATGCGCACGATCAAGAAATACACCAACCGCCGCCTGTACGACACGCGGGACTCCCGCTACGTCAACTTGGAAGAGCTCGCGGCGCTGATTCGAAGTGGCGATGACCTGAGGGTTCTCGACGCTCGCACCGGCGAAGATCTCACCCGTGGGGTGCTGATGCAAGTCATCTTGGACACCCAGGGTGGGTTGGCGTTGTTTCCGGTGGGTCTGCTGCATCGCGTCATTCGACATGCCGCCGACAACCCGATGCAACAGCTGGTGCTCAAGCAGATGGGGGCGGGTCTCGAGATGCTGGACGTTCAGATGGGCCGCTTCGAAGAGCAGTGGAGCTGGATGAAGACCGCCGGCGGTGCTGCGGCATCGTCGACGGATGCTGCTGCAACGGCGGATCCGGGGTCGCCCAACGCTGAGTCCGACGACGTGGTGGGTGAGCCTCCCGAAGCGCCTTGGACCGCTGCATCCACCGATGCGGACGGCCCGCCGATGGACGATGACCTCGAGTCGCTGCGGGCACGGCTGGCAGGTCTGGAAGCCCGGCTCGATGCGGACAGCTCACACTGAGGCGGCTTGGGTTAGCGCCGATGGCCGACGGGTCCGGCGTCCACTTCCTGGGGCGCACCTTGGCCCCGACTGATGGAGTGCCCATGACTGCCCCCCAGATTCGCCTCTACAAGGCCGGGTTCTGCCCCTACTGCATCGCGGCCAGCCGGTTCCTGCGCGAGGTCAAGGGTGTGGAGCTGGAAGAGATCGACCTGACGGGCGATAACGACGCACGCATGGCGTTGGTGAAGCGCAGCGGGGGCAAGCGCACAGTCCCCCAGATCTGGATCGGGGATGTGCACGTCGGTGGCTATGACGAGCTGCGTGCCCTCGACGCCCGGGGTGAGCTGGACCCGCTGTTGAGTGGTGCGGCCACCCACTGAGCGGCCACGCTTCAAGGGGACCTGGGCCCGTGCCGCCGGTCGGCCAGCCTCCGTTCCCCTCTGTTCCTGTCGTGATGTGTCACGGATGACAGGGACGGGGAATGACTTGGGCCGGTGATGAAGATCAGCTCAATCCATTGATCGTGGAGCAGCGCCGCCGGCCTCGACCGCGCCGGATTTTTTCTTGATGCGAATTGTTCCACGGCACTTGACATAGCAAGTGTGTTCGGTTCAGATCGTTGTGCGAGAGCCACCCACTCTCTCGCAGATCGCGTGTCCCCCGCGCGGTCACGACCCAGCCCCGGCTTCGGCCAGGGGTGGGCGAGCTCCCCTCCAATGCGGCACCCCTCCCTCCTCGCCGCGCCCCTGCCTCTCGGCAACCTTCCCCACCTCCGCCCCCCTGGCGCGCTGCCTCCCCAGCTCTGCGCGCCCAGCAAAAATGAACGAGCACGCACCATCTCTGGCCGATGCCCTGGCTTCGCCGTCCCTCGATGCCGCCCCCGTGGCGGTCATTCGCTGGGCCGATCACGGCGCCATTGAGCTGTCGGTCACCCCCAACGTTCCGTTGCGGGATGTCTTGCTTGGGTTTCTGGAGCAAGACCCAACTCGGCGCGAACAACTCAGCGGGCGCACGCTCCGCCTGAGTCTGGGGGACCGGGTCCCCGATCTGATGGAGATGCGGCGACTCGGCATCACGCTGCGCAATGAGCACAACACCACGCTCATCGGCATTCGCTGCACGGCGGACGCTGCGCGGCGCTTCACCGAAAAGCAGCTCCACGTCATCGTCTCGATTGACGAAGATGTCCTGGTGGGCAGTGTTCCAGCGGTCTCCGGTCCCCTCGCTGCTGCGGTTCCGGCCTCGGCTGCTGAGTCACCGATCCCTGATTCACCCGCTGTTGAGGCGCGCCCGGAGCCAGTCCCCGTTGACTTGCCCGTGCTGCCGCTGATCTTCACCAACGACCTGCCTCCAGTGGAACAAGCGGTGGATGTCCTGGACCCGCTCGATGACGAGGTGGATCCGGATGAGGACTGGGGTGATCTGGAGCCTGCGGGAGCCGCTGCTTGCGATGCCGAGCCCACCGACTCCTTGGCCGCACCGCAACCGATGGTCGACGTGGACCCTGAGGCGCTGGAGACCTCCCCAGGGCTCTTGGCACCCAGTGTGGGCCCCGCCGACCCGACGGACGACACCGACGAGGCCGTGGCATCCGCCGAGGTGCAGCTCCCTGACGAGCTGACCACGGATGACGCGGGGCAGCTCGATGTCGAGGACGACGCCACGCTCGACGACAGGTTGACCGACGTGTCCCCAGTGGAAGCACCGGCGGCCACTGACGATGCCACTGTCTCCGAGGACGACGCGACTGTCTTCGAAGACGACACCACTGTCTCTGAAGACACCGAGCCAGACCTCGATCTGGAAGACCGTGTGCCAGAGCCCGTCGGGGCGTTGCCTGCGGACTCCGACGCGCCCACCCCGGTCGTCCCCACCGACGAGCCCGTCTGGAACCCCGATGGCCGCGGCGTGGTCACGGCACTGCGGCGCACCCTCCGCTCGGGCAACCGAGTGCGGGCTGCCGGCGACCTGGTCGTCTACGGCGACGTCAACTCCGGTGCTCAAGTGGAATCCACCGGCAACATCATCGTGCTCGGTGCCCTGCGCGGCCTCGCCCACGCGGGTGTCAACGGCCAAGAAGACGCCGTCGTGGTGGCCCTCGAGATCGACCGCGGCCAGATCCGCATTGGCGAGCACATCGCCTTCGAGCCCGACGCGCCAGAGCCCAAGCGGAGCTCCCGAGGGCCGCTCCAGCTCCTGCTCGGCCGAAACACCCCATCCGACGTTGGCTCTCGCGGTCCGATCCTGGCCCGGGTGTGCGACGACACCATCGGCATCGAGCCCTGGCGGGGCCGGATGCCGGAGCAAGTTGTTCGATGAACGCAGAATCTTCTATGAATTCAACTATTTACTTGTCGCTCTTCCCTGGAGACCGCCCATGAGCGAATGCATTGTCGTCACGTCTGGAAAGGGCGGTGTGGGCAAGACCACGACCACTGCCAACCTTGGCGTCGCGCTGGCACTCAATGGCAAGAAGGTCGCCGTCATCGACGCCGACATCGGCCTGCGCAACCTCGACGTCATCTTGGGGTTGGAAAACCGCATCGTCTACGATCTGGTGCACGTCATCGAAGGTGAGTGCAAGCTGCGCCAAGCACTCATTCGGGACAAGCGGGCGGAGGGACTCTTCCTGCTGCCGGCTGCCCAGACTCGGGACAAGAACGCGGTCACCCCACAGCAGATGCGGGATCTCATCGCGAAGCTCAAAGAGGACTTCGACTACATCCTCGTCGACTGCCCCGCCGGCATTGAGCAGGGCTTCAAGAACGCCGTCGCCGGTGCAGACCGGGCCATCATCGTCACCACGCCGGAGGTCAGCGCCATCCGCGATGCTGACCGCATCATCGGCATGGTCGAGGCTGCTGAGCTTCCCGAGCCCGAGCTCATCATCAACCGCTTCCGCGCCAAGATGGTCGAAGCCGGCGACATGATGAACAAGGACGACATCCTCGAGATCCTCGCCATCCCGCTGCTCGGCATTGTGCCCGACCACGAAGACATCATCGTCAGCGCCAACCGTGGCCGGCCGGTGGTGTTCGACGAGACCAGCATCGTGGGCGAGGCCTACCGCCGGGTCGCCCGCCGCGTCCTGGGCGAAAAGGACGTACCGGAAGTGGTCTTCGAGACCGAGCCGGGCGCCTGGAAGACCTTCTTGCGGTGGATGGGCCTTGCTCCGGCCCGGGGGATGGCAGGATGAAAGACCTCATCAACCGGTTTCTTGGCCGCACCAACAAGAACAGCAAAGACGAGGCGAAGCAACGCCTGAAGTTCCTGCTCATCCACGATCAGGTCGATCTTACCCCGGGTCAGCTCGAGGCCATGAAGACCGAGATCCTCGAAGTCATCGCTCGCTACGTCGAAGTCGAGGACCTCGAAGGCACCGAGTTCAAGCTGGAGCGTGGCGATGGCCATGTCGCCCTGGTGAGCACGGTTCCCGTTCGTCGGGTCGTCCAGCGGGCCCAGGCTTCCTGAGCACCGTTCTCGATTAGTCATCAGCGGCCGGCAGGGACTCAGTGTCCTCGCCGGCCGCTGGCAATTCGGGCGGAGCGGTGGCGAGCGGAACATTGCTGGCCACGAGCAAGGCGCGTGCGACCTTGACCCGGCGGACCTTCTGGGCGACGGCAATGGCGGTCTGACCCTGTGCGTTGCGCAGGTCTTGGTTGGCGCCGGCCCGCAGGAGCTCATGGACGGCGTCCAGGTGCCCCCGCCGGGCGGCCACCATCAGCGCGGTCCAGCCACTGGCGGTGGTGGCGTCGACTTCGGCGCCCGCATTGATGAGCGCATGAATGCTGTCAGAATTGCCATTGTCGGCGGCATTGTGCAGCAGGGTGGCCCCCCGCATGAGCCCGTAGTGGGGCCGGCGGCAGGGGTCGGCGCCGAGGTCCAGGAGGGCCGACACCGCAGCTGCGGAACCAGCCCGGATGGCGTCGAGGATGGGCAGGAACCCCCGGGAGTCCGGCTGGTCCGGGGGCAAGTCACCGTGCAGTGCCGCCTCGACCGGCTCGGTCCACCCCTGTCGGTGGCGCCAGGCGGCGGATGGCATGCCTTCTGGGCGGGCGTCGTCGGGCACTTCTTCGACCGCGAGAAAGGTGATGCGGCCCCGAATGTGGATGCGGTCCGTGGAGGACTCGATGAGCCATGGTTGCAAGGGATCCAGCAGATCCGAGTCTGTCGGGAGGACGCCCCGGGTGAGCCAGCACCAGTGGCCGGTCCGCAGGGTGGCGTCGCCCCGTGGCTCGATGTGCCACAGCTGCTGGCCCTGGTCGTGGAGCACCGCGCGCAGGATGAGCGCCACCAAGGCGCTGTCGAGTGGAGCGCCGGCTTGGATGAGGTCGAGGGCCAGCTCCAAGTGCCCTGCTTGAACGGCGCTCTCCAGGGCAGTACGCCCATCGGGGCTGCGCAGAGAGAGGGTCGCGTGGTTGGCGCAGAGGCAGGCAAGTGTTGCGGCGCTGCCCCGGCCGGCCGCAACCATCGCCGGGCTCAGGCCGTCGACCGTGCGGGCATCGGGGTCTGCGCCAGCAACAATGAGCTCTCTCGCCAGATCGCCGGCGTCACACCACGCGGCGCCATGCAGGGGTGTCCAGCCGAGCGCCGACCTTGCGGTCACCAAGTGGCCCTGTTGGAGGAGCGAACGGGCCTCGTCCAGATCACCTTGGCGGGCGACGCGACAGAGCGTCGGAACGGCAGTGCTGGGGGTCAACGCAACCAGGACCATCGGTCGGGCACACGCTCTCGGCTGTCGGCGATGTCGCCCATGTGATAGGGCTGCAGAGCGGGATCGTCCTCGTCTGGCGCATTGTCACCGTTCCAGAACAGCAACCGTTGGGGGTCCATCGTGGCGACCCGCCGGGCAGCTTCGTGTCGCACGACCACATACTCGGGGTCGGCGGGCAACAGGCCGGCCCAGGCCACGGCGAGCTGGCCGCGCCTCAGGTCGTAGACCCACGAGGCCGGAAGCATGCAGCGCACGATGCCCACTCCATCGGCGGCCTTGTGGAAGAAGAGTTGTTGGCCTTGTCGGTCGGGGAGCTGCCAAGTCCGGAGCAGCCGCTTCACCAGCTTGCGCCGCTCCGCAGCTTCCTTCGCCGCGACGAGCAGGGCATGCTCTTCGCGGGCTTTCTCGACGCGGGCTTGCCGAGCCGCTTTGTCTGCCGCCGCTTTCCGGGCACGCACCACCGCATGGGACTCTTTGCCACCTTGTTGCTTCTTGCGGGCCTTCTTGAGCTCCCGGTTGGCACGGGAGACCTTCTTCTTGTCGGCCAGGCCGGCCTTGAGGAGCTGGTCTCGGAGTGACACGGACGCCTCCTGGGGGTGGGGTGGAGCTAACGGCCCAGTCCGCAAGAACCCAGCCCCGGCGAGTCAGACGCCGATGAGGCCTGCTGCCCGCACCCGCTGCCACTGGTTCGCCCAGCGGTCCCAATTGGAGGGGAAGGTGCCCTTGATGTCCTGCCACAGCAGGGGGGCGTTGGCCGGGTGGGCCGCTTGCAACACCTCGGCCAACCAGCCGCGGGCTGGCTCAGGGCCGAAGATCTCGGTGCGCTTTCCGCCCACCAGCAACACTACTCGGTCGTCAGCCTCGAGAACACCGTCCCCAAGCCACACCACACGGGTCTTCGGTCGCCATCCCCGCAGCGCGCCGCGTGCGCCGGTGGCCAATCTCACCCGATCCGGGGGCGAGACCGGCGCGGGCATCGGCTGGTCAAACCAGTCACCGACCGGACGGTCGAGGTGGTCGCCGCGCATCCAGGCGGCGAGGGCGGTCGCGAGGGGACCGTCGAAGGCGTCGGGGTCGGCGCCGGTGGGGTCGTGGTGGGGCAGGTCGTTGGCCGCGAAGGTGCCCAAGGGGAGGGGGGGCACCTCGATGCCCAGCCCGTGGGGGTCGACGGCCACACCGCTGTGTTTGGTGAGCACGAACCGATGCCAATAGGCACTCTGCACCGTGCCTTCCCGGAAGAGCTGGCGCACAACCTCCATGCTGTCGATGGTCTCGGCCACCGACTGGGTGGGGAACCCATACATCAGGTAGGCGTGGACCTGGATACCGGCCGCAGTGAGGGCGGCGGCGGCTTGGGCGGCTTGCTCCACCGTGACGCCCTTGTCCATCTTCTTCAGCAGCCGGTCGGACGCGACCTCGAGCCCGCCAGTGGCCATCACCATGCCGGCCTTGGCCAACAGCAGGCACAGCTCATCGGTGAAGGCGGCCTCAAAGCGGATGTTCCCCCAGAACACCACGGACAGCTCTCTCTCCAGGATGCCCAGCGCCAATGCCCGCAGCAACCGAGGCGGTGCGGCCTCATCGACCAAGTGGAAGCCCCGCACGCCGGTGTCCTCCACCAAGCGCTCGATGTGGTCCAGCAGCGGCTCGATCTTCGCCGGCTCGTACCGGGCGATGTAGTCGAGCTGGATGTCGCAGAACGTGCACCGCTTCCAGTAGCAGCCGTGGGCGAGCGTGATCTTGTTCCAGCGGGCTTCCGACCAGAGCCGGTGGGCGGGGCTCAGCGAGTCCAGGATGCCGAGATAGCTGGTCAGGGGCAGGTTTCCGTAGTCGGGCGCTGGATTGAAGGCCCGCGGGGGAGGGGGTGCATCGTGCATGCCGGCTGCGGTGCGGGTGCGGTGTCGTCGATCGCCCAGACCGCTGAGGTGGTCGAGGATGGCGAGCATCGGGCCTTCGCCATCGTCGTAGGTGATGGCATCGATGCACGTCCACAGTGCTGACTCGTTGACCCCGCGCAGCTCTGTGTTGGGGTAGCCGCCACCGAGAATGACCATTGCGCCGGCATTCCGGAAGCGCCTTCCCAAGCGCAGTGCCCCGTAGAGGGTGCCCGGGAACGGGACTGAGAGGCCGACCACGTCCGGCCGGGCGTCCGCGAGCAGGGCGTCGGCGAGGGAGTCCAGCCAACCATCCAGCAGCGTCGTCTGGCCCAGGCGCGCCGCGATGGGTGCCCACATGGAGGGGCCTGCCGCGAGGTGGTGCTGGTAGCGGGCGAGGCCGAAGCCCGGGTCGATGGTGCTGGTCACCAGGTCGGCGATGTCGGCGAGGTGGAGGCTGGCGCGGTACCGGGCGTGGTCGGTCTGGCCCATTCGTCCGAAGTGGTGCGCGGTGTCCTGCTTGTCGGCCTGGCGCAGGCGGGGCCCGGCGGGCAAAGCACTGGGGCGACACAGGTGGCCGGCGAGCCCCGGATCCCGTCCCTGGAGGAAGCTGACCACACTGTCAATGGTGGACACCAGGGCATCGCGGCGGGCCAAGGCTTCCCATGCGGGCTCCGGCAGCCCGTCGTCCGCTTGGGCCTCGATCGTGTCGAGCACGGTACTGAGCCCTTCGGCACTGAACAACCGCAGCGCGAGCTCAAGCCCCAGGTCGGCCTGATGCACCGGATGCCCCTCTTCTTCCAGCACTCTTGAGAGATAGGAGATCGACGGATAGGGCGTGTTGAGCTGGGTTGTGGGTGGCAGGACCAGTGCGACACGCATGGCTTCCGGCATCCTCGGCTTGGGGGTTCAGGGGGCCCGGGCTGTAGCGCGGCGCTGGTCGCAGCGCGGGACCGGGGTTCGGATAGGCTCACAGCGAAGCCGGGAGGCCACGTGGACATCGCGCTCACCAACGTACACCTTGATCTTGGAGCCGGCCGCCGAGGGACCGACATGGGGCCGTCCGCACTGCACGTCGCAGGGCTGGTGCCGGCCATTCGGCGTTTGGGCCACACGGTCAAAGACTTCGAGAGCATTGGCACGCCGAGCTTTGAGGAGCGTATGCACGGCGACCGCAACGCTCGGTTCTTGGACGAGATCGTGCGGGTCTGCACGCGGCTGGCCGCACGGGCGGAGGCAGCGGTCGACGCGGGCCAGTTTCCGCTGGTGTTGGGCGGCGACCACAGCATCGCCGTCGGCACCATCTCGGGCATGTGCCGGGCCTTCCGGCGACGGGGGCAGCGGCTCGGCGTGGTCTGGGTGGATGCCCACGCGGACATGAACACCCCCGAGTCCTCCCCCTCGGGCAACATCCATGGCATGCCGCTCGCGTGTCTGCTGGGGCACGGGCCCGAGGCGCTGACCCGGGGCATGATCTCCGACGGCCCTGCGCTGAACCCCGAGGACGTGGTGGTCATCGGCGCCCGCGACGTAGACGCGCGCGAAGGGACCCTCGTGAAACAGCTCGGGGTGCGCATCTACACCATGTCGGAGTTGGACGCCCGGGGCACGGCGGTCTGCCTGCGAGAGGCGATGGTGCACGTGCAGCGCCACACGTCGGGCATCCACCTGAGCTTTGATCTGGACGGCGTCGACCCCACCGAAGCGCCGGGGGTGGGCACGCCGGTGCCGGGCGGGCTCAACTTGCGCGAGAGCCACCTGGTCTGTGAGTGGGCCTCCCAGACCGGCAAGCTGGTGGGCATGGAGATGGTCGAGCTCAACCCCACCCGCGACGTGCACAACAAGACCGCCGAGCTGGCCCGCTGGTTGATCGAGAGTGCGCTGGGCCGCAGCATCTTGTAGGGTCTGGCAAGGAGTGCTTGGCCACAATCACGAAAAAACTCACGGTCGGGCGTGAACACGGATGGTTCTGACCCGCACCCCATGAGCGGTGGCCGTGTCCGACGGCATTGAGCCGGCAACCGCGCCTCTCCCCAGCCCCTGAGCAATTGCCGATGAACTACGAAGCGCTCTACGACCGGGTCCTGCAGCGGGTGGACCACGATGCCTACCTGGCCTGGGCCGACTCGGTGCCCCAAGCGCAGCGTGCGGCAATGGCCGAGATCGGTGCCGCAATCCAGTCCTCAAGCTTTGAAGCGCACACGGGTCGGGCGATGGCCCGCGAGTTTCTGGACTCGGGGCGCATCGATCGGTTGATGTACCTGTCGGCGCTGCATGTCATCGCGATGTCTCCGGCGGTGAAAGACTTCTCAGAGGCTGCGCGTTTGGTGGCCGAGCGGGAGCAGCTCGCGTTGGCGATGGGCGGGCCGGATCTCGACATGCACCTGGCCGGGGTGGACCGCCATCGGGGTGCTTTGGCCTTTTATCAGGGACACTACGGTGTTGCCCTCGACTACTTCTCCAGGGCCTTCGAGCGTCAGCGCAGCCCCGGCAACCTCTCCAACGTGCTCAGCGCTTTGATTCGCTTGGGCGATGTCACAGAAGCCCGCGAGCTGTACGCACGGGTGCGATGCTCTCTGCCTGTCGCCCTGGTGTCGGGCCTCGACACCCTCATCTCGCTCGACCCCGACCTCGCTCTTCTTCGTACGGAGAACTCCTGATGCCTTCCTTTGCTGCACTCCTCCTTGCTCTCACGGGCTGGTTCGCGGGTTTCTCCTCGGACGCCATCGAAGCGCGGTCCTGTGTTCCGGCGTCGCAGGACGACACTGCGACGTGCACCGAGGCACCACCCCCGGCCCCGTCGCCGTTCCAACACACGCCTGACCCGAAGAGCTCGGGCCTCTACGTCGGCTTCTGAGATGGACTCTCTCTCCCAGACTCCGCCAGTGGCGAGTGAGGCGCCGACGCAGCTTCAGCAACAGGTGCAAGCGCTCCTGTGTGACCGGCATGCCCCCGAAGCGCGGGCCTTGTTCATCACGCTCGCAGGCTACGTGGACCGCCGCCTCCAGACCCTCGTCCGCAACCGGTACGCAGATCTGTTGAGTGGCGCCGAGCGCGAGGAAGTCGTCGCCGACGTGCTCTATGAGCTTCTCAATGGGGCGCTGTCCGGGTTCCGAGGGCAGGTGCTGCCCGAGCTGCTCGCGTATGTGCGGCGCATCAGCGACCGACACTGCTGGAAAGCGGCCCGACGCCGCATCCGGGAACGGGATGCCCTGGACGGGGATGCCGGAGACGTGGTGCGCGCGTGGTCCGTCGTGCCACCAGCGCCAGACGAGGCCATGGTCTACGTGCCGGAGTGCCCCCTCGACAACCGTGATCGGGACTACCTGATCGACCTGTTGGCATCGGGAAGTCGGGCGGAGCTGGCGCGGGTGCATGGCGTCAGTCGGGCGGCGGTGACCCAGCGGGTTCAGCGCATCAAGCAACGCATCGCGAAGATGTCTGCGTTGGATGTGGATGCGACCGAAGCATGGATGCAACACGAAGCCCGCCGGGCCGCCGGTGAGCTGCGCTGAGCGCTTGACGGCTGTTGGGGGTGTCACCCATGGCCGCGAGCCCTGGCACCTTCAGGCATCTTCAAGACGCACGAAACCCCCGCCGATTGCTCGACGGGGGCTTTGTGATTCAGGCCAGGAAGCTCACTTGCCGCCTGCAGCGTCCTTCACCTTGTCGGCAGCCATGTCCTTGGCTGCGTCAACCGAACCCTTTGCGAGGGGGGTGATGGCCTTGAGGGCGCCAGCGAGGTCACCGGGAAGCTTGGCGATGTTCTTGACTGTGGCAGCGATGGGCTTGCCGGCCGAGAGAGCAGCCTTGGGGTTTTCCTTCGCGAGGTTCGGAAGGTCAGCCTGGACAGCAGCCAGCTTCTCCTGAAGGGTGGGAACGATGTCCTTCAGGTTGATCAGGTCGGGAAGGATGATGCTGGCCAGCTCGGTGGCCTGATCCTTGTCGCCCGTCTTGTGGAGGTGGCCCACGTACTTGGCCATCTTCACGGTGCCCATGACCTTGTTCACTTCGTTGAGAAGCGCGTCGACCGACTCAAGGCCGGTGTCGGAGGAACCCATGTACCAGTCGTCGGTGGCGAAGGGGTTCTTGCCCTCTTCGTCAAGCGATGCCAGCTTGTCGTTGAGCATGGAGGGCATGATCGGGGTGGTGCTGGACTTCTGCTTGGTGAGCCACTTGCCGTAGGTCTTGTTGCACTTGGCCTTGGACTTGTCGTCCTTTTTGTTCTCACACTTCAGGTACTCGTCGCCGGCCGATGCGTCGGTCGAGTAGGCGAGGGAAGGGACGAGAAGGGCGAGGCCCAGTGCGAGATGCTTGAAGTTCACGGGATGCTCCACGTAGTGAGATAGCCGGTAGCCAGGAATCGTTCGCACATTAGTCGATGGCGTCAGATCTGGCACGTGTTGTGTGTAAAGTGTGTTGGGATCTGTGGTTTTCCCCGCTACGTCACGGAACCGTCACCCAATTTGGGCCCCCCGATCGTCCCCCGCTCGGGCCATCTGTGGTCCGTGTCCCTGTCCGACAAGTCCGCGCGGATGGGGGGTCTGACGAACCCGCCGCCTGTGGTTCCCAACGGCGCTGATCTGGGGCACGGAAGCGCTGGTTGGCCGGACTCCAACGTTGCTCAGCGTGGCGCTTGTGTTGTCGCGTCTCAATCTACAGCAGGTCTTGACGTCGCTTGGACCGAGCGCAGCGTGGCTATTGCTGGCTGGTCATCGTCCACACCGTGGTGTGGGGCGATGGTCCAAAGAGCGCCCAGACGGTGCCTTCGGCCAGATCCAGCTCCACCCGTGCCGCGATGGTCTCAGGGCAGGCTGTTCCGGGGACCTGTGTGAAGTCGACCGGAGCGCCCAGCTCATCGATGATGTTGATGATGCTGTCGGTGAACCCTGTGAAGACCACCCGAGGGCCAGCTGTGGTGGCATCGGCGGTGAGGCGCACGTATCCACCGCGGTCTTGGAACAGCTTGATGGTGTAGGGACTGTCGAGGATCTGGAGCGCTGGCGCTTGGGCCGTGACTTGGTTGGTGGTCTCAATCACGGGGCCGGACTCGGACGTCTGGGCACATGCCGCTCGCTCCTGGGCATCCCCGAGCAAGCTGCCCGTGTCGACGGCACTGTCGTCATCGCTGCCCTTGCCGCTGCACGCGATCAGGACGGTCAAGGTGGCGAGGGCGGTCCACCGGCAGAGCTGTGGGAGTGCGCTGTGGGAGGGCAACATCGTGGTGTCTCCTTGTCACCTGGGGGACAGCGCCCGAGCGGTGTGTGGCTGTGGTTTGTGGCGGTGTCGTGCCCAGGCGAAGCGGCACGCAGCCGTCATCGTGTGGTCGAGACACCTTCATACTCGCTGGAACCACCGGGGTCATCATCCTCGACCCCCGCCGCACCCCTGCTTGGAAGCCAGCGCCGGGCCAGAGTGGGAGGGGGGACCTCAGGTTGGGGAGGGCTGCGGACGCGCCGCTCGCTGTCTGGGGGGACCAGGGCTGGAGGGGGGAGGAGCTTCCGACTGAGCCGTGGCGGTGGCCGGACGGGAACACCGACCGCCGACCTGCACGTCGACGAACTGGTCGGAGCAGTCCTTGACAATGGTCTACTGTAGGATGTTTTCATGGATTGTGGCCGGGCCGGGGGGGCAGGACGGCGCGGCACCCTCGCCACGGCAGGCACCGCTACGCTACGTTGCCGGGCGTGCTCACCACTCGTTGAGGTTCCCGATGCTTGCAGTGTTGTTGATCGCCAGCGCCCTGGCCGATCCCGCCGGAGATGCCCTCGGCGCCAAGGTAGCCGCAGCGGCGGGGAACCCGTGGGCGGAGGACCGGCTGACCTTCACGTTTGTGGTGGAAGCCGCGGGCGCAGAGAAGGCGCGGCGGTCCCATGACTGGCAACCCAGAGCGGGGGCGCTCAAGGTCGAGGGCCCCGATGGGGTGGTCGTGGCCTTCGCTGGCCTGCACGGCCACGACCTCATGGCGGCCTCGGTCGATCCGGTCGCGAGCGCGGCCACCTGGACCGCTGTGGCACCGGGAACCCCGCCAGAGACTGCCGCGAGGGCATGGTCGTGGTTTGTCAACGACAGCTACTGGTTGCTTGCGCCGACCAAGGTGATGGACCCGGGCGTGAACCGCACGGTGGACGAGGCCGGCCGGCTGCGGCTGCAGTTTGACGGCGTGGGCCTCACGCCGGGCGATGTCTACTCCCTCAGCCTCGACCCGGACACCGCCCAGGTGGTCGCTTGGGACTTCGTGCTCCAGAGCGGACAAGAGGGCAGCTTCGTGTGGTCCGCCGTCCAGAAGGTCGGTGGCTTGTCCATTCCCACCCACAAGGTGTCGGGCGATGGTGGCTTTGTCATTCGGTTTGAGGGGCTGTCTGCGGGCGGCTGACGGCACCGAGGGCCAGCGCCAGCACCGGCAGCTCCACGTACGCCTCCAAGTCCGACACCAGCTCAATGACGGCACGGGTGTTGTGGAAGGAGTCGAACAGTCCCCAGATGGACGCCCCCGCCGCCGCTGTGGTGGCGATGGCGAGCGCGGGGAGGGACAGGGCGAGCCGTGGCCGAGCGGGGCCGGGGACACTCGGCAGAATGGTCAGAATGACCGCACAGTGGACTATCTCGAGGTAGGTCCGAGCCCGGAAGAAGTCCGGCGCGCGGGGGTGGTCGAGCATCCACGAGGGCACAAAGTGGGGAAGCTGTTGGGTGAGTGGACCCAGCGGGAGGGGGCTGAGGTCCGGCCGTGACAGCCCGACACTGTTCAGCAGGTGGGTGGGCAGGCCGCCGGCGATGAGCAGCGGAATGGTGGCAAATGCGAGCAGTCCCCCGACCGCGATGCTGCGACGGGCCGAGCCCCGAGGGACCGCGGCGAACAGCAGTGCCAGTGGGCTGAGCAGGTGCACGGTGCGCAGGGTCTGGACCGTCAGCAGGGGATCTTGGAGGGATCCGATGGCGAGGAGTGCAAGACCGCCGCTGAGCGCTGCGCCAAAGACACCGGCGCCGGGGAGGGCAAGGCGGAGGGTGGGGACCACCATTGCAACGATGAGGAAGAGCTCGATTGTGGCGGTGAGCTCAGGCCCGACGGCGCCGAGGTGAGCCGCCACCCGCACGGCGGCGGCGAGGGTGGCCAGCACTGCCACGGCGGTCCAGAGGCCCGGGGGGGCCCGGTTCGCAACGTGGGTGCGGATGTGGCGCAGTGCCCAGATGGCTTGGGCCACCCCGAACGTGCCCAGCACGACCAAGTACGCAAACATCGGCGCCCCCACCGCCAGCAGCCCTGCAGATGCGCAGAACAGCAGTGTGGTGGGGGCATCGGGGAGGGACTGCCGGACGCGGGCGTCGCTGGACGCGGCCAAAGCTCAGCTCCGTGCGGCGTTCAGCTCGCGGAGCATGGCGCCCAGCTCTCCGAGCAGCAGGTCGCACTCTGCTTCTGAGATCTGGAAGTGCGGGGTGAACCGCAGCGCGTTCTTGCCGCCGTGGATGACACCGAGGCCGCGGTGGCGGGCGATGCGCTCGACCCCGCCAGGGCCCATGACGGGGAAGCGCTCAGGGTCCAGCTCGGCACAGAACAGCAGCCCCGTGCCGCTCACATCGACGATGACGTCGGGCATCTCGCTCTGGAGCACACGCAGGCCCGTCTTCAGCCGTGCGCCCATCGCGCGGATGTGGGTGCGCAGCTCACCATCGACACGGTCGAGCACTGCGCAAGCCACACGGAGCGCCCGGGGGTTGGTCGTCATGGTGTTGCCATAGACCCCCCGCGCGTAGGTCGCGGCCGCGCGCTTGCTGAGACCGACCACCGAAAGGGGATACTGGCCGCCGTTGAGGGCCTTGGACCAAGTCTCCATGTCGGGGGCTTCACAGTCCTCGAAGCCCGGGTAGTCGACCAAGCTCAAGCAGCCCGTGGCCCGGATGCCGGCTTGGATGGAGTCGATGATGAGCATGCTGCCGTGAGCCTGGCTCAGCGCCCGCGCGGCGTCGTAGAACGCACGCTCCAGGGGATGGCCGGGGCGACCTTCCCCCATGACGGGCTCGATGAAGACGGCCTCGACGAACAGTCCCTTGGCGTCGGCTTCGGCGAACGCTGCATGCAGCGCTTCGATGTTGTTGGGGGGCACGGCGAGCAGGTTGTTGCGGTTCTGAAAGCTCGCGAGGTTGCCCCGGTAGGCCTTGCGCGTGGAGTGGGAGACTTGGGCCGGCCGGTCCGTGCGACCGTGAAAGCCGCCTTCCATGGCCACAAACACGGGGCGCCGCCCCTCGTGGGCCCCACCAGGCCCGACCTGGGCCTTGGCGTTGATGTCGGAGATCCGTGACGCGAGGGTGACGCTCTCGGACCCGCTGTTGAGGCAGACCAGCTTGTCGAAGGGGCAGCCGCCGCGGGTGTGGCCCACCTCGGCCCGGAGGCGTCGATCGAACTCGGCTTGGGCAAAGCTTGCAGTCATGACGTTGGCCATGACATCGGGCTTGGCCATCGCTTCCAGCAGGTCCTGGGGACCGTGCCCGAACCCGAGCATGCCGTAGCCGCCGCTGTCGTGGAGCACGGCGCCGTGAGCGGTCACGACCCAAGCACCCCGGGCGGCCAGCGGCACATAGGGATTGATCGCGTCGTCGGCGTAGAAGTTGAGAAAGCCCGCTTGGAGGGCATTGACAACGTCGGTTTCGGGCTGGGTGAGCAAGGCACGGTGGGCTGGCGGCAAGGCGTCTCGGGCAGCCACGGCTTCGGAGATGGCTTGCCCGAGCTTGGGGTCACGACCGAGGAAGTCGATGACCACGGCGTCAGAGAGTCCGATGGTGTTGCGGGGACCGGACTGATTGCGCAGATGCTGGAGGTCGGCCAGCGCGCCCGAACCGTGTTCCACCGAAGGCGCGGCGTTCTGCTGGCTGGGGGTGGGCTGTCGTGTGTCCAAGGGGCCTCCGGCGGTTCGTGCGTCCTCCCCCATAACCCTTGTGTGATGTGCAATGCCGATGATCTGGCGCACAGGCGGGCGCGGAGGCCGGACAGGAGTGGCCCAGATTGTCCTATCTTACGGCATTCAGGCGGTCTGGGCCTCTTGTGCTTGCTCCGGCGTGCGCAGCTCTCGCAGGGTCTCCATGAACCATGCGACGTCGCGGAGCTGTTGGGTGCGGGCGGCCTCGGCGTCGGCCCGGGCTTCGGACAGCGCCTCTCCAATGAGCATGGCCTCGGCACGGATGCTGCGGACCTGCTCGTCGGCCTCCCGGAGGCGGACCTCCCGTTGTTGCTGTTCCTGCTCGCGGGTGCGCAGGTTTGTGCGGACAGCCTCCAGCTCTTCTCGCAGGGCCTCGACGGCGGCGCGGGCCGCGTCTCGGTCGGCACGGGCCTGGGTGCGGGCCACGAGGCTGCGCTGGCTCTCGCGGCGGGCCGCTTCGGAGGTCGCGTGGGCGGCGTCCAGAGCAGCACGGAGGCGCTCCAGCTCTTTGGTCTCGCCCTGGGCCTGGGAGTCGAGGTTCTGCATGCGGCCGCTGAGGGTCTCGACCTGGCGGTTGAGGTGGGCGATCTCGGACCGGCTGCGCTCCAGCTCGGACTCGGCTTCGGTGCGGGTGCGCTGGAGCTCGTCGAGCCGATCGTTGGCCCGGGCTTGCATCAGCTCCAGACTCTCGGCAGAAGCGGTGGCCCGGCGCTCAAGCGCCCGCTGGCCCTCCCGCAGGGCGTGAAGCTCGGTCGCACGCTCGTCGAGCTGACCGCGCAGCTCGTTGCGCTCGTCGCGGGTGCGGCGGACCTCGGCCCGGACCTCTTCCAGCTCGGCGCGGAGGCCCCGCGCGGTCTCTTCCATCTCGGCGAGCCCCCGGGCGCGGGCGCGGGCATCCCGCTGGGCGGCCTCGAGCGCCTGGATCAGCTCGGCCCGCTCATTGTCTCCAGACGACGAGCTGCGGCGGTAGGACTCGATCTGGGCGACCGCCGCATCTCGCTCGCTGCGGGCGACCTCAGCGGTCTCGTGCAGCTCCCGTGCGCGGCGTCGCTCAGCCAGGAAGCGGTTCTCCGACAGGGTGATGGCCTCGCGGCTGGCCCCAAGCTCGCTGTTGAGGGCGTCTGCCCGACGGCGGGCGGCCTCGGCGGTGGCGTGGGCTTCTTCGATGGCACGCTCCAGCTCGGCGACGCTGGAGCGGGTCGCGAGGTGGTTGGTCCGCTCCGTCTCGACGCTGCGGCGCAGCTCTTCGGCTTCTTCTTCGGCGCGGAGCAGGGACTCTTCGAGGCGCTGGACCCGCTCCAGTGCGTGGTCCTGGGCGAGCTCAGCCAGCTCTTGGCCCTGGATCGTGGTCTTGATGCGCTGGAGGGCCCGCTGGAGCTCCCCGGCCAGCCCTTCTCGGGCTTGCTCGGCCTCTGCGAGGCGGTCTTCGAGACGAGCGATGCGCTCGGCCACGATCTCGGTGGCCTCCTCGGCGGCGCGGTTGACGCGCTCCTGCGCGGCGGACTGCGCTTCGGCAATGCGGCTGGTTGCGTCGGCCCGCACCCGGCTGGCTTCGTCCCGGGCTTGGTCCCGCTCGGTGGCGATGGCGGCGATGGCGCGCTCGGACTGCTCCCGAATGCGGGCAATCGCTTGGTCGCGGGCGGTCTCGGCATCGGCCACGGCTTGTTGGGCCCGGGCCTTCCACCGCTCGATCGCGAGGTCGCGGTCGGACTCGGCGGCCTGCACTTGGGCATCGGCGTCGGTGCGAACTTGGAGGAGCTGCTGTTCAGCACGCTCGGAGATGCGACGAATGGCCTCGTCGCGGGCTTTCTCGGCGGCCTCCACCGCGGCGCTGGCTTGCTCGTGGGCCTGGATGTGGGCCTTCCGCGCGCGGGTCAGCTCCATGTCCATGGTCTCGCGAATCTCCCCGAGGGCGCGCTCCCGGTCGTTCTCGACGGCCTTGACCCGCTCGGCGATGCCTTCGGAGATGAGGCGCTCGGTCTGCCGGGCCAACGAGCGCGCTTCGGTCAGCGCGGCGAGGGCTTCGTCCAGCGACTCGCGTCGTGCGGTCACCACGGCGTCTTGCTGGGACTGGCGGGCCTCGTCCGCATCGTCCCGGGCGAGGGCGGCCGCGGTCTGGGCTTCAGCGAGGGCCCGACGGGCGACGTTGAGCTGGTCGCTCAGCTGGGCGTCGCGCTGTTCGGCGGCGATGCGCAGCTCCGCCAGGGACTGGTTCTGGATACGGAGAACCTCGTCCTTGAGGGCGTCTTGGGCCTCTTGGGCTCGGGTCTGGGCATCGGCGATGACCCGCTCTGCGGTCGCCTTGGCGGCTTCGGCCTCGTACATGGCCTCGTCCCGCTCCTGCTCCAGCACTTCCAGTCGTTCCTGGTACTCACGGCGCACCCGTGCGATCTGCTCTTCACGGTCCTTCAGGGCCTCAGAGATCGCGATGTCGCGCTCGGTGCGGGCTTCGGCGGTGTCACGGAGGGCCGTCGTCCGAATCTCGCTGATGGCCGCGTCCCGCTCTTCGGTGATGCGGGCCACCCGCATCTCGGCTTCACGGTGGGCACGGTCCCGCTCGTGTTGGGCCATCTCGACGGCCTGGGCCGACACACGGCGGGCCTCCGCCACCGCGCGCTGGCGCTCCTGCTCCACTTCAGCCACCCGCTGGCGGGCGTCTTTCAGGCTGGCGTCGACCTTCGTGGCCACACGGGTGTCCACCGACACGATGGCTTCGCGGGCGGCCGTCTCCGCAGCCTCGGCCCGGGCTTCTGCGGCGGCCCGGATCTCGGCGATGCGCTCTTCTGCCCGTGCTTCCACCTCTCGAAAGGCCGCTTCGGCGGTGATGCGGGTGCGGGAGGTGACGGCGCGAGAGCTGTTCGCGGCGTCCCGCTCGGCGACCGCAGCGTCTCGGTCGATGAGGGCCTTTCGGGCTTGGGTCTCGGCATCCTGGGCCCGGGCTTCGGCCTCGTCGACCGCTTCTTGCAGCCGGAGGGCTTGGGCGCGGGTGGTGGTCAGCTCCAAGACCGCGGCGTCGCGGGTCTGGACGGCGTCCGCGAGCTCGGCCCGCGCCAGCTCGGCAGCGCGGGTGGCGCTCTCTGCCCGGCCGACCGCGTCGTCGCGCTCAATCTCGGCCAGCTCGCGGGCATCCCGCGCTTCGGCGACCAGCGCACGAGCGGCCGCCGCAGACTCCATCGCACCCGATGTGTCGCTCTGAAGACGCTCCAGCTCGGCCAGTGCGTCCTCCAGGCGGCGGCGCGCAGTGTCGTGGCCTTCGACGGTGGCGTCGAGCTGGGCTTGCACATGCTCCAAGGCGCGGTGGGTCGCGTCCCGGGCAAGCACGGCTTGGTCCAGCTCGGCTTGGGTGGCTTCGAGTGCGGCGCGTGTGCTGCGCTCCGCCCGGTCGGCGTCGTCGCGCTCCTGCTCCGCGTCGATCGCACGGGCCAGCGCTTGCTGTTCGCTGGCGAGGCGGTCGTCCCACTCGGCCTTCAGGCTTGCGAGCTCCCGCTCCGCGTTCGTGGCTCGGGTGTCAACACCGTGGAACCGGGACTCGATGGTCTGGGCGCGGGTGCGGGCCTCTTGGGCCTCGGCTTCGGCCAGGGTGGCCGCTTCCAGCGCCCGATCCCGACGGAAGCGTGCGGCACGGGCGGCATCTTCGGCGATGCGCAGGCGCTCTTCGGCTTCTTGCTGCAGCTCGGTCGCTTGCTGGTGGAGGGCGCGGGCCTCGTTGGCACGGGCGTGGCTGGCGTTGTCCAGCGACTCGGCGCGGGCCATCGCTTCGTCGGCTTTGGTGGCCTTTCGCTCCACTTGCGCCAACCGGATGGAGGCTTCTTTGAGCCGCCGCTCAAGCTCTTGCCGGCGTTGGGTGGCTTCGGTCGCCCGGGCTTCGGCGGCACTTGCCCGCTCCTCGGCGGCCGTTGCGCGCTCCTGGGCGCTGTCGAGGGCGGTCTCGGTCGCCTGGAGGCGTCCACGCAGGCGCGCGGCGTCGGCGGTGGCGGACGACGCGCTCTCTTCGGCTTCGGCCACCGCGTGGCCCAGCGCATGCGCCCGGGGACGAAGCTCGGACAGCTCAGCCCGTGTGGCGTCGAGGTCTGCTTGGGTGCTGTCCAAGCGCTGGGTGGCCCGGGAGGCCTGGACACTGTTCTCGGCGGCGATGGCCTCGGCTTGTTCGGCGCGTGTGGCCGATGCCAGGGCCTCGGCTTCGGCGCGCTCCCGGGCGTTCTGGGCGTCGTGGGCCCGCTGCAGCGCTTCTTCGCGCTGGACCGCGAAGCGCTCGGCACGGCCTTCGGCATCCCGCCGGGCTTCTTCAGCGCGGGCGAGGGCGCTCTCGGCTTCTGCGAGCCCAGCCACCGCGTGGTCCCGCAGCTGTTCTGCGCGCGCAAGTCGGCGCGCTGCAGACTCGGCGGCAGACTCGGCTTCGGTGGCCCGGGCCGTCAGCGCTTCGGCGCTGGACTCGGCAAGCTCGGCGCGCTGAAGTGCTTGTTCAAGTGCCGTCTCGGCGGCGCTGTGGCTGAGCTTGAGCTGGTCCAGCTCGGCTTGGGCGCGGGCGGCGCTGCCTTCTGCCTCCGACCGCGCAGCCTGCAATTCGGCCACTCGAGCGTCGCCTTCTGCGCGGGCCTGTTCGGCGAGCATACTGCGCTGCAGGGCACTCTCGGCGGCCAGTGAGGACGCCTGGGCACCCTCTTCGGCGAGTGCTCGTGCACGGTCCGACTGGACTGCGGCTTCCCGGGCAGCTTGGGCTTCGGTGAGGGCGTCATCCCGCTCGGCCACTGCTGTCGCGGCCATGCGCTGCGCCGCGTCCAATTCCAGCACGGCTGCGCGCTGGGTGGCCAGCGCTTGCTCCCGCGCGGCGGCGGCGTCTGCGGCTTCCTGAATTGCACCGTCGATGCGCTCCCGAATCTGTCGGGCGGTCTCGTTCGCGTCGCGGCGGCTGCGCTCGGCAGCTTCCAGCTGGCGGCGAAGGGCAAGCGTGGTCTCCCGCTCCCCCTTGAAGTTGGCGCCGAGCTCAGCGAGCTGGGTGCCGAGCTGCTGCACCCGGCGCTCGGCCCGGCGGGCTTCGCCTTCGGCGGTGGTCAGGGCGTCTTTGGCGCGGGCCGCTTTCTGCTCGGCCTCAGACCGCGCGGTGGCCAAGCGGTCGGCGCGCTGGGCGGCTGCGGTCTGGTCCGCCGTGGCGCGATCCGCGAGGCGGCGGGCATCTTCGGCGCGGGCTTCGGCGTCCGCGACTCGCGCTTCGGACGACTCCACCCGTGCACGGGCCACTCGTGCGGCTTCCAGCGCCTCGCCAGCCGTCGCCTGGGCAGCGGCCGCTTCTTCACGTGCCGCGGACGCGTCAGTCTCGGCGGCCTGAAGCTCGGCAGCCATCAGGTCGCGGGCCTCTTCGCTGGCCCGCAGGGCGTCTTCGCGGGACGCCAGGTATTCGGTGCGGGCCTCGGCTTGGCGCTCGGCTTCAGCCAAGTCGATGCGCAGCTCTTCCAGGGCAGCGTGGGTCGCCGACAGCTCCGCCCGCAGCAGGGCCACGGCGTCCTCGGCCTCACGACGAGCGACTCGCTGCTGTTCGACGCTGTCTTCGGCCTTCTCTGCCCGCTCCGTCAGCGTCTCAACATCGGCACCCATCCGGGCCAGCTCCGCCTCGGCCAGCTCCGCCATGCGCCGGGCGTCTCGAACTTCACGCCGCTGGCTGTCCAGCTTGTGCTGCAGGCTCTGGGTGCGCTCTATGGACGATCGTGCTTCGGCCTGGGCCAGCACCGCCTCGTGCATCGTCGCTTCAGACTCCGCCCGTGCCATCTCCATCGCTTGGCGGGCGCGCTCGGCCATCGCCCGTGCTGCTTCGGCCGCCACAAGCGCCTGCTGTTCGGCATTGCGGCTGTGTTCCAGGTCTTCTTGCGCGTCGTCCAGGTCGGCCCGCAGCTCGGCGGACTCTCCACGCAGCCGCGCGAGCTCCTCTCTGGCCTTTGCGGCCTCGGCTCGGGCCTGTCGGGCCTGATCCTGGGCGTGCTCGATTGGATTCATGGGGGTCACCTGGGCGCTCGTGTGCGTCGCCGCTCGCACGTTCTGCAGTCATGGGTCGGGCCATCGCCGCAGTGCGCGACAGTGGACGGGGACGGCGGAGAATACGACGGTGAGGGCGTCTACGACCGAGCGAAGCGGAAGGGGGCAGGCGGGAAGAACCGAGAGGTCGGCGTCCTTGGTGGTCACCGAATGTCTCGACGGACCGGCACTGAGGGGTGATCGGTCCGCGCAAGCAAGGTCGCGTCTTAACCGACCAGCCCGATCAGCGCCGCGCCGGTGCCCCCGGTGACGGTGTCGGGCTCTCCACCGATGCAAGCGGTTCCTGGTCGACGGTGATCCCCTTGGCCGCGACCGTCCCGCTGGGTCGGGTGCACCCGCGGCGGCGGTCGATGGCCCCGGCCCCGGGGGCGCGCGGTCCAAGAACGGACAGCACTCGTGGCTGGCCTCGGTGCCCCGCACCCACGGGGTCTCGGTCCCGGGCACGCCTGCCGGTGGCTGCACATGCCAGCGGCAGTCGGACTGGGCCACACTGCTTCCCAGCCTGCGACACCGACTCTTCACCGTCTGGCCCACGCCCCCATGACCCTGCTGCGACGGAGACTGCCGGCCGGTTTTTGGGCGGCGTCCGGAGCCTTTGATGCCTCAGGAACATTGATTGGTGCGATGTTCTTGGGCTTTGTTGTGCCCGTGTCCCCCCAATCCGGGATGTGCCTGGCCGCCCTCGGCGCCCCACCGCCCCACTGCCGCCGGCTTTGCCAGAGAGGCCGCTTTCAGGCTACCGCCCCGGCCCCTGTCCCCTCCATCCCCCGGGAGCCCCCATGATCACCATCACGGGACTCGAGAAGCACTACGGCGGACGCCCGCTGTTTGCCAACGTCGATCTGCAGCTCCACAACGGCGCACGCTACGGCATTGTCGGCGCAAATGGCGCGGGCAAGTCCACCCTGCTGCGCATCCTGGCGGGGGAGGAGACCCAGTCCTCTGGAGACTTTCAGCTGCCCCGGCGCGCCCGCATCGGCGTGCTGGAGCAGGACCACTTCAAGTACGAAGAAACGCCCATCATCGAGGTTGTGATGCAGGGCGCGGTCGAGGTCTGGGCCGACATGGCGGCCAAAGACGCGATGCTCGACGAGTGCGATCGGACAGGCGAGTTCGACGCGGATGCCTTCGCCGAGATCGAGGAGCGCATCCTCCAGCGGGGTGGCTACGAGCTGGAAGCCAAGGCCGCCGAGGTGCTCGAAGGGCTCAACATTCCCACCGATCGGCACCACGAGCCACTGCGGGTGTTGTCCGGTGGCTACAAGCTGCGCGCCTTGCTCGGTCAGCTGCTCGTGGGCCAGCCCGAGATCCTCCTGCTCGATGAGCCCACCAACCACCTCGACATCCTCAGCGTCGACTGGCTGGAGCGCTTCCTGGCCACGTACCGGGGCTGCGTGCTCGTGGTCAGCCATGACCACCGCTTTCTCGACAATGTGTGCACCCACATCCTCGACGTCGACTACGAGACCATCACCTCGTATAAGGGCAACTACAGCTTCTTTGTGCAGTTCAAGGCGGACGAGCGGGCCCGCCGTGAGCAAGAGATCGACAAGCGCAAAGACAAGATTGAAGAGCACAAGGCCTTCATCGCCCGCTTCAAGGCGAAGGCATCGAAGGCCCGCCAGGCGAACAGCCGGGTGAAGCAGATGGCCAAGATCGAGCTGGAAGAGCTCGCCGAGTCCAGCCGCCAGCACCCCCTCTTCCGCTTCTTGCCCAAGCGCCACTCGGGCCGGGAGGTGCTCAAGGTCAAGGGCATCTGGAAGGCCTACGGCGACGATCTGGTGCTGGGCGACGTGAGCTTCACCGTGAACCGGGGCGAGCGGGTCGCCATCATCGGGCCCAACGGCATCGGCAAGTCGACGCTGCTCAAGATCGCGGTCGGCGGCATCGAGGCCGACGAGGGCAACGTGGAGTGGGGGTATGAGGCCCACCGCGGCTACTTCGCGCAGGACCACGCCGAAGTGCTCAACCGCCCCGAAGCAACGCTGAAGAGCTGGCTGTGGGACCAAGTGCCCCATGAGTCCGTCGGCTTTGTCCATGGCAAGCTGGCCGAGGTGCTCTTCACCCAAGAAGAGGTCGACAAGAAGCTGGAGAACCTCTCCGGTGGTGAAGCGGCGCGGCTGGTGTTCGCCACCATCGGCGTGAAGCAGCCCAACGTGCTGGTTCTCGACGAGCCCACCAACCACCTGGACCTGGAAGGCATCGAGTCTCTCGCGCAGGGGCTGGAGAGCTTCGAGGGCACGGTGCTGTTCGTGAGCCACGACCGCTGGTTCGTGTCACGGCTTGCCACGCGCATTCTCGACATCAGCGAGGACGGGGTCGTAGACTTCCGTGGTCCGTACGAGGACTACCTGAAGAAGGCGAGCCAGGACCGACTGGACGCCGAAGCGGTCAAAGCCGCCGACCGGGAAGCCAAGCGAGAAGCAGCGCGCCAAAAGAAGGCCGCATCGCAGCCTGCTCCGGCGCCAGCACCCAAGGTCAAGTCCAAGTCGAAGGGCAAGGCGAACGCGAAGGCCAAGACCGAGGGACCCCCGCAAGAACGCGGGGGCAAGGGCAAGAAGGGCGGTCGAGGGAACAGCAAGGGCAGCCGACGCTGAGCTCGCCCCGCCAGACGCCTACTCGCAGGTGATGCGCAGGCGGAAGGGCTCTTCTTCGCCGTTCTCGCCTTCGACCGCGACCACGTAGCGGCGGGGGTCAAAGCCCTGGATGCGGATGCTGCCGTCGCCAGCGCTGTAGTCGCCCTCGCACTCGCCGATGCTCACGCCGGACCGCCAGCAGCTGTCTTCGCTGGCCCAGTAGGCGACGAACATGTCGAGGTCGGCGCAGGGGGTCTCGAGGTCGATCTGCATCCAGCCCGTGCCCGTCGCGGGATGCTCGATGGCGTACATGCGCTCGGTGCCCTGGTAGCTGCTCGAACCGACGACCCCGCAGCCCCACGACGACGCGTAGTCGGACCCGGAGAGCAGCTGGGTGCCCCCCGTTACGATGCCCTCGACCACATCCCCGCACGTCAGCGTGGTGGTTGTGCAGTTCTCTTCATCGATGGGCTCGACCGGCGGTGGGTCGTCGCAGATGGCGTCCGCATCGGCGTCGGCGTCGCTGTCTGCATCGGCGTCGCTGTCCGCATCGCTGTCGGCGTCGCTGTCGGCATCCGAGTCGGCGTCGGTGTCGGCGTCCGCGTCGGTGTCGGCGTCGGCATCGCTGTCGGCGTCGGTGTCCGCGTCGCTGTCGGCGTCCGTGTCGGCATCCGACTCGCCGATGGGACTGGTGCCGCCGCCGCCCTTTTCTTCAGGAAAGCAGCCGGCCAGCCCCAGAACGCATGCAAAGGAGGACAGGGCCAGCAGTGTTCCGACGCTCGATGGCTGCGCACCCATGGGTCAACTCCGGTTTGGGGTGCAAGGGTAGCGCCGGCGGACGCCGCTTGCTTGGGGTTTGGCTGGATGGTGGGTGCCTGGGGGCCTCCCGATGAAGCTCACTGCGGTGTGCGGGGTGGGCGGTCGACGCGCGCGCCACCCCCGGTGCAGGTCAGCGCTCGGAGCCGCTGCAAGTCTGTGCGGTCCTGTCGACCCTGCGGACTGGACCCCGCGTTGCTGACAATACGCACCAGCACGTCAATGCAGGAGGTGGATCACCGAGCGGGACATCTGCGCAGCCTGCATCCGGGAGGACTGGCCGGCGTACAGCAAGATGCGGTTGGCGGTGAGCGCGGATGCCTCTCGTGCGTAGTCTGCGTCCACCAACCGACCTTCGGCCGCAGAGAGGCTCATGGAGGTCGTCGCGGCATGGCGAATGCTGGCTTCGACCCGATTGATGAGCGCGCCGTACACCGAGCGCGAGGACGAGACCTGGCCGATGGCGCCGTCCACCGCATCGATGCTGGTGCGGGCATTTGCCGACGTCGCAACTTCCACAGTTGGGGCGTCGAGCCCGAGGGTCGCGAGGGTGTAGTCGCCAAGCTTCAAGCTGATGCGGTTCTCGCCGGCTTTGTTGATGCCGACCTGCACCGATATCTTGGCCACGCTGCCATCCGCCAGCTTGCGCCCGTTGAAGGTGAGCTGGTCGCCAATGCGCTCAATCTCGTCCTTCAGCGCACCGAACTCCTTTTGAAGCGGAGAGCGGGAGTCATCGAGGAGCGTGTCACTGGCCGCTTGGACCGCCAGCTCCCGCATGCGCTGGAGGGTCTCAATGATCTGCCCCGCAGCGGAGTCGCCCACCTCCAGCATCGCCAAGCCTTCGGTGGCGTTGCGAATGGCGCGTCCGTTGCTTCGCAGGCGGGATGACAGGTTCGATGCAACTGCGCTGGCCGCGGGGTCATCGGCAGACCGGACGATGCGCATGCCGGTGGCCATGCGCTTGAGGTTGCCCTGCGCATCATTCGCGGTGCGGGACAGCGTGCTCCCGATGAAGTCCAAGGCGCCAGAGCGGACAGCCATCGTCATGTTCGGTCTCCAGTCTTTCGGGCCGCGCGCCGCCGGTGCCTCCGCATCCGTCGCGAGAGGCGCGGATGTCGAGTGGAGGCTTGCAGTCTGAGTGCAAGGCGCGGCGATGCGTTGGGCGAGCTCACGGACCCTCGACGAGGGTGGTCACGGCGGCGCTCAAGCCGGCTGCATTGGGGGGCAGAAGAGGCCTGGAACACGTGTGCATCATTGAGGAGCCCGTGGTCGGGAGCATAACCAAAGCGGGTCATCTACGGGGGCGCTTGGGGAGGCGATGCACCAGCTCCGTTCGGCTTCACTCTGTGAAAGCGCACATATAGGCGCGGTTCTCGACGAATTCAAAGGGTGTGGATGGGGGGTGGTGGTTGGCGCTGCGGGGGCCCTATGTGCTACAACATCGGCGCGTCTGGTGCTGCCACTTGGCCGCCTTCTGGTCTGCAGAGCCTGTCCTGGTTCGATTGGCTTTTCGCTGTGAGCTGCTCGCGAACGGCGGGGGGGCTCGTCTGAGGGTTCGGGTGTGTGACCGTGAATGAGTGGGCCGCGTGCGGCCCGAATTTGGTCGGAAGCATTCTGTGAACTCGCTCGCATCCCTCGCTCAGAGGTGTGAGGGGAACGGGGATGCTGAGACTTCACGGGCACGCCCATCCGGGTCCTCGGGACTGTGGGTGAGGTGCTTGTGATCGGGGCTCAGCCGTGGGATGACCATTGCGGTCTCCCCACCGTGTGCTCGCTTCTGGTTTGATGTCTTCGCTTGGACGGTCCGGTGCACCGGGGCTGGTTCGCCCCTCCGCCCGCGGACTGGACGAGACCCCCCGGTCTTCCTGAGCGACCGCCTTGCTCCCCTGTCTCCGATATGAAGGGCTTCATGACCTTTCGAATGCGTTGTGTGAAGTGCAAGTCCTCCAACCTGGACCTCGAAGAGGACCAGCGCGCCTTCTTGGGCGGGGGACGCCATCAGGTGCTGCTGCACTGCTACACCTGTGGAATGATCCTCTATGGTGAGGACAAGATTCAGTCGGAGTACGATCAACAACATAGGGTGTGGGAAGCGGAACAAAAGGAGGCGCGTGCCCGCTTGGCCCGTGCCCGCAAGCGTTCCCGGCCGGCTGCGGCGGCCCCCGAGGCGGCCGAGCCCCCCAAGGCTGCCCCGGCTCCTGCGCCGGCTGCGTCCCCGGTCGAGGCGGCGCCCGTCGCTGCGGCGCCCGCGCCTGCTCGTGCCGTGTCGGCCCCAGTCCCCGCCCCCGCCCCCGCTCCGGCTCGTGCGCCTGTGCAAGCTACGGCGCCAGTCGCCGCGGCACCCGCCACTCCGCCGGTTGCGTCGGCTCCTGCGCCAGCTCCCGCGGACGCCAGCGCGGCGGCGAACGGCGAGGACGTGATTGAGGTCAACGCCGACGGCCTGAACATCTGCTGCTGGCTTGACTGCTCGAACCCTGCGCGGCCCAACTCCAAGTACTGCTCGCGCAACTGTTCGAACAAGAACGCCCGTCACCGCCACTCTCAGCGCAAGCGCAAGCCCAAGAAGGCGGCCAAAAAGGCCGACACCAGCGGCGCGCCCACCGCGTGAATCCCGCGCGTGCTCTCGGGGTCCGGTGACGCCGAGAATGCCGCGTTGGTCGTTGTTTTGGCTGTGCGCCGCTCAGAGCGTCCCCATCGCGCAGAGGGTGACCCGGGCGGCGATGGCCGCTTCCAGCCCACCCCGGCGGCGCAGGGCGGTGAGCAGGATGACCATGCCCAGGGCGTGAATGGGCGCGGCGGTGCCCGCCATCGCCAGCCAGAGCATCCCGCTGGTGGCTTGTCTTGCCCCGGCTCCTGGTCCGCGCAGGGGGCCGAGGAGGAGGCCCCGAAAGAGGACCTCTTGGCCCACGACCAGAGCAAGGACGGCCCAGAGCGGCGCGTTGTGCAGGATGTCGGTGGCGGGCAGCAGTGTGGGGCCGGGCGGCGCCCAAGTGAACAACGCCCCCAGCAGCAAGCCCCCCACAACGCCGCCCGCGACGCCGGCGGGTCTTGGGTGCCAGGAACCCCGTGGTCTGCGCAAGTGCATAAGCGCCACTGTGAGCCAGAGCACCCCAGCGGCGGCCACTGTCGCGAGTGCCACACTGCCGCCGAGTCGGCCGGCCCCCCAGCCTCCGAGCATCCAGGCGCCGGCCGCGCCGACGATGGCGGGGACCGCGGGAAGGACAGACACCCCCGCGGCTGACGAGTTTTCGCAGCGCCGAGCGGCGCCGAACAGCAGCGCACCACACGTGAGGGCGGTGGACACCAGTGCGCCCGGCAGGAGCAGGTCCGCCTCGCCGCCCGCCGCGAGCAGCAGTGCGCCGCCGAGAGGCACGAGTCCGGCGACCCCACTCGGCGCCAGCATCCACGCGGCCACCCCGGCAAATACCACCGCGAGGGGAATCACACGCACCGGCACCGTGGCGGCGCCCGCCTGATCGGTGGAGGGGGCGACCAGCCACAGGCCCAGGGCGACGGTCTGGCCGAGGGCGAGGGGCAGGCCCAGCAGCGCAACGTCCAGGGTGATGGACCCGCGCACAATGCCCACAAGCAGAGCCATCCCGGTGCCGGCCAGCGCGGCACCAGTCCACGCCAGCCACTTGCCGGCGCAGATCTCAGCAGTGCGCACCGATGCAGCCCGCAAGGTCTCCCACGTGTGCTGTGCCCTTTCTCCTGGCAGGCTCTCGGCCAGGGGTCCCGTGAGCAGGGACGCCGCGATGAGGACGATGAGCAGGTTGCGCAGGAAGGGCGGTGCCTCGGGGGCCTGCCCGACAACCTCTCGCCGGACGGTTGGCCCGGGGAGCTCGTCCAAGGCCGCACGCAGCCGGGGGCCCACACCTCGGGCCACCACACGGACCGGCTGACCGTCCATGGTGTGCAGTGTCACGGGTGACTGCGGCACCGCCCGCACCTTGCCGTCGAGCGCGGGGGGGAGGGCGCCCACCCCCACGACGGCGGGCACGGTCGGGGCCCCAGCTTCCGGTGGTCCTCCGGGGCCCGGCACCAACGCTGCGGCACCGAGCAGCAGGCCCGCCACCCCGATGCTGCGCAGTCGGCCCCTGTGCTGTTGTCCCCCGCGCACCCGCAGGATGTCGCGCCGGGCAATCGCCCACAGCACCCGGGGGCGCAGGCGCGGAACGTGGGTTTCCGGACAGGGTTGCTCTGTCGCAGGCCGGCTCACCAGCCCACCTGACCCACGCGACGACAGGACCAGATCAGTGCCACAACCGCGATGAGCAGGGCACTCATGCCGGAAGCTGCGCCGGTGCTGCCCCCCCCGAGGGACACGAGCGGCAACCAGTCCAGGGCCGGCAGCCCGAGCCCCAGTCCCCCCAGTGCGCTGGCAGCGAGGAGGCTGGTGCGCAGTGGCGCGGTCATGCCGGCCGGTGCGCCGGTCCAGGGGCCAAGTGGGACCCGGCCTGTGCCGCCGAGCGCCAGCGTGCCCAGCGCCACCGCGCCGAGGATGGCCCCCCAGAGCGCGGGGAGCTGAGCCTCCAGCCCCTCCACCGGCAGCAGCCCACCCAGGCCCAGTGCGGTCACGGTCAGCGCCAGCCCACACCCTGCGCCGACCGCGAGCCCGCGCGCCGCCGAGGGTGCCCAGGGGGGGGCCGGCGTGGTGCCGAGTGCCTCCAAAACTGCGGTGTCTCTGTCCCGGGTTGCGCTGGCGACAGTAAGTACGACCGCGTATAACGCAAAGACCATGCCGAGAATCCGCAACAGCAGGCTGCCATGGCGCGCAGTGGCCGCCGCTTGCGCGGAGTCCGGTACGCCTGCGGGCGGCAATTCCAAGCGCCAGGCTGCGCCGGTGTGCGCCCGTGCGATGGCCTCCACTTGCAGATCTTCCGCCGCCCGCCGCCCGGAGAACCGCGCCCAGCCCGAGGGGTTGAGAATCATCACCAGTCCAGCGTCATCGGTGGCCAGCGCCCGCTCCACCAGGCCGGACTCGAGGTCTGCCCGTGGATCCATGCTGCGCACGATGGGCAGGCCCCGGGAGTCCAGTGCGCTGGCCAACGGACCGTCCACCACTGCGGTGGGCGCCGGGGCGCCCGGCTGCGCGATGGCCGCCACAATCAGCATTGTCCCCAAGCACAGCATCCCGGGCCACACCAGGGCCCGCACCACCGAGCCTTCGCGGGCGAGCCGCCGCAGGCTGATGAAGGTGAGCGCGAGCAGCGCCCTCACGGCTGGACCATCGCGAGAAATGCCTCATCCAAGGTGTTCTCGCCAGATGTGCTCAGCAGCTCGGCCCCGCCGCCGTCGAAGCGCTTGGTGCCGCTGGCCATGACCACGTACCGGTCTGCAATGGCGGCCACCTCGGACATGATGTGGCTCGACAGCACCACCGCACAGCCTTGTTCGTCGGCGAGGGACCGCAGCAGCGCGAGCACCTCCCGCCGGCCGCCGATGTCCAGGCCGTCCGTGGGTTCGTCCAACAACAACACCCTGGGCTGGTGGACCAGCGCCCGCGCCAGCACAACCCGCCGCTTCATGCCGGTGCTCAGGTCGCCACACGCTTGGTCGCGGTAGCTCGTGGCCCCGAGCCGGTCCAACAAGCGGTCTGCAGCGTGTTCAGGGTTGCCGGGAACACCGTGCAGCTGGGCAAAGAGCGTGACCACTTCTCGGGGGCTGAGCCGGGGGGGCAGGCCCGCTTCGGCCGGCACGAAGCCCAGGAGGCGGCGGGCCAACAGGGGCTGGGCCAAGGTATCGACGCCGCAAACCCGCACCGTGCCCCGGTCCGGTGGCAGCAGCGTGGCCATCAAGCGCAAGCTGGTGGTCTTTCCGGCGCCGTTGGGCCCCAGCAGCCCGAGCACTTCGCCGGCCTCGACGTGCAGGCTCAGCCCACTGACCGCCTGGGTGGGGGGGCGCCCAGGCACCGTGAAGTGCTTGCTGAGACCGTCGACGGCGAGGTGCCCCCCCATGTGTCTCCCTCACCCTCGCGGGGGTGGATGTGTGGCTATAGAATGCTTGATAATGACCTATATCAGGCCATTTTCGCACGACCCCGTCAGCGGTCGAGCACATGCCGGTCGAGCACAAATGTCGTGAAGGTGCCCGTGAAGACGGAGGTGCCGTCGTCGAGCTTGGCGTCCACCTCAACCGTGTGCTTGCGGCCTCTTGTGGCCGTGGTCTGCGCGGTCACGCGCACCGCCTGGCCCACCCGCACCGGCGCCAAAAAGCGGGTGTCGGCCGCGCCCAGCACCACGTTCGGGTCGTTCACCGCGAGCATGGCCGCGTAGTCCGCCGCGCCGAAGAGGAAGCCGCCGTGCACCAGCCCGCGGTCGTCGGCGCCCATCTCAGCGGTGGTCTGGAGCACCACAGTCGATGTCCCACCGCCCACCTGGGCCGGCGTGCCGCAGAGGGTCTGGTTGATGCCGAGGTGGGTCTGGACTTCGGGACTGGACATGGAGGCTCCATCGGTCGTGGGCAGCGGGTTCTGGACCGTGTTGCGCAACTGCAGGTGAGGGGAAGGGCTCGACTGGACGGCCAAAACGGGGCACCTGGGGTGCAGCCCAGCGGACTGGCCGCCGGGAGGAGGACCACGTGACCATGACCGACCCGATGAGCGAGTACGAAGCCAGCCACGGCATGTCCATCTATGACGCGATGGGCGGGGAGTCCGGGCTGCAAGCGGTTGTCGCCGTGTTCTATCGGCACATGGCCGACGACGCAGACCTGCGGGAGCTGCGTGTGCTCCACAACGACCTCGCCCATGCCGAGACGCGCCTGTACGAGTTCCTGAGCGGCCGCTTTGGGGGGCCCAACCTGTACTGGGAGCGCCACGGCCATCCTCGGCTTCGACGCCGCCACATGCCCTTTGCCATCGGCGCAGTGGAGCGGGACCAGTGGCTGCTGGGGATGCAGCGTGCGCTCGACGAACAAGCCGTGAATGCTGAGCTGGCCTCAGTCTTGATGGGGTTCTTCACCCACATCGCCCACAAGATGCAGAACCGCGCCTGAGCATGCCCACGCCCGGCCGCCGGTGCCCATGGCCACCAACACGAGGCCGAGGGTCTCGCGGGCGGCCTCAATGGACGGCGTGGTGGCCTTCATCTCATCCACGATGAGGCCGAGCGCCGGCAGGGCGAGGGCGTCTGGCACCAAGCTGGCCGCCCAGACCAGGGCGACGCCCGCGACCGCAAGGTGGGCAGCCCAGATGCCGCGGCCCCGCATGGGCAGCATCACCAGAACACCGGCCACCGCGTAGATGAAGAACCAAGGCAGCGGGTCGGGATCGTTGAGCTGCACGGCTGCGCTGGCCCCGTAGAGCAGGCCACCGAGGATGCGCGCGAAGAGTCCCATGCCCGCCCCCTATTCAAGTGGGGGGTCGGCGGGCTACACGGCGGCCCGAAGGAGCACTGATGTCGGAAACACTGATGGCGGGCGCCGGTCGAGCGCCGCAGCCTGTGCCCAATCCGGGCATGGAGATGATGGGCTGGGGCCGGCCCGATGCCCGCTGCACCACCGTCCACACGCCGCTGGAGACCCGGGCGCTGGTGCTGTGTACGGGGCCAAAGACACTGTTCATCGTGCTTGTGGAGCTCTGCTTCCCGGCCTTTGCGCTGCGGGAGGCCATCCTCCACCGGCTCCAAGCCACGCTGCCCGAGGCGGGGTTGGGCGACCATGAGCTGCTGCTGCTGGCCAACCACACCCACGCCGGGCCCGGCGGCTACTCCCACGACCTGTTCTACCTGTTGAACAACCCCGGCTTCTGTCCGCTCACCCACGACGCCATCGTGGATGCGGCTGTCGCGGCGGTCACGCAAGCTTGGTCCCGTCGTGCCCCGGCCCGGGCCTTCCTGTGGCGGGGGGAAGCCTCCGAGAACGACCCGGTGGTGCACAACCGCAGCCCCGACAGCTACGCCCGCAACCGCACGTCCCACCCGCCGCTGGACCGCAGCATGCTGGTGATGCGGGTGGACCACCTCGACGGCACACCGCTGGGATGTGTGGACTGGTTTGCAGTGCACTGCACAAGTGTGCACTCGGACCGCTGCATGGTGCACCCCGACAACAAGGGCCTCGCCGCGCGCTTTCTGGAGCAGCACGCCGCCGATGTCTGGGGGGCGCCCGACTTCGTGGCGCTCTTCGCCCAAGCGGCATCGGGGGACGTGTCACCCAACTGGCGGATGGACCGGGACCGGGGCTTTGTGGTGGGCCGCCACGACGACGATGCCGAGAGCGCCGCTTGGAACGGCAGCGTGCAGGCCGATCTGGCCCGGAAGGTCTTCGACGCAGCGCCCGCCGACGGTGTGGCACTGGCGAGCCCCCTCGACAGCCGGATTCTGTGGATCGACATGGACGGCTTCACCGTCGACAGCGACTGCGCCGATGGTCGCCCTCGCCAGACGGGCAGCGCCACGGTCGGACTGTCTTTTCTGCAGGGCACCCGGGAAGGTCCAGGCCCCCTGATTCCCATCGCCCCGGTCCATGGTGTGCTGGCTCGAGTGTTGGCCCGCATGGCCGGTCCTGAGAGCGTTCACGGCTACAAGGTGCCGTTTTCTCAGCCCGGGCTGGGCACCCGTGGGCGGGCCTTCGGCATCTTCACCCACGGCAGCGGCGGGCTGCCGGCGGTCGACGACATCGTGCGGGTGGTGCGGGGACTGCAACAGACTGGCGGACAAGGCACCGGCCCGTGGATGCCCAACCGAATGCCGGTCCACATCTGGCGCCTGGGCACCCTCGCGGTCCTCTCGCTGCCCGTGGAGCCGACCACCCACGCGGGGCGGCTCATCCGCTGGAGCGCGAGCGCCATTCTTGCTCAGAGTGGCGTCGAGCACGTCATTGTCGCGGGGTACGCCAACAGCTTTGCCGGCTATGCGACCACGGCGCCGGAGTACCAGCTGCAGCGCTACGAAGGCGGCCACACCGTGCATGGCCAGTGGACCACCGCGGCCTACCGGACCGCCGCTCGCCGGGTCGCCCGCTTGATGGCGGTGCCGGTGGCGGAGCGGCCCGTGGATGTGGGACCCCGTCCCGAAGCGGTGCCCGATGATGTGCTGGCCCTGCGCCAGTTCCCGATACCGTTCGGCTGAAGGCCCTGCTCGCCCTCCACTTGGGCGCGGGCGACCTACCAGACCGCGTGGGCCTTCAGGTCGGCGACGGTGTCGGACAAGGTCTCGGTGGGGTCCCGGGGCGCGAAGCCCAGCTCCCTCTGGGCCAAGCTGGCGTCGCAGTACCAGAAGTGGCTGGACAGGTCGAGCTGTTGCTTGCTCAAGCTGGGCCCGAAGCCGGTGCGCAGGACTGAGCCCGGCGCGAGGAAGCCCACGGCCATGCGGGCGAGCTGGGGAAGGCGCATCATCGGCGGGTTCTGGTCCGACACTCGGGCCAAGCGGCAGAAGTAGTCGTGGAAGGTCTGGTTGGCCGAGTTGAGCAGGTAGCGCTGGCCACCCCGACCCTTGTGAAGGGCCGCCACCACAGCATCCGCGACGTCGCGCACATCCACATAGGCCACTCCGCCCGGGGGGCTCACCGGCAGCCCGTCGTCGAGGAAGGTGCGCACGCTGGCGGTGCTCTCGCCACCGGGGTCGTCGCCGGGGCCGAGCAACAAGCTGGGGTTGAGCGAGATGATGTCGAGGCCGTCGCCGCTGGCCTTGAGCGCGAGCTGCTCGGCGAAGAGCTTCGTGCGGTAGTAGGGCCAGCGCGCCGTGGCATCCAGCGCCCAGTCGTCGTTCTCGTCAAACACCTTGTCGGGATCGGTGCCCACCGCGATGGTGCCCGACGTGGAGATGTAGACGAGGCGACCGATGCCCGCGTCCCGGCACGCCGCGATGGCGTTCTCTGAGCCGAGAACGTGCAGGTCAAAGACCTTCTTGGCGTCCCGGCTGCGGTTGGAGACCATGCCGGCCCCGTGCACCACCACGTCGGCGCCTTGCACGGCGGCGGTCAAGGCGGCGCGGTCCAGCACGTCCACCGACGCACCACTGACCCGGTCCGACGCGTGGGCCTCGCCCGTGGTGGGGTCGTGGGGCACGGTGCCCCGGCGGCTGAAGCAGCGCACCGTGTGGCCGGCCGCAAGGAGGGCGGCGACCGTGTGGCGGCCGAGAAAGCCGGTGGCGCCCGTGACGGCGACCACGAGGCCCGAAGATGTGCTCATGGCGTTGCTCACAGCTCGACCTTGGACAGATTGAAGACTTGGCTGAAGGCCACCAACAGGCCCAGGTCGCTGGTCTTGATGTTCCCGTTGAAGAACTCGGAGGGGTCCGGCACCCACGCGTCTTCCACGAGGCGGCGGAAGCTCTCCACACTGGTCTTCACGACACAGTCGACATTGCCGGTGGGGCGGCCCATGTGCCACTGGGCACCCTCGGCGGTGAGCACCAGTCCACCGCGGGGGCCATCACTGCCACCCAGGGAGAAGTACCACGTGATGTCCCGCTCGTAGCGGTCCGTGGAGAACTTGGCGGGCAAGCTCGCGAGGCAGCGGGAGACCACTTCTTCGGGCGTGGCAATCTTCTTTGCAGCACCGGCGAAAGCATCGTCGGGCAGGCTCTTCAGGTCGAGGACATCCCCGTCCCGCAGCCGTGCGACCGCCTCACGGCAGATCTCGCTGACCTTGCGGCTGGCGGCAGAGGCCTTGAGGCCGGCGGTCATCCGCTTGAGGTCTTCGACTTCGAGGGCCGGGCCGATGCGCACCGTGATGCCCCGACGGGTCGGGAACACATTGCCCTTGGGCATGGCCCGGTAGGCGCCTTCGATGTGCAGCGGCAGGATGGCGATGTCGCAGTCGAGCGAGAGCTTGCCGACCAGCGGCTTGAACTCGGCCAGCTCGCCTTCGGTCTGGCGGGTGCCCTCGGGGAAGAGCAACACAATCTTGCCTTCGTCGATGACTTGCTTTGCCATGCGGATCGACGCCCGGAAGCCCGACTTGCGGTCGATGGGCTCCACGTTCGTGAAGTGCTTGAAGAAGGTCGTCTTGAGGCGGTTGCCCTCGAAGAAGTAGTCCTGGGCGCCCAGTGCGGCGAGGCGCCGGCCGTAGTCCCCCAGTGCAAACTTCACGAGGCCCATGTCGAGGTGGCTCGTGTGGTTGCAGACGACGATGGTCTGCTTGTGCTGGGGAATGTGGGCGCGGCCCTTCACGCGGGTGCGCAAGCCGGGGCCGTTGAAGGCCGCCTGGATGCCCGCGAAGGTGTCCTTGAAGACCTCACTGACCGCTTCGGGAACAGCGTAGGGATCGTTGCTCTGGTCGTCGTCTTCCTCGACCTTCGCCGGCGGTGCCCCCACCATTGTGACGACGTCGGCGGTGGTCACACACTTGGACAAGGTGTCGGCGTCGACGCGAGCCTCCCCCACATGCTCCAGGGCACTCGCCAGCTCGACCCACATCAGCGAGTCGTAGCCGAAGGTGCTGCGCAGATCGGTGTGCATGTCGACGGCGCTGGCCGAGACTCCCGCGACGGCGGCGATGGCGTCGATGACGGGCCCGCGCACACCGGCACCCCGACGGGCGACGGTGGGGGTGGCCGCGACGATGCGCTCCATGATGCGGCGAACGTCCTTGCGCTGGATCTTCCGGGTGGCCGTGCGGGGCAGCTCGGCGTCCACCAAGTGGATCACGCTCGGCCGCTGGAATGCCGGCAGGTTCGCGATGGCGTCTTTGATGGCCAGCTCGGCCTTGTCGTGCAGCTCGCGGTGGTCCAGCTTGGACTCGGGGTCGGCGCGGGCGAGCAAGCCCAGGCGCTCTCCGCCTCGGGGGTCGTCCAGGCCCACGAGGGAGTACTCCTCGATGTAGCGAATATCGCCGAGAACGTGCTCCACATCGTCAAGATAGATGTTCTCGCCCGATGACGTGACGACCACTTCTTTGGCCCGGCCCACGAGGGTCAGCCGGCCCTTGTGGTCGACCTTGCCCATGTCGCCGGTCTTCAGCCAGCCATCGTCCGTGAGCGAGCCCTTGGTGGCGCTGGGGTTGCCGAAGTAGCCCCGCATCACGTTCGGGCCCTTGGCCCAGACCTCACCGATGCCGGCGTCGTCGGGCTCGTTGATGCGCACCGAGACGCCGGGGACCGGCTCGCCGACCGTGCCCGTCTTGGCGCCGGGACCGGGCAAGGCCACCGTGAGCACGGGGCTCGCTTCGGTCAGCCCGTAGCCTTCGGACAGGTGCAGCCCGAGACCCCCAAAGAGCTTCTGGGTCTCTTTCGGCAAGGCCGCGCCACCGCTGATGAGCAAGCGAATGTTGCCACCAAAGCGGTTGTGGACCGTGCCGAAGAGCAGCCGCCCCACGTCAATCCCGATGGACTTGCCGAGGTTGCGGTTCCACTTCAGCGTGCGGTCGAAGAACAGGTTGAAGAGCTGTCCCCGGTCCTTGACCTGGCCCCGGATGCGCCGCTCCAGCAGCTGCCAGAGCGCGGGAACGCCGACCATCGCGGTCACCTTGCCCTCCTGCAGGCCATAGGTGAGGCGGTCGCCGGTGATCTCGTCCAGGTAGATGATGCGCGCGCCCTGGGACAGGGGCATCAACATGCCGCACGTGAACTCAAAGGCGTGGTGCAGGGGCAGCACGCTGAGCAGCCGGTCGCTCGTGTTCAGCGGGAACAGCGTCGCGATGCTGGCGAGCATGGCGCAGAAGTTGCCGTGGGTGAGCATGACCCCCTTGGGGTCGCCGGTGGTGCCGGACGTGTAGAGGATGCTCGCCAAGGTGTCCGGCGTGACCGTGAAGTCCTCGCCGACCACGGGCAGGTGGCCGGTGGCTCCCCGGGCACAGACATCGTGCAGATCCACCACGGTGAGGCGATCGCAGGCGGGCCCAAAGTTGCTCAGGGCCTCGGCGTCCACGACTGCAGCGGTGGGCTCGGCGCTCGCGAAGATGATCTCGGCGCGGGAGGCATCGGTCGCCACATCGAGGGGCACGGCCACCGCGCCCGCCCGGAGGATGCCGAAGTACGACACGACCCAGTGGGGGTGGTTCTTGGCCGACAGAATGACCCGGTCACCGGGTTTCACGCCCACGCTGGAGAGGCGCACGGCCACCGCTTCGGCGAGGGCACGGAGCTGCTGGTAGGACAGGCGGGCGAAGCCGTCTTCATGGGTGCGCAGCAGCGCCGGCGCGAGGTCATGGCGCTCAGCAATCTCGTCGAGAAAGGCCAGCAGGTCGTCGTGTTGGGCGAGCGGCTTGCGGGTCTTCTTCATCTTCTCCCGGATGAGGGGAGACACGTTCTCTTCGAGGCCCGGGCAGTGCACCTCAAGCATGTAGTCGCGCCAGTCGATCTGTTCGGGCGCGAAGATGACTTGCTCCTGCAGCTCTGGGGACAGGCGCCCCCACGCCGTGCGGGTGTTCAGGGTCGAGAACCGGTAGTTGTGGGTCGCGGTGAACGGCACAAACTGGTCGGTGATGCGCGCTTGCATCGCGAGGCCCTTGCTGAGCCCCTTCATGGTGGCGGCGACCGGCTTGAGGATGTCCTGGAAGGTGCCCGTGGCCGCCTTGTTCACCGACTCGGCCAGCGCGGCGAGCCTGTTGGACTGCCACGTGGGGCCCGTCGCAAAGTACTCTTTGGTGCCCACGGGACGGATCTCGTGGTGGCGCTGCAGGAAGTCCGTGAGGGGGTTCTTGCCGCCCTGCGCGTAGTGGCGACGCTTGAAGAGGCCCACCAGCTCAATCATCCGGTACATGTGCAGCGGGTTCATCTCGCTGGACCCGTACTGGTAGACCGCCTTGTGGGTGCCCTCCAGCAGCTCGCCCAGGCTGACCATCATGCCCGCGGCGACGTGATCCACGGGAATGACATCGAGCACGCTGTCGGGGGTGGCGGGCACCGCGTACGGTCCCTCCAGGCCCATGAAGATGAGGGGCGCAGACGTGTTGATGCCTTCGTTCCAGCCGACCCGGGGGAAGGTGGTCGACGACTCGATGACCGCCGGCCGGCCGATGGAGTACACAAGGCCGGATCGGGCGAGGATCTGCTCACCGATGGACTTTGTGTAGGTGTAGATGTTGTGCCAGCCCCAGTACTTCGCGCGCTCGGTGCCCCACTCGACTAGCTGATTGTCGACAAACTTGCGCTTGACCTTCTTCAGCTCTTTGTCGAGCGCGGTGCCCCGCTGGGGCTCGTTGCGGTGCTTGAGGTTCTTCTTCGCTTGGTCGAGGAAGTGGTTCTGGCGGAAGGCGTCTTCGGCCCGGTGGCGGACATTGTCGACAAGGTCCAGACACTCGGAGATCTCGCGCTCGGCGTCCCAGTGGGACACGTCCAGCGCGTCGGCCTTCGGGAAGGGGAACGACAGCGGCGGGACCTCGTCCACTTGGCCCGTGCGGTCGCCGGCGACGTAGCAAGTGGACGTGTGGAGCATGCGCAGCCCCGACGTGCCTTCAGCGCCCAGATCTCGACACAGCGCCACGAGGTTCTGCATGCCGAAAGCATTGGTGTTCAGGGCATAGTCGAGGGGCGGGTTAAAGTCGACCACGCCGCTTGCGTTCACCAGCGCCGTGAGCGTGCCGCGGATCTCGTCGCGCACTTCTTGGGGCACACCGGCGAAGGTCTCGGTGATGTCGCCCGGAATCGGCGTGATCTTGGCCTTGATGAAGCTCTCGAAGGCCGCGCCCGGGTACTGCTCGCGCAGGGGGTCGAAGACGGGTGAGGGCACAACCTCGGCCCAGAAGCGATCTTCGGTGGACTGGCGGATGCTGCCGTCGGACCGCTTGCGGGGGCGCACGACGAGCCACACATGCTGCACTTCGGGGAAGTAGCGCAGCAGCATCGACAGCCAGACCTTCCCGAGAAAGCCCGTGCCGCCGACGACCACCAATCGCGCGTCGTCGAGCAGGCCGTGCAGGTCCAGCGTGCCGCCGGTTGCGGAGAGGTGGGCGGTGCTCATGCGTTGTCTCCGTCTTGCTCAGCACCGTTGTCCGACTCAGCGGCGCCGTCGACGATGGCCGCGGGGGCGGGATCGGCGGTGACATCGGCCATCACGACCGGGCAGATGCGCATGCAGGTGATGGAGGGGTCGGCCGGGCCGGTCTCTTTCGCCATGCGCAGGGCTTCGTCCATCGTGCGGGCGGTCTCGTAGCCGAGGATGCCCGGGATGTACTCGTTGTCGGCGCCCACCACGATGACGCGACCGCGCCACTGGCGGCCATTCTCGCCCCAGTACCACATGTAGAAGGGGTGGACGGGGTGGTAGGCCTTACCCGTGCGGTACTGCTGGATGTAGCCGGGGTGCTTCGAGAATTCCTTCTCGTACTGCTTGTGCAGCTCCATCGCGTCGCGGGTGCGGGGCAGCAGCTTGTGGAAAAACTCGGCGTAGGACGCGTGCTGGTCGCGGTCGAAGCGGTCCGTGCACGGGTGCAGAATGATGAGCGTGCCGCCCTTCTTGAGCAGCGGCGCACCCCGGTGCAGGTTGTAGAGGTAGCCCTCGGCCATGACGCTGACGAGCAGCGGGTTCAGGAACGCGTTGACGTTGTAGGGGCTGATGTAGGGGATCGGGAAGATCACCACATCGGCTTGGCCGCTGATGGGCACCAACAGCTGCTGGTGGACCTTGTGGAGGATGGCCTCGTGCACTGGCTCACACGCGCCGGCGTAGACACCGATGAGCTCGTAAGGGGCGGGCACCTTCTCGAAGATGGCCTGACGGGCCTTCTGGGGCAGGATCTTGAGGGCCTTCACCAAGCCCTTCATCGCCTTCCACTCGGTGTCGGACAGGTCGTCCTCGTTCTTGCCGAGGATGTCGAGCGGCCGGTCAAACATGCGGTTGTTGACGGTGGTCTCGATGTGGAAGACCTTGACCTTCTCTTCGATGAGCTTGCCGACATTGACCATCAGCCGGTTCAGCTCGGAGCGCTTGGGCTCCATGTACGAGCCGGTCTTGCGCACGGACGAGGGGTTGTGGTGGCCGCGCAAGGTGCGGTAGCCGACCAGGCCCGTGCCCATGGACTTGTGGCCGCCGTTCATCGTCACGAAGGTGAGGTTGACGTAGATCACGAGGTCGCTGTCGGCGGCGCGGCGGTTGATCTCGACCTCGATGCCGTCCTCGGTGGTGCCCAGGTACTTGAGCCCGTCGGGCTTCTCGGCGTCGTGGTTGTAGAGCCGGTCTGGCCAGAACCGGTTGAAGGTCTTGGCGCCCACGATGTGCTTGATCTCGCCGGCATCCATCGGGCGATGGAAGGCGGTGGCGATGATGAGCTCGACGTCGTCTACGCCGTAGTCATCGAGCATCTGGATGATGGGATCGATGACCCGCTGGCGGTTGTCCGGGCCCTTCATCGGGGGCAGCGGCATCGACAGGTCGTCGATGGCGATGGTGACCTTCATGCCCGGCTTGAGCATGGAGAACAGGGGGTCCATGCCCAGGGGATGGTTCAGTGCGTATCGCACCGCTGCGTCGGGGTTCTGGAGGCCCTGGATCGGGGGCTTCGGGTAGATGACCCGGGTGCCCACAGGCAGGTCCACCTCCACCAAGCGGGTGCCGCTGAACAGCACGCGGGGACGGGAGCGGTGGTCGATGGTGACGACGCAGGGATGGTCCATCTGGGAATCCGAAGCAGAAGAGATGAAGAAGCGATGCGGGGCGGGGGCTCAGCCGCGGGCGGCGTCCCGACGGTCTTCGCGAGCAGGGCGCGAGATGTCGAGGATGGGCCAGTCATAGGCGTGGGCGAGCCGGCGCAAGCGGGAGTCGGGGTTGATGCAGGCGGGATGGCCCACCACGGAGAGCATGGGCACGTCGGAGTAGGAGTCCGAGTAGCCGTGGCAGCGGGCGAGGTCGTGGCCATTGACCCGTGCGTCTTCGACGATGAGCCCGGACTTCTCGGGCCCAGCGACCACGGGGCGAAGCAGCTTGCCGGTGGCGTAGCGGGCCTTGAACTCGAGCCGGTTGCTGATGAGCTCGTCGGCACCGAGATGCTCGGCCAGGTGGACCATCACGACGTCCAAGGACCCGGTCACGAGGATGACGCGCTGTCCGGCGGCCTTGCACTTGTCGATGAGGTCTTGGGCGCCCGCGAACAGCCGGGGTTGGACAATGTGCTCGAAGACGTCCTGACCGACGACGATCATGCGGTCTTCGCTCATGCCCTTGAACTGGGAAAAGAGCATCTCGTTGAACAAGCGGCGGTCGCGAAGCTCGGCCATGGCCATCGCCGGACCGCTCAGGAGGGCCTTGCCGATGCGCAGCAGGCTGTCCTTGGGGCGGGCTTGGTTTGCCAGGAAGTAGAACGTCGGCAGCAGCAGGTTGCCTTCGACCAGCGTGCCGTCGACATCAAAGTAGGCTGCACTGCTGCCGCGGCCGGGGGTGGAGATGGTCTCGCCGTGGGGCACGGTCGACTCCAACGCAGATTGGGTGGGCGATTGCCCGAAGTGTAGTGGTCGTGGAGCATCAGGCTGAGCCGAAGCGCCGGGCTGGACGGCCGGACCACTGGGGAGGCGGCGAGCTAACGCGCCCAGGCCCGGGGGGGCCACGGCTGGCTTGCGACATCCTCGTAAAGCTGACGGTGCGAAAACGGCTTCGCAGTGGGGATTCCGGCCCGAACTGGTCGAAGTCCGGGGGACCGAGGCCACGGTTGTGGGCGCCACGGCGAGGTGATGGGCCAGTCCGGCCGCTGCATTAGGGGGTTGCCATGTGGGACTGGCCTGAGACCCCGGAGCCGAGTCGCCGCGTGGGCGCGCTGGGCCGCCGTGTGTGGGCCTTGGCCGCGGGCATGGTGTCTGCCGAGCTTGTGTGCGGGGCGCTGTCGTGGATGGTGTGGGGCCGGGTGGGGCTGCTGGCCGTGCTCTTCGGCATGTGTGGCGGGTCGACCGGCGTGCTCACGTGGCTGGTCCGTGGGCGCAGTCGATGGATGGATCGGGCGGCGCTGCGTGGCCTGTCGGCGCGGGTGGCGCTGGTGCATGTTGTGGTGTGGGCGGGGCTGTGGGGCGCCGCGGGGGTCCCCGACTCCTTGTTGGGTGCCTGGGTGGTGCTGGGCGCGGTGGCCGTGGGGCTGCTGTTTGGCCTCGGTTCGCTGGTCGTCACACTGTGCGTGGGTGACGTGGTGGCGATGATCTTCGCGCCGTTCACTGACGAGCTGAAGCCCCCCCGGTGGCGCCGCCGCTGAGGCTCTCCCCGAAGGAGGGTCAGTCCGGTTCGGGTGGCCGGGCGCCCGGCAGCCGCAGGGCACTCTTCAGCTTCTCACGGGCCTCCGGCGACAGGTCCGTCTGGTCCAGGGCTGCCGCGAGTCCGGCGCCCTCGCGGTCTTCGAGGGTGTGGGAGCAGTCATCGAAGAGCTCCGGCCACGGCTGTCGGAGCAGGCCCCGGGGATAGGCGCGACACATCCACGGACGGCTGGCGTAGCTGTCGCACTGGCGGGTGTTCTCATCAAAGTGGGTGCACCGAAAGACAAATGCCCGCGTGGGGCCGCGCAGCTTGTTCACCAGCTCGAAGCCGTTGATGCGCCGCTGCCAAGCCAGGAACGCACGCCGAGGGGTGGGCCATCGCCAGAACAGCTTGCTGACGGCGATTGTCGGGCGCTCGCAGCACGCCCCACAGCCGTTGCAGGACCCGTGCAGCACCCAGCGCGACCGGGGCTGAAGCGGCCGCCGCAAGCCGGCTTCAAGGGTCCAGATGGTGCGCACCACCGCCTTGATGGCACACCGCAGGGGACCGTCGCGCATGGGGCCTGCCTCGGGGGGAGCGGCAAGCATAGCAACCGCGCAAACATTGACGGGGCGGGGCAGACCTCGTAGCTTGCGACCACTGTTCTTTGGCCACACTGCGTGTTGAGGTGCCGCCGTCCCTGTCATGGGGACTGCGGTGAAACGGGAAGCCGGAGCAAAGGTGCCAGTCACCTTCTGCGAGCCGGCGCGGCCCCCGCCACTGTGACTGGCGACACGGCCCGCACTGCCACTGGTGTTCATCACTGGGAAGGCGCGGACTGTGGACGACCCAGCAGCCAGGAGACCGGCCTCTGCACGACTGCGTGTGTTCTTCGGGGAAGAAGGATGCCGTGTCGCTGGACGGTCTTGCGTGTGCACGTGCCGGTCGGTCGCGCGTGCCTGCCCCGAAGTTGCCAGGATGAATCCCTGCTTCGAGGCCCGCCATGATGGTTCAACGACTGATGCTCCCGTCCCTTGTGTTGTTGGGGCTGCTTGCGTGTGCGCCAAAGTCGTCAAGCGGGGAGGACGGCGGGGCAGTGGACTCTGGCGTGGGGGACACCGGCACCGAAGGCGGCGAAGGTCCAGACGGTGGTGATGGCGCGGACGGTGCAGACGGCGGGGACACTGGCGAGCCGGACCCCTTCGCCGATCTCGCCCTGCTCTTCACCCCTGGCGAGGCGGCAGGCTTTGGCGCCGATCGCTACCCCGAGATCGTCTATGGCCCCCCCCAGGGTGCCGGTGACGCCGGGTCTCTGGACGTGCTGTCGCTCGGCCGCGAGGGCCTCATTGTGTTGGAGCTCACCGACATTGGCATCGTCGACGGAGAGGGCCCGGACTTGCTGGTCTTCGAGAATCCGTTCACGGGCTGGCTGGAGACGGGTCGGGTTGCCGTGAGCGAAGACGGCGAGACCTGGCACGAGTGGCCGTGCGATGCTGAAGATGCTGCTGGAGGGTATCCTGGGTGTGCTGGTGTGGGGCTGGTCTGGTCCCACCCCGACAACGGCATCGACCCGACCGACCCCGCTGTGGCGGGTGGGGACGCCTTTGATCTGGCGGACCTGGGCATCGAGCGGGCCCGCTATGTGCGGATCGTCGACTCCGGGGCCAACAGCTACGAGGGCACGTCCGGCGGCTTCGACTTGGATGGGGTCGCCGTGGTGAATGGCGAAGTCCTGTGAGCGCCTCCGCATTGAGCCGTCGGTCGGTCGTGTTGGGTTGTGGCGCGCAGTGCCTGCTGATGGCGTGCAGCACGACGGAAGCGGGCAGCGACCAACGCAAGGACACCACAAGCCTGGACAGTGATGCCCCAGGAACCGACTCGGCAGCGTCGTGCGAAGTGCCGGTGGGGGACGCTGAAAACGGCTGGGTTCAGGTGCCCCTTGCCGACCACGAAGGGCTCGACACCGTCGGTGGCTCTGCGGTGGTCGCGGTGCCCGAGTCCTTGCTGTACGTGCTGATTGCGTGCACGGCGCCAGGGTGTTGGGTTGCGCTGTGGAGCACGTGCACGCACGGGGCGTGTGGCGTGGCCTGGGATGCCGAAGCGACCGAGGCGTGGTGTGGGTGCCACGGGTCCCGCTTTGCCGCGGACGGTGCGGTGGTCCAGGGTCCCGCGACCCAGCCCCTGCGGGCCTTCCCCGTCGGAGAGCGAGACGGCAGCCTCTGGGTGTTGCGAGAGACTTGATGAGCAGGGGGCTCAGGATGGCTGGAGCACCGCGAAGTCAGGGGTGTGCTGGCGCAGGTGGGCGAGCTTGTCGGGGTTGAGCATGGTCCACACGCGGGCCAGCTGGCCGTCCCGGACCCCAAACGCCATCACACTGGTGATGACGCCGTCGTGGCCGCCCAAGACACCCGGCAGGCCGTTGACCCAAGCGGGCGCGTAGCCAAACCCCGGCGGCGTGAGGCGCAGCAGCCCGGTCCAGGTGCGCGCCATGCGCAGTGGCCCATGGATGGGCACCCGTGCTGCGTTGACTTTGCCGCCGCCATCGGACAAGCCGACGACTTCGGCGCACAGGAGCGACTGGAGGCTGAGGGCGTCCCCGGACTGCATCGCTGCGGCGAGCTGACCCAGCAGCGCCATGTGCTCCATCGGAGCGGCACTCAGGGGGGGCCGGTCTTCCTTGAGCCGGCGGCGGGCACGGGTCACATGCTGGCGCACGCTGTCGGCGGAGATGCCCATGGTTGCAGCGATGTCGGCATAGTCCTCGTCCAGGACTTCCCGCAGCACAAAGGCCACCCGCTGGGCCGGCGTGAGTGTCTCCAGCACCAACATCGTGGCCATGTGCATGGACTCGTTGAGGATGGCGTCTGACTCGGGCTCTTGGGTCACCCACGGCTCAGGAAGCCAAGGCCCAGGGTAGGTCTCCCGCCGGGCCCGCGCGCTCTTCATCTCATCCAAGCACAGGCGCGAGACGACCTGTCGGAGCCACGCGCCGGGGTGGTGGACCTCCTGCTGGAAGGCCCGCAGTCCGGCCTCCTGCACGATGTCTTCGGCACGTTGGACCTCGCCGAGCATCCGGTAGGCTTGGTGCACCAGACCCGGGCGCAGGCGGCTGAATTCGTCGGGGGTCATGGGTGGGCTCCGGCCTCCGGTACAGATTTGAGGGCCAAGGCTTGGCGGGGGGTGGCATCCAGCGAAGCAGGCACGGGGCCCTGCGCCCAACGGTACAGCGGGCGGCCAGCCTGGGCTTCCCAGCGGGACATCCGCGAGACCATGGCGACGATGCCCGCTTTGATCACGGCCGCCCCAAGTCCCCGCAGGCACCAGCCTTCTGGACCCCCAGCGCCCATCTGTTGGACGAGGGCCGTGCGGGGGCCGAGCGCAGTGCACCGGACGGGGAGCGCGAGGGACAGCGGCTGGGCACGGTCCCCTCGCAGGGTCGCGAGGATGTTGGCGGCGGCGTGGGCGCCCATCGGCAATGCCGCAGCGCAGGACATGTGCAGCCAGGGCATCGTCGGCACCACGGCTGCGTCTCCAGCCGCCCAGAGGCTGGGGTGGCCGAGCACGGCGAGGGTGGGCAAGACGGCCACCTGCCCCTGGTCTTGGGTGGGCAGGCCCAGGGCGCGGGCGGCCCCCGAGGCCTGAAAGCCAGTGCAGGGCAGGACGAGCTCTGCCGGGGTGCTGTGCAGCCCGTGAACGCCGTGTTCATCGACGTGTTGGATAGTGTCTCGCACCACGCTCACCCCGAGCCGGTCCAGGTGGCTGTCCAGCCAGTGGGCGTCCGCGGCGCCGAGTCCAAGGAGCGGGTGCTCTGGCGGGACCACGAGGGTCAGCGGGCGTCCGGTGCTCGCGAGGGCCGTGGCCACCTCGATGCCCGTGGTCCCCCCGCCAATCACCGAGACGGGTGCGTCCGGTCTGCGCCGAAGCCGCTCGCGCATCGCTTGGGGCTGGTCCAGGTGCAGCACCTGGGGGCCCTCAAACAACCTGCGGGACGTGCTTCCCGTGGCCAATAGCACATGGGCAGCATCGATGGACAGGGTGTCGTGGGGCGTCCGGATCTCGAGGGAGCCAGCTCGAAGCGCAGTCACCCGGCCCTGCACCCGGTGCACCCCAGGGCTAAGCACCCGCGACCACGGCAGGAACGCCCAAGTCCGTCCTGCGGCGTGGTCGTGCAGGCGCACCCGGTCGACAAAGTGGGGCTTGGGGTCAACCAGACAGACGGTGGCGCCGCCCAAGCTGAGCCGAGTGGCCGCGATGACGCCCGCGTAGCCACCACCGATGATGGCGACGTCGACGGACGGGGGAAGGCAAGGCATGGGACCTCTCTTCGCTCCGGCGGAAGGGCCGGAGGGAAGACAGACGAGACAGCCTCAGCCGCTGTGACCGCTGCGGTGCAGAAACACCAAAGATGCCCTGTTCCACGCCTTAGTCAGCGTCTTGGAGTGCCTTGGGCAGCACCGCCCGGTGGAAGCCATCAAACGCTGTTGAGTTGTTGTGGTCGGGCATCGGGTAGTGCATCGGCGCGAGGGGGGCCGCCCCGTCCACCTTGATGCATGCACCGGTCACAAACGCCGCCGCGGGACTCATCAGATATACGATGGCGGCGGAGATCTCGGCTTCGCTGGCGAGGCGCTTGAGGGGCACGCTGGCGCGCAGGTGGGGAATCATCATCTGGACTTCCTCGGGATAGGTGTCCATCCCCGACGAAGCCACCCAGCCCGGCGCAATGGCGTTGACGCGCACTCCCTGGGGCGCCCACTCGACCGCGAGCGTCCGGGTCAAGTTGAGCATGCCCATGCGCGCCGCCCCCGAGTGCGCCATGCCCGGCATGCCCCGCCACATGTCGGCCAGCATGTTCACCACCGAGCCGCCAGGGTTGCGGGTCCAGTGTTGCAGCATGAGCGCCTTGGCGACCAGAAAGCCGCCCAGCAGGTTGGTGCGCACCACCGAGTCGAAGCCCTTGGCCGAGATCATGACCGCCGGCGCCGCAAACTGACCGCCCGCGTTGTTGAACAGGTGGTCGACCTTGCCGTGGGTCTTCAGGATGCCGGCGATGGCCGTCTCGACCGATGCTTCGTCACGGATGTCGAAGGTGCACGTGTCGACTCGGTCGCCGGGAATGCCGTCTTCGAGAAGCTCCGCGCGGGTGGCGTCCAGCTTCTCGGCCTTGCGCCCGGTCAGCACCACCGTCGCGCCGAGGGAGGCCAGCTCGTGGGCGGTGCACCGGCCGATGCCCGAGCCGCCCCCGGTGATGACCACCACAGTGTTCTCGAAGAGGCTCTCGCGAAAGATGGAGCGGTAGGCAGTCATCGGCGCCCTCCTGGTTTGGGGGGACCAGACTATGACTGACTGTCAGTCAGTGCAATGGGGAGTGCACCCGGGCAGCGGTCTCGCCGACCATCAGCGCTTTGCCCGTCCACCACGCGTGGGTGTCGTCCCAGTGCATGCGGGCACCGTTGGCATAGACGAAGGCGCTGTCTTCAAGAATGCCGTATGTGACGACCTTCTCGGTGCCAGGCGGGCCTTCGACGGTCAAGCTGGGGGCGGGTGGGCCGTTGGACACGGTGAGGGTGGTCACGCCGTCGTCGAGCACAAATCGGAGTGTCATAGGGCCTCGGGGAAGGGGGCTCAGGTCTGGGCGTCGACCCAGCGTAGAGCGGCGTCGAGCGGGCGGTTCCGGTCGATCGGGATGCGGGCCGTGTGGGCGGTTGGATTGCTCAACATCGCGGTGGCCAGGGCCAAGGCCGCGACCGGCTCCAGTCGCGCCATGGGGGCCGGGAGGGCCCGTCCTGCACCGATGGACTCGACCGCCAGCGCCATCATGGCTTGTTCGAGGTGGGTGGGCAGCGCCAGGATCGGCCGACCGTGGGCGACGGCGTGGTGCACCGTGGCCGAGCCGCCGTGGCAGATGACCAGATCGACGTGGGGGAGGACGTGGTCGAGGTCGAGCAAGTGCGGGCTCGCCGCGCCAGCGCCGGAGTGCAGGACCGAGATCCCCCAGCGCTCCAAGTGTCGCTTCAGCACCGGCACCAGGTCAGCGTCCCCCGTTGCGCCCGCCGTGAGCCAGACGCTGGGACCGGCGACGTCGGGCAGGTCGGGGCGGTGCCCACCGGAGGCCAAGATGGGACCGACCACGTCCACACCAAGGGGCAGGTTCTGGGTGGGCACCAAGGCGTGGCTGTCGAGCACCAGCGTGTGGTCGCCGATGCACAGCTCGTGGGCACAGGTGCGTGGCCGGGCGCCGTGGTCGGCGATGAGCTGGCGAAGGCTCGGGCTGAGCGGCACCGCTTGAGGGCCCACCGGTGCAGCGTCTTCGAGGCTGGCCAGCCGCCCCCTCTGGCGCATGTCGGCGGCGGCGATGCCGAGCACTGGCCCACAGACCCGTGCGACGTCGTTGGCGGCCGGGGCCAGCGCGCAGTGGGGGCCCAGCAACAGGGCACCAGTGAGGGAGAGCCAGGGAATTCCCAGCGCTTCGGCCGCCAGCCCGGCGCTGCGACGATTGTCTACAATGACCACTGATGAACCGCTTTGGATGATCGCGGTGCGGTCAGCGGCGAGGGCCCGCGCGAGGACCTGGTCGGGGTTGCCACCGGGGCGCTTGCCCCGGGAAGGCGCAAGAACATCGTCCATGTCGGGCTCGTCGTGGACCACGACCGAGACCCCCGCGCACTGCAACACGGGATGGGTCAGCCAGCCCGGAGCGCCATGGAGCACACACGTGTGGCCCGCCGCGGTGAGCCGCCGTGCGACAGCCACCACCCGGCTGGCGTGGGCCAAGCTGCGGGACAGGCAGAACAGCGCAACTGTGGCCACTCAGTCCTCGTCACCGTCGATCTCGAGCAGGTCGCTCGCGGCATCCCCCACACCCTTGAGGATGTCGGTGACGTCGTCCAGATCGAGCTCGCCGTCGACATAGTCGAGCAAGTTCTTGTCGAGCGTGATCTGGGCGCCCACTCGCCCATCGAGCCGCACCTTGGCTTCGGCGGCCAGCTTGGCACCCGCTGCGACCGAGAGCCCGGCGAGCCCGTGGAAGTGGAGCTTGTCGAGGCCCATCAGGATGCAGTCGGCGATGGTCTCCAAGTGGGCCACCACGTCGGCGGGGCCCTTGCCCGTGGAGAAGAAGGTCAGCAGGTCGGTGTAGAGGGTCTGGACCCCGTCGCCGCCGTCCAAGTAGCGGTCTGAGCCGTCCGCGATCTCTTTGAAGATGAAGCGGACATCGTCGGCTTCGAGGCTGGCCTCGAGGTCCAGCGTGCCCTCCACCCGGAAGCCGTACTTGGTGTACTCAGACGGCACCATGCTCGTGAAGGCACCCTGGCGGTCCGCGATGCGCCAGAAGCGCTTGCCGATGCCCCCCCCGAGGGCAAAGCGGCGCTTGATGCGGCTCTCGCCCTGGATGTTGTCCAAGAACGCGTCCCAGCTGGCGAAGGTCTCTTCGGTCAGGTTGCCGATGCCGATGGTGGTCTCGCTGGCGGCGCCGTTGTAGCGGTCGAGGTCACCGCTCTTGCCGTAGAGCTTCCACATCGGCTCGCCGACCTCGGCGGGGGTGTCGCTGCCCAGGGGTTGGTTCAGCTTCCAAGTGACCTTGATGCCCACCCCGGCGTCGAACTCGGGCACTTGCGGCAAGGCCAGGGACAGGAACGGGATGCCATGCACAATGGCGGCTGCGGCGGATGCTTCGCCGTACAGGTCGAGCTCCATCTTGACCGGACGACGGATGTTCTGGTCGTCCTTCTGGAACTCGGTGTTGCGGACCTCGATGCCCACGCCCGCTTCGGCGGCGACTCGGCCGGCGGCGGTGGCTTCCAGCCACTTCCAGATGCCCTGGGGTTCACCGTTGTCGCCGTGCCCGTCGGCTTGGTCGTTGGTGTTGGTGCCCTCTTTGGTGCCCGCGCCGGGGGTGCGCACGCCACCCTGGGCCGCGGCGTTGCCCTCCGCGAACACCTTCATCTCAAACTTGGTCATGGTGTTGTAGCCGAGGGGGTCCATCTCTTTGATGGTCGGCGACAACAGCCCCGCAATGCCCATGCTTGCGCTCATGTCGGCTTGGAGAACCGTCATCAGGAAGCTGCCGAAGGCTTCGTCTTCGCGCACCGGAAAGGCGAAGTCCTGCTTCACATATTGCTTGAGCCCGGCCATGACCTCGGCGCCGACCTCGCCGCCGATGCCCAGGCCGCCTTCTTTGCCGGGATTCTTCTCGTCTTTGCCGATGCCGATGAAGCCGCCGGCCCCCACACCCGTGTCGAGAGCTTCGGTGAGGAAGCCGCCCCGCTGGAGGTGGAAGACGCCGCGCTCGTAGTGGCTCATCCACTGGAAGGCGTCGATGCCCAGGTAGATGGGGTAGCCGAAGGTGGCGCCCAGGTGGCCCTCCACGTCGATGCCCACGCCGACCGGCCAGTTCTCAACCACCGCGTCGGCCGCCATGTCCTTGAAGTCATCGGGCGCGTTCTGCCACAGGATGGCAAACGTCGGGCCAGCGAGCTCCTTGAGGATTGGGATGGCCAGCGGACCCATGGCCAGAATGGCGGGCGTGATGACGAGCACAGCGCCGGCGGTCAGGACGAGGGTGATGACCTTGGCGGCGGTCTGGGCGGGGGCGGACTCGAGCCAGCCCTTGATGGTGTCAGTGTCGAGCTGGCGGATGATGTAGACGACCAGCCCACTCGCCGGGTTGAGCGTCAGGAAGCTGACGAGGACTTCCACCTTGTGGGCGGCAAGGAAGTCGATGGCCTTCTTGGCGGCGGCTTCTCCGAACTTGCCGATGAACGCCAGCAAGGCCTCGGCCGACGCGATCTTCTCCAGCGCCACTTCCATGGCAGCGTCGGTGCCTTCGTCCCATGCGTTGGAGATGCGGTCGCCCAGGCCCGCCGCGGCTTCACCCAGATCGAAGTTGTGCGCGCTGCCGGAGGCGACGCCGACTTCGGGGGTGGTCTTTTCGCCGGACAGGGCGCTCGCGGCAGAGCGGTCGGCGTCTTCTTCAGCACCCAGCGCGGGGCTGCCGCCGGTCATCAGGCTGCCCTGGTACCAGTGGGCGATCTCGTGCGCGATGACGTGTTCTTGGTCACCTTCGGCCAGCTCAGCAAAGGCGGAACCCAAGAAGACCGTGTCGCCTTGGATGGTGGCCACGCCGCGGGAGTCGACGCCTTGGGCGCCCTCGGTCCCACCCACGAAGCGAAGGCCCGAGATGGAGCCCCCAAAGGCCGTTTCCATGCGGCGCGTGAATGCGGGCAGGTCACCCTTGAACCCCGTGGCGTCGCGGAGCTGGTCTTGGCGGCTTGCGTTGCTGGCACCGGGGGACTGGCCGGCTTGTTCCGCGGACGGCGCCGGGGCATCGAGGGTGGATTGGGCCTTCTGATGAGCTTTGGCCACGGGGCCTCCCAGATGTCAACGCACTGCTGATTGGTGTCAGTATCGGGCATGGTCCGCACCCGCTGGTGCTTTGCTTTGGTTTTCTCCGCTTTTTTTTGCGGTCTCTGCAAACGTTGACGCCCAACGGTGGGCCATCGCTCGGGCACCCGTGTGCACGGCGCACCGGTCGCTCAGGGGGCAGGCACGGGCGCAGGCGCGGGAGGAGAAGGCTGGGCCAAGCCGTGCAATGCGGTGGGCGGGGCGCCGCAGGACGGGCAGGTCACGCCCCAACCAAAGGTGTAGAGCGTGGCGCAGTAGGGGCAGTGTGCTGCGACTGTTCCTGCGCTGGGGTGATGCCAGAGCCGCTGGGCCGCGATGACCAACAGATCTCGGGCGGCCCTCCCCGTTGCTGGGTCGCCGGGAACATTGACATACAAGGCATTGTCGGCGGTCTGCAGGCGCAGCAGCGGTGGCGTCTCTCTCAATGACGGTGGGTCGGTGAGCACCGGGCCCCACCCCATCCCGCGCAGCGCCTTGCGGTCGATCCGTGCGTCCAAGAGCACCTCGTCACCGCGGATCCGACGAACTCGCACGCTGTCTTTGTCCAACCCGAGCTCCAGGGTGCGGGGCAGCCCCCGTGCGCCGGCCCATAAGTCCACGAGTCGGGTGCGGCCGGACTCGGTCCAAGCGGAGAGGGGGGCGAGCAACACCATGCCGAGGGCACTGCCGATGCGGCCAGGGCGGGGGGCAGGCAGGACGAGGCGAAGACCCTCAGCGGTGGTGTCGAGCGTGGTGCCAGCGTGGTCCAGTGTGCGCGTGGCGTGGGCCTCATCGAGTCGCTCTGGCGCTTGCCCCAGTGGCTGGCCGCCATACCAAGCGGTCGTCACGGGGCCGCCCGCCAGGCGCTCAACCAACACCACCCGCGCGGCGTCACAGTGGGCGAAAAGTGCGCCCATCAAGGCATCGGCGTGCGGTGTGTCGCGAATCTCGATCTCACTGTGGACCTGAGCTTGGCCAGCGGCATCCACCACCGTGCACCGCAGCACCCGGTACCGGATCCAGGCGCGCTGACGCAGGTCGTCCAGATCGGGCAGGGGCAGCTCACCGCCACCGCCCAACACCACCACGAGGGCCAGCACTGGCAAGGCGCAGATGCTGATGAGCAGCGCGAACGTGAGCTCCAGCAGCACCATCCAGCGGAAGCGGCGGCGGACGCGGTGGTCCACGTCGACCCGGGCGGTGCCCGCGAGGGTGTGGTCGAAGACGGGCTGCAGGTCGCGCATCGCCCCCGCTTAGCCCCTTGGGGCCCGACCGGCGCCTTGCCCTTGACGGGGGCCGCAGCCGTGGGGTATTCCGGAGAAATGACTGACAGTCAGTCAGCGCGGAATTCCCAAGTCCCCGAGCCGGGCGGCGCTGCCGTGGGTGCTCGGGAAGTTCGCCGTGCCCATCTGTTGCAAGTGGCGCGAACCCGGTTCATCGCCGATGGCTACAAGAAGACCCCCGTGTCGGCCATCGTGCGGGATGCGGGCGTGGCCCAGGGCACGTTCTACCTCTACTTTCCCAACAAACAGGCAGTGCTCGCGGAGCTGCGGCGAGAGGTCTTTCGCGACTATGCGATGACCCTCAAGGTCGCAGCGAGCTTGCCTGTGCCGGCCGACGAGCGGCTGGCTCGGGTGGTGGTGGGCATGGCGGCGGCCGTGCAGCGCAACCTGGCGCTGGAGCGGGTGTTCCGGTTGGCGGAGTCCGCTGAAGACACGCTGAAGGCGGCGCGCGAGGGCCGGGCGCGCTTGGCGCATACAGCTGCCAAGTTTATCGAAGATGGCGTGGAGCAAGGCGTCTTCGCGGGTCCGGCGTCGATGCGCATCGCTGGGTTTGTGATCACCTTGTTCGACAACATCCTCTACGATGTGTTGAGCGTGGAGCCCGACGCGTTGGACGAGGTCGTGGCCGATAGCTTGCGCTTTGTCTTGCGGGGCATGGGCGTCTCGCCAGACCGCGTGGACGCGTTGACCGCAGCACGGGCCGAGCTGGGCACACTCACGGACAGGAGCAATGCATGACGGTGATCCGGAGCATGGTCGTGCCAAACGGCGCGGACTTTCAGCGGCGGCGGACCGAGATGTTGGCGCTGGTGGAGGGCTTTCGTGATTTGGAAGCCGGCGTCATTCGCCACGCGGAGCGGGCCCGCGGACGGTTCGAGGCCCGGGGCCAGCTCATGCCCCGGGAGCGAGTCGCGCGGTTGCTGGATCCCGGCGCACCGTTCTTGGAGCTGTCGACCCTCGCGGGCACCTCGATGCACGATGACGACGGCAACCGCACGTTGTCGGGGGGCGGCAACATTATCGGCGTGGGTCTGGTGTGTGGGGTGCGCTGCATGGTTGTGGCGAACGAGTCAGCCATCAAGGGGGGCTCCATCACACCCATGGGGCTGCGCAAGAGCTTGCGGGCCCAGGAGATCGCCCTGCGCGAGAAGCTGCCCATGATTTCCCTTGTGGAGAGCGGCGGCGCCAATTTGCTGTACCAGAGTGAGCTGTTCGTGGATGGTGGCCGTGTGTTTGCCAACATGGCCCGACTCAGCGCGGCGGGGATTCCCCAGATCACAGTGGTGCACGGCTCTTCCACCGCTGGTGGGGCCTACATGCCCGGGCTGTCGGACTATGTGGTGATGGTGCGCGACCGGGCGCGGGTGTTCCTCGCGGGGCCACCCCTGGTCAAGGCGGCGCTGGGCGAAGATGCCGATGAGCTGGCGCTTGGCGGCGCCGAGATGCATGCGACGGTGGCCGGTACCGCCGAGTACATCGCCGAGGACGACGCCCACGGTGTGTTGTTGGCGCGGGAGATCTTGGCGTCGCTGGACTGGAACCGCACGCTGGGCGCCGAGACGGTCTCTCCCGCCCGTCCCCCCCGCCACTCGCCCGATGAGCTCGCCGGCGCGGTGCCCACGGATGCGCGGGAGCCCTATGACGTCAAGGAAGTCATCGCGCGCATTGTCGACGGCTCGGACTTCTTGGAGTTCAAGGCGGGCTTTGGTGCCGAGACAGTGTGCGGTCATGCTCGTGTGAATGGTCGCTCAGTCGGCATTCTCGGCAATAATGGCCCCATCTTTCCCCAAGGCTCAGTCAAGGCCGCCCAGTTCATCCAGCTGTGCCAACAGAGTGACCTGCCCTTGCTGTTCTTGATGAACACCACCGGGTACATGGTGGGCAAAGAAGCCGAGCAGGCCGGCGCTGTGAAGCATGGCTCGAAGATGATTCAGGCCGTTGCGACGGCGACCGTGCCGAAGATCACGATTGTGTTGGGTGGGGCGTACGGTGCCGGAAACTACGGGATGTGCGGGCGGGCCTATGACCCGGCCTTCCTGTTCTCCTGGCCCACGGCAAAGGTGGCCGTGATGGGGGGCCAACAGGCGGCGACGGTGATGAAGATCATCACGCGGGCCAAGTTTGAGCGGAAGGGGCTGCCCCTCGTGGAAGAGGTGCTGGAGGGCATGGCGGCCGATCTGGCGGGCAAGCTGGACCGCCAGAGCACGGCCTTGTTTGCGACGGCGCGGGTGTGGGACGACGGCGTGATCGACCCCCGGGACACCCGGCGGGTGGTGGGCATCTGTCTCGACATCTGTGCCGAGTCCCGACGGCGCACGCTGTCGCCCGTCAGCTTTGGAGTCGCCCGTGGATGAGTGCTCCACAACATCGACCTGGAGGGCAAGATGAGCAGCGCAACGGTGCGCGTGGAGCGGGACGGGGGCTGGCTGCACGCCACCCTGAACCGACCCAAGCGGCGCAACGCCATGAGCCTGGAGATGGTGGACGCCCTGATGGACGTGTTCGGCACGGTGGAGCAGGACCCGACGGTGCGCGCGGTGGTGCTGCGTGGCGAGGGTGGCCACTTTTGCAGCGGTGGTGATCTGGCCGACATGCAGGCGGCGGCCGGCGAACACGCCACCCACGGGGACCCCATCGCGCGGCTGAACCGGCGCTTTGGCACGATGCTGCAGCGGGTCGACGGGTGCCGGGCGGCAGTGGTGGCCGTGTGTGAAGGGGGCGTGATGGGCGGCGGCTTCGGGTTGGCGTGTGTGGCTGACGTGACGCTGGCGGCCCAGGGCGCCCGATTTCGACTGCCCGAGACGTCGTTGGGCATCACCCCCGCCCAGATTGCACCGTTCCTGGTGCGGCGCCTTGGGTTGTCCCAAGCCCGACGACTCGCGGTCACCGGTCAGACGCTGGGTGCGGACGAGGCCCTGCGGCTGGGACTGGTCCATGAGGTGTGCGCGGCGGAGGACGTGAGTGGCCGGTTGCAGGCCATTCTCGATCGGATTCGGCGGTGTGAGCCCGGCGCAGTGGCCGCGACCAAAGCCTTGATGAACCGGGTGGCCGCGCGGGAGCTGGACGGCATCTTGGACGATGCCGCTCTTGAGTTTGCCACTTTGGCCCGCAAGCCCGAAGCGGCGACGGGCATGATGGCGATGCTGAGCCGCAGCACACCCCCTTGGGCGGAGTCTTGAGCATGGCAACCGACCCCCAGTTGAGTGGTGCGGGCGAAGGCGTCCCGTTCGAGACCGTGCTCGTGGCCAACCGCGGTGAGATTGCGGTGCGTGTTGTGCGAACCTGCAAGGCCCAGGGCTACCGCACAGTGGCGGTCCACAGCGGCGCCGATGTGGATGCGCCCCATGTGGCGCTGGCGGACCTTGCGGTGCACATCGGGCCGACGGCGGTGGCGGAGAGCTACCTGAACCCGGAGAGCATCCTCGCTGCGGCGGCCCGGGCGGGCGCGGATGCGGTGCACCCAGGGTATGGCTTTCTGTCCGAGAATGCTGACTTCGCCGAGCAAGTGGAGGGTGCCGGGCTGGTGTGGATCGGGCCTCCGCCGGCTGCGATGCGGGCGATGGCCGACAAGACGTCTGCGAAGCAGCGGATGCGCGCAGCCGGGGTGCCGTGTGTGCCCGGGGACGACGGCGTGGACGGCGATGGCATGCACCTGGATGATGAAGCGCTGGCGCTGGCGGCCCGCGCCGTGGGCTTGCCGTTGTTGGTGAAGGCGAGTGCGGGCGGGGGCGGGCGGGGCATGCGGGCGGTCCACGTCTGGGATGACCTGCCGGACGCCATCGCCTCGGCGCGGGCAGAAGCGGTCGCGGCGTTTGGGTCTCCTGTGCTGCTGCTGGAGCGGCTGGTGACGGATGCTCGCCATGTTGAAGTGCAGGTGATGGCCGACCAGCACGGCAATGTGCTTCACCTGGGTGAGCGGGACTGCTCGGTGCAGCGCCGCCACCAGAAGGTCATCGAAGAAGCGCCATGCCCGGTGATGACCGATGCGCTGCGGGCGACCATGGGGGCGGCGGCGTGCGAGGCGGCCCGAGCCGTGGGCTACGTGGGCGCGGGCACTGTGGAGTTTCTGCTGGCCGGCGATGGGTCGTTCTACTTTCTGGAGATGAACACCCGGTTGCAAGTGGAGCACCCGGTCACCGAGTGCGTCACGGGGCTGGACTTGGTGGCGATGCAGCTGGATGTGGCGGCGGGCCTGCACCTCGGCTTGACCCAAGAAGACGTCGTGCTTATGGGCCATGCCATCGAGCTGCGCTTGTATGCCGAGGACCCGGCCCAAGGCTACTTGCCCCAGCCCGGACGCTACGGCGGCTGGTCACCCGCCCAGGACGTCCGTGTCGACCATGGACTTCAGGCGAGTGGAGAGATCAGCCCGGCCTACGATCCCATGCTGGCGAAGATCATCGTGCATGGGCCGACCCGCGCGGTGGCCCGACGGAGGGCACAGCGGGCACTGGAAGACACGGTGTTCTTTGGCGTGGGGACCAATCGGGGGCTGCTGACGCGGGTGTTGCAGACGGCAGACTTTGTTGCCGGGACGGTCCACACGGGCTGGCTGGCCGGACGGACCGACCTGTTGCCCGACCCGGTGCTCGATGACCGTGCGCGCACGGTGGCGGTGGCAGTGTGGTGCGCGGAGAAGGCCCTCGGCGACGGTTTTCGCATGTCCCACCGCAGCCCATGGCCCCTGTCGCTGTCGGTGAACGGCGACGCGGTGCACGCCACTGTGCTGGATGGGTGCATCGCGGTGGGCGAGACCCGCCATGAGGTGCGGGTGTTGGGCACTGGCCTGCGGCGCCGCGTGGTGGTCGATGGGGTGCAGGCGTCGGTGCACGTCTGGGCCGACGGGGATGCCGTGTGGACCCGTTGGGGTGACCACAGTGTCTGCCTGGCCCCATGGCGTCCCCAGCAAGAGGTCCAGGCCGTGGGCGGGGATGGTCTGGTGTGCATGCCGATGGCCGGGAAGGTCCTGTCCATCAGTGTTTCGGTTGGCGACGCAGTGTCCGCCGGCGACGTCGTGGCCCGGGTCGAGGCGATGAAGCTGGAGACCCCGCTGCGGGCGGCCATCGACGGTGTGGTGCAGGAAGTTTTGGTGTCTCCGGGCGATGCGGCCGCGGCGGGCGCGACAGTGCTCTTGATCGAGGAGACCCCATGAAAGCGGTGGTGACCTGTGCGCTCACGGGCGTGCTGACCAACCCGGCCCATCATCCGGTGCCGGTGACCGTGGACCAGATGGCGGCGAGTGCCAAGGAGGCCTGTGATGCCGGTGCGTCCATCCTCCACGTACACTTCCGCAGCCAGGAGCCCGGCATGGGCTTCTTGCCAAGCTGGGACCCCGCGGTGGCAGGCGCGATCGTGGACGCGATCCGGGAGCGGTGCCCGGGCGTCATCATCAACATGAGCACCGGTGTGGTCGGCGATGACATCTCCGGTCCGCTGGCGTGCATGGCGCGGGTGAAGCCGGAGATCGCAGCGTGCAATGCGGGCACGCTGAACTACCTGAAGGTCCGCCGCAGCGGGCAGTGGGCCTGGCCGCCGATGGTCTTCGACAACCCCGTGGAGAAGATCGAGCGGTTCTTGGCGGCCATGAAGGCGCACGGCACCAAGCCCGAGTTTGAGTGCTTTGACACGGGCATCGTGCGCTCGGTTGAGATGTTTGCGAAGGCCGGCATGCTGCCGGATGACCGCTCGCCCGAGGTGAACTTCGTCATGGGTGTGTCCTCGGGAATGCCCGCTGAGCCGGCATTGTTGAAGCTGTTGGTCGGCTGGATTCGGCCGGACTCCCCGTGGCAGGTGACCGCCATCGGGCGCCAGGATGTGTGGGCGCTGCACCGGGCGGCGGCCGAGCTTGGGGGCCACTTGCGGACGGGTGTGGAAGACACGTTCTACCTGCCCGACGGATCCAAGTGCCGCGGGAACGGTGATCTGATCACCCATCTGGTGCGAATCGCCGAAGAGTCGGGGCGCACCATCGCGTCCCCCGATGAGGCCCGCGCCCTGCTCCACCTTCGGGCCTGAGCGGCGGGTGGTTGCCGGCAGCGTCGCAATCGGCCAAGACGGCGGGAGTGAGGTGCAGCATGATGACGCAGGCCGTCCCCCCGGACTATCGCTTCCCCTTCGATCCGTATCCGAAGAGCTGGTACGTCCTGGTGCGTGCGGACGCCGTGAAGCCGGGTCAGCTCGTGCATGGCAAGTGGTGCGGCGAAGAGCTGGTCATCTACCGGACCCAGTCCGGTGAAGTGCGCATCATCGACGCATTCTGTCCCCACCTGGGCGCCCACTTTGGGTACGGCGGCAAGGTGGACGGCGAAGAGCTGGTGTGTCCCTTCCACCACTTTCGCTTCGATGCTGCGGGCAAGTGCACGGGAACGCCCTACAACAAGGCACTCCCGAAGAAGGCGTGCGTGTCGCATCGGCCGGTGGTGGAGCGCAATGGGCTGATCTGGATGTGGTGGCATCCGGCCGGCCTGCCCCCGGAGTTCGAGGTTCCCGAGGCGGAGCAGCAGGGCTGGACGGGGCTGCGCACCACGACCTGGACGCTGCGCTCCCACCCGCAAGAGACCAACGAGAATGTGGCGGACCTGGGGCACTTGGGGGTGGTGCACGGCTACCGCAACCTCGAGGTCACCAGCCCGTTCACGCCGGACGGTCCGTTCTTGCGCGCGTCCTACAAGGCGACCCGGCCGACCGATGTGGCCGGTGTCACGCTGGGCGAGATTCCCTTTGCCTTCGACGCCATCGCCGCCGGCTTTGGCTGTGGCTACGTCGAAGCGCGGCTCGGTGAGCTGGGCATCTCGTCGCGGCACTTTGTGTTCTGCACCCCGGTGGACGGCGAGGTGGTGCAGTTGATGATCGGCAACCAGCTCAACCTGCCCGCTGATCTGGGCCAGATCCATCCGCTGATGCGCGTGTTGCCCCGGGCGTTGGTGTTGCCCATTGCGTGCGCCGAGACGATGCGCCAGTACGAGCACGACGTGCAGCAGGACTGGGACATCTGGGAGCGAAAGGTCTATCAACACCCCCCCCGGCTGGCGGAGGGGGACGGACCGATTGGCCCGTACCGAAAGTGGTGCCAGCAGTTCTACGACTACAGCCCCGGTGAGCGAGACGCAGCCGCAGCACGGTGAGCGCTAGCGGCGGCCCACGCGCTTCCGGCTGGTGCTTGGCCGGACCAGGATCTCGCGAAGGAGCAGGGCATCCCGGATGGCATGGGGGAAGCTGTCGGGGCTTTGGCCTTCGCCGTGGCGCTTCAGCGAGCGCTCCCGCCGATCCGTGAGCGCAGTGTCCTTGCCGAGAATGGCTTGGCGCAGGCCAATCTCGATGGCATGGGCCCGCTCGGGCTTGCGGTGGCGGGCGAGCAGGGCGGCGGCCAACGAGACGTCGGCTTGGTCTCGGAATGGGGTGCCTTCTAGCAGGTCGGCGCTGCGGCGCTTGACCCGAGCCCAGTAGCCGGGGGTCATCTCGAGCCCGGGCACACTGGTCAGGGGGAACCCAGCGAGGCTGTCGTACTGGGCTTCGGCCAAGGCGACTGCCGCGGGGACCAACACCCCCAACAGGCGCTCCACACCGACGGCGACGGGCTTGCCCCCGAGGACCGGCAGGAAGATGGACAGCTCCGGGGCCTCGGCGCCGGCGTCTTCATCAAAGCCGTGGACATCGTCCCACTGGCGGACCTCGCCCCGGACCTCGCCCTCAAAGCCGAGATGCTCCAGCAAGGCCGCCATGACCCGCACCCGGAGGTGGGCGGGCGGGTGTTCGTCGTAGCGACCGTCCTGGCGGGCACGGGCCCAGAGCACTTGCTGGGGGTCGTCCGGGCGGGCGAAGACATGCACGAACCCAAACAGGGCGGAGGGGCCGAGAAACAGCGCAGTGAACACATCGGCGACGAGCTCAGGCAGCCATGCCGCGAAGGGCTGGGCGAGGGTGCCCGTGATCTGATCGCCGGACCGCTCCAACAGCGCGGTGCTGCCGTGGATGCCGGTGACTTTGGCGATCTCGTCGGCCAGCCCAGGGACATGGCGCAAGACGACGTGCCCGACCTCGTGGGCGATGGAAGGCCACCGGAACAGATCGTCGCCGAAGTCGTCGGGAACCAGCACCACCGGGTGTTCTTTGGGGAGCAGTCCCATCCACACCGACTCGTGGCCGGTGCCCGGGGCCGTGACCACTTCCAGGGCCGGGAAGGCGATGTCGTGGGCGGTCGTGAAGTCCTGGAGGGGGCCGATGAGCTGTTGGGCGATGGCATCGGCGTCGGCGAGCAGGGGCCCCATCTCGGCATCGAGGCGCATCTCCACGAGGTCGCTCAGCAGCTGAAACTGACGGTCGGCACGGGCCATGTCCCCGATGGCGGCTTGGACTCCGGTGTCGTGGCGGAGGCGGTTGGCGACGAGCACGCTGCCACCACTGTTGGTGGTGGCCTCACGACGCAGCGTCTTGATGGTCCGAAAGCCTCCATCCAGCGGCGGTGAGATGTCGTCGTCCAGCAGGGCACGGAACAGCCGTGCCCGGGTGCCCAACGTGCCGAGACCCAGCTCAAGTCCCCGCCGGTCGATCCGGAGCTGCTTCGCCCGTGCTTCGAGCTTGTCGAGGTAGGCGAGCACCTCGGCTTCGGCGGCGGCCTTGGCAGAGGATGTTGAGCTCGACGTGCGCTTGGATGCCGCCGCAACCTTGGGCGCCTTGACCGAGATGGCTGGTTTCGGCGCCGTGACAGGGCCCCCCGCTTCGGCCTTCTCCCGCCGGGACTTCTGCACGCGCCACCAAACCCACCCTGCGAAGAGTAGGAACTTGAAAGCATTCTCGACAATGTCGCCGTCCAATACTAGTCCTTCTTGCCGCTGGGCGGCACATCATCGGGCGGGGGCGGACGGTGGGGACCCGGCCGCAGGGGCACACGGCTGCGGGGCGGCCCGAGGGCCTCGCTCAACAGAATCCTGCGGAGCAGAGGCGACCGGGCACGGGGCATCACGCGGGGAAGACGGTGGTTGCCCACTCAGTCGCCCCGTTCGTCGCGGGCCATGTCACCCAGGTTGGACCGCATCTCGGTGTCGGCCACCACGTTCTTCAGGTTGTAGTAGTCCATCACCCCGATGTTCCCCTTGCGCAGCGCCTCGGCCATGGCCAGCGGCACCTCGGCCTCGGCTTCCTGCACCTTGGCCAGGGCTTCCTGGTAGCGGGCCTTCATCTCTTGCTCTTCGGCGACGGCCATCGCACGGCGGCTCTCGGCCTTGGCCTGGGCAATGTTCTTGTCCGCCTCGGCTTGCTCCATCTGGAGCTTGGCGCCGATGTTGGCCCCGACGTCCACGTCGGCGATGTCGATGGACAAGATCTCAAAGGCGGTGCCGGCATCGAGGCCCTTGGACATCACCATCTGGGAGATGCGGTCGGGGTTTTCCAACACCTGGCGGTGGGAGGCGGCCGAGCCGATGGTGGTGACGATGCCCTCACCGACCCGGGCGAGGATGGTCTCTTCGCCCGCACCACCCACGAGGCGGTCGATGTTGGCCCGCAGCGTGATGCGGGACAGCGCGACGAGCTGGATGCCATCGCCAGCCATGGCGGCCACCTTGGGGGTCTGGATGACCTTGGGGTTGACGCTCATCTTGACGGCTTCGAGCACGTCGCGACCGGCGAGGTCGATGGCGGCGGCCCGGTCAAAGCCCAGCTTGATGCCCGCTTTGTCGGCCGAGATGAGGGCCTGAATGACCGCCACCACGTTGCCACCCGCGAGGTAGTGCGCTTCGAGCAGGTCGGCTTGGATGTCGAGGTTCGCCTTCACGGCGCTGATGCGCGCGTTGACGATGAGGGTCGGGGGCACCCGCCGCAGACGCATCGCGATGAGCTGGAAGATGCCGACCCCGGCACCACTCGCAAGGGCGGCGACCCAGAGCCCCACCGGCACGAAGTAGAGGATGATGAAGAAACCGATGAGCGACACAAAGCCGATGGCGACAACTGGACCCATGGGGGGTGCTCCGGGCGATGAGTGAGAGGGAAGATTGGGGAGACAGGTCTGAAGCGGACGAACAATCAGGCGGGTGCAGGCTCGGACGGGGGCTCGGCGAGGCGGGCGACCACCACCCGCATGCCCTCGATCTCGACCACCGTGACGGTCGTGCCGCGCTTGAGGTACTCATGCTGGCTGACCACATCGATCAGCTCGCCCTGGATGCGGGCTTTGCCGGACAAGCGCAGGTCGGTCTCGGCGACCCCGGTGCGGTGCAGCAGCTCGCCCCGTGGCCCGTGGTTCTGGGCACTGGACTCCGCCGCTGAGATGGTGCCGGGGGCGTGGTCCTGGACCTTGGCGTTCAAGACGAGCCAGCCGGGCAGGCGCCGCTGGGGGAGGAAGAACATGAGCGCCATCATCACAGCGGTGGCGGCACCGAGGAAGATGATGACCCGACCCAGCGCGTCGGTGATCAGACCCAGGTCCCACGCCACCGACAGGGGCGCCCCCACGAGGGCCATGGTCAGCGCCGCCAACACCAGCACGATGCCGCTGACGCCGGCGATGCCGAAGCCTGGAATGACGAAGGCCTCGAGCCCGAGCGCGATGAGCCCCGCCATCAGCAAGATGACTTCTTCCCAGCCGGCGAGGTGCACCGTCATGTGGCCAAAGAAGAACAAGATCAGGCACGTGAGGCCGACCGCACCCGGCACCCCAAAGCCCGGCGAGTACATCTCAACCATCAGCCCCAGAAAGCCCAGCGACATCAGGATGCCGGCCAGCTCGGGTTGGGTGAGGATGCGGGCCAGCTCTTCACCCCAGGTGGGGGCGACCTTGACCCGATCAGCGCCCTCCAGTCCCAGCGAGGCCAGCGCCGCGCCCAACGAGTCGGAGACACCATCGGCAATGCCGATAGACACGGCATTGTCAGTGGTCAGCGTGAGCAGCTTGCCGGCGACCGAGACGCCCTCCACTTCAAGGCTGGCGTCGACCATCGCTTCGGCGACATCGCCGTCCCGACCGGTGGCCTCGGCGGTCGCACGCATCTCGGACCGCATGTAGCTGACCATCTTTTCTTCCACCGGCGCGGCGGTGCCGTCCTCGATCACGATGGGGGTGGCGGCGCCCATGGTGGCGCCCGGCGTGAAGATGATGGTGTCGGCGGCCATGCTGATGAGCGCACCCGCCGAGATAGCCCGGCGGTTGACGAAGGCGACCGTGGGGATGTCGCTGTCGAGGATGGCGTCTCGGATGACCACGGCGGCGTCGACCCGGCCGCCGAACGTGTCCACATCCAACACGATGGCCGCAGCGTCGGGATGCTCGGCGATGGCGCGCTCAACGAATGGCGCGAGGCCGAGGTCAATCTCGCCTTCGATGGGGATGATGACCACCGACCGGTTCGCCCGGTCCCCCAGATCGGGCAAGCCTGCGAGCACCGGGCCGCTGACCATGCCCATGAGGCCCACCAAGAAGCAGACGACGGCCAACACCCCCGGCAGCCGGTGCCAGCGCCGGCGCGGCGAGTCGGGGGATGTCGGGGAGCGCAGAAACACGGGGCCTCCGGGGCGTGGAGCAGTGCAGAGCCTACGCCCTGGGGAGTTGTGGATTGCATGCAGGGGAGGGGACCCGCGACGGCGGGTGGCCCGCACCGTGTCGCGCAGTGCGTTGTCTGCATCCGAGCTGGCACCCACCAAAGACAGCCTTGGCAGGGCCCATGCGCTGCGGTCGGTTGAGTATCCCACGGGCGTGGGTGGGGCCGGACAATGCCTGTCCGCATTGGACCTTGACAGCATCGGTGGCATCGGCTGCAGCCCCGCTGGCCTCCCGAGCGGCCTGGGCCTCAGGTCTGCGAGAGTGCACAGATGGTCTGCCATCGCAGTGCCGTTGGGGCGCCGTTGTCCCCCCCGTGTTGCGGGTCTGGACGCCCGTTCACTCCACGGGGACGCGGGGCCCTTGTCGGGGTGGGCTGAGCTGAAACGGGGCCTCCACCACTTTGCGCACGCTGGCATCGCCGTCGTCGCGGAACCACAGCTGCGCCACGCCCGTGCTGGGAACAGCGCCGCTGACGGGCACCTGGGCTTGGAACCAGAAGCTCAGATCGGTGCTGGCGTCGAAGCCTGCCCGCTCCAAGGTTGTGGGGGTCACCAGTCCATCCCGCCAGACCACGCCGTCGCTGTCGACCAAGCGCACCCACACCCAGCCCGGCGCGCCGGGGTTCACCCGACCGGAGAACTGGAGGTCGCCGTCTTCTTGGCGCTCCACGTGGAGCCATGGGGCCTCCAGCACGGGCTCTCCAGGAGGCTGGAATGCCCGGCGGCTGGCCGGCAGGTCTCCCCGTGCGGCGATGTCCACCACACCCTTCACCCTCACGGTGAGGTTCCGAAGCAGGCGGGCGGTCTCCACAAGGCCCAGATCCTGGGCAATCTCGTGAATCTCCAGCGAGACCCCGGGCCCATCGATCGCGAGTGCGGCGGCTTGTTGACCCGACCAGTCCGACCCGCTCACCCGCCACGCGGCCACGGTGAGAATCTTGTCCTCGGGGGCGTTGTGGCCCACCAGGGAGCTGGCGGACCAGGGGTGATCTGCGGGGCGCTCGTCGAACCGAAGCTGTCCTCTCCAGGTGGTCGTGCCCCCGCCGCGCTGGTGGTAGCCACCCACGGGCACAACCCACCGATCTTGGACCTTCTGGCGCTCCCAGGCCACCGTCTGGCCCTCCCACCGGCCCACTCGCCAGCGGGGGTCCTGGGCCATCCCGGCCAGCAACGCATCGGCGATCTCGGGGGATGTGGCGCCAAACATCGCCACATCGGCCTCGATCCGAAATCGCGTCGACGTGGTCGCCAGCTTCTCCAGATCCAGCCCCGCCGTGGTCCCCGACAGGGGGGGCAGGCCCGCCTCGATGGGCGCCGGGGGAAGCAGCAGTGGGTCGCCGGGAAGGGCCTGGACAACCGGCGGGGCCGCCGCCTCCACCACCGGTGCGACGACCACGGGGGTGGGCGGGGGCGTCCGGGGGCACCCGAGCATGCCCAGCGGAATCACCAAGCAGGTGGGCACCACCAGGAGCTGGCGCAGTTGAGGGGCGAGCATGGAACGTCCTTGGGCCAAGCTGGCCACAACTGGCCTGGGGGCGTGAGAGCGGCCCGGGGCGATGGTACATTCCAGTATGCCTTCTGACTCCGACCCTGTTCCGCTACCTTTGTCCTCTCCCACCGTCTTTGTGCCTGAAGTGCACACTCTCGGCAATGGGATGCAAGTCTGGCTCAGCCCAGGCCACGAGGAGCCCCGCATCCACGCGAGCATCATTGTGCGCGCGGGGGCCGCGGAAGATCCGGACGATGCCACCGGCGTGGCCCACTACCTCGAGCACATGCTCGCCAACAAGGGCACAGAGAAGCTCGGCACCGTCGATGCTGCCGCCGAAGCGCCCCTGCTCGCCCGCGTCTCGGCGGCCTTTGAGGCGCTGCGTCAGACCGACGACCATGCTGCCCGGACCGCACTCCGCGCAGAGATTGAAGCCGCCGAGCTCGCCGCCCAAGCGTTTGCGGTGCCCAACGAGCTGAAGCTGGCGTGGAGCGCCATGGGTGGACGGGGGCTCAACGCCTCCACCAGCCATGAGCGCACCAACTACTATGTGGACCTGCCCGCTGAGATGCTGCCGCGCTGGGCCGCTCTCGAAGCCGACCGGTTCTCGAGCCCTGTGTTTCGGGCCTTCAGCACCGAAGTGCGCACGATCTGCGAAGAGAAGTCCAGGGCGCTGGACGATGCTGGGCGGATGTCGAAAGATGCCTTGGCCAGGGTGTTGTGGGGTGAACACCCGTACGGGCGTCCGGTGCTTGGGGAGCTCGAACACCTCGCGAGTCCCAGCGTGGTCGCGATGCGCCAGTTCGTCAGCCGCTGGTACGTGCCCGAGAACATGGCGGTGGTGCTGGCCGGTGACTTTGGTGAGGTCGAGACCTTGGCCTTGCTGGAGCGCACGCTCGGTCAGCTGCCTCGGGGCTGGACCGATGGGGCGCCGGGCCGACTTCGGCAAGCGGCACCCCCTGCGCTGGTCGGCGAGACCACGGTCGAGGTGCAGCATCACGGTCAAGGTGCGGTCCACATCGGCTGGCTCACCGTCCCCCGGGGGCATCCCGATGCCGCCGCGCTGCGCATGGTGGACCTGCTGCTGTCCAACGGACGGACCGGCCTGCTCGATCGTGAGCTGGTCAAGGCCAAGAAGGCCCGGGGCGCCGGGGCATGGATGCACAGCCGTGCGGAAGGCGGCGTGCAGGTCCTCTGGGGAAACCCACTGGACGACCAAGATCCCGATGAGCTCGCGGATCTGCTCCTGTTCCAGCTCCAGCGCATCCAGGACGGAGAGATCGACAGCCGGGTCATGGCGGCAGTCCAGCGCTCCTTTGAGGTGGCGGAGCTCTCGCGGCTCGAGACCAATGCCGGCCGGGTGCAGTGGATGACCCAAGCGGTGGTCGCCGGCTGGGGCGTGGCCGATGCCCGCGAGATGGAAGCCCGGTTGCGTGCGGTTGAGCCCGCCGATGTGGTGCGGGTGGCGCGCCAGTGGCTGGGACCGGACCGTGTGCGGGTGACCCGTCGCCCCGGGTTGCCCACCAGCATTCCGGTCATCGACGGCTTGCCGCCCGAGCCTCGGCCCATCGAGACGTCCCGCCACAGTGACTTCTACTCCGAAGTTCTCGGCATGCCGGTCGCGCCCACGGTGCCCCGGGTGCTCAAGGACGGTGCCCACTTTGTCCGCCGGGAGCGGCCGAGTGGGCTGGTGATCGGCAACGCCAACCCCTTCTCGGAGCTCACCCAGGTGCAGGTGCTCTGGGACCATGGCAGTGCTGATGATGTCTTGCTGGGGGCCCACCTCCGCCTGCTGTCGTTTGCGGGCACCGCGGCGCTGGACACGGCCGAGCTTGCGCTCCAACTTCATGAAAATGGCGTACAGGCGGGCACTTCGGTGCGTCGAGGCGAGTCCGCCTTGTGGATTGCGGGACCAGCGGCAGGCGTGGAAGCGATGTCAGACCGGGTGCTGGAGCGCTTCGCCGGCCCGGTGCTTCCCGACGCGCTGCGCACCCAAGAGCTCGACGACTTGCTCGCCCGTCGCCGCCAGGCCCGGTCCACCCGACGGGCCCGCGTCGACGCCGCCCGGGAGTGGGTACTGCACGGCGATCTGAGCGGTTTTCTCGCACGCACACCCTCCCCAGAAGCGCTGGAGTCCCTCAAGACGGCGGATCTGCGGACGCGGGGGGAGCGGCTGCTGTCTCGGGGCCGAGATGTGCTGGTGACGGGCCCCGTGGACCTGAGCGCCTTGTCTGGCTGGATGGGGCCGGACGACGCCCGTCCCTTCGCTGAGCCTGGACCTTGGCGCCGTGGCCGAGCCCGAGCGCCTGGGGTGTACGTGCTCCACCATGAGAGCGCCCAAGCCAGCGTCACGGTCTACCGCTGTGCGGGGGTCCGGGGCACGGAGAGTCCCGTGTCTGTGGGCGTTGTGCACGCCGGCCTGTCCGGTCCAGCCGGCCTGGTCTTCCAGCAGCTCCGTGAAGCCCGGGCGCTGGCCTACGCCACTGGTGGCGGTCTGTCGCGAGGAGAGCGGCCCGGCGACGACAACCTGCTGTGGGGCAACGCTTCCACCGAGCCGGCACGGGCCTCAGAAGCGGTCCTCGCACTGGTTGGCATTCTCCAGGATGGCCTGCCCGAGCTTGTTTCTGATGATTCCTTGGTGGCCCGGGCTCACGGACGCCTCACCAGCCAGCTCCAGTCGGAGCGGGTGGCGTTCCGGTCCGTTCCGGGGTGCATTCGCAATTGGCACCGGCGGGGCTTTCGCCAAGATCCCCGCCCTCAGTGGCGGTCCGAGCTGGCCGGCCTGGGGCCCGCTGAGCTCCGTGCATTTATCGGTGATCTGGCGCTGTCGGCCCCCCGGGTGGTCATCGTGGGCGATGTGCACCGAATGGACCTCGACCCCTTGGCGCGGCTCGGTCCGGTGGTGGTGTTGGGTGACGTGGATGTGTTTGGGCCGGATGCTGCGGCTTGACGTGCGCTTGGGGCCCGACGGTCCTGGGCTGGCTGGTTAGGGCCCGTCGCTGAATCCGCCCCGGCGCCCTGTCGCTGCCGTGGGCCTGCTTCGATGGAGTGCCCGTGCTCGCCGCCTTGGTGATTGCTGGTGTTGTGCTGCTGACCCTTGGCTCTTTGGTCAAGCGGCTGCGCGATCTCAACGCCCTGAACCCTGTGTTGTTCCCCTTCATGCTGCTCGCCGCGGCTTCGCCGGCGTTTGTGGCCAACGCGGTGCTCCACCCGGGGGCTGTGGTCGACAGTGCCGAGGTCGGCGTCATTGACGAGGTCGTGGAGCTGAACGTGCCCGAGGGGCACTCGATCATGATCACGGCCCAGCTGGCCGAGATGACCGAAGCAGAGCTGGAGGAGCCCGGCGCCGAGAAGACCATCTACTACCTGAACATCCAGGGAAAAGGGTGGGAAGACGCGGTGGATGGGACGATGCAGCGGGAGAGCGCTGGCGGTGGCCCCGACATCGACCTTGCGGGTGGTGAGGGCATCTCGGAAGCGGGACGCCGCCGCGCGGGCAAGTGGGGGGAAGACATCCAGGACCGTGCGGACGTGAAGGGCAGCGGGCCGGTCCAGGTCACGGTCACCAACTGGCAGGGCGCTGCGGTCGAGAAGCTACTGCTGGAAGTGGTTCCTGCCCCTCCGCCCGCCGTCTTCACCTGGGGCGTGGTGGTGTTGGTGACCCTCGTGGGCTTGTTCTTTGAGGTCCGGGACAACGCTGAGCGCTTGTCCAGCGACCTGGCTTTCCTTGCGCTGTGGGGCGTCTTCCTCCGCGATGGGGTGACCCCGCTCGACAGCTACGATCGCATCGCGATGGCCCTCGCGCCGGCGGCGTTGCTGGGCTGGGGGGCAGTGGCCGCACTGGCGTACGGGGCGATCAAGGTGTTCACGCCCAAGCCAGAGCCTGAAGAAGAGCTCGAAGCCGAAGATGAGCCCGAGCCGGAGTCGTCCACACCGACCCGCCGACGGGGGGGCGCTGCTGCTCGCCGTGCATCCAAGGACGGCTCGTCGTCGTGACTCTGGTCCTCGCCGCTGTGTGCGCTGAGCTGGGGGAGCTCCCTGGCCACGCGGTCGGGGTGGGACCGATCCGCGCGGCGGTGGGGGCGACGGCGCTGATTGCCCGTCATCGCCCCGATGCGGTGGTGCTGATTGGCTCGTGCGGGGCCTACCGTGCCGACCATGCCATCGGTCAGGCCTACGCTGCGGTGTTGGTGGGCACCGGGGACGCGGCGGCTGCGTCAGGGCTGGCCTATGTGCCGCTGCCTGCGCCGCCACTGCTGGGCGATCCGGACCTGTTGGCGCGACTGGAAGTCCCCCAAGCCCGGGTGCTCACCCTCGCAGCCATCACCCGAGATCCCGCGCTGAGCGGCGCCCTTGCTGCCGACTGGGATCTGGAGCACATGGAGGCCTTCGGGGTCGCCCATGCGTGCGCCCAGGCCGGCGTACCCTTTGTGGCGGTGCTGGGTGTCGCCAATCGTGTGGGGCCCGACGCCCATGCCGAGTGGACGCAGAACCGCGGCATGGCCGAACATGCAGCCCGAGTGGCTGTCGCACCACTGACTGGCCGGAGCTGATCGGATGCGCTGGAGAGACTGCCGACTCGTGGCCTTTGACACCGAGACCACGGGGTTGTCGCCCTTTGATGGTGACCGGGTCGTCGAGTTCGGCGCGGTAGAGCTCCAAGTCAGTCGCGGGGGGCAAGTCACGCGCACCACCCCGCACCAGTGGTTCATCAACCCCGAGCGGCCCATTCCCCGTGCGGCCAGCAAGATCTCGGGCATCACCGACGACGATGTGGCCGACGCGCCCACGTTTGATCAGCTGGCCACGCGCATCTCGGCCGTTCTCCAAGATGCCGTGATCATCGCCCACAACCTGCCCTTCGACCTCAACTTCATGCGGGTCGAGTTCGGGCGGGTCGGTGCCAGCTTCCCTCCCGTCCGCGCCGAAGTGGACACCTTGCCCTTGGCCCAGCGCCTGATGCCCGAGCTGCGGTCTCACAAGCTGGAGTCGATCTGCATTGCACTGTCGGTGCCCCTCGACAACGCCCACCGCGCCAGCCATGACGCCGAAGCCTGTGGACGGGCGCTCGTGGAGATCAGCCGGCGCCATGGTGCGCCCGATGACTTCGACGCTTTTGTGGACTGGGCTGAAGCCATCTCTGCACCGCCGGACTCAGCGCACCTGAAGATCGGCAGGGACGGTGTTCCCGAGTTTGCGGACGGGCCCTTTGCGGGCAAGTCCATCGAGCAACACCCCGACCACCTCCAGTGGATGCTGCACGCACTTGAGCGCAGAGACGACCGCTGGATACCTCGCTTTCCCGAGTCGCTGCGCACATGGGCCCGGCGCTGGTTGCGGGTGCGGGGCTCGGGCATTGCGCGCACAAACCCTCGCAGCCAGGGGCACCTGGACTGGTGCCTCGATCCCCCGGTGTGGCGTGAGCTTGGGGACCGCGCATGAGCGTGCTGTTGGCCGTGGGTCTGGGGCTGGCGTTGGGCGTGCCTGCGGCATCGGCCGGACGGGTGTCCCGGGAAGTCGCCGAGCAGCTCGAGCGAGAAGTGGCCGCGTGCCAAGTGCGCCTCGATGAAGTGCGCGACCGCAGCGACCGGTGCAGCGAAGACAGCCCTCCGCCGGCCATCTTCACCGAGCTCGTCCAGACCTTCGCCGACTCCGAGGTGACGGTCCACCGCGAGGGCCCCCGCGTCATGGTGGTGCTCCCCGGCGAGCTGCTGTTCCCCCCCACCGACAACGTGCTCCGGGGCGAGGCAGCCTTCGCCATCGATCTGTTGGGCACCGCACTGGCCCTGCATCCCGACGTGCACGCCTGGGTCGTGGGCCACATCCACGATGGGCCGCTGGTGCGCAACATGGCCCGGGACTACCCCGACCGCTGGACCCTCTCCTACGCCCAGGCGCGGGTGGTCCAGCACGCGCTGCAGACGGGCGCGAACATTCCTGCGAGCCGCTTCACGGTCTCGGCGCGGGGCACCACCATGCCACTGTCCGAGGGGGACAGCCCCGAAGGTCGCGCCCAGAACCACCGTGTGGTCTTGGTCCTGGCGCCTCCGGATCCGTGGCGCTGAGCGGGTTTGTCAAGGTCGGGGGGCCAGATGCCGGGGAGGGGGTCCCGCGGCGTGGCTTCTGCTGGTATCCTCCCGCTTCGGTCCCTCCTGGAGAACCACGATGCGTCGCTCTGCCCGCCTGATGATGTTGACGACCTGTGCCGCGCTCGTGTCCTGTGGTGGGGACAAGTCCGAAGACAAAGAGACCGGCGCCCAGGGTGTGGATGGGGAGTGCGGCGACGTGGACGGCACTGGAGGCGACACGGGTGATTTGCCCAACATCCTCGGCACCTGGACCGTCACTGTCGGCACCAATGTCTATGACGACGGCTTCTGCTCGGTGGAAGGGCTCGAAGCCGATGACCTCTCGGCGTGGATGAGCGGTGCCATGCGCATTGAAGGTGCGCCACCCGACTCCCTGGAAGCGGTGTTTGATCTGGCCGACGGGGACAGCTTTCATGGGCTGGAGAACCCCCGGGGCGGCATCGTCTTCACCGGGGACCGGGACTGGGCGGGCCACCGGGTCTACATCAGCTTTGGGGGGCTCATGTACCGCCAGCCGCTGGTGGACGCCGATGAGATACGTGGATTTGCGTATTTCGGTGTCGACATCAACGGGGAGGACTCGGAGATCGACTGCTGGCTGCAAGCGGACTTCAAGGCCTATCGGTGACGGCTGGGCGCCAACCGGGGCCGGCGGGGCTGGTGGTGTCCGCGTACGCCAGCGACTTCCAGGCGCGCATGTGGCTCACGCCGGACGAAGTGGACGACAGCGCCGGGCTGGCGCGCTCTGTGGCGCGCTTGGATGGGGTGGCACGGGACCTGTTGGACACGCTGGTGCTGGCGGTGGGCCCCGGCGAGCACATCCCGGAGCGCTTTCGGCAGAGCGTGGACGAAGACGGCGAGGCGCTGTTGTTGGGCGGTCTCTTGGTGCCCCGCGCGGCGCCCTCCGAGGGGTCCAGCATCGATCCACGCTACTACACCGGTGTCTGCCGCGTCAATTCCGCGCTGCGTGGCCACGTGGTCGCGCCAGACTTGCCGCGCATCCCTGAGGGACAACCTTCGTCACCGGCCCACGATGCCCGCTGGGACGCCATCATCGTCGCCGCCGCGCTGGAGCTGGAGCCGCCGCGTATCGCGAAGTCGGGGGCGCTGCGCAAGGACCACCTGTCTCGGTTGATCCGTCGGCTGGGGGGCGAGACCCAGCGCTGGACCTTGGCCCTGTCGGTGGCCCAGAGCACCGGACTGGCCCGCTCCGCTGCGGGCGCTCTGCATGGCTTTCCCGAGAGCAAGCCTCGACCGCTCACCCATCCAGTGGGGTTGATGGACGACCCCGGGACCGCGGCCGCAGCAGGGCTGATGCTGCGCTTGGTGGAGCAGGACTGGGTGCGGGTGGACGACGTGTCGGACTGGCTGCGCACGCGGGCACCCCAGGCGCTCACGGCCCGTCGGGGGCGGCGACCGCGGTGGGAAGAACGGGAGGGCCTGTGGCTCGCCGAAGCTGCGGACACCTTGCACCGCCTGGGGGCCGTCGATGCCCAGCGGGATGCCAGCGGTGTGGTGGCCATTCGCCGTCCCAGCGCCCGCCCCGAGCTGCCGCCTGGGTTCATCTTGACGCCAGACCGCGACATCTTGGTGCCCCCCTGGGGGCTGCCGGGCCCGGAGTATGGCCGGCTGTGTCGGGCCGCACCCTACGCGGACGGCGACACCCTCTACCGGCACAAGCTGGTGCGGACGGGGGCCGCCGCCGACCTCGCGTGTGGCTACGACGATCTGTTGCCTTGGCTGACGTCCCGCTCCCACAGCGGCATGCCGACGGGTGTGGCCCAAGCCATCCGTGGCTGGTTGGAGGCGGCTGCCCGGGTCACGTTCTACACCGGTGTGACCATCTATGAAGATCCCGGCGCTGAGCAGCGCTTTCGGGTGGGTGATGTGTCCGACGACGCCGAAGCCCGGGTGCTCGACTACCGCGGCCAAGCGCCGGCCTGCTTCTCGATGCAGGGCGACATCATTCGGGTGCCATTCGGTCAGGACGCCCTCACGGTCAGGTCTCTCGTGTGCAAGGTCGGCACGAAGCTGCCCCCGGACGCCGAGGGATGGCGGTGGACGCTCGCCCCCCAAGATGTGGGCGACCCAGAGCGCTTTCTCGACGAGCTGCGCCGCTACCATGAAGGGGAGCTGCCCGGTGCCCTGGTGGCGGCACTCGCGGCACAGGCCGACGACGCCGAGCTCGCGGTGCACATGTCGCCGGCCCAGCTGCTGGTGCTCCCGCTGTCCCTCGCCAATGCCCTGCGGCGGGACCATGTCGCCGGCCCACTGCTGCATCCGGCCGGGCCGCTGGAGCGGGCGCTCGTCCTCGATGCCGACCTCGGGCAGCTGCGAGAGCGACTCGACGCCCTCGGGGTGGTGGTGGTCGACGGCGGCGCTTGACTCAGATGTGGGGGCCGGGACTGCAGCCCTCAGCTCCAGGCACCCCGGCCCAGCGCGCGCGACAGTGCCACAGCGTCGCGAAGTCGCTCGGACAGTCCGTCCGTGACCATGCCGGGAATCTTGATCTTTACGGTGTTCTCGTCGATGTCGGCATCGGCGTAGCGGCTGAACAGGGCGCCCATGTCCGATGCTCCACTCAGCACATCGGCGCCCCCCCAGCCGAGGGACTCGGCCCGACGGGGACGCCCCCGGCCTGCGACGATCAAAGTCTGGAGCGGGGGCTCGCGAAGGCCCGCGAGCTGGACTCGCACATGCACGCCGTCGACTTCGCCTTGCATGAAGCACGGACGATTGACCCGCCCTTCATGGAAGGACAGTCCGTTCTGGCCAGCAAAGAGGGCCCATGGTGCCGCGGCCTGGGCCTCCGCGGCTTGGGCCAGACCGAGCGCCGTGGCGACCAGCTCTCCGATCTGTGCGGCGCCCATCCGGGCTTGCCAGACTTGCACCCACTGCTGGCCGATGCGGTGGCCCTCGGGCCCGTCGAGCCCCCTCAAGGACGGGCGCTTGGGGGCGTCGACATCGGGAATCGGCATGTGCAGTCGCATGATGACCACTGCGAAGCGGTCGCCGGTCAGCGCGACCACCGTGGGACGCCCGTGGACCAGCCCGCGCACGTGCCCTTCGCCGTCGATCTTGAAGGGGGCGTCGCCCATGCGGCCAAGCTCGGTCGCGACACGGCCGGACCAGGCAAGGTCACGGGCCGAGCGCACCTTGAGCAAGTGAACCCACAGTCCAAGGAGCACGGCCGTCGCGAAGACAAGCACCGCCACAATGGCGAACATCACCATCAGCAAAGGGTCCAAAGCACCGGCTCCACGGCAGGATGGTGGTGGCGACCCCCCAGAGCGTGGGGCCGTGGGACGCCATCGGGGATTCCTTGACTTGTCCTTTGCCTATCGCACCGGAACCCCCATGTCGGCCGTGGGGTCGAGCTTGGTGTCGGCCAAGTGGCCCGATAGCATGCCCGCCCCGGCCGGCGGAACTCGTGAACCTCTGGCCGGATGAACAACCCCCGACCGGTCGGGGCGGGCAGCTCTTGGGACCTCATGTTGTCGGCATGGGTTCCGCTTGGGCGGCGGAGCCCGGTCCGGGCAAGAACGGCTGGCGGTAGACCAGCGTGAAGCCCAGGTCTCGACCCGCTTGGAGCACATCCTCAAAGGCGTGAGAGACGGTGGCCCCGGCGCTCTGGGTGACCTCGTCCTCGGTCGGCAAGTCGAAGTCGTTGGCGCCGAAGCGCAGCCCGAGCAGGGCGTCCCGGTTGCGGGTGAGCACCGAAGTGCGGATGTGCACGATGTTGTCGAGGTAGATGCGACAGACCGCGAGCCAGCGCAGGTAGGTCGACAGCGGCACCTCGTCACCGCCCAGATCGGTGTTCCAGGGCTTGTAGGTCCAGCACAGGAAGCTGGTCAGCCGGCCACCCTCGTCGTCCTGAAAGCGGCGCAGGCGCCCGAGGTGCTCCAGCCGCTCCTCGCGGGTCTCGTCGAAGCCGATGACCATCGTGGCCGTGGACCCCATGCCCGCGTCGAGAATTGCGCGCTGGGCGTCATAGAAGTCCTCGACCTTGTACTTGCCGGGGCTGTGGCGCAGCCGGAACGCATCCGTCAGGATCTCGGCCCCGCCACCGGTGATCCAGCGGGTGCCGGCGTCGGCAAAGCGCTGGGCCGCTTCGGCGTAGGACAGCTTGGCCCGCTTTGCGACAAACATGAACTCGGCGACGGTCATCTCGTAGAAGCTGACCCCCGGGTAGCGGGCGCGCACATCCGAGAACATGCGGACGTAGTGGTCGATGCCGAGGTCGGGATGGAACCCACCATTGAAGCCGACCATCGTGCCGCCGTGGGCGATGAGGCGGTCAATGCTGCTGCAGACCTGGTCCAGAGACAAGGTGTAGGTGTCGGGCTGGCCGGGAAAGCGGTAGAACGCGCAGTAGTCGCACCGGGCAACACACACGTTGGTGTAGTTGACGATGGCCATCTTGAGGTACGACGCCCGCTCGGCCGCGTGGAAGCGGGCACGCACTCCCGTGGCGAGCTCCGACAAGACCTCGTCGCTCGCGTGCTCGAACAGCCACCCGGCCTGGGCGGTGCTGATGCGCCCGCCGGCCGTGACCTGCGCTTGGATGTCGCGAAGCGGAGAGAGTGCGGTCATCGGTGCTCCTGCCCAAAGGGAAGAGCGCCGACTATCCTGCTGGGGCGGTCAGAGCCCCCGCACCCGGGCCTCGATGGCGGCTGCGACCTCGGAGCATCGTGCGGTCCCGCCGAGGTCGGCCGTGCAGATGCCCTCGGTGGTCACGGTGGCGATGGCGTCGGAGATCTTGGATGCTGCGAGATCTTCGCCGATGTGCTGGAGCAGGTTGACCACCGTCAGCAGCATCGGCAGCGGGTTCGCGGCGTCCTGGCCCACCAGTTCGGGCACCCGCCCATGGGGATTCTCAAAGATCCGCACCCCGTCACCAATGCTGACACTGGCGCCCGCCGTGATGCCGCCGGCGAGGCCGCTGCACAGGTCGCTGACGATGTCGCCGAAGAGGTTGCCCGTGAGCAGCACATCAAACTGCATGGGCCAGCGCACAAGGCGCATGCACAGGGCATCCACGATGACTTCGTCGGTCTCGATCTCGGGGTAGTCCTGGCCCACGAGCTGGGCCGTGCGGAGGAACAGCCCGTCCGACTTCTTCATGATGTTGGACTTGTGCACGATGGTCACCTTGCGGCGGCCATGGGCACGGGCGTACTCGTAGGCGTACCGTGCGATGCGCTCACAGGCGGCCGCGGTGGTCACCCGGACGGCTTCGTAGACGCCATCGGTGATCTGGTGTTCCATGCCGGCATAGATGTCTTCGCTGGACTCGCGGATGACGACGGTGTCCATCTCGGCGAAGCGGGCGTTGACCCCTGGAATGGTCCGTGCACGGCGCACCGTGGCCCAGGTCGCGAGGGCCTTGCGCAGGGCGACCGTGGGGGGGAGCTGGCCGGTGGTGCGCTCGGATCCCATCCGACCCTTCACGACCAGACCGGTCGCGCGGGCGTCGGCGAGCACGGCATCGGTGATGCTGTCGACCTCGTCGAAGCGGTTCCACTTGATCTGGACGCCGGCGGCGGCGACCACACGCTCCATCACATCGCAGGTCTCGGGACCCACCCAACCGCCGGGCAGAAGCGTCACGGTGTGGGCTTCGGGCTGATTGCTCATGGGAGGCTCCTGCTCAGAGGTGGTCGATGATGGCGGCAGTGAAGTCGTCCGTGGAGGCGGTGCCCCCGAGGTCGCCCGTGCGGACCTCACCCTTCTCAAGCACGTCGAAGACCGCGCGCTCCACCCGGTCGCGGATCTTGTGCTCACCGATGTACTCGAGCATCAAGAGACCGCTGTTGAGCACCGCGAGGGGGTTGGCCTTGTTCTGGCCGGCGATGTCGGGGGCGGTGCCGTGCACAGCCTCGAAGACCGCGATGCCGTCGCCAATGTTGGCGCCCGGGACCACGCCGAGGCCGCCCACGAGCCCTGCTGCGAGATCGCTGAGGATGTCGCCGTAGAGGTTCTGGAGGAGCAGCACGTCGAAGGGACCGGGATCTTGGGCCAGCGAGAAGGCGAGGTTGTCGACGGGGAGGTCGCGCTTCTCGATGTAGGGGTAGCGGTCGCCGATCGTGTGGAAGGCGTCATGGAACGCGCCGTCCGCGAGGGGCACCACGCTGGCCTTGGAGCAGCAGTGGATCAGGCGCCGCCCGGTGTAGCGCATGTTCTCGAAGGCCCAGCTCGCGATGCGCTCGCCGGCCTTGCGGGTGCTGACCTTGAGGGTGAGCACCGTGCCGGGTGTGACCTCGTGCTCGATGCCCGCGTAGAGGTCTTCGGTGTTTTCGCGAAGCACGACGAGGTCGACGTCTTTGTAGGGCGTCACGATGCCCGGCAGGGACTTCACCGGCCGGTAGCCGACGTAGAGGTCGAGCTCCTGGCGCAGCGTCACGTTGGCGCTGCGGAAGCCCTTGCCCTTGGGGGTCATCAGCGGACCCTTGAGGCCCAGCCGGTTGCGCCGCACCGATGCGAGCGTCGTCTCGGGCATCGGCACGCCGAATTCCTCGACGGCCACAGCGCCGCCGGGGGCGAGCTCCCACTCGATGGGGGCGCCGGCCGCGTCGAGGATGCGGCGGGTTGCGCCGGTGACCTCCGGGCCGATGCCGTCGCCCATAATGAGGGTTACGCGGTACTTCACAGCGCCTCCGGTGCGAGGGGTCAGGGGAGCCACGCCCAGTGCCGGCCCCCAAAGATGCCGCGACTATCCATTGTTTGCGGGCGGGGCCACCGCAGTCGCGGAGGCGACCGTCAGTGCGCAGGGAAGGGGCATGGACAGGGCGATGGCGAAGTCGGTGGCTACCCGCATGCGCTGCCGTGGGTCCGACTCGTTGGGGATCACGCGGATGCCGTCCTCGGTCACCCCCCGGGTGTTGGGCCGGTCCTGTGCGGACGTCTGATCGATGCGGACGGTGAGGTGGCCGTCGCGGTCAGCCTCGAGGGCATCGGTGATCGCCTGGACCCCATCGGGCTTCAGGTCAATCCACGTGAAGGCGCTCCCCGTCTCGTCCAAGCGCACCTGGGCACCGTCGATCAGCGTCCGGTCGACAATGGTGCCCGATGGGCCACTCACGAAGAACTCCCCCGGCGCCGAGAGCAAGGCGGGCACCGCTTGCAGGTCGTCCGCCAAGCCCGGCAGCGTGGCCGTCAACAACAAGCGACCGTCGGTCATCGACCAACGCGGGTCGCCCAGCCCGATGGCCTCGGCACGCTGCTCCACAACCGTGCGGGCTTCTGCCAGACAGGCGCCAGTGAACACGATGTCGGCGCGCTGACCTTCGGCCTTGCCGCCGGTCCACGAGAGGATCGCGAGCACCGCCGTGGCCGCCATGAGCAGGGCCCCAAAGATGAACGGCGCCGCCATGAACCGCTGGAAGGCCGCGGAGCGGGGCGCAATGGACTTGCCATCGCCCAGGGATGGGGCGTTGACACGGCGGGAGAGGGCGTCGGTGTCCGGCGGGGACGGGGGGGCGGAGTCTTGCATGCCGTGGGAGCTATTTCGCCACCGCGCAGTCGGCATGGTCCGGCGGCGATGCGGTGCGCGGGCACAGGCGGGGCCGCGGTCTGAAGCGCGGCTTGTGCATCCCGCGACTACAGGTCCTGAATTGCGCTCTTCTTGTCGGCCACGTCGTTCTTGGCTTTGAGATCCAGCATCTTCACGCTGGCCCAGGTCGCCGTGGTCATGCGGGTGAGGGGATCACGCACCACCGTGAGGACCACCTTCTTCCCTTCCCAAGCCCACCGCCCGGTGTCTTCATCCCCGCTGGTGGGATCGCCGTAGGCTTCGATGAGCGCGTCTCTCAGGGGCAGGCTGTTGCGCTGTCCGAAGGCCGAGACCTGGACCGCCATCAGTTGTTCCATGTAGCAAGTATAGTGGATACCCAGAAGTTCGGCGGCGCCCACTTCCAGAACATCGGCTGCGCGCGTATACTGGAGCATGCCCTTGTAGACGGACGTGGCGGCTTCGGCGCCCATGCCCGCCTTGACGGCGGCCTTCACCGCGCCGGTGTTGCCCTTGAGCCCTTCGATCTCGTTGCAGCTCTGCTCGAAGCTGACGTCCCGAAAGCCGGCCCGCTTGTCGAGGTCCTTGAGGGAGCCGGCGGTCGCGACCGTCGATGACAGCACACCGGCGAGCACGATCGAGGTGCGGAAGTAGGGAAGTTTACGGTCGTGCGTGGCAGTCATGTTCTTTGCTCCAGAACGAGCGAACGTTCTACCCCACGGCGGTCGAGGGGACGACGGTATGGCCGGTCGCCCGCAGACCTTCGCGTGTGCAGTACAGTGGATGGGGCGGTGCGCGTGCACCACACTCTGGGGAGGCGCGGATGGCAAGCAACAAGCATATTCCACTTCTGACTTTGGTCTCGGCCTTGGTGGGTGGGTTCGGGTCCGCTTGTGGCGCCGATGGATCGGCCGACAAGGAGGACTCCGCTGCCGAGGCAGCCGGCGACGGCAGCGATGGGGCGGATGGCGGCGATGGTGGCGCGGGCGACGACGGAGCGGGCGATGGTGCGGACGGGGGCGACCCTGGCGGCTTTCCGGCCGATCCGTCGCCCATGACCGTGGAGCTGGGCGGCGATCTGGTCCAGACCCTGGTGTTTGACCTCCCCACGTGCTCCCACCTGGAGGGCTCCACCTCGTTTCGCCAGTTCTGGCGGGGGGCCGACCACCGCTTTGTGCTGCTGGTCGAGATGATCGGCACCTTCCCGACCGTGGATCAGGTGGGCACTTGGACCGCCGAAGATGGCGTGCGCGTCAAGCTTCAGGAGGAGGCCGGCGGCTCGGGCTACTACTTCACAAGCGACGCGGCCGACCCCGACCTCGCCTTGGTCATCGACGGCTTTGACATCGACGAAGACCACGTCTGGGGCACGTTCTCGGTGGGAGCGCTCAGCAGCGACACCCACGGCAGCATCACGCTGTCGCCCCAACCCCTGGCCCTGTGGTGCAGCGACTACAACTGACGCTGCACAGGGGAGGGGGCCGATCGACGGTCTCGGATCAGAAGAAGAACACCAGACCGATGCGGGCGCCCAGGTTGTCGCCGTCCACGACCACTTCTTCGGTCCAGCTGCGCTCCACGTTCGGGCACAGATCGTCGTCGCACTCTTTGCCGTCGAGCATGTATTCCTGCGCGGTGTACTTGCCTTCGATGAGCTGCTTCATGTCTCGCACCTTCTGGTAGCGAGCAGCGAACGTGAGGCCCCAGCGACCACCGATCTTCGGCAGTGAGCCCAGCTCGACGCCAGCGCCCACGAAGACCTGGCCCCCGATCCCATACTTGCGGGTCTTGCCCTCAATCTTCGACACAACCGAGCTTGCGGTGTTCGAAGAAGGGTCGTCCACGTCGCTGGCCTCGAAGACCTGCACCGCGCTGACCGCGTTGTATGCGGTGAATTGGGCGATGTGAATCGATGGCCCGCCGCCGACGTAGACGTTGACGCGGTTGCCAAAGTCCCAAGCGTAGGCTGTGTTTGCTTCCATTGGCACGTGCAGCACATCGTAGTAGCTGGTCTCGGTCATGCCAAAGCACTGCTCGGCATAGCAGGCCGCTTCGTTGGTTGTGGTCTTTGATGTGTTGAAGACCGACAGCTTGCGGACGAAGGTGCTGCCCCCCTGGAAGGCGACGGCGTAGCCAGCAAACCAGCCAGTGTCGCCGATCCGCAGCAAGAAGTCAGCGCCAAGCGAGCGGTTTGTGCCCTTGGGATTGGCGAGCTTGAGGCCGATCTCGTCGCCCTGGATGTTGGGGTTGTCGATGAACTTGACCACGCCGTAGCTGACACCACCAAAGCCACGGTAGCGAACGGTGTCTTCGGCTTGAGCGACGGAGGATGCGGTGAGTAGTCCGGCGGTGGCGAGACCGAGGAGCATGGATGTCACGAGAAGCTCCAATTCCCACGGTTGTGCGTGGGTTGGGTTGGAAGTCGTTCAGAAGAGTTGAGCTGCTGTGTTGTGCGGGTCCGCTTGGGATGCACAGACGGGTCCCCATGGGGCACTGCAGAGTCGGTCAGGTTCAGCGGCTTGCGCGCCGAGCCCAGACCACGCCAAACACAAGCACTGCGGCCAGCTCCGCCCCGCCCATGGCGTCGTCAGGGCGCGATGAGCACTTCAAGCCTTGAACGATGAGCTCGGACTCCTGCTCCTTGCCGCCTTTGGCGTAGCAGACGGGCTTTTTGTACTTCTCGGCAGCAAAGCAAGTCTGGTCTTCGGTTTCGACGTAGGGGTATGCCGTGTCCCAGTCGGACCAGCCGGACCAGCCTGTGTCGCTCCAATTGACGCCGGTGTCGCCGCCCCCGCCGCCGCTGGTGTCGCTTCCGCCGCCCCCGTCGCTGGTGTCCCCACCGCCACCACCCCCATCACCACCGCCACCGCCGGTGTCGAGCACCACATCCGGAGGAGGGGCCTCGGCGCTGGACTCTGGGCTGCCGAACAAAGACGGCGCGAGCTCGGACCAAGCGTCGCTGAGAAAGCCGGTGGCGGCCGTCCAGAATTCTGTGAGCATTCAATCTCCATCGGAGTCGAGAGGGGGTTGGGGCGCTTGGGTGGGCTTGGGTTTGCAACACTCGTGCGACCCCGCGTATAGTCGGTTTCGGCTTTGTCTGGGTTGACCAAAATTGACGGGGCCCCTCCAATCTGGTGGGCGGTGGCCGCGAAGGTGTGCAGTGTGACGGACTGTTCGCGGGGCCAGCGAGCGGTCGGCGGCAGAGGGGGAGGCCGGGCGATCGAAGCCGGGTTCGCCCCGGGACGGGCCGCCGCGATAGCGCTGGTGGATGCGATTGTTGACCTCGATTCTGTTGTCTCTCGGTTCGACGGTGGCCCACGGGGAGCCCGCCCAGCTGGGCCCGATCGCGGGTGTCATGCCCATGTGGGTGGACATGACGGCTGTGGTGTCGGGGCCGCCGCCGTGGTCCTGCGCCGACTTGAAGGCCCAAGCGCTCAGCGAGAAGGCCCAGCGCAAGGGTGGGATCGAGGTCGCAGGTCCCGCGCCGATGGGTGTGGTGCCCACGGCGGACCGGGCGCTGGTGAAGCCAGTCTCGGTGCCGAGCCCCACCGTCGACTGGAAGCAGGTCAAGGCGGGCAAGGTCCCGGATCCGGCGGCGATGCCCGTGGGTCTTCAGCCCTTTGAGGGTGGGTACTTGACCCTCAAGAAGGTCGGTGATGTGTTGCGGGCGGCCGAGGCGGGACGGCCGGTTCGTGTGACCTTCTACGGTGCAAGCCACACCGGCGGGGACTTCTTGACCGGCGAGCTGCGCCGTCGACTCCAGACCCGGTACGGCGACCGGGGGCATGGCTATGTGATGCCCGCCCCCCTCTACCAAGGATACCGGGCCCACGACATCAACTTATGCGCGTCTGATGGCTGGCGTTCGGACTGGGTGGGGCGTCGAGGTGGGCGTGGCGATGGCCTATATGGACTCGGCGGGGCCAGTGTGTCGTCCGCGGACCACACCGACTTTGGCTACATCCAGACCACCGAGACCAACCCACAGGGTCGCGCCTGGGACCAAGTCAACATCCATGCGTTGGGCTTTCCCGGTGCCGGCTCGCTGCAGCTCCAGGTCGATGACGCCGATCCCGTGGTGCTTCCTTTGCACCGTGACAGCGTGGGGCCCGTGCATCTGTCGGTCCAGCTTGCCGATGGCCCCCACCGGCTGACCTTTCGACCCGTTGGGGACGGGGAAGTGCGCATCTTTGGGGTGTCCCCGGAGCGCTCGGGCAAGGGCGTGATTGTGGATGCCATTGGTGTTCGTGGGCGGACGGCGAGGACCTGGCTCGACTGGGACCCCACCATCTGGCAGCCCGGGCTGGCGGCCTTGGCGCCCGACATGGTGGTGCTCGCTTATGGCACAAACGAAGCGGCCGACCTCGACTATGCGATGGAGACCTACCGGGACGATTTGCGCCTTGTGTTGGCTCGAATGCGGGAGGTGCTCCCCGATGCCGCGTGTGTGTTGGTGGGCCCCTCGGACAGGGGCGTGGTGGTCAAGAAGGGGCAACGGTACAAGATCTGGGGACGCACTGCGCCAGTGGCCATGGTGCAGCGTGAGGTGGCGCCGGAGTTCGATTGTGTGTTCTGGGACTGGCAGCTTGCCCAAGGTGGTCCGGGGGGCATGCTGGCGTGGCGGGCGATGGACCCGCCCCTGGCCGGCTGGGACCTCATACACTTCACCCAACGGGGCTACACCCGATCGGCGGAGCTGTTCATTGATGCGTGGCTGGATGCGGCGATGATGACCGGCGGCGGCGTGCCCGATGCCTATCCGCCGTTGATGGAAGTGCCCTAATATACGTTGTTCTCGTGGCTGGTTGACGCGTGGTGAGCTGGGCTTGCCGGACGCTTGTGGGTTGGGTTTTGGGTGCTCCCGCTCCGGGGTGGGTACACCGGAGGCGGACAGGGGCGCGCCCACCGCGAGCGCTGACGATGGGCTATGCTGCGAGCTCCCAGAAGTCCGATGGCGCCTTCCCATGCCCCCGTCCGCCTCCCCAGACTCCGCCGGCCGCTTGGCCCAGGTGCCCAAGAGGGGGTTGTCTTTGGGGGGGGCTGTGTTGAGTGGGCTGTTGAGTTGTGGATGTGGTCCCAGCTTGAGCGATCGCCCCAGCGACTTCAAGGGCACCCATGACCTCAAGATCGCCGTTCTCTGTGGGGACAAGACGGTGGGCGCCACCGAGTCCGACTCGGCGTGGATCAAGGTGAGCGTGCGGTCGACCGAGGCGGTGACGGTGGACTGGCCGGGCATCTCGGTGGCGGGGCGCAATGCCCGGGCTGTTCGCCTCGCTGCGGGACGGGTGACGGACCTGCCCGAGGGTGGCCACCAGAAGATCATGACCTGGTGGTTTGTCTCGGCGCCCGTGGACGGGGCCGGTGACGCCACCATCGGACCGGTGTCGGTGAGCTACACAGGCCCCAAAGGTGGCGTTCGGGTGGAGAGCGGGGTCTGCAACCTAAAGCTTCAGTAGCGGGCCGGCCGGGCACGTTGGGTTGCGGTGGGGCTCAGCCGCTCGTGGATGCTGCGGAGTCGGCTGCGACCACGGGGTTGTCTTTGCGCCAGTCGTCGTAGGCCACTTCCAGCGCGTCGGCGAGCGAGTGGCCAATCAGCGAGAGCCCCTTGTTGGTCAAGTGATACAGGTCGCCCCAGGCCAGCTTGTGGGACAGCCAGCGGGCATACGCACCCTTGCCACCCATCGCGGCCCGGGCATCCCAGAATCCGCATCCCAGCTCTGCGGCCACCTCGCGCTGCAGCCGAATCATGGTGTCGAGCGTGGCCTTGCTGTGGATGGCGCCGCGCACCCGCTCGCCTTGGTCCAGCGGTGTGATGAGCAGACAGCTTGCGTTCGGGGCGCCGGCCCGCAGCCGCTGGACGACCTTCACGTACCGGTCTCGCCAGACGCCGCCGTCCTTTGACTTGAGCGCCGGGTAGCCCAGCTCGTTGCCGCCCATCTGGTAGATGATGAGATCGGGGTCGCGCTGGGCGATCTGGCGGGCGATGTGGTTGGCCCCTTGGCGCAGGACCGACGACTGGCTGGCACCGGCCACCCCAAGGGTCTCCCAGGTCACCCCGGCGCTCCCGGTCTCCAGCGCCATGCCGTACACGGTGACCGGGCCGTCGCCCGTGGTGGAGATGGTGAGCTGGCGAGTGCCCGCGGGCAGATCCAGCCGGTGGTGGGCATCACCGATGGCTTCGGCAGCAGTGGACAGGCTGACCGGCGGCTGGTCGGGCACCGAGACCACCACCGTGCCGCCGCCGGGGCGGACCTGGAAGGACAGGTCGGCACGCCCCAGGACTTGTCGCTCGCCATCGATCTTTCGGCCGCCGAGGGTGCTCGATGCGGCCGTCCATGTGGTGCTGACCGTGCCCGCGAGGCCGTAGTAGGGGTTGCCGGCGCCACCGAAGGTGATGGTGCGGGTCTTCCACGAGCCCTTGGTGTTGCGGAGCACGCTCGGCCGCATCGACCATCGGGGATCGACGTGGATGGCCAGAAAGCCGGGGCCGGCGTCTCCAAAGCGGCCCTGGAGTCGGCTGCGCACGGTCTTGGTGATGCCGTCGGCGGCGATGGTGGAGTCGCCCCAGTGCAGCGCCCGGGCCACCGCGCCTGGAACCCCCGCTTCGGCCCGCGCCATCGCGGTGAACCATGCGTCGAGGGCACCGGGGGGCACCTCCAGCGGCGTGCCCACGGCGGGGCTGCGGTCGGGCAGTCGGCCCTCACCGGGGCGGGCCATGTTGGCCGTGGCGGAGCTCCGGTTGGAGACGGCGGCAGCACCCCGGGTGTCGGTCTCGACGGCCACGGACTGGGCCTCGGGCGGCGATGCGACAGGGGGCGCGTCAACCGGCGGGATGGGCGCGACAATGGCCATTGCGACGGCATCTTCGGTGGGTTCATCCGCCACAGCTTCGGCCACTGCGGGCTGAGGCGGGTTGTCCTCCGCGGCCTCGGTCCCGTCGGGATCGGCATCCTCCTCGGCAGGACTGTCCTCGGGGAGCCCTTCTTGTGCGGGGTCTTCCTCGACGTCGGCGGAGGCGACCGGGCGGGTGGGCGAGGCCCCCTCCACCAGTCCGGTGTCGAAGGCGTCGGGGGCCAGGGTCGCGCCGCCGGCCTCGTCCGCCGGGCGGGTCTCCAGCATTCCGGGGTAGCTCTCCACCACACGGGTGTCGTGCAGCACAAGGTGCACCAGTGGCACCCGCTCGCCGGCGATCCAGGGCTGGACCAGCTCCATCCCGGGGATGAAGTAGGTGGCCGCCGCGACCAGCATGAACCCACCACAGAACGCGAGGAGCCGGGTCAGCTCCCGATCATGGGTGTTCAGCGCGGGCGAAGATCGCGACATGGGTGGAGTCCGTATGCTCTTGTCATGGCAAGAGCACGTCGAGAGTTTACCTCATTGGTGGCGGAGGCGGGGGCTGACCGGTTGCGACGGCCGACTTGAGCGTCTCGACAGCACCCCGCACTGCGCGTTGTTGGAACACACGGTACAGCGGCAGCCCGACCCAACCAAACCACCGGGCGGGGCGAATGTGGCTCTCGATCCGCAGCCAGACGTGGCCGTCCCGCCGGCTGAGCTGGGCCCGCCAGACTCCGCGACCGTAGTGCATCGCGGTGGTGGTGTAGCCGAAGATGGCGTGTTCATCGTTATCTTCGATGGTGTGCACTTCCACCATGGACGGTAGCACCACGCCGGGCAGACCGGGGAGGGATGGCAGGCGCAGCCCGAGGCCGATGCGGTCGCCGACCCGAGGACGCCGCAGGGGGGAATCAAAGGCCGCGGTGCGGTGCATCACGTGGGGTGGGTAGACCCGGTACTGGAGCAGCGTGGTGGTGGCCGCCGTCCAGGCCTCGGGACTGTCGAGGCCCAGCAGCACATGGTGCTCATCGGTGAAGATGGCCTTCGCGGGGTTGCCGGGCTCCAGCGAAACAGACGCGTCCGGCTCGGGGGCGGTCGTGGCGACCGGCATCAGTGTGGGGGCCAGGACAGCGAGGGTCAGCGCGGCGAACAGGTTGGCGACGCCGTGGGTGGCCAGCATCCCGGGGAAGTGCAGCCAGGGGTAGCCAAAGCGCTGGGCCCCCGCATACAGTGCACCGAAGGCAAAGCCCACCAGCAGCACGTCAGCGGCAATGCGCACAATGCGACCCTGGCGCTGGGCACCGCTGGGGTCAGCCCGCAGGCCCGACCACCACACCGCAAACGCGAGGACCATCGCCCAGGTCAGGCCGACCTCCAGCGCCGACGGGACCATCGGGCTGTCCCGCAGCGAGAAGAACAGCCCCGTGCTGGCGGGCACACACGTGATGCCCCACAGGCCCCACTGTCGGCGGGTGTCGCCCCGTCGTCCCCGCAGCCCGCGGGTCCAACCGGCGGCCGCCATGGGCAACAAGCCGAACGTCACCGTGAAGTGGGCCACGGTCAGTGATGCCAGGGGCTCCGGGAAGCCCGCAAACGTGCCATTCCACCGGGCCCCCACCCAAGCGATCGCGGCCACGACCGGCCCCACTGCGCCCACCGCCGCGGCCCAGGTCTCGGGCGCGCGGGGTTCCGGCGACGCCAAGAACCGGCCGGCCCCCCATGCGAGGTTCCAGATGGCGAACACCAAGAACGCGCAGGCCATGGCGGCGGACTCCGGCCCCCGGGGGACCAGCGCGGCCATTGCGGCGGTCAGTCCCAGCACGGGCGCCATGGCGCGGAGCAAGCGTGGAGTCGAGGGGTCGACCCGCAGCGCGGTCGCGGGGACCACTGTCATGCAGATCATCGCGGAGAGGCTGTAGACGTCAGGCATCCGGTGCGGCTCGGGCGAGGGGGGTGCCGGCCCGTATCGCATCCGCTCGCGGCTGGGTCTTGCTGTTGAGTTGTGTTGGTTTGTTTTGTCAGAACTGGTAGTACACAAACGACAACGCGTCGCCGGTCGACAACCGAAGCGAAGCTGCCGCCACAATCGCCGCACAGGCCACCCAGACCCATGGGGACTGCTTCTTGAACCACGCCTCGGACGCGGGCGACCACTCTTCGGGCAAGAAGTGGATGCTGTAGCCGAGCAACAAGATGGACCACGTGGTGGGCGAGAACCGGGGCAAGGCCAGGGTCAGGTCGAACAGCCCGGTGAACAGGGTCCAGGCGGTGCTGAGGTCCTCGGCCCGAAAGAGAATGCGTGCCAGCACGACAAAGTGGAAGGTGAGCATCCATCGCCAAGTGAAGGCCCACAGCCCTGGCAGGGGGTCGTCCGGACGGCGGCCGTGTCGCTTGCGCCGCACCCGGGCCACACACACCGCAGTGCCGTGCAGCAGACCATAGACCACGAAGTTCCAGCTGGCTCCGTGCCACACCCCGATGATGAGCATCGTGATCATGATGTTGCGATAGACCTTCCACTCACGGTCGGCCCGGGCACCCCCAAGGGGAAAGTAGATATAGTCCCGCACCCAGTTGGACAGTGTCAGGTGCCACCGGCGCCAGAACCCCGCCACATTCGTGGCCATGTAGGGGCGCTTGAAGTTCTCGGGCAGCTCGATGCCGAACAGCCGTGCCGAGCCGATGGCGATGTCGGTGTAGCCGGAGAAGTCGCAGTAGATCTGCAGGCTGTAGGCGTACAGCGCGAGCAGCAGCTCCAGCCCGGTGAAGTGGGAGGGGTCCATGAAGACCGGCTCGACCACGCCGACGCCCAAGACATCCGCGATGAGCAGCTTCTTGGCCATCCCCCGCGTGATTCGGTACAAGCCTGCGCCGACCATCTCCGGGCGGAGCGCCGGCAGCGCACGAAGCTGAGGCATGAGCTCGGAGCGGCGCACAATCGGACCGGCGACGAGCTGCGGGAAGAAGGTCTGGAAGGTGGTGAACACCCACAAGTTGGGCTCGGCTCCGTCTTCGCCCCGCTGGGCCATGCGACCCACGTCGATCACATACGCGAGGGCCTGGAACGTGAAGAAGCTGATGCCGACCGGGAGCGCCAAGCCCACCCGGGGGAGGGAGGGGGCGTAGCCTGCGACAATGGCTACAAACTCAATGTTCTCGACAATCCAATCCCAGTACTTGAAGAAGATGAGCGGCAGCAACAGGAGCAGCATCACCACAAGTCTGGGACCCATGCCGCCGCGGAAGTGCCGCCACCGCGCCAGCCACTGTCCGCCCAGCCAGCCCACCCCGATGACCAGCAGCATCACTGGCAGATAGGCAATGTTCCAGGACGCGTAGAAGCCCAGCGACGCGAGCCCCAGCACAACCATGCGAAACTGACGCGGCAGCCCCCAGTAGATGAAGACCGTCAGCGGCAGGAAGAACAGGTAGTCCAGGGTGTGGAACAGCACGGCGCGAGCCTATCGCCTGGGGCGCACCGTGTCTTGTCATGTCAAGAGTCAGCGCGCCAGAAGGGGCGTGACTCCTTCGGCTTGGGCCCGGCGCTCTTCCCAGTCGGCGAAGAACGAGTCGTTGACCACCCAGTCGCCGCCGGGGTCCTTGACCATGCGGCCACCGTTGGCGCAGATGCCGCCGTAGTCGGTGTTGCTGTAGACGTAGGTCTCCGGCGGACCATCAAAGTCAGTGGTGGGGGTGGTGTAGGCGTAGCCCCAGTTGGGGTCCTGGTAGGTGGCGCCGTCGGAGGGGCGCAGCCACGGGGCCGCGACCACCAGCGCGCGGTCGGTGCGGCCGGACAAGTCGCCGTGGGTGTCCAGGGCAAGCGCGCCGTCCCAGGGGCCTTCCAGCTCATCGGCGCCCTCCCGGCCGAAGAACAGGCTGCCCCAGACCATGCCGCATGCGTTGCCGGTGCTCATCGTCCACGTGACGTGGAACGTCTCTTCACACTCGCTGCACCGGTACGTGGTGGGGTCGGTGTTGGTCCAGCCGCCCTCAATGAGGAATGTGTCGATGCAGTAGCCACCACTGGAGAACACGTAGTAGCTCTCCTCGATTCGAATCGTGGTGTAGGGCGGCTCATCCACCGACTCGCCCGTGGCGTACCGATAGATGAGGGGACCACCGGGGCAGGACGACAGGTCGCAGTCCCAGATGTAGCGGTACTCTTCGGGGACGTCGTCCGGACAGTCGGCGGCCGTACCGCCGTCGCCACCATCTGTGCCGCCGTCCGCGCCACCGTCGCCCCCCTCACCACCGTCGCTGCCCGCGTCGGCGCTGTCGTCTTCACTGCTCTTGCTGCCATTGCAGGCCACCAGCGACAGTGCGGCAAAGGCGAAGACCGCCGGGGTGGCCAGTCCGAGGATGGTGCGGGTCATGGGGTCTCCAGGCACTTGGGGCGCACGGGGGCGCCGGGGCTGCGAGTGTACCGCCTGCGCCGGGGGCCGGGGGGTGAGCAGCTTGTCATGCGGCCCCTCAAGTTCCGGCGAGCGGGCCTTGAATTGGCTTTGCACCGCCGTGTTGGGCCAATGCCAAGGCGCCGGCTGGGACGGCGCTCAGGCGGCTGGCCAGTCGATGGGGTGGGCGGGGACGTACCGCAGGATGTCGCGGGCGCGCTCTCCATCGAGCACGCACGAGAAGTGGAAGCGGCGGCGGTTCACGCTGTACGAGAAGTCGTGCCCGGTGAGCTTGGACCGCCATCGATAGAAGGGGGTCATCACCGTCCCCGGCACGGGAACGCCGAGCCGGCCGTAGTTTCGGATGCATGCCGTCAGCGGCAGCGTGTCGGCCCCAGCGATGTTGAACACCCCCTGGGCCTCGCTGTGGATGGCCTTTTGGAGGGCCACCGATGCATCGGCGATGGTGAGCAGGTTGGTCATCGGATCAAAGCCGGCCGGTCGCATGCAAACCGGGCTCTGCAGGTAGTCGAAGAGCTGGCTGCCGGTGCCGGGCGCCAAGATGTCGGTCATGCGCAGCACGATGATCTGGAGCGAGGACATCCCCATGCGGGCACATGCGGTGATGTCGGCTTCCACCCGATCCCGGACCCACTGGGGTTGGCGACCGTCCAGTGCGACCGGGTGGGCCTCGTCGATCAGAATCGGGAGGTCTTCTTTGACTTGATAGACCGCCGCGTCGCTGCGCAGGACCAGGCGCTCGATGGTGGGATGACGCTCAGCGAGGGCAATCATGCTGCGCAGCGCTTCGACGTTGAAGGCGTGCACCTTGGACCCGCGGGCGAGCGCCGAGCGGTGCATCGCGAGGTGGACCACCACGTTGATGTTCTTGTCCCGGGCCAGACCAAACAGCAGGTTTCGCACCCGCCGGCTGCGCACCATGTCGACCTGAATGACCGTCAGGCGGCGGTTGGCGGCGACCGCGAAGTGTTCGGGCGGCTCACCGGTCACCGCGATGATCTGGTCCACCCGAGAGTCATCGAGCAAGGACCGCACCAGCCGCTCGCCCAGGGGGGTGTTGGCCCCGGTGACCAGGACGTTTCGGGACTGGGGGAGGTCGTCGGGATGGAGGCTCATGCGAACACACTCTGTCGCTCGGAGAGGCCCCGCTTCAGCAGCTTGTCCACGGCGTCCTGCACCCGGGCGGCGACGGCGGCCACCTTGTCTGGGTCGTCGGCATCCTCGGGGCTGAATTCCTTGTGAACCTCGATGGGCTCGCCATAGTAGATGCGGTAGCGCACGGGGAGGGGGAAGGGCACAGCGGGGATGGGGAAGAGCGGGATGCCCAGGGGCTTGCCGAGGCGCTTGGACGTCGCGAGCAGGGGAAGCTGCTCTTCGGCACCCACGACCCCCACCGGCACGATGGGGGCCCGGTTGCGCATCGCCAGCTCGGCGTGGCCCACCCGAAAGTGCCGCAGCTGGTACCGCTCGTTCCAGGGCTTGACGATGCCGGGGGTGCCTTCCGGGAAGATCAGCAGCATCTCGCCCGAGCTGAGCAGGGTTCGGGCGTTGCCACGGGACCCACCCACCATGCCGCCTCGGGCGAAGAACGTGCCGATCCAGGGCAAGGTCGGCACAAAGTGGTCGGCGATGGGTCGGGGGATGCGCGGTGGGTTCGTGTTTCGCAGCACATCGAGCCAGATCATCATGCCGTCGACGGGCACGCTGCCCGAGTGGTTGGACGCCAGCACCGCAGCGCCGACCTTGGGGATGTGCTCGTGGCCGTAGCTGAGCACCCGAAACCACCGATCGTAGAGTGGCTGGGCGACGGCCTCGCCAAGCTCGACGAAGTGGGGGTGCATGCCGAAGGGATCATAGCCGTGGCCTGCGTCTTGAAAGTGCAGACCAGAGAGGCGTTCCCGCTCGGCTTTGGACAGGCTGAGGGCCGCAAGGGCGCGTGCGATGCTGGGGGGAAATGGCATGGGCCGGAGTATGCCGCAGGCGAGGCCGACGCGGGCGCGGCAAGGGGCATGGTCACCCAAGTCGTGAGCCCCCGCAGCCTTCCCAATTGGGACGGGGTGCGCCGCCCTGGACCCTGTGCTCGGGGCCTGCGCTTCGCCCCCGTCGGCTAGCGCCCGGACCGGGTGATCTGGCGCCAGGCGGACGGGGTGTGGGAGAGGTGCAGCGAGAACGCCCGGGTGAACGCGGCCGGTGAATTGTACCCACACTTCATCGCGACATCGGCGATGGACAGCGAGCTGTCGGTGAGCAGCTCCAGGCTGGCCAAGATGCGGGCGCGGGTGAGCCATGCCGAGAGGCTGGCATTGAGCTCGGTGCGGCAGCGGCGCTGGAGGGTGCGCTCGGACATGCCGCCGGCGATGGCAGCGTCGGGCAGGCCGACGGGCTTGTCGAGGCGGTCGAGCAAGTGGAAGAGCGCCCGCTGGAGCGCGCCCGATGCGGGGCTCGGCAGCGCGACGTCCATGGGGGTCTGCAGCCAACCTTCGAGCAAGCCCAAGAACGTCGAGAAGAAGAGCGAGGACAGCTCTGGGTTGGGCGGGGTGGGGCCCCACTCGGCCGCTTGGTGGCACATCTCTCGAAGCAACGGCTTGGCTTGGATGACGTGCACCTTGGCGGCTGGCGGACAGGGGGCGCCATCGTGCGGGAAGCTGAGCACGTCGAGCCGGACTTCACGATCACTCGTCATCGCGTGGCGAAGACCCGCCGGAATCCAAGCAGCACAGGACGGGGGGAGCACTTGAATGCGGGATCGGGTCCAGATCCGCACCGCACCGGTCCGCACGAGGATCACCCGTGGCCGTCGGTGCGCATGCCACGGCACGTCGATCTCGGCCCCGAGCACAGCACGTCCAAACGCCGGTGCTGCCGCGGCGATGGTTGCGTCGCGAGGGCGCAGGAAGATGCGTTCGGGGCTGACTGGTTCTTCCGTCATCAATCGACCTCTCGAATCGAAGCAAGGCTCGACTCGAATCGAACCCGGTGTCGAGAATGTCTGGAGATGGGTCGGCTGGCTTTTGGTTTCACTGCAATTCACCGTTGCAGAACATGAGGGAGTCATGGGGCGAGGGTCGGAAGCTCCTACTCGTAGTCCATGGTGTTGGTGACAGACGGTTCCGCCGCGCGCAGCATCGTGGGCTGTGTCGCTTCGTTGAGGGCCACCACGAGGGACCCCAGTCGCGCCCGCTGGATCGTGCCGGGCGACCGCTGGCCCACCATGGCTGTCCACGTGCGTGCCTCGTCGGTTGCGCCCCGGCGGAGTGCTTCTTCGCCGAGTCGAACCGCAGCGTCGACGGCGACATCATCGTCGGGGTGGTGGATGAGAGGCTGGAGGAGGCGCACCAGCTCGACGGTGTTTCCCGCCGATTGTGCGGCGTCGGCCCGGCGCCAGATCTCGGCGAGCTCGGAGGGGGACGGGCCCACGGCGGGCGGCGGGGGCGGCTGTGGTGCGGGGGGCTCGGCTGGGGGAGCGGCGGGCGCCTCTGATGCGGCGCGGCGGGGGGACGACTTGGCGTTGCGATCCCGACGATCGGACTGGTACCCGAGGGACTCCAGCTCGGCTTCGTCTTCTTCCTCGGTGGTCACTTCTTCCAGGCCGTCGGCGACCTCTGCCTTGCCCGTCGGAATGCTGTCCCAGCCGGCCGAGGCGCCATCCGCGGCCGGCATGTCGATGGTCGCGGGTAGCGCGCCGCTGGGGGCGACCATGGCATCGGCCATGGTGGCGGCTTCGGGCTCGTGCGCGCCGCCCTCGTCGGCGAGGCCTGCGCCATACGCGTGCTGTTCCTGGGGCTCCGGTTCGGGCGCGAAGTCGTCGCCATCGTCCGCACGATAGGTCTTCTCGGCCCGTTCTTCTGCACGCTTCGCTTCGGGGGCCGTGGTGGCCTGGGCAAGTGCAGGGCCACTCGCGCTCCCACGGCCGGCTGCAGGTGCAGTGCTGTCAGTCGCCAGGTCTTTGGCCCGCTCTTTCGCCGGAGCTGCTTCGCCGCCGACTGGGTCCGGGTCCGCTCTGCCGGTGCTGGGCACACTGGCCTCGGCGTCCATCGGCGCGGGTGCGGCTGCAGGACGAGGGGCCTGGGTCCGGGTGCTGGACGAAGGGCGCGCCGCCATGCGGACGGTCGGCGCCGCCGTGTCTGCGGAGGCACCCGCCTGCCGGGCCGTCGGCGCAGACCGCTTCTTTGCGGCGCGCTTGTTCTTGCCTGCGGGCTGCTGGTCGGCACTGTTCTGGGCCGGGCTTCGCTTCGCTTGTGGCCTAGCGTCTGCGGCATTGAAGTCGTCAAAGTCCCCAACTTCCTGCAGCGCCGACCCGGCGTCCATGGCTTCATCGGCGACGGGCACCACAAAGAACAGCGTGGTGGCGGCCATGGCGACCGCACCGACGGCCGGCAGCACCCACCGGGGCATCCGCCGGCGGCGCTCGTCGGCGAGGGAGACCAGCGCACCAGCCTGGGCCACGGGAGGGGCCGCCGCGAGGGGGCCTTCCTGCACCTCGTTGAGCATCGCGTCCAGATCGAGGCGCGGCGCGGGGGCCAGCGCTGGACGCAGTGCGTAGATGGCCTCGGCGACGTCGTCTTCGAGGTCCACATCCCCGTCGTCAGTCCCGTCCAACCAGCCCGCGAGCGCCGTGGCTGCAGCCCGCTCTTCGGCCGTCGGCGGCGGCTCATCCCCCCAGGTCTCGCCGTTGGCGAAGGGGCCTGTGTTGATGCCGTCCAGCACGTCGTCGATGGTCACGCGGTGCGGCGGGGCCCGCTCCGGGCAGAGCGCCAAGACCGCCTCCACCACGTCCGCATCCAAGCCCGCCACCGCCTCGCCATAGCGCTGCTCGACGTCACCATCGGCAGGCGTGTCCAGCCACCGCGCGAGAGTCGCGGCTGCTTGGGCGTCGTTGGCGTCGGTTGCGGACACGAAGTGGAGACCTCAGGTGGGGGGGTAGACTTTGCGGAACGCCTTGGTGGCGCGGTGAAGGATGACGTCGAAGTTGCCGACTGTGACGTCCATGATGCGCGCGCATTCCTCCCGATCAAGATCGTCGAGGATGCGCAGCCTCAGGGCCATGGCGTAGCGTGGGTTCATGCGGCTGAGGGACAGTGCGACCTGGCTCTTGAGCTCGTCGACTTCCTGCCCCCGGTCGGGCGCAGGCGGTGCGTTGCCCATGGTGCGGTCGATGGTCTCCTCGTGGGTGTGCCTCTCTTGGAAGACGTGGTGGCGCTGTCGCTTGCGGTGGACGTCGATGGCGCGGTTGATCGCGATGCGGCGAAGCCAGAAGTAGATGCTGCGGTCGGCGATGGTGAACTGGTCGATGCGCTCGAGGGCAAGGCGGAAGGTGTCCTTGAGAACATCCTCAGCCAGCTCAGGAACGGGCAGTCGTGGCAGGATGGCAGCACGGTACAGGCGGTCCCCAAACCAAGCGAACAGCTCTCCGGCGGCCGCGCGGTCGCCCGATTGCAGGCGACGCACCACCCCGCGCTCAGCCTCGATCGGTGGCAGGCCGTCAGTCATGGCAGGCCGGAGATCATGGCTGGCACAGCCCCGGAAGGCGCTGCAGGTCTGTGGAACGCAACGGGTGCCTCCTTGCTCACCCGCCCACACAACGGGGCGGCGGGCGAGACCTTACACCGTGGGACGGCAGATGTGATGCGGGTGAAAGGGTCGGGGGGAGGGCCGGTGGCCGGGGGTTTCTGTGGAGACCTGGGCATCACCGAGGGCGTGAGGGATGCGGCGGCGCGTCGAGGAGGGTGCCCCGGCCGAGAATCCAGGCGGGGTCGGCACTTGCCTTGAGCTGGCGGAAACCGGCCATGACGTCGGCGCCGACCATCTGGGCCAACAGCTCCCGCTTGAGCTTGCCGATGCCGTGCTCAGCGCTCACGGTGCCCCCCAGCGCGACCGCCCGCAACGCCAGCGCCCGGTACTGGGCCTTGGCCGCCGCCAGCTCGGTCGCGTCTGTGGGCAAGAAGTTGAGGTGGAGGTGGTTGTCGCCGATGTGGCCAAAGCAGATGTGGTCCATCTCGACGGCTTCATAGGCGGCCAGCATCTCGGGGAGCGCGAGGTCCGGCACGGCAAAGTCGGTGCCCACCTTGGGCATGCCGTTGGCGACGACCTTCTCGTTGACCCCCGCCGGGATCGCATGGCGGACCGCTTGCAGTCGATGGCGCCCGGCATCGTCCTCCGCCACGATGATGTCGTCCATTAGGGCACCGGCGTCTTCCAGGGCTTCCCACCACTGCTCGAGGGGCGGCTCGCCGTCGTGCTCCACCTCCACAAACAGTGCGTGTCGGGCGTCGGCGGGAATGTCGGGAACCCTTGCCCGGACCATGTTCAGGGCGTGAGCGTCGAAGTACTCGATGGCCCGGGGGCTCAAGGCATCGTCCGGCACGGCGCCCTCCAGACCACCCACCGCCCGCTGGGCCCCGCGTCGTGCGCGCGAGACCATCGTCAGCATGGCGGCTGTGTCCGAGAAGAATGCCATCAGCGACAGGACGCCGCGGGGGAGGGGAAGCAGGCGCACCCGGGCGCGGGTGATGAGGCCAAGGGTGCCCTCGTGGCCAATCAACAGGTGCAACAGGCCGGGGCGCGGGGAGTAGCCGGCGGCGGTCTTGACCAGGGGCTCGGTCCAGCGTGGTGCGAGCCAGCCCGTCGGCAGCGGCGTGGTCTCGTCGCACCACATCAGCTCGCCGGTGGGCAGGATGACCTGCAGCTCCCGGATCCAGCCACGGGTGGGGCCGTAGCGAAAGGACCGGGCACCGCTGGCATTGCATGCGATGGCCGCACCGATCGAGCACTCGTGGCGGGACGTGGGGTCGGGCGGGAAGAAGTCGCCGCGCGCCTCGACCTCCGTTTGGTACTCTCCGAGAATGACGCCAGCATCAACATCGTCGGGGCCATGGATGCGGTTGAGCAGCTCGGTGCTGAGCAGCCAGCCGCCTTGGGGAACTGGCGCCCCCGTGGTCGCCGTGCGCCGTGCCGTGATGGTGAGCGGGAGGGCCCGCTCCTGGCACCAAGCCATCAGCTCGGCGGCTTCTTCGGGGTGGCGGGGGCGCACCAGTGCTTCGGCGGTGCCCCGAGTGTTGGAGGCGTCGACGAGGTAGCCCTCAATGATGTCGGGATCGCGAATCACGGAAAATGAGGGCACGGGCGCTCCGCAGGAAGGGGCAAGGGACAAGGCAGCGGGCTACCCTGGCACCGGCCGGCCGACAAACAGGTCAAGAGTCGTGGAGAATGCCGATGCGTGCGCCCAGACCGAGTGCTTGCTGCCTTTTGCTGTTTGGCTTGACGGCCTGCAACGTGGACATGGATGACGGCAAGGTCTGGGAGGGCGACGCCGGCGGCACCCTCAACAATGAAGGGTCCGGTGGGGACGGCGCTGACGGTGGCGACGGCGGTGACGGTGGCGACGGCGTCGACACGGCGGTGGATCCTTGGGAGATCGACCATGTCGCGGGCTGCAACCCGCTGAACATGGGGGGGGACTGCTTCACGCCGTATCCCTCGATGGCGGCGTTCTCGGCCGATGATGACAGCCCCACGGGTGTCCGCTTGCAGCTCTCGGCGGATGACTTTGTGAGCCCCGATGGGCCCTTGCCGGTGGACCCGGCCATCTTCAACGGGGCCGACGGTGTCTCGCTGACCAGTCCCATCCTCGTGAACCTCGGTGTGGACGTCACTCCAGACCAGCTCTGGGGCTATGGCGAGGGTTCGGCGTCTGTGGAAGCCGGCGCGCCCGTGGCCTTGGTGGACCTGTCCACCGGCGAGCGGGTGCCCCTGCTCACTGAGATGGACCAGAACAACCGCGACGACGGCTATGAGGGCCGCCACGCACTCATCCTGCGCCCGCTGGTTCCCCTCACCCCAGCCGGCCGCTACGCCGTGGTGCTCACGGACGCCTTGCGGGACAGCGCCGGCGAAGCCCTCGTGCCTCCCGAGGCCTTTGTTGCCCTGCGGGACGGCATCCTCACCACCGACGCCGAGGTTGAGGCGGTCCGGCCCCAGTTCGAGACCTTGTTTGCCACCTTGGAAGGGGCAGGCTGGGAGCGGGACCGCTTCCTGCTCGCCTGGGAGTACGTGGTCGCCAGCGAAGATCAGCTGTTGGGCCCCATTCGCAGCATGCGCGCCCAAGCGCTGGCCGACATCGCCGCCGCAGGGGTGCCCTACACCATCGACGGGGTGTCCGTCGATCCCGACGCCCACACCGGCTGGATCATCGAGGGCACCTTCCAGCCCCCCAACTTTCTCGACGAAGACAACGGGCTGGTCATCGCGGACAACGCGGCTGCGCTCCAGACCCGGGACCGCCCGGCCTACCCCTTCACGGTGGTCATTCCTCGGATTGCACGCACCCAGAGTGGCCTGCCACTGGTCATCTTCGGCCATGGCCTGTTCGGCACTGGCCGCAGCAGCCTCGTGAGCGGCAGCGGTGGCGAGCGCATCCGGCGGCTCTCGAACGAGCTGGGGGTGGTCATCGTGGCCACCGACTGGATTGGCCTGTCGGGCGGTGACCTGGACCTGATCATCACAGAGGTCGTCCCCGACATCTCCCGCATCCAGCTCGTCACCGACCGGCTCGCCCAGTCGCTGGTGAACACGATGTCCCTGATTCCACTGTGCGAGGATGCCCTGCAACACGACGCCAGCATCGGCGGGGACTGGACTGGAGACCTGCTCGATCCCGACGAGATCGTCTACTACGGGGGCAGCCTCGGTGGCATCCAGGGCAGCAGCCTCGTGTCCATCGTGCCCGAGATCGACCGGGCGGTGGTGTCCGTGCCGGGGGCGGGCTGGACCCACATGATCCAGCGGTCCACCAACTTTAGCGCCATCGAAGCCGTCATCGACGCGCTCTACCCGGACCCCCTGAGCCAAGTGGTGTTTATCACCATGTTGCAAGGCTACTTCGACCGCTCAGATCCGGCCGCGCTCACCTTGTTGTTGGCGAATGACCCGGACCACCCCGATCGCACACCGCCGGTGATCCTGCTTCAGGAAGCCATCGGCGACGTGCAGGTGCCGAACCTGTCCACGGACATCCTGGCGGCGGGCATGGGGGCGGCCCACCTTGAGGTCGCGACCGATCCCGTCTATGGCTTGGGCACGGTGCCCAGCCCCGCCGCGGGCGTGGCCCTGACCCAGTACCGCATGCCCGACCGCCTGGATGACTACTTCCCGCCGGACGAAAACGTGATTCCGGCTGGCGACAATGGCGTGCACAGCGCTGTTCCCGCGTCGGAGCCAGCGCTGCAACAAGTCGAGGCTTTGCTGAGCACCCGCACGCTGGTGCACGTGTGTGACGGGGTGTGTGACCCGGACTGATGCCCCCCCTTGGGTCAGGCGCCCGTCTGGACCGCCCCGCAAGCACCCGCAATTGCCGGGTGAGCGTGGGCCGGCGAGGGTGCATGTGCGGTGACCTGGGCGGGGCGCTCCGCCTCTCCCCCACGTGAGCTGTCTATGTACTCCGAAAGCGAAGATGTGTTCCCTGAGGTCGATGTGGTGATTGCACCTGCGGCCCGAGTCCCGGCGCCGGGTGTGGCCGGGCTGGTGACGATGGGGGTGCTCCTGCCGGGACTGACCGGTCTTGCGTGGCTGTTGACCGGTGAGCTGGTGCCGGAGCTGGGGGTCTTTGGTCTGGGCGCGCTGCTGGTGGGGGCCATCGCCCGTCAGCGGGTGCAGTCCGATGCCGCGGGGGACGCCAACTTGCCGATGTCGATGCCGAGCTGAGCGGCCGCAGTCTGAAGTGCCGCGGCAAAGCGGGGGCCGATGGGGGGACCCGGGCGGGTGCGAAGGGCATCGGTCTCGAGGTTGATGACGCCGAAGCCGCCCGCATCTTGCCACTTGATCAGCCCGTCGCCGTCCTCGTCTCGGGGGCACCCAGGCCGGTCGAGCGCAACGGGGACGGTGCGGGTCTGCGGGGGAGCTGTCGGGAAGGCCAGGTGCACGGCGCAGATTCGCCGCCGCCGGGCCGCTCCTCCCAACGTGCGCTCCAGCGCGGCCCCGTCTAGCCCGGTCAGCGCGCCTTCCTGAAGCGCCCGATGGACCAGCGCCAGCGGAGGGCCACCGTGGATCTCGTCGAGCCGGATCAGCCCGCCAGAGAACCGGGCATTGACCTCGGTGGGGACGAACCCGGCGCCTGAGTCATCGATCGGGACGATGCCGTCGACCGAGAAGCCCCCGCGCCAGCCGTGGTGGGTGCGCAGCCGCTCGCCGACGCGCCGGCCGATCTGGCGCAGGTTGTCCCGCACTGCTGCGCTTGGGGTCCACAGCGTCGAGACCCCACAGAACTGGAAGGCACCCTGGGCACGGTCGACGAGCACAACCATCTCCATGGGCTCGAAGATGGCGACGCCGTCCGGTGTGCAGAAGCCCTGGATGGCACAAGGCACGCCGGGCACATACGGCATTACCCGCACTTGGCAGCACCTTCCCAAGAAGAGCTTGAGTGCGGCATCTTGGGATGTTTGGTCATGGACCCAGCGGGTGGCAATCGCACCACCTTCGATGTGGCTGTGGTTGTCGCCGGCCCAGACCGTGCCCTGACCGCGGTCGATGTGGCAGGCGGCAGCGACGGCCTCGGACAGCGGGACGACGGTGGCGGGGGCTTGGGGCACGCCGGCCGCGTCCCACAGGGCGGCCACCGTGCACTTGTCCTCGACTTGCTGCCGCACCTTGAGGTCTTCGGTGCCGTAGACGGGGCGCCCGGCGACCTCCCGCAGCACCGTGCCGGTGGGGGCGAGCACCCGGGCCTCACGCCGGGGATCCCAGCGGTCCAGGGCGCTGGCCGGCAGCTGGGCCATTCTGCGCTCGTAGACCCGAAACTCGGCGATCATGTCCGGGTCTTGATCGTCGGCACCATCGCATCCTGCCAGCACGGTGGTGCCCGCCAAGCCCACGTCCGCAGGCCAGGGCTTGCCGAGGCGGCTGGCCAGGACGAAGGGGGGCGGGGCGCCGAGCTCCTGCAGCGTCGCAGAAAAGGTGTGGGCGCCGCCGGCCCGGGGCCAGCACAACACCCAGGGCTTGCCCCCGTATATGTCCATCAGCGGCTGGAACAGCTCAAACAGGGGCATGGGGCTTCATGTGTCTTGGATGACGACCCGACCCAGGCCGTCTCGGCGGGCCAGGCGGGCGACCTTGTCCGCCACGCTGCCAAAGAGGATTCGGCTGATGAACGGCCGCTCGGCCCGTGACAGCAAGATCACGTCGGCATGCAGCGCTTCAGCCCGCGCCAACACCAAGTCCACAAAGTCGCCCTGGGCCTCGTAGCGGACCACCTCGAAGCCCCGCTGCGCTGCGGCAACTTCGACTTGGGCCACGCGCTTGCGGGCCATCCGGTTGTGCTCCGCGCCGAGCGTCGCCAGGACCTGTTCCTGGGCTTCCAGACCGAGCAACCCACTGTCGCCCACGCTGGCGGCAGCACGGGCAAGGGCTTCTTCCTCAATGACCGTCAACACGTCAATCTCGACGGAGTCTCCGGCTTCTCGGAATTGCTCCGCTTCACGGATGGCGAGGCCCACCAGCTTGCGCGAGTAGCGGCTTGTGCTGACGGCGATGAGGATGCGGCGGACGCTCATCCGTGGCTCCCGGCGGCGAGGCCCAGCAGTGGCCACAGGTAGCGAGACAGCACAAGCAACGCTCCCAGTGAGAGCAGTGTCACGACCAGCCCCGGCAGCGTGTCGCGGATCCGGAGGTAGCCGGTGCCAAAGACCATCGCCATCGCTGGAGTGGACGTCGGCAACACGAACGCAAAGCCTGCGCTGAGCGGGACCGTCCACGCAAGCATGTGGCCGTCGAGACCGGCTTCGGCGCCCAACGGCAACGCCACTGGAAGCACCACGGCGATGACGGCGGCGTTGCTCACCACCTCGGTGAAGGCTGCGGACATCAGGCCGACCAACAGCAGGGCGCCAGTGGGACCCACTTGATCGGGCAGCAAGGTGGACGCGAGCCAGGCGGTCGCACCGGTCCGGTACAGCGCGCCGCCAATGGCGATGGCGCCGCCATACATGAGGGCCACGCCCCAATTGACTTCACGCTCGGCGTCTTCCCACCGGAGCACCTGGAACAGGAACAACGCACCGCTGAACACCAGCGCGACGATGCCCAGCCAGCTGGGCCCCGCGACGACCATCGTGGCGACCATGGCCAGCACGGTGATGCCCGTGAGCTTCTCTTGGCCGGACAGGGGCCCCAAGTCTTTGACCTTCTGATCCAGGCGCTCCAGGGCTGGGGCGATGTTGATGCCCTCGGGGGGCAGGGCGATGCGCAGGACGACCAACCCCACCAACATGCTCGCCAGCGAGACCGGGGCCGAGCCCGCCATATATGCGACAAAGCCGATGGGGTCGGGATCCATGCCGGATGCGCTGCGGTAGTTGTCGTACAGCTCCAGCGCCAGTGTTGCCCGGGCGCTGGACAGCAGCGTGAGGTTGGATCCGGCCACCGTGCCCCAGGCCATGCTGAGCAGTAGCCGCCGGGCGGTGCGAGAACGGGGGCTCAGGTCGAGGGTGCGGATCAGCTCCAGCACCACGGGGAGCATGATGGCGGCCACCGCGTGACTCACGATAATGCAGCACATGGCCCAGCTCAGCAGCATGACGCCATAGCAGAGCGCGTTCTCCGAGCCCGAGAACCGGCGGAGTCCGACCAGGGTCAGTCGGGACGACAGGCCCGTGCGGTACATGACCACGGCGACGAGAAAGACCCCAATCACGAAGAAGACGGCTTGGTTGCCGAACATCGCGAGGGCTTCAGCAGCCGGCAGCGCGCCGAGCACCGGCAGCAGGGCCAAGCCCACCAAGCTGGTCACCGGCAGGGCGACGGGGGTGAACAGCCACCAGACCACACACAGGCTGAGCACAGCGAGGGCGGACTGTCCCGCGGACGTGAGCCCCTCCGGGCAGGGCGCGAGGACGAGCGCGGCGCACAGCAGTGGCCCGGCGATCGCAGAGACGAAGGCCGTGGGCTTCATGGGGGGTGGGCGGTGGCGGGTCACGCCGGTCGGTGTACTCCGCGGGAGGGGCTGCGGCATGGGAAGGTGGGACCGTCGTTTGATGGGCCCCTTCGGCGGAGGTCCCGGCGGTTCAAGCCGGGTCGGGGTTGGATGCCCGAGCCAGCACCACAATCTCCCCCGCGCACCCTTCGGCGTCCCACGAGCTCTCCGGCTGCAGGCCCGCCCGAATGAGGGCCAGCGCCAGGGTCGGGCGCTCAAACCAGACCCGGCGGCCCACGGATCGCCACTCGGGCGCCGCGTTGCCCTTGATGCGGTGCAGGGGGTGGTCGAGCACCGAGGCCTGCACCATCAGCATGCCCTCCGGTGCGAGCAGCCGGCGAAGGGCCCGCAGCGTGGGCATCAGGTCGGCCTGCTCGCCCAGGTCTCCGCGCCAGACAACGACTTCGTAGGTTCCGGCTTCTTGCTCGGAGTCGTGGACGAAGGTGTCGGGGGGGGAGTGCACCAGCGCACTGCCCAGCCGTCGCTCGGCCCAGGCCGCTTGGATGGAGCAGGCTTCCACGCCGGTGGCTTCAAAGCCCCGCCATGCTGCCGCTGCGAGGAACTCTCCCCAGCCGGACCCCAACTCAAGCACCCGCGGGCCGCTGTGTTGGCCATCGGTGGACCACGCCAGCCCGCAGCCAGCTTCACGAATTCGCCGCAGGTCGGCGTCGTGGGTGCGGATGCGGCGCTGGAGCTCGTCGGGTTCGGGGGGCGTCGAGGCAGCCGTGTCGTGCGTGTTGTGGGCCGCCAGAGCGCCTGCCGGAACGGGGTTGTCGACCCGAAGCAGCTCGCATCGGTTGCACCGGGTCCACAACCGAACCGGATCGATGTGGCCATCGAGCCGCTGGGTTCGTGAGAGGTTGCCCGCCCACGTTGCTTCCGCTTCACTGCCCCCACACAGGGGGCACACCGCCGACCCAAACCGGCCGATGTAGGCCACTGCGCCGTCATCTTGGCCGCCCAGCTCCGCAAGCTTGCCGTGTTGTTGGACCAGCTGGCGCAGTCGGGCTGCCCCGGCCTCCGGCTCGCCCAACACACCCTGCAGCTCGGCCGCGATGTGGTTGGCACGGGGGTCCAGCGGCGACAGCCTCAGGGCGGCCTGAGTGGCCTCCGCCGCGGCTTCAGGCTGGGACTGGAGGAGCATCTCGGCGCGCGCAAGCAGCTCAGTGAGCGACGCGTCGGAGCGGGGACTGGGTGCGATGGGCTGGCTCATGCAAGCCCAGTCGGTCCGGCGGAGCGCGCCTTGAGTACGGCATCAACAGATTCAGAGGCCAGGGACCAACACGTAGGCGGTGAACCGGTCGAGAGTGACTTCCTTGTCGATCACTGTGGCGTTCAGCTCGAAGTCGATGGGGAAGGTCTGGTCGCCCTCTTCAGCCGCCACCGCACCGTGGAATTCCACCCGGAAGTCCAGGACTTCCCCGCTGGGGACGTTGCGGTACATCTCAGGTGTGATGGAGTCCACAAGGTTGTTGGGGTCGCTGAGCACCTCCAGCCAGACCTCATCGAAGGTGACATCCGTGACCAAGCCGTCGATGGCCTCGACCACGATCTGTCGGAAGTCGCTGGAGCTGCCGCTCCAGACCACCGCCGCGGGCTCCGTGGTGCCGTCGCCGTCCATGTCGCCGTATGAGCCGGTGCCCTCGGCGATCTGAACCATCTGGGCGTAGCCGCCGCCGGTCCCGGACACCGAGATGCCGATGGTCTTGGCGCCCAGTGCGTTGAGTGCACCCAGGGCATCCGAGACCCCGGCCGCGGCCGGACATGAGGTCGTGGGCACCCGGTCGCCCCGGTCGGGGTCGCGCATGGGCGCGTCGGTCGAGTAGATGAAGATGGGCAGGACCGACTCGCGGAAGCCGTACCCACCGAGCTCGCCGGTGTCGGGCACCGTGCTGTCGTAGACGCCGGGAATGGTGCCGTTGAAGGCATCCCCGACTTGGGCGATGAACGGCTTCACGTCGTCGGCGGTCTCAAACGCACCGTTGCACGCCTGGTCAAAGCCCCGACCGGTCGCACCCTGAAACAGGGCCTCAATGGTGCTCTCGGTGATGTCATCGCCGCTGTGGATGGCGATGGACGACAAGCGGGACTGGACCTGACCCAGATCGGAGGTCTGTTGCTGCTCCAGGCGAAAGGGGGTGTCGACCCCGCTGCCCATGTCGGAGAAGTTGTAGTCCTCATAGGTTGCGACACCGAAGGTCACGTCGGGGATGACGGTGCTCACATCGGACGCAATGCCGCTGAACTCGGACGCCATGGCGTTGGCCAGCCCGGACATTGAGCCGGTGGTGTCGAGCAGGAAGGCCACGTCCGCCACGCGATACTCGGCGACCAAGCTGACGTCCAGCGGCACGTCTTCGCCAGTTGTGACCTCCACGCAGTAGGCGTCCTCCAGCCCTGCGCCTTGCTGGCTTGCGTTGCGGGTGCCGGCGGGGTCGTTGCTCTCCACGTACAGTGCGCCACCAAACACATTGGCCTGAATCGGCGCAAACCGAACTTGGACCTCGGCTTCGTCCCCCGGGGTGAGCGTGAGCGGAAGCTCCGGTGCGCTCTCGAGGGTGTAGCTCTCGCCGATCTGGTAGAACGACTCGATGAGCAGGTCGGCCGTGCCCTCATTGCGGAGGGTGTGGGTGACGGTGTCGCGGCACAACACCGCGATGGCCCCAAAGTCGTGGGCCGCTGGCTCAATGACCAGCCGTGGGCTGCCCGATGTGCCGATCAGCTCCACATTGGTGGTGGGCGTGTCGGGGTCGTCGGACTCCACAAAGGCCCGACCGAAGTCTTCGTCAGACACGGGCGCATAGGCCACGTCGACCGAGGTGGTGCCGCCGGGGGGGATGGTGATGGGGAACTCGGTCAGCACCGTGAACGCGTTGGATTGTTCAATGCGCACGTTGTTGAGTTGCAGCGCCGCGTCGCCTTCGTTGCCGACGGTCAGGCGCTCGACCTCGGTCGTTCCATACGGCACACCCGTCCAGACAATTCGGCTGGGCGACACGATGATGTCGGGCGCAGCGTTGTCAAACCCGGTCTTGGACAGCTCGTTGTCCGACCCACCGCAGCCCACGGCCAAGCCGAGGACCGTGAGGAAGGTGGCGGTGCGCAGAGCATGGAAGGACGGAGCGGGCATGGGTTCCCCGGTGGCAACAGCGATGGTGTGGTCCGACCCACACGGATCGCGCTCCAACGGTAGCGGAGCACGAGGGCGTCCGCCACGCTTCGCAGACCCTCACCGCGGTTCTGCTTGATCTGGCGGCCCACTTGTGCTGCGCGGGCTCAACCCAGCCGGAGGGGCCCTGCGGCGATCACCACCAGCACGTCACCCTGAGCGAGCACGTGGTCCACGGGAGGGTTGACGACGACCTGCCGGGGAGGTCCTGGGGTCTCGCACGAGATGAGAATGGCGCCCTGTTGAGCCTTCAGGTGGCTGTGCATGTCCCCGACGGTGTGGCCGGCGAAGCGGCGGGGGACCGTCACTTTGTGGAAGGCATTGCCGTCGCTGGTGGACAAGATGTCGTTGAGAACGGCGGCGAGCCCCCGGTTTCTGCCCATCGACCCCATGATGACCCCGGCGTACCAGTCCCGGACCACCACCTCTTCCACGTTGGCCATCTTGAGCAAGCTGGCGTGCTCGCCGTTGACCAGCTCTGCGCAGCAGAAGATCCCCGGGTTGAGCCGCTCGATGGTCAGCGCTGCGAGAACGGTGCGAGCATCGCGGTCTTGGTCGCTGCGGCTGTCGCCGGTGTCGATGAGCAAGATGGCGGAGCGGGCCCGGCGGATGCCCACGGTCTCGAGCACCTCCACCCGGGTGTAGTCGCCGGTGTGGTGGTAGATCAGCTCGGGGCGCACGCCGCTCGCGGGGAGGTCTGCGGGGCGCTGCGCGTGCTCGGTGACGATGAGCACGGGCCGGGGGCGCTGGGTCGAGAACAGCTCCTTGAGCATGGTCGCGCCCGCCGGATTCCATCCACAGACCACGATGTGGTCGGACAGCTCGTCAATCTCCATGTCGCCTCCGCTGAGTCGCTTGGACAGGACCGTCGACATGGTGGCGCTCACCGTGCCGATGAACATACCGAACACGGTCATGCCGCCCAGCATCAACGCCAGGGTGACCGCGTGGCCCAGCTCTGAGCTGGGACTGCCGAGGATCGGCTCACCACCGATGAGGGTGAGGACCGAGTACCACAGCGTGCCCTCCAGCGTGCCCTGCATGCTTGGGTCGACAAGGCGGATGTGCTCCCCGTTGATCCGCAGCGACATCGCCCCCACCAGCACAATGGTGATGGACAGGGTGGCCACGATGGTCAGCTCGTTGAGTGTTCCCCGCAGCACGCCGGAGTAGGCAGCCAAGCGGCGGTTCATCAACACACCGGCACGGAACAGGCGCAGCAACACCAGCACCCGGAGCAGCCGGAGGGGTCGGGCCAGCGGCATCACGGCGACGATGTCGAGCCAGTAGCGCTTGAAGAACCGCATCTTCCGGGGGGCCACCCAGAACCGGAGGCTGAGCTCGACGATGAACAACACGCCGATGCTGTCGCCCAGCACTTCGAGGGCCAGCCGGGTGGGGGAGCGGGGGGCGAAGGCGGCTTCGGCCAACAGCGCGCCCACCGCGGTGACAATGAGCGCGACGACCACCATGTCGAAGACTGGATGGTGGACGAAGCGGTCGGTCCTGCGCTTGAGCCTCGCGTGCCAAGTGGCCGGCGTGGCCGGTGCCCCGGGAGCTCGGAAATCGGGCAGAGATGGGTCGATGGACAGGCTCCGGGCGCCGGGGAGTGTAGCCCGCCGGCAGGGCGTGGGTCAGCCTGGGCTGGTGGCCCTCTTGTAGGTCAGCACCCGGGACGTGAAGCCCTTGGACATGCCCTCAAACGGCAAGGAGTCTTGGGTGGTGGACACGTAGCCAAGCGCTTCCATGTTGCGGGTGAACCGGTTGCGGTGGCCCCGGCCGGGGTCGACGATGATGACCTCGCAGTGGGCCGCAGAGTGGCGCGAGATGAAGGCCGACAGCGTCGCGGCGTGGTCCCGCTCGTAGAGCAGGTCGCTGCCGAGAATCAAGTCAAACTCGCCCAGGCCGGCGTTCTTACCCTGCCAGTCCGCTTGAAAGAATGGGATCGGCTCGTCGTCGTTGAGGCTGGTGTTGTAGTCGAGGAACTGCTTGGCGGATGGGTTGTGGTCGCTGGCGGAGATGTCGGCGTTGCGTTGGTTCAGGCACAACGACACCAGCCCGATGCCACAGCCCACTTCCAAGATGCGCAGTCCCTCCACCTTGCGCTCGGCCATCAGCTCGGCGAGCACTCGGCTGCACTCCCACAACACACCGGTGAGCGGCCACGACGAGGGGGAGACCCCGCACGCTTCGGCGGCGCCGTCGATGTCGTCGAACTGTTGGCGATCCCGGAGGGTGCGCAGGTGGATGTCGGCGTCGCCGACTTCGATGGTCTGGAAACGAAAGCGCACTGGCGCCATTGGGTGTCCGACCCGGAGGGGGCCCAGGAGGTGGGCGCCTTTTCGAGGGTTGCCCTGTACTGCGTGGCCCCGTGTTCGGCATGCGGCGGGTTTGGGCAGCATCCCCGAGGGGCCCGGCCGGCTATTGTGCGGGCCCGATGCGAAACCTCCCCTCCCGTCTCCAGTTCCGCCTTGAGCGCCTGCTCCAACGCGGGCTGCTCAGCCGCCTCTTCCTGATTGCCGCGGTGCTGGCACTGGTCGCGGTGGTGAGTGGCACGGCGGTGTGGCTGGTGCACGACGGCTTCGACGAGCTGCCTGCGTCCATTTGGTGGGCGTTCCTGCGCCTGACCGACCCGGGCTACCTGGGCGACGACTCCGGCGTGTGGAATCGGCTGGTCTCGACGGCGGTGACGTTGGTTGGGTATGTCCTGTTCATGGGTGTTCTCGTGGCGACCATGACCCAGTGGCTCCACCAGACCGTCGACCGGCTGGCCCGCGGCGAGACCCCCATCTTTCGCTCGGGCCACATCCTCGTGCTCGGCTGGACCGACCGCACCCCCGACATCGTGCGGGAGCTGATCCTGAGCGAAGGTCGTGTGCGGCGTTTCTTGTCCACCCGGGGCACAAACCGACTGCACGTCGTCATCCTCGCCGAAGAGGTCGGCCCCCACATCCATGCGGAGCTTCGGCTGAGCCTGGGCGCACGCTACTCGCCCCAGGCCCTCACGCTGCGGTCCGGTGACCTGCTGCGGGTGGACCACCTGGAGCGGGTGGCCTTCCAGAACGCGGCGGCCATCATTATTCCCGGCGTGGAGCAGGTCGCTGTGGGCGAGGTCGACAACGACACGGCGATGATCAAGGCGCTGCTGTCGATCTCTTCGCATCCGCTGGTGTTGGGCCAGCGCCGACCGCCCCGGGTGGTCGCGGAGCTGTTTGACCGGCGCATGATCGACGTGGCCGAGGCCGCCTACGAGGGCCAAGTGCAGGTGGTGTGCAGTGACCAGCTCATCAGCCGGGTCATCGCGCGCACCATCGAGAATCCCGGGTTGTCGGTGGTCATCTCCGAGCTGTTCACCCATGACATCGGCAATGAGCCGTATGTGCGCTGCTTGCCGGAGCTGGACGGGGTGCGCTTTGCCGATGCGGCGGTTGCCTTCGATGATGCCGTGTTGGTGGGCATTGTTCGGAACATGGACGCGATCGAGCCCGACGTGTTGGTGCTGCCGCCGCCGGACACCATCGGCCAACCGGGGGATGGTTGGCTGTGCCTCGCGCGCAGCTACGAGCGCTGCTCACCGCTCCGGGGCACGGTGCCGGGGCTTCCGCTGGTGAAGGGGCGAAGCGGCGACCACAGCGGACGGTCGGCCCGTCGGGTGCTGCTGCTGGGGTGGAATGATGGTCTGCCGGCCTTGCTGGAAGAGCTGGGCGCGGAGGGGGGCCACCCGGTCGAGCTGGTGCATGTCTCGACCAAGCCAGCCAAGGAGCGGGCGCTGGCCATCGAGGACCACGGCGCCCGGTGTGCAGATGTGGTGTTGGTGGACGGCGACATCACCTTTGAGCCGGACTTGCGGGCGCTGGGCCCCGATAGCTTCGACTCGGTGGTATTACTGAGAAGTGATCGGTACAGCACGCGGGACAATGCGGACGCGCGGACCATTGTTGCCTATGTTCTGCTCAAGCGCATTCTCGACGAGTGCTCGGACCCGCCGCACCTGTTGATCGAGCTGGCGGGGGCCCAAAACCAAGCGCTCTTTCGCCGCGGGCACGGTGAGGTGCTCGTGAGTCCGCTGCTCACCAGCAACTTGCTTGCGCTGGTGGCCCTGCGGCCGGCGCTCTTGGGTTTCGTGGACCAGCTGCTCGCATCTCGGGGGCCTGAATTCCAGTTTCGCCGACCAGAGGCCTTGCTGAACGGGGGACCACCGACGTTTCGCACGTTCCAACATGCGGTGGCGCTGGCGGGCGAGCTGGCGGTGGGAATGTACTGGCCGAATGCGGGCGCATCTCACCGGGGTGACCTGCGGTTGGGGCCGCCGCGTGACGAGCTGCTCAACCTGGACGGCGCCCGGGTCGTGGTTCTCACGCGGGCCTGAGGCCATGGGTCAGTGGCTGGGGCCGCCTGCACAGAACCTGCACGGTGTTGGCGGGCAGCCTGCACGGGGGCGGCGCGGGGTGTGCACACGGCCAACCTAAGGTCTGAGTGTTGCCCACGGAGGCCCCATGAGTGCTGCATCACTCCCCCTTGTGTCCCCTTCGACTGCCCCGCCGACCACGGTCACCCGACCGCCCCCTGAAGGGGCTTCTGACGGCAGCACCGGGCCAGATACACCGGCCCCTGCAGTGTCTCCGAGGCCCGCCGCTTCATCGCCGCCGTTGGTCCTGCGGCCGCCGTTGCTCCAGGTGCGCTGCCTGCCCGCGCCGGTGCCCCTCGAGAGGCTCGAAGCCCGGCAGATCCTGCTGGGTGCGCTCGGCTACGTGATGCTCCCGCTGGTGGGGGTCATGGGCCATGGCGGCGGCGAGGTGTCCGCGGCGCTGGCGCCCCCCGTCGCGGCGCTCTTCCTGAGTGTGCCATCGCTGTTGACCGGTCATCAGTTCTTGAGCTTGCATGCGTCCCCGGCTGACTTGGTGCGCGACATCGCCCATGTGTTTGTGGGCTGCGGGAAGCTCGCTCTTGGGTTGGTCCCGATGGTCGCTCTGTACAGCGCGACGTCGGCGATGGGCCCGATGGGGCTGGTGGTCTGTTTGGTCGCCATCGGACTCGCGGGGGTGGAGCTGTCCCGGCGGCGGCTGGTGCGGCGCGAGGGACTGGCTGCGCGGACCGCTGGAACAGAAACGGCCAAGAATCAGCTTCAGATGGACGTTCTCGCGGTTGCTTGGGCTGGCCTGGCGCTGCTCATCGGCGCACGGATGGGCCTGGAGCTGATCGTCGCGTTGGTCGACTGACTGGGGTTTTGGTGCGCTCATCTCTCACGGGACCGTCGGTGTCTCAAGGACTACACAATGCAGAATGCTCTTGAGTTGGTCTCCCGCTTGTTGCGTGACCCCCAAGCCTTGGTGGAGGAGGTCGACACCCCCGGGGGCATCTCCCGCACCGCACCCGCGCTGCTCGGCGTCACGGTGGTCGGCGGTGCGCTGGTGGGGGGTGTGGTTGGGGCGCACCACGGTGGCCTCCAAGTGGCCTACGCGGCCCTGAAGACCCCCCTGTTGTTGCTCTTGCCGCCCATCATTGCGTTGCCCGCGGTGTATGCGACGTGGGACCTGCTGGGCGGTGGCCCGTCCTGGCGCCGGCTGTCTGCAGGGGCGCTGGTCGGCATGTCCCGCACCGCCGTGCTCGCGGCCGCGCTGGGTCCCCTCGTCTGGCTGTGCACGTCCGCAGGCATCGACTACCACTCAGCGGTGCTGGTCTTCGCGGGCTCCTTGGCGTTGGCAGGCTTGCCGGGGCTGATGACGGTGCTGCGCGCCTTGCCTCGTCCGGCAGAGCTTCCCCGAGTCGCCGTGCTGACCAGTCTTCTGGTGTTGGGTGCAAGCTTCGCCCAGACTGGCTGGCTGCTGCGGCCGTTCGTGGCCCGACCCACCGCAGACGTCGCGTTCCTTCGTCCCCTTGAAGAAGACATCGTCAGCGGACTGGTCACGTCCCAGCGCTCTGCACGCGGGGACTACCGGGGCTGGAACACCGAGTCACGGGGCTTTCTCGCGCGCCCGGGCGCGGTGGATGGTGAACAGTGAGCTCGCCTTCTGTGGTGCTGGTGCTGCTGGGCATCTACCTCGCACTGGGCGTGGCGATGGCGATGCGGTTCTCCCTGCGGGGAGATGTGGGGGCAGCGGTGTCGGCGGTGTTCGCTTGGCCGCTGATGCTGTCGGACTTGTCGTCGGGGGCATCGCCGCCGGGCACGGGGCCCTACGCCAGGGACATCCGCCGGGGACTCGGTGCACTGCGGGAGGCGCTGCGGGAGCCCGAGGTCGAGAACCTGGTCCCAGAGAGTGATCTGTGTGCCATCGAGGGCGCGTTGACGAGCGCGGACGGGCGGGTGTCTCGGGTGGACCGACTTCTCCAGGATCCCGATGTGCAGGCCTCAGAGGACGGTCAGCGCCTGCGGGCGGCCCGTGCCCGTGCGGCCGCCGAGATCGAGGCCGTGCTCAAGGGACTGGTGCAGCTCCGGGTGCAGCTGGGCCTCGTCGCGTTGGCCGGGGAGACCGCCCCCGTGCGCGAACAGCTGGGCTCCCTGGTGGCACGGCTGCGGGCGCTGGACGAGCTGAGCGGTGGATGAGCGCATCTCCGGCATGTGGCAGGATACGGGCCCCAGTCTCGTGACGGAGGCCCCTGTGCCCGAGATCTTGGTCGCCGATGATGATCCCCACCTCCGCGAGGTTGTGGGCTACGCCTTGCGCCGGGCGGGCTTCACGGTCCGGGAAGTGGCCGATGGGGCCGCCGTGCTGCGGGAAGTGGAACGGCAAGCCCCCGATCTGCTGGTGCTCGACATTGTGATGCCTGAGATGGACGGGCTTGCGGTCTGTCGGGCGCTGCGGGCCCACAGCCGCTTGCCCATCGTCTTTTTGTCCAGTCGTGACGAAGAGTTTGACCGGGTGTTGGGCCTCGAGATGGGCGGCGACGACTACCTGACCAAGCCGTTCAGCACGCGGGAGCTGGTGGCCCGGGTCAAAGCCGTGCTGCGCCGCATGGCTCCCGTGGTCACCGAGAGCCCCTCGGAGTCCCGCACGGTGGGCTGCATCCGCCTCGACCTGGGGGCCCACCGCGCGTTTGTGGGGGATGCCGAGATCACGCTGACCGTGACCGAATTCGCCATCTTGGAGGCGCTGATGTCGGCGCCCGGGCGGGCCTACACCCGCGATGAGCTGGTGGACCGGGCCTATGGGGAAGGCCACCACCTCGCCGACCGCACGCTCGACTCCCACATCCGCCGGATTCGTCAGAAGCTGCGCGAGCACGGTGAAGAGCCCATCCACACGGTCCATGGCCTCGGCTATCGGCTGGACCGCTGAGCGCCGTGGGCAACCGGCTGCGCGGGCTGGTGCTGCCGCTGCGGACGTGGCTGCTGGGCACGCACTTGGTTGTGCTGATCTTGCCCGTGGTGGTGTTGCTGGGCACGGGGGCTTTGGGCGGAGATCTGCGCCGCCAGACCGCCGATGACATCGGTCATCAGGCCGTCTTGGTGGCCTTGCATGCGTCGGAGACGGGCCTCGAAGACGGGGTGGCGCTGTCCAGGATGCTGAGCTTGGCGAAGGGCGCGACCCTGGCCGGCTACCGCGTGGTGGATGCCGAGGGACTGGTGGTGGCCACCAGCGGAAACGTGGGCCAGCTCGGCGACAACCTGCGCGGGGACCCCGATGTGCGCGATGCGTTGCTGGGGGCGGGCAGCCGCGTCTGGACCGAACAACGAGACACCACCCGCAGCCGCTCGATGCCCATCTCCGGCCCCAGCCGCCGGGCCTCCGTGCGCATGTTCGTCGCCGAGCCCATCATCCAAGATGGCGTGGTCATCGGTGCTGTGGTGGTGTCGCGCACCCCCCGTGAAGAGCTCCAGGCGGTCTGGCACATGGCCCCGCAGCTCTCGGTGGGGGTGGCCCTGTCGTTGTTGTTGACGGTGTTGCTGGCGCTGAACACGGGCTGGGTCGTGTCGCGCAGCTTGCGCAGCCTCGCGCGGGCCTCCCACCGCATGGCCGCCGGTGATCTGGACGCGGTGGCCGATCTGGCGCCTGCCCAGGGGTCCCGGGTGCGGGAAGCCCGTGACCTGGCGGCGGCGATGGGCTCGATGGCAGCCCGGCTGCGGGCCCGGTTGGCCTACATCTCGGAGTTCGCCAGCCACGTCAGCCACGAGTTCAAGACGCCGGTGTCCAGCCTGCGGGGCACGGTGGAGCTGATTCGCGACGATGACGAGATGCCACAAGCCCAGCGGGCCCGCTTCCTCGGCAACGCGCTGGAGGACCTGGACCGCTTGTCGCGGCTGGTCGGGGGCCTGCTGCGCCTCGCCCGCGCCGAAGAGGGCGGTGAGCGGGGCATCGTGGAGCTGGATGGGCTGGTGCGGGAGGTGGTCGGCCGCCACCCCGGCGTGCACGTCTCGGGCCGGGCCGGGCTGGTGGATGGCAGTGTGGACCAGCTCGCCGCGGTGGTGCAAAACCTGCTCGACAATGCCCGTCGCTACGGTGGAGACGGCGCCCTGGTCCAGGTGCGCTTGTGGGCGGAGGGGGACCGGACGGGCATCGAGGTGGAGGACGACGGGCCGGGCATCTCACCGGCCAACCAGGGCCAAGTCTTTGATCGGTTCTTCACCACCGGACGGGCCCACGGCGGCACGGGGCTCGGCCTCGCGTTGGTGCAAGCCGTCGCGCAGGCCCACGGGGGCGCCGTCACCGTGCGCAGTCGCCCGGGGTGCACTGTGTTTCGGTTGGAGTTGCCGGCCCTCGGCCGCTGACCCTTCGCCGGCGCAGGGCACCCAGTCCCAGCAAAGGGATGAGCAGCAGGGCTTCTTCGCCGCCCTTGTCTTTGCTGCAGCACCCCGACTCGACCGCCCCACCGGAGCGCTCTTCTTCGTAGGTCAAGTATTCCTTGAACCCTTCGCGAATGGCCCAGCCGGGGTTGTCTTCGCCGACAAACTCGTAGGCGCCGACGTCGGGGGCATCACCCTCGCGGGGGTTGCCGTTGAAGTCGAGCTCTGGGGGGTAGTACTTGCCGGCGGGGTCCGCGGCGTCGATCAACAAGGATGCGGACGTCGGGTAGAAGTCCCAGAGCTCCACGTCGGAGAAGTCGTCGTAGCCCCCCGCTGCCACGACCTCACCCAGCTCGGGGTCGAGGCCTTCAACCAGCCCACACACAAAGTTGTTGGCGACCGTGCCCGGCGTCTCGATGTCTTCGGCGAGCTGGCCCTCCGGCACGGTCTTCGTCATCAAGACGCCGTAGGACAGGGGATTGCACACGGCGTTGTTCGCCAGCACAAAGCCCATGTCGGGCATCCAGCTCTCCAGATCCAACCCGTAGCCATCGGTGTCGACAATGGTGTTGTAGACGATGATCTGGTCGGAGTAGGCGGCGCGATCTGGGTCGCGGGCCACGATGCCCCGCCCTGTGATGTTGAACAGGATGTTGTTGCGGACCGTGGCGGCCCCCCGCAGCACAACCCCGATGTCGCCGATGTTCCAGAGCGCGTTGCCCTCCATCACCGTGGGGTCGCCCAGCTCGGTGGACCCGGACTCGATGCCCCGGTACTCAATGTTGTAGATGATGTTGTCGACCAGCAGGGCGCCCTGGGTGCCGTGCTGCAGGTTGATGGCAACCGAGCCCTCGCCGCCGATGTCGTGGATCAGGTTGGTGTGGGCCGTAAACGTGGTGGTGAAGCAGCTCACGTCGCTGCAGCCCACATAGATGCCGTGGCCATCCTGGGTGTTGCGAATCTCGGTGTTGGTGACCAGCACATCGCTGTTCAGCTCGTAGAGGTAGATGCCGGTGCGGGTGAGGTCCTGGATGGTGAGCCCGTCCAGGGTGACGCCGGTGGAGCTGCCGATGGACAGGCCGGTGTAGGCGTGGTCCAGGTCGCTGGCCCACCCGTCGCCACCCTCCAGCGTGAAGCCCTCCAGCCGCACGTGGCTGGCGCCGCTCACCCGCATGATGGGGTTGGCAAAGCCGCCGTCTTCGGCCTCGACCAGCTTGATCACGGCGCCTTCTTCCCCACGGATCACGAGGGGCGCCGCAGCGGTGGAGACCACGTCGGTGATGTTCAGCGTGGACGAGACCTCGTGGATGCCCGGACCGAGCACCAGCTCGTCCCCAGCGGCGGCGCCGGCGAAGAAGCTGACGAGATCATCGCCGGCATTGACGGTGACGGTGGCCCCGTGGGCGCTGCCGAGGAGCAGGATGGTGAGAGCATTCACGGTGGCACCAGCGGTCAAGGAGTGGGGGGAGCCTGGCCCTGGCCGCCGGTCATTCCGCGGTCGTTGACCGAACCGTCGGCGTCTTGCCAAGAGGTGTAGCCCGACGGGCCGCTGCCATTTGTGGGGCCGGAGTCCCGCACCGGGGAGACCGTGCCGAGGCGCAGGTCGTCATCGGTCGGGTCGTCATTGGGCGAGTAGTCGACGTACTCGGGGTTCTCGGACCGGTTGAAGCCGAAGTCCTCGCCGGGGAAGAGCTCAAAGTCGTAGGCTTCGCCGGCGGACGTGCCATAGGCCGAGTTGTACGCGAGGTTGGCGTTGGAGCCGTCGTAGATCCACACGCCGGTGGGCCCCTGGGAGTAGGTGACCAGGTTGGACCAGATGTAGAGCGCGTCGGCGTTGGAGGCTTCCACCGCCAGGCCCGCGCCCGACTCGCTGGCGGCATTGCCGTGGATGGTGTTGTTGGCAATGACCATGCCTGCGTTGTTCCCGCCGATGTGGATGCCGCCGCCCGCGCCGCCAGCCCGGTTCTCCGCGATGTGGTTGTTGCGCACGTAGCCAGTGGGCACCAACACATCGGTCAGCTTGATGGCCCCGCCATCGCCATCGGCAATGTTGGAGAAGAAGCGGTTGCCCTCGATCTTCAGCTCGCCGCCGCCGGTCATGGCGATGGCCCCGCCGCTCACGTCGGCGTCGTTGTCAGCAAACAGCCCGCCCCGAATGGTGACGCCGGAGGACTCCACCAAGATGGCCCCGCCCCGGACCGCTGAGTTGTTGCGGTAGATGGAGTCGATGTCGACCAAGGTGCCCGACAGCACCGAGACCGCGCCGCCGTCGTCTTCTGCGATGTTGTCCTCAAAGCGGCTGTCGCGGATGGTGAGGTCGCCCGAGCTGACCGCCACCACCGCGCCGTCGCCGCTGCACCGGTTGTCGCTTGCGATGATGCCCTCCAGCTCGACGTTGCCGCTCTCGGCATACACTGCGCCGCCGTCGCCATTGGCGTAGCCGCCCGCCAAGGTGAGGTTGACCAGCTTGACCGTGGCCTCATTGCTGACGGTGACCAGCCGCTTTGGGTCGCCTGCATCGGTGGTCAGCACGGTCTGGCTGGGGGCGATGCCTCGGCCATTGAACTGGACGCTGCGGTCGGTCCAGTCGATGTTGACCAGATAGGTTGCGGGCGCCAGGACAACTGTGCGGCAGATGGGGTCAAGTGCAGCGAGCGCTGAGGGGATGTCCGCAAACGGGGCTTCGAGGGTGCCATCGGGCACGCCCGCGGTGGTCTCCGGGTCCACAATCACCGGAAAGGCGTCGGGGTCGTTGTCATCGCAGTCGCCGCCACCCGAGCATGGGGAGTGGCCGTCGCCATCTTCGTCGATGTCGTCCACCCCGCCGGAGCAGTCGTTGTCGAGCAAGTCGCAGACCTCGATGAGGTCGGGATGGACGGCCGCTTCGTTGTCGTCACAGTCCCCGTCGCAGATGGTGTAGAGGTCGCCATCGGCGTCTTCGTGGTCCTCCACAATGCCGTTGCAGTCGGAGTCCTTGTCGTCACAGATCTCAGGCGCGCCGGGGTAGACGTTGGCGTCGAAGTCGTCGCAGTCACCTTCGCACGCCATCACGCCGTCGTAGTCCCCGTCCGCTTCGGTGATGTCGACCGTGCCGTCACAGTCGCTGTCGATCCCGTCGCAGATCTCGGCGGCGTTGCCAGGGTAGCGGGCCGCGTTGTTGTCGTCGCAGTCCCCATCCGCCGGCGAGAAGCCGTCGTCGTCATTGTCCACGACACTGG
>CALOBC010000024.1:0-13690 GCA_942491145.1 Myxococcota bacterium | reverse complement strand
GCTTAATGCTCCGGGCCACAGGCGCCGCCACTTGTGCTATGACATTGCGCAGCGCATCAGCGGCACGTCTCACACAGTCTTCGAATACTCAGCGCGGCTCGCAACTGCAGGTCACCGCCGGCACGCCACGAGGCGTCGGCCGGCCGACGGCCCCGCGAGCCGCGATGGCCGAGGTTCGCCGCATCGAGGGTCAGTGACCGCAGCGCGCGGGCCGACGCTCGCGCCAAACAGGAAGGCACTTGGGCAGGCGGTCTTCGTACCCAGATACATGAAGCCGACGGTACTCCCAGCATACGGCCGCCTGAGTTGCCGCGTTGCGCTCACGGCCGACAACACCCCCGGCGACCCATTCTTCGGCAATGGTGAGCACGATGTCGAGCTCCATATCGGCGATGTGCAGCGCCGTCTGCGTCGGCGCGTGGGCGTGAAACATAGCTCCACCAAGGCATCCGGACCCAGAATCCGGACCGGTTGGGCGGGAAATCTGTCGCGCTGGGCATCTCGGCTTAGCCGCGTCCGAGGCGTTGCCGCGGCGGGAGGCGCTGTGAACCAGTTATCTCTAAGTCGTTCGCCCATCGCACGTTTTTGAGGGCAATCTCGTCGACCGAGGCGACCGGATTTCGCGACGCGAGCGGTGCGACGGGCGATCCGGAGGGGTCCGGTGCGTGGGTGAGTTCGCGCAGTTGGGTTCGAGGAGGGGTCGCGGGGGTGGGTGGCTGCCGGAGGGCCTCGCAGCGGGTCGACCGCGTGAGTCGTGGATCAGCCCTAATACCGTTGAATTGAGGGGTCGTAGGTCTCGTTACCGATGAGGCCCAACCACGGCGTTCGACAGCCGGCCTTGTACCGCCAGCGACGCGGGCTCGACGGCCAAGAACGCCGTCGTCCACGACACGCGCATCGATTTGGGGTGGGACCACGTCGGCGCGGCGGAAGGTGCCTACAGAGCGCGCGCCATCGTCACAGCACCGCCGCATCGCCCCTGCGGCGGCACCGAAGACCTGTGGCTCCCCACTAGGTCTGGCCGTTCACGCGGCAATAATGGCTAACCACAGGTTGCCTGCCCGGCAGAGAGCGATGGTACGGCCGAAGGTGCATCATCCGGCCGGGGTGAGGGTCAGAGCGTCTTCCGCACAAAAATCCCGCCGAGCGCAGGCGGGAAGTCGGGTGGCACGTGCTCCTCTGTTTCAACAAGAATTCGCACAAGCGACATGCATCGCTTGCATTGCCGGGGCGTCAATCACGATGAGCGAACACGGCATCGCCGCATCTGCCACCTTCCAGTTCCCCGCCGGTGCAGCACCACATCACCGCCGAACCCCGGCGGAGGGCGAGTGATGGCCGCGATGTCGTCGGCGCGATGAGTGTGAGTGACTGTGCGCTGCCAGGCACTTCCGCGAGCGCATGTCGTCGTCCAGACGCATCGTCGCGAGGGCGTCGAGGGCCTTGAGGCGCTGTCGTCTCACGGCCAGGGCCCGTAGCTACGCCGTACTACGCGGTCGCCCCCGGGGCTCATACGCCAGCCCATCCGGATCCACACGAGACCATGTCGCGGCCGACAACGCTGAGCGGCGGGAGTAGGTAGGCCGTCACCCGTCGATTCCCCGAGCCTGGCATCACATTGACCGTGGTGAGCGCCGCCAGCGCGGGCGTAGTCCACCGAGGTGTGGGTGGGGGTCGAAGGCGTCCACCGCCGACAGGCCGTTCGGACCGGGCCCAGCGCTTGCCGAGCCGAGACTACCGATGCGGGAGTGGGAGTCGACTGTGTGTGCTCGCCAGAACCATCGTGCGCCACATCACCGTCTCGCGCCCCGATGTTCAGGATCTCCCAGGACCAAGGGGCACCTCGTCGTCGATGGTAGAGACCGGATGGAGGCGCCTACAAATGCGATGGCGCAGTGATGGCGGCACAGAGCAGGGGGATCGCCACAGTCGCCGCCGCGTCGGACGGCGCGGTCACACCATGCCCAGGTCTGGGTCCACATAATCCAGACCATCAAGGGGGCCGGAGAGCACGATGAGGCCGGCTTCTGCCTCGGTTCGAGGGAGCCGCGACGCCCAGCCCAGCCGGGCTGAGCGTCAGCACCGGGCCGAAGCTCACCGGAGTTAGCAGACCGGCGAACGCGGAGTCTCCGGGACTCGGACACGGGTGATGATAGCTGGCGCCGCAGGCCGCCGCGCGGTCCCGTCTTGCCCGGTACCGAGCACATGGCTCGTGGGCACACCCGCATCTCGCGAAGTTCGGGCCACCTGGAGCTCCTCGGACCTGCACCAACTGCATGCTCGCAGCGCAGTGACATGTCGTCGGCGCGGCGGGACCGAAATACACAATGCCGCGAACGACTTGCACCAGAAGATCTTGGGTAATGTCGGCCTGACGCCGCGCCGAGCCGGCTCAACACCCCGCCGCCGCGCGGGGCATCGGCCGCAGCGCCGCGCGCGCCTTGCCCAGCAGGCCTTGCGTTGCGCAGGCGTCGCCCATGCGTAGGTCGCCGCCGCCGCCCTGGGGGTTGGTGCCATCGGCCATCGCCACGCCACACACCCGGATAGCGCGCCTACACCAGAGCGTCGGAGCCTGGCATCACGACCGTCAACGTGATGCCCCTAAAGGCAAGCTCCTGGGTGGCCAGACGGCGCTGCTCAGCTTGCGTCCGGGGGTGCTCATCGACGATCTGCTGCTGTGTGAAGACCCCGAGTCCCACCGGCAGACGGCGTCCTCATTGGATGCGGCGAGCCCCGATGCCCTGCCGGCCCGCCATGCACGGGTGTGTGGCGGCGTGAAGATGGCCAATGGCACCAACCCCCAAGGCGACGGCGGCGACCCCAAGTCCCGCATGGGCAGCGCCTACTTGCAACGCAAGGCCCTGCTGGATGCCAAGGCGCGCAGTGGCTGCGCTGGATGCGGCCGATGCCCGCGCGGCGGCGGGGCGGTGGGCCCGGCGCCGGCTGCCTGGACGTGAAGCGTCTCGAGCCCGACATTGCCCAAGATGTCCTGGTGCAAGTCGTTCGCGGCAAGCGCATTGTGCATTTCCACTCCCACCGCGCCGACGACATGGTCACTGCGCTGCGGCTGCGCGAGGCAGTGGGTACCCAGCTCCGGTTGGTGCTCCACCACGGGTCCGAGGGCTTCCAAGGTGGCCCAGGTCCTCGCGGATGCGGGTGTGCCCCTGGCCATCAATGTGCTCGACACCCCGGGCGGCAAAGAAGAGACGCTGGAGCGGCAGCTCGGCAACCCTGCGGCGGTCGCCGAGCTTGGCGTGCCCGTCAGCATCATCACCGATGATCCGGTCCAGGACTCCCGCCTCATTCGCCGGTCTGCTGGCCTCGCGGTGCGCGGTGGCCTCGACCCGGTGCTCGCCCTGCGTGCGCTGACGCTCAGCCCGGCTGAAGCGCTGGGCATCGCGGCCCAGACCGGCTCCCTCGAACCGGGCAAAGAAGCCGACCTCATCGTGCTCTCCGGCCCCCCCTTGTCGGTCTGGACCCATGTGGACCAGACCTGGGCGCATGGTGTGCAGGTCTATGACCGCGCCGATCCGGCCCAGCGGGTGTTCTCGACCGGCGGCGACGCAGTGGTGGCCCCATGATCCCCCTGCTCTGTGCACTGGTGCATGCCGCCATCGCTGCGCCCATCGCATTTGTGGGCGCGACCCTCCATCCGGTCTCTGGCCCTCGCATCGACGACGGGGTGTTGCTGGTCGAGGATGGGAAGATCCTGAACATCGGGGCGCGGGGCGGTCTTGCCATTCCCGATAATGCCGTACAGCACGATGGTTCTGGCAAACACATCATTCCCGGCTTGGTCGACTCCCACTCCCACATCGGTGGGTCTCGGCTCAACGAAGCGCTGGGCCCTGTCCAGCCTGGCCTGTCGGCGGTGGACGCCTTCGACCCCACCCACACCTCGGTGGACCGCGCCCGCGCTGGCGGCATCACCACGGTCAATGTGATGCCAGGCTCGGGCAAGCTGATCGGCGGGCAGACGGCCTACCTGAAGCTCCGCCGCTCCAGCGTTGTCGACGACATGATGCTGTGTGTGGATCCCCCGGATGGAGCGGCATTGCCGGCCCGGCGGGGGCGCTGTGGCGGCATGAAGATGGCCAATGGTACCAACCCCCAAGGGGACGGGGGCGACCCGAAGTCGCGCATGGGTGCGGCGTTCTTGCAGCGCCAGGCCCTGGCCCGTGGACAACAGCGCCTCAAGGCCCTCGACGACGGCCCGCCGGCCCCCCACGACCCGACCGATCTGGACGGCGACGTGCTCGCGGAAGTGGTCTCTGGCCAGCGCACGGTCCACTTTCACACTCATCGCGCCGACGACATCGCGACCATCCTCGCCCTGCGCCTAGAGTTCGGCATTGATGTGGTGCTGCACCATGTCAGCGAGGGCTGGAAGGTGGCAGATGCCATTGCGGCGGCCGGTCTGCCGTGTTCGCTCATCGTGATTGACGCCCCCGGCGGCAAGCCAGAAGCGATGCAGCTGTCGCTTCAAACCGGTGCGATTCTTGAACAGAAGGGCGTGCCCGTGGCCTTTCACACTGATGACCCCATCACCGACTCCCGCCTGTTCCTCCGCTCGGCGGGACTGGCGGTGCGGGGGGGCATGAGCCCCGATGGTGCACTGCGCGCTCTGACCCTCACCCCGGCCGAGATGATGCACCTCGACGACACCATCGGCTCTCTGCAACCGGGCAAGGCGGCCGACCTTGTGGTGCTCAGTGGCCCGCCACTGTCCACGTGGACCCGAGTGGAACAGACCTGGGTGGAGGGCCACAAGGTCTTCGACCGCGCCACGCCCGCGGGGGCCGCGCTGGCTGCCGGCGGCGGTGCTGACCTTGCGCTGCCCGAGGAGCCCCGATGAACGCCTTGCTCACATGCTGGCTGGGCACCGCCCTGGCCACCCCCCTGTACCTGCGCGCCGACGTGGTCCACACGGTGTCGGGCGACCCCATCGACAATGGCGCAGTGATCGTGGACGACGGCAAGATCTTGGCCGTCGGGCCCGCCGCGTCGCTGGCGATTCCTGAAGATGCCTGGGTGCTGTCGGGCGCCGTGCTGACCCCGGGCCTCATCGACGGCTGGACCACTGCGGGCCTGACCGGGCCCCTCAATTCAAGCGGTGACCAAGACCACGCCGAGTCCGACCACGCGGTCGATCCCGCACTGCGGGCCCTCGACGGCTACCACCCCCGCGACCCCCTCCTCGGGTGGCTGCGTGGGCTCGGGGTCACCACCCTGCACGCCGGACCCTCCCCGGGTCAGCCCGTCTCCGGCCGCACCTTCATCGCGGAAAATCGGGTCGCCTCGGTCGACGAGATTGCCCTCAAAGACGATGCATTCGTGGTGTTCAGCCTGGGCGAGCAACCCAAGAATCGCTTTGGTTCCCAGGGCAGCGCCTCCCGCATGGGCAACGCCGCGACGATTCGACAAGCCCTCGAAGATGCCCGGGACTACGCCACGCGACGGGCCCTCCCCCCGGCCGATCGGGCGTCCCGGGATCTGGGTCAAGATGCCTTGGTGGAGCTGCTTGCAGGCAAGCGGCGGGCCCTGTTTCACGCCCACCGCGCCGACGACATCCAGACGGCGCTGCGCATCGCCGAGGAATATGGGCTCGACATCGTGCTCGCCGGTGCGGCCGAGGGCTGGATGGTCGCCGAGGATGTTGCCGCGGCGGGCGTTCCGGTGTTGATCGGGCCGGTGATGGCGCGATCGTGGCGGGATGGTGAGCAACGCAACAGCAGCTTCGAGGCGGCGGCCGTGCTCGCAGATGCTGGGGTGACCGTCGGCTTCATGTCTGGGTACGAAGGCTACGTGCCCAAGGTGCGGGTGGTCCTGTTTGAGGCCGCCATCGCGGCGGCGAATGGGCTCGGCTTCTCCCGCACGCTGCGGTCCTTGACCCTCGATGCGGCGGGCATCCTCGGCATCGCCGACCAAGCGGGCAGCATCGACGTGGGCAAGCGCGCTGACCTCGTGCTCTTCGACGGTGACCCCTTTGAGTATGCGAGCCACGCGTGTGTGGTGGTGGTCGGGGGGGCTGTGGTGAGCGAGACGTGCCACTGATGCGCTGCGCAATGTCACTGCTGGGGTGGCGGCGCCCTTTCCACAATGGCCCGGACGTGGCATGAATGGGCATCCTGTCCGCCGCGTCGGGCCGTGTCTTTGTATATGGAGGTCGATGATGTCGAAGGGACTCCCCGCCTTGGTTCTGCTCGGTGTGTCGGTCGGACTGATGGCCCCTCGCACCGCGGATGCGTTCTGCGGCGCCTACTTGGGCAGCGCCGACGCGCCGATGACCAACAAGACCAGCTCTGTGGTCTACGTGCGTGAGGGCAAGCGCTCGACCATCACGATGGCCAACGACATCCGCGGTGCGGCCAGCTCCTTCTCGATCCTGATTCCATCCCCGGGCGTGTTGACGGCCGACGACGTGAAGATTGTTGAGCCGGGTGTGGTGGCCCGGATCGACGACTACGCTGCCCCACGGTTGGTCGAGTACACCTGCGACGATCTGCATGGCTCCAGCGGCAAAGATGTCTGCGCCTGTGCCACGGATGCGCTGCTGGACATCGCCGCCTCGGTCGCCAAGGACCAGCTCCCAGGCCTGCTCGATCAGCTTGATGTGGGCTTCGGCAAGTACGAAGTGGGCACCCTGGCGGCCCAGACGCGAGAAGAGCTCGACTCTTGGGCGGCGAGCGAAGGTGTGGTCGTGCCCACTGGTGGCGGTGACCTGTTCGAGGACTACATCGACCAGGGCACGTCCTTCATCTCGGTGAAGGTCGATCTCGACAGTGTGGCGAGTGGAGGGCTGCTGCTCAAGCCCATCCAGTTCTCCTACAAGTCCGACACGATGTCCTTGCCGATCCGCCTCGGCACGATCAACGGCGATGGCGTCCAGGACGTCATTCTCCACGTCATCACCGACAAGGGTGGCCCGGTCGGGATCTCCAACTACCCCGAGTTTCAGATCGAGGGTGACTGCATGTACGAGGAGGACTCCCTGGGCAGCTTCTCCAACTTCTACGACGACATGTACTCTGACGCCTGGGGCGCGGATGCCGGTGGGGCGGGCTGGGCCCAAGAGTACGTCTGGGCCCCGGCGGGCTGTGACCCCTGCACAGGCGGCGGCCCGCTCAGCAAAGAAGCCCTCGAGGCCGTGGGCTACACCGGTGACCCCAACACCGCGACCATCACCCGCCTGCATGTGCGCTACGACGCGTCTCAAGTGGACGGCGACCTGATGCTCTACACCCAGGGCGGCAGCCCCCAGCACCAGCAGCGCTACATCCTCTACAGCGACGCGCTCGAGGAGGACTTCCCGATCTGCAACAAGGGCTACGCGGACAACCCCGGCACCTGTGAGCTCGACACGGGCTCTGCTGCGGGAACCGCCTTCCTGCTCCCGGCGGCTTGGCTGATTGCGCTGGGCGGTGGGCTGGTCGCGCGTCGCCGCGAGAGCTGATACCTGCGGGCTTCGTGGAGGTCTGAATGTCGACGCGAGTGACCTGGGTTGGCTTGTTTTTGGGGTGTGTGCTCGGGCCCACCCTCGTCGGCTGCGGCGACAAAGACCCCGAAGAAGAGACCCAAGACACGGGCTCGGATGACCCCCTCGACGCACTGCCCGACGGGTTCTGCTCCCAGTTCGTCCATGCCGTGTACGAGTGCTACGACGTGGCCGGGCTCGACATCGCCGAGCTGGGGCTGACCGAAGACTACTGCGATGCCTACGACGAGAGTGATCCCGAGGTCGCTGAGTATCTGGAGTGCTACGTCGACCGCATGGCCGAGATCGACTGCACCGATGTCGACACCGTGCGCCACGAGATCGGCATCGTGCCCAACCGGTGCGGCTTGGGCTGAATGCCCTGCTTTGGGGTCTTCAGGGTCGGATGGCGTACACCCGCAAGTCGCCCTCCGTGTGGATGGGGGCGCCGAAGATGCGGTCGAGCGGCTCGGTCAGCTTGTGCATGCCCTGGTGCTTGAACATGTCAGCGTGGTGGCGGGTCTGCTCGCTCACGATGAGCCGGTGAAAGCCCATGTTGGCCAGCTCGGCCCGCTCGTCCGCCGTGATCTCGGGCGGCCTGCCCTGCATCTGCCATGCGTGCAGCTTGCTCAGCGCACCGGAGCTCTCGAAGACCTCGGTCAGTCCTGGGGTCTTGTCCTTGAACTGCCGCTCGGCCCCCCGGGAGTTGAGCATCGGCTTCTGGTGCACCGTCTGGTGGACTTGGCGCCAGTCCATGGCCCCGAACGGGAACTCAATGATGGCGGTCACGCTGTCGTCGTCGCGTAGCTGGGTGTAGTACGCCGGGATCTGGAAGGGCTCGGCCGTGAATCGATACCCGAAGCGCACACCCACCTCGATGAGAACCAGCACGGACACAAGCACCCCGAGCTTGCGGTGCCCCTGCAGGCCCCGTCCGATGAGCAACATGCCCATGGCCAGAAAGAAGGGGAAGACCAAGTAGGGGTACGTCAGCCGCGAATAGAACGGCACGCCCCACGCCATCCACGCCCAGGGCAGCGCCACCAGGCGACCGCCGATGAGCAGCGGTTCTTCGCCGAGGTGCAGGTACGGTCCGAACGTGAGCAACCAGTACAGCAGGGTCGCTGCGCCAAGGGCGATGCCGATGGGGGCGCGGCGGCGGTGCTTCAGCGCGAGCACCAGGGCCACCACGCCCGCGGCGGTCAGGGCATACGCAGCGCCCATGCCGTAGCGGGGCGTCGGCAGCAGAATCTCCCACGGGCGCGCACTGAACCAGCTGTGGAGGGGAGCCCACGGCATCGTGAACAACCGCACGCCTTCGATGCCCTGGTCTGACGTCGCGTCGAACAGCAAGGGCACGCCGAAGGGAAACGCACAGACCACCGCGAGTCCCAGGGCCATCGCCGACCGGCGATAGAGCGCACCACGACGGGATTCAGGTAGGGTTCGGGCCCCGGCCAGAATGAGCATCGGGAACGTCAAGTACAGGAAGTACCCGTTGAACCAGAAGCACACAAAGGACCCCGCCAAGCCCAGCACCAGCGGCCAGATGGGTGCCCGCTCGGGGTCGTCGAGAACCGGCTTGAGTGAGGCGATCGCGAGGTAGACCCAGCCGAACAGCAGCTGGGTGGGACGCCCCTCTTCGACGAAGAAGTGGAACAACGGCTGGAAGGTGGTCGCGGCGGCCAGCGCAAAGGGCAGCGTCGGGTGGTCGATCCAACGTCGAAACATCAGCAGCGCCGCGAGCCCGTTGAACAGCACAAACGCAGCAATGGTCAGGTTGTACGACGCTGGCGCCTCAAACAGCCAGAAGAAGGGCGCGGCCGTGAGCGCGTCACCGAAGCTGCCGATCAGCGCGAAGTGGTCGTAGCCAGCGGGCCAAGCGTGCAGGTCATTGTGGAGCGGGTTGATGCCCCGAAACCCATTGGTGGCGATGTTCCAGTACCACCAGGTCACCCCTTCTTCCCAGTGGGTGTCCACCACGCCGATGTACGTGCCCCACAAGTTCCGGAGCGCCGAGCTGCACGCGAAGAGCACCATTGCGGTGAGCAACAAGGCGGGCAGCGTGCGGCGGAGGACATTGGGCATCGGGCCGACTGTAGATCAGCGGGGAGGCGCTGTGCGGGAGCTCCCGTCGGAGAGCATCCAGAGTGTGGCGGTGTCCGAGGACCAGACCGGCGGACCCAGCGTGGCATGGAGGGCCTGAAGCAGGGCTTCTCCCTGGCGACGGGGCATCAGCTTGGGCATCGCAACCACCGCACCGACGCTGGCTTCCCAGAGCACCTGCTGCAACAGCGGCTCAGGCTCGCGGTCTCCGGTTGTGGTCTCGACGATGCGATGGATGGCGTCACTGGGGTCGGCGAGCATTGGATCCCGCTGGAACTTGGAGCTGCGCGCTCGAAAGCGCTGGGGGCTGGGGTGACCGTGGAGGGTCTGGAGCAGGTAGTTGACGTCGCGGCTCAATGGGAGGACCAGCACGCCTTGATCGATGGGCAGTGTCTTCAGGGGCGCAATCAACGCGTCGGGCACCACGACGTTGGTGGTGGGCAGCGGCAGTGGCACGGGCCCGCCCATCACCTCGAAGGCCCAGGCCCCAGCGACGAGCAGGCCCCAGGGAAGGGGCCGCCGAAGGGCGGTCAGGACCAGCGCGGCGACCACGCCGTGGCAAGCGGCCGCGAGCGCGCTGAACAGGCCGTAGTTGTTGAAGCGCGAGACCCCCGGCAGGCCCTCCAACAGGACTGCTGGGGCGAGGTAGAAGCGTGTGCTCCCCACCACCAACGGCAATGTATGTGATGCCCCGTATCCCAACCCGAGAAACTGGAAGGCCACCGCGCCCAGTGCCCAAGGCCAGACCTGTCGGGGGCGGACGACCAACCCCACCCCCAGCAGCATCCAAGGCGCCACACCGAGCCACCACCAGCCTCCAGGGGCGAAGCTCTGCAGCCTGAGCATGCTCGCAGCATCATGGGTGTGGGAGATCTTGAGGGTGGTCGCCGGCAGCACCCACTGCGACTGGCCGGCAGGCTCCTGGTTCAGCCGGCGGGCGCCCCACCAGAAGTCGGCAGTGCGCCTGGACCGAATCGAGTCCATGTCGACCACGGTGAAGAACTGCTTGCCGTCGATGTTGCTGGTCTGCTTCAGGCGTGCGGGATCGTGCCCCTCGACCGACAAGAGCAGGCTGAGCATCAACGCGACCGTCAGCCCTCCCGCGGCCGCCCCGAGCGTGAGGGGCAGCAGCCGGCGCCGGGAGCGTGCGAGGGCGACCAAGGAGGGCACCAACAGCGCGGTGGCCGCGACCACTGCGAGGTTGACTCCGGCGAGAACGGTGAGCACGGCGGCACCTGCGAGTGCCAGGCCGGCCCGCAGGCTGGGGTGGCGCATGGCCCGCAGCCAGGTGAGCCCCAGCACCAGCAACCAGCCGATGCCGAGGGAGTCCTGGCGTCCGTCGGCGGCGAAGCCGAGCAGGGCGGGACTCCAGATGAGGAACAGCGCGCCGACGGCTGCCGCCACCGGTCGGGCACCGAGACTGCGGGCAATGGCGGCGCCTGCGCTGGCCGCAAGTCCCAAGAGGCCGACCGTCAGGATGTTGTACGCGGCCACCCGACCCAGCAGCAGGCCCAGTGGCAGGCTCAGAAGTCGAGCGAGAGGATCGGTGGGCACCAGCCACAGGCGCTCGTGGAGAATGACGTCGTCCACGCCAAAGAAGTCCGCGCCTTCCAGCACACTCCGCTCCAACAGCCACTGCACCCAGATGTGGCCCGGGGCCTCCCCCAGCGGGTGCGAGAGCAAGCGCGCGGTGGGTTCCGGCAGCAAGCCGATGGCGAGAGCGCCGACCCCCAGGAGCAACACTGTCCGCGCAATCCAGACTTCGGCACGTACATCGGCGACGGGCGCGGTGTTGCGGTTGAGGTCTGGCAAGTCGGCTCTTCTGGGGAGAGTGTCGAGACGGCTGCGGGTGGGAGGTGAATGTGGCCGTTGACTGCGCTAAGCAGCGGCCCCATGACGAAGAAGAAAGCCCGCACCCGAAACTTCGTGGCCGTGGTCCTGTTGTACCTGGGCCTTGCGACAATTCTTACATCGCTGCACGGCTACAACGTCAACTACGGTGAAAAGGCCGACAAGCGGGCCGCTCGCCACGAGCGCATCATCAGCCTGATAGGCGAGAGTCCCTGGGCGTATCGCCTCGCTGTGCCCTTCACGGCTGAAGCGGTGCAGCACGCGCTGTCCCCCTTGCCCATTCCCGAGCAAGATCGGCGCGAGGCCGGCTATCTGGGTGTGCGCTTCCTCTCGATGTTCTTCACGTTCCTCGCGCTGCATCGATTCCAGCGCTTCTTCTTGCCCACGGCCTGGGCCTTTGGCGGCACGGTCTTCATGGCCGCCTTGCATGGCCCCAGCTTCGAGCACTACTGGTTCCAACCGGCCAGCGCCCCCGACCTGATGTTCTGGACGCTGGGTGCGATGGTCACGATGCAGGGCCGGGACCGCTGGTTGTTCCCGATGCTGGTGTTGGGCGCCCTGAACCGTGAGACTGTGGTATTTCTCATTCCCATCCACTTCGCGCTGCGGTGGGGTGACGAGCCGGTGGGTCGCTTGGTGGCCCGCTGTGCGCTGATGGCCATTGTCTGGCTGGTGCCGTTTGTTGCCGTGCGACAGGTGGTGGAGGTGACCGGATGGGCGGACGGCAAGAACGCCATCGGATTCCTTCGGAACAACCTCACCCGCACGGAGTGGATTGCCTACGCCATCGCGTTTGCGGGCGCGTGGCTGGCCCTTCCCTTCCTTGGGTGGAAGCATGTACCGCCAAAGCTCCGCTGGCTGATCTTGGTGATGGGTCCCTACTTGGGCCTGATCCTGGCCTTCGGGCGAATCCGCGAAGTGCGGTTGTTGCTGCCGCTCGGACTGGCCTTCATCCCAGCAATGCTCTGTGTGCTCAAGGCCTGGGACGAAGAAGCGCAGGCTCCAGCCGAACCGCAGGCTCCAGCCGATGCGGGGGCCAGCTCCTGAGCCGTCGGTTCTGGGCGATCTGCGGGGCGATCGCGCTCGGCGGCACCGGGTGCTCCAGCCCGCAGCCGCTCCACCTCGTGATGCTGCGGCCGACGTCGGGCATCATCTCTGACGCCCAGCTCAGCTTGTGGAGCTTCGAGCTGACCGCGTGCGGCCCCGAACCGGAACGCCGGTCCCTGCGTGCTTCTGGTCAATCAGGACGCCTTGACCTGCAACAGCGCAGCGAACACGTGCTGGACGTGGGCGTGTTCTGCGAGCTCGAGATGGCCTTCGACCCGGCCGATCCAAGCCCGCTCGTGTTGACCGGCTACACCCCCAGCGGCACCTACTACCACCTCGACACGGGCATTCAGGACGCGGTGATCCAGCGTCCGATGGCCTTCGACCAGTGTGAGCAAGTGCTGCTCGTCGATCCCGATCGCCTGTTGCCCCCGGCATTGTTGGATGCCGACACGGATGTGGTGGAGGGCGCTGAAGGCCCCGTCGCCACCGATGTGGCCCATGCGTTCAATGGTGCGCTTTGGATGGGCTCTCGTGCCGACGCGGAGCGGGAGTTTCAGGGTCGCTGGCTCTCCGCTGCCCCCACGGCGCCCCAGCTGGGTCCCCCCCGTTGCACGGCGGGATCCACCGACTCCGGTCACTCCCCCAGCGACAGCGGTGCAGCCTTCACGCCTGGCGGGGGCCCCGGCTGCAGCGCGGTCGAACCGGCTTCCCGATCTCCCTGGACCTTGATCCTGGCGGGGCTCCTCATCTGCCTGCCGGCGATCCGGTCCCGAGAACACTGAAAACCACGACATTGCTGGCGAGCCAGCTCCACCCGATCTCGCGCGGACTGAGCCTCCCATCTCAAAAAAACTGGCCAGAGGGATTGGACAGCTTCGGGAGGGGCTTGTATAAGGAGGGGGTTGGACGGGCACCGTCCCATCCCAACCCAGTGTTCACCCCCGAGACGTTGACCTTCGATGGTCAAGGGCTCGCCTTCAAGGTTCATTCCTGCTGGCAGCCTGAGCTTGGCTACAGCGATTGCTGTACGTGGTGAGCGCCGGCGGCGAGGAACTTTCTCCTTCGGGAAAAAAAAGTCCTTGCCGACAAACTCCCAGCTGGATAACAGCGGGGGCCGCTCGGAAGGGCGGCAAACAAGAGAGTGGGCGCGACGTTGAGTCGGCCAGCAGCTTCGGTTGCAACGCTCTCGACCTCCAGTCTCGAACTGGT